>JAPSGI010000001.1 GCA_031177685.1 Solirubrobacteraceae bacterium | reverse complement strand
CGTCCGTTGGCGTACCGGAGCCGGCGGGCCTTGCACAGGGTCTGCTGCGCGAGCGCCACCCTGAGCGAGCCGTCCGGAGTGGGCTGCGCGCCAACGGCGCTCGCGTCGCGCCGAAGGGCTCGAGGGTCCCACGCCCCGTGGGCCCGACGAAACCGACGGCGGGCGAGTCGTACCGTCACAAGCGCCGCTCGAGCTCGTCCGTTGGCGTACCGGAGCCGGCGGGCCTTGCACAGGGTCTGCTGCGCGAGCGCCACCCTGAGCGAGCCGTCCGGAGTGGGCTGCGCGCCAACGGCGCTCGCGTCGCGCGGCCCGGGCACACGAACGCTGACAACATTGTGAACCTGGACGTGCGCCCCGACGGGGATATCGGCACCAAGCCGCCCGCCGGATATGTAGTGGGAGCTATCGCGACGCTCCTTCCGCCGTCTCGCCGAGCGCGTCGAGCAGCGCGCTCGCTCGCGCATCCGGCTTGACGCCCTCGCGCAGCAGATTCGTGACATAGGAGAAACCGACGCGCCGACTCGGCCATGCGCCGTGCACGGACCCTCCCGCGCCGCGGTGACCGAAGCCGTCGCCGGGGCGGCCGAACGGCCGCTGCGGTCCCTGGACCTCGAAGCCGACTCCGTAGGCGCATGGTTTGAGCAGGAACGGATCCGTCCCGTGCGCCAGGCAGACGCGTGCCTGCGCGACCCATTCGGCGGACAGCAGCAGTACGCCGTCAAGTTCGCCTCCGCGCGCGAGGCAGCCGTAGAGGCGGGCCAATGAGCTGGCGCGGACGATCGCGTTCGTCGCGGGAATTTCGGCGGCATGCCAGGCACGCGCGTTCCATGGCGTGACCCCGGGCTCGAGGCGCGGGGGGTTGCGATAGATCGCGGTCGCGAGCGGGTCGTCGCGGCGCTCCGGGTCGGTGTAGGGCGTCGCCGCCGCCCCCCAGTCGTCGGCGAGCTCGAGCGTCGCAACACGCGCCTCGTGCTCGACCGGGAGCCCAATCCACGCGTCCAGCCCCAGCGGGCCGGCGACCTCTTCGGCGAAGAAGCGGCCGATGCTGCGCCCGTCGACGCGCCGCACCAGCTCCCCGCACAGCCAGCCGAACGTGAGCGCGTGGTAGCACACGCGCTCGCCCGGCGGGAAGCTCGGCGCCTGGAGCGCGAGGCGCTCGGCCATGGCGCGATCGTCGAGCACCTCGCTCGCGTCGACGGGTGTCAGGAGGCCGGGCAGGCCTGCCGTATGCGAAACGACATGGCGGACGAGGATCCCATCCTTGCCCGCCGCGGCGAACTCCGGCCAGTAGCGCATCACCGGCGCGTCCAGCTCGAGCAGTCCGCGGTCGAGCAGCATCAGCATGCAGACGGCGACAAGACCCTTCGAGCCGGAGAAGATCCCAGCGACCGTGTCTGCCTCCCACGCCCGTCGCTCCCGCCGGTCCGCCCATCCGCTCCACAGATCCACGACGAGCTCGCCGTCGTGCGTGGCGGCGAAGGCCGCGCCGACCTCGCCGGGACCGGCAAGGACCTCGGCGAATGCCTGCGCCACGGCCTCGAAGCCGGGGGCGACGGTGCCGCGCACGCCACTGACTTCGGTCGGGAGCGACATCACCTCAGTGCCTCGCCCTGCCGCAGCGCGGGCGATGCTCCGCAATCCGCGATCCCGAGGGAACCATTCTCGACTTCTCGATCCCGGGCGGGCACGTCACAGGACCGATACCAGCAACGGTCGATCGGCCGATGTATCCGCCACGTGCCACCGGCTTCATGGAGTTACGGAGCCTTCTTGCCGGGATTGAGCAGGTTGGCGGGGTCGAACAGATGCTTGAGCTTCCGATGCAGCTCGACGGCGGACGCGTTCCACCGGCGATGCAGTTGTCCGGCCTTCACGAGTCCCACGCCGTGCTCGCCGGAGATCGTGCCGCCGAGTTGCTCGGTGAGCTCGAACAAATCCTCTGCGGCAGCCAGCGCGCGCGTGCGCGCGTCCGCGTCCTCGCGCGAGAAAAGGAACGTTGCGTGCAAGTTGCCGTCGCCGGCGTGGCCCCAGCTGCACGTCGCAAGTCCGCGACGGCGCCCAATCTCGCGCGTGCCCTCGATCGCGTCGGCGAGGCGGTCGACCGGAACGCCGATGTCTTCGCTGACCTTCCCGCCGTAGACCGCGTCGGCGGCAAACCCGACGCCCTCACGCCAGCGCCAGAGCGCCTCGATCTCACGAATCCCCGCCGGCTCCTCGACTGCGAGCGCGCCGTCCGACAGCGCCTCCGCGAGCACGCGGCGCGCGTCAGACGCCTCGCGCTTGCTGCCGTCGGCCTCCGCGATCACGGCAAAGCACGGCTCGACCGGCATGGCTGCGGGGAACGCCTGGCGGACGATCTCGATCGCCTCCTCGTCGAGGTACTCGAGGGCAGCCGGGACCACGCCGCTCGCGAGGCACGCCTCGACCGCTGCGGCGCCGGCGCGTGCGTCGGGGTAGAAGCCGAGTACCGGGTAGCGCGCCTCGATCGCCGGAATGAAGCGCAGCATCACGGCCGTGATGATCCCGAGCGTCCCCTCCGACCCGACCAGCAGTGAGCAGAGGTCGTAGCCGGCGACGTCCTTGCGCACGGGGCCGCCGACGCGGACGACGTGCCCGGGTGGCACGACCGCTTCGACGCCCGTCACCCATGCTCCGGTCACGCCGTACTTGAAGGCGTGCGGCCCGCCCGCGTTTGTCGCGACGTTGCCGCCGATCTGGGACTGCTCGGCCGCGCCGGGATCGGGCGGGAAGTAGAGGCCGTTCTCGCGCGCAAGGCGCTGGACGTCGACGGTCCGCACCCCGGCCTCCACCTCGGCGCGCCAGAGCAGCGGCTCGAGCGAGCGCACACGCCGCATTCGCTCCAGGCACAGCACGACGCCGCCGTTGGGAACCGCGCCGCCGGCGTAGCCGCTACCGCCGCCGCGCGGCGTGATTGGGACGCCGCGCTCGTAGCACCACGCCGTCACCGCCGCTACCTCCTCGGTGGTGGTCGGGAAGACGACGGCGTCGCCGTATCCGCGCAGACCCCGCGCCTCCGTCGCGTCCGACGTGAGTGCGGAAGGAACGCTCCCCAAGACCGCGTCGGCTCCACCAGAGACGAGCCGGCCCAACTGATCCGCCAGGTCGCGCATCGACGACGGTGCGACCGAGCCGCTCACCGCATCACCTCGCCGCCCGTCACGGTGGCGACGACCGGCGCGCTCGTTCTCAGCTGCGCGAGGCACACTGCAGCCTGCCCGATGTGCTGCGGATGCGCGATCCGCCCGACGGGCCGGCGGCGAACGGCCCGGCCTCTGAACCGACGTAGCGCACGACCGCCGCGTAGTCGAGCGTGATCGACTGCGGGATCCCGCGCACGGCCTCTACGCACTCCTCGGCGGCTCCGCTGTGCGGCGACGCCATGCCCTGCTGGATGGTGACCTCGACCAAACCTGCTCGCCGCGACGGGTTCGCGCGCGACGGCTCGAAGCCCGGCATCAGTGCGCCACAGCAGTCGCGCAGCTGGGCGACGAGCCAGGCCACCCCGTCGACGAGCCAGCCGTCGTACGGCACGCCGGATGCCGGCGAGAGCGTCGTGGAGAAGACCTTCCAGTCCGTCGCATGCTTCATCGAAAGCGGGATCCTAACAGTTGTCGACCGGTTGACCTATCCTAATGAGGCTCTGTGCCCGCCCTACCGCCCCGTCGGCCGTGCTGATCGCCGCTGACTCCTTCCAAGGAACATTTACAGCAGGCGGGGTCGCCGACGCGATCGCGCGCGGCGCGGCGAGCGCCGGCACAGCGACCGACCGCTTCCCCGTGGCTGACGGCGGGGAGGGCACGCTGGACATCCTGCTCGCCGCGTGCCGCGGGACGACGAGGACGGTGGGCGGTGCATGATCCGCTCGGCCGTGAGATCAACTGTTGCTCGGTGCGATCGGGCTCGTAGTCGCGCCAGAGCCCTGCGAGCGACTCACGCAGGTCGAGCGCCGCTTGCGAACCGGTGTGATGGCCCGCGCCGAAGCGGAAGTGGAAGCCCTAGCCGCTGTGCTTGAGCGCGTTCGCGAGCTGGATGTTGTTGAGCGGCCAGCTGCCGGCGACGAACACGTCGCGTCGAGCGTCGCGCCCCTTGGCGAGGTCGTTCTCGCCGTCGGAGAGCCAACACGCGGATGTTGCGCCGCGGCTCGCGCCGCACGAGGTGGGCGAGCGTGAAGCCGCTCTCGAGACCGGCCGCCGGGTCCCACTGAGGCCCGGTCGCGACGCAGTCTTCGCCCAGCCCTTCCGGTGCGCGACACCCGTACATGTCCCGGCTGACCGCGGCGGCAGGGGCACCAGCCGAGCTCGACGTGGCCTCGCTCATATGGTCGCGTGCGCCCCTTGCGCCTTGACGCAAGCGCGCAGCGCCGCGACGAGGCTTGCCAGGCAGGGATCGGCACCGGGCAAGCGCGGGATGCAGTCGGTAGTAAAGCCGAAGCCGAGCCTCAGATCGGAGTCGGCGAACGCGAGCCCGCCGCCGTAGCCGTCGTGCCCGAAGGAGTGCGGACCGGCCATCGGAAGGTGCTCGGTCGGAAGCTGGAACCCGAGGCCGAAGCGCGTGGTACGGCAGGTGAGCAGGTCGCGGCCGGCCGCGCGCTCGGCCGTCGCCAGCTCGAGCGTCGACCTCGTCAGGAGCCGCGATCCGTCGACTGCCGACACGCATGCCGCGTAGAGCCGCGCAAGCGCGTGTGCCGAACCTATGCCGTTGATTGACGGCATCGAGACGGTCTGGAGGTGCGGACCGTTGAAGTCGCTCCCTCTCCACGGTGCAGAGAGGGCGGAGACCTGCGCGACGAGGCTTGCCGGGTCCTGCTCGGCGGCGGCGATCTCCGGCGGGGTCGCGACGCCACCCGCCGGCTCGACAAGCGCCGCGACGCGGTGTCGCTCGGCATCCGGAAGGCCGATCCAGAAGTCGACTCCCAACGGTCCGCGGGCTCGCTCCCCGAGGAGCTCGTCGGTTGTCTTGCCCGTGACGCGCCGGACGACCGCGTCGACGAGCACGCCGAAGCTGAGGCCGTGGTACCCGTGACCCCTGGCGGGCGGCCACAACGGCTCCTGGCGCGCGAGCGCGGCCTCCATTGTGCCATCGTGCCACGCGGCGAACGGCAACGGGGTGCGGGCGACCGGCAAGCCGGCCTGGTGGCTGAACAGCTGCCCGATCGTGATCGACTCCTTGCCGCCGGCGGCGAACTCGGGCCAGTACTCGCATACCGGCGCTTCGACGTCGAGCACGCCCTCCTGCACCAGCAAGGCGATAACGATCGCCGCGACGCCCTTCGTGACTGAGAAGCCGAGCTGGAGCGTGTCCGGCCCATAGGTCCGGCCGCCCCACAGGTCGACGACGCAGCGCCCATCGAAGTAGACGCAGAGCGCCGCCCCGCCGGCCCGCTGCTCGAGTGCATCCCGGAAGGCTGCCTCAATTGGCTCGAAGCCAGCAGCGACGAGCGGTGTGTGTGCTTGCATCCGACGAATCACCTTTTCATGTCAAGGAAGGGCCATTGCAATCTCGTGCCCGGCTCGGTCAACGGTCATCCGCCCACGAGGCCGGCGCGCGGCGCCGGCTCGCCCGACGATATCGGGCGCTCGACCTCGAGCAGACGCCGCGTGTACTCGGCGGCGGGTGCAGCGAACAGCGCGTCCGCCGAGCGCTGCTCGACTACCTCGCCGTCTTTGAGCACGAGGACGTCATGGGCAAGCACACGCACGACGCCGAGGTCGTGGGTGACGACGATGCAGGCGAACCCGAGCTCGGACTGGAGCCGCAGAAGCAGGTTGAGGATCTGCGCCTGTACGGACACGTCGAGCGCAGAGGTCGGCTCGTCGCAGACGAGCACACGCGGCTCGGCCGCTAGGGCGCGCGCGAGCACGATGCGCTGCAGCTGGCCGCCGCTGAAGGATCGTGGACGCTCCCGCGCTCGCGTTGGATCGACGCCGACGAGTTGCAGGAGACGCTGTACCTCCTCGGCGCGCTCACCGCGCGATCTCGACCTGAGCGGCTCAGCGACGCTCCAGCCGACCGAGCGCAGCGGGTTGAGCGCGTCGAACGGATTCTGGAAGACCATCTGCAGGGGCGAGACGCGCCCGCTGCGCATGAGCACGGGCTCGCCGTCGAGCGTGATCGACCCGGTGTCCGGCCGTTCAAGCCCGACGAGCATCCGCACGAGGGTCGACTTGCCCGCGCCGCTCTCGCCGACGACTGCGAGCGTGCGGCCCGGCTCAAGCGCGAGCGTCACACCGCTCACCGCCGGACGCGGCATGCGCGCGTAACGCCGGCTGACGTCCTGCACCCTAAGCATCGGCACCGTCTCAAGAACCGGCCATCGCCGGCAGCGCGGCGCGCGGGACGGCGTCCGTCGTCACAGCGCTTGCCAGCAGCGCCTGGGTGTACGGGTGCTGGGGCCGCTCGAGCACGTCCTGCGTCACCCCGCGCTCCAAAATCCGCCCGGCATTCATCACGAGCACGCGGTCGCAAAAGCGACCGACAAGGGCCAGGTCATGGCTCACCAGCGCTACGCCCGTGCCGAGGTCTCGCGCGAGGTCGCCTATCAGCTCCAGCACCTCGACGCGCACGTGCGCGTCGAGCGCGCTCGTCGGCTCGTCGACGACCAACAGCTTCGGCGACGGCATCAGCGCGGCCGCGATCGCCACCCGCTGCGCCATGCCGCCGCTCAGCTCGTGCGGGTAGAGGCGCAGCACCCGGTCCTGATCCGGGAAGCCCAGCCGGTCGAGCAGCGCACGAGCATGGTGGCTTGCCTCTCGCTTCGTCATCAGCCCAAGGTGCGTGACGCCCTCGACGAGCGTACGGTGGACGCGGCTGAGCGGGTCGAGGGAAGTCGTGGGGTTCTGCAGGACGACGGTTGCGTCGCGCCCCAGGACCTCGCGCGCCACGGCGCGCGCATCGAACGTGCGCTCGCCGAGCGTGACGCTGCCGGACGCGCGCACTCCGCGCGGGAGCAGGCCAACGAGCGCCCGCGTGGTGAGCGTCTTGCCGGCGCCGGACTCCCCGACGACGCCGACGATCTCGCCAGCGTGCACGTCGAACGCGAGCGGTTCGACGACCCGCTGCCAGCCATGCCCCTTGCGAACCTCAACCGACAGCTCGCGCGCTGACGCCGCGACCGTCATCGCTCGACCACCTCGACGTCCCGCTGAATCAGATCGCGCAGGCCGTCTCCGATGAGATTGGCGGCGAGCACAAGCAGCGCGAGCGCCGCGCCCGGGAAGACGACGACCCACCACGCCACTGAGAGCGTGCTGCGGCCCTGCGCGATGATGTACCCGAGACTGTGCTGCGGCGGCCGGATGCCGAGGCCGAGGAAGCTGAGACCGGACTCCCACAGCAGGACGTAGCCGGCCTGCAGGCTGCACAGCACGAGCGCCACCGTCGACACCGCGGGCAGAAGATGGCCGACAAGGATGCGCACGCGCGATGCCCCGCCGAGCCGGGCGGCAAGGATGTACCCGCGCTGGCGCTCGACGAGCGTCACCCCGCGCACAAGCCGCGCATAGGGCAGCCAGGAAACCGCGCTGATCAGCAGGATCAGCGTCAGCATCGACGGCTGAAGCACGACCGCGGCGGCGATAAACAGCAGCAGTGGCGGGATCGCGAGCGAGAGGTCGACGAGCCGCATCAAAAGCGCGTCGATGACACCGCCGAAGTAGCCGGCACACAGCCCCACGGCGATGCCGACGACCGCCGAGATCAGCACGACCGCCAGCGAGACCTGGATCGCGATCCAGATGCCGTCGCTGATCCAATCGAGCACGTCACGCCCGAGGGCGTCGGTGCCGAGCGGGTGCCCGGGGCTCATGGGTGGCGCGAAGCTGTGAGCGAGGTCCTGCCGGTCGGCGCTGGGCAGCGCCACCAGGCCCCACAGGCCCACGGCGACCATCGCGAGCAGGATGAGGACGCCGAACTGCAGCGTCGGATAGCCGCGCAGCGGCACGCGCTCCAGGAGCGCTCGCGCACGTCCGCTCCGTGCCGGAGGTCGGGCGGTCAGCGCGCTCATGTCGTCACCGCCGTCCGGATCCGCGGATCAATCAGGCTGGCGTAGACGTCTGCCAGGAGGTTCACGAGCACATAGCCCGTCGCAATCACCACCACCGCCGCTTGCACGACCGCGATGTCGCGGTTCTGCACAGCGTTGTTGAGCGCCGAACCCACGCCAGGCCAGGCGAACACCACCTCGACGATGATCGTCCCGCCCAGTAGCCAGCCGACCTGCATCGCCAGCAGCGTGACGAACGGGACGGAGGCGTTCTTGAAGGCTTGATGGGTGACGATGGAGCGGTCGCTGAAGCCGCGGGCCCGCAGAGACGTCACGAAGTCTTGCCCGACGACGTCCAACAACGCCCCGCGCAGCAGCCGCACGAGGGCGGGCGTCAATGGCAGCGCGAGCGCGACCGTCGGCATGATCAGCGACGAGGCGGACTGGAAGCCGATCGCCGGCAGGAGGTCGAGGTTCACCGAGAAGACGAGAACGAGTAGCAGCGCGATCCAGAAGTCCGGCAGCGCTCCGACCAGCATCATGGTGCTGCGCATCGAACGGTCGACCCCCGTTCCGCGACGCAGCACGCTGAGGATCGCCACCGGGACGGCGAGCGCGAGCGCGCAGGCGAGCGCGCACGTAATCAGCAGGGCCGTGTTCGGCAGCGCTCTGAGCACGACGCTCAGCGCCGTCTCGGAGGTCTGGTACGACATGCCGAAGTCGCCGCGGAACGCCCCGGCAAGGTAGTCCCCGAGGCGCTCCGGCAGCGGACGGTCATAGCCGAGCTGATGGGCGATCTGCGCGCGTTGCTCCGGCGACAGCAGCGAGCCGCCGATCACGTCGCTCGGGTTTCCGGTCAGGTTGGCAATCAGAAAGCTGACCACCATCGCGCCGAAGACCACAAAGAGTCCCTGCAGGAGCCGCGAGCCGATGAAACGCGCGAAGCCCACGACCTACGTCAGATAGGCGTTGTCGAAGCGCGGCCCGAAGTTGCGCTTGTCGGGGGCATAGCCCTGCAGCCGCGAGCTCACTGCATCCAGCACCGGCATCCGGAACAGCGGGATGCCGAACATGCGATCGGCGAACAGGCCCTGCACCTCGCCGATGACTGCTTCCCGCTCGGCCCCGTCCGGCATGCTGCCCATGCGCGTGCGGAGCTCGTCGTATCGGCGCCACGTGGCGGGATCGGCCTGCTCGAGGACCCAGACGCGCCGGATGATGTCGTACATGATGGGACCGCCCGTGAACCATGGGAAGTTCGCGAGCACCGCCGCCTGGCGGGTCCCAGGACCCCACTGGGCCCCGTTCCACGGACCCGCCTGCAGCGAGTCGACCGCGGCGTCGATGCCCACGTCCTTGAGCATGCTCGCGATCGCCTGGGCCGAGGCCTCACCGGCCAGGAAGCTCGCGTTCGCATCGCCGGCCTGAATCGCGATCCGGATCGTGACCTTCCCGCCGACCTCGCTCAGGAGCGCCCGCGCCCGCTCGGGGTCGTACGTGATCGGAGGATCGAGCGGCTGGTATCCGACGAGGCCGGGCACCTCGAAGGAGTCCGGCTCCTTGCCGAGACCGCTGCCGACCGACTCGAGGATCGCGCTTCGGTCAATCGCGTAGGCGATCGCCTTGCGAACGCGAACGTCGTCGGCGGGCTTGACGGACAGCTTGAAGTTCAGAAATGTCACCAACCACGACGGGGACGAGACGACCTGCGTCCGGGAGTCCCCGTTGATCGTCGCAACCTGCGAGGGAAGGACATTCGGAACCACGTCGACCTGACCGGCCTGCAACGCGGCGATTCGCGCGCCGGGATCCTCGATCACCTGGTAGTTGAGCTCTGCGAGGCGGGGCTTGCCCTTGTCCCAATAACCGTCATAGGCCTTCAGCTTGACGAGGCTCGCGCTGCGCGAGACGAACTCGAAGGGTCCGGAGCCGGCTGGATTCCGTTCGATCGCCTTGTTACCCGCGGCGATCGCCTTGGGGCTCTGGATCCCCTGCATCGTCAGGTTGCGGGTGAAGTCAACGTAGGGCTCGTTGAAGACGAAGCGGACGACGGTCGGCTCGGAGTCGTCGATTCGCTTGATCGGCAGCGGGATGAACAGGGTCGACGGATTCTTGAGGAAGTACTCGAAGTTCTTGCGGATGGCCGTGGAGTCGAGCGGCGCGCCGTCGTGGAAGGTGACACCCGGGCGGACATGCCCAGTCCATTCGCGAAGGTCGCTCGAGACCGTCCATCTCTCGACGAGCTGACCCTCGACGCCGGAGAAGTCGTCCTTCCAGGCGATCAGCGCGTCATACATGTTGTTCGTGGGGAAGAAGCCCGCGCTGTTGCGGCGAGCGGGGTCAAGTGTCTCGACCGTTGCGGCAATCGCCGCGGTGACGCTTCCCGTCGGCTTCGTCGGCGGGGTCCCGACGTTCGACGTGGTAGCGGTGTCGCCCCCGCAGGCGGCGAGCAGGCCGCCGAGGGAGCCGACCGAGACGATCCCGCCCGCAGCTTTGGCGATGAACTCGCGACGCACGAGGCCGGTGTGGGGGTCGACTGGGGGCAGTGTCCCGAGCTCCACCGGAGCGGACTTGTCCGTAGGCATTCGCACTCCTCCGTTTCTCTGCGCCGGCCCAAGACGAGCCGGTCGCGCAAGCCCACCGTAACACGAAAGTGGCCTACCGGTCAACCAATCGACCAAAGCTAACTTGGCGTCGCTCATTGCATGCCAAAGAGCTGTCGTTACGAGGTCGCCTTCGTCGCCGCTGCCGACAGCGCGGCCGAGCCTTGGCGCCCAAGAAAGCGATGCACTCGTCAGCGGCGTCGACCTGCCCGGCTCGGACTCCTTGAGCTCGGCGCCGGAGAGAAGAACGACTTCTCCGCATCCGTGCTGCACAAATGCACTGCGCCTTGCCAGACGCGCAGCACGGGCACCAGCACCGCGGGTGCCTGAGGATGCAACGGGCTGAATTCGACGTCATCGGGCAGTGCTCCGACGCCTCACACCAGCAGCGCGCCCCCATCGACGGCGATCGTCTGCCCGGTCACGTACGCCGCGGCGTCCGAGCACAGGAACGCGAACACCGCGGCGACCTCCTCTACGCTCCCGGGGCGACCGAGCGGGACGCCCTGCTTGAGCAGAACCGCGAGGTCGCCGCCGGGTCCGGGCGTCCCGCGCTCGGCGACGACGGCACGGTGCATCTCGGTGTCGGTCTCGCCCGGCGCGATCGCGTTCACCGTGATCCCGTGCGGGCCGAGGTCGATCGCGAGCGACTGGACCGCCGCGATCACCCCCGCCTTGCTCGCGCAGTAGGCGGGCCAGCCCGCCTCGCCGCGCACGCCGGCCGCGGACGACGTGGCGAGCAGACGACCGCCGCCGCCGTCGGCGATCATCGCTCGCGCGGCGGCCTGCAGCGTCGCGAGCGCGCCGACCAAGTTCACGTCGATCACGCGCCGCCAGGCGTCGAGGTCATCCTCGAGGAAGCCTGCGCGCTCGGTGAAAACGCCCGCGTTGGCGACGCAGATGTCGAGGCGACCTTCGTCGGCGGCGACGGCGACCGCGTCCGCGAGGGAGTTTGCGTCGCAGACGTCGGCAACGTGGTGCTCGACGCCTGCGACCGAGTCGGCATCCGCGTTGAAGGCGAGGTCCACCGCGAGCACCGCCGCCCCGTCGCGCGCGAGTGCATGCGCGATCGCCTCGCCGATCCCGCGGCTGGCCCCAGTCACGAGCGCGCGCTTGCCCGACAGGGATCGCGTGGCCGTCACCGTCCCGCCGCCGCCGCCGCGGCAAGCGGAGCGACGGCGACGCGACGTCCCGTTGCGGCCGCCTCGCGCACGGCCAGGGCCACCGCGAGGGAGCGCACGCCGTCCTCGCCACGCGCGAGCGGACTGCCGTCGCCCCGCACCGCGGCATTGAACGCCTCCACCCCCACCAGGTACGGGTCGGCCTCGCGCCCGTAGGGCAACTCGGTCGCTGCACGCCCTCGCAGCATCACGAGCCGCGTGTTCGGCGCCTCGGCGAGCCCGTCGGTCGCGACGATCGCCGCCTCGCTACCGTGGACCTCGAAGCGCGTCCCCGGGTGGTCGAACGCCATACTGTCGTGGAATGTCGCGACGGCGCCCGAGGCGAAGCGCATGCTGCCGGCGACGGTGTCCTCAACCGACCCCTGCCCGACGCCATGCTGGGCGCTGAATGCCGTCACCTCGGCGATCTCATCGCCGAAGACGAAGCGCAGCGTGTCGGCGTCGTGCACGGTCAAGTCAAAAATCGCGCCGGCGCCAGCCTCGGGGCGCTGCGTCCGCCACGGATTCGCGTGCTCATGGCGAAAGACGTGCCGCGCATGCGCGCTCAGTGGCCGGCCGATCGCGCCAGCGCCGATCAGCCGCCGCAGCTCGCGCATCCAAGACGTCGCCCGCAAGTGGTGGTTGACCCCCATCACGACGCCCGCGCGCTCGCACGCCTCCACCATCGCGCCCGCCTGCTCGAGCGTGAGCGCGAGCGGCTTCTCGCACAGCACGTGCTTGCCGGCCGCCACGGCTGCGAGCACCTGCTCGTGGTGCAGGTCGTTCGTCGTGCTGACATAGACGACATCGACCTCGTCGTCGTTGAGCAGCTGCTCGACGGACGTGTGGGCACGCGGGATCGAATGCGTCGCGGCGAACGCGCGGCCGCGCTCGGGCGAACTGCTCATGACCGCAGCGACGTGACAGGCCGACGCGGCGTTGAGCGCCGGGATCATCTCCGAGGCAGCGATGTGCGACGCGCCGATCAGTCCCCAGCCGATCGAGCTCATCGCGTCTCCCCCGCGGCGACCGGATCGCCCGCCGCCGCCAACAGCTGCGCGTGGATCAGCCGCTGCGTCGCGAGCGCGTCGTGACGCCGCTGCGCGTCCGCCAGGGCGTCGGCCGGAATGCGATCGAGCAGCGCCTCGATCGCGCGCAGGGTGCTGATGCTGTCGCGCGCGGCCTGAGCGGGATCCTCGCGCGTGCCGAGCTGGTCGAGCTCCCAGGCGCCCTGGTAGCCGACCTCGCGCAGCGCGTGCACGAACTCGATCGTCTCCATCAGGTGGACCGCGCCGGCGGTGAAGTCGTCGTCGGAGGCGCGGAAGTTGTCGTTGAACTCGACGCCGAACAGCCGCCCGTGCCGGTGCGCGAGATGGACCGCGTCGGCCGGCGTCTCGTGGGCGAACAGCGAGTGCCCGAAGTCGACGACGATGCCGAGATTCGGTCGCTTGAGCTCCTCCATCGCCAGCAACAGGCGCGCCGCATTCGGGAACACCATGTGCGTGCGCGGATCCTTCGCCTTGTACTCGATCGCGAAGCGCACGTCGGGCGCGGCGTCGGCGATCTCCGCCAACCACGCAACCGCGTCGGCCCACAGCGCCCCGTGGTCGACCTGGAAGGGATAGTCGTAGCCGTCGCGGCCGGGCCAGATCTTCACGTAGTCGACGTTCAGCGCACGCGCCGCCTCGACGGTGCCGCGCACGATCTCGCGTGCCTGCTCGCGAAGCGCATGGTCCGGGTTGGTGAAGCTGCCGGACGCGAACCGCGAGAAGTAGAGGACGGAGTGGATCGCGGAGGCGCGGATCCGCTGCTCCGCGAGCGCGTCGCGCGCGGCGTCGAGCGTCACCTCCTCGCCGGTGAAGGGGAACGCGAGGTCGATCGCGTCGAGGTCGCCGACAGCGCCGACGGCGGCGATCGCCTGCAGTGTGTCGACGCCGGCCGGCCCGAAGCCGGCGGGGTCGCTGCCGAACATCGCGAAGTCGGCGCTGAACTCGCGGGCGCTCATCAATGGGTCTCCTGGGAGTCGTGGGATGCGGGCTGGTTCGAGAAAATCTGCTCGAACGAGTGGGAGTGGAGCTCGATCACGTTGCCCCACGGGTCGCGGCTGAAGCTGAAGCGGTAGCGCTGGCCCGGAAAGACCTCCCAGCAGCGTGTCGTGATGCGGCTCGCCCCGGCCGCGACGAGGCGATCGGTCGCCTCGTCGATGTCGGGCGCGAGGAAGCAGACGTGCGTGATGCCGCTGTGGCGGTAGTCCTCCGCGCTCGCCTCGACGGCGGGCGTAACGAACTCGAACAGCTCGACGCCAACGCCGTTGCCCGCCGCCAGGTGCGCGATCCGCACCTCCTCGAAGGCATCGTTGAAGACGTCCGCGGCCGCGGCGCCGGCCTCGCCGTCGTCGGCGCGCAGCGTGGCGGGCGGCGAGAGCACGACGAGCCCGAGTGCCTCCCGATACCAGGCCACGGCGGCATCGAGGTCGGGCACCGTGATGCCGACATGGACGAGCGGGCGGGGAAGCGCGGCGCTCAAGACGGCACCTCTCCGCCGCTCGTCGCCAGGATCGTCGGTCGCGCACTCGAGGTCTCGGCGAGGTACACGGCCGCCGCCGCGGTCTCCTCCACGCGCGCGTAGCGGCCGAGCGGAATCACCTTCAGGATGTCCGCCACGTACTCCTCGACCGTCTGTCCGGTCTCGGCCGCGAAGCCCTCGAGCGCGCTCTCGAGCAGCGGGCCCTCGGTCCGCCCCGGGCACAGCGCCCGTACGTGCACGCCATCCGCTGCAAGGTGCGGAGCGATCGCGCTGACCCAGCCGGTCACTGCCCACTTCGAGGCGCAGTAGACCGCGTTGTCGGGCTCGCCGCGCAGCGCCGCCTGCGAGGCGATCGCGACGAACGTACCGCCCCCGTCCGCCGCAAGCGAGGCGAGCGTGGCGCGCAGCAGCGCCGGGATCGTGACGGCGTTGACGGCGAGGATCGCGTCGATCCGCTTGCGGCTCATGTGCTCGAGCGCGCCAGCGCCGGGGATCCCGTGCGCCGCGATCACGGCGTCGAGCGACTCGCCGGCGAAGCACCTCCGCAGGGCCTTGAGGTCGGACGCGGACGTCAGGTCGCCAACGATCGACTCGGCGGCCCAGTCCGCCGCAGCAGCCAGCGCCTCTGCGGTGAGGTCATGCGCGACAACCTCGCGGCCCTCCTCGGCGAGCTGACGCACGACCGCCGAGCCGATCGCCCCGCCTGCGCCCGTCACGAGCACGGTCATGGGCGCGCCCGCAAGTCGAACGTGGAGCCCGCGACGTAACCACCGCCAGGCGACGCGACGAAGCGCAGCGCCGCGTCGAGCGCCGCGTCGTCGCCTTCGGCGCGGCAGACGAAGACGTTGATCCGCGCCCGTTCGCCGAGCTCAGGCGTGAGCGACTGCATCGCGCCTCGCACCGCCGCGACTGTCCCGTGCTCGGCCGCGTGTGTCCAGCGGTCGGTCGGCTCCGGACACGCTACGACGAGGGCGACGTTCAGCCGGTCCGTGCCGGCGCCCGCCAGCAAGTCGCGGAGCGCCTCGAGCAGCGCCCCGCACCCCTCGAGCACGCCGGACGCGAACGGGTCGGAGCCGCCGCCGTCGAGTCGCAGCACGAGGACCCACGGGTCGTCGCGCGCACTTTGCCGCTGCTCGAACGGGCCGCTCGGCCCGTTCACGCGGCGCACACCGAGCTCGGCGTGGACTGTGGTCCCCCGCGAACCGGTAGGGACGGACCCGGACATGCGTTCTCCTCGAAATGGACGGTTTCAGCCTGACTGTAGCATGCAAGGTCTACCGGTCGACCTATGATGGGAAGCATCAATCAGACCTGCCGGGCCGATCGCTATCCTGGTTGACCGGTCGTCCAAACGACAGGGGATCCCAGTGAGCACCACGCCTTCACCTCCTTCCTTGCCCGCCAGCCTCCGAATTGCTCCCCGCGAGGCGCCGGTCGCCGAGATCACCCGCAAGCTGCTCGACTTCCTGCTGTCGGGCGAGGTGACGCCGGGTACGAAGATCCCCTCCGAGCGCCAGCTCGCCGAGGCGCTAGCGGTCGGCCGCTCGTCCGTGCGCGAGGCGATCAAGTCGCTCAACCTGCTCGGGCTGCTCGACGTCCGGCAGGGCGACGGGACCTACCTGAGCCGCTCGGGCTCGGACCTGCTCCCGCGCGTGATTGAGTGGGGCCTGCTGCTCGGCGAGTCGCACGTGCGCGATCTGCTGGAGGCGCGCGGCGAGCTGGAAATCGTCGTCGCCGGGCTGGCGGCCGAGCGCGGCGACGAGCAGCATGTCGAGGCTGTCGGCCGGCAGCTGGAGGCAATGCGCACTGCCGGAAGCGACGTGCCCTCCTACGTCGAGGCCGATGTCGCGTTTCACCTCGCGATCGCGCAGGCGAGCGGCAACGAGGTGCTGCAGAACCTGCTCACGAGCCTGCGCTCGCTGCTCGGCGTGTGGGCGCGGCGCGTGCTCGAGCACGCGCACGAGACGGCGACCTCGCTCGCCATGCACGAGCCGATCTACGAGGCGATCCGCGCCCACGACGCGCAGGCCGCCCGGGCTGCCATGGCAGCGCACATGGAGCGTGCCAACCGCCGGCTGGGCGAGACGGTCGAGGCCGCTCACCCGCAGGCCGACGGCGACGGCGTTGCTACCAGAGTGTCTGGCCGCCCTCGATGATGAGGTTGTGGCCGGTCATGTAGTCGGACGCCTCGCCGGCGAGATAGACGATCCCAGCCTGCAGGTCCGTGACGTCCCCGAGACGGCCCATCGGGATCTGGCCGAGCCACTCTTCAACGAGCGGCGCGAGCGCCTCCGACTGGTCGATCATCGCCGTGCGGATGATTCCCGGCGACATGCAGTTGACGCGCACGCCGCGGTCTGCCCACTCGGCGGCGAGCGTGCGCGTGAGCTGCACGACCGCGGCCTTCGACGCGTTGTAGGCCGCCTGCTTCTGAGGGTGCGGCACGATCAGCGAGGCCATCGATGCGGTGTTGACGATCTTGCCGTAGCCCGCCGGGAGCATCGCGCGCGCCTGCGCCTGGCAGCAGCGGAACACCGCACGCGTGTTGATCGCGAACATCTCGTCCCACTCCTCGAGCGCCGTCTCCTCAGCCGCCGAGTTGCGATTCAGGCCTGCGTTGTTGACGGCGATCTGAAGACCGCCCAGCTGTGTGACGGTGTCCGCGACCATCGCGTCGACGGCGACGGGATCGGTCACGTCGACGGCGAGCGCGATCGCCTCGATCTTCTTATCGCCCAGCTCGTCTGCGACCCTGCGCGCACGCTTCTCGTCGAGGTCAGCCACGGCGACGCTCGCGCCGGCCTCGCCGAGCGCGTGCGCGAACGCCCGCCCGATCCCCTGACCCGCGCCGGTCACGAGCGCCGCTCGCCCGTCGAGACGCATCCGCTCCATGATTGACCTGCCGCCGGCTCCGGCGACGACGTCCGCTTCGCTCATTCGCTCATTCGCTCCTTGGTCCGAGGTCGTGTACCGGCTGCAGGGCCGCGGCGATCGCCGCGAACCGGCCGGCCATCAGCGCTGGCGCGTTGAAGAGCACGAGGCGAGCGCCGCGGCCGATCCAGGCCCGCCCCTCGCCCTCGTCGCCCGCGAGCGCGCACAACGCGATGCGCGGGCGCGCGAGCGTCTCAGCGACGACGCGCTCGATCGCGCCGCTGACTAGCGGATCGTCCAGCTCGCCAGGCCGGCCCATCGACGCAGACAGGTCGGCGGGGCCGACGAAGATCCCGTCGAGGCCCTCGACGCCGAGGATCTCGGGCACGCGCTCGAGCGCTTCCGCGTCCTCGATCTGGGCGATCAGCGTCAGCTCTCGCTGGGCCGCTTCGAGATGCTCCTCGACGGGCCGCGTGCCGTGACGCCCGGCGCGCGTCGAGAGCGCGAGGCTGCGACGCCCCTCGGGCGGATAGCGGACGTGCGTCACCGCGTCGCGCGCGTCCTCGGGCGACGTCACGTGTGGCACGACGACGCCACATGCGCCAGCGTCCAACGCGCGCAGGATGTCTGGGCTGCGCGCATTGGGCACGCGCACGAGCGCGCGGATGCCGGTGCTGTCGGCAGCACGGACGTGGTGCTCGATCTCGCTCATGTCACCAGGCCCGTGCTCTGCGTCGATCACCGCGAAGTCGAAGCCGAAACACCCGGCCAGCTCGATCGTCGCAGCGGCCGGCATCTTCACGATGATGCCAAGCTGAGGGCGCTCTGCTGCGGCACCAAGGCGCCCGTGCTCGTTCGTCGCATCCATCCTTCAGCCCGCCGTCGCAGCGATCGTCGGACCCTCGGCCGTGAACGCAAGCAGCTTGTCGCGCGCGGCCTGCCGCGTCGCCTCGATCGCACCGCCCAGCAGCGCCGCGATCCCGTCGCCCGCCGGTGGGTCGGCGGCGAGCGCGAGCAGCGCGCCGCGCAGGGCGCGGCGCAGCTCAGTGTTCACGTTCAGCTTCGCGACGCCGAGCGCGATCGCCGCCTGCACCTCGGCGTCGGGCAGCCCCGAGGCGCCGTGCAGGACGAGCGGGACGCCAACCGCCTGTGCGATCCGCTCCAGGCGCTCGAGGTCGAGCGCGACGGGCGCCGCCGGGATGCCGTGCACGTTGCCGACAGCCACCGCGAGCGCGTCGACTCCGGTCTCGGCGACGAAGCGCGCCGCCACGGCCGGGTCGGTCAGCGCGCCGGCCGACGCCTCGCTCGACTCGTCCTCGTCCCCGGCGATGCCTGCCAGCTCGGCCTCGACCCACGCGCCGGCGCGATGCGCGGAGGCAACAACCGCGCGCGTCAGCCGCACGTTCTCGCCGAACGGCAGCGCCGAGCCGTCGAACATCACCGACGTGTAGCCGAGCCGCAAACAGGCGTCGACCTCCGCGGGATCGGTCGCGTGGTCGAGGTGCACCCCGACGGGCACAGCCGCTTCGCGCGCGAGCGCAAGGGCAAGCTGAGCAAGCGGCTCCCGGCCGGCATAGCGAAACGCGCTCGAGCCGGCCTGCAACAGCACCGGCAACTGCTCCGCTTCAGCCGCGCGCACAACCCCGATCCCCTGCTCGAGGTCGTAGATGCTGAAGCCGACGACAGCCCGTCCCTCGGCGCGCAGCCGCCTCAGCAGCGCGGCGTCGACGCCGCTCACGTGAGCCCCTTGAGCCGGTCGAGCGTGCGCGCGAGTGTCAGCTCGTCGCCGACGTTGCCGGGGAAGACGACGTAGCGCAAGCCGGGCCGCAGCGCACCCTGCCCCAGCTCCCACACGGACACCATGCCCGGGAACAGCTGGCCGAGTACGGTCGCGCGCCGTGTGCCCAGCGCCCGCACCGCCATGTCGTGGGAGGTGATCCCGCCCTTCGCGACAAGCCAATCGAGTGGGGTCTCGCGCGCGAGGGCGGCGACGATCTCGACAAGCGTGTCCGCGACGATCGCGGCGGTGGCGAGGCTGCGCTCGCCGTGCTCGACGTACGCGGCAATACGGCTTGTGACCAACGCGGCGTCGCCGTGCGCGAGCGCGCTGCGCAGCGAGTCGATAGCACGCGCGACCGCGGCCGCTGCCACGCCGGGGGCGGCGGCCAGCAGCGCGCCGACGTCGAGCATGACCACGGACAGGTCGTGGTGCCTGCACGCCTCCTGCAGCTGCGCGGTCGTCAGCTGCGTGTGCGATCCGACGACGAGCAGCCCACGCCCCCTCGGCATCGCGATCTCGCGCCGGCTGAGCGGCGCGGCGGTCGGGCTGCCGGCGCGCGCGGAGACAAACGACGGCCCGGTGCGGCATACGACGCGCAGCCCCAGCTCCTCGGCGAGCTCGACGCCGAGCGCGAGCACGGCGAGGTCGGCCGACTCGACAGCGTTCGCGACGACGTAGCGGCCGTTGCGGCCCAGCGACGTCAAGCGCTCGGCGACGCGCTCCGCGCCTCCGCGGCGAACGTCGTCGAGGCTGATCGAAGCGACGGCCTCGTCTTTGCCGGCACGTTCGCGGACCCAGTCGAGCAGGTTCGAGGAGCGGTATCCGAAAGCGGCGTCGCGCGCGAACTCGGTCTCGGCCGCGGGCACCGGACACCCGTCGCAGATCACCCAGTGCACGTCGTCCACGGTCACGCGTCCCGCCTCCGGGAAGGCCGGACAGACGAGCACGCGGTCGACCGGCTCGCCGGCCTCGCCGAGGCCCGCCGCGAGCGCCTCCGGCTCGGCCGGGAAGTGGCCGCGCAGCGTCGAGTCGCTGCGGCTGATCGCGCGCACCTCGACGCCGAGGCGGCGCGCGACGGCGGCGATCCGTGCCCCGGCCTCGCGGTTGATTGCGACTGCGCGCTCCTGCGACAGCGCCCGTGTGTTGGTCAGCACGGCAAAGGTCGGCTGCGCAGCCTCCATCGCCCATTCCAGCTCTGCCTCCTCCCACCCGGTCACGAGCGGGACGCCGCGCACGGTCTGCGTGCCGGTCGGATCGTCGTCGACGACCGCGATCTTCGCGCCCGTTCCCCGGATACGACGGGCCAGCGCCGCCCGCACGCGGTCGGCGGGCGGCGCGGCAGGGATCTTCGCCATGATCCCGCCGCGGCGCCGCCGCGCCGCGGTCAGCCTGTCCTCAAGCGCTGTGGCCATAAGACAGAGCCGCCTCGGCCGACGCCGGTTCGAGGTCGTCGAGCGGCTCGCCGCGCAACGTGTCCCCGACCGCCTCGCCGGCGGTCTGCAGGGCAGCCCACGCCCGCTCGTAGAAGTGCAGCTGGGTCGGCGTGCCAGCCTGCTCGAGCCGTCGTGCGTAGCGCTCACCCTCGTCATGCAGCACGTCGCACTCACCGCGGTCGCGCGCCACCAGCGTCACCGCGCCGGCTGGCGCCAGCCGATAGTCGACCGACAACACGGCGCAGTCAGACGCGTTGGACAGCGCCCGCGCCTGGTCGTCGCTGCCGTCAGGCGAACCGAGTATCCAACCGCCGCCGTGCAGCCACACGAGCACCCCGTCAACGATGTCCTCGCACGGACGAAAGAGACGCGCGGGAACGTCGCCCTCGCCGGTCGGATCGGCAGCTCGCGAACCTGGGCGATGTCCTGCCGGTGCCGCCAAGCTCGCGCGCGCGGCGACGGTCGAGCGCCCGCGCCTCATCGACGCTCACCTGGTCGCCGGCGCCCCACGTCTCGACGCGGCGCAGGATCTCCAGGCAGTCGGGATGCAGCACGGCTGACACGTCAGCCGCCGATCCGGTTCCAGCCCCGGCCGTGGTCGGCGACAGGCTCCGGGCCGTCCGCGCCGACGATCACCGTGTCCTCGAGCTTGACGAATCCGACCTCGGAATCGGCCACCTGCGACTCGATCGAGAGCACCATCCCGGCCTCGAGCGGCTGCTCCGCATGCGTCGCCGGATAGGGCGGCGAGCCGGTCGCCGTCAGGCGCGGCGCCTCGTGCGTGACGAGCCCGGTCCCATGGGCGAGGAAGGACATGTGCGCGCGGTCCTCGCACGTGGCGATCGCGGCATGCGCGGCATCGCACAGATCACCTCCGCGTGTTCCCGCCACCGCGTGCGCGCGCGCCGCTTGCTGCACGTGGTCGACCTGCGCCAGCAGCTCGTGGTGGCGCGCCGTCGGCTCGCCGAGAATCGCCATCCGCGTGAGGTCGGCGACCCAGCCGTCGCACGTCGCGCCGGAGTCGAGCGACAGGATCTCTCCCGCGTGCAGGGACTGCGGCGACGGACCGCGGTTCGTCTCCGCCCCGGCGGCGACGAGCGCGTAGCAGAACGTCAAGCCGCGAGCAGTCTCCTCGCGACGCAGGCGCTCGAAGATCTCCGCCTTCGTGTCTCCCTCGCGCACGAGCGCGAACGTCGCGAGCATCGCGTCGACAACCGCGCCCGAGGCACGTCGCACGACGTCGAGCTCGTGCGGGCGCTTGACGGCGCGCAGCGACTCGAGCAGCTGCGTCGCGTCCACGATCTCCAGGCCTCGCGCGCGCAGGACGCGGTACGCCTGCGCCGGCAGGTATGGCAGCTCCATGCCGACGCGCGCCGAGGAGGGCAGCCGCGCCCGACACCAGTCGGCGACCTGCTCGGCCGTCTGGTCAGCGCCCCACGACACGTTGCGCACGTCCCCGACCCACGGCGGCGCGATGTCCGTCGCCCAGTCCTCGTTCCCGGCTCCGACGTACAGCGCCTCTTCGGGCGCGCCGCGCCGGTAGGCGACAGCCGGCAGGTAACGGCTCAGGCCGATGGAGTCGGCCAGCGCGTACATGAAGAAGAAGTGGCCACCGAGCATTTGACGCACGTTGTGCGGGGACGTGGCGACGACGGCGTCGAGACTGGCGGCGTCCAACAGCGCGTCGAGCCGCGGCTGATCGAACGGGACCGACAGAGACAGTGTGGCGCCGCGAGTCGACGAATCGTTCACGCGAGGAACGGTAGCCGAACTTGGTCGACCGGTCAACCTCTTACCCGAAGTAGGCGGTCCGACCACCCGCGCGATCCCGCACCCTTCGGCCACGAGCCGCGCCCCGTTACGAGCGCCGTTCGATCAGCGCCAGCGCGTGCTCGGCAGCGGCTTGGAGCGCTTCAGAGGTACCGACGACTCGCAGCAGCTCGACGCCGTGGAGCCGGCCGAGGCCGGTCGGGGCATGCGGGGTGCGTGCAAGCTCGAGGCGTCGCTGCGCGCCTGGCGGTCCATGTGGGCGTCTATTTCGAGCGGCCCGAGAAGGGCAAGCACCAGCTCAAGAAGCGCGTCACGGCCAAGTCGGTGTCGACCACCACCGGACCGAAGTCCACGTCGAAGACCCACCGCAAGCCGGCCTCGAAGCGCCGCCCGGCGAACCCGGGACCAGCGGTCGAGGCTCAGGAGGAGACCGTCGCAGCCGCGTAGCCCTAGCATCATCACGATGGTCAGGAGCAGCCCGGCGACAAGCACGGCGCCTTCCTCGGATCGCAGCCGGCGGATCACGATCCATCCTCCTCGAGCACGCGGCGACAGCGGTCGACGGGCGCGCTCGCCCGGCCGCTGCGGAGGCAGTGCCGAGGTTGCCGATGAGCGGGATCGCGCCGACCGCGACGCTCGGGTTTCACCTTGCGCGCTTCGAGCCCGCCCGAGCGCACGCCTACCCGCAGCGACCGGACACCGACAGGGACGGACCTAATCGCTCCGAGCCGCGTGCATAGCCGCCTGTGCGAGCGGCGCATGGAGGGCACCCACCAGAAGGCAAGAACTGGTTCCGCTGCCGATCATGTGGAACCGGGGCGCAGTCGCCGCCGATGAACCCGGGCACCCACGGACCCTTGGCAGCAAGGAAGGGGTCATCCTCGATGAGCTGCTTGACTTCATGGAGCGGCGCCTTCCCGGCTCCGATCGCCTCCGGCTGCTGCGTCACGATCTCGCCCGCTCAGCAACAACCGAGTGGCGAGACCACGACGGCGAGGTCGTCCTTCTCAAGGGCGAGCTGATTCCGATCATCCCGTCGTCGCCGCCGGGAAGGACCGTATCGAGGAGCTGGGCGCCCGGCGAGCCGCGCTTGAGGAGGCGCTACGGTCGCTCGAATCCAGCCGCCCCGACAGCACGCGCCCTGACGAGATTCGAGGCAATGCTCGCCGTACTGCCGGACCTGAGCCCAGCGCTGCGCACGGCCACACCGGGAGCGCTGGCCGACATCTTTGCCGCGTTCAACGTCAAGGTGGTCTTCCGACAAGGCCCTCCGGAAGCTCACGCTCGCCGCGACGCTCACCAGCGAGCTGGTATCCGAAAACGAGAAAACCCCAACGGCCATAGGGCCGGTCGGGGAATCATCCATAGCGGGGGCGGGATTCGAACCCGCGACCTTCGGGTTATGAGGCTGCCGTAGGCGTGCGGGTGGACCGATTTGGCCGGTATTTGCGGGGTTTCGGGGGGCTGAGCTGGGGTCGGTTGGGCTCAAATTGGTACCCGGATCGGTACCCGCGGGGGGCGTCTAGAGGAGGCGGCGCAGGTCGTTCGGCTGACGCCAGCGACGTCGAGGATGTTGCGCAAGGTGACCGGGCGCAGACCGCGGCTATGGACTGGGACGACTACACCGTGGTGCTTCTCGGGATGATCCGCTGAGTCACGGCGCCGCAGGAAGCTGACCGGAATTCACTGGCGGCACGAGGCTTCGGACATCCGGCCCGACGAGCCCGCGAGCGATACCGCGAACGTGAGGGGAGTACCACGTCAGCTCCATCGACCCGAACAGGGCATCCGCTGCTGCGGTGTAGAGGGGGTCGCCGGTGATGGGATCGTCCACCCGGGCCAGAACCCGACCGATACGAGCTCCCTGGTCCTGGAGGCGAATCTGCATGCTGATGAGGGTGCGGAGCAGCTCGCCGACGTCGATCGAGGCGAAGCTAGCGTGCGGCAAGTCGAGCTGGGCCATCACGATCCGCTCGCCGACGTAGTCGTCGCTGACGGTTACCTGCGCCGCCTTCGCCCAGGCGGGAAAGTCTCCCTCCACCTGTTGGCGAACCGCATCCTTGGACATCACCGAGGGCGAGTCCTGTGTCGGCGAGTAGGCACCGGGCTGCGGCGCGCTGGTCAGCTCGCTGGAGACGACGGCACCGTCCTCGCGCAAGTCGAGCCTGGTACCAGCGAGGTTCGCGCCCTGAGCGAGGGCGTGCTTCAGGGCCTCCCATACCGCTAGCTTCAGCTTGGGAAGCTCGGCGACCGCCATCGTGTAGGTGGCCTCACCAGGCGGCTCGACGATTCCCTTCAGTGGGGAGCCGGGGTCTCGGTCCACGGTGATCCGGGCTACGGGCGACGGCTGGAACGGATCGGATGACATGAAGGGGGTGAGGCTGTCTAGGGTCACGCCCGACCAGTCCGCGTCCTCGTTGAGGGCAGAGGGCGCGGCGGGTGGCGTCTGTACCTGGACCGTGACGTCCGATATCCCGGAGGCACGCAGGTCGGCCTCCATGTCCGACGCCACCGTCGCGAGCGCCGGCTGTCCGGGACAGGCCCACAGGGCAACGGTCAGCGACGCGATCATTACGTGTCTGATTCTCATCTCTCCAGTCGCTCCTTCCACTCGCGGCGCGAGACGTTGCCGCTGCGGTCTCGCGCCCAGACCTCCAGCTTGAGGCGCGCGCCGGGTCGCGCTGCGCGCGTGGCCTCGGAGGGGACGCGCAACTCGACCAGGGCGCGGCCGGAGCCCGCGAGCGAGACTGCGCGACCGTCCATGACGATCAGCCTTGAGTCCGGAGTGCGCAGCGTTGCCCTGGCGTCGACCGTGGCCGCCTCGTCGACGCTTGCCGAAACCGCCAGGCGCGAGCGGCGGGCGAGCCGCGTCGCGCTCAGCGCCGGACGGCGGACGCACAGGCGTGGCCCGACCGTGTCCGCGAGGCGCGCTCTCGTGCGCGGCAACGTCAGGACATAGGCGGACCCCGCAAGCGCGCGTCCCCGCTCGCTTTCCCAGCCCGGGGCGCCGACTACCACCTCCCGCACCCGGTCACCGGTCATGTCCCCCGCGTCGGCCACTGCCTGGCCGAGCGCACCCTCGGGGCGGCGGCCGACCACCTCGTGGACCTCGCGCGAGTCCGCGAGCTCGGTGGTGGCCCGCCGCAGCGGCAGCGGGACCATGTACAGAGCGCCGGTGCGCCGGCAGCTCTTGGCGCGGCGGCCCGGGGCCCCTGCGACCAGCCAGCCCGGCCTTCCCGCGGTATCGGGGGCGACCGTCAGCGACCAGCCGAGCGCGTCGCCCGGCTCCGCCTCGCGCAGCCGGAGCAAGCCGTCGATCGCGGTCACATTGGTGCCCTCGGCCCGGCCGCGGCCCGAGAAGGCGTACACCGACCCGGTCTCCCCCCCGCCTGGGCCGCCTGAGCGCACGTCAGACGTCCAAATGTCGGAAACGGAGTCCCCGGTCGCGTCTACCCGGCCGGTGACGGCGAACCCGAAGCCGAGCGGCCCGAAACCGGCCGAGGGGGAGAACACGACAAACCCGTTGCCGCCGCTCGTCGTGACCGAGCCCTCCTTCCGGCGGCCGAACGCAACATACGCCGACAGCGAACTGGGCTGGAACGGTCCGCCTCCCGGGTCGCCGAATGCCACGTCGTCCAGGCGATCGCCGTTCACGTCACCCACCCCGGCGACCGGAACGCGTGATGGTGGTCGCAAACGCCGCCCGCTCGGCGGGCGAGGACCCGGGGCGCTGGCCTGAAAGCCCCGCAGGCGAGCGGAGTCCACCGGTGCGGTCCCCGCCGCCAAGGGGCCGAGGACGACGCGCGCGGTAGGCGTCCTGCTCGCGCGCTGCTCCAACAACCCCAGAGCCATGTCCGGAATCCCGTCCCCGTTGACGTCGCCGGAGCCTGAGATCGAATCCCCTACTCCCGCATAGGTCTGCGTGCCGAAGATCTCCAGGCCGCCGGCGCCCAGCCGATCGATGCGAACGCCCCCGGCGCGCCGAGACCCGAACAGCACGTAGACTGCGCCGGCGTCGCGATGCGTTCCGCGGTCGACGCCAGGTGCCCCGAGCGCCACGTCCGACAGACCATCGCGGTTTACATCCCCGATCGCGGCCACCGACGTTCCGAGACGGTCTCCAGACCGCGCGCCGGCGATGCGCATACCGGCATGACCGAGCGCGGCAAGGCGCACAGTCGATGGCCCCCGGCGCCGGCCGAACACCACGTAGGCGGCACCGGGCGCGCCGCGGCCCTTCGCCCTCGTGCCCGGGGCGCCAACCGCGACATCCGGTATGCGATCGCCGTTGAAGTCCCCGATTCCGGCCACCGCCGCACCCGCCCGGTCACCGGGATGCACTCCGACCACCTGCATGTGCGTGCCTGCAGGAAACCGGATCACGCCGGGCTCCGCCCAGGCCACCGCCTGGCAGAGGGCGACCAGCCCCAACACTCCGCCGACGCCGATGGCTGGAAACAACGTATGCGTGCCAGCTACGGGTCGCATGGATTGTCAGGAGGGTCGTCCGGGACCCTGTAGAAGGGCCCGGCGGTGCAGAAGTCCAGCCAGGGCGAGACGCCGAAGTCGCGCCTGTCCATGAAGTAAAAGCCGTGCAGATCGTTGCTCTGGGTCACCTCCGACGAAGTCGGGGACCCATAGCCGCCCTGCGGGAACTTGCGCAGGCGCAGACCGAGATAGGCGCCGTCCATCGGCCGGTGATGATTACGATCCTTGGCGTTGAAAGTGTACGCCTCGCTCTTCGCCTGCCCCTGGAGGCCGGCGCGGTAGGCCAGCCGGTAGCGGCTGCGCGCCGTTCCATCGTCCGCGTAGATCAGCTGGTTGCTCCCCACTGCGGCGTCGCGCCAGAACATGGCTCCGAAGATCCGGGGCTTGCCCGCGCTCAGGTAGCCATTGACGTACGTCGTCGCCCTCCACTGACGGCCCGCGGGCAGGTTCCCGGTCGGACACGATTTCCCGTCCACGCCGCCGGGGTTCGTGTGCGCGCCGTAGATGCGCCAGCCCTCGTTCCAGCCGTAGTGCTCCGCATCGGTCGCCGGATCGAAACGGCGCGAGTTGCACCAGCCCTCGGTTATGAGCCCGACCTCTATGAAGCCGAGGCTGTTGTCGCTGTTGCCGTTCCCCACCCGATGGGCGGTGAAGGCGGCCTCAGCGCAGCAGCGGAAGGGCGGGTCCGGTCGCGGATTCGACGTCTGCGAAAGCTGAAAGGGCTGTGGAGCCGTCGGCGTCTTGATCGCGACGCTGGTCCCCCAGTTGAAGCGAAACCCGGCGCCGCGGCGCGCGGGGGGCCGAGCACCGACGTCCTGCCCGGCGTAGTTGCGCTGGGGGTCCTCCGTCTCGACGGTACCCGACGACCCAGGCACCGGAGGGGCGTAGAAGCGCTTGGCGCTGACGATGGCCTGCCAACGGACCTCCGTCGCGTTACCGGCGCGATCGCGGGCAAGCGCGCGAAGGCAGAGCAGGCCGTTTGGCAGGGCCGCCGTGTTCCACGGCACTTCCGCCTCGCCAGACGCCTGAGAGGTACCGATGTCACGCCAGTCGCCATCGCACCTGCCCGCGGCCGTGTTGTGCTGGATCAGTCCGGAGTCCATGCCGGAGAGTGCGTCGGTCTGCGTCCACTCGACGGCCGAGTCAACCTCCTCGACCGTCTCGTTCCCGTATTCGCCGAGAGCCGGCGCGAAGTTGCCGAGCACCGGCCCGTGGTTGTCCACGCTCGTGTAACCCGTGACCGTCTGCTCGTTGTTGCGAGGCGTCGTCTCGGCCTCCCGGTGCAGGATTCCCAAGGAGTTGTCGCGGAGCGCCGCCTGTACCTCGTAATCGCCGTCCCCGTACTGCCTCGTGTCCCACGCGCAGCTGTACTTGCCGATGGGATCGGGAGTCGTCACGTTAGGGCACACGGTCTGCCACGAAGCGCCGG
Source organism: Solirubrobacteraceae bacterium (assembly GCA_031177685.1). GTDB lineage: Bacteria > Actinomycetota > Thermoleophilia > Solirubrobacterales > Solirubrobacteraceae > AC-38. Next base: position 230,086 of record JAPSGI010000001.1, on the reverse strand, counting down.
CAATCGAGTTGTCGTTCTCGTCCGACAGCCTCTTCACGCGCAGCGTCCAGTCGCGGGGCTTTGACCATTCGTCGGTCAGAGTGCCGGTGACTGTGATCTGCTCGCGCGCCCAGGTGGGGAGCGGGTCCAACGCACCCGTCGGCTTCTCGTTGTCGATGTGCAGCTGGGTGTTCTCGACGGTGATCGTCCGGCCGCCGACCCTGGCTTCGAGCTGGATCTTGTGAACACCGTTGCTATACGTCGTCGTGTCGATGCAGTAGTCGCCGACGGCGTTGGTGATGCCGGTTCGGATCTGCTGAAGCGGTCCGCCGTCGATGCGGTAGCCGATCTGCTCGAAACCGCGGGCGAGTTCGTAGCGGCGCTCGCCCTTGGCGCCGACGATGAAGACGTCGGCGTCGGAGACGATGTAACTGACGCATTGGTTGTCGCCGCGCTGCCAGTCGCGCTTGGACAGCGGGCCGAACCAGTCGATGCGCACTTCGCGGTTGTTGTAGGCGATGTCGGAAAGTGTGAAGGGGTCGCCGAGGTTCTGCGCCATGTAGGGCTCCCACTCGCGCTTTTGGGTGAGGTAGTAGCCGGAGGTCCCGAGCGGGCCGAGGAAGTCGGTGAGCGGATCCAGCGCGGCCGTTTGAGGGGCCAGGGAGCGCTTGACGACGGCGAATTCCTTGACGGGTCGGTAGGTGCCGTTGGCGGCGCTCGAGACGATCTCCAGGAACCAGCGCATTCCCCAGGGCGCGTCGACTCCGCGTTGGTCTGCGGACGCACACGCGTACACCAGCACGGCCGTGCACCCTTCGGAGTCGTTGGTGGCGAGACCGGGGAGGATCGTGCCGCGCGCGAACATGCGCCGGTCCACGATGGCGCCGCCGAACTCGGGGACGATGGCAAGGTCCCACCAGCCGCGCGGCGAGATGTCGCGACGCTCGCTGAGCGGGTTGCGCGAGATGCCCTTCAGCCCGCCGCTGTGAGCGTCGAAGATGGCGATCTCCTGGCCGAGGATGTCCTCGGCGTTCAACGTCGTGTTGGCGGGCCGCGAGAGCCACAGCTCGTTCCATGCGACGTCGAGGCCGGTGAAGGCGCTGTCGCTCGTCGGCACGTTGGGGCGCAGCGTGCGAACGACCGCGCCCTGGGGGGTGAACACCTTGACCGTGGTGGCGCTGCCCTCGGTACCCAGGACATAGATCTCGCCCCCGTAGTAGGCGAGATCTCGCAGGCTCGAAAGCCCGGTGGGCCACGATGCGGGTATGTCGTTGGCGGTCCCGTCCTCATCGTGTCCGGGCGTGAGCTCGACGGTGTCGAAGTTGTAGACGAGCTTGCTGGAGCTGCCGCCGGCCATCACCCACACCTGCCCGCCGCCAACCGCCACGGCCACCCGCTGGCTAAAATTGTCGCCTCGTCCGAATCCCGAACCGAAAAGTCCCAGCGCGAGGTTGTTGGTCGGGAAGTACGGGTCCACGGAGACGTTCGGCTGCTCGACGCTGGGCGGGTTCTCCTCCACCCCCGCGGCCAGCGGATCGACGATCACTCCTCCGACGGGAAGCGCAATCGGCCCGGGATCCTCGATCGGCGCCGAGGACTCCTGCTGCGAAGCGGACGAAACGACTCTGTTCAGTTCGTCGGCGACTTGGTAACCGGCGCCAGAGTCACCGCCTGACCGCGGAGAGAGTGTCGCGGCCGAAGGCGGGACGGCCGCCGGTGCCGACCTTGGGCGGCGCGATGCTCGGGCAGTTCGCCTGCGTATCCGGCTAGCTCGGCGGGCGGACTGGCGCGACTTCGTGGCCGTCCGAGCGCTGAACGCGCCAGGCCACGTGTCGAGCGCCGCCACGCGGGGTCCCGTGGCGGCGCCAGCGCTGGGCGCAGTAGTCGGCGACAGCACCATCGCGCCGAGCATCGCGATGGCGACGAGGGACCAGGCCGCCAGCCCGCATCGCCGACTTCCGATCGTTTCCCCGCCCATGTCCGACGAACGCCCCGTGCTGTGAAAATGTGACATTGCGGGATCGGAGTTCATTGCAGGCGAGGCTTGGCGTCGAGGAGGTACACCGAACCGGCGGACATCCGCAGGTTGTCGTCTCCGATGGCGATGGTTGGCGTGCCGGTCGCGAGGAAGTCGCCAGCGTCAGCCAGGCTGGGCCACGAGCCAGCGCCGTCAATTCGATACCCGTTAAACGTACGCAGGCTGAGGTCAACCGACCCGTGCGTGGCCTGGCCATAGACGACGTACACCCCTCCGCTGTCGGCGCCGATCCCCAGGTCGGGGATATTGTCGCCATTGACATCACTCATCCTGGCCAAACGACTGCCGACGCCGCGAGACGTGTTGTCACCGTCGATTCGATAGCCCTCGGTGCCGAGCGGCTCCCGCGCGTCGAGAGTTCCCACACGCGGCTTGCCGGTGATGACGTACACCGATCCTCCGCCATGGTTGTTCGAGGCGCGCGGCGCCCCGATCGCGACCTCGCTGATGCCGTCGCTGTCCAAGTCGCCGACGCCGGCCGCAGCCGAGCCGAGCTGGTCTCCGCCCACCGCGCCGTCGACGCGGTAGGACGACGTCCCGGGCGAATTCAAGTCGATGTTGCCCGACCCGGCTTGTCCGAAGACCACCCACGCCGAGCCAGCCCGGGTCCGTCCGTTCGGGGAGGCCCAGGAGTTGCCTACGACGATGTCGGGCTTTGCGTCGCCGTTGAAGTCGGCGCCCGCCGCGAGGAGGTTGATGCCGAACGACGGGCTCGACGCGGGCGGGCCGTCGACGCGGAACCCGTCGGTACCTAGGGCCGCGAGGTCGATGTCGCTAGTGGTCGCCTTGCTGTAGACGACGTAGACCGACCCCGACTCGGCGCGTGAGTTGTTGTCGGCGTTGGGCGCTCCGATGGCCAGCTCGGCGCGTCCATCACCGTTCAGATCGTCTAGGCGAGCGAGCGATGCACCCGTACTATCGCCGGCAGCCGCGCCAAAGATGCGATACCCGCCTGAGCCCAGAGCTGCCAGGTCGACGTTTGTACTGCCCGACTTGCCGAAGACGACGAACACCCAGCCGCCTCCGACCCGGCCCAGGTGGGCTGCATTGGAGTTGCTGACCGCAAGGTCGTCGCGTCCATCGCCGTTGATGTCTCCCAGTCCGACGACGTTCGCGAGTTTCTCGCCCGGCCAGTTGCCATCGATGCGAAAGCCACCGGTCCCAAGACTCCCGAGCGGGACGGTCGTCGCATTGGGTCCGGTGGAGCTGAGGTCGGGTGCCGTTGAGCGTCCGTACACGATGTAGACGGCGCCGTTCTGTGTCTTTCCGTTCGTCGAGGCGTAGGGCGCCACGACCGCGAGGTCGGGTCGGCCGTCGCCGTTGACGTCGCCGACATTGGCGATCTCGCTGCCCGCGTAGTTGTTGGCCGCCACGCCATCAGCGCGCACACGAGTGTCGACCGCCACCTCCTTGTCTCTGGCGCCCGGGCAGCCCACGAGCCGCAGAGTCGAGACAGCGAAGACGGGCGAGCGCAGATCGACGCTGCCCCCGCCACACCCCGTGCTCTCCGGCACGTCAACCGTTAGCTCGCGCGTCGAGGAGTGGCCGAGCTGATCGGTTGCCGTGACCTCGATCGTATGTCGTCCAGGCGCGAACGCGGCCGGAACAAGGTTCCATTCGTGCTTCATCGCGCAGCTATCGGGCGTGCACGCCTGCTCGGCGTAGTCCTGGCGCGCGTCGTCAACCAGGATCTCGATGCTCTTGACACCGACGCGAGGGTCGCTGGCGGTGCCGTCGGTGGCATCGACCTGCAAGCGATAGATCGATGAGTGGTCAAGCGTTCGTCCGTCGGCAGCCGCGAGGGTGCCCGACAGCGCGATCTGGGGCGGCGAGTGGTCGACCTTTACGTAGTCGATGAGTGGAGGCGACCAGTTGCCCGCGAAGTCGGCCGCGTAGCCGCGCACCTCGTTGATGCCATCGGGAAGGATGCCGGTGCTGTACGTGAAGTCATCTCCGGATGTCCGCGGGGCATTGGGCGAGACACCGGTGACGCCGCTGGCGTACGGGCAGCGGTCGTTGCGATGCCCGGCGCAATCGTGCGTGCGGTAGCGATCCGGCTGGCCGGGTAGGCTGAGCTTCCACTGCTTGATCCCCAAGCCGTTGTCGCGGCCCAGCGGCGCCAGGCTGCGAGGCGTGCTGTGCACCCATGAGCTGGAGTTGGGCCCGTACCAGCTGAGCGTCGGTGGCGTGAGGTCATTCAGCCAGACGAGCGCGCCGCCGAAGTAGCCCCAAAACCAGTCGCGGTACTTGTTGTAGTAGGCCGCGAGGAAGTGGAAGCGGGCGCTGTTGTTTGCCGCGCCGGCGGTCGACGGACACCCGGGCGCCGCGCAGTGGCCGTGGCCCTCGTAGTTCAGATTCGCGTTGCACCACAGCGTGTTGGTCAGCCACCCGCCCGCGCTGTTCGTGATGCCCTCCCTGAGACAGGTGTCTTGATCGACGGTGCGGACGTAGTGGAACTCCGCTGCGTACACGAATGACTCCGAGCCCGGCGCGTTGAAGCTCCAATACCCATAGTGGCCATTGGTGTAGAAGGCATCGGCGTCGTAGATGTACAGGCCCCGGCCCAGCCACCAATCGCCCGGCCAGAAGACAAACGGCGAGCCCCCGACACTTCCTGACGCCCAGCCGTTGAAGTCGATGCCCCCATTCGTGTGCCAGTGACGCTGGTCTTCGGCCACCACAGGGTCCAAGACGATCGGATAGTGGGGATGCGCGTCGCGATGAGCAACCCGCGCCGTCAATGTGTCGCCCTCCAGCGTGTAGGAAGACTCGAAGCGCGTCCCATCGGCGTCATAGGCGACCGGCGGTGAGATCCGCGCCAGCACGTCGTCGCCGCGTTCGATCACGATGCCCCCTTCCGATCCGCTGCGCTTGGCGTGCGCGCCGGCGGGCAGCGTCAGGTGCAGCGAGACTCCCTCCGGGCTTTCCGCCGAGCGCAGGTAGCCCAGAACCTGAAAGCCCGAGGGAACCGGCATCGCGATCACGTCGGTGTCACGACCCCCGGCATTCGCCCAGAACACCGATCCCTCGGCGCGCTGTGCCGGGGCGCCCGCGCCCGCGTTCATCGGGGTGACGGCCACGCCGATGTCCGGCAGCTCTATGCCGTCCGACAGGCGCTTGGGCAAGCGCACCGCGACCAGCGGCACGTGCGGCGCGAAGAACGCGCCCCGCTCGTCTAGCCCGAAGTCCAACGGCACCTTCGTCCCCGAGGCATCTCGCGCTCGCAGTGGCAGCACCGACTCGACCAGCCCGTGCCTCCCATTGCCCAGATCCAGTTGGGCTGCGTGGTCGCCGATGTACGCCTTGACCGGATGAGGGCTATCCGCCAGGGAGCGCCACGGCGGCGGGAGCAGACCCGGATGCTTCTGACGAAGCGTCTGCAACGCCCGCTCCGCGGTCTGGTTGGAGTACTCGCTGCGCGACCGCGCGCGGATGCCAGCATCGCTCCGGTCGGTAGCCGCGCTCACCGGAACCGGCTCCGGCGGCGGAGGCGAGTCGGCGGCCGCCGGATCGGACGCAGCGGACCCGGCAGAGCCAGCGGCGGCACCCAAATCGGCCACCACGCCAAATAGGGCCGCGCTCACCAGGACGGCCAGGACCGCGATCAGGGCCGCGCCCGCACCCGAGCGCGACAAGCCGGCGTGCCGATCCCGGCCCACCATGTGCTGCCTATGCGTGCAGCGCCCATCGTCTTGCCCGTCCCGCACTACCGTTCTCCCGCCCTAGGTCAGTTCAGAGCGACGCGATCTCTCGGCTTATGCTCGATAGACCTGAACCGCTCAACCCGTCCACCGCAACAACGCGCGAGCGAGGCGTGGCGTGACGGAAGGCAAGGAGCCTCTGCACGCTTCGATCTCCGACCTCACCTTTCCGGCGTTCGCACGGACGTCGCTCAAAGCGGCGTGGGCTTCCTCGGCCCCCTGCAATCGCTTGACCCTCTCTACCTGCATCGCAAGCGAATCATCGAGCTCCCGCAGGCGCGCGACTCGCCCGCGCAGGTCCGCGGCGATCTCGATGGCGCGCCGTGCAAGCTCGGGCGTGAAGGCGCTCAAAGCTCGCGGTCCCGCGTAGGCGCTCCGCGCCTGCGGACGCGCGAACCCACGCGCCGGCACTCGCAGTCGTGCGCCACGAGTACCGTGATCGTTTCCATCAGCTTCTCGTCGCCAGCGATGCGCATGACGGCCAGCCACTCCCGTGCCTCAGTCATGCTCGAGGGGATCGCCGATTGGTACCCGCCCCTCATCGCGACCCCACCCCAACAACGACGAAACCCCAGCCGGAGCCGGGGCTTCGCCTATAGCGGGGGCGAGATTCGAACCCGCGACCTTCGGGTTATGAGGCTGGCCTTGGCATAGGGCTTCGTGTCACGTGACCAGTGTCCGCGGGATTCGGCGATCTCAGTTGGCTTCGCTCGCGCTCAGATTGGTACCCCGATTGGTACCCGCTCCCGCATGCACGGGCCGTTGCCGGGTCATGTCCGGAGGGTTCCCGGGACGGTCGCGAGGGCGTAGTCCTCGACCGCCGCTCGTGATCTTCGCCGTCAGAGCAGCTGCGCCAGCCGGTCCGCGGCGCGTTCGGCCCCGTCGGTCTCGACGTCGCGGTAGCTCACCTCGCGTCCTACCTCAGCGGCGATCGCGTCGGCGACGTCCTCCGGGGTCGAGTGGTCGAAGTCCATGTGCCGGCCCGCGCCGTAGCGCTCGAGGCGGTGGCGGACGTGGAGGTTCTGCTCGAAGTGGTGGCGCAGCGGGAAGTACAGGAACGGCCGCTTGTTCGCGGTCAGCTCCATCGACGTCGTCAAGCCGCCCTGCACGACGGCGAGGTCGCAGGCCGCCAGGTGGCGGTAGAGGTTGTGGACGTAGGCCACGACCTCCAGCCCGTCGTGGTCGGGTAGCCCGGCGGGGTCGATGCGCGGGCCCGCCACGACGATCATCCGCAGGTCGGGGACCCGCTCCCTGGCCGCCGGGAAGGCGTCGATCACCCGCCGCAGCAGGTGCGCGCCGACGCCCGAGCCGCCCACCGTGACGATGCACACGCGCTCGTCGTCCCCGTAGCCCAGCTCGGCGCGCAGCCGCGAACGGTCCCCGAGCGCCTCGGGGTCGAAGCCGGTGACGTAGCCCGTGAAGTCGAAGTGGCGCTCGGTCCAGTCGCGCACGAGCGGCAGGTCCGGGCCGAGCCGGTGCGGGACGATGTCCTCGGGGTTGCCGACGAACAGCGCGAGGTCGCGCACCTCCGGGTGATGATCGATGTGATCGATCATGTCCGCGTTGTAGTCGGCGGTCAGGTAGTGCTCGTGCTCTCCCCCGTCGGACATCGGCAGCCAGCCCACGAAGTCGGTCAGCCAGGCGAACGGGACGCGCTTCTCGCGCGGGTTCTCGTGCAGGTAGTAGTCCAGCTCCCACGCCTCGTCGCCGACCCACAGGTCGTAGCGCTCGTCGCGCACGAGGTCGTGGAAGACCATGAAGTTGGCGGCAAGGATCTCGTCCATGCGCCGGAAGGCGTGGAAGCAGTGCAGATCGTGCTCGGCCGACTCGGACTCGATGTGCTTGGACTCATTGGCCAGGTGCGCGCTGGCGGGGTGGATGCGCTCGCCCTCCTGCTCGAGCACGCGGGTGACGGGGTTCTGGGCGAGCCAGTCGACCTCCAGGCCGGGCACGCGCCGGCGCAGCTCGCGCGCGATGGCGACGTCGCGCTGGGCGTGGCCGAGCCCGATCGGGGAGGAGACGAACAGCGCGCGCGGCCGGCCGTCGCCGCGGTGGACGGTGGGGTCGCGGGGCGTGCGCGGGCGCTCGAAGACCTCCTCGGCCAGGTCGCGCAGCGCCAGGTTGACCGCCACGGGCTTGCGGGCGCCGATGACGTGCCCGCCGCCCTCCACCACCTCCAGGCCGGCGCCGGCCAGCCGCGCCAGGGCCCGACCGTCGCGCAGGGGGGTGATCCTGTCCCGGTCGCCGTGGATCACGAGGCTCGGGCAGGACAGGCCCTGCGCGAGCTCGCGCAGCGTGGCGCGGTCGCGGTGCATAGCTCCCTGCGCCGTGGCGATCAGCGTCTCGGGGTCGGTCTCCAGGCCCCAGCCGACGGCGTCCTCGATGGCCTTGGTCGAGTGGGGCTCGGGCAGGCAGCGGCGCTGGAACCACTCCACGAACTGCGGGAAGTCCTGTCGCCAGTGGTTCGCGTTAATGCGGCCCCATCCGCGGTAGGCGGGCATGCGCGCGAAGAAGCCGCGCTGCGTCGCCGGGTGCAGCAGCAGCGACCACTGCGAGGGCGTGTAGGGAAACATCGGCCCCAGGAAGGCGGCGCCTGCCACCCGGTCGGGGTGGCGCCGGGCCATCTCCAGCAGCCACTGGGCGCCGCGGGAGACGCCCACGAGCACGGCGCGACGGGTCTCGGTCGCGTCCATCACGGCCAGGCAGTCCTCGGCGAACTCTGCGGCGGCGTAGCGCTCCGGGTCGCCGCAGCGGTCGGACAGGCCGTTGCCCAGCCCGTCCATCGTGAGCACCCGGAAGTGGCGGGCGAAGTAGGGGACCTGCATCTTCCAGACGCGCGAGTGCACGAGCGACCAGGTGGGCAGGAAGAAGACGGTCTCCTCGCCCTCGCCGTAGACCTCGTAGAACAGGCGCTGGCCGTCGCGCTCGGCGTAGCCCTCGGCGTCGGGATAGCGCGCGCGGGTCTGCTCGGTTACGCGGCCCGGCGTGGCGGCCGGCTGCGCGGTTCGCGTCTGCGGCGTGACGGTCGTGCTCATCTCGAGTCCCCCTTCGCGCGCTCCAGCTCCTGGAGCCAGTCGTCGATCCAATCCAGCAGCTCGCGGTGACCCTCGTCGATCCCCCCGAGGCGCTCGATCAGCAGCCCGTTGTTGAACGTCAGCACGAGCGTCACGAGCGCCTTCACGGGATAGCGCTCGCGGTCCAGGCCGTACTCCTCGATCGCAGCGTCGAACGCGTCGGTCAGCACGGCGCGCCACGCCTCCCACGTCACCGCGATCCGCGCGCGCATCTCGGGGCGGTTCCAGGCCAGCGACCACAACTCGGCCAGAACCTTGGGATAGCCCGCCTCGAGGTCCTCTTCGAGGTAGCGCATGGCCGTGCGCCACTTCTCCAGGAACGGGACGTCGGCCGCGTACATGGCGCGCTGGCGCTCGACGAGCCGCGCGGTGAAGCGCTCGAGGACCTGCAGCTCGACCTCGTCGATCGAGCCGAAGTAGTAGTGGACCAGGCCGTGGTTCAGACCCGCCTCCGCGGCCAGCCGGCGCGTCGTGACGGTCGCGGCGCCCGAGCCGATGAGCAGCCGCTCCGCCGCGTCGAGGAAGACGTCGATCGTCTCCTGCCGGGTCCGTGCGGGGGCTGTCTGCAGTTGAGCGTTCCGTTCCATCGCGGGTGTTTAGTCGAGTGACTAAGGCGACCGTACAAAGATCGTGGCGGTGCGTCAAGTAGGGTGCGGCGCATGCCACGCTCGGGCGATCGCTACGTGATCCCGGACGTGGGCGAATACGCAATCGTCACCTCGCACGAGGACGCCGGCGGGCAGTACGTGGAGATGGAGTGGACGCTCCCTCCCGGCGCCTTCGCGCCGCCCCCGCACCGCCATCCGACTCAGGTGGAGGAGTACGAGGTCCTCGAGGGGCGCCTCGACGTCATGGTCGACGGCCATTGGCGCTCGCTGGCCGCCGGCGACTCGGCGTCCGTCCCGGTCAACAGCAGCCACACGTTTCGCGTCCCGTCCGGGCAGCCGGTGCGCGTGCGCAACTTCCACCGGCCCGGGAGCCACTTCGACGAGTTCGTCGAGAAGCAGTATCGGTTCGCCGTCTCGGACCGGTTCAAGGGTCTGAAGCGACCGTCGACCGCGATCTTCATGTCGATGGTCTGGCGAGAGCATGCCGACCTGCTGGTGCCCAGCAGCCGCGTCCTGCGTTCGCTGATGCGCGGCCTGGCTCGCGTCGGCAGGGTGCTCGGCTACCGCACCTAGCCAGACGGGAGCTCGTCCGGCCGGAGCACGTGGCCGACGTGCCCTGGGTGGTGCGGACAGGCGCGCACGGCGAGGCGGCCGGCGGGGCGCGCTTCGATCAGGGGCCGAAGGTCGTCGAGACACATGAGGACCCGCAGCTGGCAACCGACCTGGTAGTCGGCCGCGGTCAGCTGGTCACCACCGAGGACGCCGCGCCGGATCAGCTCCTCGACGTGATCGAGTGCTTCGGGAAGCTCGGCGAGGGCGGCGCGCGCGGGACCATCGCCTGTCCTGTTCACGCGCACGCCGGCCGATACCAGCGGGCGTGCGAGCGCCGACACGAGCCAATCCGGAAGCCTCGCGAACGGCCCGCGCTCGACGAATGACGCCGCCGCCCGCAGGTCGCGCAGCGCCGCCCACAGGACGATGCGGCGCGGGAACGTCTGCAGCACCTCCTCACCCCACCGCTCCACATCCTCGACCTCGGCGCGCCGCGCTTCGTCGCGCGGGAACAACGGCGGGTCGGGGCGCGCTTCCTCGAGCGCTCGCGCGATCGCGCGTGTGCCGAGAACCTTGCGACGGTCGAGTGTCAGCGCCGGGACCGTGTTGCCGCCGAATCCCAACAGACGGACGATCGGCTTGTGGAGAGTCTGCAGAAGCTCGACCCGGCGGTACTCGACGCGCTTGTGCTCGAGCATCCGCTCGGCGATCGCGCCGTTCGGGGTACCGGCGATCGTGAAAAGCGTCGCCTTCACGGACCGACGATACCCCGCAGCCCTGGGCGCGGCTAGGATCGCGAGCATCCTCGCATCGAGCCCAGGCAACTCGCCCCTGACCGACGTCCCGGCCGACTACAGCCACGGCGCCGATGCGCAGTGGTTCGTAATTCCCGAGGGTCCCGATGCGGGCAAGAGGATGTTCTTCTTCGACCGGCGCTTTGGCGAAGGGGATGGCCCCCTCCTGCTCTTCGTCCACGGCAACCCCGAGTGCTCCTACGCCTGGCGGACCACGATCGACGAGCTGAAGCGTCAGGGGCTCCCCGAGGGCACCCGCATCGTGGCGGCCGACAACATCGGCTTCGGCAGGTCCGATCAAGCCACCTACGAGATGCTCCAGATGCGCCACGCTGACAATCTGCGGCAGCTGATCGAGGCGCTCGACCTGCGGGACATGACGTTGATCGTCCACGACTGGGGTGGGCCGATCGGCATCGGGGCCACGATCGACAGCCCCGAGCGGGTCCGCGGACTCGTCGTCAACGCGACCTCGGTGTTTCCCCAGCCCGGGGACAGGCCCACGTACGCGAACCTGACGAGACCGATCTCGTGGTCTCAGACTCCGTTCGTGGTGCCCGATCGCCTATGGGGAGTTCATGCCGCCGCCGTCATGGAGTTCGAGACGCTCTCGGGCGACGTCAAGGACAACCTCAAGTGGATGCGGCTCCTGGCAGCTGGCGCCACGGGCCGGATACCAAAGGGTTGCGGCCCGGAGTTCGCCGTGTGGCGAGACGCCCTCTCCACGAAGGCCAACGCTCGCAGCTCGAAGCGAGCATGCCTCGAAAGCCCGACCATGTGCAACGGATACTCGTTCGAGGAGCCGACGCTCGGCCCACAGAACAACGTCGCCTTCTATCGCAACATCCAGGAGAAGATCGGCGCCGTCTGGGGCCCGCGGGGACAGGCGATTCCCGTCGGAGGCGTGTTCGGGTCCCAGGACCCGCTCGGCAAGCCGAGCGTCGTCGCCCAATGGCGCGACGAGGTGCCCCAGATTGAGGAAAACCTCCACGTGCTTCCCGACGCGTTTCACTTCGTCCAGTGGCACAACCCTGACACGTGTGCCGAGGCGATCCTCGACGTTGTTGGGGAGCTGGTCGGGTCGGTCGCCTAGGTTCCGGTCGCAAGTTCGGAGCGGACCGCGCCGGGTCGCTTTCCAGCCCCGTGATGGAACGTGATCACGAGGAACCCCGGATCATCACCTGGACGGCTCCGGGGTCGAGCCGCCCCGAGCTCACGGCACGCATGCGCGCGCGGAGCCTCGCCGGCGAGGCGGTCTGAGGGCGACGCCGGCTAGCGCCGCCTCCACTCAGGAAGACCTCCCGTCCTGAGCGGGGCTTTCCTGTCGCGCCCCGTGCACTGTGTCGTGCGGGCGACAGACGCGGCGGCCGTGTTCGGAAAGGCTCCTGGTGTCCAACGAGGACGACCTAATCGACACCCACGACGGGAGGCCAGACATGAAGATCTCGAAGACACTCGTTGCGGTCGCGGCCATGCTCTCGCTCACCCTCGCGCTGGCGGCTGCCGCGCACGCCCAGCCAGCCGGCAGCGGGACGCCGGCGAAGAAGGGCTGCTCAGTCAACCTGCAGGGGCCCAACGGGAGCCCCGGCCCGACCGTCGTCTACGACCACGGCCACAGCTTTGCTGTCAAGAACAAGGACACGGGCAAGACCCACACCTTCAAGTGCAACGACGGGAAGTGGGAGGAGACCGTCACCCGAACGGCGCAGTCCCGCTGGCAGCGCATCACCTACGTCGGTTCCTTTCAGGTCCAGGCGTCCGGTCGCGGCCGACTCCGCGGCGAGCGGGCTCCGGCGGCCGAGCGGCGCTACTCCGCCACGCCGTAGCTAAATCCGAGCGGGCGCCGCCGTGCAAACCCGTGCGGCCGCGCCCGCCGCCTCATCCCCGGAAACGACGAAAGCCACGCCGGAGCGGGGCTTTCGCATAGCGGGGGCGGGATTCGAACCCGCGACCTTCGGGTTATGAGCCCGACGAGCTACCAGACTGCTCCACCCCGCGGCGTAGACGAACCATTTTAGCGCTTGGGGGTGGTGCTGCTCAACCCCGGCGTGGGGTGGCGACGGCGATTCGTGCGGCCGCGGGGCGCCACCCCGGCTTGGTGGCGCGGGCGCGGAACACGCCGCGGCGCGGGAGGGCGCGGGACATGGACGCTCGCCCACGGCCGTCCGTGCGGACCCTGCGCCCGGCGAAGCGGACGAGTGCGCCGCGGATGGGGTGCCTGCGCCCGCCCGTGACGCCGAGGACGCGGAAGCGGATGACGGTCCGGCGGCCGGCGATGACGCGACGCGGTTTCACGCGCAGGCGCAGTGCGCGCGCCGGGGGCGCGCACCCCGACGGGACGCGCAGTTCGAAGGGCAGCGTCGCCGTGAAGCGGCAGCCGTCGGGCGTGCGCACCGAGACGGTCCCGGACCCGGCGGCGCGCAGGACGTCCCCCGTTCGCGTGAAGACCTGGACGACGTCCGGCGGGCGGTCGAACGCGAAGCGCAGGCCCCACATCTCGCCCTCCTGCGCCACGGTCCGGTAGCTCCAGGAGGTCGGCGCCTGGGACACGGGCTCGAACAGTCCCCACTCCCGCCAGGCGTCGCGCAGGTGCTTGCGGCGCGAGATCCACTCGTGGGAGCCCTGCTGCGGGCGGTAGTCGACGGTCAGGCCCGCGCCGCGCGCCGCGGCGACGAACTCGTCGGTCTGCATGCGGAGCTCCACCTCCGCGGCCTGGCCGGTCCCGCTCGGCTCGCCGGGCGCGGGCACGCCGTCGCCCACGGCCACGTACAGCCGCGTGTGGCGCAAATTCTCCACCAGCCGGCTCGGGTTGTGGCCGGCCCAGTAGAACTCCTGCGCCGCCGGGTCGCCGAAGATCGCCCGCGGGTCCTGCTCGATGAACGCCCGGAAGACCGGCTCGGACTGGAACGTCGGGCGCTGGAGCTGGATCAGGCCCTGTGAGGAACCCGCCGCGCCGAAGTAGCCCGGGCGCTGGGACGCGTAGAACAGCGCGCCCATCCCGCCCATCGAGAACCCGTAGATCGCGTGCCAGCGCCGCGCGCGCAGGATCGGCAGGCGCGCCTCCACCAGCGGGATCAGCTCGTCGAGGTGGTAGCGCTCCCAGGCTGGATCGCCGTAGCGCCCGCCGTTCCACCAGTTCGTGTAGAAGCCGCGGTCGGCCTCGGGCATCACGATGAAGCCGGGGAAGCCGCGCGCGACCTCGAGGAGGTCGCCCTGCCGGGGCAGGGACCAGGAGTCGTAGGCGTCGCCCACGCCGTGCAGCAGGTAGAGCACCGGGTACCGGCGAGTCGAGCGCGCGTCGTAGCCGTCGGGCAGGAACACGTTCACCCGCAGCGCGTTGGGCCGCGGCGTCCCGCTCGGGTTGCTGTAGCCGGAAGTCGCGCGCGCCGCGTCGACGTGGCGGCTGGTCGTCTCCCAGGTGACGATCCGCGCCGCCTGCGCGCTCGCGGTGAGCGTGAACGCGGCGAGCACCGCGGCCACGGTGGCCCCCAGGCACCGCATGTCGCAAACGCTAGCGCCGGGCGGCCGCGGCGCGCGCCGCCACGGAGAAGGCGACGAGGTCGATCGAGCCCCACCCCGAGGCGGCGTCGTGGAAGCGCCGCGCGGCGCAGCAGCCGGCGGGGCTTCCGCCTCCCGCCTCACGCGGGATGGCCGTCCCGAGGTCGTTGTTCGTGCGCACCACGTCGCGGAACACGCGCGTGCGCGCGCGCCCGCGCGCGATCCCGTAGAGCAGCGGGTTGAGGAACCCCAGCTGCGGTTGGCCGGCCCGGCGCGCCTGCTGGTTGGCGATCGCCACGCCCGCGGCGAACAGCGGCGCCGCGGCGCTGGTCCCGCCCACCGTCGTCCAGGCGGGCGGCCCGCACGCCGTGCAGTAGATCGTGTAGCCGGGGACCTCGTCGGCCAGCATCGCCACGTCGGGGACGATGCGCTCGTAGCCGAACACGCCGGGGCCGCGCTGCCACGATGGACGCTTGAAGAACAGGCTGTAGCCGCCGGTCCCCCCGCCGAACCCGAGCGGCACGTCGCGCCACACGATCTCGTCCACGATGCGGTTGCGAGCGTTCAGCACGAGGTTCGTGCCGCCCACCGCGGTGACGTGCGGGGAGGTCGCCGGATGGGAGACCGCAAGCAGCGCCAGCGCGCCGGAGTTGTCTCCCAGCGCGCAGCCGGCGGAGCCGGTGTCGCCCGTGGACGCCACGTTGCTGACCCCGGCGGCCGCGGCGGCGCGGAAGACGTTCTCGAACAGCCGGAGGTCCTCGACCTGTCCGTAGAACTCCGGCTCGCACTGGCCCAGGGAGGCCGAGATCACCGACGCGCGTCGCGCTCGCGGACGGGCCAGGACGCGCTCGTAGCCGCGGATCAGGGAGGCGTTGGAGCCGTTGGTCTCCATCACCTGGATCTCCTCCAGCCCCGGCGCGGCCGCGGTCAGCACCTCCAGGTCCAGCGTCGTCTCGTCCCCGGGCGCCAGCGGGCGGCGGATGCCCACCTTGGTGATCGGCGTGGGCGGCACCCGCTTGCCGAAGCAGCGGCCGAACGTGGTGATGTCCGCCCGGCGGAAGCCGTCGATCTCGATCACCGCGATCCGCTGGCCCTGCCCGCGCAGCCCGCGCCGGTGCAGCGCGTCGTAGCGGTAGGCGCGCAGGTACTGGTTGGGGGTGTAGCCGGGGATGCGGATCTCGCGCGTGAAGTTCACGCCCGCGGTCCGGGCGGCCGCGCAGCCGCTCTGGGTCCCGCCGTTGGCGCGCATCGAGCTGCCGCGCCGGCGCGCGAAGCGGTC
Organism: Solirubrobacteraceae bacterium; assembly: GCA_031177685.1. Lineage (GTDB taxonomy): Bacteria > Actinomycetota > Thermoleophilia > Solirubrobacterales > Solirubrobacteraceae > AC-38. The sequence goes on along the minus strand of JAPSGI010000001.1, from coordinate 214,563 downwards.
GATCAGCGTCGCGTCGCGGCGCGTGTTCGCGGTGGCCGCGGTCCGTACGCTCACCCGGTCGTCGAGGCCCACGACTTCCGTCACGTGGCCGCGCAGCGCGCGCGGGAGCACGATCCGCCGCACCGGCGCCACGAAGCGCCGCCCGCCGGCCGCGCGGAAGGCGGCCAGCCGAGTGGAGAACAGCCGTTGCGCCCGCGCCGCGCTCACGGTCGCCTCGACCCAGGCGCCGGTGGCGCCCACGCGGCCGCGTATGCCCTGGCGGCGCAGCGCGCGCAGCACGGCCGCGCGCGTGGCCGGCCGCGCGCCGAACCGTGCCGCGGATCGCGGCACGTCGAGGTGGCGGCGGTACAGCGGCGACTCCGGGTTCGACACCGCCGCGGCGAAGCGCGCCAGCCCCGCCTCGTCGCGGCGCAGCCCGAGCAGCAGCGTGAGGGGACGGTCGGCCGGCGCGGCGCCCACACGCAGCGCTCGCGGCGCCGCGACCGAGGGAACGGCGGCGATCACAAGCGTGGCGGCGGCGGCGATCAGGGCGGCGGCGGTGCGCAAGATGCGCGGCAACCTACCCGCTGCGCCGCGGATCCAGCCTTGAAGCGGGGTCGCGGCTGCAGTTCAGTCCGCCAGGGCGGGGATCACGTCGCGGGCGAAGGCGGCGGTGGTCTCCTGCACGCGCTTCGGGTCGACGTCGAGCGAGCCGGGGACGACGACGATCCGCTCGATGCCCAGCGCCGCCAGCTCGCGCACACGCGCCGCCACCTCGTCGGCCGGACCGGCCAGCGCGAACCGGTCGATGAACTCGCCCTCCAGCTCGCGCGCGTGCGCCGCGCCGGCGTGGCCGTGGCGCGACTCGTCGTAGGACGAGGACAGCCGCTCGATCCCCGCGCGCGTCACCTCGGAGAGCCCGTCGGGCGGCGCGCCCTCGGCGGCGAAGCGGGCGAAGATCGCCACGCTCCCCCGCACGAGGTCGCGGGCGACCGCGCGATCGTCGTGCACGGCCACGTTGACGTACGCGCCGAGCGACGGCGCGCCGGCCGCCCGCGCCGTCTCGACCGCCCAGCGCACCCGCTCGGGTTCGGCCCCCACGGTGAAGTCCACGTGCTCCGCGTGACGCGCGGCGATCTCGATCACGTGCGGTCCGGTTGCCGCCACCGCGACCGGCACCTTGGGCAGGCTCGGGTCCGGCAGCCAGGCGATCCGGCTGCGCGTTCCGTCTTCCAGCTCGACCTCGTCGCCCGACAGGTAGCCCTGGACCTCGACCAGCGCGCGCTCCAGCTCCGCCAGATGCACCGGGCGCCGGCCGATCTGCGCCAGCGCCGAGTCGCCGCGGCCCAGCCCCAGGACGGCCCGCCCGCCGGTCTCCGCCTGCAGCGTGGCCGCCGCGGACGCCGTCACCGCCGGGTGGCGCGTGACGGGATTGGTAACCCCGGGCCCCAAGCCGATCCGCTCGGTCGCCGCGGCGGCCAGCGCCAGCTCGATCCACACGTCGGCGTTGAGGTTCTGGCTGTCGGCCACGAGCAGCCCGTCGAAGCCCCACTCCTCGGCCTGGCGCGCCAGCGGCGCCACCCGGCCGGCGAACGAGAACGCGTGCAGCCACACCTCCATGGCGCGCGAGCCTAGCGCCGGCGGCACTAGAGTCGCCGCCCATGGCACGCTGCTTCGTGACGCGCGAGCTTCCCGGCGGGGCCCTCGCCCGGCTGGCCGCCGAGCACGAGGTCGACGTGTGGCCTCGGCGCACGCCTCCTCCCCCGGACGTGCTGCGCGAACGCGTCGCGGAAGCCGAGGGGCTGTTGTGCCTGCTCACCGACCGCGTGGACCGGGGCCTCCTCGACGGGGCGCCGCGACTGCGCGTCGTCTCCAACCTCGCGGTGGGAGCCGACAACGTCGACGTCGCCGCCGCGGCCGAGCGCGGCATCCCCGTCGGCTACACGCCCGAGGTGCTGACCGAGACGACCGCCGACCTCGCCTTCGCGCTCATGCTCGCCGTCGCGCGACGGCTGCCCGAGGGCGAGCGCGCGGTGCGCGCCGGGGAGTGGCTCACCTGGGAGCCCGGCTGGCTGCTGGGGCGCGACGTCCACGGCGCGACGCTGGCGGTGATCGGGGCAGGCCGCATCGGCGGGGCCGTGGCGCGCCGCGCCGAGGCCGGCTTCGGCATGACCGTCCTGCGCGTGGGACGGGGCGACGACCCCCGACCGGCGCTCGCGCGAGCCGACTTCGTCTCGCTTCACGTCCCCCTCTCCCCGCAGACGCGCGGGCTGGTGGACGACGCGTTCCTCGCCGCGATGCCGCCGACCGCCTATCTCGTCAACACCGCGCGCGGCGCGATCGTGGACCAGGACGCGCTCGCCCGCGCCCTGCGCGAGGGCCGCATCGCCGGGGCGGCGCTCGACGTCACGGACCCCGAGCCGCTGCCGCCCGACCACCCCCTCCTGGCCGCTCCCAACCTCATCGTGCTCCCCCACCTCGGCTCGGCGACCCACGCCACGCGCGAGCGCATGGCCGACCTCGCGGTGGACAACCTCCTCGCCGGCCTGGTGGACAAGCCCCTTCCCCACGCCTTTGGGAGCATCCCCTCGCCGTGAGCGCTACCGCCAAGCGCATCGTCGACTCCACGCCGTTCACGGTGGCGATCTTCGCGGTGATCGTGGCCAACGCGGTCGTCCTGGGCCTGGAGACCTACGACGGTCTCGAGCGCGACGCCGGTGACCTGCTGTCCACGCTCAACGACGTGTTCCTGGGGATCTTCGTCGTCGAGCTGGCGATCCGCATGACGTCCTATGGGCGCCACCCGCGCGACTTCTTCCGCTCGGGCTGGAACACGTTCGACTTCGTCATCATCGCCGCCTCGTTCGTCCCCGGGCTGGGCACGAACGCCACGCTGCTGCGCCTGGTGCGGCTGCTGCGGGTGGTCCGGCTCGTCTCCCTGCTGCCGGACCTGCGCGTGCTGCTGCTGGCGGTGTGGCGCAGCATTCCGCCGATCCTCAGCATCAGCGTGTTTGCCGTACTCGTGGTCTACGTGTACGGGATGGTCGGCTGGGTGCTGTTCGGCGACGAGCTGCCCGAGGACTGGGGCAACATCGGCGAGGCGATGCTCACGCTGTTCGTGCTGATGACGCTGGAGAACCTCCCCACCTACCTGGAGGAGGCGCAGGCGGTGCATCCGTGGTCCTGGATCTACTTCGTGACCTTCGCCATGGCCGCCTCGTTCCTGCTGCTGAACGTCCTGATCGGAATCGTGATCAACTCGATGGAGCAGGCGCGGGCCATCGAGCACGCGCGCGAGCGCACCGAGCGCCGCGCCCGCCGCGCGCTGGAGGACGCGCAGCTGGGTCCCGAGGAACGCGACGAGCAGATCGTCCTGCGGCTGCGTGCGCTGCGCGAGGCGCTGGAGGAGCTGGAGGACGAGCTCGCCGCCGAGCGCACGGGTGGGCTGCGCTGATGCGAGTCGGCGTCGTGGACGTCGGCAGCAACTCGACGCGGCTCCTGGTGGCCGACGTGGCGCAGGGGCGGATCCGCGAGCTGGACCGGCGCAGCGAGGTGACGCGGCTCGGTCAGGACGTGGACCGCACGGGCGCGCTGGCGGACGAGGCGCGCGCGCGCGTGTTCGCCGTCCTCGACGGCTACCGCGCCGCGCTGGAGGGCTGCGACGCGACGACGGCGGTGCTGACCAGCGCCGTCCGGGACGCCTCCAACGGCGCCGACTTCGCGGAGGAGGTGCGCCGCCGCTACGGCCTGGAGGCCCGCACGCTGGACGGCGACACGGAGGCGCGGCTGACCTTCCTGGGCGCCACGGCCGAGCGCGCGGTCGGCGACGGCCCGCCCACCGTGGTGATCGACGTGGGCGGCGGCTCCACCGAGTACGTGGTGGGCGAGGGCGGCGCGATGACGTTCCACGTCTCCACGCAGGCGGGCGTGGTGCGGCAGACCGAGCGCCACCTGCACTCCGACCCGCCGCGCCACGCGGAGATGGAGGCGCTGGCGGTCGACGTGCGCGAGGTCGTGCGCGCAGCGGTGCCGGAGGCCGTGCGAGCCGGGGTCGCGCACGCGATCGGCGTGGCGGGGACGGCCACGTCGTGCGCGGCGATCGAGCTCGCGCTGGAGCCCTACGACCCCGCGCGGGTCCAGGGGCACGTGGTGCAGTCCGGCGAGCTGGAGTGGATGCTGGCGCGCCTGGCCGAGATGCCGCTGGCCCAGCGCCGGGCGGTGCCGGGCCTGCACCCGGACCGCGCGCCGACGATCGTCGCGGGGATCGTGATCCTGCTCGAGGCCCTGCGCGCGTTCGAGCTGACGGAGTTCGAGGCCTCCGAGCACGACATCCTGTGGGGCGCGGCCCTCACCCTGGCCGCGGACGCCGGCGCGGTCTGATGGGCCGGATCGTCGTCTTCGGCGCCACGGGCTATACGGGACGCCTCACCGTCGCGGCGCTGGTGCGGCGCGGTCAGCGTCCCGTGCTGGCGGGGCGCTCCGCGGACCGCCTCGCGCGGCTGACTGCGCAGCTGGGCGGCGAGCTCGACGTCGCGGTGGCCGACGTCGCGCAACCCGAGTCGGTGCGCGACCTGGTGCGCGCGGGCGACGTCCTGGTCTCGACGGTCGGACCGTTCGCGCGCTGGGGGGATGCGGCCGTGCGGGCGTCCGTGGCGAGCGGCGCGCACTATCTCGACGTCGCCGCCGAGCCCGCGTTCGTCCGGCGCGTGTTCGAGCACCACGCGCCCGCGGCGGCCGCGGCCGGCGTCGGCCTCGTTCCGGCGTTCGGGTGGGAGAGCGTGCCGGGCAACCTGGCCGGGGCGCTCGCGCTGCGGGAGGCGGGCGAGGCCGCCGTGCGGGTCGACACCGGCTACTTCTATCGCGCCCCCGCCGGGTTCAGCGGCGGGTCGCGGGCTTCCTTCCTGGAGGCGATCGCCTCGCCGAGCTTCGCCTTCCGCGACGGAAGCGTGCGCACCGTGCGCACGGCCGAGCGCTTCCGCAAGCTGCCGCTGGCCGGTCGGGCGCGCCCGGCCGTGTCGCTCGGCGCCGCCGAGCACTACGCGCTGCCGCGCAGCTTTCCCCGGCTGGAGGAGGTCAACGTGTACCTGGCCGACCTCGGCCGGCTCTCCCGCCCCGCGCATGCGCTCGCCCGCGCCGGCGATCTGGCGTTTCGCCTCCGAGGGGTGCGCGGGGCGTACGGCGCGGCTGTCCGGCGGCTCGTCAGGGGCTCGACCGGTGGACCGGACGCCGGCGCGCGGGCGCGCGGCGAAACCCACGTCGTCGGCCTGGCGTACGACGCCGGCGGGCGCCGGCTGTCGGAGGTCCACCTCGCCGGCGGCGACGGCTACGACCTGACCGCGGAACTGCTGGCCTGGGGCGCCGAGCGGGCCGCCGGCGGGCTCCCGGGCGCGGGGGCGCTCGGACCGGTCGAGGCGTTCGCGGTCGACGAGCTCGTTGCGGGCTGCGCCGCGGCCGGCATGGCGCGCGTCGCCGGCTAGAGGTCCAGCCGCCGGAACACGGGCCGCGGCAGGTGGCGCAGGCCCGTGAACACGAGGCGCAGGACCGGCGGCACCCACACGGTGTGGGCACCGCGCCGCAGCCCCTTGACGACCTCCGACGCGACCTTCTCGGGCGTCGTGGTGAACGGCACGTCCTCCAGCCCCGCGGTCATCTTCGTGCGGACCATCCCGGGCCGGACCACCATGACGTGCACGCCCGAGCCGGCGAGCTCGTCGCCCAGCCCCTGCGCGAAGGCGTCCAGCCCCGCCTTGGAGGCGCCGTAGACGAAGTTCGAGCGCCGCGGGCGCTCGGCCGACACCGAGGAGAGGACGACCAGCGACCCGTGCCCCTGCGCCTTCAAACGCTCCGCCGCCACCAGCAGGGCCGAGACCGCGCCGGTGAAGTTGGTCTGCACGTGCGCCACCGCGGCGGCCGGATCGCGCTTGAGCATTTCTTGGTCGCCCAGGACCCCGAACGCCACGAGCACCACGTCGACGTCGCCATGGCGCGCGAACGCCTCGCCAAGTGCGCGCTCGTGCGAGCCCGGATCGTCGGCGTCGAAGGCGAACGCCTCCACCGTCTCGGCCCCCAACGCCCGCAGCGCCTCGATCTCCTCGTCGAGCTTGCCGGGATCGCGCGCACCCAGCAGCACCGTCCGCGTCCGCTCGGCCACCAGCGCCCGGACCACAGCGCGCGCGATGTCCGACCCGCCACCCAAAACGAGCACGCTCTGCACCGATCCCAAAGCGTCTCTCACCGAGGGGTGGGCCCTCTTAGCCCCGCTATGCGGGGTTGATCGTGACCACCCCTCCCCCTGACCGGCGCCGTTAGGCCGAGACGCCGCGAGAGGTCGGAGTTGAAGCGCCCGTCGGGATCAAGCCGCCCCCGAATCTCGTTCCACGCCGGCAGCTCGGGATACATAGCGCCGACGACGTCCGGGCGCAGCCGCGAATCCTTCGACAGGTACACGCGCCCGCCGGCGCCCGCGACCACCTCATCCAGGCCGTCGAGCAGACCGACCAGTCCCGAACCCGAGGCGGGAACGTCCAAAGCCAGCGTCCAGCCTTCGACCGGGAACGACAGAAGCCCCCGCCCACCCCCGAAGCGCTTGAGCACCGCCAGAAACGAAGCCGCCCCACTCCCCGCCAGCCGCTCCACCGCGTCCCGCAGCGCATCCTCGGCCCCGAACGGCACCACGAGCTGGTACTGCAGAAAGCCCCGCGACCCGTACATCCGGTTCCACCCCCGCACCGCGTCGAGCGGGAAGAAGAACGGCTGCAGCGCCACCAGCCGATCGCGCGCGGAAGCCGGCGCGTGGCGGAAGTACAGCTCGTTGAAGGCGCGCACAGTGGAGCGTCGCAGCAGGCCGTTGGGCGCCCACGGCGGCGCGCTCAGGCGCGGCTGCGGCGGCGGTGCCAGCGGGCGCTCGCGGCGTCCCGGCGGCAGCTCGTCCAGCGTGGCGTGGTCGCCGCGCATCAGCACGGAGCGCCCCAGCGACGCGCCGCGGGCCAGGCAGTCGATCCAGGCCACCGAATAGCGATAGCCGGCGTCCCCCGCCGCCATGCGCGCCATCACGTCGTCGAGGTCGCGCGCGCGGTCGACGTCCTCGCGCACCCACGAGGTCTCCACGCGCATCAGCCGCAGCGTCGCGCGCAGCACCACGCCGGTGAGTCCCATCCCCCCGGCGGTGGCACGGAACGCGTCGTCGCCGGGCGCGACCAGCATCCGCTCGCCCGCGGGCGTGAGCAGCTCGAAGGATTCGACGTGCTCGCAGAAGGTCCCCTCGCCGTGGTGGTTCTTGCCGTGGATGTCCGAGGCGATGGCGCCGCCGACCGTGACGTAGCGCGTCCCGGGCACCACGCGCGGAAACCAGCCGAGCGGCAGCAGCACGGCGATGAGCTCGTCCAGCGAGACGCCGGCGTCCACGGTGACGCGGCCGTGGTGGACGTCCACGTCGTGGAAGCCGCGCAGCGCGGTCATGTCGAGCACCGCGCCGCCCGCGTTCTGCGCCGCGTCGCCGTAGGCGCGGCCCAGGCCGCGCGGCAGCACGCCGCGCGGGCCGGCGCCCGAAACGGCTCGCTCGACCGCCTCCACGCCCTCCGGCCGCACGACGGTCGCCCGGCTGGGGGCCGTCCGGCCCCAGCCACATAGGAGCGCCTCAGTGGGCAACGCTCACCCCCGCGCCGAACAGCACGAGCCAGACCACTCCCAGGACCTGGAGGGGGCGGTCGTTGAGCGCGATGTCCTCCGGCGCGCCGCCGTAGCCCTCGTCGAGCAGCAGCGCGTAGCGCAGGATGCCCAGCACGACGGGCCCGATCGACAGCTCGAACCAGGGGATCGTCGTCTCCAGCTCGGACTGCTCGAAGGCCCACAGGCAGTAGCCGGTCAGCGTCACCGCCGAGGCGGTCGTCCACACGTAGCGCAGGTAGTCGCGCGAGTACGTGGCCAGGGTGGAGCGGGTGGTCTCGCGCTCCACGCCCATCGTCACGTGCTCGGAGTAGCGCTTGCCCGCTACCACGAACAGCGAGCCGAACGAGGTCACGATGAGAAACCAGCGCGAGATCGGCACGTCCACCGCCACGCCGCCTGCGACGGCCCGGAAGATGAAGCCCGACGCGACCACGGCGATGTCGAACACCGCCATGTGCTTGAGCCACAGCGTGTAGGCGACCGTGGTGACGACGTAACCGGCGACGATGGCCAGGAAGGCGGGCCGCACCGCCAGCGCGACCGCGAACCCGCCGAGCCCGAGTCCGGCCGCCGCCAGCAGCGCGGTGCGAGGGCGCACGACGCCCGCCGCGATCGGACGGTGGCGCTTGGTGGGGTGGCGGCGGTCCTCCTCGGCGTCGCCGACGTCGTTGACCAGGTACGTCGCGCTGGACACCATGCAGAACGCCACGAAGGCGAGGCCGACCCGCCACAGCGAGTCGGCCTGGGTGAGCACGCCGGCCGCACCGGGAGCCGCCGCGACCAACACGTTCTTGACCCACTGCTTGGGCCGAAGCGCGCGCAGCAGGCCCGCGAGTTCCGGTGCAGCCGGTGCGTCAATCTGGGACTGTTCCGCCCGGATGGCCACCGACCGCCGGATTCTAGTCCCCGCCCTCCTGGGCGCCGCGGCCTGCGCGAGTCCTTGCACGGCGGCGGCGGCCGGTCCCACCGGCTGGGACGCCTACCGCCAGATCGACCAGCTGCCGGTCTTCCGGACCGGCGAGCAGGCGCGGCTGGCCTCCTCCTACGACCGCCGGGGCGGCAACGAGGACGGCGGGCCGTGGTCGTGCCGGCGCCGCGTGGAGGGCGGCCGCTGCCTGCTCGCGCAGCACACGGGACCCGGCGAGGTCGATTCGATCTGGACCACGCGCCCGCGCGCGGGAGACGTACGCCGCACGGGGACGATCCGCGTCGAGCTCGACGGCCGCCGCGTGCTCGACGGCCCGCTCACCGCGGTCGTCGCCGGACGGCTGGGCGCGCCGTTCGTGTTCCCCGCCGTCGCGAACGCGCGCCAGGCGTCGGGCGCGGTGTGGATCAAGGCGCCGATGGCCTTCCGCCAGAGCATGCGGATCACCACCGCGCACAACCCCGGCTACTTCCACGTCAACTACCGCACGTTCGACTCGGCGGACGGGATGAGCACGTTCGACCCGTACGATCCGGCGCCCGACGCGCGCGCGATCCTGCGCGAGGGCCCGCCCCCCGGCGAGCCGCCGCTCGAGGACGTGAGCGGCCGCGGAGTCTTGACGGCGGCCGGCCAGGGGACCATCACGCGGCTGCGCGTGACCCTGCCCGGCCGGCCGCCAAGGGGGGCCCGCATGCGGATGACGTTCGACGGTCGCGGCACCGTCAACGCTCCCCTGGGCGAGCTGTTCGGGTCGGGACTGCCGGCGCGCGTCGAGTCGACTTTGGCGTCACAGGACGGCGGCCTGCTCAACCTGCGCTGGCCCATGCCCTTCACCGCGAGCGCGCGAATCGAGGTGACGGGCGCCGCCAACGCGATCCTCGAGGCGACGGTCTCGCGCGACCCCGCCCTGCCCGCCGCGCTGGCCCGCGGCGAAGCCGGCTACTTCCGCGCCACGTCGCGCGCCGGGCGGACCGCGCGCCGCCGCCCCTGGCGCGTCATGGAGGCCCGCGGGCGCGGCCTCCTCGTCGGCCTGTCCGCCACGCTGCAGGGCCCGCGCTCCCAGCGCCACCTCGAGGGCGACGAGACGATCGTGGCCGACGGCCGCGCGCTGCACGGCACCGGGACCGAGGACTTCTTCGAGGGCGGCTTCTACTGGTTCTACGGGACGCGGTCGCTGCCCCTGGTGGGGAGCCCCGCCCATCACGCCGGCCGCCGCGGGTGCCCCCGCGACTGCCGCTCCATGTACCGCTGGCTGATCGCCGACGCCGTGCCCTTCGGGCGCAGCCTGCGCTTCACCCTGGAGCACGGCGACCGCAACCGCGTCGCCGGCCGCTACTCGACGACCGCGCTGTGGTACGGCCGGTGAGAGAGGCCCCCACCCTGCTGGAGCGCCTTGGCGCCGCGGGCTCGGCCGCCACGTCGCTGCGCGGCGACATGCCGCGCTGGCAGCGCGTGGCCATGGCGGGGATGGTGGTGGCGGTCGCCGTCGGGCTCGCGCTGGCGATCGCCAGCCAGTGGTCCAAGCTGCCCGACGTCCAGTGGCGCTTCGAGCCGGCCTGGCTGGCCGCCGCGGTCCTCGCGCTGATCGCCTTCCAGTGGGTGCACGCGCAGCTGTGGGTGTCGATGATCCACGCGCTGGGCACGCCGATCCCCAGCCTGCGCGGGATCGCCGTCTGGAGCATCACGCTGCTGGGCCGCTACGTCCCCACCAACGTGGCGCTGGCGGCCGGCCGCATGGCGCTGGCCGAGCGCGAGGGCGTCCCCAAGCGCGTGTGCGCGGCCAGCCTGGTCTACGAGCTCTCGTTCACCTTTGCCGGCGCGGCCATCGTGGGCGCCTACTTCGTCGTGACCCTGCCCGACCTGGAGGGCGTCCCCGCCCGGTGGGCCGTCCTGGCGATCCCTGCGGTCACCCTCGTCCTGCTGGACCCGGCGGTGTTCCACCGGCTGGCCGACGCCACGCTGCGCCGCCTGGGCCGCGCGACGCTGCCGATCTCGCTCAGCCGCGCGCAGGTGGGCTGGTTCACGCTGCTGTTCTCCGGCTCGTTCCTCGTCGCGGGCTTCGCGGTCTACGCCTTCGCCGAGGCGTTGCACGGCGTCCCCACCGGGGACGCGGGCACGGCCGTCGGCGCGTACTCCGTGGGCTTCGCCGCGTCGGTGATCGCCTTCCTGCTGCCGGGCGGCCTGGGCGCGCGCGAGGCGGCGATGACCGCGGCGCTCTCCCCCATCCTGCCGGTGACCGTGGCGCTGGCGGTGGCGGTGGCCGTCCGCCTCGCGCAGATGGCGGTGGAGGTCCTCTACGCGGTCGGGACGCCGCTGCTGGCGCGCCGCGCCGGGGTGCCGGTCGAGTGAGGGACCGCCTGCCCGCGGCGCGCGCGCGCCTGCTCGACTTCGGACGCTCGCCCTACGCCCCGATCCTGCTCGGCTACCTGCTGCTGCGCGCCAGCGGGTTCTTCGGGGTCGAGACGCTGGCGCAGCGCGACACCGAGGGCTACCTCGAGGTGGCCTCGCACTCGGTCTTCAGCCTCGACTTCCTGGCGGGCGGACGCTCGTGGACGGTGCCGCTGCTATGGAAGGTCCTGCCCGACTCCGACGCCGAGCGCGCGGCCGGACAGTTCCTGGTCTCGGTGGCGTGCTGGCCGCTGCTGGCCGCCGCCGTGGCGCGCTGCCTGCGGTCGAGCGCCCTGCGCTACGTCGCCTTCGCCGCCGTGCTGCTGTTCTCGCTCAGCCTGGCGGTCATCCGCTGGGACGTGGTGATGCTCAGCGAGTCGGTCTCGATCTCGCTGACCGTGCTGATGCTGGCGGGCTGGTTGGAGCTGGTCCGGGCGCCGCGCCCCGCGCTCGTGGTGGGCCTGCTGGCCGTCACGCTGCTGTGGGTCTTCGCGCGCGACTCCAACGGCGTCATCGCGCTGATGACGGTTCCCTTCGCGCTGATCTGGGTCTTTCGCCCGGGCCCGCTGGGCCGCGGCTGGGCGGCCGCGCTGGCGGGCGGGACGCTGGCGATCTTCGCGCTCGGCCTGCTGGCCACGACCACCGACCAGGCCCAGCTGCGGCGCAACGAGCGCCCGATCCTGCACGTGATCGGCCGGCGCGTGCTCGCGGACGCGGACAAGACCCGCTGGTGGCGCGAGCACGGCATGCCGCGGCCGCCCGCCAACGTGCTGCGCCACCGCGTCAGCCTGGCCGGGGTGGCCGAGGGCAGCCTGCCCAGCGATCCCCGGACCGAGGCGTTCCTGGAGTGGGCCCGCGAGGACGGCCGCGGCACGCTCGCGCGCTACCTGCTGACGCATCCCGCCGAGACGGTCAAGGAGGCGTTCGGCAAGCGCCAGCGGCTGCTGTCCGGGGTCACCGTCGGCTACCTGTCGCCCGGCGCGCGCGCGGTCGTGCCCGAGCCGCTGGACGAGCTCGTGTACCCGCGCGACTCCCAGGACGTGTACTTCTGGCTCGTGGCGATCGCGCTCGGCGCGGGCGCCGTCGCCCTGGCGGCCGGCGCGCGGCGAACCTGGCTGGTGCCCGCGGTGGCGCTGGCCGTGCAGGTTCCGCACGCGCTGGTCGTCTACCACGGCGACACGCTGGAGATCCCGCGCCACGCCATGCTCGTGGCGATCACCACGCGCCTGGCGCTGCTGATGCTCGCGCTGCTGGCCCTCGACCGGCTGCTCGAGACGGCACGTGGACGGATGTTCGATGGACGGCAGTCGGCGGCGCGCTGATACTGGCTGCGTCCGGGTGAGAGGGTGACGTGCAAAACGGCTCCCTCGACTTGGGCCCATAGGTTCGGGCGAAGCCGCATCGAATCGGCGCCTCCCGCCGCCCGAACCGTCTAACGGCCCCTTCATGGCACGTACCCCTGCCCGTCCTGACGGGGCCATCTTGAAAGCCGCCCGGTTCGCCGGGCGGCTTTCTCTTTGCCCTACGCCAGGTTGGAGCGGCGCGGGTAGGCGACCTCGGGATCGGTGAGCACGTTGACCAGCGCGGGGCGCCCCGCGCCCAGGGCGCGCTCCAGCGCGCCGCGCAGCTGCGCCGGCTCGCGCACGAGCTCGCCGTGCCCGCCCAGCGCGGCGACCACCTCGTCGTAGCGGGTCTCGGGCCGCAGCTCGGCGACGACGGAGTAGCCGTAGAGGAACTTCATCGGGTGGTGCTCCAGCGCCCAGATGCCGTTGTTGCCCATCACGCCCACCACGTCGACCCCGTGGCGGGCCAGCGTGTCGAACTCCATCCCGCTGAATCCGAACGCCCCGTCGCCCAGCAGCAGGATCACCTGGCGCTCGGGATGGGCGAGCTTGGCCGCCAGCGCGTAGCCGGGGCCCGCGCCCAGGCAGCCGAACGGGCCGGGGTCCAGCCAGCAGCCCGGCTGGTAGGAGTCGATCACGCGGCCGGCGTAGGACACGAAGTCCCCGCCGTCGCCGACCACGATCGCGTCGCGGTCCAGCAGCTCGCGCAGCTCGCCGTACACCCGCAGCGGATGCAGCGGCGCACGGTCGTCGCGCAGCTCGGCCTCCTCCCCCGCGCGCTTCTCGGTCTCCTCCTCGCGCAGTTGCGCCACCCACGCCGACGTGTCGCCGGCGCCACCCTCGCGCAGTGCGCGCAGCGCCGGCGCCAGCGCGCCGTAGCTCTCCGCGGCCACCGGCCGCGGATGCTCGCGCTGCGGCTCGGCCACGTCGAGCACGGCGATCTCGGTGTCCTCGCCGAAGGAGGCGCCGAACCCCAGCCGGAAGTCCATGGGAACGCCGACCACGAGAGCGAGGTCCGCCCCCTTCAGCGCGGTGCTGCGCGTGCGCGAGAAGAACGTCTCGTGGTCGGCCGGCACGCAGCCGCGCGCGAGACCGTTGAGGAAGACCGGGATCCGCAGCGCGTCCACCAGCGCGAGCAGCTCCTCCTCCCCGCGCCCCCAGTACAGGTTGGTGCCGGCCATGATCACCGGGCGCTGCGCGTCGCGCAGCAGCGCGCAGATCCGCTCGATCGCGTCGCCGGACGGGGTCTCCGGTGGGCGCGGCGGCGCCTGCGCCTCGGGCTCCTGCGCCTCCATGAACACGTGGTCGAGGGGGAAATCGAGGAAGGTAGGGCCGGAGTGGGGCGTCACGGCCGCCGCGAGCGCCTCGTCGACCAGGCCGGGAATCTCGGCCGTGGAGCGGGCGGTGGCGGCGAGCTTGGTCACCGGGCGTACGAACGGGACGTGGTCGATCTCCTGCAGCGAGCCCTGGCCCCAGCGCATCTGCGGCGCGCGGCCGCCCAGCACCAGCATCGGCGAGTTGTTCTGCAGCGCCGACGCCATCGGGCTCATGCCGTTGGTGACGCCGGGGCCCGCGGTGAGCGCGCACACCCCCGGCGCGCGCGTGACCTTGGCCCACCCCTCCGCGGCGAACGCCGCCGTGGCCTCGTGGCGGGTGTCGACGAGGTCGATGCCCTCCGCGCGGCAGCCGTCGTAGATCGAGAACAAATGCCCGCCCGACAGCGTGAACAGCTTCGACACGCCGTGGGCCTTCAGGCGCCGGGCGACCAGGCGCCCGCCGTGCAGCTGCGTCGCGGCCTCCGTCTGCGTCGACATGGTCACAACCTACCCGCCCGGACGCGTCGCGGCCGCGCTTCGCACCGGCCGGCACACCCGGATCGGAGCCGCCTTGCCGCGCACGAGCTCCGCGGGGCGCTCCTCCCACTCCACCGGGAGGTGCCGCATCCGGTCTCGGGTGTCGTGGGTGACCAGCACGTCGTCCCCGGTCTCACGCGTCAGCGCCTCCACGCGCGCGGCGGTGTTGACCGCGTCGCCGATCACGGTGAACTCCAGCTTGCCGCCACCGCCTATCGTCCCGGCGACCACGGCGCCCGTGTTGACGCCCATGCCGACGCGCAGGCGCCCCGCCCATGCCTCGCGCACGTGGTCGGCGACGTCCAGCGCGGCGGCGACCGCGCGGTCGGCGTGGTCGTCCTGAGGCTCGGGCGCGCCGAAGACGGCCAGTAGCCCGTCACCCACGAACTTGTTGGCGTGACCGCCGTGGCGCGTGACGATGGGCACGACCTCGCCGAACAGCTCGTTGAGCGTCGCGACGACCTCGCGCGCCCGCGTGCGCTCGGCGAACGCGGTGAAGTCGCGGATGTCCAGGAACAGCACGCTGACCTCGACCTCGTCGCCCTCCAGCACCACGCCGCCGCGCAGCACCTGCTCGGCCACGCCCGGGTCGACGTAGGAGGCGAAGGCGTCGCGCAGGCGCTCGCGCTCCTCCAGGCCCGACACCGCGGCGTTGAACGACTGCACGAGGTCGCCGGTCTCGTCGGCGGAGATGACCGGCACGCGCACCGAGAGGTCGCCCTGCCCGATCGCCTGCGTCGCCGCGCGCAGCTCGCGGATCGGCCCCAGGATGGAGCGCGCCAGTAGGACGGACAGGTAGAACGAAGTAGTGAACGCCACCGCCACCGCGACCAGGACGTCGATCCCGAGGTCGCGCAGCGTGGCCTGGCCGTCCGTGGAGAGCGCGGAGACCACCACTCCGGTGACGATGTTGATCGCGGGCAGCGCCACCAGCAGCTTGGCGCCCAGCGAGACGGTGTCGCGCCCGATCTCGAAGGCGCGCGGGAGGTCGGGCGCGATGCGCTCCAGCACCGGGCGCATCGTCAGCTCCATGGTGAAGTAGCGCACGGCCGTGCTGTAGAGCTCGACCACCACGGCGCCCGCCAGGATGATCAGGGCGGCGTACCACTCCAGGCCCAACTCCCACGTCGCGTAGGCGGCGAAGGGCGCCCCGCCCGGGGCGGCGAGCAGCGCGACGTTGTTTCCGCGCAGGTAGTGGACGGGCAGCAGGGCGAGCGCCCGCCACGCGGCCACGGCGGTGGTCGGGTCGCGCTCCCCGCGCAGCCAGCGGTCGGCGGGGCGCACGAGGCGGAAGGCGCGGCGCAGGCCGATGGCGTTCTCCAGCCCCACGGTGAACTGGCTGACCGCGACGAGCTTGAGGAAGTCCGTCGTGGACATGTCCTGGTAGAGGACGAGCACGCCCAGCCCGAACAGCGCCACGAGGTGCGAGACGGGGAACTGCGCCGCCAGGATGAAGCGCGGGTAGCGCCGTCCGAGCTTTCGGGCCAGAAACCGGAGGATCCGCGGCACGGCGGCTTCAGACTACTGGCGGCCGGCTCACGCCACCGAGAAGCGGCCCGGCCCGCGCAGCGCGGCGGCCGCCTCGGCCACGCGCTGCTCGCCGCAGTGCAGCACGCGCCCGACCCGCAGCGCGGGCAGCCGGTCGGCCCCGGCGGCCAGCAGCCAGCGGCCGGCCTCTTCGAGGGGCCCGTCCCGCGCGACGTCGCCGGCCGCCTCCAGGCAGCCGTCCAGCGGCAGTCCGGAGGCGGCGGCGGCCTCCGCCAGCACCTCGGGATCGCCCAGGTCGAACCCGCCGCAGAAGGCCAGCCGCGCCGCCGCCAGCGCGAACGCGCCGCCGCGCCCCTGCTCGGCGGCGTAGAGCGCCGCGCGCATGGCGCCCCGAGCGCTTCGGGGGTGCTGGGAAGGCCAGGACAGCGGCAGGCGCAGCGCACGCGCCCGGCGCTCGGCCGCGGCGCGTTTGGCGGACCCGTCGAGGTCGTCCCCCCACGGGTTCGCGCGGTACAGCGCCTCCGCGCAGGTCGGACGCCAGCGCACGTCGGGCAACTGGCGCTCGACGCGCTCCAATGCGAGATAAGTGAAGGGACACGCCAGGTCGAAGTGGAAGGATGCGGTTAGCGCACCCGGGGGACGGCGGCGGTCCGGTGGCCGCGCCGCTCGGTCGCTGAATCTGACGATCTCGCCCATCAGAAGTGAGAACGTGCGAAGTGTTCAAATCTGGCGTGCCATAAGCTCTGCGAAAAGGTGCTTTTCCTGTGCCAAACTCGAACGTCGAACGGAGGCAAGGCCATACCTGAGTTCCCGCCACCCAAGCGACATCCGTACGACCAGTGGTCTCCAGACGCCCGCGCGCTGGACCTGGTCGGCGACAAGTGGACGCTGCTGATCGTCCGTGACCTCGCCGCCGGGCCCCGCCGGTTCGTGGAGCTGCAGCGCGTGCTGCCCGGCATCTCCACCGAACAGCTGCGGTCGCGTCTGAACCGCATGGTCGCCGACGGACTTCTCACGCGCCAGCGCTACCGCGAGGTGCCTCCGCGCGTTGACTACGAGCTCACCGAGCGCGCCGCCGAGCTCATGCCGATCCTCGGCGCGCTGGCCCGGTGGGGGTACGACTGGACTTGGAGCGAGCCCCGCGCCGGCGAGGACGTCGACGTCGGCGCCATCCTGCGCCTGGCGCCCGGGTTACTGAACCCTCCGCGTTCCGCGCGCGGCACCGTCGCCATCGCCGCCACCGCCAAAGCCGCCCAGCCGCGCGAGTACCTGCTGCACGCGCGCAACGGCAGCGTGCGCATCGAGGAGCCCCGAGACGACGCGCAGCCCGCGGCCGAGCCCGACGCCCGCGTCAGCGGCTCGCACGCGGCCTGGGTCGCCGCGCTGGGCCCCGACGGCGACCGCTCCGGCCTGTCCTTCGAGGGCAACCGGACGCTCGCCGAGACGCTGCTGGACGGCATCTCCCCCGGCAAGCGCAGCAAGTCGCAGGCGGCCTAACCGGGCGGGCAGCCCGCCGCCTGCGGGCGGCGGGCGCTCACGGCCCGGCGTACGTCTCGGCTTCGACGTGCGGGTACTTGCGCGGCGGCTGGTTCTGGAACGGGATCGGCTTCTGCTCGAAGCACGCGGGCGTCGGCGACTGCGGCGCCGGCGGGATCTGCTTGGGCTTCTCGCCGCCGTTGTTGACGCAGTCCCAGTTGGGGAACATGTCGTTCTGCGCGGTGGCCGGCGACGACAGGGCCAGCGGCTCCAGGTACGCGTTGCCGCGGTTGGTGGCGACGCGGGTGCGGTGGATGCCCAGCGACTCGCTGCCGAACGGGCTCAGCTGGCGCAGGATGTGGCCGGGCGAGCCCTCCACCGCGGTTGGCACGTGCGAGGCCAGGCCCGTGGCGGCGTTGCCGATGAAGTCGCTGACCTGGTGCGAGTACAGGCCGAAGAAGTCGAGGATCGGGTTGAGGTTGCCCAGGAACGGGGCGGTGGCCGCCAGCAGCGGCTTGGTGCCCCGCAGCGTGTCGCGCAGCGCCGGCAGCCCCTTCTTGGAGGCGTCGATGAGTGGGCCGAGGTCGCGGAACAGGTCGCGCAGGTCGGGCGCCAGCAGGCGGACGTCGCGCAGCGTCGGGCGCAGGTCCTGCATGACCGGGCGCAGGTCGCGGATCAGCGGCCGCGTGTTGACCGCGAAGCGCCGCAGGTCGGCCAGCGTGAGACGGGACTCGTCGAGGAAGGTGGGGAAGATCCGGAACGTCTCGGCCAGCGCCTCGTTCTGCGACGCCGTGGCGCTGAACACCGACTGCGAGTTGGTGATCAGGCCCGAGAGCGCCGCCTCGTCCTGCGTCAGCGCCGCGAAGACGTTGCCGGTGTCGCGGACGACGCGGCGCAGCGGCTCGCGCTCCTCGTGCAGGATCTTCAGCAGCACTCCGGCGTCCGTGGCGAAGTCGGGGAGGTTGCCGAAGGCGTCGGAGAGGTCCTGCCCGCGGCCCTCGTAGCCCTCGGCCAGCGTCTGCTGCCACACGCGGAAGGCCTCGCGCGTGGTCGGGTCGAAGGCGGTGAAGATCTCGTCCAGCTCCACCGTGGGGGCGACCTGGGAGCGGGGCAGCGTCCCGCCCTCCGGCACCGTCGGGGTGCCCGGCTGCCCGGGCGTCAGCTCCACGTAGGTCTCCCCCAGCAGCGTCTTCTGGCGCAGGATGGCGCGCGAGGTCGTCCGCACGGGCGCGAACTTGCGGTCCAGCTCGATCGTGGCCAGCGTGCGGTTCCCGCCCGGCGCCAGGTCCTTGCCGCGCACCTTGCCCACCGTCACCCCGGCCACGCGCACGTCGGCCTCCAGGCCCAGCTGCGTCGCCTCGGGGAACGCGACCTTGAACCGGTAGCCCTCCGGCTTGAGCGGGATCGGCCCTCCGAAGGACAGCCACAGGAAGAGCAGCAGGCCGAAGCACGACAGCGCGAACAGCACCATCGTGAGGATCCGGGTGAAGGAGGGAGCCTGCTTCTGCACTAGATCGCCACCTCGCTCATGGTCCGCACGCTCCTCCGGCGCCCAGGATGGCGCCGAGGTTCAGGTTGGCGAAGATGCCCGTCGGGTCCTCGGCGAGGATGCCCTCGAGGATGCCGCAGGGGCCGCCGAGGTAGACCGGGCGGTAGGAGCCGTGGGCGTCCGCGGTGGAGAACACGTAGTTCGTCTGGTGCGTCACCCAGGCGATCCAGAAGAGGTAGCCCTCCTCGCGGTTGGCCTTCTCCGGGCCCTCACGGCCGCCGGGGTTGAAGGCGAAGAGGTTGAAGAAGTTGTCCAGGACGGTGAACGAGCGCGTGAGGTCGGGCACCGCGTCGGCGAGCTGGTCGCCGGGCGTCTTGAGGTCGCGCACCAGCGGCCGCGCGTCGCGCACGAACGGACGGATCTGCTGGCGCAGCAGCGGCTCGGCCTCGCGCGCGAACGGGATGATCGCCCGGTTGGCCCGGTTGAGCGCGCGCACGGCGGGCCGCAGCTTGTCGGCGGTCGGGCCCAGCACCTCCGCGAACGTCTGGACGCGGCCGAGCGTGTCGGTGGTCTGGCGCAGGGCACTCGGGAAGCGCCGCACGGCCAGCGAGATGTTGCGGTTCTCCGACGCGAACGCGCGGAACACCTGCGCGGACGAGCTCACGAGCTGGGCCAGGTCGTCGTCGCGCGAGGCCAGCTCGGTGTTCAGGCGCTGCAGCGAGTTGACCAGGCGCCGCAGGTTGCGCTGGCGCTTCTCGACCTCCGAGGTCACGCGGGCCAGGTCGCGGTTGGTGGGCTCGAAGCGGCGCAGGACCTCGCGCAGGTCGCTGCCGCGGCCCTTCAGGCCCTGCCCGCCCCCGTTGACCAGCAGCTTGAGGTAGTCGCGCGTGTCGGCGTCCAGCGCCCCGTAGATCTCGTCCGGGTTGATGTCCGGGAGCGTGTTGCTCACCGGGAGCGTCCAGCCCTCCTTGGCCAGCGGCGCCGAGGGCGAGCCGGGGTCGAGCTCGATGAACATGTCCTTCAGCCCGGTCTTGGGCCGCAGCAGCGCCGACGCGTCGGTGTGGACGAGGTCGTCGAACTCGCGGTCGAGGTCCATCGTGATGATGGCCTGGCCGTTGCGCAGCTTGACCTTGGAGATGTCGCCCACGCGCACGCCGGCCACACGGACGGTCTGCCCCTGCCCGGGCGTGACGGCCTGCGCGGTGGAGAAGGCCGCGTTGAGCTGGAACGGCTTGTCCTCGACGAGCGGGAAGCGCAGCCGCTGCTCGTTGAGGATGTAGGCGCCCACCACGGTGGCGATGATCACCAGGGCGACGATCGCGGCGAAGTCGCCGGCGCGCTTGCGGATCGCGGTCATCATCCCGCGCTCACCGTCCCCTTGACGCTCGGCAGCTTGGCGTCCGCGCGGAAGGCCTGGCGGCCCAGCCGGTCGTTGCCGCCGCGCTTCATGTACGGCGCGATCGCGGGGGCGCCACCGGCGGTGCGCCGGCCGGCGACCGGCACGATCGTGAGCTTGCCGCGGCGGATGTCCCACTGCTTGCCCAGCAGCCCGTTGCGGGTCCGGAGCGAGCGGGCGCGCGCGTACCAGCGCTTGGCCTGGCCGGGCTTGCCCTCACGCTTGAGCGCGTCGGCCAGCCCCTCGAACTGGTTGGCCTGGTTCAGCGCCGACTGCAGCGGCGAGAACTTGCCGGAGGACACCTGCTGCGGCGCCGGGTCCGGGATCGTCCGCAGGTCGGGGGGCTCCTGCGTCTCGCACGGAACGTCGTAGCGCGACGGCGGACGCTCCTTGGCCGGCGGCGGGTTGACTCCCAGGATCGGGAAGTTGGTGACCCCGAAGCGCTTGCCGAACTGCGTGTCGGTGCCGCTGAGCGCGTAGACCTGGGTGCCGTTGGCGGCCAGCACGCGCGCCCACTGCCCGTTGGCGTCGCCGGAGCGGCTCTCGCCCGCGAGGCCCGGGAGTCCCGCCACGCTCTCCTGGTACACCTTCCCCGTCGCGGGGAACGTCGGGTCCGGCAGGGTCGAGTTCGACCACGGCAGCACGACTTCGTTCTGGCAGCTGGAGGCCGAGCGGACCTTCTCGTACAGCGGCGGCAGGTTGGCGTTCAGGCGCGCCAGGTCCGGCACCAGCGGGCGCAGGTCGGCGACCAGGCCCTTGAGCTCGCGCTGGGACACGAGGCCGCGCGCCTGCCGGATGAAGGGCGTCGAGGCGTCGAGCGCCGGGCCCGAGGAGCGCACGGCCGGGCGGAAGTCCACGACCAGGCGGCGCAGCGGCGGGAAGGAGTCGTTGAGCGCGCGCAGCGCGGGCTGCGCGGCGCGCAGCGTGCGCGGGAGCTCGGCGATCGTGCGCTCGAGGTTGGCCTGCTCGGCGGCGAACGCCGCGGCCGTGGTGTTGAAGTCGGTGATGAAGTTCTTCAGCGCCTCGGGGTCGCGGTCCAGCGCGCCCGCGACGGTGCCGGCACGGCTGATGTACTCGGACAGGTCGTGCGGGCGCAAACCGCGCTGGGCGTCGCTGACCACGGCGCTGCCGCGGAACGCGTCCTCCCAGTAGTCGATCGAGCGGTTGAAGCCCTGCGCCCCGGCGCCCTGCAGGCCGTCGCCGAGCTCCTGGAGCAGCAGCTGCAGGTCGCGCCGGGTGTCGGCCTGCAGCGCGGTGAAGATCTGGTCGATCTGGACGGCCAGGGACGTCTGGCTCGCCGGGATCGTGTCGCCGTCGTCAAGCGTGGGGGCAGACGGCGAGCCGGGCCGCAGGTCGACGAACGTGTTGCCCTCGAGGAAGATGTTTGGCCGGATCTTCAGCGTGGCGTCCTTGTGGATCGGGCGCCCCACCTCGTCGATGCGCAGCGTCGCGACGGCGCCGCGGTCGCCCGCGCGCAGGTGCTCGATCTTCACGACCTTGCCGACGTTCACGCCGCCGATCCGCACGAACGACCCCTGGCGCAGGTTCGTGGCGTTGTCGAACTGGGCCTGGATCTCCCAGTGCTGCTTGAACGGGATCGCCTTGGAGAACCCGAAGTACGTACCGAGCACGACCAGCACGACCAGGATGGCTCCGGCCTGCACGCGCGAGATCCCCTTGGGCTGGTTGCGCCTCATCGCCGCCCCGTCTTGTTGGAGCCCGAGTAGATGCCGGTCGTGTACTCCGGCGGCAGCTTCGCGCCCGTCTCGTTCTCGCGCGAGAACGTCTGGCCGGCCGGGACGCGCTGGCGGCCGGTGTACGTGGGGCCCTGGCTGCCCGGCGTGTGCGGGTCGAAGATGACCTGCGTCGGCGTGCCCTGCGAGTTCTTCGCCGGACCGAACGTCGCGAGGTTGCCGCTCATGTAGCCGCGCTGGCCGATCTCGCAGTCGGCGGTGCCGTCGTCGTTGATCGCGGCGCCGTGCGCCTGGCCGTGGAAGAAGGCGTTGTCGCCGCGCGGGTTCGACGTGCCCTTCGTGTCGCCCGGCGCGCCCTGGTAGCCCTCGCCCATGACCGGCTCGACCGCGCCCATGGAGCCGTAGGCGTTGCGCTGGCCCGCGGCCGTGTTGAGCAGCGCGCGCTGCGCCGTCCCCGTCGGGTCGGTCTCGGAGATGTGCTCGCCGAGCATGTACCAGAAGTAGTTCCAGTTGTTGCAGACCGTCTGGTACGGACCCAGGAAGCGCACGAGCGGATTGAGGACGGACACCGTGCGCGTGAGCCCGCGCAGCGCCTGGTTGGTCTCCGGCGCGCGCACCAGCTCGTTGAGCGCCGCGAAGACCTCGCCCGTGCGCTGGTTGAGCGCGACGCTGCGCCGCAGGACCGGCGTGCCGGTCTCCAGCGCCGGGTTGACGATGGGCAGCGCGCCGCGCAGCTCCCGCGTGGCCCCGCGCAGGTCCTGCGAGAACTCCGCGACGTCGTGCAGGAACGGCCGCTGCACGGCGAACGAGCGGATGCTCTCGTCCAGCGTGGGCGGCGACTTCGCGATCGTGTCCTCCAGCGCGGCGGGGTCGCGGGAGAACGCCTCGAAGGTCACCGCCAGATCGGTGAACAGCTGCGCGTTGACGTCCGCGATCGGCGCCACGACGCGCGCGGCGTCGCCCAGCTCGCGGAAGAAGCGCCCGATGTCGGTCCGGGGGTCGGCCAGGTTGCGGGCGACCGGGGCCAGGTAGCGGAACGTGGCCGGCAGCTCCTGGATCGTCCGGTTGAGGTCCACGCCGCGGCCCGTGAAGGCGTTGCCGAAGATGTTGAGGTTGTCCTGGGAGGCCTTGCGCGTGGGGTCGTCGAAGATCTTGAAGACGTCGTCGAACTGGACCGGGACGTTGGTCTGGCTCAGCGGGATCGTGTCGCCGTCCTGCAGGTTGCGCTTGGAGTCGCCGCGGGTGAACGCGATGTACTTCAGTCCCAGCGCGGAGCGGGGCCTGACCTCGATCCGCGTGTCCGCGGGGATGTCGCCGACCTTCTTGTCGAGCTTCAGCCGCAGGCGCGAGACCGTCTGGCCGTCCGGCAGCGTGACCGCCTCGATGCGCTCGACGACGCCCATGCGGAAGCCGCCCTCGCGGACCTCGTTTCCGCGCACCAGGTTCGACCCGCTGGAGACGTCGACGTTGATCTGGCGCGTGGGGACGAAGGGCAGGCCGTTGTTCGCGTTGTAGGCGAGGAAGACCGCGACCACGGTCACCAGCACGGTGACCGCGCCGACGAGAACCGGGTTGGCGACGATGGACCCCTGACCGCGCCTCATGAGCCCAGGAGGTAGTCGAGGAGCTGGCCGGAGGCCTGCGGGTCGTTGCCGCCGCGGGGCAGCGTGCCCTCCAGCGCGTCGGGCCGGGGCACCGGGATCGGCAGGTTGCCCAGGACCTCGTCGATCGTGCGGCCGAGGTCGATCGGCGGCTTGGGGCGCTCACGGCCCTGGTCCTGCGCGCGCACCGGTCCAGGCGCCGGCGCGGCGCCGGACGTGGGCGGCGGGCCGGCGGCGTTGCGGGCGCGGTCCACGATGTCGGCGTCGCGGTCCACGCGCTCCGCGCGCGCCCGCGCCGTAGAGCCGGGCGGGTTGCTGGTGTCCGGGGCGTTGATGCCGGGCTGGGTGGGGCCGAGGGCCGAGGCGCAGTGCTCGTGGTCCTCCGGGTGCTCGCGGACCGACTCGATGCCGGTGTAGCGCGCGCAGTGGTTGTCGTAGACGGCGACCTTGAGGATGTAGCCGTTGCGATCGAAGATGTTGATCGCCTGCGACTGCCAGAAGACGTAGCCGAGGATGTTCTCCAGGCCGTTGAAGCCGGTGTTCTCGCCGGGCGCGCGCGGGTCCTTCTCCACCGCGCGGTCGCGGTCGGCCAGGTCCTCCAGCACGATCGCCAGGTTCTTGCCCAGCTCGGGGGTGTGGGCGGCGAACCGCCGCAGCTCGGACACGGTGGGCCGGGCCGCCCTGACGGCCTGGCGACCCACCTTGGACGCGTCGGCCAGCGAGCGGAAGGACGGCCGCGACGCGTCGGCGAACGGCCCGAGGTTGTCGAAGAAGCGCTCCAGCTGCCCGGCGCTGGCGTTGAGGTCGCGCAGGGCGGGCGTCTGGTTGTCCGCCACGCGGCCCAGCTCGCGCATCGTGGGCTCCAGCTCGGCCAAGAAGCGCGGCAGGCGGTTGAAGGTCGCGGCCAGCTCGCTGTCGCGGTTGGCCGACGCGACGGCGGTGTCGCGCGCCTCCACGACGAAGCGCCCGACGTTTTCGCGGTTGTTCGCCAGCGCGGTGATCACCGCGTCGCCGTCGCGGACGAGGTCGGCCAGCACGCGGTTCTCGCGCGCCAGGATCGCCAGCAGCCGGTCGGTCTCGCGCAGCGCCGGGACACCGCGGCGGATCGCCTCGTTGAGGTCCTCGCCGCGCGCGGCCAGGCCCGTGCCGAACTCGTTGAGCAGGATGCGCAGGCGGTCGCGCTGCGGGAGGCGCAGGATGTTGTTGACCAGGTCGGCCGGGATCGTGGTCGCCGTCCGGCTGACCGGGATCGTGGCGCCCTCCTTCAGGCGGCGCTCGCTGCGTCCCG
This sequence comes from Solirubrobacteraceae bacterium, assembly GCA_031177685.1. Lineage (GTDB taxonomy): Bacteria > Actinomycetota > Thermoleophilia > Solirubrobacterales > Solirubrobacteraceae > AC-38. Next base: position 189,975 of record JAPSGI010000001.1, on the reverse strand, counting down.
GCTGGCAGTCGATGAAGTACTCGCCGATGAGCGACTGCGGGCGCGTCTCGCAGAACACGTCGGCGCGCAGCTCGCTGAAGTTGCCCGACGCCTTGTCGACCTCGAACTCGACCAGGGCCATCTTGTTGCGCCGGTCGAGCTTCATCTGCGTGAGCTGGCCGGCCCGGACGCCCGCGATCTTGAAGTCGGCGCCCTCGATCAGTCCGAACGCGTTGTCGAGCTGGACCCAGTAGCGGGGGTTGCCCTCGCCCTCCTTGGCGCCGCCGGCGAGCAGCGCGAAGGCGCCGGCGGTGGCGAGGACCAGGGCGGTGAGCAGGATGCGCCTCATGGCCCGGGGGGAAGCTGGGAGGGGTCGCAGATCTCGGTCTTGATCGGGCTCGAGCCGTCGCGCGGGCGCTCCATGGAGCCCGGGCAGCGCCGGTTCTGGTCGAGCTGCGCGGCGTCCGTGATGGAGCTGGCGACCTCGTGGGGCGCGATGGGCGCCTGCGGGTTGCCGCTCGGGTCCATCGTGAACGCGCTCACGTGCAGCGCGACGCGGCCGACCGCGCCGTTGGCGTCGTAGTAGCCCGTCTGGGAGAAGTCGTTGAACCAGCCGATCAGGTCGGGCACGTAGGGCCGGGCGAACCCGAGCTGGGGCGTCGCGCCCGACAGCGCCTTCACCGAGGCCGGGAAGGCGCCCTCGCGCTGGGCTCCGTTGCGGTTGACCGGCCCCAGCGCGATGTCGCGCACCGGCACGTTGGTGCGCGTCAGCTCGACCAGGTCGTTGTTGACGCCGCTGCGGCGGATCAGGTTGGAGAGGTCGCGGATCGTCGGGCGCGCGTTGCGGGCCAGCGGCCGCAGCTCGGCCAGGAAGGGCCGCAGCTTCTTCGCGACGGGCTTGGACTCGTCGACCAGCGGCTCGAGGTCGGCCAGCGTGGCGCGCAGGTTCACGAACGTCGTGTTGGAGCGGCGCATGAAGTCCGGCAGCCGCTGGATCGACTCGGCCAGCGCGTCGCGCTGGGCGCCGATCGCCGCGTTGGTGGCGTTGAGGTTGGTGACCAGCGCGGCGAGGTCTTCGCGGCGCTGCGAGATGTCGCTGACCAGGTCGGCGGACTGGTTGACGAACTTGCGCAGCTCGGGCTTGTCGCGCACGAGCTCGCGGAACAGGCGCGAGCTGGCCGCGAGCGAGGGGTTGAGGTAGACGATGCCGGCGCGCGTCTCCTTCGCCTTGCCGGCGTAGGAGCTGGCGAACCCGCGGATGACCTCCTGGAGACCCTCGCGCGTGCGCGGGTCGAAGACGTTGAAGATCTCGTCGAGGTCGACCGCCGTGGTCGTGTAGCGCTGGGGGATCGTGCCGCCGTCCTCGATCTCCGGCGCCGTGCCAGACGGCAGGTGCAGGTCGATGTAGCGGTTCGCGATCCCTGACAGCGACGCCGCGCGGATGACCGCGCGCGTGCCCTGGCGCAGGGCGTAGTCCTCGTCGTTTATGCGGATCTCGACCTTGGCCTGACCGTCGTCGGTCAGCGTGATCTCGCGCACGTCGCCGACCGGCCGGCCCGAGACCTGCACGAGGTTGCCCTTGACCAGCTGGGCGGCGTTCTGGAAGTGCAGCGTGTACTTGCGCTCCTCGCCACCGCGGCTGAGCAGGATGACCGCGACGGCCACCGCCGCCAGCACCACTGCTCCTACGGCCGCGATCCGGCCGATTGCGCTAGTCGTTCGCAACGATTCTCCCCGCCTGAGGGCCCCCCTTTGCCACCAGGACTGCGGCCGAAGCTAGCAGTGGCCTCTTCGGGGTGTCAAAGGAGAACCGGCGCCTTGCAGGGCGAGATTTCGGATGGCGCTGCGTTGCGGCTCACCCCCACCACTCGGGGGGATTCGGCCATCGGTCACGCTGATGGTCCGAGGACCTCCGGAGGTACGTTCGGGGGATGCGACTTCCTACGTCACCGCACTTCGCCTCAGTCCCGCTCACTGGCGTCTTCAACACCCGGCGCAGCGACCTACCCGAGCCGCTCGCGACACCGGCGACTTTCGAGTGCTGGAAGGACGAGACGATCCGCGGGATCCCGTTCGCGTTCGGCACGCCGGGCGAGGACGACGTCGTGCTGCTCGACACCGAGACCGTCCGGATCGACCTGAACGGCGCGCGCGCCACCTACGTCCTGTTCGTCCACGTCGCCGAGGACGCGTCCGTCGAGCACCTCGGCCGCTCTTTCCACGGGTACGAGCTCGGCGAACTGGTATCGGAGTACGAGCTGGAGTACGAAGACGGCACGACAGAGCGCAGGCCGATTCACCGCCGCTTCGCAATCCAGCAGCGGAGCGGCGGCTGGGGATCCGCGCCCTTCGCTTGCGTCCCGGCGTCGGAGGATCGCGTGCTGTTGCCCGTCGACGAGGACATCCTGGTTGGGCGGGTTGCGGCCGGTGCCGCCGCGGGCCGGGAGATGCGCGCGCAGGCCGCCACGGACGCCGTGCGCGACCCGCGAAGCGCGCTCTCCGAGCTGCTCTGGATCTACGCGCTCGCGAATCCCGTCCCCGATCGCCCGCTGCGCCGCGTGACGTGCCGTCCGCGCGAGTCGCGTTCGGCGATCTACGCGGTGACGACGACGACGGTCGCCGAGCATCCGCTGCGGCCGGGCCTCCGGCGCAAGCTGAAGCTGCGCATCCCCGACGGCATGGTGCTCAACGCGATCGGCGAGCTCGACGGGGTCGACATCGACCTCGGCACCGTGATCTCGGCGCGCGCCGCGCTCGACTACGACCACGCACGATGGAGCACCGACGCCCTGGTCACCGAGCCGTCGCGCTCCGAGCGGGAGGCGATCGTCGAGTACGCGGCTCATTCGCAGGCCCGGCTGTACGTCGGCGACCGGGTCATCGAACTGGCCGACGAGGTGCGCGACGACGCAGTCGCGACGGTGGCGCCCGCGCATCGTCCTGTCCGCCTGTGCTTTTCGGAGGGCGGTTCGGGCGAGCCCGTGGCCGTCCGTCTGCACCTGCACGGGGAGGCCGGCGAGTACCTGCCGCCGCGTGGCCATCACCGCAAGGTACCGACCGGGTGGTCCGACGACCGGGCCGGCGAGTTCGTCAACGGCGACAGCCAATACGCATACGTGGACGGCGTGTGCGTCGCCGACCTGCCGCTCGGGACCGTGTACGTCGAGATCACCCGCGGCTGCGAGATCGCACCCGTGCGGACGTCGATCGAGGTGACGCCGGAAACCGACGAGGTGACCTTCGCGCTCGAGCGGGTCCTGCGGTGGCGCGAGCGAGGCTGGGTCACCGCCGACACGCACGTGCACTTCCTCAGCCCGCAGACCGCCCTGCTGGAGGGACGCGCGGAGGGCGTGAACGTCGTCAACGTGCTCGCGACGCAGTGGGGCGAGCTGTTCACGAACGTCGGCGATTTCGACGGTCGCACGACGTTCGGCGCGGAGGACCTCGGCGGGCGGGGAGAGTTCCTCGTGCGCGTGGGCTCCGAGAACCGGATGTCGACGCTCGGCCACATCTCGCTTCTCGGCTACTCGGGCGAGCTCATCCACCCGCTGTGCACCGGCGGCCCGAGCGAGTCGGCGTTCGGCGACCCAGTCGAGGTGACGATGGCTGACTGGGCGCAGCGCTGCATCGATCAGCGCGGCCTCGTAGTGATGCCCCACGCGCCCACCCCGCAGCTCGAGCGCGCCGCCGACATCGTGCTCGGGCTGGTGCACGCCCTCGAGCTCATGCGTTTCAACCCGCTGCACGCCGACGGACCTCACACGGTCGCGTACGGCATCGCGGACTGGTACCGATACCTCAACCTGGGCTACCACCTGCCGCTCGTCGGCGGCTCGGACAAGATGAGCGCCGAGATGCTGCTCGGCGGCCTGCGCACCTACGCGTATCTCGGCGACCGCGAGCTCACGTACGAGAACTGGATGGACGCGATCCGTGCGGGGAACACGTTTGCGACCGTGGGCCCGCTCGCTTCCCTGCGCGTCGAGGGGGCAGTGCCGGGCGGGCGGATCGACCTTCCGCCCGGCGGTGGCACCCTCGAGGTCGAGTACGAAGTGGAGTCCGTTCGCGTCCCGATCGCCCGGGTCGAGGTGATCGCCGGCGGTCTCGTGGTGGACGAGGCGGACGGCGGTGGCGCGCTCACCGCGAGGGGCCGCGCCGCCGTTCGGGTCACGGATTCGACGTGGATCGCGCTGCGCGTACGGGGCAGCCATGCCGGGCAGGCCGACGAGATCGCCGCCCATACCAGCGCCGTACAGGTCCTGGTCGCCGGTTCCGAGCTGTTCTCGGAGGTCGACTCGATGGCGGTCCTCGACCAGATCCAGGGTGCCATCGCCTACGTCGATACGGTCGCCCCGCGCACCGAGGCACGCCGCTTCGAGCAGCTGCGCGCGACGCTCGCCAGCGCCTATGACCGCCTGCACCGGCGCATGCACGCCGCTGGGATCTATCACCACCACCCGCTCCACGACCCCGCCCACCCGCACGAGCACTGATAAATGGCAGGCCTCGACGAGCTGATCGCCGAGTGGGCGCAGCACGGCTCGGTCGTCACCGTCTTGATCGTCGCGACGCTGCTCGGTCTCCGGCACGCCACCGACCCCGACCATATGGTTGCCGTCGCTACGCTCGTGGCCGCCGGGGAGCGACGATCAGCCGCGCGGCTCGGGGCGTTTTGGGGCGTCGGCCACGGGATCGCGCTCGTCCTGTGCGGGTTGCCGATCGTGCTCTACGACACCTACCTGCCCGCCACGGTCGAGCGCGCCGCCGAGATCGCCATCGCCGCGACGATCGTCTTTCTCGCCGTGCGCCTGGTCGTCCGGCGCCGGAGCCCCGCGGCCGCTCGGTCGCCCCGCTCTCCCTTCTCCGCCGTCGCGATCGGCCTCGTCCACGGCGCGGCCGGCAGCGCGGGCCTCGGCGTGCTGCTGCTCGCGGCGCTCCCGTCCCATGCCGTCGCCGTCGTGGCGCTGTTCGTGCTGGCGCTGTCCACCGCGGTGTCGATGACGGCGCTGACCGTCGGCCTGAGCGCCACGCTGCTCGCGCGTGGCCGCGCCTATCCCTACGCGACGTATGCCATGGGCGCCTTCGGGGTCGTGTTCGGTCTCTGGTACGCCGCCGCCGTGTAGCGGGTGGGCGCGTGGCGTACCCTCGCAACGTGCCGCGCTGGATTCGCTTCGACCGCCACGAGCTCGCGGGCGGGCTGGGGGACGTGGGGCTGTTCGTGCCGCTGGCGGTGGCGCTCGTCGCGGTCAACGGGCTCGACGCGACCGCCGTCTTCGCCGCCGCCGGGATCGTCTACGTCGCCACGGCGCTCTACTTCCGCGTCCCCGTCCCGGTCCAGCCCCTGAAGGCGTTCGCGGCGGCGGCCATCGCGCTGCGGCTGGAGGCCGACGTGATCGCGGCCGGTGCCCTCACCATGGCGGCGCTCATGCTCGCGCTCGGCGCGGGCGGGCTGGCCACGTGGCTGGCGGCGCGCTTCCCGCTCGTGCTCGTGCGGGGCATCCAGGCCAGCGTGGCGCTGCTGCTGGCCAAGGCGGCGGTGGAGCTGGCGGAGAAGGGGAACTGGGCGGGGCTGCCGGCGATCGACCCGGCCGTCGGAATGGGCCTGGCGGCGGTCTCGTGCGCCGCGCTCGCGGCGCTGTCGGTTGGCGGGCGGCGGCGCGCGGTCCCGGGAACGCTGGCCCTGCTGGGGGCGGGCGTGGTGGTCGGGCTGGCGGTGGGCGGGGCGCCGGACGTGGCGCTGGGGCCGCAGGCGCCGGCGCTGGCCGTCCCCGACGGCGGCGCCTTCGCCACCGCGCTCACGTCGCTCGTGCTGGCTCAGCTCCCGTTGACGTTCGGCAACTCCGTGGTGGCGACCGCGGACGCGGAGCGCACCTACTTCGGCGCGCGCGCGGGGCGGGTGACCCCCGCGCGGCTCGCGCGCTCCATCGGCCTGGCCAACCTCCTGACGGGCGCGACCGGCGCGATGCCGGTGTGCCACGGCGCCGGCGGCGTCACCGCGCACGTCAAGCTCGGCGCCCGGACCGCGGGCGCGACGCTGTCGGTGGGCGGGCTGTACCTGGGGCTCGCGCTCGCCTTCGGCGCGTCGCTGCCCGCCCTGCTCGCCCTGCTCGTCCCGGGCGTGCTGGCCGGGATGCTGCTCTACGTGGCGCTCCAGCACGCGCTGCTGGCCGGCACGCTGGAGCTTGCGGGCGACCGGGTGCTGGCCGCGGGCGTCGGCCTCGTGACGCTGGCCTCCGGCAACCTGGCGATCGGCTTCGCCGCGGGAGCGGCGGCGCTGGCCGCCCGCGCGCTGGCGCGGAGGGCCGGAATGCCCGGGGTGGGATTCGAACCCACACGTCCCGCAGGACAGCCGGGTTTAAGCCGGCGTGCGTCTGCCATTACGCCACCCGGGCGCGATGCCGACACTGTAAAGGGCGCAACTTGAACGTTGCTACGGTGTCCTTCGAGGGAAGGGACTCCGAACACGCGTGGAAGCTTCGGCACTGAACCACGCCGGCGTCGCCGGCATACACGGGCGCTCGCCCCTACTCCGCCTCCAGTCCGACGAACGTCTCGTAGCGCTGGTGCGGCGTGGCAGCGAGCACGCCTTCGAGGCGCTCATGGGGCGCTACCAGTCGCGCCTGCTCGCGTTCTGCCGCCACATGCTGGGCTCGCGCGAGGACGCGGAGGACGTGCTGCAGGAGGTCTTCGCCGCCGCCTTCAACGCGATGCAGGCCGACGAGCGCCCGCTCAACGTGCGGCCGTGGCTGTACCGCATCGCGCGCAACCGCTCGCTCAACCACCTGCGCCGCGTCCAGCCGATCGGGGTGGACTCGATGGACGTCCACTTCTCCGAGAACGGCCTCACGACGGCGGACAAGGTGCACGGCCGCGAGGACTTCCGCCTGCTGCTGTCCGACGTGCAGGGGTTACCCGAGACGCAGCGCACCGCCCTGCTGCTGCGCGAGATCGACGCGCTGTCCTACGAGCAGATCGCCGAGGCGATGGACACGACGGTTCCCAGCGTGAAGTCGTTGCTCGTGCGCGCGCGCGTGGCGCTGGCCGAGGCCGCCGAGGCCCGCCAGCTCTCCTGCGACGAGGTCCGCCTGGAGCTCGGCGAGGTCGCCGAGGGCCTCGTCAAGCTCAGCCCGCCGGTGCGCCGCCACCTCAAGCAGTGCGATCGCTGCGCGTCGTTCAAGCGCCAGCTGCGCGACACCAACAAGGCCCTGGCGGCGATCTTCCCCGTCGGCCCGATCATCGCTCTCAAGCACCTCATCGCCGTCCACCTGGGCGGCTCGACCGCCGGGGGCGGCGCGGGTGCCGCGAGCACGGCCGTGGGGACGGCGGCCGGCACCGCCGCCGCCGGCGGCGCGGCGAGCGGCCTGCTGTCCGCCGGAGCCGGCGCCGTGGGCTCCAAGGCCGCGGCCGGACTGGCCGCGGCGGCGATCGTCGGCGTGGGCGCCGTCGAGGTTCGCCAGGTGACGCACGAGCCGGCGGCGGTCAAGCCCGTCGCGCGCGAGCTCGCCCACGTCCCCGCGACCGGCGGCACGCCCGCCCCCGACCGCCCACGGCCCGTGGCTCCGGCGCGCAAGCCCGCGCCCAAGCCCGCCGTCAAGGCGCTCGCGGTGGCGCCCGCCGCCACGACTCCGGCGCCCGCCCCTGCGGAGCCCGCCGCGACGACGCCGGCGCCGGCGCCGGCGCCCGAGACCGAGACGGTCACCGACACCACCGTGCTGCCCAGCCAGCCCCCGCCGACCACGACGCCCGCGCAGCCCGCGCCGGCGGCGATGCCGGCGCCCGAGGAGAACGGCAAGGCGCAGCCGCAGGGAAGCTCGCCGCCCCCGGCGTCCGGCGAGGAGCGCGCCGAGCCGGCGCCCGCCGAGGGCGAGCCGCCCCCGCCCCCGCCGCAGCAGTAGCCGCCGCTCAGCCGATCCGGTCGCCCGGCGCCACCTCGGCGTCCGGGCGCAGCAGCACCACGCCCTTCTCGTCGTCCAGCGCGCCGAGGACCAGGCACTCGGAGCGAAACGGACCGATCTGCTTGGGCGGGAAATTGACGACGGCGACGACGAGCGTCCCCTCCAGGTCCTCGCGCGCGTAATGGGTGATCTGCGCGGAGGCGCGCCTGACGCCGATCTGCGCGCCGAAGTCGATCGTCAGCTTCCACGCCGGGCGGCGCGCCTCGGGGAAGTCCGCGACCTCGACCACGCGCCCGACGCGCATGTCGACCCTCTCGAAGTCGGCCCACTCGATCGTCACAGGAAGCGCTCCAGGGCGGCCGCGGTCTCGTCGAAGGCGTCCCACAGGACGGAGTGCCCGCCCGGCACCGTGACCACCTCGGCGCTCGGGTAGCGCGCGACGTCGACGGTCAGCGGCGAGCGCTCCCCGACCACGATCAGCGTGGGCACGTCGGCGACGGCCGGCGCCGCGCGCGCCATCTCGCTCCAGGCGGCGATCGCGGCCAGGCGCGAGTAGCGGTAGCGCAGCCGCCCGTCCGGCCCGCGGACCATGTTGGTCCGCACCTCCTCCTCCAGCACGTCGCGCGGGGCGTGCAGGATCCACTCGTCCTGCAGCAGCGCGGTGAGCGCTTCCTCCTCGGAGGCGAAGGACTGGTCCTCGAGCTCCTTGCGCGCGTAGTCCAGGCAGGTCGAGGGGCGCAGCTGGAGGGCGGGCTCCAGGAGCGCGAGTCGCGCCACGCGCTCGGGCGCCGCGGCGGTCAGCGTGGCCGCCGTGAGCCCGCCGTAGGAGTAGCCGACCCAGTCGGCGCGCTCCACGCCGCGCGCCTGCAGCGTCTCCAGCACGTCGTGGACGAGCGTCGGCACGTCCCACGGCGGCTCGGCCGGCGAGTGGCCGTGTCCCCGCAGGTCCGGGGCGAGGACGCGGCGGTGCGCCAGGCGCTCCTGTGCGAGCTTGCGGTAGCGCGCGCCGGTCCCGGTCAGCCCGTGCAGGCACACGAGCGGCTCGCCGGTCGGGTCGCCGAAGCTGTGGACGTGCAGCAGCAGGCGCCGGAGACTACGCGGCCGGCGCCAGCCCGATGACCTTCAGGCGCCGCCCGAGCGCCTTGGCGGCGAACTCGCGCGTCTCCTGCAGCGTGGCGCCGAAGATCTCCTCGTCCTCGGGCAAATCGTCGGCCCACTTGGGCCGCAGCACGCCCTCGGCCAGCGGCAGCACCTCGGCCATCGAGCGCTGGATCGCGTCCGCGTAGCGGGTGTCGGCGCGCGCCATGTCGCGCAGGAAGCGCGCCCCGAAGGCGACGTGGCGGTGCTCGTCGCGCGCGACGTTCAGGAAGCCCTCGACGAAGGCCGGGAGCGTCCCCACCGACTGGTTGTAGTCGATGATGAAGTGCTGGCCGGTGAGGGCGAGCATGCCCTCGATGACCATGTGGTAGATCGTGACCGCCTCGACGAGCGTCTCGAGGTCCTCGGGCCTGGCGGCGAGCCGGTCGACCCGGCGCTTGAGCGCCTCGTCGAACATCTCCCCGAACTCCGGGTTCAGGTGCTCGGAGGTCTCGGCCAGCCGGCCGCTGAGGTCGTCCGCCTCCAGCACGCCGACCTCGGAGTAGAAGCGGTCGAAGAACGCGACGTGCCGGGCCTCGTCGGCGATCTGCGTGCACAGGAAGATCCGCATGTCCTCCGTGGGGGCGGCGCGCATCATCGGGCCCAGCTCCTCGGCCACCCGCTGCTCGCCGACGAAGAAGGACGACAGCCCGTACATCCGCGCCTCGCGCTCGTCCGGGGGGATGCGCTCGTGCCAGTCGACGCGGTCCTGCGAGAAGTCCAGGTCCTGGGTGCGCCACTGCTGGCGCTCCCACAGCTGGTAGAGCTGACGGTAGGAGAGGAGCTGGGACTCTCCGCGGTCCGCCGATTCCAGCAGCGCGGGGTCGGATGTGGCTTGGAAGTCGTCGCGCTCGGTGGCGTGCGGCGTCGTGGTCTCGGACATGCGCCGCAGCGTACCGCAGCCTTGGCTGGCTGGCCAACCGAATCAGGCGCCGATGTCGAACATCGCCTCGAGGTCGTGCCGCGAGAAGACCTCGAAGGCGACCATCGTCTGGGTGCGCGTGACGCCCTCCAGCTGGCCGATCTGGCCGGTGACCGTCTCGGCGAGCTTCTCGTGCCGCGGGACACGCACGATCGCGACGAAGTCCCACTCGCCGGTGACGGAATACGCCTCGGCGACACCGTCCACGTCGGCGAGGATGCCGCCGAGCGTCGGCAGCGCCGTGCGCTCGGCCTCGATGAGGACGATGGCGTGGGTCACGCGGCGTGCGTCTCCCCCGGCTCGAGGATCACGACCTTCTCGGGCGCGCGGGACTCGTAGGAGGTGCTCCCCTCCACGTCGGCCTTGAAGGCCTGCGCGTCGGTCTCGATCGGCGGGAACGTGCCGTAGTGGCAGGGGATGATCGTGTGCGCGCCGATCAGCTCGGCGGCGTGCACCGCGTCGTGGCGGTCCATCGTGTAGTGGCCGCCGATGCACATCAGGGCCACGTCGATCTCGTCGCGCCGGCGGACCAGCTGCAGGTCGCTGAAGAGCGCCGTGTCGCCCAGGTGGTAGACGGTCCGCCCGCCGAAGTTGATGACCAGGCCGGCCGGCATGTGCGGCGTGCCGCTCGGGGAGACCGCGGTGTGCCACGCCGGCACGAGCCGGACCCAGCCCCAGTCGAACTCGACCGTGCCGCCGATGTTGGGGTCGAACACGTCGACGCCCTCGCCGCCGATCTCGTTGGCCAGCTCGACGATCGCGACCACCGGGGCGCCGGCGCGCTTGGCGATGTCCACCGTGTCGCCGATGTGGTCCGCGTGGCCGTGGGTGAGCAGGACCGTCGTCGGGTTCAGGTCGCCGGGGGCGACGGACGCCTTGGGGTTGCCGGTCAGGAAGGGATCGACCAGCACCGTCGTGTCGCCGTCGGACAGCTCGAAGCAGGCGTGGCCGAGAAAGCGGATGTGCATTCAGTTCTCCTCACTGGTGTTCGGATGCCTGGCCAGCTCGCGGGCCAGCTCGATCCCCACTGCGACCCCCACGAGCATGCCCAGCCGCGTCTCCTCGGCGACCAGCGCGCCGACCGCGTGGCGCCGGGCCTGCGGGTCGGTTTCGGCGGCGACGCGGTTGAGCTGGTCGTCGTGGGCGGCGGCGAACCACCCGCCCTCGGCGAGCGCTCGGTCCAGGATCGTCTGGAGCTGGGGCGCCAGCCGCGCGACCGTGTCGCGTGCGCCGGCGAGCCGCTCGGGGTCGCTCAGCGCCTCCACCGCCGCGTCGATCTCCGCGTCGCTGTAGGGCCCCTCGAGCACGGCGTCATCATACGTTCGTGCCCGCGGTCCGCCTCACGGAGCTCTCCCCCGGCGCGGGCTGCGGCTGCAAGCTCGGCGCGTCGGATCTGCGGCAGGTCCTGTCCGGGCTCGACGGGGCCCTGCCCCCCGAGGTCCTGGTCGGGCCCGGGACGGCCGACGACGCGGGGGTGTACCGGCTGCGCGACGACCTGGCCCTGGTCCAGACCGTGGACTTCTTCACGCCGATCGTGGACGACCCGTACGACTTCGGGCGGATCGCGGCGGCCAATGCCCTGTCGGACGTGTACGCGATGGGGGGCCGGCCTTTGACGGCGCTGAGCCTGGTGGCCTTCTCGGTGGAGTCTCTGGGCGTCGAGGTGCTGCGGGAGATCCTGCGCGGGGGCTCCGAGGTCGTCTCCTCGGCCGGGGCGGTGATCGTGGGCGGGCACTCGATCGAGGATCGCGAGCCGAAGTACGGGCTGGCCGTGACGGGCGTGGTGCACCCGGATGAGCTGCTGACCAACGCGGGCGCGCGGGCCGGGGACGCTTTGGTCCTGACCAAGCCGCTGGGGACGGGCGCGATCGCGACCGCGACCAAGCACGGCGTCGCCGGCCCTGAGCATGTGGCCGCCGCCGTGGCGGTCATGACCGAGCTCAACGCTTCGGCCTCCGCCGCCGCTCGATCCGCTGGCGCCTCCGCGGTGACGGACGTGACCGGGTTTGGTCTCCTCGGCCACCTGCACGAGCTTTGCTTGGCGAGTGGGGTGTCGGCGGAGCTCAGTGCGGGGGCGGTTCCGGCTATTTCGGGCGCGTGTGAACTGCTGGCTGGTCAGGAGGCGGTGAGTGGGGGGTTGCGGCGCAATTTTTCGGACGCGTCGGGGTTCGCCGCGTTCGATTCGGGCGTTTCTCCTGCTCGCACGCGCTTGCTCTGTGACCCCATGACGTCCGGCGGGCTCCTGGTCGCGCTGGACCCGGACCGGGCCGGTCAGGTCCCGGGGAGCGTGATCGGGCACTTAACCGAGGGAGTTCCGGGACGAATCGAGGTCCGCGCGTAGAGGGTGGGTAACGAAAGGGTCCTCACAGGCGACTTTCGTTACCCACACCCTGAAGGAGCGCCGCTCGGCCCCGACCCAACCCCCTGACCGGCCGCCGTTCAGTGGCGGCGCGCGGCGTTCAAAAAGAGCCCGAGCAAGAGCCCGGCCGCGGCGCCGCCCGCCGCCGCGACCCAGCTCGCCTCCGCAGCGGCGAGGGGGATCGCGAGCAGAACGAGTGCGATCACCAGAGCGCCCAGCAGGTCCGAGTCGGTCTCCGAGCCCCGGCGGCGCGCCAGCAGGTCCGGCACGGCCCAGGCGCACAGCAGCCCCAGCCCGGCCGCGTTCCCGCCCGCGGCGACCGGGAAGCTCTCGATCGCGACCTCCAGCCCCATTCCCGCCGCGCCGCAGAGCAGGAACACGAGCACCGGCACCACGTGTCCGTGCCGGCGCTCCAGGAGCCACCCGAACAGCGCGATCGTCAGCAGCGCGACCAGCGCGTAGCCCGTGTTGTCGTAGACGAACGAGGTGGTCGCCAGACGCCACCAGTCCCCGTCCAGCGGGCCCACGAGCAGCAGATCGCCCGCCCGCGACCAGTTGCTCTGCAGGACCACGGACGCGAGCACGCTCGCCAGGACCAAGCCCAGGGTCGCCCACGGGCGCTGCTCCAGCCGGATCCCCGGCATCTCGCCGGGCTTGAGCGGGCTCAGAGAGGGCCGCGGCGCCCGCCGCAGGCCGCGCCGCTCGCGGGGCTGGCCGCCCTTGTCGAGCTTGGGCGCGCGCTTGCGCAGGCGGCTCCCGCAGTACGGACACTCGGTGATGTAAGGGCTCACCTCGGAGCCACACGACTTGCACACCACGAAGAGGTCCGCGCCGGACGACATTCCCGAGCGATTGTAGAGCGGCCTCTGAAACGCCTAGCCGGCGGTGGCGCCCACGATCTCCGCCACGACCTCGCGCAGGTCGTGGTTGGCCTCGTAGACCACGACCTGGCGGGCGGCGCCGTTGCCGTGGGTCAGCAGGTCGTCGAGCGCCTCCAGCTCGCCGTCGGACCCCAGGTCCTGCGCGTGCTCGCGCGCGCGGTCGATCAGCCGCTTGGCCAGCCGCTTGGTCATCACGCGCTCGGTCGAGGGCAGGTCCACCATCTCTCCCTCCAGGCCGTGGCGGGCGGCGAGCCACTTGTTCTCGTCGAGCATCTCGTACGGGTAGCGCGACAGCTGCTTGCCGGCCTCGAAGTGCTCCGCGAGCTCGCGCACCAGCGCCTGCACCAGTGCGGCCAGCCCCAGCGTGTGCTCCACGCGCGTCTGCGCGTCCATCACGCGGATCTCCACGGTGCCCAGGTTGGGGTGGGGCCGCACGTCGTACCAGAGGTACGTGTAGTCGTCGACGACCTCGCAGTCGGTCATGAACTGGATGCGCCGCGCGTAGTCGTCCCAGTCCTTGTAGGTGGGCGGGATCCCCACGCGCGGGAAGGCGCGGAAGATCGGCGTCCGCGTCGACGCCAGCCCCGTGGCGTCACCGCGCCAGAACGGCGAGTTGGCCGACAGCGCCAGCAGCGCGGGGACGTGCACGCGCATCCCGTTGGCCACGTGGATCGCCTTGTCGGGATCGTCGAGCCCGACGTGCACGTGGATGCCGAAGATGATCTCCTGGCGCGCCACGAAGCGCAGCGCGCTGATCAGGTCGCGGTAGCGGGGGCGCGCGACGATCCGCTGGTCCTCCCACATGGCGAAGGGATGCGTGCCCGCCGATCCGATCGACAGTCCCTTGCCGGCCGCGGTCTCCCGCACGCTGCGCCGCAGCTCGCGCAGCTGCTTGCCCGCCTCGACGGTGCTGGGACACGGGTCGGTGGCGATCTCCAGCACCGACTCCATGAGCTCCGGCTTGACCTCGCCGCCCGTCTCGGCCGCCGTGGACTCGAGCATCGCCTCGATCATGTTCGCGAGGTCGAGAGTCTCTTCGTCGAGGATCATCAACTCCTCCTCGATGCCGAGCGTGTAGTTGGGCCCCGTGAACCGGTGGTCCATCGCGGCGGAAGCGTACCCGTGCCCCCACCGCGATAGCCTTGACCGGCAGATCCGGCAAGCGACGGAGGGCACCGAAACGATGGGTTTGGGCTACGACGGAAAGCTGTACATCCTGGCGTTCGACCACCGCGGTTCGTTCCAGAAGAAGTGGTTCGGAATCGAAGGCGCCCCCTCCGCGGAGGACACGCAGCGGATCTCCGACGGCAAGCACCTGGTCTACGAGGGACTCGAGAAGGCGCTGCAGCGCGGCGCCGATCCGAGCGTGACCGGCGCCCTGGTCGACGAGCAGTTCGGCGAGCCCACCGGGATCCCGCAGGCCGCCCGCGAGCACGGCCTCAAGCTCGCCATGCCCGTCGAGAAGAGCGGCCAGAACGAGTTCGACTTCGAGTACGGCGAGGACTTCGGCGCGCACATCGAGCGCTTCGACCCCGACTTCTCCAAGGTCCTCGTCCGCTACAACCCGGACGGCGACGCGGAGATGAACCGCCGGCAGTCCGAGCGCCTGCGCCGCCTGTCGGACTGGCTGCACGAGCACGACCGCAAGTTCCTCTTCGAGCTGCTCGTGCCCGCGGAGGACCACCAGCTGGAGACGGTGGGCGGCGACTCCGACCGCTACGACGCCGAGCTGCGCCCCGAGCTGATGCGCCGCGCGATCGCGGATCTGCAGGACGCCGGCGTGGAGGCCGACATCTGGAAGATCGAGGGCGTCGACGAGACGGCCGACTGCGAGCGCATCGCCGCGCAGTGCCGCTCGGGCCAGGGCCGCGAGGGCGTCGTGTGCGTCGTGCTGGGCCGCGGCGCGGACGACGACAAGGTCGACGAGTGGCTGCGCGCCGGCGCGCCGGTGGACGCCTACGTCGGCTTCGCGATCGGACGCTCCATCTGGGGCGACGCGCTGCGCGGCTTCCTCGACGGCAGCGTCGAGCGCGAGGACGCGGCGGACCAGATCGCCGAGAACTACCTGCGCTTCGTGCGCGTCTACCGGGAGGCCGAGGGCAAGGCCCCGGTCGGCTGATCCGCCGACCGCTCCTCCTGGCCGCCGCGGCGCTGGCCGGCTGCGGCGGCGGCGACGCGCCCGGCCCCCGCATGGAGGGCACGGTCACGCGCGTCGTGGACGGCGACACCATCCACGTCTCCGTCGACGGCCGGCGCGAGAAGGTCCGCTACATCGGCGTCGACACGCCCGAGCCGCGCGGGGGCGCGCGGTGCTTCGCGCACGCGGCCAGCGCGTTCAATGCCCGGCTCGTGGCCGGGCGCCGCGTGCGCCTGACCGCCGGCGTGGAGCGCCGCGACCGCTACGGGCGCCTGCTGGCCTACGTCCACCGCCTTCCCGACCGGCTGTTCGTCAACGGCGAGCTGGTGCGGCGCGGCTACGCGACCGTGCTCACCGTTGCGCCGAACGTCGCCCGGGCGGGCGAGCTGGCGCGGCTGCAGCGTGTGGCGCGGCGCGCCGGGCGGGGCCTGTGGGGGGCCTGCTGATACGCTGCCCCGGCGTTATGCGGATGCGCCAGAGCATCGCCCAGCTCGAGCGCGCCTTCGTCGAGGAGATCGAACTCGACCGCGCGCGCCGCGAGCATCTCCGACACACAGCTGCGCAACGCGCCCGTTCCCGGCGGGTGCAGCGCAAGCAGCAGCGCAGCTCCCTGCGGTTCTTCCTGCTGGTCGTTTCGCTCATCGCCACCGCCGTCCTCGTGACCGTGGCGATGTTCCAGACGCTCTACTACGTGATGGGCTGAGCCCCGGGCGCCGCGGTCCCGTCCAGGCGCTCCTGCTGGATCTCGAGATACACCTCCTTGCGGAACACGGGGATGTCCCGGGGGGCCTGGATTCCGATCCTGACCTTCTCGCCCATGACCGACAGGACGGAGACCTCGATGTCGTCGCCGATCATGATGCTCTGATTGGACTTGCGTGTGAGAACCAACATTCGCTTACGCCTCCCTGCTGCTTAGGTCCTGGACATTAAGCCGACGAAGACCCCCACGCGCAAGTAACGCACGCCCACCGTGCAAAGTCACGGCCAATTCGGGTGCAAGGTCAGGAAACCTACGACTTCGCTAGGCTCCCGCCCGCTTCATGGCCCGCCGCTCTCTCAAGCCGCACCTGAACCAGATCCGCGCGTGGGTGCGGCAGGGACGCACCGACGCCTGGATCGCCCACCAGCTCGAGGTCACGGTCCAGCAGATCGAGGCCTTCAAGCGCGAGAACGAGCTGGCCCCGGAGGACGCGGAGGCCGGCGGGGAGGGATTCGTGGAGGAGATCGACCTGCGCGCGGAGGACGACGCGCTGATCGCGGCCGAGCTGGAGGCCGCCGCCGAGGCCGAGGAGGCCGTCGAGGAGGCGGTGGAGGACGAGGACGAGGAGGACGAGGACGGCGACAAGCCGGCCAAGCGCGCACGCCGGCGCGGACGCCGCGGTGGTCGCGCGCGCCGCAAGGGCGGTCCCCTGGAGGGCACGTTCGACCACGGCGAGGAGGGCTACGGCCTGTGGCTCGACCCCGCCGTACAGGACGACCCGGTCTATGCGGAGCACTGGGCCGGCCACCGCCCCGTCACGGTCACGGTCGAGGAGGAGCAGATCGTGATCCGCCGGGTAGAAGAAGAAGAGGCCTAGGCCTGGCGCGAGACCGTCTGGCCGCCGGCGTAGTCCGAGGCGGCGCGGACGTAGCGGCCGAAGGCCGCGTCGCCCACCACGGAGGCGTCCCACGCCTGCGGGTGATCGGGCGCGGCGGACACCGCGACCTGCAGGCACCAGTCGGTGCCCTGGTCGTACAGGCTCGCCAGCTCGGCCGTCGTGAACGAGCTGCCCAGGCGGCGGCGCAGCTCCTCGACGATCCGCGACACGACCCGCTCGAGCGCCGCCCGGTCCCCGGGATCGGCGTCGCGCAGGCGCCGCAGGCCCTCCTGCCACTGGAACAGCGCCGTCTCCACGCGCGGCAGGGTAGCGCGCTAGCGCGGAAGGTCCTGGACCACGAAGGCGCGCTCGCCGCGGCGGACCATGCCCAGCCGCCGCGCCTCGCGCATCAGCGAGGCCGGCTCGCGCAGCGCCTTGCGCCGCGCCAGCAGCCGGTCGTGCTCGGCCTCCAGCCGCGCCAGCTCCGCGTTGCGCGTGCGCGACTCGCGCCACGTCTCCCAGTACGACCACGCGGGGCCGACGTAGAGCGCCAGGACGCCCGCCAGCACGACGAGCAGGGCGATCCGCCCCAGGCGGTCCCAGCGCACGGAGTAAGCCATCGCCGCGTCCTTCGGCGCGCGGCGCGCCGTTCCTTCACGAGCGGAACACCGAGCGCCCGGGGAACGTCGCGTCGGCCCCCAGCGCCTCCTCGATGCGCAGCAGCTGGTTGTACTTGGCCACGCGGTCCGAGCGCGAGGGCGCGCCGGTCTTGATCTGACCGCAGCCGGTCGCCACGGCGAGGTCGGCGATCGTGACGTCCTCCGTCTCGCCCGAGCGATGCGACATGACCGCCGTGTAGCCGGCCTCGCGGGCCACGCGGATCGCCTCCAGCGTCTCGGTCAGCGTCCCGATCTGGTTGACCTTGATCAGGATCGAGTTGGCGACTCCGGCCTCGATGCCTCGCCGCAGGCGGTCGGGGTTGGTCACGAACAGGTCGTCGCCCACCAGCTGCACCCGCTCGCCCAGGCGCTCGGTGAGCGTGCGCCAGCCGTCCCAGTCCTCCTCGTCCATGCCGTCCTCGATCGACAGGATGGGATAGCGCCCGGCCATCTCGGCCCAGTAGCCGGCCATCTCCTGCGAGGTCAGCGTGCGGCCCTCGTGCTCCAGGGCGTAGACCCCGTCGCGGTGCACCTCGCTGGTCGCGGGGTCCAGGGCTATGGCCACGTCCTCGCCGGGCGCGTAGCCGGCCGCGCGGATGCCCTCCACGAGCGCCTCCAGCGCCGCCTCGTTGGACTCCAGGTTCGGGGCGAACCCGCCCTCGTCGCCCACCGCCGTGCTGTGCCCGCGCTCGTGCAGCGTGCGCTTGAGGTGGTGGTAGACCTCGACGCCCGTGCGCAGGCACTCGGCGAACGAGCGCGCCCCGCACGGGACCACCATGAACTCCTGGAAGTCGATCGCGTTGTCGGCGTGGGCGCCGCCGTTGAGGACGTTCATCATCGGCACGGGCATCACGTGGGCCGCCTCGCCGCCCAGGTAGCGCCACAGCGGCTGGCGCTCCTCCGCCGCCGCCGCGTGGGCCGCCGCCAGCGACACGGCGAGGATCGCGTTGGCGCCCAGCCGCGACTTGTTCGGCGTGCCGTCCGCGTCGATCAGGGCGCGGTCCAGCCCCGCCTGGTCGAACGCGTCGTGGCCGTGCGCCGCCTCGGCGAGCGGTCCGCTCACGTTCGCCACCGCGCGGCTGACGCCCTTCCCCATCCAGCCCTCGCCGCCGTCGCGCAGCTCGGTCGCCTCGAACTCGCCGGTGGAGGCGCCGGACGGCACCGCGGCGCGTCCCGTGGCGCCGGAGCGCAGCGTGACTTCGCACTCCACGGTCGGGTTGCCCCGGCTGTCGAGGATCTGGCGGGCGGCGACGGACTCGATCTGGCTCATTCGATCTCCTGCCGGAAGCGGGCGCTCGCGGACCGCAGCGCCAGCTCCGGGTCGACTTTGCGCTTTCGCGCCACGTGAACCGCGGCGAACAGGACGGCCCCGATCATGCCGTACAGCGCGTCCGGGTCGTCGGGCGCCCCGGCGAGCGCCTCGACGGTCGCCCGCAGGTCGGCCAGCGCCTCGTCGTCGGAGAGGTCGAACACGCCGGCCGACGCGGCGCGGCGCTGCACCTTGCGGGCGAGCAGCAGCGCCGGGAAGTTCTCCGGGACGTCGTCGAACACGCCGTCGCCGCGGCCCTCCTCCCCCCGCTTGATCTCGTCCCAGTTGCGCAGGACCTCGCCGGCCTCGCGCGCCTCCACGTCCCCGAACACGTGCGGGTGACGGCGCACCAGCTTGGCATGGACGTGGTCGGCGACCGCGGCCAGGTCGCCGGCGCCGCGCTCCTCCATGAGCAGGCTGAGGAAGTGGACCTGGAAGAGCACGTCGCCCAACTCGTCGAGCAGCTTGCCGTCGTCGCGCGCGTGGGCCGCGTCGGCCAGCTCGTAGGCCTCCTCGACCGTGTGGGGGACGATCGTGCGCTCGTCCTGCTCGCGGTCCCAGGGGCACTCCACCCGCAGCCGGCGCGTGAGCTCGTCGAGCCGCGCCAGCGCCTCCTGGATCTCGGACCGCGTCACGCCGGACAGCGCGCTACGGCTGGGGCGGCGGGGCCTGCTGGGGCGGCGGAGCCTGCTGCGGCTGCGGCGGCTGGCCGCCCGCGCCCGGCGGGGCCTGCGGCTGCTGGGGGACGGCGCCCGGAGGCGTCGTCTGCTGGTTGCGCTTGGGCTTCGGAGCGTTCTTGCACATCTGGATCACGAACCCGTCGCGGCAGTTCGTGCGCTCCTTCCACTTCTTCTCGAAGTCCTTGACGAAGTCGTTGAGGCGCTTCTGCTCGCCCTGCTGCTGGAGCAGCTGGCGGATCGTCGGCGTCGCCTGCTGGAGCGTCTGCTGCGACTTCGGCGTGACCTTCGTGACCTCGAAGACGTAGTAGCCGAACTGCGTCTTGATCGGTCCTTCCAGGCGGCCCTTGCGCGCCTTGAACACCGCCTGGTCGAAGGCCTTCTCCTGCTGGCCCGGCGTGACGCCGGGGAGCTTGCCGCCGGAGCTCTTGGAGGCCTGGTCGATCGAGTAGCGCCGGGCCACGGTGCGCCAGGAGTCGCCCTCGCGCAGGGCGCCCAACGCGTCCCGCGCGCGGGCCTGCGTCTTGGTCAGCACCACGTTGAGGTCGCGCCGCTCGGGCTGGGCGAAGCGCGACTTGTTCTTCTCGTAGTACTGGCTGATCTCGCGCTGGGTGGGCTTGCGATCGCTCTTGGTGACCTTCTCGCGGATCTTGTTCGAGAGCAGGTCGAGCTTGACGCGCAGGTTGATGTCCTCCTGCGTCATGCCGGAGGTGCGCAGGAAGTTGCGGTACTCCTTCTCGGTCGGGAAGGACTGCTTCTTCTGCTGCGCAAAGGACTTGGCGATCTCCTTGTCGGAGACCTTGACGTCGAGGTCGGCCGCCTCGCCCTGGATCCACTGCGCCTGAATCAGGAACTGGAGGACCTGGTCGCGCAGGCCCTCCCACTCCTGCTTGCACTGCGACTTGAACTGCGCGGACGAGGGCTTGGGCTGGCCCTTGGCGGGCTTGGGGGCGCTCCGCCGCTTCTCCGCGATGCACTTCGCGTACTTCGGCGGATCGGGAACCGCCACCTCGCCGGTCGCGCCCGGCGCCCGCGACGAGGACGCGGCGATCCGAATCCAGTGGTTGAACGTCGAGCGCTTGATCGTGTCGTCGTCGACGCGCACCACGGCGTTGCCGGGCACGTTGTCGCCGCACGCCGAGACGGCGAGCGCGAGCACGAAAAAGGCGCAGAGCGCCGGGAGAAGACGAAGGAAGCCTGCCACGCGAGTCGGGAAGGGTAGCGGACCCACCCTCAACATTGCGTAAACACGCTTAAGCGGCTTCGCGGGTCACGGCGAGCAGCTCGTCCGCCGCGCGCACCACCGCCGGGAAGCGCTCCGCCGGATCTTCCGGAATCCGGACGGAGAACTGCGACTTGCCCGACTCGTACAGCGCCTCGGGGATGCGCTCGCGCAGGCGCTTGGCGCGCACCGAGTCCAGCTCCACGGGCGTCACCGCCAGCCGGCCGTTGCGGAAGGTCACCGCGCGGGCGCCCGCCTGGCCCAGGTTGATTCGCGCCTGCTGGAGCGAGAGCAAATTGACCAGCGGCTCGGGCGGCGGGCCGAACCGGTCCTCCAGCTCCTCGCGCAGCGCCGCCAGGTCCGCGGGCTCGCGAGCGCCCGCGACGCGCCGGTGCACGTCGATCTTGGCCTGCTCGTAGGGGATGTAGTCGGCCGGGACGTAGGCGTCGACGTTGACGTCGAGGCGCACGGGCTCCGGCGCCTCCTCGGGCGCCGCGCCGTCCGCCTCCAGGGTCCGCACGGCGTCGTCGAGCATCTGCATGTAGAGCTCGAAGCCCAGCGCCGCCACGTGCCCGGACTGCTCGTCTCCGAGCAGGTTGCCCGCGCCGCGGATCTCCAGGTCGCGCAGCGCGATCTTCACGCCGGCGCCCAGCTCGGTGTAGTCCGACAGCGCGGTCAAGCGCTGCGCGGCCTCCGGCGTGAGCGCGGCCGCGCTGGAGTACAGGAGGTAGGCGTAGGCCCGCTCGCGCGACCGTCCGACACGCCCGCGGATCTGGTAGAGCTGGGCCAGCCCGAAGGCGTCGGAGCGCTCGACCACCAGCGTGTTGGCCTGGGGGATGTCCAGGCCCGACTCGATGATGCTGGTGCACACCAGGACGTCGGCGTCCCCGCGCAGGAACGAGATCATCCGCTTCTCCAGCTCGCCGTCGTCCAGCTGCCCGTGCGCCACGAGGAAGCGCACGCCGGGGCACACGCCACGCAGCCGCGCGGCCGTCTCGTCGATCGTCTCCACGCGGTTGTGCAGGAAGAAGGCCTGGCCGCTGCGGCCGTGCTCGCGCTCCAGCGCCGTGCGAACGAGCTCCTCGTCGTACTCGCCCACGTAGGTGCGCACGGGGCGCCGGCCCTCGGGCGGCGTCTCGATCACCGAGATGTCGCGCAGGCCGGCCAGCGACATCTGCAGCGTGCGCGGGATCGGCGTGGCCGACATCGAGAGCACGTCGACGCGGAGCTTGAGCTGGCGCAGCAGCTCCTTCTGCTTGACGCCGAAGCGCTGCTCCTCGTCCACGATCAGCAGGCCGAGATCCTTGGGACGCACGTCGCGCGAGAGCAGGCGGTGGGTGCCGATGAGCACGTCGACCTTGCCCGCGGCGAAGGCCGCCACGGCGGCGCGCTGCTCGGCCGCGGGGCGGAAGCGGCTGACGTGCTCGATCGTCACGGGCCAGTCGCGCAGACGCTCGGTGAACGTCCCGAAGTGCTGCTGGGCCAGGATCGTCGTCGGGACGAGCATCAGCACCTGCTTGCCGTCCTGCACCGCCTTGAACGCGGCGCGCAGCGCGACCTCCGTCTTGCCGTAGCCCACGTCGCCGCAGATCAGGCGGTCCATCGGGCGCGGCGCCTCCATGTCGGCCTTGACCGCCTCGATCGCGTCCATCTGGTCGGGCGTCTCGGTGTAGGGGAAGCGCTCCTCGAAGTCGCGCTGCCACTCGGTGTCGGGCGCGAAGGCGTGGCCGGGGCGCCGCTTGCGCTCGGCGTAGAGGTTGAGCAGCTCGCCGGCCAGCTCCTGCGCGGCGCGGCGCGCGCGCGCCTTGAGCTGGTCCCAGCGCTTGCCGCCGAGCTTGGACAGCCGCGGCTCGTCGCCGCCCGCGCCGACGTAGCGCGAGATCTTGGCCAGCTGGTCCACCGGCATGAACACGCGGTCGGAGCCCTCGAACTCCAGGTCCAGGTAGTCGCGCGTGACGCCCGCGACGGTCTTGGTGTCGAACCCGGCGAAGCGCGCGACGCCGTGGTCCTCGTGCACCACGACGTCGCCGGTGCGCAGGTCGGCGAAGGAGCGCAGGACGCCCGGGCGCGGCGCGGCGGGCCGCTCGCGGCGGCGGCGCAGCAGCCGGTGCTCGGGCAGGACCGCGAGCTTGAAGGGCGCGGCGACGAACCCCTCGCGCAGGTTGGCGTGCTCGAAGCGCAGGCCGGGATCGGGCGCCGCGTGCTCGCTGCCCCACTGCGCGGACAGCCGCGCGAGGTTGAAGGCGGCGCGCTCGCCCTCGCCGCGGCGCGGCCAGGCCACCACGGTGCGGTACCCGGAGCGCACGAGGCGCTCGAGCTCGGGCTCGGCCTCGGTCAGCGAGCGCGCGGTGGTGTCGGCGGACTGGGCGTGGAAGGCGACGGGCTGGTCGCGCGGGACCGCCTCCAGGCGCGCGCCCGCGCGGTCGCGCAGGGCCTGCGCCACGTCGTCGGGGCGGACGTAGAGGTGATGCGCGTCGGCGTCGTGGAACGCCGCGGTGACGTCCTGCCACAGGTCGCCCAGCGCCGGCTCGACGTCGTCGGCCGCCGCGACGACCAGGCCCGCGCCCGCCGGCGCGAGGTCGAGGAAGGCGCGGAAGTCGTCCACCGGCAGCAGCTCGGCGATGTCCGGTCGGTCCTCGCCTTCTTCCAGCGCCGCGATCTCCGCCAGCTCGCGGTGCTCGGGCGCCAGCTCCGCGGCGGGGGCTACCTCGACCGCGTCGGCCTCGCCCAGGGAGCGCTGGGTGAAGGTGGAGAACCAGCGCAGCGACTCGACCTCGTCGCCGAACAGGTCGACGCGCACCGCGCGCTCCTCCGTCGCCGGGTAGAGGTCCAGCAGCCCGCCGCGGATCGCGAACTGGCCGCGGTCCTCGACCTGCTCGACGCGCTCGTAGCCGGCGGCCACCAGCTCCAGCGCCAGCTCCTCGAGGTCGAGCAGATCCCCTTTGGCGATCCGCAGCCCGTGCGGGCGCAGGGCGGGGTCCGGGACCTTCTCGGCCAGCGCCACCGCGCTGACGACGATCACCGGCGGCTCGCCGGCCTGCCCCTCCAGCAGCGCGTCCAGCGCGGCGATGCGCAGGCCGACCAGGTGGGGCGGCGGCGCCAGGTGGGACTCGTAGGCGACGCCGCGCGACGGGTAGAAGCGCACGGGGCGCGGGCGCAGCCACGCCCGCAGGTCGGCGGCCAGGTCGCGCGCCGAGCGGTCGTCGCCGGCCACCACGAGCACCGGCCGGCCGGCGTTGGGCTCGGCCTCGGCCAGCGCCGCGGCGAGGTAGCCGCGCAGGGCCGGCGACGCGAAGGCCGTCCCGCCCTCGCGGGCGAGCGCGGCGACGTGCGGGTCGTCGTGGGCGTAGGTGAGAAGGGGCCGCAGGCTCATGTGGGCAGCGCGAACGACCGCGCGGATGCGCGGCCGGGTCTCGCCGCCTCAGTCTACGTCGCGGGCGGGGTCCTCCGCCGGAAGCGCCTCGCGCGGCATCCAGTCGGCCCGCTTCCAGCCCGGGACCGGCGTCTCCTCCGCGGGCCGCGGGACGAAGCGCGAGCGCTCGACCAGCTCCATGCGGTGGATGTAGCGCGGGCAGTTGGGATAGACCTGCCGCACGGCGACCCGCACCACGAACTGCGCCTCGGGATAGGAGGGCAGCAGCGGATCGTCCTCGTGCAGGCTGGCCTCCCCCTCCAGCCGCAGCCGGCGCTGGTTGCACCAGTCCACGAACAGCAGCCCGACGTGCGGGTTGACCAGGACGTTTCCCATGCTCAGGTACATCCCGTTGCCGTCGTAGTTGGGGAAGGCGATCGTGCGCTCGTCCAGCACGCGGACGAAGCCCGGGTCGCCGCCCTTGTAGGAGCAGCTCGGCCGGCCCTGCGCGTCGGCCGTGGCGAGGAAGAACATGTCGCGCGCCTCGATGAACGCGCGATCGCCGTCGTCGATGCGGTCGACGACCTTGCGCCGTTCGAGCACGTCCGCCATCCGGCGCGTGTCGAAGCGATCCTGCAGACGGCGCGAACCGTCGTGGTACATGGGCCGATCCTACGCCGCCGGGTCGGCGATCGCGCGCTGTGCCGCGTCGGCCGCGCGCTCGACGAGCTCGCGGACCTCGCCGTCGCCCTCGGCGAAGCGCCCGAGGACGTGGGCGGAGACGATCTCGGGGTCCGTGCTGTCCGGGCGGCCCACACCCACGCGCACCCGTGCGAAGCCGGGGCTGCCCAGCTCGCGGCGCAGCGACTTCAGGCCGTTGTGGCCCGCCAGCCCGCCGCCCACGCGCGTCTCGACGCGACCGAAGGGGAGGTCGATCTCGTCGTGGACGACCAGCACCCGCTCCAGCGGGACCTTCAGCGCGCCGCGCGCGGGCCCGGCGGAGCGCCCGGCCTCGTTCATGAAGGTCTGCGGCGTCAGCACCGCCACGCGCGGGCCGCCGGGGCCGGCCCGCCCCTGCGTCACTCGCCCGTTGAAGCGCTCCTTCGCGCGCGGCAGGTCCCAGCGGCGGACCAGCTCCTCGGCCACCGCGAAGCCGACGTTGTGCCGGGTGCCGGCGTAGCGAGGCCCCGGATTGCCCAGGCCGACCACCAGCCAGTCCACGGGACCGCCGCCTGAGCGGAACAGGCGCACGGCGCGGGCGCGCTACTCGCCGCCCTCGTCCCCGCCGGCCTCGGCCGCCTCCTCGGCGGGGGCCGCGGCGCCCTCGGGCACCTCGCCCTCCTCGCCGACGAGCTCGGTCTCGGCCTCGATCTCGGGCTCCTCCTCCACGCGGGGCGGGGACAGCGTGACCATCACGGTCTCCTCGAGGTCGTCGAGCAGCGTCACGCCTTCCGGCGCCACGAGCGCGGAGAGCGTCAGCGTGTCGTTGATCTGCATCTCCGAGACGTCGTGCTGGATGGCGTCGGGGATGTTGGTCGGCAGCGCCTCGATGTTGATCTCGCGCGTGATCTGCTCGAGCACGCCGCCCTCCTTGACGCCCGGGGCGTCGTCGGCGCCGATCAGGTCGATGATCGTCGTCGCCTGGATCGGGCGGTCGAGGCGCACGCGCAGCAGGTCCACGTGCACGAGCGCGCCGCTGACCGGATGGCGCTGCTCCTCCTTGACCACCACGGGCTGGGCCTTACCGCCGTCCAGCGCGAGGTCGATGACCGCGCCGCGGTGCGCCAGCGCGTTGCGCAGCTCGCGCGCGTCCACCTGGAAGGGGACCGGGTCGTCGCCGCCGCCGTAGACGACGCCGGGGACGCTGCCCTCGCGGCGCAGGCGCCGGGTGGCGCGCGAGCTGCCGGGATCGCGGCGCGAGCCGGCGAGAGCGGTGGTGTCGGAACGGGCCATGGGCGGCGCGCATGGTAGCGGAACCCCCCGTGCGCGCTACCCTGCGGTCATGGCGCGCGACGCCCAGCTGGTCGCCCTGTTCGTCGCCCTGCACGTCATCGGCATGGGGATCGTGACGGCCCTGCTCGTGATGTTCCTGCGCTCGGAGACCGTGCGCCCGTGGGCCCCGCGCGACGACGCGGAAGGCGGGGACGGCGGCGGCAGCGACCGGACACCGGACGGCACGCCGCGCGGCCCGGTGGACGGCGGCCTTCCGCTCCCGGCCGGCGCGCTAATCCGGGCAGCTCGCCTCGCGCCCGATGGGTCGCGAGACGCTCAGGACGGCGGTGTCGTAGCCGGCGAGCGGGTCGCCGCTGCGCCGGACCCGCACGCACTGCACGACGGGAAGCCGGCCCGCGGCCTTCCAGGCCACGCGCGCGGTCTCGGTGCGGCTGCCCGGCGCGAAGCCGGAGATCCCGTCCACCCGCAGGATGTCCACCTCGCCGCCGGCTTGCCCCTTGATCGTGTCGGTCACCACGCTGCGCGCCGCGGTGGCCGCGCCGATGACGCGTGCGACGGCGGCACTGGCCGCCAGGAACGCGACCACGGCCGCGCCGATGGCCAGGGCCCTCACTCCGGGGGCTCGAGCGGTTCGTCCGCGTTGAGCTCCAAGAAGCGCTCGACCGAGGCCTCCTGGTGGTCGAGCCGCTCCGCCAGCTCGTGCGCGTGCTCCGCGGCGGCGGCCAGGAAGTCCTCCAGGCAGCGCTCGGGATCGTCGGGCAGCGGGTAGACGCGCGCCACGCCCTGCTGCGCGCAGGCGATCCCCATCGGCGGGCGGCCCTCGGCCAGCGTGCGTGGCCCGCACACCGGCGCCACCACCATGCTGCGCTCCGGCGCCACCAGCGCGACCGGCAGCAGCCGCGGCGCGGGCAGCTCGACGTCCAGCTCCACCGAACGGGCCACCTGCACGCGGCCCGACGCCAGCTCCTCCAGCGGGTCGAGCCACACGCTGAGCACCGTGTCGGCGCCGACGAGCGCGTCGCGCAGCGCGCGCGCCTGCTCGGCGTAGAGCCGCTCGGCCTCCTCGCGGTCCTCGGCGTCGGCGAGGTCGAGGTCGCAGGGCACGCGCATCAGCTCGCTCGCCCGGACGGCCGTGCCCGCCCGCTTCACGCCCGGCGTGACGTAGGTCTGCAGCGTCGCGAGGTCGCGGCGCCCGTGGAATATCACCGTGACCGAATCCGACACCGGCAGCCCGCGCACCTTCAGCGCGACGGCGGCGGTCTCGTCCTCGTCCGTCAGCGCCTGTTTGAGGAGGTCGTCTGGGTGGGGTGTGTCGTCCATGTCGGACGTGGGGCATGATGATGAACCATGACCCTGATCTACAAGCCGTTTGCGGTCGTGCTGGGCTTCATCGCCGGCTTTCTGTCGAAGAAGCTGTTCAACCAGGTGTGGGGGATGATCGACGAGGACGAGCCGCCCAAGCCCAACACCGAGCGGGCCACCTGGCCCAAGGTACTCGGAGCGGCGGCCGTCCAGGGCATCACGTTCCAGGTGACGCGCGCGACCGTCGAGCGCGCCGGCGCCAAGGCGTTCGCGGGACTCACCGGCGCCTGGCCGGGCGAGAAGGAGCCGGAACGCGAGTAGGGCCTAGCCGCCGCCGCGCAACACGAACCCCCGCCGCTCCAGCTCGGCCAGCGAGTTCTCGAAGGCCGCGAAGTCGCGGGCCAGCAGCTGGTCGACGGGGCGTCCGTTCGGGCCCTGGGCGCGGAGCCAGCGGCGCAGGACCGCTGGTCCGGCGCGCTCGCCCGCCTCGTCGAGCAGGTCGAGCAGGATTCCCAGCTCGGGACGGTGGTCGAGCTGGCCGGAAAGGAGCGTCAGCGGGTCCACGTCGAGCGTCCGGCACAGCTCGTCCTCGGTCAGGCCGAGCAGCTCCATCAGCGTCGCCGCCCCGCCCGCGGTCATCACGCCACGGCCGGCGCCGCCAGGCGCGCGGCCCGGGCCAGCAGCTCCTCCGCTCCCTCCGTGAGCTCGCGCACGATCTCCGCGGCCGGCTGGACGCCGCGCACGGCGCCGGTGGACTCCCCCGCCAGGAACGCCCGGTCGCTCTCCAGGCCGCTGCGCAGGACGCGCGCCTGCAGGGGGACGTCGGGCGGGGCGAAACGGCCGGTCATCACGGTGTCCTCCGCGTGGGCGGCGACCAGCGCCTCCACGTAGCGGGGGTCCGCGCCCGCCTCGGCGGCGGCCAGGAAGCGCGTCCCGACCCGCACGCCCGCGGCGCCTGCGGCCAGCGCCGCCGCGACGCCGCGCGCGGTTCCGATCCCGCCGGCGGCGAGCACGGGCACGTCGACCGCGTCGAGCACCTCCTGGAGGAGCGCCATCGTCCCGGCGCGTCCGCGGGAGTAGCCGGCGGCGTCGGTGCCCTGCGCCACGACGAGGTCGCAGCCGGCGTCCTGCGCCGCGCGCGCCTCGCGCGCGGTGCCGACCTGCCAGCTGGCGAGCCCGCCGCCCCGGTGCACGAGCTCCACGCGCTCGGGGTCGGGATCGCCCTGGTGGAAGTCCACCAGCGGCGCGCGCTGCGCGGCCAGCTCGACGGTCTCGGGCGGGGTCATCGGGACGATCACGTTCACGCCCCAGGCCGCCCCCGCGCCGGCCGCCAGCTCGTCGAGCACGGGCTCCAGCTCGGACGCGGGCGTGGTGAGCGCGGCCAGCATGCC
The DNA here is from genome assembly GCA_031177685.1 of Solirubrobacteraceae bacterium. Classification (GTDB taxonomy): domain Bacteria; phylum Actinomycetota; class Thermoleophilia; order Solirubrobacterales; family Solirubrobacteraceae; genus AC-38. The sequence goes on along the minus strand of JAPSGI010000001.1, from coordinate 161,220 downwards.
GTGCCCGCCGGCCCGCGCGACCGCGATCGGCAGCGCCGCCATGGTCGCCAGCTCCCCGTTGGGCGCCTGCTGGATCGGCGCCGCGCAGCCGACCAGCTCGGTGAACTTCGTCGAGATCATCTGCCCGCCCCTCCCTTCGGTACACTTGGTTAGTTCGCCAGACTAATCTATTTGGGAGCGCCGCCCGCTGTCAAGCCCCGACCTCAACCTCGCCCAGCTGCTCAAGCACCCGTTCGAGGCGCTGCTCGTCCGCCTGCACGACGAGCTGGCCTCCGCGGGCTACCCCGACATCCGGCCCTCGCACGGCTGTGTGCTCCAGTACGCCGAGCCCGACGGCTCCCGCCTGACCGACCTCGCCCAGCGTGCGGGCCTCACCAAGCCCACCGTGCTCGCGGCGGTCGACGACCTCGAGCGGCTCGGCTACGCGGAGCGCCTGCCCGACCCGCAGGACGGGCGCGCGAAGCTGGTCCGCCTCACTCCCCGCGGCGCCGCCGCCGCGGCGCAGGGCGCGCGGATCATCGCCGGCATCGAGCGCGACTGGCACGCGCGCCTCGGCCCGCGGCGCGCCCAGGCGCTGCGGCGCTCGCTCGAGCAGCTGCACGCGGTGCTGGACTAGAACAGCTGGTTCTCGCCGCCGAACACGTCGCTCACCGACTCGTCGGTGAAGATGCGGCGGATCGAGTCGGTCAGCAGCTCGGCGCAGGACAGGACGCGGATGTTGTCCGGCGCTCCCGGCCGCAGCGGGATCGTGTCGGTGACCACGATCTCCTCGAAGCGCGAGGAGGCGAGGTTCTCGAAGGCGTCGCCCGAGAGGACCGGGTGGGTCGCCGCGGCGTACACGCGTGCGGCTCCCTCGTCGAGCACCGTCTGGGCGGCCGCCTTCAGCGTCCCGGCCGTGTCGATCATGTCGTCCACGAGCACGGCCGTCTTGTCGCGCACGTCGCCGATCACGTAGCCGATCTCCGCGACCTGCTGGGCCGGGCGCTCCTTGTTGAGGATCGCCAGCTCGGCCCCGATCTTCGCGGCGAAGTTCTTGTTGAGCTTCACGCGGCCCGCGTCGGGCGAGACGACCACGATGTCGTCCAGGCCCTGGTCGGAGAAGTACTGGGTGAGCATGGGCAGCGCGGTCATGTGGTCCACGGGCTTCTGGAAGAAGCCCTGGATCTGCCCGGAGTGCAGGTCCATCGTGAGGACGCGGTCGGCGCCGGAGCCCTCGAGCATCCGCGCCACGAGACGCGCGGTGATCGGCTCGCGGGGCAGCGACTTCTTGTCCTGGCGCGAGTAGCCGTACCAGGGAGTGACGGCAATCACGCGGTGCGCGCTGGCCCCCACCGCGGCGTCGATCATCACCAGCAGCTCCATCAGCGCGTCGTTGGCGGTCACCCCGGTCATCGGGTTGCCGCACGTCGGCTGCACGATGAACACGTCGGCGCCGCGGATCGAGTCGTCGTAGCGGCAGTAGACCTCGCCGTTGGAGAACGTCCTGAGCGTGACCGGGCCGAGGTCGACGTTCAGCTTGCGTGCGATCTTCGCGGCCAGCTCCGGGTTGGCGCGCCCGGAGAACAGCATCAGGCGCTTGTCGTATCCGATGTCCAGGCTGGAACGCCGGGTCGCCGTCTGTGGCTCGACCAAGCTCATGGCCCAATCGAGTCTACGCCCCCTCGCCGACGAACTCAGTTCTCGCGCTTACGCCGCTCGTCGTATCCCTCGAGGTTGCGCTGACGCTCGCGCGCCACGCCCAGCGCGCCCGGCGGGACGTCGTTGACGATCACCGATCCCGCCGCCGTCCAGGCGTCGTCGCCCACCTCGACCGGGGCGACGAAGCTGGTGTCCACGCCCCCGTGGACGTTGCGGCCGATGGTGGTCCGGTGCTTGCGGAAGCCGTCGTAGTTGGCGGTGATCGTGCCGGCGCCGAGGTTGGTGGCCTCCCCCACGTCGGCGTCGCCCAGGTACGAGAGGTGCGGCACCTTGGCGCCCTCGCCCACGTCGGAGTTCTTGACCTCCACGAACGTCCCGATCTTCGCGCGCTCGCGCACGACGGTGCCGGGGCGCAGGTAGGCGAACGGGCCGACACTCGCGCCGTCGCGGACCTCGGACTCCACGCAGTAGGAGTGGCGCACGGTCACCTCGTCGCCCAGCGTCATGTCGACGAAGGTCGTGGCGGGGCCCACGCGGCAGCGCGCGCCGATGGCGGTGGCGCCGCGCAGGTGGGTGCCCGGCTCGATCTCGGTGTCCTGGCCGATGGTCACGTCGGCGTCCACCAGCGTGGTGAGCGGGTCGACGATCGTCACGCCGGCGCGCATGTGCTCCTCCAGGATGCGCCGCTGGGCGATTGCCCGGACCTGCGCGAGGTCCACGCGGTCGTTGATCCCCAGTACGAGCCGCGGGTCGTCGATCCGCTGCGCCGCCACGCCGTGGTCGTCGCCGCGCAGGACCTTGAGCACGTCGGGGAGGTAGTACTCGCCCTGCGCGTTGTCGGGCCGGATGCGCTCCAGCGCGTCGGCCAGGCGGGCGCCGTCGAAGGCGTAGATGCCGGCGTTGACCTCGCGGATCTCCAGCTCGGAGGCGGTGGCGTCACCGGCCGCCTTGGCCTCCGCGACGTGCTCGACGCCGCCGTCGGGGCCCCGGACCACGCGGCCGTAGCTGCCGGGGTCGTCGAGCTCCATCGTGGCCATGGTCGCGGCGGCGCCGCTGGCCGTGTGAGCGTCGACGAGGTCGCGGATCGCCTGCGCGGTGATGAGCGGAACGTCGGCGGAGAGGACGACCACCGGCGCGTCGCCGCCGTCCTTGAGATGCGCGGCAGCCGCGCGAACCGCGTCGCCCGTCCCGCGCGGCTCCTGCTGCACCGCGACCGTCACGTCGTCCGGCAGCACGCCGTCCAGCGCGCCACCGGGGGAGGCGACCACGACGACCTTGCCGGCACCGGCGTCCCGCGCCGCCTGGAGCGGCCACGCGATCATCGGGCGCCCGCAGATCTCGTGCAGCACCTTCGGCACCGCCGAGCGCATGCGAGTGCCCTGGCCGGCGGCCAGTATCACCACAACAGCCACGCCGGGATGCTACTCCCGGCCGGCTCCCCCCGGACGTGCCGTAAGTTGCGTCCAACCTATCGTCGGAACTTACGGCACGTGTGCCGGCGCGAGCTGGGGAGCCAGGATTTGAACCTGGGCTTGCGGGACCAAAACCCGCCGTGCTGCCGCTACACCACTCCCCAGGGCACCCGAAGCGTAGTGCGCTCAGGGGCTGTCAAAGCGCAGGACCGTGCCGGCGGGGGAGATTTCGGCGGCGCTTAGGCGGGGCAGCGCGGCGGTGAGGATGCGGGCGAAGAGGGTTGGGCTGCGCTGCATCAGCCGGACGAGCTCGTCGACCGGGGTCGCCGCGGGATGGACCCCGTTCGCGTAGTCGGTCGCGAAGCCCATCAGTGCGTACGGCAGCGCGAGCTCGCCGCACAGGACGGTCTCGGGGCCGGCGGTCTGCGAGACGGCCGCGACGCCGGCGGCGGCGAGCTGCGCGATCTCCGTGCGGGTGTTGAAGCGCGGGCCGTCGACGTGGCCGTAGCAGCCGCCGTCGCGGTGCTCGACTCCCGTTTCCGCCGCGGCGGCGAGCAGCGCCCCACGGACGTCGTCGGAGAAGGGGCGCTCGTAGATCCAATGGCCGCGGGCGGGGTCGCCCTCCTCGACGTGGAAGGAGCAGATCGAGCCGTCCGGCAGCCGGTTGACCGGGAAGTGCAGGTCGTCGAAGACGACGATCGAGCCGAGTGCGATCGCGGGATCGACGGCGCCACAGGCCGTGCAGCCCACCACGGCGCGGCAGCCCAGCTGGCGTAGCGCCCAGGCGTTCGCGCGGTGGTTGACGTGGTTGGAGAGGCGCACGTGGCCGGCCCCGTGGCGCGAGACGTGCACCGCGTCCACGCCGGCCAGCGACCCACGCGTGACGGCCGCCGGCCCCCACGGGGTCTCCACGGTCTCCGGGCCGTCGTCCTCGAAGCCGGGCAGCGCGTAGGTGCCCGAGCCGGTGACGATCCCGATCGTCACGGGACCATCGCGACCACGCGCGCCGGCGCGGCCGACCCGCCCACCAGGCGCAGCGGGAAGCACGAGACCGTGAACCCCGTCGGCGGCAGCTCGCCGAGGTTCACCAGACGCTCGATCTGCGAGTACGGCAGGTCGCACTGGTGCGCGGCCCAGAAGACGCCGGGTTCGTCGCGCTCGCGCGCCTCCTGCGCCTGCAGGTGCAGCGGCGCGTCCCAGCCCCAGGCGTCGATGCCCATCACGCGTACGCCTCGCTCCCACAGCCAGCGTGTCGCCTCGGCGGTCACCCCCGGGCCCCGGGCGATGTAGTCGGGCTCGGCGTAGAAGGCATCGCGGCCGGTCCGCACCAGCACGATGTCGCCCGCCGCCAGCGAGTGCCCGGCCGCCTCCAGCGCGGCCTTCGCCTCGGCCGCGGTCATCGCGTCGCCGTCGTCCTTCGCGGTCATGTCGAGCACCACGCCCGGACCGTGGAACCACTCCAGCGGCAGCTCGTCGATCGTCTGGGCCGGCGCGCCGCCGACCGTCGAGTTGTAATGCCACGGCGCGTCCACGTGCGTGGAGTTGTGCGTCCCGAAGCGCGTGAACTCCTCGGTCGCCCACCCTTCCCCGTCGCGCAGCAGGCGGGCCGGCACGCCGAACAGCGCCTCGATCTGCGCCGCGCCCTCGGCGTGGGTCGCGAACGCCACGTCGGTGCGCAGCGGCTCGGGGGTCTCCGGCGGGCTGGGCCGGATCGGGGCCGAGAGGTCTACGAACCTCATCGGCCCCGATCCTAAGCGCTCAGCGCTTGCGACCCTCGTGCTTCTCGTCGGACGACTGCGGCTTCACGCCGCACTCGGCGTCCAGCAGGTTGCACAGCAGGATCGAGCCGGTGTACGTCAGCGCGTAGGGCTCCAGCCCCAGCGGGTGGTCGTGCGCCGTCTCGGGCTGGGGCAGCAGCGCCCCCGCGACTCGGACGAAGCCCTCGCCGACCGGGATCTCGCCCACGGTCACGCGGTCGAGCACCGCCTCGGCGCGGCGCGTGCCGGCGTCCGCCGACGTCGCGGCGACCGTGCCCTTGGCCTTCTCGAACTCCGCGATGTCCACGTCGTACTGGCGCGCGCTGGCGGAATCGTCGCCCAGACGGTCCTGGATCGCGAACCCCAGCGGCGTCGGCTCGAACGTCTGCCGGCGCATCCCCTCGTTGAACCGCGCCCCCGGCTGGTCGACGTCGTCGGCCAGCGGATGGTCCAGCGTGTCGCCGTCGGACTCGCCGTCCTTGTCGAACGCCACCTGGCCCGCGTACACCGTCTGGCGATTGACCGCCGTGGCGGGGACAGGCGTGACCTCGGACAGGCCGCGCAGCGCGCCGTCGGTCAGGACCAGCCGGCCGCCCGCGGCGACCCAGCGCCGCAGCTCGGCCGCCCACGCGTCCTTCTCGGCCACGGTGTACGCGCTGGACGGGGGCGCGGGCAGCGCGGTGAACGAGACGCGCCCCTTCCACTGCGAGTCGACCGCGCTGCAGTTGACCACCTCGATCCGCCACGTCCCGGCATCCGGGAACGGCACCTCGACGCGCTCGCTGTTCAGGGCGAAGCTCGTGCCGCCCTTGACGTCCTTCCACGTGCCGTCGGCCTCACGCCGCTGGGCGAAGATGTCGTAGTCGCCCGGGAGCTCCCAGTTGATCTCCGCATTCATCGCCGCGTTGCCGTCGTCGGGCTCGATCGTGAACTCCGGCGACCACTGGCTGTTGGCCGGCGTCCGCGCGCACGAGGTCGGGCCCTGGCCCGGCGCGCTCGGACCGCTCGAGGCGAATTCGAATCCCTCGGTCGGCGGGCCGCTGGCCCGTGCGGGCTCGCCCGCGTACAGCCCGGTGTAGCCGGGCAGCAGCGAGTCCGCCAGCACCAGCGTCTCGAGCTTGTCGAGGCTCGCGCGACCGGCGATCACCTCACGCGGGTCGACGGGCGCGAAGCGCTCGCGACGGCTCTCGATGAACTGGTTCAGATCGCCGAACACGTCGGTGTTCGCGACGTCGTAGGCGCGCAGCCGCGGCGGCGACCCGCTTGCGCCCTTCGTCGTGTAGCCGCCGTCCGACGTGGCGGTGGCCGAGGAGAACTCCACCCGCGCACTCACGGCGCCGGCCTGGGGATCGACGACCACCCGCCAGTCGGCCGCCGGATCGGGATGGTTGACCGCCGCCGTGAGACCGGCTCGCGCGTAGAGCTGGGCCTGGTTCCAGTCCTCGGCGACCGTGATCCACTTGTCGCTCTCCGGGTCGTGCGGCTCGCAGCGCCGGCACTGGACGCGCATGGTGATCGTCAGGTCGGCCGGCTGGATCCCCTGGAGGTTGGTCGTCGTGACGTCCACGCGCATGCCGCCGTTGTAGATCTCCTCGCTGCGCTGCACGTCGAACTCCAGCGTCGTGCCGTCCGCCGAGGTCGGCGCTCCCGTACGCGTCAGCGTGTCCTGCGGACGCGTGCCCGGCGGAGCGGGCGCCTGCAGCTCCTGCTCCTCGCGCTTCAGGCGCGGGCTGGGCACGTAGCCCTGGCGGCCAGGCGCGTCCAGCGTCGCGGTCACCGGGTTGAGCATGTCCGAGAGGTGCGCGTAGATCAGCGCCTTGTTGCCGTCCACGTGCAGCTGCTCGGTGTGCGGGTCGAAGCGGGTGTCCTTGTCGATGTGCGAGAAGGACATCTCGTTGTCGATCCCGTCCGCGTCCAGACCGACGCGCGAGTCGAACCAGTCGCCCAGCGTGCCGGTGGTCGTGTAGTTGATCGTGTCGTAGACGGTCCCCCACGTCTGGCCGTAGATCCGCGCGCACGTGTCGCCCAGGCCGCCCACGCAGGGCAGCCCGCCGCCCGGCTCGGCGTCGTCGGGCTGGATCATCGGCGACCACTTGAGCGCCTCGTAGGAGGCGGTGTGGATCGTCTTGGCCGTCTCGCGCAGCCGCGTGTCCTTGCCCAGGTCGTGGCGGCCGTGCGGGAGCATCGTGTAGGACAGCGCGTCGGCGAACGGCTGGCCGTGCAGGTCGTCGCCCGCGTCGAACTTCGCGCCGCCCGCGCGCACGTCGTCGTAGAAGCCCATGAAGGCGCGCGTCTCGGGCTCGGACGCCCCGGAGTAGCCGCGGAACGAGTAGCCGATGTCCGGCCAGTCGCGGTTGGGGTCGACGCCGTTGCCGTTGTAGCGCTGGAAGGACAGGCCGCCGTCGGTGATCGAGCCGCGGCGCCACCCGTCGGGATTGGGATAGGTGAAGTAGACGATCGTGTTGCGCAGCACGTCCGCGAAGGTCGGTGCGCCCTCCTTGGCCGCGGCGGGAACCACCGGGTCGTCGTGCTTGCCGGTGGTGAACGCGGTGACGAGGTCCTCCATCGCCCGCGTGCCGCCCTCCAGCCCGGCGCGCTCGATCCCGTGGATCGACAGGGCCAGCGTCATGCGCTTCTTGCCCTCGTCCGGGACGGTCTCGTCGGTGACGCGCAGCACGTACAGGTCCGAGCGCTTGCGCTCGAGGTCGGTGGTGGGCACGCCCGCGGACACGTTCTCCTTGCGGGGCGTGAACTCCAGCTCGGACAGCGTGTTGCCGGGGAACGCCTCGCGGCCGTCGGTGTTGACCGGCTCGCCGGCCGCGTAGTCGCCCATCTTGCCGTCGAGCGGCAGGACCTCGAGGTAGCGCTGCCATTCGCTGTTGCCGTTCATGTAGCGCAGGGCGTCGACGAACTCCTGCCACTGGATGAACGACATCGCGCTGACGTTGCCCTGCGCGTGCGGCGAGCACGGCTCCTGGCCGATGTGCTGGCACGCCCCGAGCGGGTCGGGGAAGACCCGGCCCAGCGCCTGGTACTGCGGGTCGCTGGTGGCGACGGGTGCCGCCGCGGCCGGCGTGGCGGCGGCGCTGCAGCACAGAGCGACGAGTACGGCGATCCAAAGGTTGCGACTCACAGATTCCCCCCTGCTGATGCGTTCCCCGGTCAGGGCGTCGAACGGACGCTGGCGCCGATACTTGCGCTCGCACCCCCGGCATCCCGGCGGGCAGGTACCCGTGCTGACAATCCCCGAAGCGGGTCTACTTGCCGCGACCGGGCACGCGGCCACCCTCGGCCCCGGCCTCCGTGGCGGGACCGCTCGGGGCCGCGATCCCCAGCACCCGCATGGCCTTGAGGCCCAGCGAGAGCTTCTCGCGGCCGTCGCTGGACCCCACGTCCAGTCCGCTCAGCTCGCGCACGCGCTCCAGGCGGTAGCGGACCGTATGGCGGTGCGCGTACAGGCGGTCGGCGGTCTGCGCGACGTTCCCGTCGCAGTCCAGGAACGCGTCGACCGTGCGCACGAGGTCGGTCTCGTACTGCTCGTCGTAGGCCACGAGCGGCTCCAGCGTCTCGGAGTAGAAGCGCTGCAGCTCGTCCGGGCTCTCGCTCATGGCGGACAGCAGCAGGCGGTAGGCGCCGGTCTCCTCGAAGGCCAGCACGTGGCGCTCCTCGGCGCCGGCCTCGGCCACGTTGGCGGCCAGCAGCGCCTCGTCGCCGGCGCGCGCGAGGTCCTCCAGCCGCGTGGCCACGCGGCTGCGCCCGACGGTGAACGCGAAGCCGTGCAGGCTGGCCTCGAGCTCGCGCAGCACGCCGTCGGCGACGCGGCGCCCCAGCGACTCGTCCGCGCCCGGCACGACGATCGCGACCTCCCCGGCACGGGCGTGCGGGCGGTCGGCCAGCGCCGCGACGGCGCCGGGCGCGGCCGCGCGCGCGCCGCGCTTCGCCACCGCCAGGACGCGGGCGCGCCAGTCCTCCTCGGTGGGCACCAGCGGCGAGGCGTGCACCACCACGACGCTGCCGCCCGCGTCGAGGTCCGCGCCCAGCTCGTGGGCGCGCGCCGCGAGCTCCTCGCGATCGCCGCGCCGGGCCAGCAGGTCGTGCACGAAGGCGGCGGCCGCCTCCTCGGAGGCGCGCGTGGGGGCGCGCACGCGGTCGACCTCCGACGCGATCAGCGTGCGCACGAGGGAGACGATCAGCGGCGAAGGCGCCTGAGCGCGGGCGCGCATCCGCAGGCGTCCGACGAGCTCGTCGGCCACCCGCAGGTCGAGCACCTCCACGCCCGTCTTCTCCGTGGCCAGCGAGCGCTCGTCGGCCGGCGAGCGCGCGGCCACCGCGAGGACGGCGCCGGACGGATCCGCCAGCAACAGCGACGCGTCGAGCGCGCGGCTGGCCGCGCGGACGATCTCCGGCAGGCCGGCGCCCGCCTCCACCGCGGCGGAGACGTCTTCGAGGGCGTGCAGGTCGGGTGCGTCCGCGGTGGGCGCGGGCTGCGCGCGCAGGCGCCTGGCCGGCGTGGACATGACGTCCACCAGTCTAGGCCCGGGGGGCTAGAAGCGATCCCAGAAGTACACGACCGCGGCGCCGGCGGCCACTCCGACGCCCACGAACGCCGCGAGCACGTAGAGCGAGAGGAAGGCCGCCGCCAGGCGCTCCCAGGTGCGGCTGTACGCGGTCCAGGCCGGGACCAGCACCCAGGCGGTGAAGGCCGCGAGCGAGAAGACGCCCGCGCACGCCCCGACGAGGTAGGTGATCGACGTGTTGCTCATGCGGCGCCCTCGCGCCCATTGTGCCGAACGAAGGCGACGACCAGCCCGACCAGCCCGCACACGGAGAAGATCCCCGCCGCCAGGCCCCAGCCGGCCAGGACGTCGGACAGGAAGTGCGCGCGCAGGTAGACGCGCGTGAGGCCCGCCGCCGCGGCCACCACGATCGCCGCCACGACGAAGGCGGCGCGGTGGATCGTGCGCGGGAACGCGTGCGCCACGGCGACCGCGATCGCGACGTACGCGACCGCGTAGGCGGCGTGGCCGGAAGGGAAGCTCGCCCCGTCGGTCGCGACGAGGCCGTCGGACGGCCGGGCGCGATCGACCGCCGCCTTGGCGATCCGGACGGCCAGCACGGTCAGCGCCATCCCGGCGGCGAGCGCGGCCCCCTCGATGAACCGCCTGCGCGCCGCCAGGAAGGCGACTGCGAGCGCGACCGCCAGGCCGGCGACGGGCAGGGCGCCCAGGTCGGTGAGGAACTTCAGCGCGTCGTCGAGCCAGCGCGTCTCCAGCTCGGCGGAGACGTCGAAGGCGGCGGTGTCGGTCCGCAGCATGTCGCGGTGCTCGACCAGCGAGCCGAGGCCGAAGAACAAATAGCTGCCGACCGCCACGATGGCCAGCAGCGTGGTCAGCTCGAGGCCGAGCTGCCCGGGCGTGACGCGCTGCCAGGCAAAGCGCACGGCCGGCGCGGCGCGCGCCCACGCCGGCAGCAGCCCGCGGCGGTAGACCGGCCGCGCGACCCGCGCCAGGGGGCGCAGCAGCGGCCGGTCGGCCTGCTCGTCGATCCACGCCTTGGCGGTGGCGCGGTTGGCCGGGACGCGCAGGTAGCGGTAGGCGATGACCGCCGCCACGATCACGCCGATGGTCGTCCCGAAGGCCAGTGCGCCCTGCTTGGCGATGTGCACGACCTGGTCGAAGGAGCGCCAGAAGATGTAGCCCAGCAGGCAGAACGTCGTGGCCCACAGCCCCGCGGCGAGGACGTCGAAGGGCAGGAAGGTGCGCACCGGCATGCGCGAGGCGCCGGCGACGAAGGGAGCCAGCGCGCGGACCAGGCCGAGGAACCGGCCGATCAGGATGGTGGGGCCGCCGTGGCGGTGCAGGAAGTTCTCGACCTGCCGGAGGCGCTCCTCGGTGATCTTCACGCGCGGGCCGTGCTTGACCAGGAACGCGCGGCCCAGGCGCCGGCCGAGCAGGAACGACACAGTGTCCCCGGCGAACGCGCACGCCCAGACGAGGCCGATCAGCAGGACGATGTCGATCTCGCCCTGCCCCGCGACCAGGCCGCCGACGATCACGACCGTCTCGCCCGGAGCGATCAATCCGACGAAGGCGCCCGTCTCCAGGAACGCCATGACGCCGACGAGGATGTAGGTGTAGGGGCCCAGCGCCTCGCCGGCGTCGCGGACCACCACCTCCAGCGACGGCGGATCGATCGCGCCCGAGCCGTACACGCCCAGGGCCAGCGCCGCCACGGCGGCGAGGATGCGGTTCTCGGTCGACGCCCGGCGCCAGCGCCACACGACGAAGGCGCCGAGCAGGACCGCGACGGTGAGCGCGCCGGGGCGGATCGCCGCGAGCGCCGTCATGCGGTGCGCACCTCGGTCAGGCCGCGCGGCGCGGGGCGGGCTGCGACCCCGCCGGGCCAGCGCCGCGCCAGGGCCTCCGCGGCCGCGGGATCGCGGAAGAGGGCGAAGACCGTCGGGCCCGAGCCGCTGACCAGCGCGGACGCGGCGCCCGCGTCGCGCGCGGCGGCCAGCGCGCCGTCGATCGCCGGGCACAGCGAGCGCGCGGCGTCCTGGAGGTCGTTGTGGACGAACTCCAGCGGCAGGCCCCCGGCGCCGACCGCCGCCTCCACCTCCGCGCGGCGCACCATCAGCGCGTCGGCCGGCCGTGCGGCGCCGAGCCGGTCCGCCTCGGCGTAGACGTCCGCGGCGGAGAGTCGCGCCGGGGACGGGAGGAGGGCGTAACCGAACTCGCCCGCGAGCGCCGGCCCGTCGAGCGGGGTCACCTCTTCGCCGGCCCCTGTAACAAGAGTGGGCGTTTCGTGCAGGAGGGCGGGCACGTCGGAGCCGAGGGCGGCGGCGAGGCCGTGGAGGCGGGGGTCCTCCGGTGCGCCGGCGGCGTGGGCGGCCAGGCGCAGGGTGGCCGCCGCGTCGCTGGAGCCGCCGCCCAGGCCGGCGGCGATGGGGATGCGCTTCCGGATCGTCAGGCGATGGCGGTCGCCGGTCCCCGTGGCCTCGCGGTGGGCGCGCAGCGCGCGCGTGGCGAGGTTCTCGCCTTCCACCTCCGGGCAGACGACCTCGTCGTGCGCCGCCGGCTCGAGCGTCAGCTCGTCGCCCAGGTCGAGGGGCTGGAAGACCGACACCAGCTCGTGCAGGCCGTCGGCCCGCCGCGGACCGACGTACAGGCACAGGTTCACCTTGGCCGGGGCCACCGTGCGCAGGGCGCCCGTCACGCGAGTCGCTCCGCCAGCGCGCGGAAGTCGCCGGGCGACAGGCGCTCGGCGCGCTCGTCCTCGGGACGCCCCATGTCGCGCAGGGCCGCGCGGGCGCGCTCGCGGACGTCGTCCGGCGCGCCGGCCGCCAGCGACAGGGAGCGCGGCAGCGCCTTGCGGCGGTGGGCGAACGCCGCCTGGACGAGCGCGCGCAGCTCGGGCGGCGCCGCGGGGCCGTGGCGCTCCAGTCCGACCAGCACAGAGTCGACGTTGGGCACCGGGTGGAAGACGCGCCGCGAGATGGCGCGCAGCACGCGCACGTCGCAGGCCAGCTGCGCCAGGACCGAGGGCACGCCGTAGGCGGACGTCCCGGGCGCCGCCGCGAGCCGCTCCCCGACCTCGCGCTGCGCCATCGCCACCCACCGCCGCGCGCCCGGCAGCTCCTCGACCGTGCGCAGGATCGCGCCCGCCGCGATCCCGTACGGGAGGTTCGCCACCACCTTGCCGGGCGCCGGGTCCAGCGCGGCCAGGTCGAGCCGCATGGCGTCGGCCACGTGCAGCGTCGCGCGGTCCCCGAACGGGTCCAGCGCGTCGCGCAGCGCGGGCTCCAGGCGGGGGTCGACCTCCACGACGTGCACGTGCGCCACGCGCGCCGCCAGGTGCTCGGAGAGCACCCCGAGCCCGCCGCCGATCTCCAGCACGACGTCGTCGGCCGCCACCTCCGCCGCGCGCTCGATCACGCCGAGCACGTTGGAGTCCACCAGGAAGTTCTGTCCCAGCTCGCGGTTGGGCCGTATCTCGAACTGCTTCATCCGGCGCAGGCTCGGCTGGGTGGGCAGCTGCGCCGTCACCACCCGAACAGCTCCGCGGCGTTGCGCTCCACGGTGCGCTCCAGCTCCTCGTAGGCGACGCCGCGGACCTCCGCGAGGTGGCGTGCCGTGTGGACCACCCAGGCCGGCTCGTTGTCCTTCCCGCGCACAGGCTGGGCGGCCAGGTACGGGGCGTCGGTCTCCACCAGCAGCCGGTCGTCCGGGACGCGCTGCGCCGCCGCGCGCAGGTCGTCGGACTTGGGATAGGTCACGTTGCCGGCGAACGAGATCCACCAGCCGCGCTCCAGGCAAGCGTCGAGGTGGCCGGTGAGCGAGAAGCAGTGCATGACCGTCGGATGCCCCGGGGCGTGCGCGTCGAGCAGGGCGATCGTCTCGTCCGCCGCCTCGCGCGTGTGGATCACCAGCGGCTTGCCGGTCTCGCGCGCCAGCTCCATCTGCGCGCGAAAGGCGCGCTCCATGTCGGCGCGCGGCGCGTAGTCGCGCTTGAAGTCCAGCCCCGTCTCGCCGATCGCGCGGCAGCGCTCGTGGGCGGCCAGCGCGGCCAGCTCCGCGGCGTCGGCGTCGTCGAATCCCGTCGACGTCGAGGGGTGGCGGCCGATCGCGACGAAGACCTGGGGGAACGCCTCGGCGGCGGCGAGCGCGGCGCGGCAAGAGGTGCCGTCCATCCCGATCGCCAGGACCCGCCGGACGCCGGCCTGCTCGGCGTCGGCGATCAGCTCCGCCGCGGGCCGCGCGCACGCGTCCAGGTGGGCGTGGGTGTCGATCACGGCGAGCCCGTCACGGGGCGGGCGTCTTGGGGAACAGGGCGTCGAGCTGCGCGACGGCCGCGCCGCCCGCGGCCGCTCCGTAGCGCGCACGTTCGAGGTCCAGGTCAGGGCTGCCCAGCGCGCCGAGCAGCTTGGTCGTGGTCGCGGGGACGTAGGGGTGCAGGAGCACCGCCACCACGCGCAGCCCCTCGGCCAGCGAGCGCAGCGTGACGTCCAGCTCCCCCGCCTTCTCCTCGTCCTTGGCCAGCTGCCAGGGTGCGCGCTCCTCCACGTAGCGGTTCAGCCGGCGCACGCGCTGCCAGATCTCCTCCAGCGCGGCGGTCACCTGCACGTCGTCCAGCAGCGCCGCCACGCGCTCGGCGAGCCCGTCGAAATCGCCGGCCAGCGCGGGATCGGGGTCGGCCTCGGGCACCGTGCCGTCGCGGTAGCGGACGAGCATGGCGAGCGTGCGCGAGGCCAGGTTTCCCAGCTCGTTGGCCAGCTCGGTCTCGTAGCGGGTCTCGAAGTCGGCGGGCGAGACGCTTCCGTCCTGGCCGAAGGACACGTCGCGCATGCAGTAGAAGCGCAGCGCGTCCGTCCCGAACTTGTCCATCGCGTCGAACGGGTCCAGGACGTTGCCCAGCGACTTGCTCATCTTGCGCCCCTCGGACAGCAGGTAGCCGTGCACGAACAGCCGCCGCGGGACCTCCAGGTCGGCCGCCATCAGCAGCGCCGGCCAGTAGACGCAGTGGAACTTGAGGATGTCCTTGCCGATCAGGTGGTAGGTGGCCGGCCAGAAGGTGGTCGTGAGGTCCGCGCCGTCGCGGGCGAACTTCAGCGCCGTCACGTAATTGAGGAGCGCGTCGAACCACACGTAGAAGACGTGCTGGGGGTCCCACGGCACCTCGACCCCCCAGCGCAGGTGCGCGCGCGAGAGCGAGACGTCGTCCAGGCCCTGCGCGATGAACGAGCGCGCCTCGTTGAAGCGGACGGCGGGCAGGACGAAGTCGGGGCGCTCGGTGTACAGGCGCTCGAGCGGCTCCTGGAATCGCGACAGCGCGAAGAACCAGTTCTCCTCGCTCTCGCGCTCCAGCGGGAACCCCTCGTGGATCAGGCACGTGTTGTCCGGACCGATCTCGTTGTCGGTCTTGAAGTCGGCGCAGCGCGTGCAGTACCAGCCCTCGTAGCTGCCCTTGTAGACGTGGCCGTTGTCGTGGACGCGCTGGAGGATCTCCTGCACGTGCGCGACGTGCCGCGGATCGCTGGTGCGGATGAAGAAGTCGTTGGTGACGTCGAGCTGGGGCATCAGGGCCTCGAAGCGCGCGGCGTTGCGGTCGGCCAGCTCCTTCGGCGTGACGCCCTGCTTCTCCGCGGCCTGCGCGACCGGCTCGCCGTGCTCGTCGGTGCCCGTGAGGAAGAACACGTCCTCGCCGCGCTGGCGCATGTGACGGGCCAGCACGTCCGCGGCGATCGTCGTGTACGCGTGTCCCAGGTGCGGCGCCGCGTTGACGTAGTAGATGGGGGTGGTCACGTAGAACGCCACGGCGGCGGAAGGCTACAGCCGAGGTCGCGAGGCGCCTTGGCGGCGCGCCGCCTTCGCGTCCGGCCGCCGGCCAGAGCGAGGCCGGGGACGGTGGCGGCGAGCAGGGCGATGCCGGCCCAGGCTGTGAGGGGTGGGCTTGTGGTGGGCGGTCTGGTTTCTGGCGCTGGATTTGGCCTTGGGCGTGGTGGACGGCGGCCGGTCGGGGGGAGGGGTGGTGGGCCCCTGGTTGGTCCCGCGGATGGGAGGAGGTCGAGTGGGTCGACGTAGCCGTGCCGCTCGTTTGCGTGGCGTACGCCGAGGTGGAGGTGTGGTCCGCTCGACGTTCGCCGGCCTGTGCTGCCGACCGTGCCGATTCGCTCTCCTGCGCGCACGCGGGTTCCGCTCTCGACGGTCGTCTTCCCGAGGTGCCCGTAGGAGACGACGAGCCCGCCGCACGCCACGGTCACCGCTTCGCCGAACGAGCCGGCGTGTCCGGCGAAGCGGACCCGTCCCGTGCACGCCGCCCTGACGGCCGTCCCGCGTGGCGCCGCTATGTCGATGCCGCGGTGCTGGCCGGGGGCGTAGGGGTTCTGCGTGAGGGCGAAGCGCTCTATGACCTCGCCGCGGATCGGCCAGCGCCAGTCGAGATTCGCCGCCGCTGCGAACGGCGGGCTGGTCAGGGTGGTGAGCGTGGCCAGGGCCCAGGCGGCGGCGGGTGTCCATCGTGAGCGCACTTCTCGTGTCTACCGCGGCACGCCGGGTCTGCGGGCGCCCGCGGCGCAGTTGGCGCATCCGCTGCGCACTTCCGTTACGAAGCGCGGCGCCGGGGCGCGTAACCCCCCGGCCCGCCCCGAGCTCTGTGGAGTTAGCCGCCTATAGCGCGGCTAAGTCCACGAAGCTCTCGGGCTAGGGCTCCTGCAGCGCCCGGTAGAGGCGATTCGCCGGCAGGCCGGTCAGCTGCGCGACCGCGGCGGCTGCGGGGCGGGGCTTGGCTCCCGCGTCGACGAGGCCGCGCAGGGCGTCGACGGCGGCGTCGAGATCGCCTTGCGCCTCGGCTGCCGGGCCGACCACGAGGACGACCTCCCCGCGTGGCGCCTCGCCGGCGTAGCGGTCGGCCAGCTCGGACGCCGTTCCGCGGACGACCTCCTCGTGGACCTTGGTCAGCTCGCGGCAGACCGCGACCGGCCGGTCGGGGTCCAGCTCGGCCAGCACGCGCAGGGTCGCGGGCACCCGCCGCGGCGACTCGAAGGCCACGAGCGTCTCCGGTGCGCCCAGCGCCTCCTCCAGCGCCCCGCGCTTGCGGGGCAAGAAGCCGGCGAAGCGCCAGCGGTCCGCCGGCAGCCCCGAGGCGACCAGCGCGGTCAGCGCCGCGGACGGGCCGGGCAGGACCTCCACCGCCAGTCCCGCCGCCACGCACGACTGCACGAGCACGAAGCCGGGGTCGGAGACCAGGGGCATGCCCGCGTCGGAGACCAGCGCCACCACGGCGCCGTCACCCATCCGCGACACCAGCTCGGCCGCCCGGGCGCGCTCGTTGTGCTCGTGGTAGGCGACGAGCTTGGCCGTCACGCCGTAGCGGTCGAGCAGGATCCGCGTGCGGCGCGTGTCCTCGCACGCCACCACGTCGGCCTCGCGCAGCGCCGCGAGCACGCGCAGCGTGACGTCCTCCAGGTTCCCGATCGGCGTCGGGCAGACGACGAGCCGGCCGGCGCTCACGCCACCCCGTCCAGCGCCAGCACGGCGGCGCCCACCATCCCCGCCTCGCCCCCGAAACGCGCCGCGACCACGCGCACCGTGTCGCGCGCCGGCGGCAGCGCGCGGCGGACCATCTCCTCGCGCGCGGGCGCCAGCAGGAGCTCGCCCGCGCCCAGGACGCCTCCGCCCAGCACCACGAAGTCGGGATCGAACGTGTTCACGTACGACGCGATCCCCACTCCCAGCCGCCGCCCGATCAGCGCGATCGTGTCCCGCGCCACCTCGCAGCCGTCGTGGGCGAGCTCGGTCACCAGCGCCCCGGTCACGGCCCGCCCGGACGCCGCGGCCCGTCCCAGCGCCGAGTCCGGGAACCGCACCGCGGCGGCCTGCCCCTCGCGCGCGAGCGCGACGCCCGACGCGACCGCCTCCAGGCAGCCGCGGTTAGGACAGTTGCCCTGGCACGGCGGACCGTCCATCTCGACGACGACGTGCCCCAGCTCCGCGGCCGCGCCCTGGGACCCGTGGTACAGGCGGTCGTCGAGCACCAGGCCGCCGCCGATTCCCGTCCCCACGGTCAGCATCACGGTGTGCCGCCCGCCCCGTGCCGCCCCGAAGCGGTGCTCGGCCAGCGCGGCCGCGTTGGCGTCGTTGTCCACGAACGCGGGCAGTCCGAGCCGCTCCGCCATCACGTCGCCGAACGCCACGTCGAGCAGCGGCAGGTTGACCGCCTGCACCGCGATTCCGCGCTGCCGGTCGATCGTGCACGGGATCCCGAAGCCCGCGGCCGACACCGCACCCTCCATCGACTCGCGCACCTCCTCCACCGCGTCCACGGCGGCGTCGAGGATCGCGTCGCGGTCCAGCCCGGTCATCGAGCGCAGCGCGCGGTGATGGACGTTGAGGTTCTCGTCGACCGCGCCGGCGAGGAGCTTCGTCCCCCCCATGTCGACGCCTACGACGCACGGGGCGGCCATGGCCCCTGTCACCATACCCGCCCATGCCAGACGACCGCGAGCGCCCGCAGTACACGCGCTACCGGTCGCGTCCCGGGCTGCTCGAGCGGCTGCGCCGCGGCCCCGAACCGGAGTTCCACGACGTCGGCGGCCTGCGCGCGGAGCGCCGCCGGCGCCGCGGGCGCGCCGGGCGCAAGCGCTGGACGGCCGGCCGGGCCGTCCGGTGGGCCCTCGGCGCGCTGGCCGCCTGGCTGGCGCTGTCGCTGGTCCTCTTCCTCGTGAGCGCGCAGATCGAGCAGGGCAAGGTCTCCGACGCCGCCAAGACCGCCCTGGACGGCGCGGGTCCGCTGCCCTTCACGCCCAACACGATCCTGGTCATCGGCTCCGACGCGCGCCCCAGGGGCACCGACGAGGGCGGCGCCAACGTGGTCGGCGAGCCCAGCCGTGCGGACACCCTCATGCTGATCCGGACGGGCGGATTCAAGAGCGCGCGCCTGTCGATCCCGCGCGACACCGTCGTGGACATCCCCGGGCACGGCCCCGACAAGATCAACGCCGCGTACGCGATCGGCGGTCCCGCGCTCGCCATCACGACCGTCGAGCGCTACCTCGGCCTGGAGGTCAACCACCTCGTCGAGGTCAACTTCGACAACTTCCCGGAGTTCGTCGACGCGCTCGGGGGCGTCGACGTGCAGCTGGAGGGATGCGTGCGCGCGAAGCTGGACGGCGGCGACGACGCCGGCGGGACCACGCTCGACCTGCGCCGGGGCCGCAACCACCTCAACGGCCGCCAGGCGCTCGGCCTGGCCCGCGTGCGCGTGAACGACTGCGATCCGGGCGAGGACGACATCGACCGCGCCGAGCGCCAGCAGCGCATCCTCAACGCGATCCGTGGCCGGCTCGTGTCGGCCTCGACCTTCGCGCGGCTGCCCTGGGTGTCGTGGACCGCGCCCAAGGCGATCCGGACCGACATGAGCGGCCCGACGCTGCTCGCCCTGTTCACCGCGATGCAGCTGGGCGGCAATCCCGAGCCCCGCGTCCTGAAGCCCTCGGGCGTCGCGACGACGCCCGGCGGGGGATCGGGCCTGGTGGTCTCCGAGGACGAAAAGCGCAGCGAAGTGCAGCGCTTCCTGGACTAATCCTGGGGTGGCCCCCCTAGTGCGGCCCGCCGGTGGTCACCGTACGCTGGAACCCATGAAGCGCACACTCACGATCTCCCTCCTGTCGCTCGCGCTGCTCGTTCCGGCGACCGCGTTCGCGGCCTTCCGGTCCGGGAACTACGCGGGCAACACAAACGACAACCGCCCGGTGTCCTTCAAGGCCACCCAGTCGAAGCTGAGCAAGCTGAGCATCCGCCTCAGGTTCAAGTGCACCGACGGCGACAAGTTCGAAACCGTCCTGAAGGGCTTCCCCGCCCAGAACATCGTCCGCAACCGCGCCGGCGTGGGCCGGTACAACGCCACGTTCACGGGCTCTAGCGGCGCCAGCCGCTATGTGCACAGGGGCGGCATCCGCAACAAGCGGGCCACCGGCACGTTCACGGCCCGGCGGACCTACAACTTCGAGGATCAGCTCGACTCGCAGGGCACGGTCGTGTGCACGAGCGGCACGTTGCGCTACATCGCCCGCAGGCCGTAGGGCGCCGCCGTCAGGCGCGCTCGGGCTCCGGGATCGCCTCGGCGCCCTCAGGCGCGGCCTGCGGCGGGCGCGAGGCGAGCGCCACCCCGCCCAGGATCAGCACGAGCCCGGCCACCGCGGCCGGGGTGATCGCCTCGTCGAGCAGCAGCGCGCCGTAGGCGAGCGAGATCGGCGGCACGAGGTAGGAGACGAGCGCCGCCCGCCCCGCGCCCAGTTCGGCGATCAGGCGGTAGAAGATCACGAAGGCGGCCGCGGTCCCCAGAACTCCGAGTGCGACCAGCGCGGCCAGCGAGCGCACGCCCGGCATGTCGCTCGGCAAGGTCGCCGCCGCGAGCGGCAACGTGAGCAGGCAGCCGGCGCCCACCGAGATGAAGCTGGTGGTCAGCGCGGGCACGTCACGGTAGGCGCCCTTGACCATGAACGAGGCCAGGCTGTAGGACGCCGCCGCGCCCACGATTCCCAGCGCGCCCAGGAACTCGGCGGCCGACCCGATGGACTCCACGCCGACCAGGAGCGCCACGCCCGCGATGCCCACGAGCAGGCCCGCGGCCTGCCGGCCCGCCACCTTCTCGGAGGGGTCGATCAGCGGCGCGAACGTCGCCACCCACAGCGGCGCCGACGCGATCAAGACCGCGGTGAGCCCGGAGGGGACCTCCAGCTCGCCGAAGGAGATCAGCAGGAACGGCACGGCGATCGCCACCGCGCCGAGGACGACGGCCGTGCCCGGACGCCGGCGCAGCTCGTCCAGGCGCGCGACGTACTCTCCGCCCTGCGCGTGGATCACGGCGTAGAGCACGGCGGCGCCCAGGAGCGTGCGGGCGAACACCACCATGCCCGGCGAGAAATCCTCCAGCGCGTACTTGATCAGCAGGTACGACGCGCCCCACAGGGCGGCCAGCGTGCCCAGAAGGCCGGCCTGGCGCGCAGTCACGCGGTCTTCTTGGCCTTCTCTCCGTCCTTGGGCTTGTCCTTCTTGTCCTTCTTGGCGTCGGCCGCCTTGGCCTCGGTCTTGTCGGCGCCCGACTCCGCCGAGTCCTTGAGCTCACGCGAGCGCTTGCGGGTCCCGTAGTCCGTGTTGTAGAAGCCCGACCCCTTGAAGTGCACCGCCACGGGGTGGAAGACGCGCTGGACGGGCGCCTCGCACTGCGTGCACGCGACGAGCGGATCGTCGGTCATGCGCTGCATCACCTCGAAGGTGTGCCCCTTCTCGCAGCGGTACTCGTAGATCGGCATGGCGAGGGAGGATATCCAGGGCGTCTGCCGGGTCCCCGCCGCTAGAGTCCGCGCGCGATGCCGACGGACGTGGTCACCATGGACAAGATCGTGGCGCTGTGCAAGCGACGAGGGTTCGTCTTTCCCTCGTCCGAGATCTACGGCGGCCTCGCGTCGACGTACGACTACGGGCACTACGGCGTCCTGCTCAAGCGCAACGTCAAGGACGCGTGGTGGCGCGCGATGCTGCAGGAGCGCGACGACATCGTGGCGCTGGACGCGGCGATCCTGATGTCGCCGAAGGTGTGGGAGGCCTCGGGGCACCTGGCCTCATTCACCGACCCGCTCGTGGACTGCCGGCGCTGCGGGCAGCGCTTCCGTGCCGACCACCTCGGCGAGCTCGAGTGCCCGGAGAAGCCCTCCAAGCATCCGGGTGAGGGCCCGAACTGCGACCTGACCGAGGCGCGCGACTTCAACCTGATGTTCGAGACGACGATCGGGCCGGTGAAGGAGTCCGGCGCGGAGATCTACCTGCGCCCGGAGACCGCGCAGGGCATCTTCGTGGACTTCCCGCAGGTCATGCAGACGGCGCGCAAGAAGCCGCCGTTCGGGATCGCGCAGATCGGCAAGTCCTTCCGCAACGAGATCACGCCGGGGAACTTCGTCTTCCGGACGCGGGAGTTCGAGCAGATGGAGATGGAGTTCTTCGTCCCGCCGCCCGACGCGCCGAGGTGGTTCGAGCACTGGCTGGACGCGCGGATGAGCTGGTACGTCGACCTGGGGATCCGGCCCGACCACCTGCGCCTGCGCCCGCACGAGGAAGATGAGCTGTCGCACTACTCCAGCGCGACCAGCGACGTGGAGTACCTGTTCCCCATCGGCTGGTCGGAGCTGGAGGGCATCGCCAACCGCGGCGACTTCGACCTGCGCGCCCACGCGCGGCACTCGGGCAAGAAGCTGGAGTACTTCGACTCGGCCACGAACGAGCGCTACGTGCCCCACGTGATCGAGCCGGCCGCGGGCGCCGACCGCGCGACGCTCGCATTCATGGTCGACGCCTACGACGAGGAGGATGTCGAGGGCGAGACCCGCACGGTGCTGCGCCTGCACCCGCAGCTGGCCCCGGTGAAGGTGGCCGTGCTGCCGCTCGTGCGCAAGGACGGCCTGCCCGAACTGGCGCGCGAGGCCTACGAGGCGCTCAAGCCTGTCGTCCAGGCCGAGTACGACGAGGGCGGATCGATCGGCCGGCGCTACCGCCGCCAGGACGAGATCGGGACACCCTGGGGCGTGACGGTGGACCACCAGACGACCGAGGACCGGACCGTGACGCTGCGCGACCGCGACTCGCTGGAGCAGACCCGCGTCGCGATCGACGAGCTGCCGGACGAGATCCTGCGCCGGCTGCGCGAGCCGTGGCGCTCGCCCAAGCTGGACGCCTGACGAACCGGTTGCGCGACGCGCTCGCGCACGCCACACTCGGCACTGGCATGGGAAGGCGGCACTTCATCGGGCTCGCCGCGCTGGCGTGGCTGCTCGCCACCGGCGGGGTGGCCTCCGCGGCCGAGACGCTCGGCGATCCGCAGTTGAAGGTGGGCACCCACGACGCCGCTGCGTGCAACGGTCCGGAGTGCACGTACGCGATGCACGTCCTGGGCTCCGCCACCCCCGCGGTCCCCAGCAAGGGCGTGATCGTGCGCTGGCGGCTGGGGTCGGGCGACGGCAACGCGCGCGTGACGCTGCGCGCGCTGGCGCGCGTGGACAACACAGCGACGTACGTCGGCACGGGGACCGGGATCGAGCGGACCACCGCCGTGGGGGTCAACGTGTTCGAGGGCGAGCGCCTGCCCGTGCAGGCCGGGCAGTTCCTGGGGGTGGACGACGAGGACGGGGCGAAGCTCTTCACGGTGGCGCCGGCAGGAGTCGGGGTGCGCTTCTGGCTGCCCAAGCTGCAGGACGGCGCCCCGCCGCGCGCGATCTCGGGTCACAACGACGGGCGCGCGCTCGAGCTCAACGCCGACCTCGAGCGCGACGTCGACGGCGACGGCTTCGGGGACGAGACGCAGGACGGGTGCCCCGGCGATCCGGCGCTCCAGGCGCCCCCGTGCGCGGTCGGGACGTCCAACCCGGGCGTCACCCCGCCGCCGCTGCCCCCGCCCAGCGCGCCCGCGATCGCCGGGCTGCGTGTCGCGCCCAAGCGCTTCCGGCTGGGGTCGCTCGCGCGCATCCGCTTCGATCTGTCGAAGGCCGCGACGTACACGCTGGCGTTCGACCAGCTGCGCCCGGGGCGCCGCCGCGGCGCGCGCTGCCTCCCGCGCTCGCGTCGGGTGCGTACCGGGCGGCGGTGCACGGCGTTCGTGCGGCGCGGGGTGCGCCGCGGCGCCGGCAAGAGCGGCGTCAACGCCGTGGCCTTCCGCGGGCGGCTCGGGAAGCGCCGCCTCCCGCCCGGCCGCTACCGGGTGACGGCGAGCGCGCGCGACGCCGACGGCCTCACCGCCCGCAGCCGCACCGCCCGCTTCACGCTGCGCCCGCAGGCGCGCCGCCGGCGCTGAGCTACTCCCGCAGCCGCGCCCGCGCCGTCAGCACGAACCCGTCCCGACGCGGACGCGCGCCCACGGCGAGCGCCTCGATCCGCGGGTCCCGGAACACGGTCAGCGTGAGGAAGCCGCCGAACACCACGTTCGGCGCGAGGACGACGTTGCCGTCGCGCGCCGCCACGACGACCTGACCGCGCAGGCGCCGGCCCAGCAGCGCGGCGCTGCCCTCGAACACCAGCACGCCGGCGCGCGACGCGATCGGACGTGCGTCGAACCCCGGAGGCAGCGCGGCGCGCAGGTCGGCGTCCGTCACGGTGGCGGAGCCTTCGAGCGTCCGGCCGCGCTTGCGCAGGCGCAGCTCGCGTACGCGCAGCGTGAGGATCCGGGCGCCGCGGACGACGGCGTCGACCCGCTCGGCGTCGCGGGTGTCCGCGAGCAGGTCGGCGAAGCGCCCGGCCCCGGCGCGTCCCTCGCGCATCCGCACGACGACGCGGTCCGCGCGCCCCCAGAGCAGCTGCAGCGCCGGAAACGCGCGCACGTCGACGCGCTCCACCGTCCCGTTGCGCTGCAGCCGGTCGCGCAGCCGTCGCTCCGCGACGCCCGGCAGCACGAGCTGCGACACGAGGAGGAGGACCGCCACCGCCGCCACCGCGGCGACGGCGATCCGGGCCCGGGGGGTCAGCACCGCCGCGCGGCGCCGTCAGTCGGTGAGCAGCGCCCGCGCGCAGGCGGTGCCGGCGCGCAGGGCGTCGGCGAAGTCGCGCTGGGGCTCGAGGAGGATGCGCATCGCGATCCCGTCGGCCAGCGCGAACAGGATCGTGGCGACCGCCTCGGGCTCGTCGTGCAGCCGGATCACGCCCTCCTGCTGCTTGGCCTCCAGCAGCGCGGCCACGTGCTCGCGCGTGCGGCGCGTGAGCTCCGCGACCTCGGCGCCGATCTCCTCGTTGCGCCGCGCCACGGTGAACAGCTCGAACCACAGCGCGACGAAGTCCGGCTGGTGCTCCACCAGATCCTGCAGCGAGGACACGAGCGCGTCGATGAAGTCCTCGGCGGTGTGGGCGTCCGCGAGCGCCTCGTCGAGCATCCCGATCCGCAGCTCGGTGTCGCGGCGCACCACCTCGACCAGCAGCCGCTCCTTCGTGCCGAAGTAGTAGTGCAGCAGTCCGCGCGAGACGCCCGCCACCCGGGCCACGTGGTCGAACGTCGAGCCCGCCGCGCCCCGCTCCGCGACGCTGTCGCGCATGGCGTCGACGATTCGCTGCGCCTTCTCGCCCGCCAGGTCGCGCGGCTTGGAAGCTGCCTCCATGCGCGGGACTCTAGCTGTACGTCCAGCCAGTGCGGCTTGATGCAGGTGATGTACGATGAGAGTCATCATGCGCACCACCCTGTCGATATCCGACGAACTGCTCCTCGCGGCCAAGCGCCGCGCCCGCGAGCGCGGTCAGACGCTGGGCGAGTTCGTCGACACGGCGCTGCAGCGCGAGCTCAACGAGCCGGTGTCCTCGGCCGAGCCACCGGCGGTCCCGGTCTTCCGCGGCGGCACCGGCCCGCGGCCCGGCGTCGACGTCAGGTCGAACCGCGGACTGCTCGAGGCACTGGACGAGGGAACCGAGCCCGCCACGCGGCGCTGACCGGTGCTGCTCCTCGACGTCAACGTCGTCCTGGCCACGCACCGGGGCGACCATCCCGATCACGCCACGGTGCGCGGATGGTTCGACGACATGCTCTCCGGCCACGAGCGCTTCGCCGTCCCCGCCCTCGTGTGGACGTCCTTCCTGCGCCTCTCCACGAGCCGTCGGATCTTCGAGGTCCCCACTCCGCGGGACGAGGCGTTCGACTTCGTCGAGGCGACGTGCGCCCACCCGCTCCACCTGCCGGTCGGCCCGGGCCCGCGACACCTGAAGCTCCTGCGCGAGCTGTGCGACGAAGCCGACGCACTCGGCGATCTGGTCATCGACGCGGCGATCGCCGCCCTCGCCGCCGAGCACGGCGCCGACATCGTCACGCTCGACCGCGACTTCGCACGCTTCGAGTCTGTCCCGCACTTCCGGCCGGCCGGGGACTGATCCACGGTGTCGAGGCGGCGCTGGGTCTCGATCGGGCTCGCCGTCGTCGCCGTGGCGATCGTCGCGGCCACCGCCGCCGGCAGCTGGTACTTCTCGTCGCTGCTGCTGGTCCCCGAGCACGGCGAGGACTACGACCTTCGGGTGCACGCCGCCCCGCCCGGGCGCGTGGTGCTCGAACGCACCCAGGACACCGTCCGGCCGGGGGTCTACGGACTCGACTGGAAGGGCGGGCACGGGGTCCTCGGACGCGTGCGCTCGATCCGCGACGGCGAGGTCACCCGCGACCTGCGCCTCACGCAGGGACGGCTCGCCGCCGACACCAAGGTGGCGATCGACCCGAACGTGTACGAGGGCACCCCCCGCCTGACGCTGGGCATTGCCTTCCGGCGCGTGGCGGTGCGCGACGAGCTCGGCGTGATGCCCGCCTGGCGCGTCGACGGCGGCCCGACCTGGGCGATCTTCGTCCACGGGATCGACGGGACGCCCGAGGCCGGCCTGCGCATCCTCCCCACCCTGCGCCGCGCCGGTCTCACCACGCTGCTGATCAGGTACCGCAACGACCCCGGCGCGCCACGCTCCCCGGACGGGCTCCACCACCTCGGGCTCACCGAGTGGCGCGACCTGCAGGCGGCCGCCCGCTACGCGCTGTCCCACGGCGCCCGGCGCCTGATCCTCGTCGGCGAGTCGATGGGCGGCGCGCTCGTCACCCAGTTCATGGAGCGCTCGAGGCTGGCCCGCCACGTCACCGGCCTCGTCCTCGACGCCCCCGCCCTGTCCTGGAAGCCGATCCTCGAGCTCAACGCCACCGAGCGCGGTCTGCCCGCCTTCGCCGCCGAGCCGGTCGAATGGGTCGTGGGACTGCGCATCGACGTCGACTGGAACCGCCTCGACGCCCTCGACCACACGAACGACCTGCGCCTCCCGATCCTGCTTTTCCACGGCACCGAGGACACCGTCGTCCCGATCGAGACCAGCGAAACCCTCGCCCGCAAGCTCCCACGCTACGTCACCTTCCACCGCGTCCCCCGCGCCGGCCACGTGGAGAGCTGGAACGTCAACCCCCGCCTCTACGACACCCGCCTGCGCGCGTTTCTGGGAAGGCTTCGCAACGTCGGCGGTACAGCGCACCGGACCGGGTAATGGGTCAGTGTGACAGTTGGGCCGTTTAGTGCCTACGGGTCGCGGCGTTCATGACCAGAGTGGGCCCCGGCGACGCGCGAGCGCTCGGGGCCTGACACGGAAAGGACGGACCCTCTATGCACGGCAAGCTACCCACGCAAACTCGGATGCGACCGAGCAGGGCATCTTGTCGATGCTCCTGGGAAAGAAGCGTTGTGGTCGTCGATCTAGTCGCGCGCGAGATCGGGGCCGGGTAGCGGCGGAGGACGGCATCGCCACCTCAACGGGGCGGGGCTTGTCCATCGCTGCGGCGAGTTCGTGCTCGCGACCCCGGCGGCGACGCGTTCGGCGGAGATCGCGCCTTAGTGCCGCTACGCTCCGCGACTGACTGATGCCAGCTTCGCTTGAGGCAGCGCTCGCTTTCGCGGTGCTAATCGTGCCCGGTCAGCTTCTGATCCGTGGCTACAACCGAGCGCGTGCTCACGCGCTACCGAGTCGAGACCTTTTTGCATTGGCGCAGGCTGTGGTCGTCAGCCTCGCGTGGCTACCGGCGATCTGGGTCTTGGGCGGTCGGTGGGTCCTGGGGTGGCTGCAAGACGGCACTGCAGAGGAGCATCAGATCGAGGTCTTGGGCCTTGTGCTGCTCAACCTCGTCGTGGCGTTACTCGCCGGTCTTGTGGCCGGACGCGCAGTAGATGCGATCGGCAGCAACCAAACGGGCCATCTGGCGCGTGCCCTAGCCTGGACAGGCATCTTTGAGCCACCGACCGCCTGGGACGCGGCGTGGCTTCGAGCCGCAGATGCGGAGTGGGCAGCCGTTGAGATCCGGTTGAAGAATGGAGATACGTTCTACGCGGTATTCGATCAGGACTCGGTTGTTGGACTTTCGCCTGCACCGCGACAGCTCTATTTCGATACGGAGTATCGTTGGGGCGAGGACGATGAACCAGAAGTCACCCACGCAGAAGGCATCTACATCGACGCCGCGGAAGTCGCATCGGTCCGCTTCGAGCGGATTGAGCCAGCGGCTCCCCAGTAAGCGCGGCAACATCCACGGGCGTGGTCAGGCGCCGAAGTCTGGCCGCGAGCTTGGCGCCGCCTTGAAGCGCGCTCGTTAGGCCGCCGCCTCCCAGCATGCGTTTACGGCGGGTACCCGGCCCGTCACGCCGATCGGGCGGGTGGCCGTGGTCCTACTGACGGATTTCGCGTGCTGTGCCGCGAAATCCGGGCCAGGGACCACGGACAGGACCCGCCCGCAAA
Organism: Solirubrobacteraceae bacterium; assembly: GCA_031177685.1. Taxonomy (GTDB): domain Bacteria; phylum Actinomycetota; class Thermoleophilia; order Solirubrobacterales; family Solirubrobacteraceae; genus AC-38. Next base: position 133,644 of record JAPSGI010000001.1, on the reverse strand, counting down.
GCGGTCCGGGCCCAGCCGTTAAAGCGCGGCGAGGCAAAGAGAAAGGGCGCCCGCGAACGGGCGCCCTCTCCCAACACCGAACCGTCCGGAAGCTAAGCCGCGGCGCCCGAGGTCTCCGGCGCGGGGGCCGGCGTGGTCGTGGAGGTGTAGTCGAACTCCTCCTCGGCCCCGAACATCGCGTCGAGCACCTTCTTGCGCAGACCTTCGCTGAGCGCCAGGGCCAGGCCCGCGCCCACGGCCAGGAGCATCAGCTTGCGCCCCATGCCACCGCGCTTCTTGCGCCGCGGGCCCTCGCGGAGCGCGATCGACGCCGCCCCGATCGCCGCCGCTGCGGAGCGCAGCTCCTTCTGCAGCTTCTTGTCCTCCATCAGGGCGCGGGTCGGACCCTTGCCGTTGGACAGGCGGCCGTACGCGCTTCGCGAACGCTCGTAGGCCTCGCGAAGGTTCTCGCGCAGCTCGGCGTCCTCGATTATGCGCTGGACGTAGGGGTTGCTCCGCGCGGCCAACGCGGCGTCACCCACCTTCGCGGTGCGCTTTGATGCCATGGATTCTCCCTCGAAAAGCCGGGGTTGCCGTTGCGCTGAGCATACCCGGCCTGCCGCGACCGGACCATAGGGTCCTCAACGGACCGGTCGCGCGGCCTTGCGCTCGGGGCTGGGAACCCGCCGCCGGCGCGCCCGCGACACCTTCGCGCCCGCCGGCTCCAGCGCCGCCTCGAAGACGGCGCGGATCTCGTCCACGAACACCAGCTCGAGGTCGTCGCGCAGGTGCTCGGGGATGTCGTCGGCGTCCTGCTCGTTCAGGCGCGGCGCGATTACCGTGTGGATCCCGTTGCGCTGCGCGGCCAGCGCCTTCTCCTTGAGCCCCCCGATCGGCAGGACCTGCCCGGTCAGCGTGATCTCGCCCGTCATCGCCACGTCCTCGCGCACGTGGCGGCCCGAGATCAGCGACATCAGCGCGGTGGCCATCGTGACGCCGGCGGACGGTCCGTCCTTCGGTATCGCGCCGGCCGGCACGTGCAGGTGCAGGTCGTGCTTGGCGAACCAGTCCTCGGCGATCCCCTCGACCAGCTCGTGCACGTGGCCGCGCACGTACGAGAGCGCCGCCTCGGCCGATTCGCGCATCACGTCGCCCAGCTGACCGGTGATGGTCAGGCGCCCCTCTCCCGGCATCGCCGTCGCCTCCACGAACAGCACGTCGCCGCCCACCGGCGTCCAGGCGAGCCCCGTCGCCACGCCCGGCACGCGCGTGCGCCGCCGCGCCTCGGAGAAGAACTTGCGCTTGCCCAGCAGCTCGCGCGCCCGCTTCTCGGACACCGAGACGCGCCGCTTGGCCCGCCCCTGCGCGACCTGAAAGGCCACCTTGCGGCAGATCGTGCCGATCTCGCGCTCGAGGTTGCGCACGCCGGCCTCGCGCGTGTAGTCGGAGACGATCGCGCGCAGCGCCGCGTCGCCGATGTCGATCTGCGACTTGCGCAGCCCGTTGCGCTCGATCTGGCGCGGCACCAGGTAGCGCCGGGCGATCTGCAGTTTCTCCTCCTCGGTGTAGCCGGCGAGCTGAATCACCTCCATGCGGTCCAGCAGCGGACCGGGAATGGTGTCCAGCGTGTTCGCCGTCGTGACGAACATGACGTTCGACAGGTCGACGGCGACGTCGAGGTAGTGGTCGCGGAAAGCCGAGTTCTGCTCCGGGTCGAGCACCTCGAGCATCGCGCTCGCGGGGTCGCCGCGGTAGTCCGCGCCCATCTTGTCGATCTCGTCGATCATGAACAGCGGGTTGTCCGAGCCGGCGTCGCGCAGGGCGCGCACGATCGTCCCCGGCATCGCCCCGATGTACGTCCGTCGGTGCCCGCGAATCTCGGACTCGTCGCGCACGCCGCCCACGCTGATGCGCTGGAACTCGCGGCCCAGCGCGCGGGCGATCGAGCGCCCCAGCGACGTCTTCCCCACGCCCGGCGGCCCGACGAAGCACAGGATGGTCCCGCGGGCGTCGGGCTTGAGCTTGCGCACGGCGAGGAACTCGAGGATGCGGTCCTTGACGGCCTGGATGTCGTAGTGGTCCTCGTCGAGCACCGCGCGCGCGTGCTCGAGGTCCAGGTTGTCCTCGGTCGACTGGCCCCACGGCAGCGAGGCGATCCACTCCAGCCACGTCCGGATGACCCCGTGCTCGGCGGCGGCGGGGGGCAGCTTCTCCAGGCGCGCCAGCTCGCGATCGGCCTGGCGGCGCACCTCCTCGGGCAGCTCGAGCGCGTCGAGCTTGCCGCGCAGCTCCTGCGCCTCGGCCTCCATCTCGTCGACCTCGCCGAGCTCCTCCTGGATCGCCTTGAGCTGCTGGCGCAGGAAGTACTCGCGCTGGGACTGCTCCAGGCCCGCCTGGACCTCGGACTGGATCTTCGAGCCCAGCGAGATGACGTCCAGCTCGCGCGCCAGGACCTCCGAGAGCCGGCGCAGCCGCCGGCTCACGTCGACCTCCTCCAGCAGCTGCTGCTTCTCCTCGGTCTTCAGCCGCAGGGCGCCCGCGATGAGGTAGGAGAGCGCGCTGGGCTCGTCGATGTTGGCGACCGCCATGCGCAGTTCCTCGGGCAGGTACGGCACCTGCTCGACGATGTCGCCGAACGTGCGCTGGACGTTGCGCATCAGCGCGGTCAGCTCGGGCGACTCCTCGACCACGTCGGGCAGCTCCGCGACCTCCGCCCACAGGTAGGGCTCCTCGCGCGCCCACCGCGCGATCCGCACGCGCTGGGCGCCCTGGACCAGCACCCGCACCGTCTCATCGGGGGCGCGCAGCATGCGCGCGATCGTCCCCACGACGCCCACGTCGTAGAGCTGGTCGGGGGACGGGGAGTCCAGCTCGGGCTCGCGGCTGGCCATCATGACCAGCATCCGGTTGCCGCCGAGCGCGTCGTTGACCAGCTGGATCGAGCGGGGCTGGCCGACGGCCAGCGGCATCACGCTGGCGGGGAAGGCGACGCTGTCGCGCAGGGGCAGCACGGGCAGCCCCTCCGGCAGGGGCGGCGCGGTCGGCACCTCGATCCCCTGGGGCCCGCCGGACCCGGCGATCTCGATCATGTCTCCTCGCTGGGCGTCTCGATCGGCACGCGGTGCGCGCCCGTGCGGGCACGGTCGAGCGGGAGCTCGACGCGCAGGACGCCGTCCTCGTAGACCGCCTTGGCCTCGTCCGCGAGCACGTCGGCGCCCAGCGCGATCACGCGCCGGAACGGCCCGTGCGCGATCTCGATCTGCTGGTAGACGCGGCCTTCGGGATCGGCGGCCCGGCGGTGGCCGCTGATCACGAGCTCGCGCCCGCGGATCTCCAGGCCGAGCTGCGACGTGTCGATTCCGGGCAGCTCCGCCTTGACCACCGCGCGCGGCGGGTCGTCGGCGTAGTAGACGTCCACCGCCGGGGAGAAGCCCTCGCCGCGAGCGGTCAGGCCCGCCCCGCCGAAGACCGTCCCGAACAGCTCGTCCATCTCGCGCCGCATGCGCTCGAAGTTGGCGAAGAGGTCGCGTTCGTCACCCACCTTCGACACATTACCCCGCGGCCTCGCGGGCGCACTTGGAGCGCGTCAGACGCGGTAGACGGCGCCCTCGCGAGCCACCTCGACCGGGGCGCCGAACGTCTTGGACGCCTCGCTGCGGGCCCACAGCTCGTCCAGCTCGTCGGAGATGTGGGTGATCACCAGCCGCCGGGCGTTGGCGCGGCGGCCGTGCTCGCCGGCCTCGCCGGGAGTCAGGTGGCCGCGCGGTCCCGCGCGCTCCGGGCGCGGAAGCGTCGCCTCGAGCATCAGCAGGTCGGTTCCCTCGGCGAACTTCGGCAGGTCCTCGGAAGGCCGGCAGTCCGCGCCGAAGGTGAAGCGCCCGCCGCCGTTGGTGGAGACGAGGTCGATCGCGTGCGTCTCCAGGAAGTGCGGCACCACGTGGAAGCGCAGCCGCAGCGAGCCGACCTCCAGCTCGTCGGTCGCCGCGTACTCGTGCATGTGGAAGGCGTTCTCCACCAGGTCCTCGTTGCCCCACGCGCCCACGACCCGGCGGATCACGTCGCGCCCGCCCGCCGGCACGTGCAGGTCGGGACGCGCCGGCGTGTCGGTGCCGGGCCAGCGGTCGACCGGCACCGGCTGCTGGCGCGGCGCGTAGGTGAGCGCGTAGGCGAAGGGGACGAGGTCGAGGAAGTGGTCCGCGTGCATGTGCGAGATCACGACCGCGTCCAGCGACACGTAGTCGCGGAAGCGCCGCAGCTTGGAGAAGACCCCGTTGCCGCAGTCCAGCAGCAGCGACGTCGCCCCGTCCTCGATCAGATAGCCGCTGCACGCGCCACCGGCGTCCTGCCATGACGGGCTCTTGCCCAGAACGGTGATTCGCACCCGATTCCTCTTCCCTCTCCATGGACTCTAACCGCGAAGCCGCGCCCGCCGTGACGCCAATCATCTGTGAGGAGCGTCACAAAGTCAGCCGGCGTGCAGCGCGGCCTGGTCCTGCGCGGTGGGGAAGGCCCACGGGGCGCGGCCGCGATCCTGGCGGAAGGCGAAGCGCATCTGGCTGGGCGGGCGCAGTCCCTCCGGGGCGTTGGGCCGGTACGTCGGGCAGGGCTCGGCGACCTCCAGGGCGCAGAGCCCGTGGGAGCGGAAGAAGCAGTCCTCGCAGCGGGGCTTCGGGGTCTGCGTTCCGCGTCGCTTGGCCATTGCGGCGGGATTAGACCACCGCGGTGCGCAGCCGTCACCCACCGTTCCCGCAAAGCGCGGGCTTTTCGCGGAATTGCCCCGTACGCAGCCATTACACGCCCTGCGCGTGCGAAGACGCCGCACTTTGGGAACGTTTGTGGCCGATGGAGATCCTCGTCACGGGCGCCAGCGGCTACGTCGGGTCCGCGCTGATCCCGCGGCTGCGTGCCGACGGCCACGCCGTGCGCGCGTTCGCGCGCGATCGGGCCCGGCTCGCGCCGCAGCCCGGAGTCGAGGTCCACACCGGCGACGTCCTCACCGGCGCGGGACTGGAGCAGGCGCTCGCCGGCTGCCAGGCCGCCTACTACCTCGTGCACTCGATGGAGGCCGGGGAGGACAGCTTCCGCGAGCGCGACCGCCGCGCGGCCACGACGTTCGCGCGGGCGGCGCGCGCGGCCGGCGTGCGGCGCGTCGTCTACCTGGGCGGGCTCGTCCCCGCGAACGGCGAAGCCTCGCCGCACCTCGCCAGCCGCCTGGAGGTGGAGCGCATCCTGCTCGAGGCGGCGCCCGAAGGCGTGGCGCTGCGCGCCTCGATCGTGATCGCCGCCCGCTCGCGCTCCTTTCGCTTCCTCGTGCGCCTGGTCGAGCGCCTGCCGGTGCTCGCGCTGCCGGCCTGGCGCGACAACCGCACGCAGCCCATCGACGGGCGCGACGTCGTCGCCCTGCTGGCGCGCGCGGCCGTGGTCCCCGAGGCGGCGGGACGCTCGCTGGACATCGGCGGCCCCGACGTCCTCACCTACCGCGAGATGGTCGAGCGCATCCGCGACCTGATGCTGGTGTCGCGGCCCACCTGGGGGTTCGACCGCACCCTGACCCGCCTGTCCGGCCGCCTCGGCGCCGCCGTGTCCGGCGAGGACCACGAGCTGGTCGGTCCGCTGATGGAGGGCCTGCGGCACGACCTCCTGCCGCGCGACGGCGCGGCGGCGCCGCTGCTGGGCGTGCGGCTGCACCGCTTCGACGCCGCCGTGGAGCGTGCGCTGCGCGAGTGGGAGGCGCGGGAGCCGCTGGCCGCGCGGTAGCGTCCGCGCCATGAGCCGGGTAACGGCCGTGATCGACATCGACGCGCCGCCGCGCGAGGTGTGGAGCGTCGTGATGGACCCGGATCGCCTCGGCGAGTGGGTCTCGATCCATCGCGACGTCGAGGACGCGTCGCACCGGCCGCTGCGCGCCGGCTCGACGCTCGAGCAGAAGCTGTGCCTGCGCGGGGTCAATTTCCACGTGCGCTGGAAGGTGGCGCAGGCGCGCGAGGCCGAGCTGGCCGTGTGGGACGGGCGCGGGCCGGCGCGTTCGCGGGCACATACCGCCTACCACCTGCGCCCGAACGGCAACGGCGGCACGCGCTTCGAGTACGAGAACGAGTTCAAGCCCCCGCTCGGACCGCTCGGGGCGCTGGCCAGCCATGCCCTGGTGGGCGGCCTGCCGGAGCGCGAGGCGAAGACCACGCTGAGCAACCTCAAGCGCCTGATCGAGCGGGATGGACGCTGAGCGCGAGCGCCTGTTGCACGACGTCTACGACGCCGCCAACCGGGGCGACTTCGACGACCTGGTGGAGCGCCTCGCGCCGGACGTCGAATGGCGCACGCCGACCCGCACCATCCGGGGCCGCAACGCGGTCGCCGGCTGGTTGACCGGCTGGCACACGTCCTACCGCCCGCGTCATCGCGTCGAGCGGCTCATCGAGTCCGGCGACGACGTGGTCGTGTTCGTGCACATCGCCTACGAGGGCCGCGAGGAGAACACGCCGGCGCACGTGTGGACGTTCGCGGGCGCCCGCATCTCCCGCGTCCGCATCTACCCGAGCCGTGCCCACGCCCTGGAGGAGCTGGGACTCGAGGAGTGACCGCGCGGCGAGCGCTCAGCGCGCGAACGGGACGGCGGCGGCGCTCAGCGCCTCGCGCTCGTCGCCGGTGAGGACGACGTCGAGCACCTGCTCGACCCCGGAGGCGCCCAGGACCACCGGGACGCCCGTCACGGCGTTCGAGATGCCCAGCTCGCCTTCGCACAGCATCGCGGCCGGGATCAGCGCGCGCGCGTCGCGGCACACCGCGGTCACGATGCCGGCGGTCGCGGCCGCCACCGCGCGCACCGCGGCCGGCGGCGCCGTGCGCAGCGCCGCCACCAGCCTGGCGATGCGCTCCGCGGCAAGCTTGTCGGCGACGGCGCTGCCACCCGCGCGCAGGGCGCTCAGAACCGGCACGGCCCGCTCGCCGCGACCGCCCAGGACGAGCGCGTCGACGTCGGCGACCGACACGTCCAGCGCGCGGGCCACGCCCGCCCGCAGCCGCAGCGCCTCGACCGAGCCCGCGACTCCGAGCACGCGTCCGCGCGGGAAGCGGCCCTCGGCCAGGACGGCGGCGCACGCCTCCTCCACGGGATCGAGCGCGACCACCACGACCGCGCCGGGACAGCGCTCCGCGACGCCGCGCGCGGCGTCGACCGGATCGCCGTCGCACACCACCACCACGTCGGCGCCCGCCGCCGCCTCCCAGGACCCCGCTGCGCGAACCCGAGCGGCCGGGCCCCCGGTGCCCGCCGCCGCGGCGGCCAGATCGCCGGCCGCCACCTGCGCGGCGCCCTCGTCGGAATCCAGGAGGACGACGTCCGCGACAGGGCCGGGTGACAGCCGCTCGGCCGTCTCGACGGCGAGCGTGGAGAGCCCGATGATCACGATCTTGCGCCTCATATGCAGCCACCCGTTACGGTTAACGCTCTGTCATTAACCGAAAGCGGAGGCAATGTGACCGAGCATCTGGACGAGGCACGCAAGGCGATAGAGGAACGGCTGGCGCTCCTGCGCGACGAGATCAAGCGACTGGAGACCGCCGCCGCCGCCCTCGGAGGCGGAACCGCCCGGCGCGGCCCGGGGCGTCCGCGCGGCACTGCGAGCCGTCGCTCGACTTCCGCGCGCCCGCGCCGCCGGGGCCGTCCCCGCGGAAGCGGCACGCGCGCTCTGCAGGCCGAGAAGCTGGTGCGAGAGAACCCTGGCATCAGCATCGCCGACCTGGCCAAGCGGATGAACATCAAGCCGAACTACCTGTACCGGGTGATGCCTCAGTTGCAGAAGGACGGCAAGGTGCGCAAGCAGGGGAGCGGCTGGCACGCCGCGTAGGACCGGTAACGGTCAAGTCCGTCAAACCAGTCCCAGGTCCTTAACCGTGTCGCGCTCGGCGCGCAGCTCTTCGGCTGTCGCGTCGATGCGCGCACGGGAGAAGTCGGTGATGTCCAATCCTTCGACTATCTCCCACTCTCCATTCGAGCAGCGGCAGGGGAACCCGGAGATCAGCCCCTCCTCCACTCCGTAGGACCCGTCGGACGCGACGGCCATCGACACCCAGTCGTCATCGGGTGTTCCCAGTACCCAGTCGTGGACGTGATCGATCGCGGCGTTGGCCGCGGACGCCGCGCTGGAGGCGCCGCGCGCCTCGATGATCGCCGCGCCCCGCTTGCCCACCGTGGGGATGAACTCGTCGGCGATCCACGACTCGTCGTCCACCGCGTCCCAGGCGCGCCGCCCGTTCACCCTCGCGTTGACGAGGTCCGGATACATGGTGGGCGAGTGGTTGCCCCACACCGTCATGTGGTCGATGTCGTCCACCGACACGTCCAGCCGCCTGGCCAGCTGCGCCAGCGCGCGGTTGTGGTCGAGCCGGACCATCGCGCTGAAGCGCTCGCGCGGCACGTCGGGGGCGTGACTCATCGCGATGAGCGCGTTGGTGTTCGCGGGATTGCCGACCACCAGCACCTTCACGTCGTCGGCCGCGTGATCGTTGATCGCCCGCCCCTGCGGCTTGAAGATGCCGCCGTTGGCCTCGAGCAGGTCCGAGCGCTCCATGCCCTTGCTGCGCGGCCGCGCGCCGACCAGCAGCGCGACGTTGCTGCCGGCGAACGCCTGCTCGGGATCGTCGTGGATGTCGATGCCCGCCAGCAGCGGGAACGCGCAGTCGTCGAGCTCCATCGCGGTCCCCTCGGCCGCCTTCACGGCGTCGGGGATCTCCAGCAGATGCAGGTGTACGGACGTGTCGGAACCGAGCATCTCGCCGGCGGCGATGCGGAACAGCAGCGCGTAGCCGATCTGGCCGGCCGCACCGGTGACGGTCACGTTGACGGGTGTCACGAAGTGGCTCTCCTGAGGTTGTCGTCGACGGATCCGAGAAATTCCTCGGTGGTCTGGAACTCCTGCTGCGGACCGACCAGCAGCGCGAGGTCCTTCGTCATCTTTCCGCTCTCCACCGTCTCCACGCACACGCGCTCCAGCGTGCTGGCGAAGTCCGACACCTCCGGCGTGGCGTCCATGCGCCCGCGCGCGCCCAGCGCGCGCGTCCACGCGAATATCGAGGCGATCGGGTTGGTCGACGTCGGCTTGCCCTGCTGGTGCTGGCGGAAGTGGCGGGTGACCGTGCCGTGCGCGGCCTCGGCCTCCACCGTCTTGCCATCGGGTGTCATCAGCACCGAGGTCATGAGGCCGAGCGAGCCGAAGCCCTGTGCCACGGTGTCGGACTGGACGTCGCCGTCGTAGTTCTTGCACGCCCACACGTAGCCTCCCTCCCACTTGAGCGCCGCCGCCACCATGTCATCGATCAGACGGTGCTCGTAGGTGAGGCCCGCGGCTTCGAATTCGGTGGCGAACTCAGCCTCGTACACCTCCTGGAAGAGGTCCTTGAAGCGACCGTCGTAGCGCTTGAGGATGGTGTTCTTCGTCGACATGTACACCGGAAACCCGCGCTCGAGCCCGTAGCGAAACGATGCGCGCGCGAAGTCGCGGATCGACTCGTCGAGGTTGTACATCGCGAGCGCCACGCCGCCGCCGGGGAAGTCGAAGACATCGATCTCCACCGGGTCGGAGCCGTTGCGCGGAGTGAAGGTGAGGGTCAGCTTGCCCTCGCCGGGAACCACGATGTCCTCGGCGCGGTACTGGTCTCCGAAGGCATGGCGACCGATGACGATCGGCTTGGTCCAGCCCGGCACGAGGCGGGGGACGTTCGAGATGACGATCGGCTCGCGAAATATCACTCCGCCGAGGATGTTGCGGATCGTGCCGTTGGGCGAGCGGTACATCTCCTCCAGGCCGAACTCCTCGACGCGCGCCTCGTCCGGCGTGATCGTGGCGCACTTCACGCCGACGCCGTGCTCCTTGATCGCGTGGGCGGCGTCGACGGTGACCTGGTCGCGCGTGGCGTCGCGGTTCTCGATGCTCAGGTCGAAATACTCCAGCTCCACGTCCAGGTAGGGCAGGATCAGGCGCTCCTTGATGAACGCCCACATGACCCGAGTCATCTCGTCGCCGTCGAGCTCGACGATCGGGTTGGCGACCTTGATCTTGTCCATGGGGCGGGGAACCTAATGATTCGCGCCTCGACCGGTAGCCTGCCCCTATGGCGACCGTGCAGGGAGCGCCCAGCACGACCCACGAGGTCTTCAACCAGCCCCCGCCGCTGACCGGGCACAACGTCTTCGAGGCCAACCGCCCGCTGGTCGAGGCGCTCGAACGCGAGGGCGGCGGATGGGCGCGCGAGCAGGTGTCCGCGCTGGGCGCGCGCGACGGCAGCGCGGAGGTCCAGGAGTGGGCCCGCCTGGCCAACGAGAACCCGCCACGGCTGCGCACGCACGACCGCTACGGCAACCGCATCGACGAGGTCGAGTTCCACCCCGCCTGGCACCAGCTGCTGGGAGTGGCCGTGGAGAGCGAGATCCCGTCGTTCGCCTGGCGCCATCCCGAGCCGGGCGCGCACGTCGCCCGTGCCGCGCTGATGATGCTGTGCCCGGAGGCCGGCGTCGGCTGCCCGGTGTCGATGACCTACGCGATCGTGCCGGCGCTGCGCAAGCAGCCCGAGGTGGCCGCCGAGTGGGAGCCGCGCCTGACCGTCCCGGCCTACGACCGGCGCTTCGTCCCCGCCGCCGACAAGGCCGGCGCGCTGGCCGGCATGGGCATGACCGAGAAGCAGGGCGGCTCCGACGTGCGCGCCAACACCACGACGGCGCGCCCGCTGAACGGGGGCGGCGGCGGCGGCGAGTACGAGCTGACCGGACACAAGTGGTTCTGCTCGGCCCCCATGTGCGACGTGTTCCTGATGCTCGCCCAGGCCGAGGGCGGGCTGTCGTGCTTCCTGGTCCCCCGCTTCACGCCCGACGGCGAGCGCAACGTGTTCCGCATCCAGCGGCTCAAGGACAAGCTGGGCAACCGCTCCAACGCGTCCTCGGAGGTCGAGCTGCAGGGCACCTGGGCGCGCATGGTGGGCGAGGAGGGACGCGGCGTCCCCACGATCATCGAGATGGTCAACCACACGCGCCTGGACTGCGTGCTGGGCAGCGCGAGCGGGATGCGCGCGGCGGTCGAGCAGGCGACCTGGCACGCCGCCCACCGCAGCGCCTTCGGCCGCCGGCTCGCCGAGCATCCGCTGATGGGCAACGTGCTGGCCGACCTGTGCGTGGAGTCCGAGGCGGCGACGGTGACGGCGCTGCGCCTGGCCCGCGCCTTCGACGACCCCGAGCAGGAGCTCTTCAAGCGCATCGCCACCGCGGTGTCGAAGTACTGGGTCTGCAAGCGCGCGCCCGCGGTGGCCGGCGAGGCGCTGGAATGCCTGGGCGGCAACGGGTACGTGGAGGAGTCCGGCCTGCCGCGCCTGTACCGCGAGATGCCGCTGAACTCCATCTGGGAGGGCTCGGGCAACGTCCAGTGCCTGGACGTGCTGCGCGCTCTGGCCAAGTCGCCCGAGACGTTCGAGGCCTTCTTCGCCGAGATCGCCGAGGCGGCGGGGGCCGACGCGCGGCTGGACGCCTTCGTGGCCGCCACGCGCGACGAGTTCGCCGATCCCGACGGCATGGAGTCCCGCGCCCGGCGCATCGTCGAGCGCATGGCCAAGTGCCTGCAGGGCTCGCTGCTCGTGCGCTTCGCGCCGCCCGCGGTGGCCGACGCGTACGTCGCCTCGCGCCTGGCGGGCGACGCCGGCCTGGCCTTCGGCACGCTCCCGGCCGGAACGGACTTCGGCGCGATCGTGGCGCGCCACTCCGTCGCTGCCTGACCCACCTGCGACGATTCGGGCATGTTCGGCGAAGGGTCGATCCAGCTCGCGCGAATCTTCGGCATCCGCATCGGCGTCACCACGAGCTGGTTCCTCGTCCTCTTCTTCTTCATCTTCATCCTGTCCGGCTCGTTTCGCGACACGCTGGACTCCTCGGACACCGTCGCCTACGTGACGGCCGTGGCCAGCGCGCTGCTGTTCTTCGGCTCGCTGCTGGCCCACGAGCTCGGACACGCGCTGGAGGCGCGCCGCCACGGGATCCAGACCACCGGCATCGACCTGTGGTTCTTCGGCGGCGTCGCCAAGCTCGAGCGCGACGCGGACTCGGCCGGGACCGAGTTCAAGATCGCCGTCGCCGGCCCGATCGTCTCGCTGCTGGTGGTGGCCGCCTGTGCCGGGGCGGGGATCGCGCTGGCCGGCCGCGAGGAGTTCTGGGACGCGGTCACGCTGCAGTCCGGCGCCGACGTGACGCCCGGGCTGCTGCTGGTCAGCTGGCTGGGGACGATCAACGCCGCGGTGTTCGCCTTCAACATGTTGCCGGCGTTCCCGCTCGACGGCGGGCGGATCGCGCGCGCGATCGCGTGGAAGGTGACGGGCGACCGCCTGAAGGCCACGCGCGCGTCGGCCGCCCTGGGGCGCGCCTTCTCGTGGATCCTGATCGGCCTGGGCCTGGCGGAGCTGCTGTTCGCCGGCGCGGCGGTCAGCGGGCTGTGGCTGATGGTCCTGGGGTGGTTCCTGGGCCAGGCCGCGCGCGGGGCGGTGGCGCAGACGGCGTTCTCCGAGCGCCTGGAGGGCGTGACCGTGGCCGACATCATGGACGCCGAGCCGGTGACCATCCCGCAGTCGACGAGCGTCACGCAGGCGCTGGACGAGTGGTTTTTGCGCTACCGCTGGCCGTGGTTCCCGGTGGTCGACGAGTCCGGGCGCTTCGTGGGGATCGCGCACGAGGAGGCCGTCCAGGGCGCCGAGCGCCTCGGCGAGGGCGCCAAGCCGGTCGGCGAGGTCATGGAGGCCGACGACGGCCAGTGGCGGGTGGGCGCGGACGCCACGCTGGAGTCGCTGCTGGGCTCGGAGTCCCTGCGGCGCATCGGCGCGCTGTTCGCCGTGGACGCCGAGGGACGGCTGCGCGGCGTGGTGACGATCGAGCAGGTCCGGCGCGCTCTGCAGAGCGCCACGGTCGCGGGCACGCCGTAGCCGCGCGCGGCCGGCTTCGGAGCGGCTTTGAATAGGATCAGCGCCCCGCATGCCGTCCCACGACGTCCTCATCATCGGCGCTGGCCTGGCCGGGCAGCGCGCCGCGCTGGCCGCTGCGGAAGCCGGCGCGACCGTCGCGATCATGAGCAAGGTCCACCCCGTGCGGTCGCACTCCAACGCGGCCGCGGGCGGGATCAATGCGGCGCTGAACCCCGAGGACTCCTGGGAGTCGCACGCCTACGACACGGTCAAGGGCTCGGACTACCTGGGCGACCAGGACGCCATCGAGATCATGTGCCGCGAGGCGCCGGACGAGATCCTGTGGCTCGAGCACCGCGGCGTCACCTTCCACCGCAACGAGACCGGCCACCTCGGCACGCGCGCCTTCGGCGGCGCCTCGCAGGCGCGCACCTACTACGTGGCCGACATCACCGGCCAGGCGCTGCTGCACGTGCTCTACGAGCAGCTGATGAAGCACCACGCGGCGATCGACCGCTACGAGGAGTGGTTCGTGACCTCGCTGCTGCAGGACGCCGGCGGCCACTGCGTCGGGGCCGTCGCGCGCAACATCCGCGACGGAGCGATGGAGACCTTCACGGCCAAGGGCACGATCCTCGCCTCGGGCGGCGCCGGGCAGGCCTTCAAGCCCACCACGAACGCGCTGATCTGCACGGGCGACGGGATCGCCCAGGCCTACCGCGCCGGCGCGCCGCTGATGGACATGGAGATGATCCAGTACCACCCGACGACGCTGCTGGAGAACGGGTTCTTGATCACCGAGGGGGCGCGCGGCGAGGGGGCGCAGCTGTTCAACAAGGACGGGGAGCGCTTCATGGAGAAGTACGCGCCCAACAAGATGGAGCTGGCCTCGCGCGACGTGGTGTCGCGCGCCGAGCAGACGGAGATCGACGAGGGCCGCGGCGTCGGACCGGACGGCCAGGGCATCCTCCTCGACGTCACGCTGGTCCCCAAGAAGCGCATCCTCGAGGCGCTGCGCGAGATCGTGAACATCGGGCGCGACTTCGCCGGCGTGGACATCACGCGCGAGCCGATCACGATCCGCCCCGGGCAGCACTACATCATGGGCGGCGTCAAGACCGACGTGGAGGGCCGCACGCCGATCCCCGGCCTGTACGCCGCCGGCGAGGTGGCCTGCGTCTCGGTGCACGGCGGCAACCGCCTGGGCGCGAACTCGCTGCTGGACACGCTGATCTTCGGCCGGCGCGCCGGCGCCCATGCCGCCGCGCGGGCCGACGGCATGCCGATGCCGGCCGAGCCGCCCGCTTCGCGCGTGCGCGACGAGGAGGGCTGGATCGCCTCGCTGCTGCAGCGCGGCCCGGGCAGCGGGCGGCGCGTGTCGGAGATCAAGGACGAGCTCGGCGAGGCGATGAACCGCCACTGCGCGGTCTTCCGCGACGAGCAGGGGCTCTCGACCTGCCTGGACGTCGTCCGGCGCCTGCAGGAGGAAGCCCGCAGCGCGTACGTGGACGACCGCGGCACGATCTTCAACCAGGACGTGCTGGGCGCCATCGAGCTGGGCTACATGCTCGACTGCGCGGAGGCGACGCTGCTGAGCGCGCTGGAGCGCAGGGAGTCGCGCGGCGCCCAGTTCCGCACGGACTACCCCGAGCGCAACGACGACGAGTGGCTGCGGCACATCACGGTCTCGCTCGGCGCTTCGGGCCGCCCCGAGCTGGGGTACGCCCCTGTCACGATCACCTCCTGGCAGCCCGAGGAGCGCAAGTATTAGAGATGCCCTCGTTCACGTTGAAGATCCGCCGCTACCTGCCCGAGTCGGGCGACGCTCCCTTCTGGCAGGAGTTCGACGTCGATCTGGAGGGCCACCGCTCGGTCCTGGAGGGCATCCTCACCGCCAAGGCGCGCGAGGACGGCTCGATCGGCATCCGCTGCTCTTGCCGCGCCGCGATCTGCGGGTCGTGCGGAGTCCTCATCAACGGACGTACGCGGCTGGCCTGCAACACGCACCTCGCCGAGGCGGTCAGGGAGTCGCCGGAGGACGGCAAGATCATCGTCGAGCCGATGAACAACATGCCGGTGCTCAAGGACCTGATCGTCGACATGGACGCGGTCCACTGGAAGAAGATCCAGCGCGTCACGCCGTGGCTGCTGCCCGAGGGCCCGCCGCCCGAGCGCGAGTACGTCGTGCCGCACGAGAACATGGTCGACGTCACGCAATCGATGGCCTGCATCCAGTGCGGGGCCTGCGTGTCGGCGTGCCTGTCGATGGAGGTCGACCCGCTGTTCATCGGGCCCGCCGCGCTGGCCAAGGCCTACCGCTTCGTGGGCGACCCGCGCGACGGCGCGCAGTACGAGCGCGTGAAGGACCTCGCGGAGGACCCGGCGGGCATCTACGACTGCACCCACTGCTTCGCCTGCATCGACGCCTGCCCCAAGGGGGTGGCGCCGATGAGCCAGATCATGCGCCTGCGCCGCGTGGCCAGCCGCGACCACGACATCGAGGACCGCAACAACGGCTACCGCCACGAGCACGCCTTCGTGGAGAACATCGAGCGCAACGGGCTGCTGCACGAGGCCGACCTGCTGCCCGACTCCTACGGCGGCAAGCTGCATCCGCGGGCGGTTCCCGAGCTGATCGACTCCCTGCCGGTGGTCGCCAAGGGGCTGGCGCGCCGCAAGATCACGCCGGGCAAGGCGCTGCTGCATCCCCACCGCCGCCACTACAAGGACGTGCGCAAGCTGTTCAAGAAGGTGCAGGCCAAGGACGAGCCGCTCGAGCTCAACCTGTACATCGTGGGCTACGAGGAAGAGGAGGAAGCGGCGCGATGAAGGTCGCCTACTGGCCGGGCTGCGTGTCGCGCGGCTTCACCCCCGAGCTGCACGGCGCGATGGAGAAGGTCGCGCCGCTGCTGGACATCGAGCTCGTCGAGCTCGACCGCGCCGCGTGTTGCGGCGCGGGCGTGATCGCCGAGCACTCGCAGGAGCTGGCCGACACGCTCAACGCCCGGACCTTCGCGCTGGCCCAGCAGACCGGCGAGGCGCTGATGATGAACATCTGCTCGACGTGCCAGGGGTCGATGAGCGAGTGCCAGGAGCGCCTGGACGCCAACGCCGAGTACCGGATGGCGATCAACGACAACCTGCGCGACGAGGGCCTGCGCTACGAAAAGCCGGTCACCAACAAGAACCTCGCCTGGGTGCTGGTGGAGGAGATCGGCCTCGACGAGCTGGCCGCGCGCGTGAGGCGCCCGCTCTCCGGCCTGAAGGTCGGCCCGTTCTACGGCTGCTACATCGTGCGCCCGCGCGAGCGGCTGGGCATCGACGAGGAGCGCCCGCGCCACACCTACCTGCACCGGATCATCGAGACGCTGGGCGGCACGGTCATCGACTACGCGGGGCAGTACAAGTGCTGCGGATTCCCCATCATCACGATGAACAAGGAGGCCTCGCTGCGCCAGGCGGGCCGCCACCTCGGCGACGCCGTGGACGCCCACGCCGACTGCCTGGTCACGCCGTGCCCGCTGTGCCACCTCAACCTCGACCTGCAGCAGCCGCTGGCCGAGCGGGTCGTGGGGCGCGAGCTCAACCTGCCCGTGCTGCACCTGCCGCAGCTGCTGGGACTCGCCCTGGGCCTCGAGCCCAAGGAGCTGGGCCTGGGCCGCCACGTGGTCAAGCCCACGTCGGTGATCGACTGGTCGCAGTCGGTTGTCGCCACGGCGACCGCCTGATCATCAAGACGTTTACATCCTTGGACGGGCCGGGTAGCGCCCGGGCATACCTCGTCTCATCCGCATCACGCTCGCCGTACTCGCCGTGACCCTCCTGGGGGCGGCGCCGGCCGGCGCGTCCAACGACCCCGAGCACCACGATCCGGCGCGCCTCGCCTTCTCCGCCACGCTGGACGTCGCCGCCTTCAACGTGCCGCAGCCGCTCGGGCCGCAGCCGTGCGAGAACGGGATGGCCGGGCCTTACCCGTGCCACAACGTCGACCTCGAGAGCTTCGTGCCGCTGCCCATGCTGGGCGGCGCCACCGGCAACGACATCTGGGGCTGGACGGATCCGGAGACCGGCCGCGAGTACGCGATGATGGGCACGAGCAACAGCACGGGCTTCGTCGACGTGACCGATCCGCGCAACCCCGTGCTGGTCGGGACGCTGCCGACACGGGGACGCCCGGACTTCGTGCTGTGGCGCGACACCAAGGTCGACGGCAACCACGCGTTCATCGTCTCGGAGATCACCCGTTCCGGCCTGCAGGTCTTCGACCTGACCCGCCTGCGCGACGCGGGTCCCATCCCGCAGGTCTTCACCGCCGACGCGACCTACGACGAGTTCAGCTTCGCGCACAACATCTCGATCAACCAGGAGACCGACACGGCCTACGTCGTCGGGAGCAACACTTGCGTGCGCAACGGCGAGCGCGGCGGGCTGCACATGGTCGACATCAGCACGCCGACGGCGCCGCGCTTCGCCGGCTGCGCCACCGTCGGCGACTTCGCGGGGACCGAGCCCAACAACTACGCGCACGACGTGGAGTGCGTGATCTACCGCGGCCCGGATGCCCAGTACCGCGGCCGCGAGATCTGCTTCGGCTCCAACGAGAACGTGGTGGCGATCTACGACGTCACCGACCGTGCCAACCCGCGCGTGATCTCCACCCGCGGCTACGACACGGCGAACTACACCCATCAGGGCTCGCTCACCGGGGACCACCGGTACTTCCTCTTCGGCGACGAGCTCGACGAGCAGGGCGAGGGCATCAACACGACGTCGTACGTGCTGGACGTCTCCGACCTCGACGCGCCGCCGCCGCCCGAGCTCTACACGCACGAGACGAAGTCGATCGACCACAACATGTACGTGCACGGCAGCCGCGTCTTCCAGTCCAATTACACCGCGGGCCTGCGCGTCCTGGACTTCAACCGCGGTTCGCTGAAGCGCGGCGAGCTGCGCGAGGAGGCGTACTTCGACGTGGTGCCCGGCGTGGACGTCGCCGAGTTCGCCGGCACCTGGAGCAACTACCGCTTCCCGAACAGCGGGACCGTGGTCGTCAGCACGATCGAGAACCAGGTCAGCGGGCTGTTCGTCCTGCGCCCGCACTCCCAGCCCGGCCCCGGTTAACGAGAAAAGGGCCCGAAGGCCCTTTGCTCGCTTCTAGGCGTACCCCATTCCGCCCCAGGAAATTTGTACGCACGATGATGTCCGAACGCGGACGTGCTGTCGTCCCCTTGCGCGGGTGATCTTCGGGGGAGTCGCGGGGGAGGTTCCGGGGGAGGCGTCATCACCCGTTTTGTTGCAATTGGCGCTACCTTTCAGGACGCATGGACGCGCGTGAGCCGGTATCCGTAGCCATCGCCCGCTTCGAGGACCTGGTCGGACACGGCCTGCGGGCGCTGCTGAGCGGCGATCCCTACCTGCGGATCGTGGCGGACGACGTTCCGCACGAGGAGCTACCGCGCGTCCTGGACACCGCCGTCCCGCGCGTGGCGATCGTCAACTTCGGCTCGCTGCGCAGCCCGATCGAGGTGCGCGACATGCACACGTCGCATCCGCGCACCCGGCTCGTCGTGCTGGCCAACCACCCGTCGCCCTCGGAGTGCAACCAGATGCTCGCGTTCGGGGCGACCGCCTGCCTCTCCAAGGAGACCGAGGCGCGCGACATCCTCAACGCGATCCACCTCGCCTCCCGCGGCCTGCACGTCCTGCCCCGCACGGCGCGCGAGTTCGGCCTGTCCGAGCCGCCCGGGCCCGAGCTCCTGACGCCGCGCGAAGCCGACGTGCTCGAGCTGCTGCAGCAGGGCCAGTCCAACGCCCAGATCGCGATGGCGCTGAACGTGGGCGTGGAGACCGTCCGCACCCACGCGCGCAACATCTACCGCAAGCTCGGCGTCAAGACGCGCCGCGAGCTGGCCACGCTCACCGCCGCCCCCGGCGACGGGCGCGGGGCCTAGCCAAACCCTCCTAGGCCGCCGGCGGCGCGTCCGGCACCTTCGTGCCGCTCAGAGGCACCGCCCCCGGCGCGTGCAGCGCGCGCGCGCTGGCCGCCGCCACGGCCGCGCGCCCCGGCTCCAGCGAGCCGGTCGGCGTCAGCGACCGCGCAGGGCCCGCGCACACCGGACACACCGCTTCGACCAGCACCGCCGGCGTGCGCCGGACCCACCCACACCTCGTACACGCGAACACGGCCACTGCGAATCCCCCCTTTGGACGCCTGGGGGCTCTATTAGCGCTGCGGCCCGTACCCAAACATCATCGTTTTTTAGTGATGGCCAGGCGCGGCGCGGTGCGGTACGGTCTGGTTGCAGGGGGGAGACCGGAGGAGCCAGATGGCCCGACAACTCCGCCGGGCGACGACGCTAGTCGCCACGGCCGCGGTGCTGCTCGCGTGTGCGGGACCCGCGCACGCGGACGTCCCCGTCCCGGAGGACGGCTTCGCCCCGGTCCAGATCGCCAACGAGCCGTGTGAGGACCGCACGTACCCGGAGTGCCGGCGCCTGCGCTTCACCTACGGGCCGATCGCCGTGACCCCGGGCAACAACGCCCAGTTCGTGGGTCCGGTGACGATCGAGAAGCCCGCCGAGGACGGCTACATGACCCGCTTCCGGCCCGACCTGGTGCGCGCCGACGGCACGGCGCCCCCGGTCGACGAGGTGCACCTGCACCACGCGACGTGGCTGAACCTGGCCGAGCGCGGGATGCACCCGTTCATCGCGGCGGGCGAGGAGAAGACGATCGCCGAGCCGCGCCCGCCCTACGGGTACCTCGTGCGGGCGTCGGACTCCTGGCAGCTCAACTACATGCTGCACAACGCCACGCCGCGCACGGAGACGCTGTGGATCGTCTACGACGTGGACTTCACGCCGCGCGCGGCGGCCGAGCGGCAGGGCATCCGCCCGGTCGTCCCGGTGTGGCTCGACGTGATGCTCGACTCCGACCATCCCGCCTATCCGGTGTTCAACGCGCAGATGGGCTTCGGCGGGCTCAACGCGCAGACCGGCGAGCGCGAGTGCGCCTTCCCGCGCGAGACGTGCGCCTCCTTCAGTCCCTACGGCGATCCGCAGCCCGGCAACGGCCGCGGCTGGGACCACCCGGTGACCGAGGCCATCGCGGGGACCGTCGTGGCGGCCGCGGGCCACGTGCATCCGGGCGGGCTGCGCACCGAGCTGTCGGTCGTGCGCCGGGACGGGCAGGCGCGGCGGATCTTCGACTCCGACGCCGTCTACTGGGACCCCAACGGCCCGGTCTCGTGGGACATGTCGATGACGACGACCGACGAGGACTGGCGCGTGCAGATCCGCCCTGGCGACCGCCTGCGCATGAACGCCGTGTACGAGACCCAGCGCGCCAGCTGGTACGAGGGGATGGGGATCATGATGCTGTGGGTCGCACCGGGTGAGCGCAGCGGCGTGGACCCGTTCGCGCAGCGGCGCGTGCGCGAGCGTTACCGCGCGAAGGTGCGCCGGCGGGTCCCCCTGCGGCGCCGCGGCAAGGTCGTGCGCCGCAACGGGAAGGTCCTGCGCCGCAACGGCAAGGTGGTGCGCCGCCCCGGCGCGCTGGTCCGCCGCCGCGGCAAGGTCGTGCGCGTGTGGCGCACGCGGCGCGCGTGGCGCTGGCGCTCGGTCATGCGGCCGGTCCCGATCGACACCAAGGGCCACGTGACCCACGGGCACCTGCCCGAGGCCTCGCGCCACGGCGGCCAGGCCGTGCGGCCGATCCGGGCGCGCGACGGTCAGGAAGCGGTCGACATCGGCATCGCCAACTTCCGCTACTCGGCGGGCGACATGGCGACGCTGGATCGCGACGGGATCCCGCTGGTGCGCTACGGCGGCCGCGTGAGCTTCCACAACTTCGATGCCGCCGCCGGCATCTGGCACACGATCACCACGTGCAAGCCGCCCTGCAACGGCATGGTCGGGATCTCCTACCCGCTGGCCGACGACGCCTCGCGGCTGGACTCGCTGGAGCTGGGCTACGGGCCGGCACGCCAGTTCGGCCAGCCGGTGTCCAACCGCAACTCGTACTCGATCGAGCCGGCCAAGGTGAAGCTGCAGCCGGGATCGGTGGCGACGTACTACTGCCGCGTCCATCCGTTCATGCGCGGCGCCTTCAAGGTGGTGAAGTGAGGCGCGCCGCAGCCGCGGCGCTGCTGGTCGCGGGTCTGGCGACCGCCGCCCCCGCGGCGGCGGACGAGCGCATCTCCGCCCAGACGCGCGACCAGTACGTCAACCCCGACGTGACGATCGACCAGGGCGAGCGGCTGACGTTCTTCAACGGCGACCTGCTCGACGACCACAGCGTGACCGCGACCGCCTCGAACGCCGCCAACCGCCCGCTGTTCGACTCGGGCGTGATCGGGCCGGGGCAGGAAGCGGTCGTCGAGGGGGCGCAGTTCCTGGGCCCGGGCCGGTATCCCTACTACTGCACGCTGCACCCGTTCATGACCGGCAGCGTCACCGTCACGGGCGCGGGCGCGCCGGCGCCGCGCCCGGCGGACACCACGCCCGCACGGCTCGGCGTGAGCATCGCGACGGGCAGCCTGACCGCGCTGCTGCGCACGCGGCGGCTGCCGGTGCGGGCGCGGGCGGACGAGGCGGCGACGGTGCGGCTGGTGGCCAGCGCGCGGATCGGGCGCCGCACCGTCACCCTGGCCACGGGCGCCGTGACGCTGACGGCCGCCGGCTCGCGCGCGACCTCGCTGCGGCTGCGCCCCGCCGCCCGCCGCGCCCTGGCCGGCCGGCGCAGCATCGGCGTCGTGCTCACCGGCCAGGCCACGGACCGCGCGGGCAACTCCAGCGCGGCCACCGCGCGGCGCACGCTGCGCCGCCGCTAAGCGGCCGTGCGCGCGGGCAGGAGTCCGCGCTCGAGTGCGAGCTCGGCGATCTGGACGGCGTTGAGCGCGGCGCCCTTGCGCAGGTTGTCGCCGACGATCCACAGGTTCAGCGTGCGCTCGTTGGAGGGGTCGCGGCGGATGCGGCCCACCAGGACCTCGTCGCGGCCGGCGGCCTCGGTGGCCGTCGGGTAGACGCCGGCCGGCGGGTCGTCGCGGACCTCGACGCCGGGCGCGGCCGCCAGCAGCTCCCGCGCGCGCTCGGGTGCCAGGTCGGCGCGCGTCTGCACGTTCACGGATTCGGAGTGGCAGTTGAGGACCGGCACGCGCGCGCACGTGGCGCTGATGCGCAGGTCGGGCAGGCCCATGACCTTGCGCGTCTCGGCGATCACCTTGCGCTCCTCGGTGGTGTAGTCGTCGCCGTCCTTGAACGTCTCCACCTGCGGGATCACGTTGAACGCGATCGGGTGGGGATAGACCTCCGGCGCGGGCGGGTCCATCTCGTGCAGGATCGCGTGGGACTGGTCGCGCAGCTCCTCCATCGCACCGATCCCCGTCCCCGACGTCGACTGGTAGGACGACAGGACCACGCGCTCGAGCTCGGCCTCCGCGTGCAGCGGCGCCAGCGCGACGACCATCTGCATCATCGTGCAGTTCGGGTTGGCCACGATCCCCTTGGGGTGCGCGGCCGCCGCGCCGGGGTTGACCTCGGGCACCACGAGCGGCACTTCGGGGTCCATCCGCCAGCGCGAGGAGTTGTCGATCACCAGCGCGCCGGCCGCCGCGAAGCGCGGCGCCCACTCCCCGGAGACCCCCGAGCCGGCGGAGAACAGCGCCAGGTCGAAACCCGTGACGTCCGCCCCCTCGGCGAGCGGCCGCACGGGCTCGGAGGCGCCGTCCAGCTCGCGGCCGGCCGAGCGCGGCGACGCGAAGGGCACGATCGCGGCGGCCGGGAACTCGCGCTCGCGCAGGATCGACAGCATGGTGGTCCCGACGGCGCCCGTGGCCCCGACGACGGCTACGCGCGGCGCGCTCATGCCGGCGCCCCGAAGGGCTGCTCGCGCTCCACGCCCCCGGCGCCCAGGTCGAAGGCCTCGTGCAGCGAGCGCACCGCGCGCTCCACCTCGCCGCCCCGGATCACGCACGAGATCTTGATCGGCGACGTCGAGATCATCTCGATGTTGATGCCCTCCTCGCCCAGCACCGCGAAGACCTTGGCGGCCACGCCGGGGTGCGACTTCATCCCGGCCCCCACGATCGAGACGACGCCCATCTCGGGGTCCTCGGCCACGCCGGCGAACATGTCGCCGGCCAGCCCGTCCAGGACGCCGCGCGCCGCACGTATGTCCGAGCGCGGCACGGTGAACGAGATCTCGGCCTGGGAGTCCCGGGACACCGGCTCGTTCTGCACGATCATGTCGACTAGCACGTGCGCGTCGGCCAGCGCGCTGAAGATGCGCCCGGCGATGCCGGGCCGGTCGGGCACGCCGAGCAGCGTGATGCGCGCCTCGGCGGTGGAGTGGGTGACGGCGGTGATGAGCGGCTGTTCCATGGTCTCGGACTCCGACAGGACAACGGTACCGGGGCCGTCCTCGAACGACGATCGGCAGTGGATGCGCACCCCGTGGTTGCGCGCGTACTCGACCGAGCGCAGCTGCAGCACGCGCGCGCCCGAGGCGGCCATCTCGAGCATCTCCTCGAAGGAGACGATCGCCAGCTTGCGGGCGTCGGGGACGATGCGCGGGTCCGCACTGAACACGCCCGGCACGTCGGTGTAGATCTCGCACATCTCGGCCCCCACCGCGGCGGCCACGGCGACGGCCGTCGTGTCCGAACCGCCACGGCCCAGCGTGGTCACGTCGGCCGCGGTCGAGACGCCCTGGAAGCCGGCCACCAGCACGATCCGGTCCTCCTCCAGCGCGCGCTTTATGCGATCGGCGCGGACGTCGATGATTCTTGCTTTGGTATGGGACGTGTCCGTGACGATCCCGGCCTGGGAGCCGGTGAGGGAGATCGCACGGTGACCGAGGTCGTTGATGGCCATCGCGCACAGCGCGCAAGAGATTCGCTCGCCCGTCGACAGCAGCATGTCCATCTCGCGCGGATCGGGGTCCGGCGAGACCTCGAAGGCCATCTCGGTCAGCTCGTCCGTGGTGGCGCCGCGCGCGCTCAGGACGGCCACCACGCGGTTGCCCTGCTCGCGCTTCTCCACGATGCGCCGGGCCGCGCGCTTGAGGCGGTCGGCGTCGGCGACCGACGTGCCGCCGAACTTCATCACGACGGTGGGCGAATCGGCCTCTGGGAAGTCGGGACCGGGCATGGCTGGCGAGGGTAACGGATGCCGGTGAAGCTCCCGGGGCGCCCGCGACGGGCTGCCAAACGCGTCCGCAAGCCCCTCGCCGGCGCGGTGCTCGGGGGCGCGATCGTCGCGGCCGCGGTCGCGGCGCTGGCCGGCGGGCCGGACGTCGTGACGCCGACCGTGCGCGAGCCGGCGCCGCGCGCGGCCGGCGCGTCGCTGCCGCTGCCGCGCGCCGTGGCGCAGCTGTTCGTGGTCGGGGCCGACGCGGCGCCCGGCGACGCGTTCGGCGCGCGCATGCGCGCGCGAGGATGGGGCGGCGTCGCGCTGGCGCCGGGCAAAGTCCTGGACC
The DNA here is from genome assembly GCA_031177685.1 of Solirubrobacteraceae bacterium. GTDB lineage: Bacteria > Actinomycetota > Thermoleophilia > Solirubrobacterales > Solirubrobacteraceae > AC-38. The sequence continues at coordinate 109,260 of JAPSGI010000001.1, read as the reverse complement.
CGAGTCGCGCCGCCGGGCTGACGCGTCAGGTGGCGGCCGCCGTGCGCCAGGCGCGTCACGTTCCCGTGTTCGTGGTGGCCGAGCAGGCGGGCGGGCCGGCGTCGACGTTCCCCGGCCTGCCTCCGCGCGCGCAGCCGCTGGCCGGCGACGCGGGCACACCCGCGTCGGTCCGCGCCGACGCCCGCGCGGGGGCCCGCGCCCTGCGGCGGCTCGGCGTGCGCATGACGCTGGCGCCCGTCGCGGACGTCGGGGCCGCGGCGGGGCCGCTGCAGGACCGCGTGTTCTCCGACGATCCCGCCGTCGTGTCGCGCCTGACCGCCGCGGCCGTCGAGGGCTGGCGCTCCGGCGGCGTGGTCCCGGCGGTGGGCCACTTCCCCGGGCAGGGCGCCGCCTCCCAGGACCCCGACGTGGCCAACGCGACCGTCGGGCTGTCGCGCGCCGAGCTGCGCGCGCGCGACCTGCCCCCGTTCGCGGCGGTGGCGGGGCGCGCGCCGGTGATCGTCCTCTCCAACGCCGTCTACGCGGCGTGGGACGGCGTCACGCCCGCCACGCTGCTGCCAGAGGCGACGCGGCTGCTGCGCCGGGACCTGCGCTACCGCGGCGTGATCATGAGCGGCGACCTCGCGGCCGCCGCCCCCGTGCTGGGGATCGGCGTCGGCGCCGCGGCGGTGCAGGCGCTGCGCGCGGGAGCGGACCTGCTCTACGTCTCCGGCGACGCGGGACAGCAGGAGGCGGCCTACGTCGCGGTCCTGCGCGCCGTGCGCCGCGGGCGGATCTCCCGCGCGCGCGTGCAGGCCTCGGTGGGGCGCGTGCTGCGGCTCAAGCGGGCCGCCGGGCTGATGCCGGCACGGCGCGCGCCGCCCGCCCGCCGGCGCTCCGGATCCCGGTAGGCTGAGAAGACGATGTCCAGGGGACCGCAGACCGGCGATCCGGCTCCCGACTTCGCGCTGGAGGGGACGGAGGGCAGGTTCCGCCTGTCCGACCACCGCGGCGAGCGCGTGGTACTGCTCTTCTACCCCGGCGACGAGACGCCGGTCTGCACGAAGCAGTTCTGCTCCTACCGCGACCGCGCCGACGAGATGGCCGCGCTGGACGCGACGATCGTCGGGATCTCCCCCCAGGGCGTCGGCTCGCACGAGCGCTTCCGCGAGCACCACGGGCTCACGGTGCCGCTGCTCGCCGACCCCGACAAGGCGGTGGCCAAGGCCTACGGCGTCACCGTCCCAGCCGTCGGCGTGCGCCGCGCGGTGGTGATCGTCGACGAGGAGGGCATCGTGCGCTACCGCCACGTCCACACGCTGGGGATCGGCTTCCAGGACGTGGACGACCTGCGCGACGCCCTGGGCCAGCTCGACGCGCGGGTCTAGAGCGCGCGGCGCCCGGACAGCGCCTTGCCCAGCGTGACCTCGTCGGCGTACTCGAGGTCGGCGCCCACGGGCAGCCCGCTGGCCAGCCGCGTGACCGTGACGTCCGGGGTGCGGCGGCGCAGCTCCTCGGCGACGTGCAGCGCGGTCGCCTCGCCGGTCGTCGTCGGGTTGGTGGCGAGGACGACCTCGCGGATGCCGCCTTCCTCCACCCGCGCGTAGAGCTCGGCCAGCTTGATGTCCTCGGGATCCACGCCGTCGATCGGCGACAGCGCTCCGCCGAGGACGTGATAGCGCCCGCGGAACTCGTGGGTGCGCTCGATCGGGATCACGTCCTGCGGCTCCTCCACGACGCAGATCAGAGCGGTGTCGCGGCGCTCGTCGAGGCAGATGCGGCAGCGCGGCCCCTCCGCGAGGTTGAAGCACACCTCGCACAGGCCGATCCGCGACTTGACCTCGCGGATCGCGTCGGACAGCGCGAACGCCTCCTCGTCGCTCTGGCGCAGGATGTGGAAGGCCAGCCGCTGAGCCGTGCGCGAGCCGATGCCGGGCAGCTTGCCCAGTTCGGTGACCAGGCGCTGGATCGGCGGCGCCTGCACTACAGACCCGGCAGGCCCAGTCCGCCCGGACCGCCGAGCCCGCCGGTGATCCCGCCCAGCTTGGACGCGGCCATCTCCTGCGCCGAGCGCAGACCCTCGTTGACCGCCGCCTGGACGAGGTCGGACAGCATCTCGACGTCGTCGGGGTCGACGGCGTCGGGATCGATCCGGATCGACTTCACGACGAGGTCGCCGCTGACCACCACGGTGACCATCCCGCCGCCGGCCGAGGCCTCGACGGTCTCGCCCTTGAGCTGCTCCTGGGCGGCCAGCATGTCCTGCTGCATCTTCTGAGCCTGCTTGAGCAGGGCCTGCATGTTGGGCGGCTGGGGCATCAGGCCTCCTGGGGCTCGTCGTCGGCGGGCAGCTCCTCGGCGTCGAACTCTGCCACGAAGCGCTCGACCAGCTCCTCCTCCGAGAGCGCCGGCGCGGGCGGGCCGTCCTCGTCGTCGTCCGCGCGCAGCTCGTAGGAGAGCTTCAGGGACCGGCCGGTCACCGCCTGCACCGCCTCGATCAGCGTGCGGCGGTTGGGCGCGTCCTCGGCCTTGCGCTTGAGGAACGCGGCGGACTCGGAGAAGGCGAGCCGCAGCTCGCCGCCGGAGAGCTCGACGGGCGCCGCCTCGTCCAGCAGCGCGCCGAGCAGGCCGTTGCGCTCGCGCACGGTCGCGACCACGGCGGGCCACGTCTCCGTGCGGAAGGCGCCGAGATCCAGTGCGGGACCCTGCTCGGGTGCGGCTTCCACGACGGCCACGGCGGCCGCCGCCGCCTGCCCGTGCGCGCCGGCCGGCGCGGCGGCCTGCGGCGGCGGCGACGGTTCGGGCGCGGACGGGGCGGCGCGCGCCGGCTTGGGCGCGGCGGGCGGCGGCTGGACCGGCGGGGCCTGGCCGTCGCCGGCCAGCGCCGCCTCCAGGCGCTCGATTCGAGCCAGCAGCGCGCGCTGCGAGGGGTCGACGTCCGGCGCCGCCGCCTTCACCAGGGCCAGCTCCAGCTGCACGCGCGCATCGGCGCCCGCCTTGCGCGCCTCGCGGCCCTGGGCCAGGAGGTCGAGCAGCCGCACGACGGCGGCGCGGCCGATCGTGGCGCCCTGCTCGGTCAGGCGCTCGTCGTGCTCGGGCGTCACGCGCAGCTCGGGCGGCACCTCCCCCAGCGCCTGCACGACCAGCAGCGCGCGCGCGTGGTCCTCCAGGTCCTCGAAGAACTGCCCGGCGTCGCCGCCGGACCGGCTCAGGCGCGCCACGGCGCGCAGCGCGCGCGCCGGGTCGGCCGCGGCGACCGCGTCCGCGCACTCGAACAGAAGCTCGGCGTCGGCCACGCCCAGGACGGCCAGCACGTCGTCGAGCGCCACCTGCGGCCCGGAGTACGTGACGAGCTGCTCGAGGTTGCCCAGCGCGTCGCGGAACGAGCCGGTGGCCTTGCGCGCGATGAGGGCGCGCGCGGCGTCGGGCAGGTCGATCCCCTCGGCGTCGGCGGCGCGGCGCAGGACCGCGGACACCTGCTCGGCGCTGGGCCGGGCGAAGTCGAAGCGGTGGCAGCGGTCCACCACCGTGGGGAGCACCTTCCCGGCCTCGGTGGTGCACAGGACGAAGATCGTGTGGGGCGGCGGCTCCTCCAGCGTCTTGAGGAAGGCGTTCCACGCCTGCGGGGAGAGCATGTGGGCCTCGTCGAGGATGTAGACCTTGTGGCGCCCCGACACCGGCGCGAAGGCCACGCGCTCGCGCAGCTCGCGGATGTCGTCCACGGAGTTGTTCGACGCGGCGTCCATCTCGATCACGTCGAGCGAGGTGGCGGCGGCGATCGCGGTGCAGCTCTCGCAGCGCCCGCAGGGCTCGACGGTCGGCCCGTTCTCGCAGTTCAGGCACGCCGCGAGGATCTTCGCCATCGAGGTCTTCCCCGTCCCCCGCGAGCCGACGAACAGGTAGGCGTGGTGGACCTTGCCCTGCTCGACCGCGTTGCGCAGCGTGCGCACGATCGGCTCCTGGCCCACGACGTCGGAGAACGTCCGGGGGCGGTGTCGGCGGTACAGCGAAGGGGCCTCGGGCACGGGGTTTCGAGTCTAGCCGCCGGCCCGGCGCGGCCCGGGAGTGGCTAGTCCGGCAGCTCTTCGCCGCAGGTGTAGCCGGCGACGGTGAACGGATAGTCCGTCGAGGAGCCGACCTTCGCCCATGCGCCGGTCTGCCGTCCGTAGGCGAATGCGATGTTGTAGCGGGTCCCGTTGTCGAGCAGGATTTGCCCCAGGAGCTCGGCCTGCGGGACCGCAGCCGGGTGCACGAGCCCGGCGGTGACCTCGTACTGGTAGTTGACGGTCTGCCAGGCCGCGGGGTCCAGCGTGGAGGACACGTAGCGCTGGTAGACGGTGGTCGGGCAGAAGCCCCACGTCTCGGCCGCGTTGTAGCCCGAGGGCTGGTCGGTCCAGCGCAGCCGCCGCCCCACCAGCGCCTCGTGGAACTGCTGCTTGCCCGCGTCGCCGCCGACCTCGGCCGGCCGCTGGGCGGGCGGGCCCGACCCGCCGGGGATCGTCGGGGGCGTGATTGGCGCGTTCTGCTGGGGCCGCGGCACGTTCGAGTTGAGCGTCGTCGTCCCCGCGCGCGTGGTGACGGCGACCTTGACCCGCTTGCCCGCGAGGGACCGCAGCGCGGCGGCGGCGCGCCCGCGGTAGGCCGCGGAGCGCCACGTCCCGGCCGCCACGGCGGCCTGGGCGCCCCGGGCGCGGGTGAGCGCGTACGTCCTGCGCCCGGACTTCACCTTCACCGAGCGGGGCCGGGTGCGGGCGGTGAGCCGGGTGGTGCTCGTGAGCTTGACCACGAGCCGTACGGCCCCGGACTTGGTCTCCAGCGACGTCTTCGCGCGCAAGGCGGCGGGCGCGCTCGCGGGCAAAGCGAGCGCGCAGAGACACACGAGAACTGCTGCGAGCATGCCGATCCTTGGCATCCGCGCCGATTGTGCCCGGCTGCGCGCCGGGTTGCAAGTGGAAAAGCGGACCGTGCACCCTCCGTCGAGACGGGCTCTCGAGACGCTCTCGCCGGCGGTGGCTCCGGCACGGGTGCTCCCGCTGCGCCTACAGGGGGCCGCTTAAGGCTGCTTCCTTCCGGACCTGACCTGGTTCACGGGCCTGCATCGCGCGGGACCCGGCCATCGACGCCTCCACCGGCGCGCTGACCCGAGAGCCGAGGCCCCTCGAGAGGGAATTCAGCCCCGCTAGAGCGGATTGCGGGTGCAGGGCACCGCTACCTCCCCGCCTAGCACGGTCCACGGGCAAGGGTAGCGCTACGCGGCCCGTCCCCGCGAGCGCTCCCACTCCTCGCGGGCCTGGCGGGTCAGGTCGTCGCCTTGGGAGCCGGTGCGCACGACCAGCTCGCTCATCCAGGCCCGCGTCTCGGGGTCCAGCTCCCGCGCGGTGCGCCTGGCCAGGCGCCGCCCATCGCGGCGAACCAGCGCCGGGAACAGGTCCGCCATGCGGACCCGTCGTGGGTAGTAGACGCGCGCGGCAGCGCGCTCCAGGCCGCGCACGATCCGGCGCGCCATCTCGCCGGCGTCGCCGAGGGGGACGCGCCCGATCATCCGCTCGATCCCCGGGACCAGGCGGGTCTCGCCCTGTACCGCGGTGTCGATCGGACCCGGGTAGACGAGCATCACGTGGACGCCGGTGTCGATCAGCTCGAGCGCGAGCGTCTCGGTGGCCGTGGTCAGCGCGCCCTTGGTCGCCGCGTAGGCGCCGAAGCCCGGCCACGTGCTCACGTGCGCCAGCGAGCTGACGTTCACGATCGCGCCCGTCCCGCGCGCCTGCATCGGCGGCGCCAGGGCGCGGATCAGGGCCAGGGGGCTCCAGAGGTTGACCTCGAAGGCCTCGCGGCCCTCGTCGCGGTCGCCGACCGAGGCGATGAGGCCGCCCACGCCGCCGCCCGCGTTGTTGACCAGGACGTCGACCCGTCCCAGCGCCTCGGTGGCGCGGGCCGCCAGCTCTTGCGCCTCACCCCGTCGCGACAGGTCCACCGGGAGGACGGCCGGCGCCGCGCCGCCGCTCGCTTCGATCTCCTGCGCCAGGCTCTCCAGCAGCGGCTCGCGGCGCGCGGCGAGCGCGAGGACCGCCCCCCTCGCGGCCAGCTCGCGGGCCAGCTCGCGGCCGATCCCGCTCGAGGCTCCCGTCAGCAGGACGCGCGCGCCCTCGATCCGTACTCCCGCCATGACACACTCCCTCTCTTGAGATGCACCCAACCGAGTTGAGAGCCTATCAAGAGGGCGACGGGTAGTGCCCCGTACGCGCAGCGAGGTCGAGCGTGAGACCAAGATGGCCGAGATCCTGGAGGTCGCGGTCCGGCGATTGAGCGAGGGCGGCTACGACGCGCTGTCGGTCGCGGCGATCGCGCGCGAGCTGGGCGTCGCGCAGAACGCGATCTACTGGTACTTCCCCTCCAAGGACCACCTGTTCGTGGCCGCGCTGGAGCGGATGCTGCGCGACATCGCGGCGCGCAAGCCCCGCGGCTCGGCCACCGCCGCGGACCGCGTCCTGTGGTTCACCGACCAGTTCGGGGCGCTGTCCTCGTTGAGGTCGGCGATGAGCGAGCGGGCCCGCGTGTCGCCCGTGGTCGCGGAGTTCGTGGAGAACCTGGAGGCGCTGCTGTCGCGCATGCTGGGCAACGCGCTGCGCGGCCACGTCCCGGACGAGGACCTCGCCGTGGCCGTCGAGACCTTCCGTGCGACCGTGGAGGGCGCCTACGCCAAGGGCCTGCGCCCCCGCGAGCGCCGCCGCGTGCTGCGCTTCGCGCTGGAGCGGCTGACGGGCGGCTAGCCCGTCACCTCGACGCGCAGCCCGCGCACGTCCACCGGACGCCGCCCGCGCTCGCCGCCGGTGAAGACGTTGCGCAGGACCATCGCCGTCTCGCCGCGGCGCAGCGCGCGGAAGCGCAGCGTGCGCGTCCCCCCGGCGCCGGCGCGGTCCTCCCCGCCCTCCTCGAGCTCGAAGTCGCTGCCGACGTAGCGGACGACAGAGGGGTCGGGCCGGCGCCCGAAGCGCCACAGGTAGCCGGTCGAGGGGTTCTCGGCGAGGGCGATCCGGAACTCCTCCCCCACCTTCACCGCGAGCGAGCCGCGCGGCTCGTCGAACGTCTTTGGACCGTCGTCGCCGCCGCCGCACGCGGCGAGCGCGATCACGGCCGGGCGCAGGAGCCAGCGTGCAAGCACGGCGGGGACGCTACCGGCCGGCGCACCGGACGCGCGAGCGTCCTAGTATTTGGGGCGCATGCGGGGGATCGCCACGACAGCGGCGGTATGCGTTCTGCTTCTCGCGGCGCCAGCCGCGCAGGCGGCGGGGCCGGAGGGACCGCCCAAGCGCCCGGACACGCATCCCGTGATGTTCGTGGGCAACAACTGGGAGGGGACCGCGGACATCATCGACGCGCGGACCTACCGGTGGCTGCGGCGCGTCAACACGATCCCGGACCGCGAGGAGCGGATGCGCGAGATCCTCCTGCAGCCGGACAGGACGGCGTTCTTCCTGGGCATTCGCCAGGTGGTCGGCGAGGGCAACGACCAGTTCACCGACGACATGTTCACCTCGCACGACGGGCGGTTTGTGTACGTGTCGCGCCCGTCGTTCGCCGACGTGGTGGGGATCGACCTGTCGAACGGGCGCATCGTGTGGCGCTTCCCCATGGAGGGCTACCGCGCCGACCACATGGCGATCTCGCCCGACGGGACGCACCTGCTGGTCTCCGACTCCACCGCCAACAAGGTGCACCGGCTCGACACGGCCACCGGCGCTGCGACCGGCGCGTTCCCGTCCGGCGACTCGCCGCACGAGAACAACTACACGCGCGACGGCAGCCGGATCTTCCACGCGAGCATCGGCCGCGTGTACACGCCGATCGACCGCGACGAGATCGACCCCGTGCGCGACGAGACCAAGGGCGAGCGCGTATTCCAGATCGTGGACGCCAGCACCTTGCAGGTCCTCTCGCGCTGGGACATGGGAGAGCGGCTGGAAGCGGCGGGCCACGAGGGCATGGACTCCGCGGTGCGCCCGATGGCGCTCGACCCGCCGGAGCAGAAGGTCTACGCGCAGATCTCGTTCCACCACGGCTTCGTCGAGTTCGATGTCGCGTCGGGGACGGTCGAGCGGGTGGCGAGCCTGCCTGTGAGCGAGGAGGCGCAGGCGATGCAGCGCGAGGAGTACCTGCTCGACTCCGCGCACCACGGGCTGGCGATGAACGCGGAGGGCACGAAGCTCTGCGTGGCCGGGACGATGTCCGACTACGCCGCGATCGTCCGACGCGACACGTTCGCCCACAAGCTCTTCGAGGACATCGGCCGCAAGCCGTACTGGGCGACCAACGGCCTGGACGGCACGTGCTGGCTGTCGGTCAGCGGCGACGACCGGGTGGTGGTCCTCGACTACAAGACCGAGCGCGAGATCGCCCGCATCCCCGTCGGCGACCACCCGCAGCGGGTCCGGCTCGGCGCGCTCAACAAGGAGTACCTGCCCGCCCCCGGTCGCGCGGGGCGGCCCGTCCGGCCGTAAGCGGCGGCCCCGGGCGCCCGCGCCGGGCTCGCTTCCCACACGAAAGGGTCCCCACAGGACGCTTTCGTTACCCACACCCCCACGGGTGCGTCCTAGAATGACCGTCCTCCCGGGCGCGTAGCTCAGTGGGAGAGCGCTCGCTTCACACGCGAGAGGTCGCTGGTTCGAACCCAGCCGCGCCCATGCTTCGTATTTCCCTGCTCCTGAGCGGGTTCGACGGCTTCAGGAAGAACCACTAGGGACCGTAGGCGCGCCTCCTATTGGGCAATGACCTGCGACGATTGCCCGTTCTTCCGTGCCTACGCCATCGCGTTGACCGCAAGGTCACAGGGGATCCCCCAGGAGCCGCCCTCCCGGTAAGCCGCTTACCACATGGGTCGGACAAGTCGAATCTGTCCGGCGCGTCGTGCATGTTGTGCCGCGACGTGGAGCGCGATCTTCAACAGGTGATCAGCCTCGCGGTGGCCGGCGATGGGTGGCAGGCCGCGGAAGCCCTCCAGGTCTTCGGACCCCTCCTAGATGTGCCGGACGTCGATCCCGAAGTCGTCGAACAGGCCTACGAGGTGTTCTCCCGGATCGCCGGCGGGGACGTCGCCCGGGGAAATCTGATGGCGATATCTCAGCGCAACCTCGCGTCACGTCGGACAGTTGTTCCTGGACTCCGGCGAGGGTGTCGCTACCGCCGCGGAGGGCGCGCCCCACGGGGAGGGCGCACAGTTCGGCGACGCGGCTCGCGCCGGACGAGTACGCGCGCAGGTCCTTCGGACGACGGCGGATCAGAACCCGAGCCGGGACGCGCCCGGCCTCTAAGCGCTCCTGAGCGGCTCGACGCCGCACATGTAGCCCGCCAGCGCGCGTCCGCGCTCGCGGTCCGTCTCGATGGCGCTGACGCCCCCCTCCGGCTGCCGGAGGTACTCGCGTGACGGCCCGCGAGGAGCTGCGCCGGGAGCTCGAACGCGAGTTGGGGCCCTGCTCGGACCTGGACTTGTGGTTCGCCGAGGAGCTGCGCGCGATCCCGTCCACTCCCGAAATCCCGCCGACCGCGGACCCGCGGCCGGTGCGTAGCTCCGTTCCGAACTCTCGGAATGACGAGGGTCTGAACTTCATTAACCCGGCTACGTCCTCCTCGTCGAGACCTAGCGTTGGAGTTGGAGTTGGAGTTGGCGTTGGCGTTACTGAAGTTCAGGCGGATCTCCCGGACGCCAATGAGCTGCTCACGCGTCACGCGAACGGGCAGTTGGAGCCGGTCCTCGTGGAGCTTGTCCGTCCGGCGCAAGCGCGAGCCGTCAGCCACCGCGTGGCCGACGATCTCGAGCTGATCTTCGGGCTCCTCCTCGCGGTCGGCGACACCCGACCGGCGATCTATGCCGGTGGGTGGGCCGCCAAGCGCCTCGGTCTCAAGCCAGGTCCCGTCGCGTGGGCACTTCGATCGTTCACCAGCGCCGGGACGATCCGCCACGTGGGCTCGCTCCCGTCGTTGGACGGGTTCCGCGAAGGCCCGCGCCTCTACGTGCCCGGGCCCGGAGCGAAGATCGGCGACCAGGACGCGGGGAACCAGCCGTGAGCGGCCTTGCGCGACTCCACCCGGACGACGTCACGCTCCTCGCCGAGCAGGTCGCGGCCCGCGTCCTCGCCGCCATGCACCAGGACGCCGATCGCGGAGCGGGCCTCGTGACGGCGGACGAACTCGCGGCCCAGCTCGGCGTCTCCCCGGAGTGGGTCCGCAGTAACGCGGAGCGTCTGGCCGCGATCCGCCTGGGAGATGGGACGCGCCCCCGCCTCCGATTCCACCCGGCGACCAGCCTGGCGGCGCTGACCGGACGCTCCGAGAGCGTGAGGTCAGAGGCGGGGGGAACGCCCGTAGCTGCGGGCGAATGCGCGTCGCCGGGCCGGTCGATTCCGGGCAACGGGCTGGACTCCCTGCCCGTTCGCGAGCTACAACCACGCCCGTCATCGACAAAAGCGGCCCGGCGGCGCGCTAACGCCCCGGGCCCGGCGACGAGGGACAAGTCCTCGCCGCGCTCGCAGCGTAGCTCCGCCTCACCGGAGTCGGCTGCGGCTGGCCGGCCTTCCCCTCGCCGCCCGACTCCGAGGGAGCTGCAATGAGGCGGAACGCGACAGGCCCGATCTACAAGAACCGCGGGAAGCGGGGCGTGACCTACGGCGTGCGCTTCCGGACGCTGGGTGGGGAGAGGATCTACGAGACGCTGGGACGATCCTGGGAGGGCATGACTCAGCGAGACGCCGAGCAGACGGCGGAAGATCTCCTGGCACGAGTCCGACTCGGGATCTACAAGACCAAGGCGGAGAGGCAGCGCGAGCGTGCAACGCGAGAGGCTGCCCGCGACGTGTCGCCGGTCTTCGGGGTCTTCGCCGAAGAGTGGTATGCGCGCCGCTGCGATCTCGGAGGCCGGATGGGGAACGGGCTGAGCGAGAGCGCCCGGGCGGACCTTCGTAACCAGCTTGATCAGCACCTCCTCCCCTGGTTCGCTGGGCTTCGGCTTGACGCGATCGACGTCGAGGAGGTCGAGCGTTATGCAGCCGCGAAGCGACGGGAGGACCGCATCGGAGCGACGTACCTGAACAAGACGCTCGCCACGCTCCGTTCGATCTTCCGTGACGCCGTGCGTTACGGCCGGATCGCGAGGAACCCGGCGGAGGATGTACGGGTCGCGGCGCGGCGCTTCGAGGGCTCCTACCTGGACTCGGCCGAGCAGATCATGGCGCTCCTTGACGCGGCCCAGACACTCGACCGGGAGCGGCGCCTACGGGAAGGCCACGGCCGCGTTCTCCTCGCGACCCTGACTCTCGCGGGGCTCCGGATCGATGAGGCGCTCTCCCTCCGGTGGGAGGACGTGAGCCTCGCCGCCGGGACGCTCCGGATCCGCGGCTCGAAGACCGACGCGGGGAATCGAACCGTGACCCTCGTGCCCCTTCTTCGAGACGAGCTAGCGGCGCTTAAGGCGCGACGGGCGCCGGACCCGGCAGCGCGAGTCTTCGGGACAGCCCGCGGCGGAAAGGACAGTCCGAGCAACGTCCGGCGGCGACTCCTTGCCCGGGCCGTCGAACGCGCGAACCGCGCGCTCGCAGAGCGGGATCAGCCAGCTCTTCCGGACCGGCTCACTCCTCACTCGCTTCGCCGGACCTTTGCGTCGCTCCTCGTCGCGGTCGGCCGAGACCCTCGTTATGTCATGGGCCAGATGGGACATACCGACCCCAGCTTGACGCTCCGGGTGTACGCGCGGGAGATGGCGCGTGACGGTTGCGAGCGCGGTCGGCTTCGCGCACTAGTGGAGGGTGATCCGACTGACCCGTCGGCACCCGTCGGCGACGCTGTCTAGCGCGAGCCGTCCGGCGCGCGCCGCGGCCCGAGTAGCGAAGGCAAAGCCCTCCAACCGATGGATCAGGCCCGCGCCGTAGAGTCGCGCGAGACTGTCGGTCACACTGAGCGGATCACCGAGCTCGCGGGCCAGTTCATCGTCTGACCACACGACCCCATCGGGGTCCAGCAACAGCTCCAGAACTGCCCGGTCGGCCCTCTCCTCGTCAGCCGCAACATCGCAGCTACGCTGGTCGTGCATGGGAGCGAATACCTCCTGTGCCACGGCCCCGGGGCAGTTCGCGCTGCTGCCGGGGCCAACTTGTCTACGAAAGTCGGGCGAACGTAGAGTGCTGGTTGTTCCGCGTCCAGGGAGACGTTCGCTATCCGGCAGAGCTATGCATACTGAATCCGAATGGCTCAGCGCTGCGGACACTGCGGTCGAGATGGGACTCTGATCTACGTGAAGGACGTGGTGTTGTCGGAAGCTCCGACGGAGATCACGCACGGGGGCGGCGCTATCGAGGAAACCACGAATCAGCGGATTCTTCAGGTCCGGCGCTGTTCTCAATGCGATCAGCCAACGCTTGCGACCTACCAATACGTCGATGGGTGGTCAGATCCCAGCGACTACATGGATTTCCGCCAGATCTATCCGGCGCTACGGGAACTCGACGATCTTCCGCCGCGGATAGGACAGCGCTACAACGCGATGCTAGAGCTTGCGCATGCACCCGACGCATTCGCGGTGCGTGCCGGACGGCTACTCGAGGCGGTCTGCGCAGACCAGGGCATATCGAGCGGCGACCTCGGTTCGCGGCTTGACGAGCTGGCCGGCAAGAGGCGAGCGACGATCCCAAAGCCTCTGGCCGATCAAGCACATCTCGTCCGGGAGTTCCGCAACATCGGCGGCCACGACGACGATGTCGAAGTCGAAGAAGGCGACGTTCCTCTCATCAGAGGATTCGTCGAGGCACTCTTGGAGTTCCTCTACTGGGGTCCTGCCGAACTCGAACGCGGGCGGAGCGCTCTTGCAGGCCGTATCAATCGTGGCCAAGTCCCAGGCCCTTCCGGACGCAGTTGAGACGCAGACATATGTACCGCCCGTGGGCTGCTAGGCGGACGGAGTTTGGCTCGGCGCGGACCGCCGCGATCCGGACTACAACTCGGCCTCGGCCGGACTCTCGGCGGGACTTCCCTCCTCCAGGACGCTGTAGATGTCGGTCTGTTCCCACTCCGACACATCCAGAACGGCTTGGGCCTCGTCCGGCTGAGGCTTTTCGGCCTTCTTCTTCGGGGGCCGGTCGGACGCACCCGGCGTGTAGATCAGGTTTGCCCTCCGGGCCGCCTGCTTGCCCTCCCGGGTCCAGAACTCGATTTGAGTGATTTGCTCGGATCGCGTGCCCGTGTAGTTGCTCAGGTCGAGCGTGAATCCCACGAAGCGCCGCCCTCGGTGCGTCCCTCTCTTCTCGGACAGGTTCCCGAACTCATGAAGTAGGCGGAGGTCTGCGAGCGCCTGAATCTCCTTGCCCCACTCCTCCTCCTGAAGATTTGGCCCCTCGACCAGGAAGACGTTCGTCTTGTTCACGTCGAGGCTGAACTTCACGAGGTCGGCAAGCCGCTCGCGCAGCTTGTCAGCGTCGGTACTCGCGTCGCGGCGAAGGTCCTCTTGCTTTTGAGCGAACATCGCGGCCGCCGCCTCATTGACGTCCTCCGCGCCAATCCGGTTATGCGGTCGGCTCGGATTCGCCTCCCGCTCGTTCGCGATGCGCAGCGCGCGCTGGGTGAGGTTGAGGTAGTCACGCGCGACGCCACCCGACCCAAGGACGAGTCGTCGGCGGCCCCCCTCGGTGATCAAGTCATCGAGCGAGATCTTCAGCGGGTCGGTGATCCCCTGTAGGACGCGCTCAAGAAATGTCTGGGCAGTCGTGAAGCGCTCAAGCGTGATGTCCAGCGATACCTCGCCCGCATCTTGATCTGGTTGGAGGCCGCGAGGCGGATCCGCCTCCACGAACGGCTGGATGCGGTGACGGACCCCGCACACCTTCAGGTAGATCCCCAAGTTCTTGACGACCTGATGTAGGTATGCCAGGACGTCGGGCTGGGCGTCGTAGGGCACGTGGTAGAAGTCATCGAGAACGATCAACGTCGCGCCGCCATCGAGGTGCTCCTGCGCCCTAGCGAGGGTCTGTCGAATGAGCACGGCCGCGCCTTGGAGGCCATCCATCTTCGACTCCTCGACGTGCGCCTCCTTGGTTTCCTCGCGCGAGCGCAGCTTCTTGTACTCAGCCCTCGCCTTCGCGCTGATCACTCGCTTGACCCTACCTTCGATCCCGGCCCCAAGGTCGATACCCCGGCCGGTCGATTGAAGCTGCCGGATCACTCGCTGGGCGACTTGCGGCTCGTTGCGGAGCTGCCGCATGGTCCTGGTGAGGTCGCGAAGCGCCTTCCGAGTCTGTCGCCGGGACCGCTTCAGATCAACTCGACCCGCCTTCGCCTTGAGCCGTCGCTCAAGCGAATCGAGCAGCTCGATGAGCAGCTCGATGAGGACATCGGGATAGGGGCGGCCGCGGAGGGTCTCAACGTCGACAAAGATGACGTCACCATGCCCTTCACTCGCCGCCTGGCTTTCGATCTTGCGAAGGAGCGTGCTCTTTCCGACGCCTCGGCGACCAAAGACGAACTGGTGCCTTCGAGAAGCCGTCTCCTCAAGGATCCCGATGCGCGGGGGCACGAAGCGCTCGGCCGTACCCTTGTCGGCCCGAGCCGCCTCAGCGAGCACCGGGAGTAGCTTGACGACCTGATCGTCCGAGATCGGCTGCATTACCCGGACCGTACCTGAGCTGGCCGTCGTGATTGGCGCCCGGCCAGCGAGCCCCGGGGGCCTCCTCAGCCGTTTCAAACAGCGGTGCATCAGCCGCGTTCTAACGAGGCTCGATCGGCCATCGCTCGAACGAGAACGAAAGCAGGCAGGCCCCGAGCCGTAGGATCCCGCCCCCGGACTCCCAGGGGCTGCCCCGCGTTGCGAGGCCTACGGGTGTTCTCGCGCGCACCTGCCTGCTATGCGGACAGTACCCCGGCCCCCGGCGGATTCCCACCCGCCCCAAGCTACCCGCTCAGAGCGAGGCCATCCACGGGTACCGGTCCAGGTCTGCGGCCTCGTCGGGGAACACCTTGAAGCCGTACTTCAGGACGTCGGTGCCGGTCGGTCGGTAGAGCCGCTTGCCCAGCCGCAGGAGGTAATCCTCCTCTAGGTAGCCGTCGAGGTCGGGCTCCAGCGCCTCGGCAGCCGCGCTGACAAAGTAGTCAGCGATTTGGACGCCCTTCCGTGATGCCTCCACCGGCTGGGCGGAGGCAATCGAGTCCTTCGCGATCGAGCACTCGGGGTCGGTCTGGATCGTGCGCACATAGTGGTTGAGGTCGCCGTAGCGCGTGCTGGCGCGGTTCTCGAACAGCAGGTTCAGCTGCCGGCCCGACTTGTCGGCGAACCAGCTCAAACGTTCGATCAGCAGCCGCGCGGCCCAGTTGTAGAGGTAGCCCTTGCGTCGCTCCAGCGCAGTACCCCCGTAGCCCTGGATGTGACGCTTGGACATGGCGACCGCGGAGAAGACGAGCGGCTCGCCGGCAAGCAGGTCCATCGCCCGGCGCTTCTTGCCGTGGTCGTTTCGCAGATCTCGCCAGTGGAGCGGCTTCCTGCTCTGCGTGCGACCAACGACCTCGCGCAGCCGGTCAACGGCGCGGGTGCGCTCGGCGTCCTGCTCCTCGAATACCAACACGGCGCCGAGCAGCAGCCACTCCGACGACGCCTCTTGGACGCCGCGTGCGCGCCAGCCAATCCGGGTGAAGCCCTCGTCCCCGGACTCGTCGATGTAGGCGTTGAAGCAGCGGCGCTCGGCCATGCCGTGCACCGTAGAACTGGCGACGGCGACGGGAGAGCACAAACCGCTCCTTTCTGCCCGAATCCCCGCTAATCCCGCGAAACCATAGGACTGGCACGGCGGGCCGCCGACGACGACTGCGCCGCAGTGCCCTCGCGAGGTTCGGCGAGATCTGGTCCTTGATAGACCAGAGCCCGCGGTTGGCCACCGTAGAGGGGTCCTAAGCAAGCCACTAGGCAAAGTCGTTGCGCAAATTGACAGCACGAACCTGATGGAACGCGTGGGTCAGCTCCTTCACGAAGTGCAAGCGCTGGCAGCGCCAGAGTGGGCCCAGACCGTAAGTGCGGTCGCGGCCGCCGTCGCCGCGATTGCCGCGCTCGTGACGGTGCGGCACCTGCGAGCGCAAACCCGCGCCGCGCAGGACGCACTCGAAGCACAGACGAGACCTTTCATCGCCAATGTCCCGAAGGGCCTGTACCGCGAGAGGGCGGAGGCGTCAGGCCGCGATCCTGCCGATGTCTCTCTGGGTACCTACTCGACCCCCAGGAGCGACCGACCCGCGTTCGGTGCATCCGTGCCGATCCGCAATGTCGGCAACGGCGCGGCGCTGATCGAGTCCGTTGAGTTTGAGGTCGGGGGCGACGTCGTGGAGGCAAGCGCGGAGACGCTGGTCCTACCGCCTGGCGAGCTCACGCGAGTGGGTTTCATGGTCGAGGATGGCGACGAGGGCGCACGCGCCGCGGAAGCGATCGCAGCGGTTCTCGAAGACTTCGCGGTGACGATCGCGTTCTCGGATGCGGCCGGGCATCACCGCGACGAAACCCGTTTGGAGGTCAGGAACGGCCAGTACCCGCATGTCAAGGCGCGGTCGCTGCTCCCTAGTGCCCTTGGTCGGGCTTCCGGCGACTAACTCCCAAGCACTGTGTCGTGGGGCGCACTGCGCGACCACTGCGGAGCGGCTCCCTGTCCTTCGGGCTATTCCAGGCGACGGCGGGTTTTTCGCACTCGGCGGCCGGATCTAGTGGCGAGGCGCCGCCAGCGCGTCCGGGCAATGTCCGCGTTAACCCTCTCGCGAGGGATCCCGATCGGGAACCGGATGAGCTTCCACCTAAGTGAAGCTCGCACGGCCGCTGGGCTGAGTCCCCTCGGTCAGGAAGGCGACCGCACCGGCGCTGACATAGACCTTGTTGCCGCTACCTTCGGCGGTCAGCTCGGCGATTCCCACCTTGTTGAGCACACCGGCGACGTCCGCTGGGTCCTCGGTGACGTAGATCTCGCGGGGTCCGCCGGAGCCTGAGGCGACAAGCAGCACGATTCTGGTCGGCATGTCCAGCGATTCTAGGTCAGTCGGCGCTGGCCGCGCCCTCCCACGCGTGGATGCCGAAGTTGCGCGCCAGCTCCCGCTCCCACTGGCGACCGAGCGCCGCGGTCTCCTCCTCAGAGGAGGGAATGGTCACCTCGCCGCTGGCGTGGATCTCTACCTCCCGGGTCGCGTCGGGGTTCGGTCCGGGCTGGTGACGCTGCGCTTCATTGACGGCCACATCACCGGGCAGGCAGAGCCACATGTCCATCACGGCGCGCCCGTATGCCTCGGCTTGGGCGAGCCCGTCAGCGACAAGGTCAATGAGCGGCCGGATCAGCTCGCGGCGCAAAACGGGGAGGTGCTCGGCGCCGCGCTTGGGCCGACTGAGGTAGGCGCCGATCAGCCCTGCCGAGTCAGCCGCGACGGTCCCGCCAAAGGTCCCACGAGAAGGGAGCGCCGCTTCCGTGAACGTCCGGGCCACGGCCCCACGACCGTGCGCGTCGACGTACGCGTTGGCCGTGGGGTCCCCGGGCAGCGGAATGCTGGTGACTGCACGAAAGCACCAGTTCGCACCGCGCTCGGAGATCGGCCAGTCAGCGAACTGAGGCGTGACCAAGACGGGGGCGGCCCGGACGATGACCTTCGTATTGTTGGGGTCACCCGATCGGGCGATCTGACCCTGTGGGGCATCCGGCGGAACGAGAGCCGAGTAGATGACCGAGAGGTCCGTCAGCCGGGCGCGTGCTTCCTGCTCGGCGCGCTCCCCCCGCCGGGCCAGCTCGATCAAGACGCGCTGATCATCGATCGGCTCCTTGCCCTTCGAGGTTCGCACGTAAACCGCGCCAGTGCCGCGGACGATGTGCGGCAGGCTAGTCGAGGGGAACACGCGGACCGCGCAAATCTGCTTATCGCCCACCGGCCGCATGTCGGCGACGAACGGCGGCAGCGGATCGGCCTCGTTTCGCAGTCGGGCGGCTAGGTGGGACTGTAGGTCAAGATTGGCCGGCTTCTCGAAGCCGTGGATGCTTCGGTCGTCATCGACACCAAGTAGCACCCAGCCGCCAACCGTGTTAGCGAACGAGTTGACGGCGGCTCCGAACGCGGGGGGCTCGGGGAGCTGGCGCTTCCGTTCGACGTTCCCGTCCTCGCCGTGGTCGATCAGCCCTTGTAGGTCTTCCGCGGTCAGATCGCCGAGGGAGAGCAGGTGAATGCTCTTGGGGTCCACCCGCTCGATGGTAGACCGCGCCGAGCCTGCCCTTGAGCGCGATCTGAGCCGCTACTCACTGGCGTCCCCGTGACGGGGGCCTCTCCCCGGCCGCCCGGAACGCGGGAAACCCTATTCGAGCCGCCAAGCCGTTGACGACCTCGCGCCGGCCTCTGCCGAGCGGGACGAGGCGTCCACTACGGAGTAGACGGCTTCTCGTAGAGTCCGGTCAGGAGTTCATTCGGCGTTGTATCGAGCGCCGCAAGCAGCCTAAGGAGCGTGGTCAGGCGAATCTCCCGCACACCTCGCTCAATCCTGCTGATCTGAACGACCGCGAGACCGCTCCGGTCGGCCAGATCCTCCTGGGTCCAGGATTTAGCAAGTCGCATAACCCGAACGGTTCCGCCGAGCGTCTCGAGAGGCGTGGCCACGACCGGGCATGGTCAGCGCACAAAGCCAACGTGACCAGAACCAACCCGGTAAGCTCGCCGGGCCGAAAGTCGACGCTCTGGTTGTGCGTGATGCCGCGAACAGGTCCAGGAAGGAGTAGAGGTTGCGCGCGAGGATCTTTGCCGTTCTCATCGCCGCTACTGTGGGGGGCTGCGGCGGCTCCGCTGACGAAACCGCTAGTCCGACGACCGGGCCGACCGCTACGCCGACGATCACGCATCCGGGTCAGCGCGAAGCGTCGCTCGCCGAAGTACGCCACCGCCTCGAAGACGCCGGCTACACACCCGAGGACGACGCAGTTAGCGGCACCGCGGTCAAGGCCCTCACGGTGGACGGCGTCAGCATCGTCGGATACCGAAGCGCCGACGACGCCCGCTCAGACTACGGACGCATCCGAAAGGTCTACACCGACGAGTTTCCGGGCCGCGGCGTGGTCAGGCAGATCGGTGCGCGTGTCTACCGCTACGGCGAGCCGCGTCGTCTAACCGCGACCGAGCGAGCCAAGTTCCGGAGGGTAGTCGCTGTCGCCGAAGGGTCATGATGGCCCGCTGGCTTGGGTCCACGGCGGTCGCAGTTGTCCTTGCCGGCTGCGGCTCACCCACTGAGTCGCCACCCGCTAGCACCCCGCTCGACCGGGTTGAGCAGGACCGGCGGGATACAGCCGCGATCGAGCGCCAGGTCAACGACGAGGTCCAAAACCGGGCGCTTGGCGAGGCCGTGAAGCAGGGTACGTCCGTGGATGCCCGGACGACGTGCGCCAAGCAATCCGAAACCGCGTACAAGTGCCTGTCGAGCTTCGTCAGTCCCCCGGGCGCGCTCGAGACGGTGACCGACGTTACGTGTGACCGCGACGGCAGGAGTTGCATCATGGAGTCGCGGTAGTTCCGTTCGTCCGGCGTACCGGCCCTGACGATGACCGCCCGCCCCGGAGGCGGGCGGTGCGTATCCTTCATCCATGGCTGATGATGCGGACCCTGGGCTCCTCGCCGTGCTGGGCGAGGACGAGATTCTCCAGGCGATCGAAGACTGGCGCGATCAGCACCCGCAAGAGTTCATCGATCTGATCGGGGACGTATTTGACGTAGGGGGCCAGCAGCAGGCGGTCGCAGCTGAGCCGACCAAGGTCGAGAAGGTCAAGCGCCACGACGGCAAGGTCGCCGCTCGAGTCAGGTTCAACGTGACCTATAAGAACCCGATTGACGAAACCGACACGGAGCTGTCCGCTGAGAACGTCACGGAGGATGTATTCGACCTCACGTTCGACGCTACAGGCAGCCCGGTCCAGCGCGTAAGCGACCTCCAGTCGCCTCCTGAAACCCCGTTCCCCACATAGGCCCCGGTCCTAGGTCGGGGCTACGCGCCCGTGCGGGGCGGAACTCCGGCGAGCTTTCGGGGCACGCGTTGTGGGATCCCCGGGCAGGTCCGTCCGCCAACGAGACGGCGCGGAAGACCTTGATAGAAGCATCGGCGATTGAGGAGACGGGCGTAGGTGGGAGGCCGCCTCTTGGAGGATCGCTCGACGCTGATCGTGATGCTCGTCGCGGTCGATGGCCGCTCGGATGCGGATCTCGTAGTCCGTGAGCGCATCGAGGCTGTCTTGGCGCGTCGGCACGGCGCAGAACCTTCGCAACTGGTGCGGAGGGAACCCTTAGCCGGCGGCCAGCGATCGCGACAGCCGACGGCGACACTCCTTGCGGTAGGTAGAGTCAAATCAGCTCGACTATCAGCTCCCGCGACTCACGCGCGCCTCGTGTCCCTATCGTACGGCGCTCCGTGTCGGCGATCAGCGATCGGAACTCCACGTCGGGATGGATGACCGCAAGCTCGTGGGCAACGATTGCCCGGATCGGAGCGGATCCACCCGGGTCCACCGGCATCCCGTCCCGGCGACCGAACTGCCCACGGCGACCCAACCCTCGTCGTAGAGCCAGATTGGCCCAGATCTTGCCGCGTCGTCCTCGCGCTTCACACGCGAGAGGTCGCTGGTTCGAACCCAGCCGCGCCCATCATCCCGGTCGCCCACACGGCGTGTTCGTAGGGTCTCAAGGCCTTGACAGCGCCGGTCCACGCAGGAGAGCATGCTGATCCGATCGCCGCCTGGCAGGGGCTGGACAGGAGCGGGAGGTTTGGCAGTGCACGGAAGCGGGGGGCCCATCGCGCGGCTCGAGGCTCGCCCACGCAGAGCTGCAGCCCGTCGCGTCTTCGCGGCGCTGCTCGTCGTGGCTGGCGCCACACTTGCGCCAGCCGCAGCCGATGCATCGACCGTCTTTCGGTGCGGAGCGGGCATCGTCTGCTTCAGCGCCGAACCGGGAGAGACCAATGCCGTGTACACGGCATTCGATCCAGATTTCGGGGACGAGAAGGTGCTCGTCTACGACAAGGGACCGCACGTGCGGCTACGCGCAGGCCGGGGTTGCAGCAAGGAGAGCGAGGACGCCGTCACCTGCGGCAAGCGCTATCCGGTGCAGATGATCCTCAAGCTGGGCGACGGCAACGACTTCTATTCGAGCGGCATACCCATCATTCAGCCCGGCCCACGGACGAGCGCCTGGTGGCGCGTGACCGTGCTCGGCGAGGGCGGCAGCGACCACATCCGACCCAACCTCGTACCCGAGAGATTGAACCCCAGTCGCTACGACGACCACTACGACGGCGGGCCGGGCCGCGACGTGATCGACTACGGCCGGGAGAACCTGAGCGGCGTCAATGTAACGCTCGACGGCGTGCGAAACGACGGGGCGCGCTTCGGCGAACCGGAGTCAGACCAGGTCCTGCGGTTCGAGAACATCACCGGCAGCCAGAGGGCCGATTACCTGGTCGGTGACGATCGTGACAACGTGATCCGGGGCCACAGGGGTTCCGACCTGGTCGAGGGCAAGGAAGGCAGTGACACCCTCGACGAGGGCCCTGATCGCGACAACCCGCAGCCGCCCTCGCGGCCGGGCGGTCCACCTCCGGGCGACCGCCTCTACGGCGGCCCGGGCTCTGACATCGTGAGCTACAAGGACAGGAGGGCCGCGGTGGCCGTCACCATTCAGGACGGCGCCAACGACGGCACCGGCTACGAACGCGACGACGTCTCGAATTCGGTCGAGGGCGTCATAGGGGGCGCCGGGAACGACGTCCTGATCGGAAGCGACGGACCAGACTTCTTCAGCGGGCTCGCCGGCAACGACCTGATCAACCCCAAGGCCGGCGAAGACAGGGTCCACGGCGGCCAAGGCGACGACCTGATCGAGCTCCGCGACGGCTTCGTGGATCACTTCACGACCGGAACGGGCAACGACGTTTTCTACCGCGAAGGATTCGACATCCGTTATCTCTGACACCGAGCCGATACCAGCTCGACGACCCGATGCCACAAGTCAAGTTCGACATCACGATCACCCTGGATGGGTACGTCGCCGGTCCCAACCAGAGCGTCGAGAACCCGCTGGGCGAAGGCGCCGACGGGATCCACGAGTGGGCGCTGAAGACGAGGGCGTTCGCCGAGATCCACGGAAGGCAGGGTGGCGAGACCGGCGCGAACGACGACGTGCTGCGCGAATCGTTCGAGAACGTCGGCGCGCACCTGATGGGGCGCAACATGTTCGGAGGCGGACCGGGCCCGTGGGGAGACGACGCGTGGAGAGGATGGTGGGGCGACGAGCCGCCGTTTCGCACGCCGGTCTTCGTGCTCACCCACCATGAGCGCGAGCCGCTGGCGATGGACGGCGGCACGACGTTCCACTTCGTCACCGACGGCATCGAGTCGGCGCTGGAGCAGGCGACCGAGGCGGCGGGCGGCAGGGACGTTCACATTTCCGGCGGCGCCCGGACCGCCCAGCAGTACCTGGCCGCCGGCCTGATCGACGAGATGGAGCTACACGTCGTGCCACAGCTGCTCGGCGGCGGCGAGCGGCTGCTGGACAACCTCGACGGCGCCGGCATCCGGCTCGAGCAGGTTCGGGCCATAGAGGCGCCCGACGTCACCCACCTCAAGTACCGGGTCCTGAAGTAGACCGCGGCGCGCGCCGCCCAGGCCCCCGGCGGTCGCTCGGCGTAGCCTGTGACGGAGACCCGATCACGACATCGAGGAGGTCGCAGCAATGGTCAAGCCGATCCCCGACGGATATCCCCGGGTGATGCCGTACCTCATCGTCGACGGCGCCGCCGAGGCGATCGACTTCTACGGCACGGTGCTCGGCACGACCGAGCAGATGCGCATGGACGCCTCCGATGGCAAAGTCGCACACGCCGAGCTGGCGATCGGCGATTCCGTGATCATGCTGGCCGACGAGTCCCCGGACATGGGCGCGCTGGCCCCAGGGTCGGTGGGTGGGAGCCCGGTCACGATGCACGTGTACGTGGAGGACGTCGACGCCGTGTTCCAGCGTGCCATCGAAGCCGGCGCGAAGGCGCGGCGCAACGTCGAGGACAAGTTCTACGGCGACCGCGGGGGCGAGTTCGAGGATCCCTTCGGACATCGCTGGAGCGTCGCGACGCACGTGGAGGACGTGCCGCCCGAGGAGATGGCCAGGCGCGCCGCAGCGGCGGTCGGCTAGCCCGGAACGCGGCCTGCGTTCACTTGCGTGCCGTTGACCACCCATACGGTGGCTAACGGCACGCAAACGTCTAACTTGCCGGGATGGGGGTGAGGATCGCCACCGCGGCGTCCGCGGCCGTCCTGCTGCTCGCGCAACCCGCGCCGGCCGCGTTCCCGCCGGGCCCGCCGAACGATCCGCTCTACGACGCCTCGCCCCTGCCGGGGGCGACCGGCGAGCAGTGGAACCTCACCAGCGACCGCGGCATCTCGGTCGACCGCGCGTGGGCGCTGAGCACGGGCGCGGGCGTGACGATCGCCACCATCGACCTGGGGGTCCGGTTCGACCATCCGGACGTCGCCGACTCCTGGGCGCAGAATCCCGGCGAGACCGGGAGCGACGCCGCCGGGCGCGACCGGCGCGCCAACGGGGCCGACGACGACGCCAACGGCTACGTCGACGACTGGCGGGGCTGGGACTTCTACGCGCGCGACGGCGACCCGACGTCAGACACGGCGAATCCCCACGGCACGCACGTCGCCGCCCTGCTGGCGGCCGCCACGGACAACGGCGAGGGCATCGCCTCGGTGGCGCCCGGCGCCCGCGTGCTGCCGCTGCGCACGGCGGACAACACCCTGCACCAGGGAACGCGCGTCGCCCAGGCGATCGTCTACGCGGCCGACCGCGGCGCGGGCGCGATCGGCATGAGCCTCGGCGTGGACACGTTCAGCGCCCCGCTGCGCCGCGCGGTCGCCTACGCCCACCGCCGCGGGGCGGTGATCGCCGTGGCCGCCGGCAACGAGTTCCACTTCCACCATCACCAGCCGCAGGTCTACGGTGAGGTGCTCGCGGTGGGCGGGGTCACGCCCGACACCGCAAACGCCGCCGCGTTGCGCGAGGAGCTGGCGGTGACCGCGACGGACTTCGAGGTCCGAGCCGCGTACTCGGACTACGGGCCGCACCTGGACGTGGTGGCGCCCACGCAGTTTCCCAGCGCGCAGTGGAACGGCTACACGCGCAACTGGAGCGGCACGTCGGCGACCACCCCGCACGTCGCGGGCACCGCGGCGCTCGTGCAGGCGCGGGCTCACGCGTCGGGCCTGCGGCTGGACGCCGCCGAGGTCAACCAGATCGTCCGGATGAGCGCCGACGATCTCGCGGATCCGGCGCAGGGCTTCGCGCCCGGATGGGACCCGCTGTCCGGCTGGGGCCGAGTCAACGCCTACGAGGCTGTGCGGCGGGCGGTCGCGGACCGTGTTCCGCCCGTCGCACGGCTCACCGCGCCCGAGCTCTACCGGCCCGCGCGCGGCCGCTTCGAGGTGTGGGGAACCGCCTACGGGCGCCGCGCCCTGCGCTGGACGCTCGAGCTGGGGGCCGGCGAGCGGCCCGAGCGCTGGACGACGGTGGCCGCCGGGCGGTCGTCGGCGCGGAGGGTGCGCGCCGGTCGCGTGCGCGCGGCGGCGGCGCGCCGGCTGGCGCGCGTCGACGCCTCGCGCCTGGCCCCCGGCGGATGGACGCTGCGGCTGCGCGCCGTGGACAGCGCCGGGAACGCCGGCGAGGACCGCACCTACTTCCGCGCCCTGGACGCGCGCAGTCTGCACCGGGACTACCCGCGGCCCCTGGGCAGCTCGGGCGAGGCCTCCCCCACGCTGGCCGACGTGACCGGGGACGGACGCGCGGAGATCGTGCTGGCCACCTCCGACGGGCTCGTGCGCGTGTACGACGGGCGCACGGGCCGGCCCGTCCGCGGCTGGCCGCGGGCGATGTGGCCGGCCCCGGGCTCCCGCCCCGTCGCCCGGCGGATCGGGCCGGTGCGCAGCGGCTTCGCGTCCACGCCCGCGGTCGGCGACATCAGCGGCGACGGGCGCCCCGACGTCGTCGTGGGCGGCCTGGACGGGCGGCTGTACGCGTGGGACGGGCGCGGCCGGCCGCTGCGCGGCTTCCCCTACGCGACCGCGCTGCCCCGGCCGGCGGAGGCGGGACGCCTGGAGCCGGCGATCTACGCGAGTCCCGCGCTGGCCGACCTCGACCGCGACGGGCGCCTGGACGTCGTGTTCGGCGCCGCCGACCAGCGCGTGTACGCGCTGCGCGGCGACGGACGGCCGCTGCCCGGCTGGCCGGTGCTCGCACGCGACGGCGACGACCCGGCGAAGATCCTCTCGTCACCGGCCGTGGGCGACCTGGACGGCGACGGCTCGCCCGACGTGGTCGAGGGCACCGGCGAGGCGTACGGCACCACGCCGGCGACCACCGGCCGCGTGTACGCCTGGGACGCGCGCGGACGCCCGCTGCCCGGCTGGCCGGTCAAGCCGGAGGCGCCGGCCGCGGACTCGATCCCCCTGGTCGGCGAGGGCGTTCCGACCTCGCCCGCGCTGGCCGACGTGGACGGCGACGGGCGCGACGAGGTGGCGGTCGCCGCGTTCACCGGGCAGTTCGAGCTCTACCGCGGCGACGGCACGCGCGTGCGCGGCCGCGGCGCCGGTGGCGGCCAGTTCGCCAGCGCGGGAGGCGGCGAAGACTCGCCCGCGCGGGCGCCGGCGATCCTCGCGCTCGGCGCCAACGGCGCGTTCGCGCGCCTGTCCCCCGGCGGCCCGCTGCGCTTCCTGTCCGGCGCGGTGGACGCGCGGCTGGGCGCGGCGCAGCAGTCGCCGGCCAGCCCGCTGGAGTTCGAGCACCTGGTGGGCGGCTGGGACGCGCGCACCGGCGACTGGCTGCGCGCCTTCCCGCGCCCGATCGAGGGCTGGCAGATCGCCAGCGCCCCCGTGGTGGCCGACGTGGACGGCGACCGGCGCGCCGAGGTGCTGGCCGGCGGCAGCGGGAACCTCCTGCACGCCTTCCGCGAGGACGGGACCGAGCCGGCGGGCTGGCCCAAGGACACCGCGGGCTGGCTGCTCGCGGCCGCGGCGGCGGGCGACGTGGACGGCGACGGACGCACCGAGGTCGTGGCGGTCACGCGCGACGGCTGGCTGTTCGTCTGGGACACGCCCGCTCCGGCGCCGCGCGACGGCGGCGAGTGGCCCTCGTTCCGCCACGATCCCCGCAACACCGGCCGGCACCCCGGCTGAGCGGCGACCCGATCGCGCTCAGTCTCCGGCCCCGCCGATCCACACCTTCAGGGCGGTGACGCGGCCGCCGCTCACGATCGCCGAGACGATCCCGATGCGGTATCCGATGAAGCGCCCCGGCACGACCCACCACGACCGCCCGTGCCGCGATGCCGCCGGGTAGAGCCGGCGCAGGCGGGCGAGGCTGTCCCCGACCCGCAGGCCCCGCTCCGTGCGCCAGCGGCGGCGACCCGCGGGGCCGGCGATCACCGCGCGCTGGGCGAAGCCGTCGTTGCATCGATCGCCGAGCCCGAAGTTCGCCATGTCCACGCGCAGGCCGAGGTCCGGCCAGCGCAGCTTGCACGTCCCCCCTTCGCGCTCGCGCGCCGGGAAGCCGAAGGCTGCGTCCACCCGCGCACGCCGCGCGTCGCGCCGGGGCCGGAAGCCGCCGAGCGACACCAAGCCCGAGCGGTTGGCGACGATCGTCAGCCGGCGACCGAGAGGCAGCAGGTTCGCCGGCCATTCGTAGAGCACGCCCAGGGCGTACGGGCCGCCGTCCTGCCAGCACGCGAGGTTGAGGTAGTAGCGCCAGTCGATCCACCGCCCGCTGTGGCCGTCGCACGTCCACGGGTCCGCCGGGACGTCTCGCACGGCCTGCGTGAAGACCCGTGTCGCCACGCGGCACTCGACGCCGGTCACCTCGAGGCGCCGCACCTCGATCCTCCCGACGAGCGCGTCCGGACACTTCGCGAGCGGCCCGGGCGGTCCGGGAAAGTGCGCCGCAGGCGCAGAAGGCGCCCACGCCGCCGAGACGAGTCCCGCCAGCAGGCCACCCAGACACCAGCGCAGTCGCGAGCTCATGCTTCGACCAGCTCGCCGGAGTAGGACGTGTACACGCGGTGCTCGACACCCTTGGTCAGGTTGCGCAGGAGATTGTCCGTGAACGAGCGCGGACCGTCGGGGAGGTGGAAGACCCCCTTTGCCTGCCTCGTCCCGGGCTTGACCCATTCCTCGTAGCGCCCTTCCACCACGGCCCGGACGGCATCCTCGATCCAATCCAGGTACGCGTCTCGATCGTCTTCCCAGCCTTCGCACCACGTCGGCTCGCCCATGAAGAGCGTCACCTGGCGCTCATGGTCGATCTGCACGGTGATCGGGCAGGCGGTCGGCGAGGTAGGTCTCACCCCGATACAGGGAGGCGTCGATCCGAACCCATCGTCGGGGTGACGCACCGTCTCGACCGACGCCAGTCCACGATCGACCAGCGGGCGCACGACGGCCATGACGCGCTGAAGGACCTCGCGCTCGTGCGCCGCCAGAGGCGGAGCCAGGCCGGACGGATCGCCGAGGACGAAGAGCGCATGCGCGGCGTCTGACTGGACGTCGAAATCGGGGTCTTCGACGATCCTGCCCAGTGCCAGCGCGACCTGCGCGCGTTCGCCTCGATCGGTGCGACGGAGGAGGGCGAGCATCGGCTCCACGGCTTCCGTCGCCCTCATGTCACCGAGCGCGCGCGCGGCATGCGGACGGGCAGCCTCTCTGCGAAGAAGCTGCACCAAGCCGGCGACGTCTCCGTCTTCGCGCCTCCGCCTGACGGCAGGCTCGAAGACGAAGTCTCCAAGCAGGGCCAGGAGCGCGTTCATCGGCACAAGGCTACGCGCGGCGGCCGACGCGCGGTTCTGAGCTACGTCAGGTCCTCGCGCCGACGTCAGCGCTTGCGCGTGCGCCGGCGCCGGCACGCGCGGCCGGTGGCGCGCGGCACGCGCGCGAGCGGAGCCTTCCGGCTGCCGGGCCGGGCCCATGCCCGCGACTCGTCGTCGCGTACGCGGGCGGTCGCGAACGGCGCCAGGCGCATCGTCGGCTCGCGGTCGAACCAGGTGCTCAAGAGCGCGTCGATGCGCTGGACTCGCTGCGGACACAGAGCCCCCTCCCGCCTGTGCGGGCCGGCCGTACGCTGCCGCGCGGGTCGTTTTGGATCGGGGGCCGCCATCGATGCGTAAGAGTAGCGCTACTTATTAGTAGCACGATCGCGCAACACGAGCACGGCGATGCCGATGAGGACCACGACCATCGGCACCACGAACGGCAGCGCCTGCAGCAGCGCGTGGTCCGCGATCACCGTCATGACGGCGCGGGGGTCGGACGGCCGGTGACGCGCGGGGCGGCGCGGCGCTCGCGGGCCGGCGGCGCCGCCCCGGCGTGCGCGGCGACCCGGTGCAGGCCCCACGCGAGCAGGACGAGCAATCCGAGAGCGATCGCGGCCACGACCGCGTACGCCAGCGCCCAGACCGCTCCGCCGCCGCCGGTCTGCTCGCGCAGCAGGATCTCGGGCTCGGCGACGAACCGGCGCTCGAAGCGCGGGGGCGCGGGGACCTCCCTCGCGGGGATCGCCTCGTCCGCGGGCAGGTAGACCGGGACGATGCTCAGCTCGCTGCCGGTGTGCAGACGGATCAGCGACTTCCAGCTGCCGTACAGCGGCACCGGCGCGGTCGTGCGGTAGCGGCCCGCCCCGACCTCCTCCAGCGGCTCCACCATGCTGCCGCCGCCCTGCCACGCGGTGACCGTCAGCCACTCCGCGTCGCGCGCCGCGTCGCGCGGACGCAGCGTCACGAGCAGGTCGGCCTCCCGCTGCTCGCCCTCACGGACCTCCCGCACCTCCACCTGCGCGCGCACCGGCGCCCCGGTCGGGGCGTCGCGCAGGGCATAGACGACCATGGCCGCGAGGGCGCCCGCCGCGACCACGGCGAGGGGACGCAGGATCGGCGGGCGCTCGACCTCCGGCGCCGCCAGCCGCGAGCCCACCCACGCGCCGAGGATCGCGCCGGCCAGCGCCATCGCCAGTCCCAGCAGCGCCCCCTCCGGGAACAGCGCCGCGGGCCAGGGCTGGTGCATGACCAGGTGGCTCCACCCCCACTCCGCCGCGAGGCCCACCGTCCCGATGCCCAGGCCGGACACCACCCCGAAGGCCAGCGGGCGCCGCACGAAGCGCAGCGCGACCGCCTCCACGACCAGCGCCTCGACCACGTACAGCGGCACCGCGGGCGTCGTCTGTCCCAGGACCGGGCCGACGAGCAGCGAGAGCAGGCCCCGCACCACGAGGAAGAACGCGACCGCCAGCAGCGCCGACCCGCGCCCCAGGTACATCCGCGTCGCCACGAGCCCCACGCCGGCGGCGAGCATGATCAGCATCGGCTGGAAGACGAAGCGGAACTGCGGGACGCTGAAGTCGAACTCCGCCTGGAAGGTCGAGAGCCCGATCAGCAGGCCCCCCGGTAGCGCCGCCTTCTGCGCCAGGCGCGCCCACCCCTTCTCGCGGTCCGGATGGCCGGCCGCCGCGTTCGCGCGCCTGCCCTCGATCAGCAGCACGGACAGGCCGACGAGCGTCATCGAGGCGCCGCCGATCAGCATGAGGTGCGTCGGCCCCCACAGCGTCACGTCCTGGCCGAACAGCCGGTGCCACATGTCGTCGAGCGGGAACCCGAGCAGGCTGAAGGCACCGCACGCCAGGACGAGCACGCCGCCGAGCGGCGCGTACCAGTTCTCCTGGATGCGCACGGCCGTGGGCCCGGTGCGCTCGGACGGGAGCACCATGGCCAGAAAGCCGGCCGCGAAGATGCCGAACAGCCCGAAGAGGATGAAGTAGTGCGCGGGATTGGCCAGCGGACCGGCGTCGCGCCCGTCGTCGATGTGCAGCGAGATGTCCCAGTACATCCCGAACACGGCGACCAGCAGCGACCCGGTGGCCAGGCCGACGGGAAGCGCCGCCCAGCCGGGCAGGCCCGAGATGCGCTCGGAGAACGCGGACAGGCGGGCCAGCAGCTGCGTGCGCCCGGTCCGGTGGGCGATGCCCAGCCCGACCAGCGCGGCGGTCATCGCGGTGGCGCCCGCGGTGGCGCCGATCACCTCGGCGATGGCGGCGCCGCCCGCGGGATCGTCGGCCCCGCCGGCGGCGAAGATGGCCGTCATGCGAAGGGACTTACCGCGATCCGGCCACCGTCATGCGTGGATACGCTCCCGGCATGACGGTCACCGACCAGTTGCTGGCCAGCGCGAGGGCCTACGCCGAGGCCTTCGACAAGGCCGGCCTCCCCGCTCCCCCGGCCAGGAAGGTCGCGATCGTGACGTGCATGGACGCGCGCCTGAACCCCTACGCCCTGCTCGGACTGTCCGAGGGCGACGCCCACGTGATCCGCAACGCCGGCGGCGTGGTCACCGACGAGGAGATCCGCTCGCTGGCCATCTCCCAGCACCTGCTCGGGACCGAGGAGATCGTGCTGATCCACCACACCGAGTGCGGGATGCTGACGTTCACCGACGAGGAGTTCGCCGACCGGCTGGAGGAGGCGACCGGCCAGCGGCCCGGCTGGAGCGCCCACGCCTTCGCCGACCTCGAGGAGGACGTGCGCGCCGCGATCCGCAGGATCGAGGAGAGCCCCTTCATCCCCCGCAAGGACAGCGTGCGGGGGTTCGTCTACGACGTGAAGACCGGCGAGCTGCGCGAGGTGGCCTGAGGAGGGTCGGGGCCCCCGACCATCGGGGGCGCCGAACCGCATTCGTCAGATCACCCGGCGCGCGGGGCGGCGGTTGTGGTCGTCGGCTCCCGATCGCGCGAGAGCACGAGGCCCAGCAGGATCATCCCCGCGCCGAGCGCGAAGTGCAGCCAGTTGTCGGCCGTGTTGAGCGGCACGAAGTTCGCGTCGCTGTCGCGGTCGATGACCATGCCGTAGATCCACAGGACCAGGTAGATCGCCCCACCGCCGATCAGGAACGTGCGCGAGCCGGACGCCGTCTTGGCGAGGCTCAGGCCCGCGAGCCCGAACAGCAGGTGGACGAGGTTGTGCAGGACGCTGACCTGGAAGACGCCGAGCAGCTCGGCGTCGCCCTCGTGGCCGGCGAACTCGAGGCCGTCGTAGAGGTTCGTGGTCACCCCGGGGACGAACCCCAGGATTCCCACGAGCAGGAAGGTGAGGCCGACGACGGCGGCAGCCTTCTGGAGTGGGGTTCGATCTCGCATCGCACGCCCTGTCTACCGCGACTGGCGCGCCCTAAACACATCAGAACGCGGTGGATCGAAAGGCGGCGGCGTTGGCGCGCGCGTGCGCGGGATTCGAGGTCGCGGGAATCGCGACGTGAACGCGCGGATCCGACAGCGTCCCGCGCAGCAGCTCCGCCGCATCGCCGCTGCCGGCCAGGGCTCCCCCGGCGAACGGCCGCATCGCGACGACGCCCAGGTCCAGCTCGGCGGCCAGCGGCAGGATCCGCCGCTCGGCCGCGCGCTGGCGGGCGTTCCACGGGATCTGGATGGCGTCGATGCGGCCCGTGCGCATCGCCTCCTCCAGCTCGCCGTACGCCGACTCGTCGTAGTGGGTGGCGCCGATCGCCCCGATCCGCCCGGCGTCGCGCTCGCCCTCCAGCCACGGCAGGTGCTCGCGCCAGGCGACCAGGTTGTGGATCTGCTCGAGGTCCACGCGACCGCCGTAGAGGTCCAGCTGCGTCCGGAGCTGGCGGCGCGCCTCGCCGGGCGAGTCCGTCCAGATCTTCGTTGCCACGAGCACGTCGGAACGGCGGTCGCGCAGCGCGCGGCCCAGCACGCCCTCCGCCCGCCCGTACATCGGCGAGGAGTCGAAGAAGCGCGTGCCCGCGTCCAGCGCGGCGTCCACCACCTCGCGCACGCGCGGCTCCTCGCCGGGGCCGACGTCGAACGTCCGCCACGTCCCCATGCCGATGACGGGGACGTCCCAGCCCGTCCGGCCGAGCCTGCGGCGTTCCATGGCGCGCAGTATTCCCGGTAGGAGTGCCGCCACGCGGGTAGCCGGAAGCGCGATGAGCGGCAGGGATCCCGCCGAGATCTGGGAAGCCGGCGTCGAGGAGGGCGAGCGCCGCGTCTCCCGGGCCGCGTCCGGCCTGCTGGCGACCGGCGCGGTCGGGGGCGCCGACGTGATGCTCGGGATCCTCGCGCTGACCGTGACCAGCGGAGCGGTGTCGCTGGTGGCGCCCGAGCCCCTCGCCCACCTCGCCGGCTCGCTGACGTTCGGGATCGGGCTCGTGTTCATCGTGATCGGGCGCTCGGAGCTGTTCACCGAGAACTTCCTCGTCCCGGTCAGCACGGTGTTCGCCCGCCGGGCCGGCCCGGGCAGCCTGGTCCGTTTGTGGGCCGGCACGCTGGTGGGCAACCTGCTCGCGCTGATCGCGCTGGCGTGGGTGCTGACGCGCGCGGGGCTGGTCCCGCCCGAGACCCTGGACGCGGCGGGGACCATGGCGCAGACCTTCGCGGACCGCTCGCTCGGGGCGGCTTTCCTGAGCGCGATCCTCGCCGGCATGTCGATGACGCTGCTGACCTGGCTCGCGCATGCCGCGCAGGACGAGTCGGCGAAGGTCACGATCGCGCTGCTGGTCGGCTTCCTGCTGGCGGCGCCCAGCCTCAACCACGCGGTCGTGAGCTTCGGCGAGATGTCGTTCGGCATCCTGGCCGGGACCGGCCACGCGGAGTGGCTGGACCTGCTGCAGAACTTCCCGGTGGCCGTCGCCGGCAACCTGGTGGGCGGCCTGGGGTTCGTCACCCTGACCCGCCGCGTGCAGGTACGCGGCGAGCCAGGATGAGCGCGGCCGGTTAGCCGCCGTTCTTGCGCTGCGCCTTCGCGCGGCCGGCCGCCGACTCCAGCCGCCGGGCCTCGTCCTTGGCGGTCAGCGCGGTCTCGCGCTCGGCGAGCGCGGCGGACTTCGCCTCGGCCGCCTGCAGGCGGTCGCGGCGCGCCCGCTTGGCCGCCGCCTGCTTGCGGCGCGCGGCAGAGCGGTCGGCCCCCTCGCGGACCTGCTGCGCCTCCTCGCGGCGCTGCGCGGCGCGCTCGTCGCCGCGCTGGGACACGCGCTCGGCGCTCGTGCGCAGCCGCGCCGCCTCGGCGCGGCGGTCCGCCGCCTCCGCCAGGCGGGCGCCCTGATCGTGCAGCACCTCGTCGCCCAGCAGGGTGCCGGCCGCCCGGCGGAACCGCCCGTCGGCGCGGTCCACGGCGGCGCGCGCTCCGCCGGCGCGTCCGTCCCCGGCCATCCGGACAACAAGGTCCGCCGGCAGGCGGATCAGCTTCGCGGAGCCGGTCAGGGCCATGCGTGTCATCGCGCGCAGCATCAGCGGCCCCCTTCCGGGTCGACGGACTCGGCGCGGGCCTCGGCCACCCGGGCCTCACGCTCGAGTTCGGCGGCCGCGTGCTCGGCATCCGCGCGCTCGGCCTCGCCCTGGCGCTCGCGCACCTCGGCGTCCGCCCGGCCCTCCTCGGCGTCCACCTCGGCCTGCAGGCGCGCACGCTCCTCTTCGGTCACGGCGCGCTCGCGCTCGAGCTGCGCCTCCTGGTCGGCCTGCGCCGCCTGCGCGCGGTGCTCGGCCGCCTCGCGCTCGGCGTCGGACCGCGCCTCCTGCAGCCGGCCCTCGCGGCCCAGGGAGTCGTCGCCGGTGAGCGCGCCGGCCGCCCGCTTGACGGCGCCCGCCACCTTCCCGACGGGACCTCCCGCCACCCGCTCGCTGTCGTTCGTGTCGGTCATTCGTTCCTCCTCGTGTAGAGACCTTGAGACGATCTGCCCGTGGAGGTCGGCATCTACACGTTCGCGGAGGTGGTTCCCGGCTCGGGTGCGGCCGGGGCGCAGCGGCGCATCCGCGATCTGATGGAGGAGGTCGAGCTCGCCGAGCGCGTGGGGCTCGACGTGTTCGGCCTGGGCGAGCACCATCGGCCCGACTTCGCGGTCTCCGCCCCGGCGGTCGTGCTCGGCGCCGCCGCGGCGCGCACCGAGCGGCTGCGCCTGACCAGCGCCGTCAGCGTCGTGAGCTCGGACGACCCGATCCGCGTCTTCCAGGACTTCGCCACGATCGACCTGCTCTCGGGCGGGCGCGCGGAGATCATGGCGGGCCGCGGGTCGTTCGTGGAGTCCTTTCCCCTGTTCGGCTACGACCTCGACGACTACGACCGGCTGTTCGCGGAGAAGCTGGAGCGCCTGCTGGCCGTGCGCGCGGACCGCGTGCCGGGCGTCTATCCGCGGCCGGTGCAGGACCCGCTGCCGGTGTGGATCGCGGTCGGCGGCAATCCGCCGTCCGCGGTGCGCGCCGGAACCCTCGGGCTGCCGCTGGCCGTGGCGATCATCGGCGGGGCGCCCGAGCGCTTCGCCCCGCTGGTCGAGCTGTACCGGGAGTCCGCGCGCCGGGCGGGGCACGACCCGGCGCGGCTGCCGGTGAGCGTGAACTCCCACGCCTACGTGGCGCGGACGACCCAGCGCGCCCGCGACGAGTTCTTTCCCGCCTACGCGACGATGATGAACCGCATCGGGGCCGAGCGCGGCTGGTCCCCGATGACGCGCGACGCGTTCGACGCGCTGTGCGGGCCGCGAGGGGCGCTCATGGTGGGCAGCCCGGCGGAGGTGACCGAGAAGATCCTCTTCCAGCGCGAGGTGTTCCGGCACCAGCGCTTCCTCGGGCAGATCAGCGTCGGGCCGATGCCGCACGAGCAGGTCCTGCGCGCCATGGAGCTGCTGGGGACCGAGGTGGCGCCGGCGGTGCGCGCGGCGGCGGAAGGGCTTCGCGTGCGCGAGTCGGCGCGGTAGATTTTTCTCCATGCACCCGGCGCTGCTCGAGGAGTACGTGGAGAGCCTCGACTACTGGCGCCGGCGCCGCGCGCGGTTGCCGTGGTACCGGCGGGCGGCGCGCCGCGAGGCGGCGCGCATGGTCCTGACCTGGGAGCGGCGCGTGCGCGCCGCCGCGCTGCGCCAGGCCGACGCGCCGCTGGGCGCCCGCCTGGAGGCCGGGATGGTGGTGGCCCGCTCGTGGCTGGGGCGCTGGAGCCGGCGCGCCGGGGTCGCGCTGCTGGCCGCCACGTCGCTCGGCGCCGCGGCGGCGGGCGCGGCGGTCGCGCTCGTCGTCCTGGCGCTCTGACGTCAGCCGCGCGCGGCCAGGTGCTCGGCGAACCAGTCGCCCGCGGCGCGCGCGACCTCGTCGAGCGCGCCCGGCTCCTCGAACAGGTGCGTGGCGCCCGGCACGACGACCAGCTCGCTGGGGGCCGCGAGCTGGGTCGCGGCGTCCTGGTTGAGCTCGAGGACCTGGACGTCGCGGCCGCCCACGATCAGCAGCGTCGGCGCGCGCACGCCGGGCAGCCGGTCGCCGGCCAGGTCGGGCCGGCCCCCGCGCGACACCACGGCGGCGACGTCGCCCGGCGCCTGCGCCGCCGCGCACAGCGCGGCCGCGGCTCCGGTGCTCGCCCCGAAGCAGCCCACCGCGAGCGGCGCCAGGTCGGGCCGCTGACGGGTCCAGCGAATCGCGGCCAGCAGCCGCGCGCACAGCAGCTCCACGTCGAACACGTTGGCGCGGTTGCCGGACTCCTCCTCGGTGAGCAGGTCGAAGAGCAGCGTCGCCAGTCCCCGGCGGTTCAGCGCGCCGGCGACCTCCATGTTGCGCGGGCTGCGGCGGCCCGACCCCGACCCGTGGGCGAACAGCACGACGCCCGCCGCGTCGCCGGGGACGCGCAGGTCGCCGGGGAGCGTCGCCTGGCCGGCCGGGATGCCGACGGCCTCGGACTCCATACCTGCACGCTAGCGCGGGCGCGCGTGTGGGCGCCGGGAGGGACGGGTAGGGATTCGACATGCCGAGAACCGAGCTTTCCGAGCCCCGCCAGAGCCCGCGCGAGCTGGAGCGCAAGGGCGGGCGCTTCCGCGACGCGGGCGGCCGTTTCGCGCTCGCGGGGATCGTGATGGGCGTCGTCGGGGCGGCGCTGATCTTCCTGGCCAACGGCGTGGCCGAGTTCTTTGGGTGGGTGCTCGCGTCGCTGGGCGCCGTCCCGCTGACGGTCGGCGTGGCGCTGCTGCTCTCGTCGCTGGTGGCGCGCCGGGCCGCCAGGGGCCGCTCCTTCGCCTGACGGTCGCTAGGCTTCGCGGTGGCCGCTCCCTACTCGGTCCGCAAGGGCCGGGAGTGTCCAGCCGCCAGGCACGACACGTAAGTCCTGGGGCTCCAAAGCAGTCAGGGGGAGCGCGACCACAGCTTCGAGCGGGCTCACCGCCCGCTCGTTCTGTGTCCGGGTCAGGGGAGGACGGCGACGGCGTTGCTCACGGGCCGCTCCGCGCCGTCCGAGGGGCGGTTGACCACGCGGCCCCGGATGACGAGCGTCGTGGAGCCGCCGCCGTCCAGGCTCGTCGCGTCGCGCGCGCCGAGCGCTCGCATCACGGCCGCGGCTTCGTCGAGCGTGACGCCGGCGCTCCAGCCGGGCTGGCGCCCGTCCACCGTGACGAGCAGCACGCGGCCGCGCGCGTCCACGCCGGCCAGCGTGCGCGGACCGCGCGTGGCGACGTGGGCGCGGTCGAAGCCCTCGGCCGTCCCCGCGACGGTCACGCGCCCCGCGGCCAGCAGCCGGGGACCGGCGCTGGCGATCGCCTCGAAGTCCGCGGGATCGATGGCCTGCGGCCCCGCGCGCAGCGTGAGGCGGATCCGGGGGCGCGTCCCGCGGCGCGCGGTGTCGCGCAGGAACGCCGCGGCCTCCCCGCTGCCGGACAGCACCACCCCGTCCGCGGGGATCGGCGTGTTGCCGCCGCGGCGCACGGCGGTCACGCGGCCGGCCCGCACCACGGCCTCATAACCGCCGCGGCCCGTTCCCGTCCGCCGGCCGAAGCTGGGCGAGAGCAGCACCAGCTCGCTGGGGTCCCGGCACGTGAGGAAGGGGTTGGGCCGCTGGGTCGGCAGGTCGCCGCCCACGCCGCCGCACGCGGGAATGCGCCCGCGCGTGCGGTCGACGCCGTCCAGCAGCCGCCGGCGCCCGCCGGCCTCCACCTCGCCGGCCCAGCGCAGCGCGGCCACGCGCGCCGCCTCCTCGCGGGCGCGCGGGACGAGCAGCGCGCTGCGCGCGCCCACCGGCTCGCTCAGCAGCCGCCCGCCGATCGCCAGCGCGCCCACCGGCTCGCCGGTGACGTTGAAGAAGCCGCCGTTGACGGCCACGGTTGCGCGGTGCCGGCGGGCCATGACGCTCGTGCGCTGCACGCCGTGGATGCGCCCGCCGGACAGCAGCGCGGTCAGCCGGCCCGCCGTGTGGGCGCGGTCGACCCGGACCACGTGCACCCGCCACGGCCCGCCGCCGCGCACGATGCGGGTCCACGCGATCCCGGGGCCGAGCGTCGTCGTGGTGCGGCGCTCGTCCAGCGAGCGCGGGCCCAGCGGCAGCTCGGCCGCCGCGGCCGGAGCGCCCAGTGCGAGCGCCATCGCCGCGACCGCGAGCAGGGTCCCCAGCATCCGGTCCACGCGGGGGTCAGTATGCATGAGCCGATGGACCGTCCGAATCGCTCAAGTTCCGCGGCGGACGCGCCGAAGGGTCAGGGGATGGCCGCACCCGACACACTCGCCGCGATGAACAGCCGGCCGCTGCGCATCCTGGTGGAGACGCCGCGCTACCGCATCGTCGGCACGCTCGTCCTCCCCCGCGACGGCTACCGCAGCCGGCTCTCGGACTTCCTGAACTCCTCGGACCGCGATTTCATCTCGCTGACCGAGGTGACCATGCAGGCGCTGGACAACGAGGGCCGCGTCGGCGAGGCGGTCGAGCACGACTTCGTCACCGTGTCGCGACAGCACATCGTGCTCGCCACGACGGTCGATTCCGGCGGCCCTCCGGTCGTCTAGAGCTGGTCGTGCGGGGCGACGCCCCCGCGCATTCGCCGGCGCAGTGGAATCAGATACCAGAAGAGAACGAGCGCGGCCGCCGTGAGGCCGGCCACCACGACGGTCGTCTCGACGCCGTAGAGGTAGTCCGCCACGAGCAGGACGACCGACACGACCGCGGCGGCCAGGAACCCGAGCCCCGCGATCGAGAGCCGGTTGGCCAGCTTGAGCAGCCGGGGCTTCTCGCGGGCGCGGAACAGGATCCGGTGGTTGGCCGAAGGCGCGATCAGCAGCGTCGTGGCCGCCGCGGCGCACAGCAGGCCGACGAAGTAGACGGTCTTCTGGAACTGCGTGACGGTCACGAAGCGCTGCTGGAACGGCACCACGAGCAGGAAGGCGAACAGCACCTGCACGCCGGGAATCGCGACGCGCAGCTCGGTCAGCAGCTCCATCAGCTCGCGGTCGATGCGCTCCTTCTCGCTCTCGCCCGGCTGCCCGCCGACGTCGCCGTAGTCCATCTCGTGAGCCATCGCGTCTGCGGGTCTACCCGCAAAACCTCCCGAATCGCATGGGATCCCGCTAGATTCGCGGCATGGCCGACCGCGTTGGGTCCGTCGCCGAGCTGTGGCGCTACCCCGTCAAGTCGATGCAGGGCGAGCGGGTGGATGCCACGGTGGCGGGCGAGCGCGGCCTCTCGGGCGACCGCGGCTGGGCGGTCGTCGACGCCGAGACGGGGCACGTCGTGAGCGCCAAGCGGCCCAAGCTGTGGCTGACGATGCTCGAGTGCGCCGCGGCTTACGCCGAGGAGCCGCAGGGCGACGGTCCGGCGGCGCCCGTGCGGATCGCGTTGCCGGACGGGCGCGAGGTCCACAGCGACGACCCCGACCGCGACCGCCTGCTGTCCGACGCGCTGGGACGCCCGGTCACGCTGGAGAGCCGCATGCCCGAAGACGCGACGTACGAGCTGCGCGCGGCCGACGCCGAGGGGCTGGACGTGCCCGAGCCCGATCGCCTGACCGAGAGTCGCGTCGGCGTGGTGGCGCCGCCCGGCACCTTCTTCGACACCTCCACGCTGCACGTGCTCGCCACCGAGACGCTGGAGGCCCTGGCCGGCATGCATCCCGACGGACGGTGGGACATGCGGCGCTTCCGCCCCAACGTGCTCGTGACGCTCGACGAGCCGCCGGCCGAGGGGTTCGCGGAGAACGCCTGGGTCGGCCACTCGCTGGGGCTCGGAGACGAGACGGAGGCGGTGGTGCTGGCGCCGATGCCGCGGTGCGTCATGACCACGCTGCCCCAGGGCGAGCTGCCCCGCGACCCGCTGATCCTGCGCACGCTGGCCGAGCGCAACCGCCAGGAGCTCGGCGAGCACGGCAACTTCGCCTGCGTGGGCGCGATGGTCAACGTCTCGGTGCCCGGCCGGGTCGCGGCCGGAGACGAGGTTTCGGTCAGACCCCAGTGAGCTCCTGGATCGCGCGGTTCACGCGGTCCGGGGTCTCGATGTGGGGGTAGTGGCCGGCGTCCGGGAGCTCGGTGACCTTGGCGTCCGGACGCAGGCCTCGCAGCGCGTCCAGCTCCGCGGGGCCGGCGATCGGGTCGCGCATGCCCCAGACGGCGTGGATCGGCTTGCCCCACTCGCGGACGGCGCCGCGCCAGCGCTCGGCCAGGGCGCCGCGGCCCTCGACGTACCGGAGCACCTGCTTGGCGGCCTTGTGGCCGTCGTTGAAGGCGACCAGCGCCCACTGGTCCTCGGCGAGCTCGTCGCTGAGCGGATGGTCGGGTGAGAACGCCTTCTCGAGCTGGTGGCGGAAGCGGCGCTCGCCGCCCAGGCGGCCGCGCAGGCCGCCGGCCAGCAGCTTCTCCCCGAACTCCCGCGCCGCCTCGCCGGGCACGACGCCGCCGTTGAGCAGCAGCGCCCCGACGAGCTCGAGCCCCACCTGCCCCTCCAGGTCGCGGGCCATCAGCTCGGCCGCCACCGACACGCCGAGGTCGTGCGCGACGATCGCCACCGACCGGCCCTCCCCGTGCTCCTGCACCAGCCGCACGGCCAGCTCGGCCACCCGCGCGACCGAGTAGTCCCCGTCGGCGGGCTTCTCCGAGCAGCCCAGGCCGGGATAGTCGAAGCTCACCGCGGCGTGCTGGCGATCCTGCACCAGCACGTAGTGCCAGTCGAAGCTCGACGTGGGAAAGCCGTGCAGCAGAAGCAGCAGCGGCGCTCCCCCGACGCGCCGGTGCACGTCGATCCGCTGGCCGTCGTGCGTCTCCGGCTCGCCCTCGGCATGCCACGCACGAACGTGGCGCGTCAGGTGATCGTCCGCGCGAGGTGTCTCGCGGTAGTCGGCAGCGCGAGGGCTCATCGCCAGCTCGTGGCCGATGCTACTTGAAACGCGGTAGTCCATCGCGGAAACGGGCAGGCCGGAACGACGAGCCGACGCAGCGCATACCATCCCGGCCGAGTGACCAAGCAGAACAGCCACGGGAAGGCCAAGCTCGATCCGGTCAGGGTGCAGCGTCTTCGCCATGACGCGAAGCGGACGATGGCCAAGAATCTCACCGAGGGCATCGCGCTCAGTCATGCGCTTCTCCGCTTCACCGGTACCGCGCGCAAGCGGTGACCGACGCGGCGTTCGACGAGCTCCTCCGCCGGCTGGTAGCCGCAGACATTCGGTTCGTGCTGGTGGGCGGACTGGCCCTCAACGCGTGGGGCGTCGTACGCGGCACCAAGGACGTCGACATCGTTCCGGATCCCGACCCCGAGAACCTTGGCCGGCTCGCGGCGGTGGCAGTGGAGGCGGGTGGCCGCGTACAGACCGGGGAGGGCTTCGCGGGCTCGATCCGCTCTATCTCTGCCCTGCTGGCGGCTGGCGAGCGGGTGTACATCGAGACGAGACTCGGCTTCCTCGACGTCGTGCAGGGTTTGCCCGGCGTCCCTCCCTACCACCAGCTTCGCGACAACGCGGCGGAAGTCGACGTCCTCGGCACGACGATCGCGGTCTGCTCGCTGAACGAGCTGCGCGCGATGAAGCGGGCGGCGGGTCGCACCCGCGATCTAGCGGATCTCGAGGACCTCGACGCCGCGCACCCCGACGACTGAATGCGGGTCCAGCGGGCTAGTCGCAACGGTATTTGAAACCTGAGATGAGGTCGAGGATCAAGCGACTACGCGACCAACTGGCCCACTCCTACGCTCTCCGCCTACGACGTCATATACGTCGAGGTTGCCGACGTGTCGGGGTGTGAGGCGGTAGCCGACCCCCCGCACGACGAGACAATCATGATCTGGCATACGCGCGGAACATACTCGCCCAGTTGACCGTCGCGTACTAAGCGCCGATATGACACCGACCAACTTGGCGTCATGGCCGGGACGGATACGACCGTCCACACAGTGGAGCGATTGAAGGATTCGACCAGCATCTCACCGTTCTTTCTCGGGCGTGCGTGGCAACGCCCTTTGCGCTCTCGCGCTTTCACGCGCGAAACCAGAACCTGACCGTGGACCCCGCCGGCGGCCGGCTGTTGGGTTACGTCCGAGACGGTCGGTACTTGTGCTGTCTGTAACGCGCCTACACCCTGGTGCCAACTTGTGGGACCTACGGCCTGGCGCAAGACAGAAGGAGTAGCGAATGATTGCCGTAATCCTGATTGCGGCCGTGCTGGTTGTGGCCGTGGCGCTGGCCCTCAGGCGAGTCTCGAACTTGCAGGTCGTCCTCGCCGAGCAGACGACGCGCGCGGAGTCTCTCAAGGAGTCGCTCGACACCGCACGCGGCGAGGTCGAGCGAGAGCGGTCCGCGCGTCTTGGAGCCGAGAAGGTCGTCGAAGGGCTCCAGGAACTCCGATCGGACGTCCAGGAGGCGCGCAAGAAGTCCGAGGAGTCGAGCCGCCAAGCGGAAGAGGCCCGCAAGGCAGCCGAGCGGGAAGGGGGCAAGGCCACTGAGGCGGTACAGAGGTTGGTGTCCCGTTACACGCGGCCCAAGGGTCGCGGCCAGCTCTCGGAGACGTGGCTCGCCGGCATCCTCGAGGGGGTTGGTCTCCGCGAAGGCGTGAACTTCGATCGCGAGCGCCGAGTTGCGATCGAGAAACCGAGCGGAGAGTCGGCGATCGGGGTCATCGACTACTACCTGCGGCTTCCCGGGGGAAGCGGGATCGCGCTCGACGCCAAGTATCCATTCGCCCGTGCAGAGGAACTCGTCAGCGACAACGACGTGCTGCGCAAGAAGGCGCGCGACGACCTTCGGAGCTCTCTGCGAGCGCACATCAAGAGCCTCGCCGACCGGCGCTACCAGGATGCGAAGGACTGCCAGGTTGACGCGGTGTTCCTTGTGCTGCCCTCTTGGGAGGACCACGCGCTAGCGCGGGGTGTGGCGCCGGACCTGTGGGAGTACGCCCAGCAAGTTCGAGTCTCGATCGTGCCTGCCGATGGGGTGTTCGAGATCGCCGAGGCGGTTGGGTTTGTCCATCGCCTGGCGGATACGACTGGCAAGATCGCGGGACTTCACGATCCGATTGCCGTCGGGCGAATGTTCGATACCTCCCTGGCGGTCCTCGATGCCCTGATCCGAGCGGTGGAGAGCCACAACACGCACGGTAGCCATCTCGAATCCGTCGTCAAGGCGTTCGCGGCGAACGGCAAGTTCCGCCACGACGTGCTGGATGTCCTCGGGGACGCGGCGAACCGAGCGGATCGCGGACAGGAAGCTGCCGAGATCAAGGAGCTGCCCGTGGACCGTGCCCGCGCAAACCGCCGGCACCTCGCTAACAAGGCGGAGGAGGCTAGCGGCGAAGCAAGCGCGTGATGCCCAGCCGGGCTGGGACTCGCCGCCTCATCTGGGTGGCGGGTCTTCTCCTTGGGTGCCGGCGCACCAGGCCCTGCTTCGCGAGGTGCCGTCAGACCGCGGCCTGGCCTTACTCAGCGCCGATGGTCAGATAGCGCTCTCGGATGGCGAACTCGAGCATTTGCGGCAACGCTGCGACGGGGACCTCACCACCGCGTGACGGCTGACCCCTCTTGTCAAACCAGGTGTACTTGACCGACACATCCCCGTCGTACCAAGACGATCGACCGATGCGAATCTCGTCGTCCGGGTGGACGCGACACTGCTCGGACTTCTCGGGCTTCATGTTGCTCCTTCGTCGGGCGGCTCCTGATGGCCAAGCCTAACGGCCCCGAGTTCCCACGCGAATGGGTGGGCATCGCCCATCGTAGGAATGACCGAACGTGCGACTCGGCGCCCCTCGTTCGCGCGATTTTGCGAGCGCGAGCGACGGATCGCCCGGGCTCTCGCTTCGGACGACAAGCGAGCGTGTGGTCAGCGAGTTAGTTGCACTCCTCCGTGAGGAGAAGCAGAAGCGCGAAGCAAGCAAGCTTTAGCGGAGAGGGAGGGATTCGAACCCTCGAGCGAGCTTGACGCCCGCTACGCGATTTCCAGTCGCGCCCGTTCAACCACTCCGGCACCTCTCCTGGATCGGCTCCAAGACTAGAGCGCCCAGGTCCCGTCGCGGAGGACGGGGACGGGGTCGCCGGCGGCGGTCAGGCCGGTGACCTGGACCTGCGGGCCGCCGATCATGAAGTCGACGTGGATCGCGCTGAGGTTGGCGCGGGACTTGTCGGCGTCGTCGTCCACCGCCATTTCGTAGGCCCGGCCCAGCGCGATGTGGCTGGCCGCATTCTCGTCGAGCAGCGTGTCGTAGAAGACGGTGTCGAGGGGGCCGATCCGGCCGTCGCGGTCCACCAGCGCGACCTCGCCCAGCCGCGCCGCGCCCTCGTCGCGCTCGCACATGGCACGCAGCGCGTCGGCGCCGGTCTCCGCCTCGATGCGCACCGCGCGACCCGCGCGGAACTCCACCTCCAGACCGCGGATGATCGTTCCGGGCAGCGCGAGCGGCTTGGTCGCGCGCACGACGCCGTCCACGCGCGTGGGATCCGGCGTGGTGAACGTCTCCTCGGACGGGATGTTGGGGAAGTGCTCGATGCCCTCGACCGTGGTGAACGACGCGGCCAGCCAGCGTGAGCTGGGCAGAAGGCCGACCGTCAGGTCGGTGCCGGGCCCCTCGAAGCGCACCGCGTCGAAGCGCCGCTCGCTGAGGCGGCGCGCCGCCTCGACCAGGACGTCGATGCGCTCGCGCCAGGCCGCCACGGGGTCGTCCTCGTCCAGCCGGCACACGTGGCGCAGGTCGCCCCACAGGCGCTCCATGGCCTCCCGCGGCTCCAGCCCCGGTCGCACGAGCTCCGCCCACGACTGCGTGGGGCACGGCGCGATCGTCCAGTTCGTCGTGCGCTCGTTGACCACCTGTCCGGTCTCCGGAACGAACGGCAGGTGGTCGCGGCCCACGCGCCCCGGGTCGAGGTCGTCCAGCAGTCCCGGCGCCACCGGCCCGGAGAGCCCGATGCGCGCCGCACGCAGCTCGCCCAGCGCCAGGATCCGCTCGCCGTACCACGGCGGCACGAAGTCCAGCGAGTCCTCGTCGGCGTACTGGACGCGCGCGCGCTTGACGTGCACGTCGAACGAAGACACGTCCACGAACTTGGCCCCGGCGCGGTAGGCCGCCGCGGCCAGCGCGCGGGTCAGGCGCTCCTTCCCCGGCTCGGTCCCGATCGCCACGATCTGCCCGGGCTGGACGTTGGCCCCGAAGCCGACGATCAGCTCGGCGAAGCGCTCGGTCTCCTCGTCGGTCACCGGCGGATTATGGACACGAGCGGATGTACACGAGCGGATCGGGACCGGCGCGGCCCAGGACGCGCTCGGGGATGCGGTCGGGGAAGG
The DNA here is from genome assembly GCA_031177685.1 of Solirubrobacteraceae bacterium. GTDB lineage: Bacteria > Actinomycetota > Thermoleophilia > Solirubrobacterales > Solirubrobacteraceae > AC-38. The sequence continues at coordinate 64,684 of JAPSGI010000001.1, read as the reverse complement.
CGCCGCTGCGCGCCTCGAAGCAGCCGCGCTCGTCCACGCGCAGGCCGTACGTCGCGATCCCCGCGCGCGCACTGCCGTGCACGTACCAGCGCACGCGGCAGGCCCAGCGCCAGGGCTCCGAATCCTCCGACGGCTGGGGGCCGCGCTCGCGGCAGCGCACGTCGGCGTGGCGCACGACTTTCCCGTGCGCGCGACCGGTTCGCATCCGGTAGGCCGCCGCGAAGTTGCGCTTGAAGGCCCGCGACATGGCGCGCTCGAGCGTCAGCTCGCCCGTGCGGACGTCGTAGCGCTGGCCGCAGCCGGCGACGGCCAGCGCCGCAGCCAGAACGAGAGCGAGCACGGCGCGGCTCACAGGAACGGCACCACCCGCGTCAGCACGACGAACACGCTGAACCCGGCCGCCACGGCGGGCAGCGCCCGCGCGCGGGCGAGCGCCGCCAGGGGGACCAGCCACACGATGTACCAGGCCAGCAGCCACGAGGTGCACGCCAGCAGCGCCGCCGTCGCCCATCCGGCGGCGTCGAGCCAGGCGGAGCGCTCGTGCCAGGTGCGCCACAGCAGCACGCCCAGGACCGCGACGAAGAGCACCGAGGCGACGATCCGCGCGCCGAGCGGGTTGCCGTGCCAGCCCAGCACGGCGCCGAGCTGCGCGATCACGCTGGTGCCCGAGTCCAGGCCCTGCTGGGTGCGCAGCACGTTGACGAAGTCCAGCGCGTGCGCGCCGAAGGCGACGAGCGCGACCGCGACCACGGCGCCGCCCGCGACCGCCGCGGCCGTGAGCGCGCGCCGGCGCGCGTGCGCGGCCAGCACCAAGAAGGGAACCGCCAGCCCGGCCGACGCCTTGACCGCGACGGCCAGCACGCCCGCCGCCGCGCCCGCCGGCTCGCGCCCCCGCAGGACCAACCACACGCCGGTCATCACCAGCGCCATCGCCAGCACGTCGTTGTGCACGCCCCCGACCGCGTACACGAGCACGGCCGGGTTGAGGCCGTAGAGCGCGAGCGCGAAGCGCGGATCGCGACCCAGCCGGCGCGCCGAGGCCCAGATCAGCGCGCAGCAGCTCAGGCTCGCGGCCAGCACCAGCAGCTTGAGCGCCCACAGCGCGCCGGGCACGCGCAGCGGCGCCAGCGCGTAGGTGAGCAGCGTGAACAGCGGCCCGTAGGGCGAGGAGAAGTGGTCCCAGCGCACGAACGGGTACGCCGGATCGCTGACCACGGTCCCCGAGTCGGTCGCGTACGGATTGAGCCCGTGCAGCGCGCCCATCCGGCCCCAGTCGACGTAGCCGAAGACGTCGGCGGAGATCAGCGGCGGCCCGAGCGCGAACAGCAGGTGCAGCACGACCACCGCGCCCACGACCCAGCGCGCGCCCAGCGCGGGCACGGTGACCAGCGCCACCAGCCACGCGCCGAGCATCACGATCATCCACACGGCGAAGTCGTGGTACGGGAGGTAGCCGCCCAGCTCGCCCAGGGGTCCCCGCAGCCACAGCGGAAACCCGCCCTGCCGCCCGGGGACCAGCGGTGTGGGCCGGTACGCGGCGCCGCTCACGATCACCCACGCGCACAGCGCCAGCCCGGCCAGCGCGGCGACCCCGAGCACGCGGCGCGCGGGCGCCGCGGCCGCGGGCATCGCGCGCGAGAGCTGTCCGGCCGCGGCCATCGCGCGCGGCTACTTCGGGGGCAGGCTGGCGGCGAACGCCTCGGCGCGGCGGACCCAGCGCTCGAGGTCGCCGTCCTCCGCGGTGGCGTCCGGCCCGACGAACAGCCACCCGCGCATCGGGCGCCCGGTGAAGTCGAACGGGCGCGCACCCGGCTCGGCCAGCGCGGCCGCGGCGTCGTCGGGATCGAGCCGGACGATCAGGTCCTCGCCGATCACGCCGACGCACATGTTCCCGGCGATCAGCAGGCCCAGCCCGCCGAACATGCGGCGCTCGTCCACGTCCACCCGCCCGGACAGCAGAGCGCGGACCCGCTCGGCGAGTTGCTCGTCGAAGGCCATCGCGAGCGCCAGCTTACGCGCGACGGTTCCCCTTTGCCCTCGCGGGCCGGCACCGGATAGCGTGCGCCGCATGGACCCCGTCCGTACCCTCTCCGCCATGCGCGTCGCGGTCGGCGCCGGCGCGTGGCTCACCCCGCGGCTGGCGGGACGCGCGTTCCTGCTCGACCCCGCCGGCAACCCGCAGTCCCCGTACCTGGCGCGCCTGTTCGGCATCCGCGACCTCGCGCTCGCCTACGGCGCGACGTCCACCACCGGCGACGCCCGGCGCACGTGGCTGACGGCCGGCGTGGCGTGCGACCTCGCCGACACGCTGGCCGCGCTGGCCGGCGGTCGCGCCGGCTACTTCTCGCGCGGCCAGTCGGTCCTGCTCGCCGTGCCGGCGATGGCCGCCGCGGCCCTCGGCGCGGCCGCGCTGTCGGCGGGCGACGGCCCCGCCGAGGCCTAGCGGCCCCGACGCCTCACGCGGTCGCCAGGAGGAAGCGCCACTCGTTGGACAGGCGGTAGCCGCCGTCCGGCGTGCGGTAGGGCGCGAGCGCGTCGACGATCGCCGCGCGCACGGGCTCCTCGCCGGCCGCGGCCACCGCCTCGACCGCCAGGGCCGCCGAGAGGATGCCTCGCGCGAGCGCGTCCTCGTCCGCGTACTCGAGCTCCGTGCGCAGGTCGAAGGCCTCCCCGGGCGCCAGCCCCGCCGCGGAGGCGATCTCCTCCAGAACGCCGGGCTCCCACAGCGCCGGCGGCGCGGGCGCGCCCGGCGGGGGCGGTGGCAAAAACGGCCGGACCGCGCCCTTCATCGCGGTCAGGTCGCACGCCTCGGGCCGGCCCCACACCTGGATCACGACGCGGGCGCCCGGCCGCGCCACGCGGCGCGCCTCGCGCAGCGCCGCGACCATGTCGTCGGCGAAGAAGAACGAGTTGAACCCGGTGACGACGTCGAAGGAGTCGTCGTCGTAGGGCAGGCGCTCCATGTCGCCGTGGCGCAGCTCGGCCTCGGGCACGCGCTCGCGCGCGATTTCAAGGAGCGCCTGCGAGGCGTCGAGCCCGCAGACCTCGGCCCCGCGGTCCGTGGCGGCGCGCAGGAACGCGCCCGTGCCGCAGCCGACGTCCAGCACCCGGTCGCCGGCCCCCAGGCCGGCCCGCCGCAGCGCCTCCTCGTAGATCGGCAGCTGCTGCGCCTCCACGACCGCCCAGTCGCGCGGGCGGGCGCCCCACGTCCGGCCCCACCGCGCCGCGCTGCTGCTCTCCGCCACCGTCGTGCTCATCGTCCGCTCCTCCCACTAAACTATGGTTCACAGCTTTATAACTATGGAGCATAGCTTTGTCAAGTGACGACCTCAACCTCTTCTCCTACGAGATCCTCGGCCTCGTCGGCCGCACCGGCGCGGGCGCGCACGACCTGCTGCGAATGGCGCGCCGCGGCCGCCTCCTCGCCTGGGCCGGGGAGAGCCGGTACTACGTCGAGCCCAAGCGGCTGGCATCCCTCGGCTACCTGGAGGCGCGCACGGAGCCCGGCAAGACGCGCGAGCGCACGGTGTACACGCTCACCGACAAGGGCCTGCACGCGCTGCGCGAGTGGGCGCGCACGCCGGTCACCTTCACGCCGCTCAAGAGCGAGGTCCTGGGGCGCCTGCTGATCGCGGACCTGGTGGGCGAGGCGGCGACGCGCGAGGGGATCGCCACGCTGCGCGACGACATCGCCGACCTCATGACCCGAGTCGCGCAGAGCGAGGTCACCGCGCGCGACTACCCCCACCGCGCGAAGTACCTGCTGCTGGTGACGACCTTCCTGCGCCGGCTCTTGGAGCTCCACCTCGAGTGGCTGGACGAGGTCGAAGCCGAGCTGTCGGACTGAGTCGCGTGGTGTACGGTCGCCTCGGATGCGCTTCGGCGTGTACGTCCCCACCTTCGGCGAGTACGACGTGCCCACGCTCGCGGCCCTGGCCGGCGAGGCCGAGGCCGCCGGATGGGACGGCTTCTTCATCTGGGACCACCTGGCGTGGGCGCCCGTGCCGGGCAGCGACCTGGCCGACACGACCGTCGCGCTGACCGCGATCGCGCTGGCCACCCAGCGCGTGCGCTTCGGCGCGCTGGTGACGCCGCTGGCCCGCCGGCGGCCGTGGAAGCTGGCCAAGGAGTCCGCGACGCTGGATCGGCTCTCGGGCGGGCGCCTGGTGATCGGCGTGGGACTCGGGGCGGGCGGCGACATCGTGCCCTTCGGCGAGGGCGCGCCGCCACCGGAGCTGGCCGGCGTCCTGGACGAGGGCCTGGAGGTCCTCACCGCGCTGTGGACCGGCGAGCCCGTCGAGCACGCCGGCGAGCGCTTCACGGTCACGGGCGCCGCCCTGCGCCCGACGCCGGTGCAGCGGCCGCGCATTCCCATCTGGGTCGCCGGGTTCTGGCCCAACCGGCCGCCCTTCCGCCGCGCGGCGCGCTTCGACGGCGCCCTGCCCCTGACCCGCGGCCACCTGATGAAGGAGCTCTCCCCGGAAGACCTGCGCGCGTGCCGGGACTACGTGGCGGCGCACCGAACGTCGGACGAGCCGTTCGACCTCATCGCGTTCGCCGCCACGCAGGCGCGCACGCCCGAGACCGTGGACGAGTACGCGCATGCCGGCGCGACGTGGTGGATCGAGGCGGTCGACCCGCTGGCCGAGTCGCTCGCCGACTTCCGCGCCCGCGTCGCGCGCGGGCCGCTCCGCTAGCCGGCGCGCGGCTCGACGTTGGCGTTGAGCCGGAACACGTTCGCCGGGTCGTAGCGCGCCTTGATCGCCGCCAGGCGGTCGTAGTTGGCGCCGTAGCCCTCGCGGCGCATCTCCTCGTCGTCCTCCATGAAGCCGGGGAAGTTGAGGTAGACGCCGCCGTCGGAGAACGGGCGCATGTCCGCGATCACCTCGCGGACCCAGGCGACGTTCTCCTCCGCGCCGGACGGCTCCTCGAAGTTGGCCTCGACGCCCAGCAGGTAGGGCGCGCGCCGGTTGGGGAAGGCCGTATCGGAGTCGCCGACCCGTCCCATCGCGCCCCCCTGGTACCAGACGTCGATCGTCGAGTGGTCCGACGGGGCGCGGGCGGCGTGCGCCACCAGCCGGTCGATCGCCTCGCCGTCCAGCCGCGCGACGTTCAGCGACTTCCAGTAGTAGCGCCACCCGTCCGGGTAGTCCTCGTCGAGGATCGACTGCGCCGCCGTGTAGGGCATGGCGCCGCTGAAGTCGGCGATCGGGTCGCCCAGGCCGCGCAGCGGCGCGAGCGCTCCCTCGCCGGTGGCGGCGTCGCCCGGGTGCACGGCGAGCAGCGCCACGTACGGCTCGCCGTGGCGGTGCGCCGGGACCTCCGGCACCGGGGGCGTACGACCCAACACGCCGAGCGGGCTGACCTCGTCGCCCGCCTCGCCCAGGTAGCGGTCGCAGGCCTCGAGGACCTCCTGCGCGCGGCTCGCCGGGTACAGCACGAAGCAGACGAAGACCTCCGGCCCGACGGGATGCAGGCGGTACTCGAACGACGTGACGACGCCGAAGTTGCCGCCGCCGCCGCGAATCGCCCAGAAGAGGTCCTCGTGCTCGCTCTCGCTGGCCGTCACCACGGAGCCGTCGGCGCACACCACCTGCGCGGAGACCAGGTTGTCGCAGCTCAGGCCGTGCTTGCGACGCAGCCAGCCCATCCCGCCGGAGAGCGTCAACCCGGCGATGCCGGTCTCGGTGACCACGCCGAGCGCGGTCGCGAGCCCGTGCCGCTGGGTCTCGGCGTCGACCTCGCCCAGGGTGCAGCCGCCCCCGGCGCGCACGGTCCGCCGCTCGGCGTCCACCTCCACCCGCTTCATCGGCGAGAGGTCGATCACCAGCCCGCCCTCGCACACCGCGTGACCGGCCACGCCGTGCCCGCCCCCGCGCACGGCGACGAGCAGGTCGTTCTCCCGCGCGAAGCGCAGCGCGGACACCACGTCCTCGGGCGTCGCGCAGGGAGCGATCGCCGCGGGACGGCGGTCGATCATCCCGTTCCAGACCGCCCGCAGCCGGTCGTAGGGCTCGTCCCCCGGCCGGACCAGCTCGTGGCCTGCGCGCTCGACGACCTCGTCCATCAGTAGCTGAAGACGGTGGCCCCGTCGCCGATCCACTCCCACAGGGGAGTGGCGCCGGCGAGGCGCGCGTTGGACACCAGCTGCCCGTCGTCGAGCTTGCGCGCCTGGAAGCAGATCGGGCAGACGAGCAGCTCGCCGCCGCCCTCCGCGTACTGCTCGAACAGCCGCGCCAGCGGCGGGCAGCCGTCGCACGCGACCGCCTCGGCCATGCCGGGCAGCGCGAGGCGAACGGCCTCCTTGGTGAGGAACATCGCCACCTGCTTGCCCTGCTGGGCGGCGGCGCCGCCCACCAGGAAGGCGACGGTGACCCGCTCGGTGTCCTCGAGCCCCGTGGCCAGGTTGATTACGACCTTTTCGCTCATGTGGCGACCCTATCCGGGGCCGCCGGGGCGCGCATGGGGCATCCGCCTCATTTCGCCTGCACCGGCTCGAAGGCGCCCACCAGTCCGTGCTGCGTGGCGAAGAGCGTCGCGGCGGCCCGGCTGGAGACGCCGATCTTCGCGTAGATGTGCTCGACGTGGTTGCCGACGGTCTTCGGGCTGAGGAAGAGCCGGCCGGCGATCTCCTTGTTGGAGTGGCCGCGCGCGAGCAGCCCCAGCACCTCCGCCTCGCGGGCGGTGAGTCCGGCCGGCCACTCGCGCCGCCCGCGCACGCGGTGGCCCGCGGCGCGCAGGACCGCGTTGACGGCCTCGCCGTCGAGCCGCCCCACCCGAACCTCGTCGCGCAGTTGCGTCGCGGCCTCCTCGGACGAGAGCGCCGGGCGGCGCGCGCGCGGCTCGGTCATCGCGTGATAGGCGTCGGCGGCGGCGAGGACGCGGGCTCCCTGCCCGAGCGCGCTCGCGCTCAGGCCGCGCGGGTAGCCGGAGCCGTCGAGGCGCTCGTGGTGCAGCGCGGCCGTCGCGCCGATGGCGGCGAGGCCCGGTGACGCGGCGAGGATGCGCTCCGTCAAATAGGGATGCAGGCGCACGCGTTCGAGCTCCGCAGCCGACAGCGGTCCGGGCTTGTCCCAGATCGTGTTCGAGACGCCCATGCGCCCGAGGTCGTGCACGAGCCCGGCCCGGCGCAGGTCGGTGACCTCGGCCGCCGGCAGGCCCAGGGTGCGCGCCGCCTCGGCCGCGAGCGCCGCCACGCCGCGCGAATGCCCCGCCGTGTGCGGCGACTTCAGGTCTGCGAAGTCCGCCATCGCCTCCAGGGCGCCGTCCAGCTGGTCGCCGAGCAGGCGAGGGCGCAGCCCCGGCTCGGCGGCGATCACCGCGTCCCAGCTGGACCCGTCGTCGAGGCCGCCGAGCAGCCGGCTCGCGTTCGCGGTGAAGCTCTCCACGAGCGCGGGGTCGAACTGGGTGCCGCGGCGATCGCGCGCCACGGCGACCGCGGCCGCCACTCCGCCCCGGCGATGGAAGACCTCGACGATCTCCGCCAGGTGCACGAGCCGCACCGGGAGGCCGAGCTGCTCGCGCGCCAGTCCCTGCGGCGCGCCGCGGCCGTCCCAGCGCTCGAAGACCTGCAGCAGCGGGTCGCGGACCTCCGGGCCGAGCCCCAGCCGCAGGGCGAACAGGCCAGCCAGCGTGCAGTGCGTCATGTCCCACTGCTCGATCTGCTTGCCGCCGCTCGCGACCAGCGCGCCGGCGGTCCGCAGGCGGCGCAGGGGCGCGCTGCCCGCGCCGGCATGGCGCAGCATGAACATCAGCGCGGGCAGCCCCGCCATGTCGACGTCGTAGGTCCCGGCCCGCAGCACGATGTCGTCGCCGAACCAGGCCGCCTGCTCGTAGGCGTCGGCGTGGCAGCAGATCCACGCCAGCAGCGCGACGTAGTAGGTGACGGCGCGCTCGTCCTCGTCGCAGCCGACCTCCTCGGCGAGGCGCAGAGCGATCCGGCACGAGCGCAGCACGTGCTCCATCGGCTGCCCCAGTCCGAGGTCGGTGGCAAGGGACAGCGCGGCGATCAACTCCGCCAGGCGAACGTCGGAGGCGTGGGCCGTTCGCACGTCGCGAGTATGCCGTGCTGCGCTGCACGCATCCCTGCCCACACCGGATTTCGGCGCCGAAGCATCAAGTTCGCGAAATGCTCGCTACAGTCCAGCGCCCATGGCGAGCGGAGAAGCCACCCTGCGGGTGCCGGTCCCGGACGACGAGCCGCAGCGCCTGGAGGCGATCCGGCGCTACGACGTCCTCGACACGCCGCCCGACGGCGCGTTCGACCGGATCACCGCCGTGGCGGCCGCGCACTTCGAGGTGCCGATCGCGATCGTGAGCATCGTGGACGAGGACCGCATCTGGTTCAAGTCCCACCACGGCATCGAGGTGGACGAGATCGGGCGCGACCCCGGCCTGTGCGCGTCGGCGATCCTGCAGAACGATCCGTGGATCGTCGAGAACGCGGCGACCGACCCGCGCACGCTCGCCAACCCGCTCGTCGCCGGCGAGCTGGGACTGCGCTTCTACGCCGGCGCGCCCCTCGTCACGCACGACGGATTCAAGCTCGGGACCCTGTGCGTGATCGACGTGGCGCCGCGCGAGCTTCCCGCGCAGGAGGCCGCCACGCTGGCCGACATGGCCGCGATCGTGATGGACGAGCTCGAGCTGCGGCTCGCCGCGCGCCGGGCGATCGCCGAGGAGCACCGGCTGCGCCACCAGGCCGAGACGCTCGCACGCTCGCTGCAGACGAGCCTGCTGCCTCCCGAGGTTCCGACGGTCGAGGGGCTCGAGCTGGACTCGCTGTACGTGCCCGCGGTGGGCCACGAGGTCGGGGGCGACTTCTACGACGCCTTCGAGGTCGGCGGCGCGAACGACGGCACGCTCGTCCTGGCGGTGGGCGACGTCAGCGGCAAGGGCCCGAAGGCCGCCGCGGTCACGGCCTTGGGACGCCACACGGTCCGCTCGGCATCGCTGTCGGCCACGGCACCGAGCGAGGTGCTGCAGACGGTGAACCGGGCCATGCTGCTCGGCCGCAAGGAGGCCGAGCTCGAGCACTTCTGCACGCTGCTGCTCGCGTTCGCGCGCCGCGACACCGACGGCCTCTCGGTCAGCGTGGCCAGCGCCGGCCATCCGCCCGCGCTCGTACTGCGCGCCGACGGCTCGGCGACGCAGATCGGCGCGTCCGGCCCACCGGCCGGCTGGCGCCCGGACTTCTCGCTGCGCGACGACCGCGTCCAGCTCTCGCCCGGCGACCTGCTCCTGCTCTACACCGACGGCCTCACCGACGTGCGCACCCCTGAGGGGCTGCTCGGCTCGGGCGGGCTCCTGCGCCGCCTGCAGGACGCCCGCCCCCGGACCGCCGCGGGTCTCGTCGCGCAGCTGCGCGAGCTGCTCGACTCGCCCGAGGTGACGGCGCGCGACGACGCGGCCGCGCTCGCGCTCGAGGTGGTCCGGTAGATGCAGCAGGGCTTCCACGTCGACCGCATCGCCACCGACGACGAGATCAGGCTCGCGCTGCGCGGCGAGCTCGACGTGTCGGTCGTGGACGCGGTCGAGGAGGCCGTCGGCGCCGTGGCCAGCGGCTCGCGCGTCGTGATGGACGTCCGCGACCTGTCCTTCATCGATTCGTCGGGGATCCGCGTGCTGATGAGCCTGGACATGCGCGCTCGCTCGGAGGGCTGGTCCGTGGCGATCGAGCAGCCCCAGCCCGCCGTCCGGCAGGTCCTCGAGCTGTGCCGGATCGGCGAGCGGATCCCGATCGTGGACGACGCCAGTTCAGACGGCTGACGCGGCCGCGACGTCAGCGCTGCCGCCCAGCGGAGATCCAGCTCCAGGCCCGTATGGCTCGATTGCCCGCGCACGCGCTGGACGGTCACCACCGCCTCCCCGTGGCAGAGATCGAGCGGCGGAGTGCCTTCCCGGTCCAGCTCCTCCATCCATCGGCGCACCAGCTCCACGACATCCCCCGGCATCGGTGCGCAGTATTTCGAGCCGGGGCTCCCCGCGCTACGTGGCCGTCACCGTCCTGCCGAGCGCGACATGCAGTGCCCGCAGGAAGGCCTCGGGTTGGTCGCGTGCCGGATCGTCGGCGGAGTCCTCGATCACGTGCAGCGGCCACCCGTAGCGGTCGTGGGCCGCCTGCGCTACCTCCAGCCGGTTGGCGCGGTCGTGGCGGCCCCAGATCAGGCTGGTGGGGACGGCGATGCGCGCCAGCTCCTCCGGCGGGATCGGCGGGATGCCGAGGCGGCGCAGCAGCTTGCCCGCGACCTTCGCGTTCGGCGCGCGCGCGAGCTCCAGGTTGTAGTAGGCGAACGGCTCCCATTCCTCGCCCATCCGCTCGCGCAGCGCGTCGAGGTCGTAGCTGCACTGGCGCATGAACCGGTCGTAGCTGCGCTCGCTCGGCCTCGTCACGAAGCCGACCAGCCCGAGCGCGAACCGGGCGGACGGGCGGAAGCGGGCGAGGCCGAGGGAGTCGACGAGCACCAGGCGGCTGAGGCGCTCGCCGGCCGCGATCGCGAAGCGGGCGCCGATCGCGCCGCCGAGCACATGCCCGACGAGCGCCGGCGGCGAGTCGCACGTGCGTTCGATCAGCGCGCCGAGCCAGCCGAGCACGCGCTCGGCTCCCAGCCCGTCGTCCGGCGCCGCCGTGGAGCCGTGGGCGGGCAGGTCCGGTGCGATCACGCGGTGCGTCTCCACGAGCTGCGGGATGACCCACCGCCAGTTCGGGGCGGACTCGCCGGGCCCGTGCAGGAGGACGACCGGCGGCCCCGCACCGCCCTCGAGGACGGCCGTCGGGATCCCGGCCAGCTCGAGCCGCCGCTCGGCGACGGGAATCCCTGCGAGGAGCTGCGAGCGGGGGTTCGACGCCGTCTTCGTCCCCGGCTTCGTCGCCACCACGGCGAGCGTGAGACCGGGCAGCTCGTAGCCGCCGTCGGTGGCGAAGGGCGCGAAGGCCTCCTCCAGCTCGGACTTGATCTGCGCGCGCTCGTCGTCCGGAAGGCCCCGCAGCGCCAACGCGAGCGGCCCGGCGGTGTCGGCCACCGTGGTCAGGTACTCGTCCACGTCGGCGAAGCCGAAGCGCGGAGCCGGCAGCTCCTCGACGCGCACCTCGTCGAAGCCCGCCGCCTCGAGCAGCCGGGTCGTGCGCTCCGGGCTCGCCATGCCGAACAGGCCCGGGCCCTCGGGGTCGGGCGGGGGGAGGTGGCCGCGCTGGGCCAGCTTCATCGCGACCAGCGCGAAGAACGGATTGCGCTGCGGCGCGCCGAACACCGCCAGCGCCAGGCGCCCGCCGGGGCGCAGCACGCGATGGGCCTCCGCGAGCGCCGCGGCCGGGTCGGCCATCAGCATGTAGGCATAGCGACAGAGCACCCCGTCGACCGAGCCGGACTCGAGCTCGATGCGCTCGGCGTCGATCACCCTGTAGTCCACGTTGTCGACGCCGAGCTCGCCGCCACGGCGGCGCGCGGCGTCGAGCATCGCCGGGGAGAAGTCGCTCGAGATCAGGCGGCCTCCGGCGCCCACGATGCGAGCCGCCTCGAACCCGGTCTCGCCGACGCCCGCGGCGAGCTCGAGCACGGTGTCCCCCGGCCGTGGCGCGAGCTCCCTCACCATCCAGTCACGCACCGGCGCGCCGGCGCGCTCGACGAATGCCCGCCGCCGCTCCCACGAAGGCGCGATGTTCTCCCAGACCTCGTAGTTCTGGAGCCGGAGCTTCTCGATCGTCGTCATGCCCTCTCGTCCCCTTCCGTGCCGGGGTCAGTTGGTCGATTTGCTTCGACCCGGACGCTAGGCCTCCGTGAGGGGTTCGCGCATCGCCCGGATTGACCAACCTGTCCGGTCGGTGGCCGTGGTCATTTGTGCCCACGGCCTCAGACGAGGTCGTGCTCGAACGCGTAGGCGCCCGCCGCGGTCCGCGAGGAGACGCCGAGCTTGGCGAAGATGTTCTGCAGGTGGCGCGCCACCGTGTGCTCGCTGATCACCAATGCGGCGGCGATCTCGCGGTTGCTGTTCCCGGCGGCCACCAGGCGCAGCACCTCGACCTCACGCGGCGTCAGCCCGTGAGCATCGGGGCGTTCCCCCGTGAGGAGAGAGTCGACCCGCGCCAGGTCGGGCTTCGCCTCGAGTTGCGCGAAGGTCTCGCGCGCCGCCTCGAGCTCCAGCGCCGCCGCGTCCGCGTCGCCCAACGCCCGGCAGGCCAGCCCCACCAGCACCCGCATGCGCGCCGCCTCGTAGGGAGCCTCGAGCTCCTGCCATGACTGCCACGCTCGGCGCAGTGCCACCAGCGCGCCCGGCGGGTCGTCCTCCGCCAGGGCGACGTTTCCCCGGGCGCCCGCCGCCATGGCGTCGAGCATCGCGCTCCCCCGCCCCGCGGCGATCTCCTGCAGCTCGCCGGCCGCGCGCCGCGCCTCCTCGCGCTCGCCCACGGCCAGCGCGATCTCGACGTGAGCGGGCAGGAGTCCGGCGCGCGCCAGGGGATCGGTGGCCTCGCCGGCGGCGCGGCGGATCCCCGTGACCGCCGCCTCGCGGTCGCCCTGCGCGAGCCGCAGGAGGGCCAGACCCGGCTGGGGCTCGCGCCCCCACCGGCTCGCCTCCCGGTAGGACTCCTCCGCGGCCGCGAGCTGCCCGCGCAGGCGGTGAACCTCCCCCTGGCGGTAGCACGCCTCACCGGCCGCCCCACGGTTGTTGGTGCGCGCGCTGCGCTCGACCGCTCGTGCCGCCTCCGCCAGTGCCTCGTCCCAACCGCCGCGCACCTGCACGATCTCGGCGCGGTGCAGCAGGCAACGGCCGGTGAAGGCCACCATCTCCGGCTGCTCCGCGCACCAGCTGGTGAGCGCGGCGGTCCACTCCTGGGCGCGGCGCAGCTCGTAGGCCTCCTGGCAGGCCAGGATCACGCCGCAGTAGACGATGCCGGTGACGATCGGCGACAGCTCCCCCGAGGTGGCCGCGACCATCGCCTCGTCGAGCAGGCCGAGGCCGTCCGCGACGCGCTCCTGACGGATCAGGATGTGGCCCTGCTGGTGAGCCGCGAGCGCGAACAGGTCCGGGTCGCCGAACCGCTCGCCGATCTCCGCCGCGCTGGCCGCCGTGCTGGCGGCCTCTTCCCAGTCGCCCGCGGCCTGGTGCCGGAACATGGCCGGGATCAGGAGATAGCCGCGCTCGACGCAGTCGCGCTGTTGCTGTTCGAGCAGTCGCTGGGCGCGCCCGAGCCACCCGCTCGCCCGGCCCATCTCCCCCTGGCGCGCGAGGTTGATCCCCACCCAGAAGGCGCAGCGCAGGGCGCGCTCGGCCTGGCCGGCCTCGAGATGCGCGTGATAGCCGCGCTCGAGGGCGCCGAAGTAGTCGTCCTCGCGGCCGAGCATGTAGGCCGAGGTCGCCAGCAGCTCGAGGTCCTCGGCCTCCAGCGGGGCCGCCCGGTCGGCGCTGGAGAGCGCTTCGTAGGCATCCGTCCACTGGCGCCTCGCATACCCCGCGCGGCCCCGCTCGCGTTGCGCCGCAGCATCTGCCACAGCCCGATTATGGCCCTCCGCCTCGGCGGCCTGCGGGCGTAAGCGGAGGGGGAGGGATTCGAACCCTCGGTGGACCGTAAGGCCCACAACGGTTTTCGAGACCGCCCCGTTCAACCACTCCGGCACCCCTCCGAGGATGCTGCGGGACAGCGCCCTCAGGGTATCGCTGGGCTGAGCGCGCGGGTGCGTCGGTCAGGTCTTCGGCCGCTACGTAGCCGTCACCGTCCTGCCGAGCGCACGTGTCCGGCGGGAGACTCGCCGCGCACTCCAGCCGCCAACCTATGCGAAACGGGTCGTGCGATTGCGGCCGCCCCGTCACCGGTGCACGCTGGCTGCGTACCGGAACGGACGCAGGGGTGCGATGCAGGCAAGTACGGTGGCCGGCCGGCTGCGGTGGCTGTGCGCGATCGCCATGGCGATCGCGGGCGCAACCGCACCCGCCGCAAACGGGCAGGGCCCGACGGGCGCGACGTACTACGTCAGCGCCTCGGGATCCGACGCCAATTCCGGGCTGGCCCCGGAGTTCGCATGGCGCACGGTGGACCGCGTCAACGACGCGACGCTCGCGCCGGGGGACCGCGTGCTCTTCGAGGCCGGGTCGACGTTCTCCGACACCACGCTGATGCCCGACGAGTCCGGCGCGGCCGCGCACCCGATCACGTTCGGCTCCTACGGCTTCGGGCGGGCGACGCTCGGCGCCGGGGTGTGGCTGTCGGACGTGGACTGGCTGACGTTCGAGAACCTGGCGCTCTCGGGTGTCGAGCAGGGGATCCTCGCCTCGGCCCGGGCGGACGTCGACCAGATCGTCATCCGGCACATGGCGATCCGCGACGTGGGGGTGGCGATCAACTCGGCCAACGCCTCCAACGACTCGTGGACGATCGCCGACAACGAGATCGAGCGCACGCGCGACTCGGGCCTGATCCTCGAGGGCCACGGCTTCACGGTGGCCCGCAACACGATCGTCGACACCGGGCTCGACGCCTCGATCGGCTACGGCAAGCACGGGATCTACCTCGACGCGGCCGACACCCGCGTGGTCGCCAACACGATCCGCGGCTTCTCGGCCAACGGGGTCTCCGCCCGCCGGCGCAACAGCACCATCGAGTACAACCGGATCGAGGACGGCCCCATCGGCATCGCGTGGTTCCAGGAGGATCCGCTGCCCGGGACGAGCACGTGGCGGCGCAACACGATCCGGGGCACCACGAGCGCCGGCATCTACGTCTCGCCGGTCGACTCGGCGGGACCGACCCGCGAGAGCTTCGTGATCGCCGGCAACGTCCTGGCGAAGGCGGCGGGCCGCTCGATGGACCTGAGCGAGACGCGCGGGACCTACGCCGTGCGACGGACGTCCAGCGCGCAACGGCGGGCCCGGCGGGCGCGCGCCCACCGCCGGCGTGCGCGCGCGCAGCGGCGACGCGCTTCGCGAACCGTGCGCCGAGGCCGCCGCGCCCCAGCCCGCCGCCATGCGGGTCGCCGCCCGATCGTCCTCTGGACGGGCGCGGGCAACCGCCGCTAGAAGCGAATCGGGCTGGGCTCAGCGTCGCGGCGCGAAGAACGCCTGCAGCAGCTCCGCGCTGTCCTGCGCGAGCAGGCCGCTCGCGACCTCGGGCCGGTGGTTGAGCCGCGGCTCGCCGAGGACGTCGAGGACGCTGCCCGCCATCCCCGCCTTGGGGTCCGTCGCGCCGTACACCACGCGGGGCAGGCGGGCGAGGACGATCGCCCCGGCGCACATCGCGCACGGCTCCAGCGTCACGTACAGGCTGCAATCCAGCAGCCGCCAGCTGCCCAGGTGCGACGACGCCTCGCGCAGCGCCAGCACCTCCGCGTGCGCGGTGGGGTCCCCGCGCAGCTCGCGTTCGTTGGCGCCGGCGCCGATGACCTCGCCCTCGTGGACGACGACGGCGCCGATCGGGACGTCGTCGTGCTCCAGCGCCCGCTCGGCCTCCCGCAGGGCCAGGCGCATGAAGTACTCGTCACGGGGAAAGAAGCGCGAGCTCAGAGGAGGGATTGGAGGTCAGAGGGAAACTTCTACCTGCCGATGATGTCTTAACACGCGCCCCACTCGATGCCACGCCTCCTCACGATCCTCCTGCTCGTCGCGGCGACGCTCGCCGCGCCTGCGTCCGCGCGCGCGCAGGCGCCCTATGTCCCCGGCGAGGTGGTGGTCAAGCTCGAGGGCCGCGCCGAGCCGACCGTGGTGCGCCTGCCGGAGGGCAAGCCGGTCCGGGAGGCCGCGCGCGAGCTGGAGCGCCGACGGCGCGTCGAGTACGCCGTGCCCAACCACGTCGCCCGCGTCACCGGCTTCATCCCCGACGACCCCGGGCGCGGGGGACGCGGGAACTGGCAGCGCGTCCAGTGGAACTTCCTCGCCGCCGCGGGCGTGAACGCCCCGGACGCCTGGGCCAACCTCATCGCGGCCGGCCGGCCGGGCGGGCGCGGGGTCACGGTGGCCGTGCTGGACACGGGGGTCGCCTACCGCACCACGCGCCGCTTCCGGCGCTCGCCCGACTTCGTGGGCACCCGCTTCGCGCGCGGCTACGACTTCGTGGACCGCGACCGTTTCCCCGACGACGAGAACGGCCACGGCACCTTCGTGGCGGGCGTGATCGCCGAGCGCGTGGACAACGGCCGCGCGCTGACCGGCATCGCCTACGGCGCGACGGTCATGCCCGTGCGGGTGCTCGACGACCAGGGCCTGGGCGACGCCGCGGCGATCGCGCGCGGGATCCGCTTCGCCGCCCGCAGCGGCGCCGACGTCATCAACCTCTCCCTGGAGTTCGACTCCTCGGTGCCGGCCTCCCAGATCCCCGAGGTCCTCAGCGCGATCCGCTACGCCGTGCGCAAGGGCGTGCTGGTCGTCGGCGCCTCGGGCAACGAGGCGCTGCGCGCGGTCGCCTACCCCGCGCGCGCCAGCGGCGTGCTCTCGGTCGGCGCCACGACCGAGCACCTCTGCCAGGCCGAGTACTCCAACGACGGGCGCGGCCTGGACATCGTCGCGCCCGGCGGCGGCGCGGACGCCGCGATCGCCGAGGACCCCGTGCACTGCCGGCCCGACGGACGGCCCGGCCGCGACATCTTCCAGCTCACGTTCCAGGGCTCGCCGCGGCGCTTCGGGCTGCCCGGCGGCTACCAGGGGACGTCGATGGCGGCGCCCCACGTCTCGGCGGTGGCCGCCCTGGCGATCGCCAGCGGCGTGATCGGGCGCAAGCCGACCCCCCGCGCGATCGAGACGCATCTGGAGGCCACAGCACGCGACCTCGGCCCGCCCGGGTACGACCAGCGCTACGGCGCCGGGCTGGTGGACGCCGCGCGCGCGACGGCGCGGCCTACGTAGTCCGGATGATCAGCACCGAACAGGGAGCGTGGTGGCTCACCTTGTTCGGGACGGAGCCCAGCAGGAAGCGCTTCGCGCCGGTCATGCCCTTGTTGCCCACCACGATCAGCCCCGCGTTGCGCTCCTCGGCCACGTCGAGGATGGCGTCCGCCGGATCGCCCTCGCGCGCGAACACCTGCACGTCGACCCCGGCCTCCTTGACCTGCTCGGCGGCGCTCTCCAGGGTGGCGTCGACGTCCTCGCGCGGGTTGACCATCCACTCCAGGTCCCGCGGGACCTGCTGCGCCTCCTCGCGCAGCCGGGCGCTCGACACGGGCTCGTAGGCGCTGACGAGGTCGATCTGCGACCCCGTCTTCTTCGCGAGCTCGGTGGCCTGGCGGACGGCCTCACCGGCCGTCTCGGAGCCGTCGGTTCCCACCACGATCGAGCCGAACATCCCTCTCCTCTCCGCTGCTGCCGGTGTCGCGCGGGATGATATGCCGATGTCTCCGACCTGGGTGTGGATGCAGGTGGCGATCGTCGTCCTCGTGCTGGCGGGGATGGTGATCGCGGTGATCAGGCTGGCGTGAGTGCCCAGGCCCCGCGCGGGTCGCGCCCGCCCACGATCCGGCCTGGATTGAGGAGGCCGCGCGGGTCCCACGCCCGCTTGACCTGCTCGCAGCGGTGGTACAGCGCGCGCCCCAGCGCGGCGGGAGCGAGGTGCGAGCGGGCCAGCCCCCAGCCGTGCTCGCCGGTCAGCGCGCCCCCGTGGGCCGCCACCAGCTCGGCGACCTCCGGCAGCGCGTCGAGCAGGCGCGGGCCGGCGCCCGGGTCGAAGGGGTCGCACAGCGGGCGCACGTGCAGGCAGCCCGCGCCGGCGTGTCCGTAGACCACGACGTCGGCGAACCCGCGGCGCGCCAGCGCCGCCAGCAGGTCCTCCGCGAACACGCCCGCCCGTTCCGGCGCGACCGCCGGGTCCTCGAAGACGGCCACGGGCGCGGCGCCGCGCGCCGCCACCAGGGCCAGGGCCGAGCGGCGCAGCGCCCACATCCGCTTGGCGTGCGGCTCGGACAGCAGCACGGCGTCGTCCCCGGGCAGCGCCGCGCGCAGGCGCGTCGGCCCGCCGTCGTCGTCGAGGAATTCGACGAGCAGCAGTGCGCCGTCGCGTCCCGACGACAGCCCCGCCGCGTCCAGGAGCAGGTGGTCGAGCACCTCCACCGCGCTGGCGCCCGCGGCCACGCAGGCCGGCGCCCGATCGAGCGCCGCGCGCAGCGAGGCGCAGCGCACCTCCAGCAGCGAGCGCCGGCGCGCGGAGGGCACGGTGGCCAGGCGCACGCGCGTGAGCACGCACAGCGTCCCCTCCGAGCCGGGCACGAGCGACAGCGCGTCCCCGGCGCGGGCGAAGGCCTCCAGGCGGTAGCCGCCGAAGGCCCGCGGCTGGCTCGGCCAGGCCGCGTCCAGCTCCGCACCCAGCCCGTCGCGCACGGCGGGCAGCGCGCCGGCGAGGCGGTCGGGCACCTCGCCCGGTGCCAGAGACAGCGAGTCGCCGCCCGCCCACGCGCCGCGCACCTCGCGCACCGCGTCGGCGAAGCGCCCGTAGCGCAGCGAACGCGAGCCGCACGCGTTGGTCGCCACCAGGCCGCCCACGCACGCCATGTCGGCGGCGGTCACGTCGGGACCGACGACCCGTCCGGACGGTCCCAGCGCCCGGTTGACCGCGTCCAGCGTCTCGCCCACCCCACACCACACGTCCTCGCCGTCGGGCTCGACCCCCTGCAGCGGCGAGGTGTCCAGGATCGCCCCCTCCCCCAGGCACTGCCCCGCCACGCCCGAGCCCCCCGCGCGGGCGGTGACCGGTACGTCGTGCTCGGCGGCCGCGCGCAGGACGGCCCGCACCTCCTTCCCGTCACGCGCGGCGACGGCCAGCGCCGGCCGCACGGAGAACGGCGAGCGGTCGCGCGCGTAGGCGTCCGGGGGCCGCAGGTCGAGGCCTTCCAGTGCGTCCCGGAGGGCGGCGGAGTTCACGTTCCCGCGGGGACCCCCTCGCTCGAGCGGGCGGTCACCGTCGTGACCGGCAGCCCGAGGCCGCCCACCTTGCTGGGAAGGTCGAGCTTCAGCCAGCGCGAGACGCGCGCGGGCAGCGTGGACAGGATGATCTCGTCGAAGCCATGCAGGTTGACCGCGTCCTGGATGGCGTCCAGCGGGCGCTCGACGCCGATGATGTGCTCGACCGGCCCGCCGGCGGCCTCCTCGAGCAGCGGTCGGGCCAGCTCGACGATCGCCTCGGCCTCGCCGGTGCCCTGGTCCTCGGGGTCCACGACGGTGTGCAGACCGTGCGTCGGGTTGGGCACCAGGAGGGTGAAGGCGGCGGGTCCGCGGACCGCCCGCTGCCGCACGGCCTCGATGAGGGCGGGCGTGGCGGCGGTGCGCGCCGCGACGACCAGAACGCGCGCGGGGGTGGAGGACTCCATGCGCAACTCCTTTCGGTCGGCTCGCTTCAAGCCTACGCCGATCCCCACCCGTGCGGGGGGACGATCCGGAAAATCGATTACCGCGAATCCGGGGCGAGTGATACCGTCATATCAACCGAGGACGGAGGAAACGGGTGGCAACCCGAATGGATGGACCATTCCGACTCCCGCCGAAGGCGACGGAGGTGGAGGTGCTCGCGAAGTACTTTCGCGGCTTCGGCGATCCCACGCGGCTGCGGATCCTCGAGCTCCTGCGCAAGGAGGAGCGGTCGGTCGGCGAGCTGGTGGCGGCGCTGCGCCAGCCCCAGCCCAAGGTCTCGAACCACCTGGCGTGCCTGCGCTGGTGCGGGTTCGTGACCGCCGAGCGCCGCGGCAAGCGCGTCTTCTACCGCCTCTCGGACATTCGCGTGGCCGAGGTCGTCGACATCGCGCGCGCGCTGCTCATGGACAACGAGCGCGACGGCCGCGTGCCGCGCTCGACTTCGGCCGACGTCGCCTAGACCCGCCGCTACGGCAACATGCGGTGCGGTGATCGACCTGCACTGCCACCTGCTGCCCGGCGTGGACGACGGCCCGCCGGACCTGGAGGCCTCGCTGGCGCTCGCGCGCGCCGCCGCCGGCACGGGCACGCGCACGATCGTGGCGACTCCCCACATCGATCGCCGGTGGGGCGTGGAGCCCGCGGACGTGCCGGCCGCCGTGGACCGCGTGCGGGCCGCGCTGCAGGACGCGCACGTCGAGCTGGAGGTCCGCCCGGGCGGAGAGGTCGACGTCGCCCGGCTGGCCGAGCTGACACCCGACGAGCTGGACTCGGTGCGGCTGGGCGGGGGCCCTTACGTGCTCCTGGAGTCGCCGCACGCCACGTCGCGCGGCGCCGGCTTCCACACGGCGGTCGCGCAGCTGTGCCGCCGCGGCGAGCGGATCCTGCTCGCGCATCCCGAGCGCTGCCCGATCTTCCACCGGCGGCCCGGCGACCTCGCCGACCTCGTCCGCGCGGGCGCCCTGTGCTCGATCACCAGCTCGGCGCTGCTGGGCCGCTTCGGCGGGACGGTGCGCGAGTTCGCGCTGCGGATGCTGCGCGACGGGCTCGTGCACAACGTCGCCTCCGACGCGCACGAGGCGCAGCGCCGCGGGCCGGAGCTGCTGGCGGGCCTGCAGGCCGCCGAGCGCGAGCTGCCCGGGCTGCTGCGCCAGGCCGACTGGCTGACCCGAGACGTCCCCGCGGCGGTGCTGAGCGGCGGTCCGCTGCCGCCGCGGCCCCCGCTTCCCAGCCGCCGGCGCCGCCTGCGGCGCCCGCTGCGCCGGAGCGCGGCATGAACGCGGACCGGCGCGTGCGGCCCTCGCTGGGCTGGCTCGGCCTGGCGGGCGTCGTCGCGGTCGCGGGCATCGCGGGCGCGGTCATCCTGTTCGTGGTGCTGATCCGCGACTTCGACGGCGGGTTTCGCGCACTGGACGGGCCGGCCGTCGTGCGCCTCGACGAGGGCGAGGGCCGGGGGATCTGGTCCTACACCGACGCGCCGCTGAGCGGCTTCTGCTCGGCCGCCGGGCCCGCCCGTGTGGAAATGGAGCGCACGAGCGGCGTGACCGTGACCAGCGGCGGGCGCGAGTACCACTCGTTCCTGCGCTTCGAGGCGCCGCGGACCGGGGCCTACCGCGTCAGCTGCGCCACCAGCGCGCCGGTCGCGCTCGGCCCGCGCGTGACCGGGCTGCGCATCTTCGCCGGAGTGGCCGGCATCCTCGCTTCGTTCTTCGGCGGCCTGCTCGCGGCCGGCGGCATCGTCGCCGCCGTGCTCATCCTGCGGGAGCGCTCCAAGCGGAAGATGGAGACGGGCGGCGGGTGAGCCACGGCGCGGGGCGCCGCGCCCGCAGCGCCCGCAGCCGGGCGGCGGCCGCCAGCCCGCGGGGCGGCGAAACCCGGACGCGGCGCCCGCCCAGGCGGCCCGTGATCGCGCCGGACGCGGCGATCCGCAGGGTGCCGTGCGCGGCGGCCGGCCCGCCGACGCGCAGGCGCGCGGTGAATCCCTCGCCGCTCAGCCTCATCGCCCCGCTCACCGTCACGCCGGGGACGTACACCATGCGGTGGAAGGTCAGGCCGCGCGCGTCGGCGCCGACCCAGCCGCCGCGCAGGCCGCCCGCCGTGAGCTGTCGCGGGGGCGCGTCGAGATCGGCCTCGAGCAGCGAGACCAGGACGGACCCGAACCCGTCGAAGACCGTGGCCAGCGCCGCGTTGACCGTGCGTCCGCGCTTGCCCGGCAGCCCTTCCGCCGGCGGCACCTCACGCAGCGAGAGCGGCGCGATTGGGTCGGGCAGAAGATCCATGTCGCCGTCGCGGGGGCACGTGCGGCGCACGGGCCGCGCGGCGAAGAAGGCGGCCAGCGCGCGGGCCGGGCACGACGTCTGGTCGACGCTCAGCACGGAGTGCCCGGCGCCGGCGACGGCGAGCACGCGCGCGTCGGGCAGCCGGGCGGCCAGGTCGCGCGCGTCCTGCAGCGGCGTGCGCAGATCGCGCGTGCCCGACACCAGCAGCGTGGGGACCGCCGGTGGGGTGTCCGGGAACGACGGGGCCGCCGGGGCGGCCGGCCACGCGTAGCAGACCGGCATGGCGAACGCCGCGATCGCCGCGGTGCCGTCGAAGGGCGCGAACGGTCCGTCGCCCAGCGCCTGCAGCGCCGCGCCGAGCTCGTGCCGGCGCTGGGCCGGGTCGGCGGTGCGCGACCATGGAAACGCCGACTCCTCGCACAGCGTCGCCACCAGGACGGCGGTGCTGAAGTCCCGCGGCGGTCCGGGATCGTGGGCGGCCGTGGAGAGCCGCAGCAGGCGCAGGATCGGCGCCGCGTCGCCGCGCAGGGCCGAGCGCACCGCCGCCGGCAGCGCGGGCAGCACGCGCGGGTCGACGTCGGAGGCGAACAGCACGTCGAGCAGGCCGCTCGTGCGCAGGACCGCGGACAGCCGCCGGCCGCGCGGACCGATCGCCGTGCCGCGCAGCGGTCGCGCGCGCAGCCGCGCCGCCAGGCGGGCCAGGTCGGCGATCGGGTCGTCCGCGATGCCGCGGCAGCGCCGTGCCCGGCACACGTCGCGCAGCAACGCCGGGATGGCCGCGAACGAGGAACGGGCGTAGACGTCGGGACCGCTGGCGGTGACCGGCGAGTCGAGGACCAGCCGCTCCACGCGCCCGGGATGCGCCGCGGCATAGCCGAGCGCGACCTTGGTCCCGTAGGAGACGCCCAGCAGCGACATGCGCTCGACGCCCAGCGCGGCGCGGACCGCCTCCACGTCGGCGATCGAGTCGCGCGTCGTGTAGAAGGCGCGCGCGGGGCCCAGCCGCGCGGCGCACGCGGCGCCCGCCGCCGTCAGGTCGCGCACGAAGCGCCGCTCGACGCTGGGGCAGCGCAGCAGGCCGGAGGACCCGGTCCCGCGCTGGTCGAAGACGACGAGCTCGTGGGTGCGCAGGACGGGCCCCGCCGCGTCCGCGAAGCCCTGCAGCGCCGAGGTCGCCGACTGCCCGGGACCGCCGGCGAGGCCGAGCAGGACCCGCGAGCGGCGCGGGCGCCCCTTCAGGCGCGCGACCAGCAGGCGGATCCGGCCGGGCACGGCGCCGGTGCGGTCCAGCGGGACGGTCGCGCGCGCGCACAGGACCGTGCGCGAGCCCGGGCACGGGCGGAACGCGGCTTCGCCGGGGCCCGCGGCCGCCGCCGGCGCGGGCGCCAGCGGCAAGAGGGCACCGGCGATCAGCGCCGGCGCGAAGCGGATCGGCATCCGGCGCACGCGGCGATTGTCCATGGCGGACCGGTCGCTGGCAAGGATATGTGGGCGCGCGCCGGGCAGAATGGCGCCATGGACTCGCTGCGCGGGAAGCTGCTGATCGCCGCGCCCTCGCTGGAGGACTTCTTCCATCGCGCGGTCGTGCTGGTGATCGAGCACACCGAGGAGGGGGCGATGGGCGTGGTGCTCAACCGCCCGTCCGAGATGCCGGTCCTCGACGCGGTGGAGCGGCTGGCCGGCCTGGCCGGCCCCGAGGACCGCATCCAGGTGGGCGGGCCGGTCTCGCCCGAGTCGGTCATCGCGCTGGGCGACTTCGAGGATCCCAGCGAAGCGGCGCGCCTGGTGGTGGGCGACGTCGGCCTGGTCGACCCCGACGAGCCGGACCCGCGGCTGCGCGAGCTGCGCGTGTACGTGGGCTACGCGGGCTGGGGGCCGGGGCAGCTCGAGGCCGAGCTGGAAGCGGAGGCGTGGATCGTCGAGGAGGCGCGTCCGGGGGACCCCTTCGAGGAGGAGGACCTGTGGCCGCTGGCGCTTCAGCGCAAGGGCGGCGCCTACGCCCTGCTGTCCACGATGCCCGCCGACCCCTCGCTGAACTAGCGCTCGGTCACCAGCAGCGTCTGCAGCGCGCGGCCGATCGGGCCGTGCTCGTCGTGCAGCGCGCTCTCGGCCAGCCCGACGCCGCCGTCCGACAGCGACGTGACGGCGTCCAGGCACGTCCACGCGCCCGCCGGGGCGCGATGGAGGTGGACGGTCAGGTCGGTGTTGACGAAGCCGTGGCGGCGGAAGTCCAGGACGCCGCTGATCCCATTGCCCGCGTCCGCGGCGCAGAAGAGGTTGTCCAGCGGGGAGGGCGCCTCCCCCTCCACCAGCTCGCCGCGCATGCGAAACCACGCGACCGCGGGCCCCGGCCGGTCGAACGCGCCGTCGAGGAAGCGGATGTCCATGGCGCGGTGCCAGCCGACCTCGGGCATGCCGGGGAACTGCACGCGCCGGTCGCCGGCGTCCGGCGGTGCGGGCGGCGGCGCGGAGTCCGCGACGGGCAGCTCCATCTCCGCGCGCCGCAGCCGCCACGCCCGCGCGAGCATCAGCGTCTCGTCGCCCGCGCGCATCCGCGCCTCCACCAGCTCGACGCGGCGGCCGGGGCGCACGACCTCCGCGACGACGTCGAGCGGCGCGATCGGGACCGGCCGCAGGATCTCGAACGTCCCGCGGCCCAGGTGGGCACCTTCGATTCCCCCGGCGCGCTCGATCGCCCGCGCCAGCAGCGCGGCGGGCGGGCCGGCGTGCTGGTGGTCGGGGCTCCACGGTCCGCGCGTCCACTCCGTCGACGCAAAGCGCCCGTCGCCCGCCGCGACGTAGAACGCGCTCACGTCGCGTAGGGCGCCAGCCGCGCGCGGGCGTCGTCGGGGATCGAGCGCTTCTCGTAGGTCTGCGCGTCCACCCACACGTGGACCATGCGGCCTTCCACGAGCAGTTCGTCGCCGCGGCGCACCTCCACGTCGCTGGTCATCGACGTGTCGCCCAGCCGGGCGATGGACAGCGACACGTCGACCTCGTCGTCGAAGCGCGCGGCGCCCCGGAAGCGCGCCGTCGCCTCGGCCACCACCACATCGTGGCCCGCACGGACCATCTCCCCGTAGGAGCCGAAGGCCTGGCGCCACAGCTCGGTCAGCGCCAGATCGAAGTAGGCGAAGTAGTGCGCGTTGAACACCCGCCCCTGGGCGTCGCACTCGTGGTAGCGGACGCGCAGCCGGTGGACGAACGGCGCCCGCGGCGTCACTTCCACTTGATCGAGCAGCCGACCGGCTCGGTCTGCGGCCGGGCCACCTCGCGGTCGGAGAGGACGTCGTCCAGCGCGTCGCGCAGCCAGCGCGCGTTCAGGGAATCGTCCATGTGGTCGGCGTCCGGCGCCCCGCGGTAGACCACGCGCCCGTCGCGGTCGTGCACGAACACGTCGGGCGTGGTGCGCGCCCCCCAGGCGCGCGCGACCACCTGGGTCTCGTCGCGCAGGTAGGGGATCGGCCAGCCGCCCTCGTTGCGCACGCGCTCGATCATCGCCTCGTAGGAGTCCAGGGGGTAGCGCTCGGCGTCGTTGGGGTTCACGGCGAGAAAGCGCACGCCCTCCTCGGCGTATTCCTCACCCGCGCGCAGGAGCCGGTCGTTCCAGGCCAGCGCGTAGGGGCAGTGGTTGCAGGTGAAGTAGACGACGGTCGCCGGGCCGCCCGACGCCCCGCCCACCCCGTGCTCGTCGCCGTTGGTGTCGGGCAGCGTGTAGGCGGGCGCGACGTCGCCGATCCGCAGGCCCCTATTCACGGGCCGCCCTCAGCGCCTCGCGGACGTCCTCGGGGTCGGGCGTCGCGGAGATCCGCCCGTCGCGCCGGCGGTAGACGCGGCACGTCAGTCCCCCGGGCTCCCCCTCGCCGGGCGGCTGCACGTCGCGACCGTCGATGCGGATGGTGGGCGAGCCGGGGAAGCGCTCGCCCTCGGCCTGGTCGCCGGTGCGGATCTCGCGGACGTCGACCGCGCCCGGGTCCAGCCCCGCCTCGCGCAGCGCGGCGCGCAGGTCGGCCAGCGCGTCCTCGTACGACGGGCACCCTTCCCACCACAGCAGCTCGATTCGTGGCGTACGCACGGCATGGGACGCTACACGCCGGCATGACGGAGGACTGGCTCACCCGGGTCGCGGCACTGCGGCGCGAGTACGCGGGACGGCCCCTGGACGAGTCGGGCGTCGCGCGGACGTGGCTGGAGCAGTTCACGGCGTGGTTCGACGACGCCATCGCGGCGGGGGTGCTCGAGCCCAACGCGATGGTGCTGGCCACGGCCGGCGCCGCCGCGCGACCTTCGGCGCGGACGGTCCTGCTCAAGGGCCTCGACGAGCGCGGGTTCACGTTCTTCACCAACCTGGAGTCGGTCAAGGGGCGCCAGGCGGCGGAGAACCCGTGGGCGGCGATCGTGTTTCCGTGGCTCGACCTCGCCCGGCAGGTGGTCGTCGAGGGCTCCGTTGAACCCGTCGCGGCGGCCGAGTCCGACGCCTACTTCGCCGCGCGCCCGCGCGCGGCGCAGGTCAGCGCGCTGGCCAGCCCGCAGTCGCGCGTCCTGGCCTCGCGCGAGGAGCTGGTGGCCCGCCACGCCGAGCTGGACGCGGCGCACCCGGGTCCGGTCCCGCGGCCATCGGCCTGGGGCGGGCTGCGGGTGGCGCCGGTGAGCGTGGAGTTCTGGCAGGGCCGGCCCGACCGCCTCCACGACCGCATCCGCTACCGCCGCGACGCCGCCGGCGAATGGCTCGTCGAGCGCCTAGCGCCCTAGCGCCGTGTTGACTTAGCCGCGATATAGGCGGCTAAGTCCACATCGCTAGATCCGGGGTGGGATCCAGCCGCCGAAGCGGCGCTCGAGCTCGAGCGCGACGGCGATCGTGACGTGGTCGCGGTCCATGCCCGCGGCGACCTGCACGCCGAGCGGGACGCCGGCGGGGTTGAGGCCGAGCGGGACCTGCGTGACCGGCAGGCCGAGCAGGTTGAACACCGCCGTGGTGGAGATGATCCAGGGCCGGCCGACCGTCCGCCCGTGCTTGGGCGCGACGCGCGGGTGCGGCGGGTGCAGCATCACGCCGCCGTCCAGCGCCGCCTCGACCTCGCGGCCCATCGCCTCGGCGGCGGCGAGCAGGCGGCGCGTGCGGCGCTCGGGCATGCGCGCGGCCAGCGACTCGCTGGCCAGCAGCAGGACGGTGGGCCAGGTGTGCGGGCCGCGGCGGCGCAGCGCGCCGGCGGCGGCGCGGCGCACGCCGAGCTTGGCCGTCTCCTCCAGCTCCTCCTCCAGCAGCTCGCGGAAGGAGCGCGAGGCGCCGTCCTGCAGCGCGGTGAGGTAGCACTCGACGGCGCGGCGCATGCAGCGCAGCGGGACATGACGGACCCGCATCCCCGCGTCGCTCAGCGCCTGCGCGGCGCGGTCGCGGGCGTCGCGCACCTCGCGGCGCACCGGCACGACCGAGGCCTCCTCCGCGATCGTGACGTTCATGCCGCGCAGCTCGACACGTTCCGGTTCGCCCAGCTCGACGTCGCGCGTGTCGGGGTCGCGCGGGTCCGGTCCGGCGAGGATGCGCAGCAGCGGCATCAGATCCTCGGCACGCCGGGCCAGCGGGCCCAGCGAGAGCATCCGCGTGATCGCGCCCTCGGCCGGCGGGAAGTGGCAGGCGTTGGGCACGAGATGGGCCGAGCCCTTGTGCCCGAAGACGCCGTTGAAGAAGGCCGGCAGGCGGATCGAGCCGCCGATGTCGGTGCCCAGCCCGAAGGGGGAGCCGCCCGAGCCCACGGCCGCGCCCTCGCCGCCCGACGAGCCGCCGGCCACGCGGCGCGGATCGTACGCGTTGCTCGTGCGCCCGTAGACGAAGTTCTGCGACTCGATCCACATCGTCATCTCGGAGACGTTGGTCACTCCCATGGGGATGGCCCCGGCCTCCAGCAGGCGGGCGGCGGCGGGGCCGGTCTCGGTCGCGCGGTGCTCGCGGCGCGCCAGCAGCCCGGCGCAGTTGGGCATCCCCTTCAGGGCGATCGCTTCCTTGATCGTGCAGGGGACGCCGAGGAAGGGCGGCAGCTCGTCCGTGTCCGCGGCGTCGGCGATGCGCCGGTCGGCCGCGTCGGCCTCCTCCAGCGCGGCGTCGAAGCGGTCCGCCGCCAGCGCGTTGATGCGCGGCTGGACCTCCTGCAGCCGGGCGACATGCGCCTCCACCACCTCGCGCGAGCTCGCCTCGCCGTCGCGGATGGCTCGCGCCAGCTCGAGCCCCGAGCGGTGCGTGAGGGCACGGACCGTTGCCTCCACGACGGCCATGCGGGCGAGCGTAGACCATGGACTCGGCCGCCCGCGCCGCCTGGACGCGTACGCTTCCGAGCATGCGACACGAGCTGCGACCGCTGTTCGACCGCGTGGTGATCAAGGAGCTGGAGCCCGACCGCGTCCGCCAGTCGGGCCTCGTCGTACCGCCCGGGTCCCATGAGCCGCCGCCCCAGCACGGGATCGTGCTGGCGGTCGGGCCGGGCATCGACTGGTGGGGCAGCGCCGGCGTCGAGATGCCCGTCAAGCCGGGCGATCACGTGGTGTTCCCCGCCGCGGCGGGGACCTGGGTGGAGGTCGACGAGGAGCGCTTGCTCGTCTGCCGGGTGGGCGAGCTGCTGGGCGTGCTGGAGATCGCCGATCGGGTGCCCACCGGGGGCGACGCCTCCGACGCGCGCGCGTCGTAGCGTGCGGATCGTCACCGTCGGCGTCTACGGGTTCACCGCGGACGCGTTCCTCGACGCGCTGCGCCGAGCCGACGTCCGCGTGCTCCTCGACGTGCGCCAGCGGCGCGGCGTGCGCGGCCCCGAGTACGCATGGGCCAACTCGCGGCGCCTGCAGGACGCGCTGGCCGGCGCGGCGATCGAGTACCGCCACCACCCGGAGCTCGCGCCGACCACCGAGCTGCGCCAGCTGCAGTACCGCGAGGACGCGCGCCGCGGCGTGGGCAAGCGCTCGCGCCGCGAGCTCGCGCCCGCGTACGTCGAGCGCTACACCCGCGAGATCCTGGCCGCCGCGGACCTCGGGGCGGTGGTCGCGAGCCTGCCCGCCGACGGGGCCGCCGCGCTGCTGTGCGTGGAGCGCGACCCGGAGGCCTGTCACCGCTCGCTGATCGCGGCGCGCATGGAGGCCGAGCACGGCGTGCGCGTCGCGCACCTGCGCCCGTGAGACAATCGCCGCCATGACGGGACGGATGGCGGTGCCGGTCGTGCTCGCGGCGCTCGCGCTGGCGGGATGCGGCGCCGACGACGAGGAGCCGGCGTCGCCGCGGACGGCGGCGCCCGTGTCCACCACGCCGCCTCCCACGACGGCGACGGCGCCCGCGCCGAAGCCGACCGGGACCCTCATCAAGCTGGCCGGCTCGGACTACGGCCGCATCCTGTTCGACGGGCGCGGCCAGGCGATCTACCTGTTCACCAAGGACGGGCGCGGCCGCACGCGCTGCTTCGGGGCATGCGCGGACGCGTGGCCGCCCGTCTACACGCGGGGCGAGCCGCGCGCCGGCCCCGGCGTGCGCCAGGCCCTGCTGGGCACGATCCGCCGCGAGGGGCGTCTGCAGGTCACCTACGCGGGCCAGCCCCTGTACTTCTACGCGCACGAGGGCCCCAACCAGGTCCTGTGCCAGGACGTCGACGAGTTCGGCGGCACCTGGCTCGTGGTCAAGGCCAGCGGCGAGCCGGTCCGCTAGTCGCGTTTAGCGATCGCGCGCGCGTGGGAAGCCAGGCTGCGATGGAGCGCGACGAGGAGCTGATCGCCGAGCAGGAGGCCGCCGCGGCCCAGGAGGCGGGCGGCGTGGGCGGGCGCACGCCCGACGACGTCGATCCGGCCGAGGTCCCCCGGCGCGAGTCGGGCGGGGGCGTGGCCGAGGGCTTCGAGCTGGCGGAGGAGGCCCTGGTCGACAACGCCGAGCACACCACCGGCGAGGGCACCCCGCGGCCCGAGCAGATGGGCGAGGAGGCCGAGCCGGAGGCCGCCAGCTACGCGGAGCCCGACCAGGAGGACAAGGCCGACCGCTAGGCCGGCCGCAGCGTCAGGACCGCCACCTCCGGCGGACGGCGCAGGCGCACGGGGAACCGGCTGGTGCCGATCCCCGCCGAGACGAAAAGGTGGCGCCCGTCCTCCTCCATGTGGCCAGCGTCGTAGCGGTCGCCGTAGCGCGACGGGATCGCGCGCGGACGCGCGACCGGCAGGTTCACCTGGCCGCCGTGGGTGTGTCCGGCCACGGTCAGCGCCACCGAGTCCGGCAGGCGGGGAAACAGGTCCGGCGTATGCGTCAGCGCCAGCACCGCGGCGCTCCGCGGAACGGCCGCGAAGGCGCCGCTCACGTCCACCGACCGGTCGCCGGCCGCGCCCAGCCCCACGACCCACAGCGCCGGCGCGACGCACGCCGCGTCGTTCTCCAGGACCACGATCCCGGCGTCGCGCAGGGCGCGCGCCACGCGACGGCCGCCCTCGATCCAGTCGTGGTTGCCCAGCACGGCGAACGCGCCCAGGCGGGCCCGCACCCCGCCGAGCCGGCTCGCCACCGCCTCGGGCTCCACGCGGTCGGCGAAGGCCACCCGGTCGTCGACGTAGTCGCCCAGCAGCAGGACCGTGTCGGGGGCGGCGCGGTTCACGGCGCCGACGACGCGCTCCACGCGGCGGAGGTCGACGTGCGGCGCACCGGCGTGCAGGTCCGCCACCACCGCGACCCGCAGCCCGGCGAGGTCCCGCGGCCAGCCCGGCAGGCGCAGCGTGGGGCGGCGCACCACGATGCGCCGCGGCTCCAGCCACAGCGCCCACGCCGCCAGCCCGGCGGCGACGGCGCCCGCGCCCCCCGCGGCAACCGCGGCACGCCTCACTGCTCGCCCTCGTCCACCTCCTCGACCGGCTCGACGTCCTCGGGCGCGTCGAAGTCGGACGGGTCTCCCTCCGCCTCGCTGGGCAGCGCGTCGTCGGGCTCGATCTGCGGCTTCTCGGTCATGGGCCGGCCTCCGGTTCGTCGTTTGGGCAAGCTCCTACCCACGCAGGGACACATCGGTGCGGCAAGATGCCGCCCTTGCGGCTCATCCTCGCCACGCACCGCCTCGTCACGCCCGGGGGCAGCGAGACCTATCTGATCACCCTGGCCGAGCAGCTCGAGCGGCTCGGCCACGAGGTGTGGGTGCACGCCGTGGACCACGGCGACGTCGCACAGGCGGCACGCGAGCGCGGCGTCCGCATCGCCCCGTCCACGGCCGCGCTGCCCGGCGACCCCGACGCGATCGTCGTCCAGGACGCCATCGTGGCCTACGGACTGTCCGACCGCCATCCCGCGACGCCGCAGGTGTTCGTGACCCACAGCGCCGACTACGACCTGCAGCGGCCGCCCGCGATCGACGGCGTGACCGCCGCCGTGGTCGTGATGAACGATCGCGTGGCCAGCCGCATCGGCGCCCTGGCGAAGGACCACGAGATCGTCCGCCTGACCCAGCCGATCGACATCCGCCGCTTCGCTCCCAAGGTCCCGATCCGCCGGGAGCCGCGCGAGATGCTGGTCCTCAGCAACCACCTGGCGGGCGAGCGGTGCGAGCCCGTGCGGCGCGCCTGCACGGAGGGCGGGATGGCGTGCCGGCTGATCGGCCGCCACGGCCAGGAGACGCTGCGCCCGGAGGCGGCCCTGGCGAGCGCCGACGTCGTGGTCGGGTGCGGGCGCTCCGCTCTGGAGGCGATGGCCTGCGGTCGCGCGGTGTACGTCTACGGACACGTCGGCGGCGACGGCTGGGTGACCCGGGAGAGCTATCCCCGGCTGGAGGCGGACGGCTTCGCGGGAATGGCGCTCGAGGAGCCGGTCGACGCCGAGCGCGTGGTCCACGACCTGGTCCACGGCTACGCACGCGAGATGGGGACCCTCAACCGCGATCTCGCCGTCCGGCACCACAGCGCGGCGCAGCACGCGGTGGAGCTGGTCCGACTGCTGAAGTCCGTGGCCGGGCGGCGGCGCACCGCACCGGAGCCCACGCACGAGCTGGCGCGCATGGTCCGCGTGCAGTGGAACACCGACAGCCGCGCGGCGGGCATGGCCGCCGAGCTGCGCCGCGCCGGCGAGCGGTTGCGGGCGGCCGAGGAGGCCGCCGCCGCCGCGCGCGAGCAGGCCCGGGCGGCGACGGAGCTCGTGGCGGCGTGGGAGCGCCGGCACGGCCACGTCGTGGAGAGCCGGCGCTACCGGGTGGCGCGCTGGCTGGCCGCGCCCGCCGACGCGCTACGGCGCCGGGCGTTGCGTCAGGCCGGCGGCCACTCCGACGACAGCACGCCGAGCACGTAGGCGCTGCGGAACCGGCCGCCGAGGCGGCGGTACTCGCGCAGCCGTCCCTCGATCGTGAACCCGCACCGGCGGTAGAGCGCGAGCGCGGCGTGGTTGTCGTCGAACACGCGGACCTCCACGCGGTGCAGGCCCACGTTCCCGAACGCGAGCTCGACGGCCGCGCGAACCATCTCCGTTCCCAGTCCAAGGCGACGGCGTTCCGGAGCCACGACGACGCGGCGCAGCGTGGAGGACGTCTGCTCCGGGAGCAGGCCCGTCAGCTCCAGGTGTCCGACGACCTCGCCAGACGCGGGGTCCACGACTCGCAACGCGCGTATCCCGCAGGCCGGGTCCGCCGCGCGGACGGCATGGCTACGCAGGTCGTCCTCGCTCAGCGGAGCCGGGAAGCGCGCACCGGCCCAGGCGAACAGCTCCTCGGGCGAGCGCACCCAGCCGGCGAGGCGGGGGGCATCCGCGGGCGCGAACGGCTCCAGGAGGACCGCTGGCGCGGCTGAGATCCCTCTCACCGAGCGGACCCTATACGGACTCGCGGCGGTGGCCGCTCGGCGGCTGTCCGCCCGCGGCGCGGACGGCATCGTCACGGTCCAGGAAGTCCTCGATGCGCACGATCAGCCCCTGCCGGAACGTCATCACGACGAACACGCGCGCACCGAAGGGCAGGTCGCTCGCGCTTCCGCGGCCGGCGAGCCGCACGCGTGCGATCACCGCGTCGCCGTAGTCGCGGACCTCCGTCACGTCGAGGGTCAGATCCTGCACCCACTCGCTCTCGAAGAAGTCCTCCATGTAGCGGCGAAAGCCCTCGCGCCCGCGGTACTCCTCGGCCTCGGTGATCTCGGCGATCGGGCGGTAGACCACGTCGTGCGCGAGCAGCTCGAGCCGGCTCCAGTCGCGGGCCCGCGACAGCTCCATGAAGCGCTCCGCGATCGCGACGTTGGGCGCCGGTGTGTCCTGCAGCCGGATCGCCCGCCCGTCGCGCAGCGTCCACATGTGGCCGTAGCGCTCGGCCACCTCGATTCCGCTGTCGCGCCCGCGCGCGTGCATGATCGCGATGACCAGGACTCGGTCCCCCAGGTCGACGAAGCGCTCGACCTCGAAGCGCACGTCCTGCAGCCCGACGAACCAGTGGCGCACCGTCGAGGCCATCGGCTCCACGCCCCGCGTGACGCCCGACGCGTCGAGCACCTTGGGGGACCAGATCACCTCGACGTCGGGATGGAAGATCTCACCCGCCGCGAAGTCGCCCTCGCGCCACCTGGCGTAGACCCGCTCCAGCGTCTCGACGTCCGCCCGCGACATGCTCGGACCAGTATCGCGCGATATCTTCGCCATGACATGGCGCAGTGGCGGCTGCGGGGGATCGCCGGTTCGGCCTGCGGGCTCGTGCTGGCGCTCGCCGCGGGCGCGTCGGCCGATCCGGTCCTCACCGCGCGCGGCCCCGGAACCGTGGCGTTCACCGCGCACGGAATCCACGAGTCGCAGCCGGCGAAGCGGATCGCCGCCTACCGCCGGCTGCGGATGGCCGGCGTCCGCGCGATCCGCCTGGACGTCACATGGGCGGACGTCGAGCGGCCGGACGGAGGCTTCGACTTCTCCGAGCCCGACCGCGAGATCGCGCTCATCCGGCGGGCCGGCCTGCGCGTGATCGCGTTGCTGGGCTACGGGCATCCGCGCCACTCCGCCGCCGGCGGCGCGCTCGCGGCGACGCCGGCCTCCGGGGGCGTGCCGCCGCTCGGCCTCGGCAGCGCGCGGCACTTCCCGCCCGACGACCCCGAGCCGTTCGCGCGCTTCGCGCAGGCGGCGGCGCGCCACCTCGGGCCCGAGGTGATGGCCTGGGAGGTGTGGAACGAGCAGAACGTCGGCTGGCGCTTCTGGCTGCCGCGCGAGGACCCGGCCGCGTACGCGCGGCTGCTGTGCGCGACGCGGACGGCGATCCGCCGGGTGGAGCGCACCCCGGTGGTGTTCGGCGGCGTGTTCGTCACCGCGGTGTCCGACCAGCCGCACATGTCGGGTCCCGAGTTCGTGGAGCGGGCCTACCGCGCGATCCCACGGCTGGGCCGCTGCTTCGACGCGCTGGCGTATCACCCGTACCCCTATCCGTTCACGGCGCCCGAGCTCGACGCCCCCGTCCGCGGCTCCGTCCTCGCGGCGGCGGAGGCGATGCGCGCGGTCCTGCGCCGCCA
The DNA here is from genome assembly GCA_031177685.1 of Solirubrobacteraceae bacterium. GTDB lineage: Bacteria > Actinomycetota > Thermoleophilia > Solirubrobacterales > Solirubrobacteraceae > AC-38. The sequence continues at coordinate 30,632 of JAPSGI010000001.1, read as the reverse complement.
CCGCGACGGGCGCACGCCACTGTGGATCACGGAGATCGGCTGGCCGACGCACGAGCGCGCGTACGGCGTGGACGAGGCCAAGCAGGCGCAGTACGTCGCGCGCATGCAGGCGGCGTCCTTCGCGCAGGGCATCGAGGTGCTCAACTGGTACACGTACGGCGACGGCGCCGACCCCAGCGGCGCCAACCAGGAGGCGCACTTCGGCTTCTTCCGCGCCGACGGCTCTCCCAAGCCGGCCTACCGCGCCCTGTCGACCTCGTGGCGCATGCTCGGCTGGAGCCGCTTCGTCGCCGACCGCTCCGGCGCCCTCGGGCTGCCCACCGGCGGCTCGCTGCAGGGCGGGCGGGCGTTCGCGCTGGAGTTCCGCCGCCGCACCCGCCGCGTCGTCGCCGTCTGGATCGCGCCCGAGGCCCCGGCGTCCGACCAGGGCGGGCTGCCCGACGAGGCCCCGCGTGAGACCGTGTCGGTCCCGATCACCGCCCGCGCCGGCGCGGTCGACGTCTTCGACCATCTCGGGCGGCGGCGCCGGGTGCGCCCGCAACGAGGGCTGGTGTGGGTGGCCGCCGGGCCGGAGCTCCGCTACGTCGTGGAGCGGCTGCGGCCTGCGGCGGGCAGCTCGGCGAGCCGGGCCGCGGTCGCCTCCCGCCAGGCCGCGACGTTTCGCAGCTTGATGTCCTCGTAGCCGCGAATCGTCTCGGCCTCCTCGCTCAGCGCCACGACTCGCTCGTGGGTGGCGACAGCCAGATGCTGCACGGCCAGATCCACGGCGGACAGGTACTCCTGGGGCAGGTCGCGCTCGACGCGGCGCACGTGTGCGTAGCCGAAGAGGTCCAACGGCGTACCGCGCAGCCGCCGCATGGCGCGCAGGACGTAGAGCAGCGGCAGGCTCCAGCGGCCGAGCCGCAGCTTGCGCTTGAGTCCGAGGGCGCGCAGCAACGGCGGATGCAGGTGCAGCCAGAAGGCCGCTCGCTTGCCGAACTCGCGCTCCCGGCGCGCGCGCTCCTCGGGCAGCAGGTGCAGCCGCGCGACCTCGTACTCGTCCTTGTAGGCCAGCAGCCGGTGCAGCTGGCGAGCGACCGACGCCGTCAGTTCGTGTCGCCCGGGAGCGTGCTCGCTCTCGCGCGCGGCGATCGTGCCGAGCTCGTCGAGGTAGCGCGCGACGAGCCGCGGGCCGCCGTACGCATGCAGGTCGTCGGCGCGCAGCAGGACCAGGTCGCGCACCTCCTCCGGGAGCTCGGCGGCGGCGACGCGCCGCACGACGCTCGGGTCCGGCGCCCATGTCGCGCCTTCCTCGCCGGCGAGCAGCTCGGCGACCGCCTCCGGGGTCTCCACGGTTGCGCGGCCCCAGCCGAGCGCGTGCAGATTGGTCTGGACCGCCACCCCGTTGAGCTCCACGGCGCGCACGAGCGCGTCCCAGCCGACCGGAATCAGACCGAGCTGCCAGGCGGCGCCGAGCAGGATCATGTTGGCCGGCAGAGCGTCGCCGAGGGCGACCTCCGCGAGCCGCTGCGCGTCGACGACGACCGGGATCGCCGCGACGCGGCGCTGCACGCGCGCCAGGAGCCGGCCGCGGTCCGGGTAGCGCACCGCCCCGTCGGTCACCATCGCACCCGTCGGCACAACGCTGTCGGAGACGACCGCGACCGTTCGCTGCGGGTCGGCGACGTTCAGCACGCGGGCCTCGGCCGCGTTGAGCAGATCGAAGGCGAGGAGGACGTCGACGGACGCCGCCGTGGCCCGCGGCGCGTCGTCGCGCGCCGCGACGGAGGCGAGGCGCACGTCGGAGACCACCGGCCCGGCCTTCTGGCTGAGGCCGGTCTGGTCCAGGCCCGCGGCGGAGAGCCCTTCGAGGTGCGCGGCCATCGACAGCACCTGCGAGACCGTGACGACGCCGGTGCCGCCGATGCCCGCCATGCGCACCGTCACGTCGCGCTCCGAGGAGCGCACCGGATGGGGCAGGTCCGCGGGCGGTTCGACGATCTTCGGGGCGGCCCGCTTCGGCGCGCGGACCGTGAGGAAGGACGGGCAATCGCCCTTCAGGCACGTCATGTCCTTGTTGCAGGAGGCCTGGTGGATGCGCGTCTTGCGGCCGAACTCGGTCTCGACCGGCTCGACGCTCAAGCACCCGGACGCCTCGCCGCAGTCCCCGCAGCCTTCGCAGACGCGCTCGTTGATCCACACGCGCTCGGGGGGCTCGGGCAGCTTGCCGCGGCGCCGCAGCCGCCGGCTCTCGGCGGCGCACATCTGGTCGTGGATCAGCACCGTGACGCCGGGCGTCGCGGCCAGCTCGCTCTCCACGTCGCGGATGTCGCGGCGGTGGCGCACCTGCGCGTTCGACGCGAGCTTCGCGCGGCGGTAGCGGCCGGGCTCCTCGGTGGTGACGACGATCCGCGCGACACCCTCCGCGGCGAGGGCGCGCGTCAGCTCGGGCACGGGCATCACGCCCTGCACGCGCTGCCCGCCGGTCATCGCGACGGCGTCGTTGTACAGAAGCTTGTAGGTGACGTTGACGCCGGCCGCGATCGCCGCGCGAACCGCCAGCGAGCCGGAGTGGTGGAACGTCCCGTCCCCGAGGTTCTGCGTGAAATGCTCGCGCGTGGTGAAGGGCGCCATGCCGATCCACTGCGCACCCTCGCCGCCCATCTGGGTCAACCCGACGATGTCGCCGGCGCGATCGTCCTCCTGCACGAGCATCACGTGGCAGCCGATCCCCGCGCCCACCAGCGTCGAGGAGTCCGCGCGCGTGGACGTAGAGTGCGGGCACCCAGAGCAGAAGAACGGCGTGCGCGCGACCGGCAGGGTGGGCAGCACGAGCGGGCGTCGCAGCTCCTCGAGCCGGCGGATGGTTTGCGGCAGCTCGTGCAGGCGCTCGGACAGCAGGCTGGCGAGCGCGCGCGAGATCTCGTCGGCGCGCACCGCGCCCGCGGTGGACAGCAGCGGCTGGCCGGCGGCATCTCGCTTGCCCACCACGACCGGCGCGTTCGGGCTGCCGTAGAGCGCGCTGCGCACCTCGTGCTCGAGAAACGGCAGCTTGTCCTCCACGACGAGCACGGTCTCCAGGCCGGAGGCGAACTCCCGGACCGCCCGCTCGTCCAGGGGCCACGGCATCCCGACCTTGAGGATCCGCACGCCCAGCCGGCGCAGGTCGTCCTCGCCGAGCCCGAGGTCGGCCAGCGCCCGGCGCAGCTCGGCGTAGGACGGTCCCGCCGCGATCGCGCCGACCGTGTCCCGCTCGCCTGCCACCGCGACGCGGTTGAGGTCGTGCATCCGCGCGTACTCGATCGCGGCGGGAAGGCGCACCTCGAGCAGATGACGCTCGGGCTCGAGCGCCGCGCCGCCCAGCAGGTTCTTCGTCGTGGGAGCGAAGTCGACGAGACGTTCGATCGCGCCGGGCAGGTCGTCGAACGCGACGGTCGCGGTGGCGTCCGCGACGTCGGCGACGACCTTCAGCGCGCACCACACGCCCGCCGCGCGGGAGAGGCCGAAGGCATGGCGGCCCAGCTCCACGACGTCGGCGACCGAGGCCGGCGCCAGCACCGGCACCAGCAGCCCGGACAGGGTCCGCTCGCAGGCGCTCGGCACGGTGGAGGACTTGCAGTCGGGGTCGTCGCCCACCACGGCGACCGCGCCGCCGGCCGGTCCCACGCCGGCCAGGTTGGCGTGACGGATGGCGTCCGCCGCCCGGTCGAGCCCCGGGTTCTTGCCGAACCACATTCCGAGGACGCCCTCGGCGGTCGCGCCGGGAAGCCGGTACGCCATCTGCGAGCCCATGACCGCGGTGGCCGCGAGCTCTTCGTTGAGCCCGGGCTCGAAGACGATCCCGAGCTCGTCCAGGGTGCCGCGCAGACGCCCGAGCTCCACATCGAGTCCGCCCAGCGGCGAGCCCTGGTAGCCGGACACGAAACCGCGGGTTCGCAGTCCCAGCCGCTGGTCCGCCCGCCGGCGATCCAGCAGCGAGCGAACGATCGCCTGCACGCCGGAGAGGAACGCGCCGCCGGCCTGCGCGTCCCAGCGGTCCTCCAGTCGTACGGGCCGCAGCGCCGTGCGTGGATGCTCGGTTGTCGAGACCTTTCTCACCCCGGTCCGATCGCTACCTCGGCGTCGGAGAGCCGCGTCGCGGTCCATCGCAGCGCCACCGACTGAGGGGTCTCGTTCTCGACGACGGCTTCGTCGAGAATGGAGCCGACTCGCTCGACCGCCTCCGCGAGGGCGGACTCGATCTCGTCCTGCGTCCAGCCGAGGAACTCGCCGCCCACCTGGATGATCCCGCCGGCGTTGGCGACGAAGTCGGGCACGTAGAGGATCCCCGCGTCGTGCAGCGCGAAGGCCACGTCGTCGCTGGCGAGGATGTTGTTGGCCGCCCCGCACACGATGCGCGTCCTCAGCTTCGTGAGCGTCTCCCGGGCGATGAAGCCGCCGCGGGCGCACGGCGCGAGCACGTCCAGCTCCGCGGCGGCGACCTCCTCCACGTCGGCTACACGCACGCCGGGAAGCTCTGCGAGCACGGCGACGCGCGCGCGGTCGCGATCGGCCACGACGACCTCGGCGCCGCGCGTGATGAGCGACTCGACCAGCCTTCCCCCCACCTTCCCGGCGCCCACGACCCCGATGCGGCGCCCCGCAACGTCCACCGACCCGTGCACCACGCGCAGCGCTTGCTCGATCGCGCCCAGGACCGTCCGTGCGGTCGAGGGGGACGGATCGCCCGAGCCGCCGTTGGAAGGCGAGCAGCCGGCGACCCACCGCGTAATCGCGGCCATCCGGTCCATGTCGCCGGGCGTGGTCCCGATGTCCTCCGCGGCGACGTACGAGCCGTTCAGGCCCTCGACGACCTCCGCGAAGGCGTTGACCGCGTCGGCGCGGAACTCGGCCGCGCCGTCGACGACGACGCTCTTGCCGCCGCCCAGCGGCAGCCCCGCGGCGCTGTTCTTCAGGGTCATGGCGCGCGACAGCCGCAGGGCGTCCTCTACGGCGTCGTCGAGCGACTCGTACGACATCCGGCGCACGCCGCCCATCGCCGGGCCCAGCACCGTCGAATGGATCGCCACCACGCACAGCAGGCCGCGCCCCTCGTCGCTAACGACCCGCACCTGCTCATGCTCGAACTCGGCAAATGCTCGTGCCGTCATGAAGGCGAGTGTTCATCACGCCTCTACGCGCCGCATCCCACCAGCGTCCAAAGACCGGGCTCGAGCGTGCGACAACCGCCGCATCGCGTGCGTCGGCGCGCGGCGTAAGATCACCGGCGTGCTGACGACCGCGTGGACATCTCCCGGTGCCCGACCGGCCGTCAGCGACATCGCCATTGCCACCTAGGCCTGCGCCGCGCATGCGCGCCGCAGGCCGATACCGGTCCCCACGGGGTCGGGCGGCACTGGCGCTCATTCCACGTGGGGTCCAGCGAGGAGCCCGACATGACGTACATCCACCGGCTGGAGCTCGACGTCGCCGCGCAGCCGCATTCCCTCATGCGCGTCGTGGCGATCTGCCACCGGCGCGGCTGCCGGATCGTCGACTTGCACTTCGAGCGCGGCGGCGTCGGCCGTCCCTCCCGCATCCGGCTGTCGGTCAGCGGCGACGCGCGCGAGGCAGCGCGCCTGCGGATATGGCTCGCCAACCTCGTCGACGTGGTGGCCGTGCGGCGGGCGGCGACGGCGCCCGGCCCGCGCGCTACTCGCCGAGGAGTCCCGCGTGCCGGATCGCCTTGAGGCCGAGGTGCAGGTCGAGGCGCTGCACGCCGTCGCGCAGGCTCACTTCGAGCTCCTCCTCGCAGCGCGAGAGCCGGTGGTACAAACTGCTGCGGTGGAGGTTGAGCTGCGACGCCGCGGCCCGCGCGTCACACCCGAGATCCAAGTAGCACTCCATCGTCGAGAGCAGATCTCGCCCGGCCGAGGTCGCGGCGAGCGCGACCATCGCCGGCTCCAGCTCGGTCAGTGCGCCCACGCGCTCCGGCAGGTCCGCCAGATAGCGCAGCGGGCCCAGGCGCTCCCAACGCTGGACCCGCTTCGACCCGGCGGGGCCCGCCGCCACCTCGGCCGCCCAGCGCGCGCGGCGCAACGCGACGCCCATGCCGCGGTCGATGTCCGCCGCGGCCAGCCCGACCACGGCGTCCTCGCGCACGTGGGTCAGATGCGCGGTGACGCGGTCGATGCCGGCGTCGTCTTCGCCGGACAGGATCAGCACGACCTCCAGGGAGTCCGTCGCCGCACAGGCGGCCTCGCCCGGCGATGTCCAACGGCGAACCGTCTCGACGATCTCCGCCGCCAGGTCGAGGTCGCCCGCCGGCTCGGCCGCCGCGCCGCGCGCGACCACGACCTCGAGCCCGCCCAGGCCGCGCAGCAGGCGCTCCGCGACCAGCGCCTCCAGACCGCGCCGCGAGTCCGCCGGGTCGGGCGCGAGCGCCAGCTCCATCAGCTCCTGCTCCCGCCGGCGGCGCCCGAGGCGCGACAGGCGCGCTCGCCCCAGCACCTCCGCCGCCGACTCCGCCGCCCGAGAGGCCAGCGCCAGGGCGGCGTCGTCGATCTGGTCTCCGTCGAGCAGCCAGACGAATCCCAGCAGCGTCTCGCCGGACCGGATCGGCACGCAGACTCGCGCCTGCATTCCCAGGTCCGGCGCCGCCGCGATCCGCAGCGGCTCGCGCGCCTTCTCGACGCCGAGCCGGCGCAGGTGCGCCACCACGGGCGCCGGTGCGCTGCGCTCCAGGATCGAGCGCAGCCGGACGGTGTCGAGGTCGTCGGAGTGCGAGCTGTAGGCGAGCAGCCGGAACTGGGAGTCGTCCAGGTCGACCGGCCCCCCGATCGCGTCGCTCAGCCACGACGCGATCCTCTGCAACTCCAGCTCGAAGGCCTCAGGTTCGGACAACGCCGCTCACCTTACGAGGCCGGGCGCGCTAGCCGCCTGCCGTCCCGGCGTTTTCCCGAAGAAAGCTCACGATCGACGCGGTCGGCGCGCCGGGACCGAACACCTCGGCGACCCCGAGCCCCTTGAGGTGCGGGATGTCGTCGCGGGGAATCGTGCCGCCGACCGTCACGAGGACGTCGTCGATCCCCTGTCCACGCAGCAGCTCGACGATGCGCGGGACGAGCGTCATGTGCGCCCCGGACAGGATCGACAGCCCGACGGCGTCCGCGTCCTCCTGGATCACGGTCTCCACGATCTGCTCCGGCGTCTGATGCAGACCCGTGTAGATCACCTCCATCCCGGCGTCGCGTAGCGCGCGGGCGATGATCTTGGCCCCGCGATCGTGCCCGTCCAGGCCAGGCTTGGCCACCACGACGCGGATCTTGCCCTGTGTGGGGGTCGCCGAGATCACCGGCTAGTAGACGGGAGTCTCGGTGTACGCGCCCCAGACCTCCTGGAGCGCCCCCACGAGCTCGCCCTCGGTGCAGTGGAGCCGTGCCGCGTCGACGAGGTACGGCATGAGGTTGCGATCCGGCCGCGCCGCGGACTCTCTGAGCTCGCGCAGCGCCGTCTCGACCGCCGCGGCGTCACGACGGGCGCGGACGCCCTGCACGCGATCGATCTGCTTGCGCTCGAGCGCGGGGTCGACGCGCAGGATCGGCGTGTCGGCGTCGTCGCCCTCGGTGAAGCGGTTGACGCCGACGACGATGCGCCGGCCCGCGTCGATCTCGGCCTGCAGCTCGAAGGCGGCGTCGGCGATCTCGCGCTGGGGGTAGCTCTCCTTCACCGCCGCGACCATCCCTCCGAGCTCGTCGATCTTGCGGAAGTAGTCGTAGGCCTGCTCCTCCATGCGGTCGGTCAGGGCCTCGACGAAGTAACTGCCGCCCAGCGGATCGATCGTGTTCGCGACGCCGGTCTCGTGGGCGATGATCTGCTGCGTGCGCAGGGCGATCCGAACCGCGTCCTCCGTCGGCAGCGCGAGCGCCTCGTCGTAGGAGTTGGTGTGCAGCGACTGCGTGCCCCCGAGCACGCCGGCGAGCGCCTCGATCGCTGTGCGCACGATGTTGTTGAGCGGCTGCTGCGCGGTCAGCGAGACGCCGGCCGTCTGCGTGTGGAAGCGCATGAGCCAGGAGCGCGGGTTGCACGCGCCGAACGTCTCGCGCAGCTCGCGCGCCCAGATCCGCCGCGCGGCACGGTACTTCGCGATCTCCTCGAAGAAGTCGATCTGGGCGTTGAAGAAGAAGCTCAGCCGCGGCGCGAAGTCGTCCACGTCCATCCCCCGCCCGACCGCCTGCTCGACGTACGTGAGCCCGTCCTTCAGCGTGAACGCGAGCTCCTGGGCGGCCGTGGCCCCCGCCTCACGGATGTGGTAGCCGGAGATCGAGACGGGATGCCAGCGCGGCATGTGGGTCGTGCACCACTCGATCATGTCGCCGAGGAAGCGCATCGCCGGGTCGATGGGGAAGCACCACTCCTTCTGCGCGATGTACTCCTTCAGGATGTCCGCCTGGATCGTCCCGCTCAGGCGCTCTGCGGGGACGCCGGCGCGCTCGGCCGCCACGACGTAGTACGCGAGCATGATCGGCGCCGGCGCGTTGATCGTCATCGACACCGACACGTCGCCCAGGTCGATCCCGCCGAACAGCGTTCCCATGTCCTCGACCGTGTCGACGGCGACGCCCTCGCGGCCCACTTCGCCCAGGGAGCGCGGGTGGTCGGAATCGTGGCCCATCAGGGACGGCATGTCGAAGGCGGTCGACAGGCCGGTCTGCCCGTGCTCGATGAGGTAGCGGAAGCGCTCGTTGGTCTCCTCCGCCGTGCCGAAGCCGGCGAACTGGCGCATCGTCCACAGCCGGCCCCGGTACATCGACGGGTACACGCCGCGCGTGAACGGATAGTCGCCCGGCACGCCGATCGTGTCCGGTTCGGGCAGGTCGCGCTCGGTGTAGAGCGGCCGGATGGGCTCGCCGGACAGCGTCGTGAACAGCGCGTCGCGTTCGGGCGTTGCGGCATACGCCTCCTCCCAGCCGTCCAGCGGCGTCTGGACCAATGACGAACCTATGGCTCCTCCATTCCTAGGGGTTCCGATAGTAGGATGGTCTCATATGTTGCGGCATGCGAACAGTGCTCGGCGAAAGGCGACAGAGTGAGTGAGCGGATGGAAGTCATCGGCGTCGTGGGCGCCGGCTTCATGGGGTCCGGGATCGCGGAGTCGGCGGCGCGGGCCGGCCTGGAGGTGATCCTCTACGAGCCGGAGCGCGAACCACTGGAGCATTCGGGCCGGCGCATCGCGGACTCGGTGCAGCGGGCGGTGGCGCGCGGCAAGCTCACCGAGGAGGAGGCCGGGGCGCTGCACGAGCGGATCCGGTCGACCACTTCGCTGGACGATCTGGCGGGGGCGCAGGCGGTGATCGAGGCCATCGTCGAGGACCCTCGCGCGAAGGGAGAGCTGTTTCGCGAGCTCGACGCGCGGCTGCCGGACGCGCGGTTTTTGGCGTCCAACACGTCCTCGATACCCATCGCGCAGATCGCCTCGTGGACGCGGCGGCCCGAGCGCGTGCTGGGCCTGCACTTCTTCAGCCCGGTCCCGGTCATGCGGCTCGTGGAGGTGGTGGTGGCGCTCGACACCTCCCCCGCCGTCGCCGCGCAGGGGGCCGAGCTGGCCCGTCTGATGGGCAAGCGGCCCGTGCAGACCAAGGACCGCAGCGGCTTCATCGTCAACATGCTGCTCGTCCCCTACCTGATGGCCGCCATGCGGATGCTCGAGGAGGGATTCGCGACCCGCGAGGACATCGACGAGGCGATGAAGCTCGGCGCGGGCCACCCGATGGGGCCGCTGGCGCTGTGCGACTTCATCGGGCTCGACGTCCTCTACGCGGTCTGCGACTCGCTCTACGAGGAGTTCAAGCGCCCGGAGTACGCGCCCCCGCCGCTGCTCAAGCGCATGGTCGTGGCCGGCAAGCAGGGCCGCAAGAGCGGGCGCGGCTTCTACGAGTACGACGCCGTCCGCGAGGCGGTGACGGCGTGATCGCCGCGGCCGCCGACTCGTACGCGATCCCGCGCGAGAACCTCGACTTCCGCGACACGATCCGCCAGATCGTGCGCGAGCGCATCGCGCCGCGCGCCGGCGAGATCGACGCCACGTCGAGCTACCCGTGGGACGTGCGGCGCCTGTTCGCCGAGAACGACATCCTCGCCCTGCCGTTCCCCGAGCGCTACGGCGGCACCGGCACCGGCACGCTGATGCTGCAGATGGCGGTCGAGGAGATCGCGAAGGCCTGCGCGTCCAGCGCGCTGGTCCTCATGGTCCAGGAGCTCGGGACCCTTCCGATCCAGCTGTTCGGCAGCGACGAGCTCAAGGAGCGCTTCCTGCCCCGCTGCGCGACCGGCGAGTGGACGCCGGCGTTCGCGCTGTCGGAGCCCGAGGCGGGCTCCGACCCCGCCGCGATGCGAACCACCGGCGTGCGCGACGGGGACGAGTGGGTCATCAACGGCGCCAAGAACTGGATCACCAATGCCGGCGTCGCCGACTTCTACGTCGTTTTCGCCGTCACCGACCGCGACCAGCGGCGCATCACCGCCTTCGTCGTCGAGAAGGACCGGCCCGGCTTCAGTCCGGGCAAGCTCGAGCACAAGCTCGGCATCAAGGGCTCCCCCACCGGCGCGCCGGCTTTCGTGGACGTTCGGGTTCCGGCCGAGAACGTCATCGGAGAGGTCGGGAAGGGCCTGTCGGTGGCGCTGGCCACGCTGGAGCGCACGCGGCTGGGCGCGGCCGCGCAGGCGGTCGGGATCGCCCAGGGCGCGACCGACCACGCCAACGACTACGCCAAGGAACGCGTCGCCTTCGGCAAGCCGATCAACCAGCTCCAGGCCATCCAGTTCAAGCTCGCGGACATGGAAACCGGCACCGCCGCCGCCCGGGAGCTCCTCTACAAGGCCTGCGCGCTGGCCGATCGCCGCGATCCCGCACTGGGCAAGTACAGCTCGATGGCGAAGGTCTTCGCCTCCGACAACGCCATGCGCGTGACCGTCGAGGCCGTCCAGGTGCTCGGCGGCTACGGCTTCGTCACCGACTACCCCGTCGAGCGGATGATGCGCGACGCCAAGATCACGCAGATCTACGAAGGCACGAACGAAATCCAGCGCATCGTGATCGCGCGCCACATGACGCGTTGAGCCGTCAGTCCGTCGCCGGATCGCGAAAGTCGTCGGCGTCGATGCGGATGCGCCGCAGCAGGTCCGTCACGAGTTCGAGGTCGCCATCCTGCAGCGGCGCGGTCCCGAAGCGCTGCTCGTTGAGCGCCTCCGTCGCGGCCGCCGCCGTCCTGCGTCCGCGTTCGGTGATCGTCGCCAGTTTCGTACGCCGGTCCGTCGGATGCGGCGAGCGCACGACCAAGCCGAGCCGCTCCAGACCGTCGACGAGGTTGGTCACGCTCGTGCGGTGGACCTGCAGGCGATCGCCCATCTTCCCCAGCGGCAGCGATCCGCGGCGGCTCAGGTACAGCAGCATCAGCGCCTCATAGCGGGGAAACGTCAGAGCAAACGGCTCCAACGTCGCGTTCAGGCGCCCGAGCAGAATCTGCTCCACGCGCATGATCGACGTGACCGCCTGCATGGGCGCGACGGCGCCTGCGCCCCAGTGCCTGTGCCACTGCCGACCTGCCTCGGCGATCGGGTCGAACCTCAGCGTCGGCATGCGCAAGAACCCTGCCACATCGTTGCGACGGACCCTCCGCGCGAAGCGAAGCGTTCCGGCGTCCGCGCCGCCGACCTGTCGCCGTTGACCGGCGCGCCCGAGATCCCGTCAGGACAAGCCCGGCCTGCTGGGTGCGAATCAGCCCTTGGCCCGCTCGAGCAGCCTCGTCGCGACGGACGAGCTTTACGCGAGGCCGATCGCACTCCGCACCGGCCGCGCACTCGTGCCGATCGATGGCCTGCCAGCCGGAATAGAGCGAGTCATCGAACGGGTCGAACGAGCTGGGCAACTCAATGCTTACGAACGCCACGGCGGTTCACGCCGCCGAGGTTCAGGCAAGGGCCGGAAGGCTTTCGGGCCGGAACTTTGTCGGCCCACCGGATCTGCGGGCCGAGATGCAGGAAAGCCCAGAGACACCGAGCATGCCCGAGATCACCCCAAGGGCCAGCTGCCACGCAAATTGCTCAGCGATGTCGACGTCTGCCTCAGAACGCTCCCGAGTTCTGGCGAGCAGCGTTCGCACGCTGGCGCGCACTTCATCTTCAAGTTGGCGGATCGCATTGGGTAACGAAGAACCGACGGACAGCATTCCGAGAGCGTCGTGGCGCGGGGGATCCATGTGAGAACGTCTCCCAGTCGCGCTCTACCCGCTGCACATCCCCGAACCGGGAAACGGCGAAAAAGCCGCGCTCGGGGTTGTGATACAGCGGCTGTTCTTCGCGGAGCGGATAGGGGTTGGGTGGGCCTGAAACGAAAAGGGATCAAAGACCAGAGTCCCCGTCTTTGGCGTATCGTGCTCCGCTAACGAGTCGCGACGCTGCGGTACTCTTCGACGTACTCCTGAAGGTAGCCGCCGATCGTCTCGAGGTGCTTCGCCATCGCCCTGCGCGCGCCGCTGCGGTTGCCCGCGGCCACCGCCTTGAGGATCGCCCGGTGCTCGGGCAGCGCGCGCTCGACCCGGTACTCCGGCCGGGCGGTCGGGTACCGCGCCGTCAGCAGCGCCTTGTGGATGTGCTCGACGAGGCTCGTGAGCGCCCGGTTGCCGGTGGCGCCGATGAGCGCCGCGTGGAACCCGAGGTCCGCTTCGTGGAAGAGCTCCTCGGCCGCGCGGCTCGGCGGCCGTTCGGCGCTCACCTGCATACGGTCGAGCGCATCCTTGAGACGCTCCAGGTCTTCCCCGGTCGCGCGCTCGGCCGCCAGGCCGGCCGCCTCGATCTCGAGGATCTGGCGGCACTCGAGGTACTCGGAGAGCACATCGCCGCCCTGGGGGGAGTCGATGATCGCAGCCAGGACGTCCGCGTCGAGCATGTCCCAGCTCGACGAGGGTAGGACGGTCGCCCCACGGCCGTGCTTGACCGATACCAGATGGCGCTCTTCGAGCGCTCGGATGCACTCGCGCACCACGCCGCGGCTGACACGGAACTGCTCCACGAGATCGGTCTCGCGCGGAAGTTGCTCGCCGGGCTGGCGACTGCCAGCCACTATGTCCGCGATCAGAACCTGCAGGACTTCTCGGTGCCGCCGAGCCATACGATCATCAAATCACGTCGACCGGCGCCACACAAGGTTTCTTGTGCGGACCAAGCTTACAGCAGCATTTCCGAAGAGGAGATCGACGTCGACGCCGAAGCACCCCGCCGCGCCACGCTCGCGAAATCCCCGCGTGAGGGGCCTTGACGGACCATGATGTCGAGTGATTAGATAACTGGGTGTGCACTGGTCTATTGGAGTGACCCATGTCTGAGCAACTTGCCGTTCTCGGTGGCTCGCCCACCCTCGACCCCGGTTCGCTGCGCCGCTGGCCGGAAATTCGCCAGGAGGATCGAGCTGCCATCGAGGCGGTGCTCGACCGCGGCATCTTCACGGGCGGAGGGTCGGTCGAGGCGCCTGCCCTGGCTGCCGAGTACGCGGCCTACAACGGCGTCGCGCACTGCCTGCCGTTCAACGCCGGCACCGCCGCCCTGCACGCGTGTTTGGTGACGCTCGGCATCGGCCCGGGGGACGAGGTGATCGTGCCGGCGTTCACCTACGTCGGGAGCGCGATGCCGATCGCTCAGGCGGGCGCGACTCCGGTGTTCTGCGACGTGCAGCCGCGCACCTACAACATCGATCCAGAACGCGTCGAGGAGTTGATCAACGAGCGCACGCGCGCGCTGATGATCGTCCATCTGCACGGCATGCCGGCCGACCTCGACGAGCTGCTGGCGATCGCCGCCAAGCACGACCTGGACGTCGTCGAAGACTCCTCGCAGGCGCATGGGGCGCGCTACAAGGGCAAGCGCGTCAGCAACTTCGGCCGCTGCGCGGGGGCCAGCCTCAACGCCACCAAGAACCTCGCCGGTGGTGAGGGCGGGCTCTTCGTCACCGACGAGACCGAGCTCGTCACGGCGGCGGATCGCCTGCGCTACATGGGTGAGGATCTCCCGTCCGAGGACCCGCCCTTCGGTCGTCGCTACTGGTCCCATGGCCTCGGTTTCAACTACCGCGCCCATGAGCTGCCCGCCGCGCTGGCACGCTCCCAGCTCAGGCGTCTCGACGCCTACAACGAGGCGGCCGAGCGCAACGCGCGGCGGTTGACCGAGCGCCTCGACGCGGTCGACGGGGTGATCACGCCGCTGATCCCAGGGGACCGCAACAGCGTTTGGTACATCTACCGCCTCGGCATCGACACGGTCGCGCTGGACGCGGGCCGTGAACCCTGCGAGCTGCGCGACCGCGTGGTCGCCGCGCTCAACGCGGAGGGCGTGCCGGCGACGCTGTGGCAGCACCACCCGCTACCCGCGTACCCGACCTTCCGGCGCGATCCGATCGTGCCATGGCACACCTCGCTGCGCGACGAGGACCTGAAGCCGTGGGACCCGCAGGCCTACCCCGTGGCGCTGAGCATCTGCGAAAGCTCGCTCGTGCTCGGCACCGGCGCGATCCCCCTGAGCGTCCAGCGCGAGGAGACGATCGACGCCTACGCCGCCGCCATCGAGAAGGTGCTTGCGGCGGCCGACGAGCTGCTCGCCGCGCCCTTCGAGATCCCCGAGTCGTCTCGACAGGTGACGGAGTTCAACCGCTCGGCGGGGATGCAGGGCGAGCCCGCGCGGGCGGCTTGAGCGCCGCGCTGACGGCTTCGCCGCCCCACGGCTACCAGGGCGTCGCGGGAGGGAGTTCGATCTCTAGCCGCCAACCTGGGCCCGGTCGCGTTCGATGGGCGGCGACGTAGCCCGAGAGGGCCTGGTCGGTGACGTCGTCCCTGGCCACGACGAATGCTTGGGCACGGCGCGATCGCCTTGGGCGACGCGGTAGTGTCGTAGTCTCCGACATGCGTTCTAGTCACTTGATCTCCATGGTTGACCACCGCCGAAGGATGGGCTCTCGTGAGTACTGACGTCGACATCGCGCCGCTTGCCGGCAGCCGGATACTGGTTACGGGCGCCGGGGTGGGCATTGGGCAGGGGATCGCCGTGGAGCTGGGGCGGCAAGGCGCCCGGGTCGCCCTTCACACTGCCTCATCGAGCCCGGACGAAACGCTGGCGATGCTCTCCGACGTCGGCGCGCGGGCGGAGAGCTTTCGGGGCGATCTCGGCGAGCCCGCGGTGCCAGGTCGGCTAGTCGCCGAAGCGGCCGAGGCGCTGGGCGGCCTGGACGCGCTGATCAATAACGCCGGCCGCACGCTCGAGCAGCCGTTCGCTCAGACCAGCGCAGCCGATTTCGACGCGCTCATCGGTCTCAATCTGCGCGGGTACTTCCTCTGCGCCCAAGCTGCTCGGGCGGCCATGGGTGAGGCCGGCGGCTCCATCGTGAACATCTCCTCCATCCATGGTGGCGCCGGCTTGCCGCGGTTCGCGGCGTATGCCGCCAGCAAGGGCGGCATCGATGCGCTCACGCGTGCGTTGGCAGTTGAGCTGGCGCCGGAGCAGATCACAGTCAATGCGGTGGCGCCGGGCGTGGTGGAGGTGCCTCGCTACCACGAGCGCCCGGGCTATCAGTCAGACGCCTACGCGGG
Organism: Solirubrobacteraceae bacterium; assembly: GCA_031177685.1. Taxonomy (GTDB): domain Bacteria; phylum Actinomycetota; class Thermoleophilia; order Solirubrobacterales; family Solirubrobacteraceae; genus AC-38. The sequence goes on along the minus strand of JAPSGI010000001.1, from coordinate 15,042 downwards.
GGCTATCCCGGCCGGACGTGTGGGTTTTCCGGCTGACGTGGCGCCGCTCGTGGCGCTCTTGTGCGGCGCGGGTAGCCGCTGGATCACCGGCCAGGTCATCTATGTCGATGGCGGAACCTCGGCCCGGTCGAGTTTCTTTCGCGATCCGCTGTAGAGGATCAGCCGGCGAACGCAGCCAAGCCGCCGGGCGCGGCCACCTCCACCGGCGCGTGGAACACCCGCCCGGCTTGGGGCAACTGCTGGCGCTCTTGGTCGCTGAGCCGGTGACGCGTTGTGGTGATGAACAAATCAGCGAGCTCGGCGCCGCCCAGGCACACGTTCGTCACATGCGGCACGGGCAGCGTCACCTCTTCGGTCAGCCCTCCCTCGCGACTGTAACGGCGCACCGCACCGCCGCCGAACAGCGCCACCCATGTCCCGTCCTGGTCGTCGACGCACAAGCCGTCGGGGGCCCCCGCTTCGACCGGTACCTCGGCCAGCGTTCGCCTACCCGAGAGGGTGCCCGCGGCGATGTCGACGTCGAAGACCTCTACGCGCTGGGTGGGCGAATCGATGAAGTGCAGTCGCTCGCCATCGTCGAGCCAACCCAAGCCGTTGGCGATGGTGAGGCCGTCTAGCACCAGCTCAATGCTGCCGTCCGGGTCAATGCGGTAGAGATTGGCGGCGCCTCGTCGCCTCTCTCTGGCAAAGGTTCCTGCCCACAACCGGCCGAGCGCGTCGCCGATGGCGTCGTTGAAGCGATGGTCCGATGGCTCGTCGAGCTCTAAGAGCAACGACCGCGTGCCGTCAGCTGCGATCAGCTCGAGCCGCTGCTCGACGCCAATGACGAAGCCTCCCGAGCGCCGGGGGAGAGCGAAGCCGACCTCGCCCTCAAAGCTCTGCGTTTCCACGACGGGCTCCGCGGTTAGCGCGCCCTGTACTCGATGAATGAGCCCTCTGAGGATGTCTACGCGTAGCAAGGACTGGGTCTCGGCCAGCCAGCCGATGCCTTCGCCGAGCTCGTCTGGGCCCAGTGCAAGCGCACGAGCTTGGCTCATGACGCCGCCGAGCCGGCGCCGCTGAGCGCAGCTGGATTGGCCAGGTGCTGAGGCTCTTGCCCCGCAAGCACACGCGTCACGTCCGCCGCGAGCGAAGAGAACACCCGCTGATTCCATTGCCGCGTCAGACCGATGGTGTGTGGAGTGCAGATCACGCGCGGATCCACGAGCAGCGGACTGTCAGGCGCCGGAGGTTCCTGTTCAAAGACATCTAGACCCAAGCCGCTGAGTTGGCCGCGCTCCAGCGCGTCGATCAGCACCTGGTCGCTAGCTACCACTCCTCCGCGCGCCACGTTGACCAAGATGGCGCCGGGCTTCATGGACGCCATCGCCTCAGCGTCGATCATTCCACGGGTCTCGTCTGTAAGCGGGCAGTGCAGCGACACCACGTCCGCCGCCTTCATCAGGTCGGGCAAATCCACGAACTCAACGCCCACACCGTCGCCGTCGAGGACGGCCGGCTCAGCGATCGGATCGCATGCGAGGATTCGCATTCCGAACGAGGCCGCAAGCTTGGCGACCTCGCGGCCGATGCGGCCGAAGCCCACGATGCCGAGCGTCGCTCCCTTCAGATCGAGCGGCTCCAGCGCGTAGCGAGTCGGCCAGAGATCCTGGCGCAGGACCGCACCGAGCTCACCGAGTCGTTTGGCCGCCGCGAGGATCAGAGCCATCGCGCCTTCGGCGATCGGCCGAACCCCCGCGCCGGGGGCGAATACCACCGGGATGCCCATTCGCGTAGCCGCCGCAACATCGATGTTGTCCACACCCACTCCGGTTCGAGCGATCACGCGCAGCTTGCCGGCGCGGCCCAAGTCAGCCTCGGTAAGTCTCTCGGCCCGAACGATCAGCACCTCTGCCTTCTCAAGGAGGCTGGAATCGCTGTTGAGAACATGAACCGGGCCGATGCTGGCAAAGGCGCGATGGCCGGTATCCGGAATCTGCGCGGTCGAGATAACGCTCCTCACCCGAACCACCGCATCTGCTCGCGCCCGGCCGCCCAACGGCGTTCCGCCTCCTGAGTCTCGGGCCGGGTAGAGACTTCCGCTACTCCGACATCCCACCAGCACTCCGAATCCAACAGCAGCCGGTGCGGTTCGGTCTTGATCACGACCACCGCCGGCAGCGGCTGGCTGGCGGCAGCTGCCAACGCCTCAGCCACCTCGTCAGTCGTTTGCGCGTAGTAGGCGGCGCAGCCGTAGGAGCGCGCGTTGGCTACCAGATCGAGTTTGACGTAGTCGCCGCTCAAAGTTCCCCCTGCCCGCTGGCGAAACTCCAGCCCGAAAGACCGTCCCGTGCGACCGCGCTGCAGAGCGTGAATCGACTGGTAGCCGTGGTTTTCGAACACCACGACGGTGACCTTGAGACCTTCCTGCAATCCCGTGACCAGCTCGGTATGGCCCATCAGATAGGTCCCGTCGCCGATCACGACGAACACCTCCCCCTCTGGGCCCTGGGCCATCCGGAGCCCCAGGCCGGCCGGAATCTCGTGGCCCATGGTCGAAAAGCCCACCTCCATCATCACCTTGGTGCCAGCGGAGCTGTCCCAGAGCTTGTGTACATCGACGTGCGGCGTCCCGGAGGCGACCACCAGCGAGTCAGACGGGCCGGCATGGCGGTTCAGTTCGCGAAGCGCTTGGCCCTGGGTCAGGCCCTCGCCGTCGCGAGGGGCGAGGTCGGCCTCCAAGTCAGCCGTCCATTGCCGCTTGGCCTGCGCTGCTCGGCCCGTCCAATCGCTTGGCGCAGACCAACCCAGCTCGGCGAGCCGCCGGCTCATCGACTCCAAACCCAATCTGGCGTCTGCTTGCACGGCCGCCGCGCCCAGCTTGTTGGCGTCGAAGACGTCCTGATTGATTGAAACGAATCGCACCTGGGGGTCTTGGAACAACGTGTTCGACCCAGTGGTCAGGTCGATCAACCGCGTGCCCACGCAAAGCACGACGTCTGCTTCGCGTGCCAGCCGGTTTGAGGCCCTGGTACCGGAATGACCGATTGCGCCCAGGCCAAGTTCGGAGCCCTGCAGCGAGCCCTTGCCGGCCGAGGTCTCAGCCACCGGAACGCCATGGGTTTCCGCGAACGCGCGAAGCGCTTGGTGGGCCTCGGAGATGCGCACCCCGCCTCCCGCGATGATCAGCGGTCGCTGGCTCGAACCCAGAAGCTCAACCGCCGCGGCTAGCTGCTCAGCGGCCGGCGGGCGCCGGGCGACCAGCCACGTACGCTCCTCGAACATGGACTCGGGGAAGTCGTAGGCCTCTGCCTGGACGTCTTGGTGCAGGCACAACGTGACCGCCCCGGCGCGACCCTGCTCCAGCAAGGCGGCCATCGCCGCCGGCAGCGCGGCCATCAGTTGCTCCGGCCGGCTGATGCGGTCGAAGAACACGCTCACCGGCCGGAACGCGTCGTTCACCGACACGTCGCCCAGTGCAGGGTTGTCTACCGCCTGCATCGGCGGTCCCTGCAGCCGAGAGGCGAAGGTGTCCGATGGCAACAGCAACACCGGCACGCGATTGACCGTCGCCGTAGCTGCGCCGGTGAGCATGTTGGTGGCCCCGGGACCGATCGACGCTGAGCAGGCAAGGGTGGCCAGGCCGGCGTTCGCGCGCGCGTAGCCGATCGCCGCATGCACCATCCCCTGCTCGTTCTTGGGCTGCAGGTACGGCATCAGGTCCGAATGCTGCTCGAGCGCCTGACCCACCCCGGCCACGTTGCCGTGGCCGAAGATGCCGAACATGGCGGGAATGAGCCTGCGGCGCTGGCCGTCCCGCTCGGAATGCTGTGCGGCCAAGTACCGCACAAGGGCCTGTCCGACGGTGATACGTACTGTGCCGGCGCCTGCTCGCGCCCCAGAGGAGGTGCTCATAGCCAGAATGCTACCTTAGTTATTCAATCATTGGATGAGCCGCGGTACGACGGGCTGGAAGGCTGCGTGTGGGACTTGTCTAATGATTGAAAGACCGTCATGATGGGGCTATGCTCGGCGTCGCCCAAAGCGGTAGCGAGCTCGCAGCAACTCTGCGAGCGTCGCCCAGCTCGCTGCTGACCACGGTGCTGTCTACGCGTGATCCGGTGTTCTGCGAAGCGGTAGCCGCGCACTTCGATGTCGTGTGGATCGACCTCGAGCACAGCGCCTTGTCGCTGAGCGACGTCCTAGCGCTGGTGATCGCCGTATCCGCAGGCGGTGCGAAGTCGATGGTGCGGCTGACCAGCCCGGACAGCGAGAACCTGGGCGCGCTACTCGACACAGGTGTGGATGGCATCGTGCTGCCGAGGGTCGAGACCGAGCAGCAGTTGACCGAGTTTGCCCGACGGGTGCATTTCCCGCCACTCGGTGAAAGAGGATTTGCGCCTCGGCGCGCGTCCCTGGCGGACGGAGTCCCAACCCCCGGCCAACGCCCAGCCTGCATCGTGCAGGTCGAGTCCAAGCAGGCGGTGGCAACAGCCGAACGGCTCGCTGCCCACGAGGTGTGCGATGCGCTGGTGCTGGGCTCCAGCGACTACTCCTTCGATGTCAGCCGGCCCATGCAGCTGGCCGACCAAGAGATTTGCCAGACACTGGCCACGGTCCGCCGGGCGGCCCAGGCGCACGGCAAGGGTTGGGGGTTGGCGGTGGGCGGCGACCCGGCGCGCGCTCGGGCGCTCGCCGACGGCGGCCCCGTGATCTTCTCTTCGGACGTGCGGATGTTCTGGGAGGTCCTGGCTTCCCGCACCAGCGTGCTGCGCGGCGCCGGGTAGTCGCGTTGCGTCTTCTTCATGGTAGGCACGCATCGGTCCGGCGCCTCCACATGCGGTCGTGACGAGACCGAGCGCCTCCCGCTTCGAGGAAGTGGCTGATGGGCGACCCTAGCGGGCAGTCCAGCCGCCGTCGACACGGACTGACGATCCGGTGATTAGCCCGGCTGCCGGGGAGGCCAGGAAGGCGATGGTCTGCGCCACCTCGGCCACGGACCCGAACCGGCCCAGCGGGATCTGTGCAAGCAGCTCCCGACTTATTTCCGGGTCATCGAGCTGCGCGGCGGTCAACTCGGTTCGCACAAAGGTGGGAGCGACGCTCACCACGCGAATACCGGCCGGGCCCAGCTCTACCGCTGCCGCTTTCACCAAGCCCTCAACGGCGTGCTTGGTGGCGCAATAGGCGGTGCGCAGCCGTGCGCCGACGTGGCCCATTTGCGAGCCGACGAGGATCAGGGTTCCTGCTCGCTCAGCAGCCAGCATGTGTCGTGCCGCTGCTTGCAGCGTCAGAAAGGCGCCGCGCACATTCGTCTCCAGCAGGAGATCGAGAACTTGCTCGCTGACTTCGACGAACGGCTCGGGCCGATTGACACCGGCGCTGTAGATGAGCGTGTCCAGCCGAGGCAGGTCAGAGAAGAACCGCGCCAGCGCGGAGGCGTCTCGTACATCGACTCGCGCGACTTTCGCTGACGCCCCGGCCGCTTCAACCCGGGCGGCTACATCAGCCAGCGCCTGCTCGTCGCGGCCCAGCAGAAGCAGCTGCTCCGCCCCGGCCTGGGCGCAGGCCACCGCGGTCTCCGCTCCGATGCCACGGCTGGCGCCCACCACGGCCACCCATTGGCCAGCCAGCCGGTAGTCGCCGCCGAACTCGGGTCGGGCAGTCATCAGCTGGTCTTTAGTCCCAGGTAGGGCCGGCCTCCGCGGCCTGGAGCCGCCGCAGCCGCAGCAGCGCAGTCTCAGCGTGACCTTCGAGCATCTCCGCCTGCGATATAGCGGCCACCGCCGGTGCCACCAAGCTCGTTCCTTGCGGGGTCAGCCGCTGGTAGGTGCAGGTCTTGAGGAACTTGCCCACCCACAGCCCGCCGGTATAGCGGGCGGCGCGAACGGTCGGCAGCACGTGATTGGTGCCGACCGCCTTGTCCCCATAAGCGACCGTGGCCTGCTCGCCTACGAACAGCGATCCGTAGTTACGCAGCTTGTCCAAGCAGTAGTCGAGCAGCTCGTCTTCCAGTTGCAGCTCCAGGTGCTCGGGCGCGTACTCGTCAGAGAGCGCGATCGCCTCGTCGGCGTCGTCGACAACCGCCACCGAGCCGTAGGCGTTCCATGAGGTCTGCGAGACCTCCCTGGTGGGCCAGGTCGGCAGCAGCCGCTCGATCTCGGTCAGCACCTTCTCACCCAGCTCTCTGGAGGTGGTGATCAGAATGGCCGGCGACGTTGGGCCGTGCTCGGCCTGACCGAGCAGATCGGTGGCAACCACTTCGGCGTCGGCTGAGGCGTCGGCGATGATTCCGATCTCAGTGGGGCCGGCCAGAAGGTCGATGCCAACCTTCCCAAACAGCTGACGCTTGGCCTCGGCCACGTACGCGTTGCCGGCGCCTACGACGATGTCTGCGGGCGGCAGACCCTCGATGCCGTACGTGAGCGCGGCAAGCGCTTGAACGCCGCCTAGGCAGACCACGTGGTGAGCGCCCGAGGTGTGCATGGCAAATGCCATGGCCGGATGAATGCCGGTGCTTCCGCGAGGCGGCGCGCACGCGACCACGGTCTCAACCCCGGCCACCCGCGGAACGATCACCGTCATGAACGAGGAGGCCAGCATCGGGTACCGGCCACCCGGCACGTACGACCCGACACGTTGGACCGGAATGTGGCGATGCCCCAAGACGACTCCGGGCAGAGTCTCGACCTCAAGGTCGTGCATGGAGTCGCGTTGGGCCTGCGCGAAGTTGCGTACTTGCTCCTGGGCGAACGCGATGTGGGCCTTCAGATCGTCGTCGATGGCGTCGCCCGCGCGCACCAGCTCGTCCTCGGTCACCGTGAAGCGCTCAGGGGCCCAGTCGTCGAGCTGCTTGGAGTACTCGCGGATGGCGGCCTCGCCGTTGGCCTCGATGCGCAGCAGCATCTCGGAGACGGTTCGCTTCACATCGGCGGTGACCTGATCACTCTGCCAGGGCGCCTCTTTCAGCCAGTTCGTCATGGGGCTAGCCGCTCAGGCATGACCTGCAGCTCGGAGACCGCGCGGACGCTGAGCTCGTCTCGCCACGATCGAGACAGCTCTTCTGGACGGGCCCACGCCCCGCCTAGAGCCGAGCGCCCCAGGAAGCGCTCGATGACGTCGACGGCTGAGGCGACGCGGGCGGCGATGAGCGAGGCAAGCTCGATTGCGGAGAGTTGATGCATCAGGCGCGGAGTGGTGCGACTGCGACTACGCCAGTCATCTAATCACATGATAGCCGGCGTCGCAGGCTCGTGGCGGCCTCGCGACTCAGGCCCGGCCGGGGGGCCGCTGGCGCTGCGCTCCTCCGACTCGAGGGTGGAGCATCTCGACCGCGATTCGGCGTCGAGTCGACCGGAGGTCTTTTCTGACGCGCCCGAGAGGATTCGAACCTCTGACCTTCGGTTCCGTAGACCGACGCTCTATCCAGCTGAGCTACGGGCGCCTGAGGGCCAAGGATAGCCGCCGACCGCGCCTGGGCACCGGCCGATCCGGGTAGGGTCGCGGGCGGGGGTGGCCGGCCGTTGAGCTCGGAAACGATCAGCATCGTGACGATCCCGCTCTTCTCGGGCGTGATCGGCTACGTGACGAACTGGACCGGCATCTGGATGCTCTTCAACCCGCTGCGGTTCAAGGGCTTCCGGCTCCCCGGGCTGCAGCCGCTGGCGGGGCTGCTGCCGCGCAAGATCCAGCAGATTCCCGGCGTCATGCAGGGCGGCGTGGGCTGGCAGGGGATCATCCCCTCGCGCGCGGCCAAGATGGGCTCGATCTCCGTCGACAAGGGGATCGCGAAGCTCGGCAACGCGTCGGACTTCTACCGGCGGCTGGACCCGGACCTGATCGCCGAGCACATCCTCGCCACGTCCGAGCGCGACATCCGCGACCTGGTCGAGCGCACCATGGAGCGCGAGCACCCGCGCCTGTGGCGCGATCTGACGCCGCGCATCCGCGAGGCCGTCCACGCCCGCGTGCGCGACCAGCTGCCGGGCGTGGTCCACGAGGTCACGGAGCGGATCGGCGACCACATCGACCAGCTGCTGGACATCAAGCTGATGGTCATCCGCCGCATGGAGGAGCGCCCGGAGCTGTGCAACCGGGTCTTCACCGAGGTCGGCGGCCGCGAGCTGCGCTTCATCATCAACTTCGGATTCTTCTTCGGCCTCGTGCTCGGCTTCCCGGTGATCGCGCTGACCGAGACCTTCCACTACTGGTGGGTCCTGCCGATCGCCGGGACGGTGGTCGGGTACGTGACCAATTGGGTGGCGATCTGGATGATCTTCGAGCCGATCGAGCCGCGCCGCATCGGGCCCTTCCTCGTACACGGGCTGTTCCTGCGCCGCCAGCACGAGGCGGCCGACGTCTACGCGCAGATCGTCGCGGACGACATCGTCACGCTGGAGAACATCGGCGACGAGCTGCTGCACGGGCCGCGCAGCGATCGCACCCACCAGCTGCTGCGCGACGCCCTGCGCCCGGCGGTGGATCGGGCCAGCGGGGTGGCCCAGCCCGCCGTGCGCGCCGCCGTCGGCCCGCGCGAGTACGACTCGATCCGCGAGACGGTCGCCGTGGAGGCCGTCGACTACACGATGACGCCGCTGATGGACCCGGAGTTCAACGCGCGCCAGAGCCAGGCCGTGCGCGAGCTGTTCGCCGAGCGAATGCGCGAGCTGCCGTCGCGCGACTTCTCCGAGCTGCTGCGCTCGGCGATGCGCGAGGACGAGTGGCTGCTCATGCTCCACGGCGCCGTGCTGGGCTTCGTGGCCGGGCTCCTGCACCTCGGGATCTTCGGCGTGTGATGGACGACGGCCCGCTCCGCGAAGAACCGCCGCTGGAGCGCGACGTCCTGCGCGCCAGCCCCGCCCTGGCCCGGCTCGCCGCCGGCGCGTGGTGGCGGACCGCGCAATGGACGGTCGTGACCTCCATGCGCACCACCACGCGCCTGCTGCGCGCCGCCGCCAACGGCGAGTCCCCGGCCGACGTCGTGGCGGACCTGCGCGAATACGTCCGCCGCACGCTGGGCGTGACGACCGAGAACGGCGGCCCCGACGGCGACCCGATGGACGAGGAGACCTACGAGACCGCGACGGACGCCCTGCGCGAGCGTGGCGCCGAGCTGCTGCGCCGCTCGGCCGACGTGACCGACGAGGAGCCCGCGCACCCCGCCTACGACCGGATCCTCGACCAGCTGCACCCCGACGAGGGACGAATCCTGCGGCTGCTGGCACTCGAGGGCCCGCAGCCCTCCGTCGACGTGCGCGGCGCCAAGGAGGGCCTTCCGATCACCACCCAGCTCGTCGCGCCGGGCCTGTCGATGATCGGCGCCCAGGCCGGCTGCCGCCACCTGGACCGCGTACCGGCCTACCTCAACAACCTCTACCGCCTGGGCCTGGTCTGGTTCTCGCGCGAGCCGCTGGAGGATCCGCTGCGCTACCAGGTCCTGGAGGCGCAGCCGGACGTGCTCGCCGCCCTGCGCCGGGCGGGACGTGGCCGTAAGACCGTGCGGCGCACGATCCACCTGACGCCCTTCGGCGAGGACTTCTGCCGCGTGTGCCTGCCGCTCGAGGCGGACGCCGAACGGCCCTAGTGCATCGGCTCCTCGTGCTCGGCGGCCATGCCGTGATGGTCGGCGGGCACGGTGAGCCCGGGCACCGACCCGGGCGACGCGGCCACGCCGATCGCCAGGGCGGCCAGCACGACGGTGGCACTGTAGGTGGCGACCGACTTCCACGGCATCAGCTTCTCCGCGGCAATCAGCGCGCCGATCAGCGCCATCCAGGCGACGCTCATCGCGCCCAGCGCGAACAGCGCCGCCATCAGCGCCCAGCAGCAGCCCACGCACCACGCGCCGTGCGAGATCCCCATCCGCAGCGCGCCGAGGCGCCCGTCGCGCCATGACTGCAGGATGAACCCGAGGGGCCCCCGGCACTTGCTCAGGCACACGTCCTTGAGCGGCGTCAGCTCGTACACCGCCGCGGCCGCGAGCACGCCCGCCGCCGCCCAGCGCCCGCCGCGGTCCCACGCCAACAGCCCGCCGTCCAGGGCGCGGCCCGCCTTGAGCACCGCGTAGCCCGCCAGGCCGGCGGCGGCCCACGTGACCAGGTAGCCCGCCACGAACAGCGCGCTGGCGCCGAGCGTCGTGGCCCCGCCCTGCTCGCGCCGGCGGCGCATGACCCGGACGTGCATCATCACCATCGGCGCCACCGACGGGAACATCATCGCGGCCATCATCACCACCCACGTGGTGACGTAGAACCCGAAGGCGCCGGGGTCGGTGCCGGGACCGTGGTCCATGCCCGCCATGCGAAGGTCGGTGGCCGCCCAGGCGACGGCCGCCAGCCCGATGAGCACCGCGACGATGGCCAGGCGCCACGGGAGCCACAGCACCGGCGGCGAGGCCGTCCCGCCCCGCCGCTCGAGCGTTGCCGCCTGCGTGCTCATCGATCCTCGGTCAGCTGGACCAGACGAAGTCGCCCTGCTCGGAGTGCCCGCCGCTCTCCCACTCGCGCATGTCGGGCGGGCTGAAGCGCGTCCCGTCGCCGCGGGCGAGCACCGTGTCCTCGACGAACGCCACCGGGAGGTTGCGCACGACCGTGATCGCGCCGTCCGGGTCGCGCAGCGGCTTGGATACGGCGACCCCTACGTCCCCCAGCGTGTAGCGGATCCCGCCATCCTCCTCCTGGAGGTCGATCGCGGCCTGCTCGGACGGCAGCCAGTTGTCGATCGCCGCGCCGATGCCGGCCAGCGTCCCGCCGTCGTTGCCCTGGATGACCGGCTCCAGCGCGGCGCGCTGCTCGTCGCTCACCGCGGTGTCGAAGTAGACCCGCGCCGTCCCGCCGCCCGACACGAAGCCCCGCGGCCAGTCGGCCGCCAGCACCGCCCGGGCGCCGGCCACGTCCACGCCGCCGGCCTCGCCGGCGCGGATGTCCATGAGCAGAGCGCCCGAGCACCACCCGCGGTCGCCGTCCGGCGCGCCGAAGATGCACGGACATCCAACGTCGCAGCTGCAGGGCGTGTAGTACGTCCCCTCGATCCGATGCGCCATCGCGTCCTTCCTCCCGCTCGGGTGCGGTGAAGACGCTAACCGAGCCGCGCCCGCCGAGCAAGCGTAGGCTCACGGCCATGGACATGTTCTGGCAGCGCGTCGTGAACCCCGTCCTGTCGGCGGCCAAGCCCCGCACGGTCGTGGAGGTCGGGGCGGAAACCGGAGCCAACACCGTCCAGCTGCTTCGCTGGCTCTCGACGCGGCGCGGCGTCGTGCACTCCATCGACCCCGAGCCGCTCTTCGACGTCGGCCAGTACGAACGCGCGTACCCCAAAGCCTTCGTCATGCACCAGGCCCTGAGCCTCGAGGCCCTGCCTCTCATCAAGGACCCCGACGCCGCCCTGCTCGACGGCGACCACAACTGGTACACGGTCATCTCCGAGCTGCGGATCCTCGAGCGGGCCCGGAAGTGGCCCATCACGTTCCTGCACGACGTCGACTGGCCCTACGGCCGGCGCGACATGTACTACGAGCCCGACAACGTCCCCGCGGAGTCTCGTCAGCCCTTCAAGTACTCCGGGATCGTGCAGAAAGTCTCCAAGCTGACGCCCGCGGGGAAAAACGCGCAGTGCGCCAATGCGGTCCACGAGGGCGGCCCGCGCAACGGAGTGCTCACCGCCGTGGAGGACTTCATGGACGAGAGCCGGCACCAGCTCGAGCTGTTCCTGATGCCGGGCCCGTACGGCCTGGCGCTGCTTGTCGATCGCGACCGCCTGAAGTCCAAGGTCGGCCGCGTGGTGCAACGGGTGCACGACCAGAACTTCGCGCTGGAGCTCGCGCCGCGCCACGCGAGCCGCTTCTTCGACTGAGCGCGCTCGATCTGAGCGGAGAGGGCGGGATTCGAACCCGCGATGGAGCGTGAACCCCATACTCGCTTAGCAGGCGAGTGCCTTCAGCCACTCGGCCACCTCTCCGGGGTCGCGACCAGTTTAGGCGCTGATCACCGGGGGCGGGGCTACCCTGTCATCCCACCCGGAGGGGTGGCAGAGCGGTTGAATGCGGCGGCCTTGAAAGCCGCTAGGGGCCGTCAGGTCCCTCGTGGGTTCGAATCCCACCCCCTCCGTTGCGCGCGCTCAGCCCTTGGGGCCGGTGTACCGGAAGACGTCGAGGCCGCGCGTCATGTCGCCGACGTAGACGATGCCCTTGCGGTGCACCTGGGCGCCCCAGGACGTGGCGCCCTCGGCGATGAACTGCCCGACGCGGCGCGGGTTCGCCGGGTCGCGGTAGGAGACGACCTGCAGGCCGGCGTTGTAGGAGCCGAAGAACGCGAGGTCGCCCTTGGACGAGAACACGTGCACCGAGCACACGGGGGCGGGCGTCCCCAGCGGGATGAACCACTCGGACTCCTCGCGCAGCACCGACGTCAGGTCCTCGCTCAGGCGCAGCGCCACCACTCCGCCGGCGCCGCCGCAGCCGTTGTGCAGGTCCTCGTCGGTGACCAGCATCAGGCGCGGGTCGCCGTCCAGCAGCTGCGCCTCGTGGTGGTAGCGGATCGGATGGTGGCCGGGACCGGACTCGTGCAGCCAGCGCAGCAGGACCACCGGGTGCGCGGGGTCGGTGACGTCGATGACGAACACGCTGCCGGTGTTCCCCGCCCCGGCGTAGGCGCCGCCCTCGGCCAGCAGCGCGATGTCGCGCCGCCCGTCGCCGACCTGCAGGTCCGGGTACACCGTGATGTCGTGCGTGTGGGTGAAGGGCGCGCCGACCGGCCGGCCCGCGCGGTAGGGCGATTCGTTCCACAGCGCCACCGGGTCGGCGCGCACGAGGTTGCGCGGCGCGGCGGGCGTGTCGCCCAGCAGCGGCGCGAGGTCGTAGATGCGCAGGCCCTGGACGCCGAGACCGCCGGACGGGAAGTACAGGCGGCGCTCGTCCACGATGTCGCCGTTGTGGGACTCGCCGTCGACCTGGTCGGGGCCGAACGTCCACAGCAGGCGCGGGTTCGCCGGGTCCGTCACGTCGAGGAACTCGGTGCGATCGGTCCGCGCGTCGCCCGGGACCGCGCTGTGGGTGGAGGTGCGGCGGGTGCCGTTGAGCACGGCGATGTGGCGCCCGTCGAATACGGCGGCGTCCGGAGGCGCGTCGGCGCGCGCGCCGCCCGGGACGTACTGGCCGATCGGCCGCGGAGCCTGCGGGTCGGAGATGTCGTAGATCTTCAGGCCGCGCCCGTAGGAGCCCAGGTACAGCCGCTTGCCCTGGACCGCGACGTGCCCGCCGGTGAAGCCGTTGTCGCCGCCGACGTACTCGACGTTCTCGCCGATGCCGGCGAGCGGCGCGAAGGCGGACGGCGTCGAGAACGGGAGCGACGCGTGCTGCGCGGCGGGGTCGACGCCGCCGTCGTGCGCCGCCGCGCCGGCCGGGCTGAGCGCAAGCGCCAGCGCGGCCGTCGCGGCGAACACGAAACCCCCCTGCATCGGCTGCGGCGTACCCGGCGTCCGCGCTTCGAAAACGCCGGGATCACTCGCCGCAGGCGATGCGCGGATCCGCCGTGACGGCCACGTTCGTCGTGCGGGCGAAGGCGACGATCGTCCCGGCGCACTGGCCGTTGCTCGACGCCACCTGGCACGTCCAGCGGGTGGCGCGGGGGCCGCCCCCGGCGGCGGTGCAGCGCACGTCCCAGTCCGATGGACGGAACGAGATGCCGCCCTTCTGCGCTTCCTCGGAGGCGCCGCGGGCCGCGGCCGCCTTGGCCTGCGGCTGGGTGATCGTCGCCGCGGTCGGCGTGGTGGCCGTCGCCGTGGTCGGAGGGGGCTGGGTGACCGTCACGGTGTCCGTGGGCTGCGTCGCGGTGGCGGGCGCCGTCACGTCCGGATCGTCGGACGGTCCGTCGTCGTCGGACGCGAGCACGACCCCGAGCACGATTCCCAGCGCGAGCACCAGCGTCGCGAGCACGCCGAGGACGACTCCCGTTCGGCGTTCGCGATTCTCCGGAGACCCCTCCACCGAGCCGAACCGTAGCGGCGGTTCAGGACGCGCCGAGTGTCTCCGGGGCGCCGGCGGCGACCAGCGCGGGCGGGAACGCGACGGTGCCGTCGTCGCGCTGGCCGTTTTCCAGCAGCGCGATCAGCGTGCGCCCCACGGCGACCGCGGTCCCGTTGAGCGTGTGCAGCACCTCGGGCTTGCCGCCCTGCGGGCGCCAGCGCACCTCCAGGCGGCGCGCCTGGAAGTCCGTGGTGTTCGAGCACGACGTCAGCTCGCGGTAGCGGCCCTGGCCGGGCAGCCACGCCTCGAGGTCGTACTTGCGGGCCGCGGAGGCGCCCAGCTCGTCCACCGCGATGTTCACCACGCGATAGGGGATCTCCAGCTCGCCCAGGATCTCCTCCTGCACGGCCAGCAGCCGCTCGTGCTCGTCCGGGGACTCCTCCGGGCGCACGAACGCGAACATCTCGACCTTGTCGAACTGGTGCACACGGAAGATCCCGCGCGTGTCCTTGCCCGCCGCGCCCGCCTCGCGCCGGAAGCAGGTGGAGAAACCGGCGTAGCGCCGCGGCAGCGCGTCGTCGTCGAGCACCTCGCCGGCGTGCAGCGAGGCCAGGGGCACCTCCGAGGTGCCGATCAGGTAGAGGTCGTCGTCGGCCAGGCGGTAGATCTGCTGCTCGGTGTCGGGGAGGAAGCCCGTACCGAACAGCGCGGGCTCCCGCACCAGCACCGGCGGGGCCACGGGCTCGAACCCGTGGCCGCGCAGCTTCTCCAGCGCCCAGCGCACCAGCGCGAACTCCACCATCACCAGGTCGCCCTTCAGGTACGCGAAGCGCGAGCCCGACACGCGCGCGGCGGCCTCCATGTCGATCCCGGCGCCGGCCAGCTCCAGGTGGTCGCGCCCCTCGCGGCCGGCTTGCCCGACCTCGCGCAGGACCGTGTCCTCGTCGGGCGCGTCGTCGTCCGGCAGGTTGGGCAGCGTCACCAGCGCGGCCTGCAGGTCGCGCTCCACCGCCGCGACCTCGTCGGACAGCGCGCGCCCGCGCGCCGCCACGTCCTCCATCGCCGCGATGGCGGCGGCCGCGTCCTCCCCGCGCTGCTTGGCC
>JAPSGI010000017.1 GCA_031177685.1 Solirubrobacteraceae bacterium | reverse complement strand
GCCGCGCCCTGCGCCGCGCGCGGCGGGTGACGGTCGTCGTGCGCGGGACCGCCGCGGCCAGCGGCGGCGGGCGCGCCGCAATCTCGCGAACCTTCCTGCTGCGCCGCTAGAGCGGTCGCGCGTCGACCACGAGCCGCCCGATCACGCGGTCGGACTCGCGCAGGCGGACGGGGAACGTCCCGGCGCGCTTCGCGAAGAAGTCGAAGCGCGCGGGGGAGAACTGGTCGACCGCCTCGAAGCGCCCCAGGCCGACCAGCTCGACCTCGTCGGGGGCGGGCGCCTGCACCACCACGTGCAGCAGGGTCCCCTGGCGCACGCGCACGACCGTGGGCTGGCGCGCCGCGGCGTCGAAGCTCGCCCGGCGCTCGCGCGCACCCGCCGGCGTCCCGCCCCCCGGCGCCGCGCGCGGAGGGGGCGCCGTGGTGGCCGTGGGCGTGGTGGCGGTCCCCTGGCGCAGGTCGCGCGGCGTCAGCGCCGCCGCCAGCGCACCCGTCGCGAGCAGGACGGCGGACAGCAGGAGCAGGCGGCGCCGTAGCACTCCGTCAGCCTAGACGCCGCCTGTCTGGACGGACGTTCGATGCGTGGAATGCAGGTTTTCCGTCCAACGGCGTAAAGGTCCGCGACCCCGGTGCCGATGGGTGCATCAAGCCAGAACCGAGGTGCCAAGGGCAAACCGTTCGTGAGGGCGGGACGCAAAGCCACGGTCCTCCCACAAGAGGAAGCCGGGCTGCCACCAGGGTTCGTCGCAAGTTCTCCGGCGGCATGGAGACCAAGGATCTGGCCGAGAAGTTCCAGGCCAAACTGAATCCAAGGAGGATTCATGCTGCATATGATCCGCAAGCGCATCGAGGACGAGAAGGGCTTCACCCTGATCGAGCTCCTCGTTGTCATCCTCATCATCGGCATCCTTGCCGCGATCGCGCTGCCCACGTTCCTGGGTCAGCGGGCCAAGGGGCAGGACTCCTCGGCCAAGTCGAATGCTCGTAACATGGTCTCTCAGGTCGAGTCGTGCTACGCGACCGAGCAGGACTATGCCGCGTGCGAGTCCGGCGACGCCACGCTGGACGCCGGCGGCATCGAGGACACCGTCGTGGCCGCCACCGACACGGGTTACACGGTGACCTCCACGTCGGAGACGGACAACACGTTCGTCGTCACGAAGGCCGGCGGCACCATCACCCGCACGTGTGAGGGCCCCGAGGACAAGGGCGGCTGTCCGTCCGACGGAAGCTGGTAAGGACTCCGGCATCTGCCGCGACGCTGGCGAGGCGGGCCTTCGGGCCCGCCTCGTCGCGTTGCGCGGCCGGTGCGCGGTCTAGTCTGCGCGCGTCATGGAGATCGCCCTCGCCGCGCTCGGCGGCCTGCTCGTCGGCTCTTTCCTGAACGTCGTGATCGGCCGCCTGCCGGCCGGCGAGTCGCTCGTCTCCCCGGGCTCGCGCTGCCCCCACTGCGGGCACGCGGTGCGCCCCTACGACAACGTGCCCGTGCTCTCGTGGCTGCTGCTGCGCGGGCGCTGCCGCGACTGCGGCCAGCCGATCTCGCCCCGCTACCCGCTCGTGGAGGCGCTGACCGCGGCGCTGTGCGCCGCCGTCGTGGCGGTCAAGGGGCCCGACGACGAGGCGCTGCTGGGCCTGGCGCTCGTCCTGACGCTCGTGCCGGTGGCCTTCATCGACCTCGACCACCGGCTCATCCCGAACAAGATCCTGCTGCCGTCCGCGATCGTCGCGGTTGCGATCCTCGCGCTGACGGACGCCGACGAGCTGCCCGAGCACCTGATCGCCGCGGCCGCCGCCGGCGGGTTCTTCCTGCTGGCCGTGCTGGCGTATCCGCGCGGGATGGGGATGGGGGACGTGAAGCTGGCCGGCACGATGGGGCTCTACCTGGGGACCTCGGTGGCGCCCGCGCTGCTCGCCGCGCTGGTCGCGGGCACCGCGGTGGGCGGGGCGATCATGGTGCGCAAGGGCACCGCGGAGGGCCGCAAGACGGCCGTGCCCTTCGGTCCGTTCCTCGCGCTGGGCGCGCTCGTGGGCCTGTTCGCCGGCCCCGAGCTCGTGGACTGGTACCGCGACAGCTTCCTCTAGCCGGGCCAGGCGGGCCTTCCGGACTCAAGCCGAACGCACGAACGGCCGATGCGTTCCCCGTCGGGCGCACCGGGCGTCCGCGCTCCTGAGCTTCCCTCCACAGCCATGGCAAGCAAGCGCAACCGCACCATCGTCGGGCTCGACATCGAGCCCACCCACCTCGCCGCCGCCGAGGCGACCGTCAACGGGCGCGTCGCCGTGCAGCGCGCGGCCGTCGCGTCGCTGGCGCCCGGGCTCGTGCGCGACGGCGAGGTCGTCGACGTGGCGGCGCTGTCCGACGCGCTGAAGGAGTTCTTCTCCGCGCACAAGCTCTCGCGCCGCGTCCGGCTCGGCGTCGCCAACCAGCGCATCGTCGTGCGCACGATCGAGCTGCCGCCGCTGTCGGACCCGCGCGAGCTCGACGCCGCCGTGCGCTTCCAGGCGCAGGAGAACATCCCGATGCCGCTCGACCAGGCGGTCCTCGACTACCAGCCGCTCGGCCGCGTGGAGACGGCGCAGGGCGAGCGCCTGCGCGTCGTGCTCGTGGCGGCGCGCCGCGACATGATCGACCGCCTGCTCTCCGCGGCGCGCGGCGCCGGCCTGCGGCCCGAGGGAATCGACCTGTCCGCCTTCGCCATGATCCGCGCGCTGGGGACCGGCGCGACGATCGACCCGGAGCCCGGCGCCACGCCGGCCGGCACGCTGTACGTGAACGTCGGCGGCATGACCAACCTCGCCATCGCCGCAGGCTCGGCGTGTCACTTCACGCGGGTCGCGGTCGTGGGCGTCGGCTCGATGGCCGGCGACCTGGCCGAGCGCCGCGGTCTCACCCTCGAGCACGCCGAGCAGTGGCTGTCCCACGTCGGCCTCGAGGCACCCGCGGACGCGATCGAGGGCGATCCCGAGATCGTGTCCGACGCCCGCGCCGTGCTCACCGCGGGCATGGACCGGATCGTCGACGAGGTCCGCAACTCCCTCGACTTCTACGCCGGGCAGGGCGCCTCCGTCGTCGTGGAGCGCGCCGTCGTGACCGGCCCCGGCGTCGCGATCCCCGGCTTCGTCGCCCAGCTCGGCGCCAGCGTCACGATCCCCGTCGAGGCCGGCCAGGTCGCCGAGGCCCAGCCCGGCGCGCTCGACGGCGTCGATCCCGCGCGGGTCACCGTGGCCGCCGGACTCTCCGTCACGGAGGGATCCGCGTGAGGGCCGTCAACCTTCTGCCGGTCGACCAGCGCCGCGGTGCCGCCGCGGCCGGTCGCTCGGGCATCGGCGTCTACGCGCTGCTCGGCGTGCTGGCCGCGCTCGTGGTGGGCGCCGGCGCGTACGTCTTGGCCTCCAACCAGGTCAACTCCAACCGCACGAAGCTCGCCGAGGCCGAGCACGAGGCGGCCAACCTCGAGCAGCTGGCCGCCGCCTACAGGCCCTACGAGGAGTTCGCCCGGCTCAGCCAGGCGCGCGTCGCCACCGTCGCGCAGCTGGCCGACAGCCGCTTCGACTGGGAGCGCGTCATGCGCGAGCTCGCGCGGGCCATGCCCGGCGACGTGTGGCTGACCTCCCTCGTGGGGACCGTGGCGCCCGGCGTCTCGATCCAGGGCGCCAGCAGCGGCGCCACCGGCGCGCTGCGCAGCGGGCTGCCGCTTCCCGCGGTCGAGCTGGTCGGCTGCACCGAAAGCCAGGCCGCGGTCTCGCGCGTCATGGCGCGGCTGCGCACGATCAACGGCGTCAAGCGCGTCTCGCTGGCCGCCTCCGAGAAGTCCGACGCCGCCTCGGGCGGAGGCTCCGGCGACGCCGGCTCCGACGACTGCCGCAACGGTAGCCGCCGCTACCCGCAGTTCCAGCTTGTCGTGTTCTTCGACGCGCCGCAGACGACGCTCGGCGGCTCGCCGGCGCAGGCCGTCGCCGCGACGCCCGCCTCGACCGGGGGCGCGAAGTGACCCGGCGCGATCGCATCGTGGTCCTCGTCGCCGTCGCGGCCCTCGCGGTCGGAGGGTTCTTCATGCTCGTCCTCAAGCCCAAGCGCGACGAGGCCGCCAAGCTGTCGAGCCAGGTCGAGGCGGCGCAGACCCGCGTGGACAACGCGCGGACCGCCGTGGCAACGGGCCAGCGCGCACGCGAGACCTACGCGGCCAACTACGCGACGGTGGCGCGGCTCGGCAAGGCCGTCCCGACCGACGACGACATTCCCTCCCTCGTCTTCCAGCTCGACTCCACCGCCGAGGCGACGGGCGTGGACTTCCGCAGCGTGAAGCTGGAGTCCGGCGGCGGCAACGCCGCGCAGGCGGCCACCCAGACCGCCGCCGCGGCCGCCGCGTCGAACTCCGACCAGGCCTCGCGGGACAAGGACAAGGAAGGCGACGAGGAGAAGGACGCCCCGGCCAGCGGGACGCCCGCCGCGCCCGCGCCCGCCACCCAGACCGCCACCGCGGCGCTGCCGCCGGGCGCCGTCGTGGGCCCGGCCGGGCTGAGCAAGATGCCGTTCTCCTTCGCCTTCGAGGGCAGCTTCTTCAAGCTCTCCACGTTCCTCACGCGCATCGAGCGCTACATCAAGCCGCGCGCCGGCGAGGTGGACGTGCGCGGCCGGCTGCTGCTGGTGGACGGCATCGCGCTGACCGCGGCGCAGGACGGCTTCCCGAACATGAAGGCCTCGATCGTCGCCTCCGCCTACCTGCTGCCGGTCTCCCAGGGCCTGTTCGACGGCGCCACGCCGCAAGGCCCGTCCGCCGCCGCCACCGCGCCGTCTCAGCCGGTGGGCGACGGGTCGGGCGGCGGTGCCTCCACTCCGACCGCGGCGGTGACCCCGTGACCTTCGTGCGCGACGTCTGGACGGACCTGGTCGACAAGCGGCTGTGGCCGGTGGCCACCGTGCTGCTGCTCGCACTGGCCGCGATCCCGGTGCTGCTGCTCAAGCCGGCCGCCTCCCCCAAGCCGGCGCCGCCGGCGATGGCGGACGCCGGCCCCGCGGCGCTGGTCAGCGACCCCGCCGCGATCGCGACGGCCCGTCCGGGCGGTCCGGTGACCGGCAAGGCCAAGAACCCCTTCGCGCAGCAGCACGTGCGCAAGGAGGCCAAGTCGTCGAAGTCCCCCAGCCAGGACGGCCCCGGGACGGTGTCGTCGTCCTCCGGCTCCTCGAACTCGATCTCCATCTCACCGTCCGGCGGCGGCGGCGGCAGCGCGCCGGTGACCGTGGACAAGCTGCCCGCGTCGCGCGAGCCGGCCGAGGACGGCAAGCGGCTGAAGGTCCGCTTCGGGAAGACCGACGGGAAGAGCCGCGTGCGCGTGCTGGCTCCCGGGACGCCGCTGCCCTCGCGCTCCAACCCGATCTTCGTCTTCGTCGAGTTCACGCGCGGCGAGCGCGCCGAGCTGCTCGTCTCCTCCGACGCGGTGCCGCAGGGCGACGGGCGCTGCGAGCCCAGCCGGGCGATCTGCTCCCAGCTGTTCGTCAAGCCCGGCCACACGCTGTTCTTCGACGTCACCCGCGCCAGCGGCGACGTGCAGTACCAGCTCGACGTGCTCGACGTCGTCGAGTAGGCGCCCCTCCCACCTTTAGGCTTAGGCGCCGCATGGCGCTCCGCCTCATCACGGCGGGCGAGTCGCACGGGCCGGGCCTCACCTGCATCGTCGAGGGCCTGCCCGCGGGACTTCGCCTGCAGCCGGACGACCTCAACCGCGACCTCGCGCGGCGCCAGCTCGGGCACGGCCGGGGCGGGCGGATGAAGATCGAGAAGGACGCCGCGTTCGTGACCGCCGGGCTGCGTCACGGACAGACGCTGGGCAGCCCCGTCGCGCTGCAGGTCGCCAACCGCGACTACGCCAACTGGGAGGAGCGCATGAACCCCTGGCCGGTGGAGGCGCAGATCGACGAGGTCCACCTGCCGCGGCCCGGGCACGCCGACCTGGTGGGGACGATGAAGTACAAGCACTCCGACGTGCGCAACGTGCTCGAGCGCGCGAGCGCGCGCGAGACCGCCGCGCGCGTGGCGGGCGGCGGGCTGGCCAAGGCCTTCCTGCGCGCGCTGGGCGTGGAGGTCCGCTCCCACGTCGTGCGCATCGGGGCCGTGGGGGCGCCCGCGCGCGACGACCTGACGCTGGCGGACTTCGAGGGCGTGGACGAGTCGCCGGTGCGCTGCCTGGACGCCGAAACCGGGGCGGCGATGGTCGAGGAGATCAACCGGCTGCGCAAGGCCAACGAGTCGCTGGGCGGCATCTTCGAGGTGCGGGCGTTCGGGGTCGTCCCCGGGCTGGGCTCCCACGTCTCCTGGGAGGAGCGCCTGGACGGCCGCCTGGCGCAGGCGATCGTCTCGATCCACGCCATGAAGGGCGTCTCGGTCGGCCCCGGCTTCGAGATGGCGGCGCGGCCGGGCTCCGAGGTCCACGACGAGATCTTCTGGAACGCCGAGCGCGGCTACTTCCGCGAGACGAATCGCGCCGGCGGCGTGGAGGGCGGCATGACGACGGGCGAGCCGCTGGTCGTGGTGGCGGCGATGAAGCCGCTGCCCACGCTGACCAAGCCGCTGCGCTCGGTGGACATCGCGACCAAGGAGCCGGCGCCCGCCCTGCGCGAGCGCACGGACTCCACCACGGTGCCCGCCGCGGGGGTGGTGGGGGAGGCGATGGTCGCGCTCGTGCTGGCCGACGCCTACCGCCGCAAGTTCGGCGGCGACCACATAGACGACGTCCGCGCGGCCGTGGAGGGCTACAAGGAGCGCATCGATTGGCGGCGGTAAGACCCTCGCTGGTCTTCGCCGGCTTCATGGGCGCGGGCAAGTCGACGGCGGCGCGGGCGGCCGGGGCGGCGCTGGGACGCGAGGCGCTGGACACCGACGAGCTGCTGCTGCGCGCGCTCGGCGAGCCGCTGGAGACGTTCTTCGACCGCGAGGGCGAGGCGGCGTTCCGCGCGCGCGAGGAGGCGGTCGTGCTGGAGGCGCTGGAGACGGCGCAGGGCGCGCCGGTCGCGCTGGGCGGCGGCGCGCTGGGCTCGCAGCGCGTGTGCGAGGCGCTCGGTCCGCACACCGTGGTCTGGCTGGACGTGGACTCCGCGACGGCCTGGGAGCGCGCGGGCCGGGCCGGGGGGCGGCCGCTGGCGCGCGACCGCGAGGCCTTCGAGGCCCTGCACGCGCAGCGCCACGCCGTCTACGAGCGCGCCGCCGACGCCATCGTCCCCGCGGGCGCCCCCGGGGCGGTGACCGACGCGCTGCCCCATCTGCTCGCGCTGGCCGACGCGCCCGCCGGGGCGCGGATGGTGTGGGCGCGCAGCGCGTCCGGCGACTACCCGGTGTTCGCCGGTCCGGCGCTGCTGGAGACCGGCTGGTTCCCGGTCGCAGGGCGGCGCTTTGCGGTCAGCGACACCACGGTGTGGGAGCTGCACGGCCGCCACCTCGAGCCGGTCGCGGGGAGCGTGCTGGTGGACCCCGGCGAGCCGTCGAAGACGCTCGCCTCCGCCGAGCGCGTCTGGCGCGCCATGGCCCAGCAGGGCGCCACGCGCGACGACCTCGTCGTCGCGCTGGGCGGCGGCGTGGTCGGCGACCTCGCGGGGTTCTGCGCCGCGACCTACCAGCGCGGCCTCCGGGTGGTCCACGTCCCCACCACGCTGGTGGCGCAGGTCGACTCCGCATACGGCGGCAAGACCGGCGTCGACATCCCCGAGGCCAAGAACTACGTCGGCGCCTACCACCAGCCGTCGGCGGTCCTCGTGGATCCCGCGACCCTGCTCACGCTGCCGCCCGAGGAGCTGGCGGCCGGCTACGCGGAGGTGGTCAAGACGGCGCTGATCGCCGGCGGCGCGCTGTGGGAACGCGTGCGCGAGGGCGCGGGCGGCGCCGCGCAGCCCGACGTCATCCTGGCCTGCGCGCGCACCAAGCTGGCGATCGTCGCGCAGGACGAGCGCGACGCCGGCCGCCGCCAGGTGCTCAACCTCGGGCACACCGTCGGGCACGCGATCGAGACCGCCGCGGGGTACGGGCGCTATCGCCACGGCGAGGCCGTGGCGCTCGGCCTGCTGGCCGCGCTGCGGCTGTCCGGGCGCGACGAGCTGCGCGCCGAGGTGGCCGAGCTGCTCGCCGCGCACGGCCTCCCGCGCCGGCTGGAGGGCGTCCAGCCGCAGGACGTCCTGCAGGCGCTGCGGCGCGACAAGAAGCGCCGTGGCGAGGGCCGCGTGCCGTTCGTGCTGGTCGAGGCCCCGGGCGACGTGCGCGAGGGCGCCGAGGTCCCAGACGCGGAGATCGAGGCCGCCGTGCGAGAGTTGTTGCGCTGATGCGCAACCGGGTCGAGGTCATGCACGGGGTCAACCTGGGCGAGCTGGCGCGTCGCGACCCCTCGCAGTACGGCGGGCTGACCTTCACGCAGCTCGAGCAGAAGATCTCCGAGTACGCGCGCGAGCTGGGCCTCGTCGTGCAGTTCTTTCAGACCAACCACGAGGGCGAGTTCGTCGAGCGCCTGCACAAGCTGGAGGGCCTGGCCGACGGCATCGTGCTCAACCCCGGGGCATGGACGCACTACTCCTGGGCGATCCACGACGCGCTGGAGCTGACCGGGCTGCCCGCGGTCGAGGTCCATCTGTCGGACATCATGGTCCGCGAGGAGTGGCGGCGCACGTCGGTGATCCGCGACCTGTGCATCGCGAGCGTCGCGGGCCACGGCGTGGAGGGCTACCGCGAGGCGCTGGCGCGCCTGGTTGAGGAGCTGCCGCGGTGAGCGACCGCGCCGCGCGGCTGGCGCAGCTGGCCGCGGAGCGCGAGCTCGACGCGCTGCTGGTCCGCGAGCCGGTGAACCTGCGCTGGCTGACCGGGTTCGGCGGCACCAACGGCCTGGCCGTGGTGGACGCCGGCGGTCGGGGCACGTTCGTCACCGACTTCCGCTACGTGGAGCGCGCCGCGGCGGAGGTGGGGGAGGCCTTCGAGCGCCGCGAGGGCCAGCGCGACCTGCTGGACGGGATCGGCGAGGTGCTGCCGGAACACCGCCCGCTGCGCCTGGGGTTCGACGACGCACACCTCTCGGTGCGCGACCACGGACGCCTGGCCGCGGCGCTGGAGGGCGTCGAGCTGGTCGCGGCCGGCGGCCTGGTCGAGCGCCTGCGCGCCGTCAAGGACGCCGGCGAGTTGGCGCGCATCCGCGCCGCCGCGCAGCTGGCCGACGAGGCGCTGCGAGCCGTGCTCGAGGATGGATTGGCCGGCCGGACCGAGCGCGCGTTCGCGCTGGCGCTGGAGGACGAGATGCGCCACCGCGGCGCCCAGCGCCCGAGCTTCCCGCCGATCGTCGCGGCCGGCGCGCACGGCGCGCTGCCGCACGCCGACCCGCGCGACCTGGAGATCCCGGCCGGCACGCTGGTGGTCGTGGACTGGGGCGCCGAGCTCGACGGGTACTGCTCGGACTGCACGCGCACATTCGCCACGGGTGAGGTCGAGGGGGAGGCCGAGGAGGTCTACGAGGTGGTCCGGTGCGCCCAGGAGGCGGGGCTGGGCGCCGTGCGGGCGGGACCCACCGGGCGCGAGGTGGACGCCGTCGCGCGCGACGCGATCGCCCAGGCGGGCTACGGCGAGCGCTTCGGCCACGGCCTCGGGCACGGCGTGGGCATGGAAGTCCACGAGGAGCCGCGGCTGTCCAAGGCCGGCGAGGCGCCGCTGCAGGCGGGCAACGTGGTGACCGTGGAGCCCGGGATCTACCTGCCCGGCCGCTTCGGCGTGCGCATCGAGGACCTCGTCGTCGTGAGGCCCGACGGGGCGGAGGTGCTCAGCTCCATTTCCAAGGATTTCGTCACGGTCGCCTGACGGCCGTATCCTCGCCCCATGCCGACGCTGCAGACCGTGCGCATCGCCGCGATCCAGGCCACTCCGGCGATCCTGGACGCCGAGGCCACCGTGGACAAAGCGCTCGCGCTGCTGGAGCGCGCGGCGGCCGACGGCGCCCGCCTGGCCGTGCTGCCCGAGACGTTCGTGTCGCTGTACCCGTCCAACGCGTGGGCGCGCCGGGCGGCCTCGTTCGGCGGCTCCGACGAGCTGTGGGAGCGCCTGTGGGAGTCCTCGGTGGACGTCCCGGGCCCGCTCGTCGACCGCCTGGCGCAGACGTGCCGCAAGCTCGACCTGCACTGCGTGATCGGCGTCAACGAGCGCGAGTCCCAGCGGCCCGGCACGCTGTACAACACGATGCTGCTGATCGGCCCCGGCGGGCTGCTGCACCGCCATCGCAAGCTGATGCCGACCATGCAGGAGCGCCTGTTCCACGGCATCGGCGCCGGCGACGACCTCGCGCCGGTGGACACGCCGCTGGGACGCGTCGGCGGGTTGATCTGCTGGGAGAACCGGATGCCGCTGGCGCGCTACGCCGTCTACCGGGGCGGGCCGCAGATCTGGGTCGCCCCCACCGCGGACGACAGCGACGGGTGGCTGGCCACCATGCGCCACGTCGCGATCGAGTCCGGGGCCTTCGTGGTGTCGGTTCCCCAGTACATCCCGCGCGACGCCTTCCCGGACGACTTCCCGCTCGAGCTGCCCGACGTTGAGGTCTTCGGCCGCGGCGGGGCGGCGATCGTGGAGCCGACTTGGGGCAACGTCGTGGCGGGGCCGCTGTACGGCGAGGAGGGCATGGTCGTGGCGGACTGCGACCTGCGCCAGGGCCTGCACGCCAAGCGCTGGTTCGACGCCGTGGGGCACTACGCGCGCGAGGACGTGCTGGGCGGGCTGGTGCCGGCCGGTCCGTCCGCTGCGACACCCGCCGAGGCGCCCCCTCCCGACGCGGACGGACAGGCGCGGTGAGGGCGCTCGTGGCGGTCGCCGCCGTGCTCGGCATGGCCGTCGTGCCCGCCTCCGCGCTCGCGGCCTCGCCATCCGCGGTCGTCGCGCCCGACGTGACCGTGGGTGACGTGCCGGTCGGCGGGCTCACGCGCGCGCAGGCGACCGCGGTCGTGCGCGAGCGGATCGCCGAGCCGCTGGCCCGGCGCCTCGTGGTGGCGGTGGGGGCCAAGCGCTTCTCGGTCCTGCCGCGCGACGCCGGGGTCTCCGTGAAGGTCGGCCTGCTCGTGGGCCGTGCGCTGCGCGCGCCCGCCGGGGCCCGGATCGCCGTGGTCCCGACGCAGATGCGGTCAGCTGCCCCAAAGCTGCTGGGACGCGTGCGGCGGGGCGCCTACGTGGCGCCGCGCAACTCGCGCGTGCTCTACGGCGTGCGGCGGCTGCGAGCCTCGCGGCCCCGTCCCGGGCGCAAGCTGGCCAAGCCGGCGCACCTGGAGGACCGTATCGCGTCCGCACTGCGCTCGTGGACCGCGCCGCGCCTGCTGCGCGCCTACACCCAACCGGTCAAGCCGCGGGTCGACGAGCGCCGCCTGCGCGCCATCACCGGCCCGATCGTCACCGTGTCGCGCGCCGGCCGCCGGGCGCGGCTGTTCAACCACCTGCGCCTGATCCGGACCTACCGCGTGGCGGTCGGGCAGCCGGGCTACCCGACGCCGACCGGGCTGTTCCGCGTCCTCTCCAAGGTCGTCAACCCCGCGTGGTCGGTCCCCAACTCGTCGTGGGCGGGCAGCCTGGCCGGCCAGACGATCCCCGGCGGCGCCCCGGGCAACCCGCTCGTCGCCCGCTGGATCGGGATCACCGGCGCGGTCGGCTTCCACGGGACCAACAACCCGTGGTCGATCGGCGGCGCCGCCTCCCACGGCTGCATCCGCATGTACCCGCGCGACGTGATCCGCCTGTATCGCTGGGTGCGGATCGGGACGCCGGTCTACATCCGCTAGCGCGGCGCGCTGTGCGTGTGCCAGTAGAGCAGCGGGCCGTCGCCGCGGATCGCGCCCGCCAGCACGGCGGCCATCGTCTTGCCGGTGTAGACGGACTCCAGGGTCAGGTCCGCGGCCTCGCGCGCGCGCCGGATCGCGTCGCCGGCCTGGGGGATCGGGTGCCCGTAGCCGGCGCCCATGAAGTCGCGGACGACGTCGAGCTCGGCCAGCGGGGCCGCGGGTAGCTCGGCACCGCGGCGGCGCAGCAGGCGGCGCGTGCGCTGCGCCAGTCGGGTGAGCCGCGGCTTGTCGAGGCGCAGCTTGTCGTTGACGAGGACGGCGTGCACGCGCGTGCGCAGGCCGGCCAGGCCCAGTCCGACCATCAGCCCGGCCACGCTGCCGCCGGAGCCCAGCGCCAGCACGATCCGCTCGGGCTCGGGCAGCTCGCCGGCCTCCACCTGCGCGCCCAGCTCCAGCGCCGCCTCCACGAAGCCCACCGCGCCGACCGGCGACGAGCCTCCCACGGGCAGCAGGTACGGCCGCCGATAGCGCGCCATGAGGTAGGGGAGCGCGAGCACCGTGCGGGGCGAGGTTCGCGTGCGGTGGACGCGCGCCCCGCTGGCCCGGATGCGCACGAGCTGGGCCTCCACGTGCTCGTCGCGCGGCTGGTCGACGAGCGCGAGGACGGTGCGCATGCCGAGCTCCCGGGCGTACAGCGCCGTGGCCAGCCCATGGTTTGTGCCCAGCCCGCCGAACGTGAGGATCGTGCGCCGCCCCTGCGCTCGCGCGTCGGCCAGGATCCACTCCAGCTTGCGCGGCTTGTTGCCGCCCCACAGCGGCGCGGAGCGGGAGTCGTCCTTGACCCACAGCTCGTGTCCGGTCTCCAATCCGGTCAGTCGCCGCACGGGGGTGGGCAGCCGGCACAGCTCCACGCGCGGCAGGGTCTCGCGCGTGGCGGGGAAGCGCTCGTGGAGCATCGGCTAGCTGAGCGGTCCGAGCCAGACCAGGGCGGCGTCGCCGCCGAGCACGTCCACCGCCACCGGACTCGTTTGAACGCCCCGGAAGCTGATCTTGTCGCCTGCGCTGAGCCGGATCATGGACCACCCCGTGTGGAGGGTGTCGCCGTCGGGAGCCGCGGCGACGCGGCTCAGGGGGGACAGGACGGTCCCTCCGGAGACCCGCTGGACGAAGCTCCACAGCTCGCGCCGGCCGGCGACCGAGGGGTTGTCCCACGTGACCGCGACGTCGGCCCGGTAGAACCCGTCGATCGGCGCGGTCAGGCGTGTGAGATCCGCGCCGGAGTGCATGTCGAGCGGATCGGACGTGGTCGACGTCGCGAGCGTGAAGGTCGTCTGGACGTTGGTCGGCACGTCGTTGAAGGGAAACACGCCTGCGTGTACCAGCGGGGTCAGCGCCCGCTGCGCCGCCCCTACGGAGCCCCCCGCCAGCTGCGCAGAGCCCACCGCCCCGGCGGCGATCCCGGGGTTGGGGTAGGTACCCGCCAGAGCACCCCCGGCGGCCACGCCGTTCACGCTCGCGTCCGAGCCGGCCGCGCCCTGCGCGCCCGGTGTGCCGGGCGCCCCCCGCGCGCCGCGCGGAAGCTGGTTGCGGCGAAAGTCGCGTCGCAGCAAGGAGAAGTCGCGCACCTTCAGCGACGTGATCGCGTTGCGCGCGACGTGGCGGCTCTTCACCTCACCCGAGCGCAGATTCACGGCCGCCACCGCCCCACCGCCGAGGGCGCAGAACAGCGCCAGGCTCGAGACCACGTTCGCGTAGCTGAGGTGTCGCCTCACGCCCCGCCCGCCATGCGCCCATCGTGGTCTTCGCGGAGGCCGCTGTCAACCGCCGGAGCGCAGCTCCAGTCCGGGCAAGCCGTCGAACCCGGCGGCGTCGTCGGTGACGACGGCGCGACGGGTCGCGATGGCGGTGGCCGCGATCAGGAGGTCGTGTGCGCCGCGCACGCGGCCGCTGCGCCGTGTGTGCGCGAGCAGACCGGCATGCGCGTGGGCCGTCTCGACGTCATACGGCTCGACGGGAATCTCGGCGAGCACCGCCTCGACGAAGGCCGCGCGCCGGTTTCGCCGCCGGCCGTCAGCCAACTCGACGCCGACGAGCAGCTCCGCTGCTGTGACGGCGGCGATGGCGACGTCGTCGGCGTCTCCGATGGCGTCGGCCAGACCGGACCCAGCGCGTTCGGCCGCGACGAGGACCGTTGTGTCGACGATCAGTCGCTCCATGCGTCCGCGTCCTCGACGAGCGAGGCGCGCATCTCCTGC
This sequence comes from Solirubrobacteraceae bacterium, assembly GCA_031177685.1. Lineage (GTDB taxonomy): Bacteria > Actinomycetota > Thermoleophilia > Solirubrobacterales > Solirubrobacteraceae > AC-38. Next base: position 56,673 of record JAPSGI010000017.1, on the reverse strand, counting down.
AGCTCACGTGACCAGCCCGGGTCTGGGCGGTGCTGGTCGAGCAGCGTATTCAGGCGCTTCCCGGTGGCTGCTACGGCGGGGGAGATGGTGGCCACCTCACGCCCGCGGCGGACGACCACGAAGCTCTCGCGGCCCATCTCCACGGCGTCCAGAACGTCGGAAAACCGACGCGCCGCCTCGGTTGCGGTCAGCCGCTGCATCGGATCAGATTATCAGATTCGTGTGCAAGCGTAGGCTTCGCCCATGCGAGAGATCGTCCCCGGCGTCCTGCACTGGCAGGCGCGCCATCCCAACCTCGGCATGGACGTAAGCTCGTACCTGCTCACGGACTCGGGCACGGCGCTGGACCCGCTGCTGCCGGAGGGCGAGGGGCCGGAGTGGCTGGGACACGACGTCGCGCGCGCGGTGCTGACCGTGCGCCATCACCTGCGCAGCGCCCCCGACCTCGGCGTGCCGGTCCTGGCGCACCGCTCCGGCCTGCACGAGTTCGAAGGCGCTGGCGTGGAGGTACAGGGCTACGACGCCGGCGCCGAGCTCGCGCCCGGTGTCCGGGTCCTCGCGTTCGGGCGCATCTGCCCCGACGACGCCGCGCTGCACGTCGCCGCCGGCCCCGGCGCGCTGGCCTTCGGCGACGGCATCGTCAACTACGGCGGACTCGGCCACCCGCCCGACCAGTACCTCGGCGACGACCCGGCGGCCGTGAAGGCCGGCATCGTCGAGGGGCTCGTGCCGCTGCTCGAGGAGGACTTCGACGCGCTGCTGTTCGCCCACGGCGAGCCCGTCGCCAGCGGCGGCAAGGCCGTGCTGCGCGAGTTCGTCGAGTCGCGGGCCTAGTCGCGGCGCATGACCAGCAGCGCGAACGGCCGCGTGCCGGCCGGGAACTCGACGCCCATGTGCTCGCGGTAGTACGTCAGGCCGTCGACCTCCTCGGCGACGCGCAGCCCCTGACGCTCGTAGAACCGGACCGCCCGGTCGTTGCCCGCGACCACCAGCAGCATGTAGCCGCCCGGCGGCGCGAGCCGCTCGTGCAACGCGTCCAGCAGCGCAGCGCCGGTTCCGCGGCTCCGGACCTGCGCGGACACGTAGAGGCGGTGCAGCTCGGGCTCGGGCCCGAAGCAGTCGAAGTGAAGGAATCCCGCGATCCGTCCGTCCTGCTCCGCCACCAGGAAGTGCGCGTCGCCGGCGTCGGCGCAGCGGCGGATGCAGTCCGCCACGGCCGCGTCCGAGTACGTCTGCCGGACGGCGGCGTCGATGGCCGCCTGGTCGACCTGCCCGGCGTACTGCGCGGGCAGCGCCGCGCGGCCGATCCGGGCGACGGCCGCAGCGTCGTCGGGCACGGCGACGCGAATGTCGACCCCCGGTCCCACCGCGCGACGATATACGTGACCGCCGTCCGAGGCGAACCGCCACTAGCCTTCCGCGCGAGCATGATCTCCACCAACCAGCTCAAGAACGGCAACCACATCGAGGTCGACGGGGTCGTCTTCAAGGTCCTCGAGTTCCAGCACGTCAAGCCGGGGAAGGGCGGGGCGTTCGTGCGCACGAAGCTGCGGCGGGCGTCCGACGGTGCGGTCATCGACAGGACGTTCCGCGCGGGAGAGAAGTTCCGGTCCGTGCGGACGGAGTCGCGCAAGATGCAGTTCCTCTACGCGGACGGGACCGACGCGCACTTCATGGACGCCGCCACCTACGAGCAGATGACGATCCCGCAGGGCACGCTGGCGGAGACGCTGCGCTGGCTCAAGCCATCCGACGAGATCGACGTCCTGTTCATCGACGAGCAGCCGTCGGACATCCAGCTGCCCAGCGCGGTGAACCTGGAGGTCACGGAAACCGAGCCGGGGCTGCGAGGCGACACCGCCTCCGGCGGCGGCAACAAGCCCGCCACGCTGGAGACCGGCGCGACCATCCAGGTCCCCCTGTTCATCGAGACGGGCGAGACGATCCGGGTGGACACCCGCTCCGGCGAGTACGTCTCGCGCGCGTAGTGCGCCGGCGCGACCAGCGGCGGGCGGCCGTCTTCGCGCTCTACCAGCAGGACGCCACGGGGCAGGACCTCGAGGCGGCGCTGCCGCGCGACGCGTCCGCCTTCACCCGGTCGCTCGCGCGCGGGGTGGAGGCCCACCGCGAGGAGCTCGACGCGTTGATCGAGCGCCACGCGCACGGCTGGGCGCTGGACCGCATCGCGCCGCTGGAGCGCTCGATCCTGCGCGCCGCGCTGTACGAGCTGCGCCACGCCGGCGAGCTCCCCGGCGAGGCGCCGATCCCGGCGGAGGGCGCGATCGAGGAGGCCGTGGAGACGGCCAAGACGTTCTGCTCCGCGCAGGCTCCGGCGTTCGTCAACGGGATCCTGGGCGCCGCGCTGGAGGAGCTGCGGCAGAATCCCTCCACGCGATGACCGAGACGCCCGACCTCGACAGCCTGGCCGGCGACCTCGAGAACGCCGCCGCACGTCTGCGCGCCGGCGACCTCGACGCCGGCGCGGCGGCCGAGCTGGTCGCCGAGTGCGCCCGGCTGGCGTCGCGCGCGGCGGCCGAGCTGGACCGTGCGGCTCGCGCGAGCGAGCCCGCGCCCGGCCAGGACAGCCTGCTGTAGCACTGCCCGCCGGCCCGGATGCGGGACAATGCGCGCAGTGATCGTGACGCGCGCGACCACGCGCTACCCGGAGCAGCTGCAGGCGGCCGTCGAGGAGTACCTCGCGGGCCTGCGCTTCTCGCGCGAGGCGGCCACCGCCGGGCTGGAGGAGGCCATGCGCTATTCGCTGCTGGCGGGCGGCAAGCGGATCCGCCCGGTGCTCGCGCTGGCCACCGCCAAGGCCATCGGCCGCGACCCCGCGGGCGTCCTGCCCTTCGCCGCTGCGGTGGAGCTGATCCACACGTACTCGCTGATCCACGACGACCTGCCGGCAATGGACGACGACGACCTGCGCCGGGGCGGTCCGACCTGCCACGTGCGCTTCGGGGAGGACGTGGCGATCCTGGCCGGCGACGCGCTGTACGCCGAGGCCTTCCGGCTGCTGCTCGGCGACCAAGCGGGCGACCCCGCCGACGTGCTGGCCGCCGCGCGCGAGCTGGCCGGCGCCACCGGCGTCCAGGGCATGGTGGGCGGCCAGTACGCCGACGTGGCGGAGACGACGGAGCCCGGGCCCGCGGGCGTCCGGCGCCTGCACGAGCTCAAGACCGGCCGGCTGATCGCCGCCGCGGTCGAGTGCGTTCTGCTACTTGGGCGAGCGAGCCAACCTGCCACAATCGCCTATCGCGCCTTCGCCGCCGAGCTGGGCGTGCTCTTCCAGATCGTGGACGACATCCTCGACGTCACCGGGACCGAGGCGAGCCTCGGAAAGCCGCGGGGCAGCGACGAGCGGCTGGGGAAGCTGACCTACGTCAGCGCCCACGGCCTGGAGGGGGCCCGCGAGCTGGCGGCCGAGTCGCACGCCGGCGCCCGCGCGGCGCTGGCCGAGGCGGCGCCGTCCGGCGCCGCGGCGGAGCTCGAGCAAGTGACCGACTTCATCTACACCCGCACCTCATGACCGAACGCCTCCTCGACCGCATCGACGGCCCCGCCGACCTGCACGGGCTCTCCGACGACGAGCTGCAGCAGGTCGCGCAGGAGGTCCGTGAGCTGATCATCGAGACGATCGGCGAGATCGGGGGGCACTTCGGCGCGAACCTGGGCGCGTGCGAGCTCGCGGTCGCGGTCCACTCGGTGCTGGAGAGCCCGCGCGACAAGGTCCTGTGGGACGTGGGCCACCAGGCCTATCCCCACAAGGTGCTGACCGGCCGGCGCGAGCGCCTGGACACGATCCGCACGTACGGCGGGCTGGCGCCCTTCTGCTCGATCGCCGAGTCCGAGCACGACGTGATGGGCGCCGGGCACGCTTCCACCTCGATCGGCTACGCCGTCGGCCTCAAGGAGGCCATGCGCATGGGCCACGGCGAGGACGGGCGCGTGGTCGCGGTGATCGGCGACGGCGCCATGACCGGCGGCGTGGCGTTCGAGGCGGTCCACCTGGCGGGCGGCCTGGGGACGCCGCTCGTGGTTGTCCTCAACGACAACGGGATGTCGATCGCGCCCAACGTCGGCGCGCTGTCGCGCTACTTCAACCGCATGCGCCTCAACCCCAAGCTGTGGAAGGCGCGCGAGGGCGTGGAGGGCGGGCTGGCCAAGCTCCCCGGCGGCATCGGCGCGCGCTTCGAGCAGTTCGGTCCGCACTTCAAGGAGTCCATCAAGGCGTTCTGGGCGCCGGGCCTGTGGTGGGAGGAGCTGGACTTCGCCTACATGGGCGTGGTCGACGGCCACGACGTGCACGCGCTGCGCGGCGCGCTGCGCGAGGCGCTGGCGGCCGAGCGCCCGGTCGTCGTCCACGTGGCGACGGTCAAGGGCAAGGGCTTCGCCCCCGCCGAGGAGGGCGACCTCGAGGGCATGGAGAAATGGCACGCCGCCAAGCCGAAGTCGATCGCCAACGGCGCCCCGGCGGCCGCCAAGGCGGCGGCCAAGCCGGCCGCCAAGCCCGCGCCGCCGCAGTACACGAAGGTCTTCGGCGAGGCGCTCGTGGCCGAGTGCCGGCGCGACGAGCGGGTGGTCGGGATCACCGCGGCCATGAACTCGGGGACCGGGCTGAACATCCTGGAGAAGGAGCTGCCCGACCGCTACTTCGACGTGGGGATCGCCGAGCAGAACGCGGTGCTGTTCGCGTCGGGGCTGGCGCTGCAGGGCGTCAAGCCCGTGTGCGCGATCTACTCCACCTTCCTGCAGCGCGCCTTCGACCAGATCGTCCACGACGTCTGCCTGCAGTCGCTCCCCGTGGTGTTCGCGATGGACCGGGCTGGGCTGGTGGGCGACGACGGCCCCACGCATCACGGCGCGTTCGACATCGCCTACCTGCGCCCGCTGCCCAACATGGTGCTGATGGCGCCGCGCGACGAGGCGATGCTCGTGCACATGCTGCGCACGGCCGTCGAGCACGACGCGGGCCCGATCGCGCTGCGCTACCCGCGCGGGGAGGCGGCCGGCGTGGCGCTGCCCTCCGAGCCGGCGGCCATCCCGATCGGTACGGGCGAGGTGCTGCGCGAGGGCTCGCGCGTCGCGATCGTCGGCTACGGGTCGGGCGTCGGCAAGGGCCTGGAGGCCGCGGAGCTGCTCGCCGAGCCGGGGCTGGACGTCACGGTGGCCGACGCGCGCTTCGCCAAGCCGATCGACACCGCGCTGATGGCCCAGCTGGCCGCCGAGCACGACCTGCTGGTGACGGTGGAGGAGGGGACGCTCATGGGCGGCTTCGGGTCCGCCGTGTGGGAGGCGCTGTCGGAAGCGGGCCCCACGCCGCGCATCCTGCGGGTGGGCCTGCCGGACCGGTACGTCACGCACGGCAAGCCGGCGCTCCTGCACGAGGAGGTCGGCTACACGGGCGAGAAGATCGCCGAGCGCATCGAGGCCGCGGTGCGCGACCCGCGCTCCGCGCTGGCCGGCGCCTAGCGGCGCCGCGCGCTCCACAGCGCGAGCGTGCCCATCGCGGTGCGCAGCCGGTCGCGCTCGCGTACGTCTTCGAGGCCCGCCGCGGCGAACAGGTGCGGCAGCCCGCCGCTCACGTTGTCGGCGGTCACGGCGAATCCGTCGAACACGCGCACCGGGAAGTTCAGCGCGGCCTGAAGTGGGTCGGCGGGCCGGGTGAAGTCCCCCACGTGCAGGCGCCCGCCGGGGCGCAGGACGCGCCGCACCTGGCGCAGCGTCGTGCGCTTGGCCTCGCCGTCGAGGTGGTGGAAGAACAGCGTCGAGACCACGGCGTCGAAGCTCGCGTCGGGGAAGGGCAGCGCGTTCGACAGTCCCTCGACCAGTTCGACCTCGCAACCCGCCTGCGCCGCCTTGGCGCGGCCGAGGGCCAGGACGTCCGGGTCGGCGTCCAGCCCCACCACGGTCGCACCCGGAGTGCGTCGCTTGAGCTCGATGGCGAGCGTGGCCGTGCCCGCGCCCACGTCGAGCACGCGCTCGCCGGGCTGCAGCGCGAGCCCGTCCAGCAGCCGGCGCTTGAACGTCGCCTCGCGCATGGTGAGCCGCACGACGTGGTCGAAGTACGGCGTCAGCCGGCGAAAGCGCAGCGCCGGGAGGAATTCCTGCGGCTCGGCGGTCCCGCTCGCCATCCGGGCGAGTGTAGCCCCGGAAAGCGAAACGGCCCGCCTTGGGGGAGGCGGGCCGCTTCTTAGGGAGGAGAGATGTTGCTATGTGATGGGGCTTGGATCGATGAGGGAAGTTCGGGTCACGCCCTCGCCGTGTAGCGAGTCGTGATGTTCAGCGCGGCCTGCCCGAGCGCGGCGGCGGCGAAGACCGCCGCGGCGGCGACGTCGCCGGCCAGGCCCAGGATCAGCGCGCCGCCCAGCAGGCCCACCGCGATGCCGCGGTCGAAGGCGAAGTGGGCGGAGATCGGGAGGCCCGAGCCGTCCGTCGTGGCGGCCGAGAGGGCCAGCCCGACGACCAGGGCGCCCACGACCACGGCGGCCACCAGCCCCGCCGCGGTGAAGCCGAGGACGAAGGGAGCCGCCATCAGGGCGATCCCGCCGGCCAGCTCCAGCAGGCCGTGCGTGGGAAGGGAGATGAGGCGCAGTGCGGTCATGGCGAGATCCATGTTGGTTGACTGGCCAGTCAACGTGTGTGACCCCGCACACACGACGAGCCCGCCCGCATTCCCGGCCCGCGTCGTCCCCGCGAACTTGCGTGCCTTTGAGCCGCTATAGCCGGCTCAACGACACGCAAGTCAGTGGAGGGCGGCGACCTTGCGCACGATGCGGCGAAGTTGCGCGCGGTCCTGCGCGCTGAAGGCCGACGGGCCCCGCGGCGCCTTGCGCACGATGCGCACGAGCTCGTCCTGCTCGCGCTTGCTGAGGCGATCCCAGCGGCTCTTGCCCTCCCGCGCGACCTGCGCCGCGACGGTCAGGACGGTCGCCCACGGAATGGCCCGGCCGCGTGCGATAAGGCTCGGAAGTCGGTTCGCCATGGGTCTGGAAGGTAGCGTTCCCCCGATGTCCAAGGCGACGAAGGTGCGGTTGGACACGCTGCTCGCGCAGCGGGGCGTCTACGCCACGCGCAGCCGCGCGGCGGCGTCCGTGCTGGCGGGCGAGGTGCGCCTGGGCGAGGATCGCCGCCGCGCGGAGAAGCCGGGGCAGCTGGTGACCGACGACGTGGCCGTGCACGTGGACGACGCCCCCGAGTTCGTCTCGCGCGGCGGGCGCAAGCTGGCCAACGCGCTGGACGCCACGGGCGTGGAGGTCGCGGGCCGCCAGGCGCTCGACGTCGGCGCCTCCACCGGCGGGTTCACGGACTGCCTGCTCCAGCGCGGCGCCGCGCACGTGGTGGCGCTCGACGTCGCCTACGGGGAGCTGCACTGGCGCCTGCGCAACGATCCGCGCGTGTCCGTGCGCGAGCGCGTCAACGCGCGCGACCTCGAGCCCGCGTCGCTGCCCTACGCGCCCGACCTGATCGTCATGGACGTGTCCTTCATCTCCGCGGCGAAGGTCCTGCCCGCGGTGCTCTCCTGCGCCGCGCCGCGCTTCGACGCGCTCGTGCTGGTCAAGCCGCAGTTCGAGGCCGGGCGCGAGCACGTCGGCAAGGGCGGCGTGGTGCGCGATCCCGCGGCGCGGCGCGACGCCGTGGTGGCGGTCGCGCGGGCGGCGCGGCGGCTCGGCGCGTCGGTGCTGGGGTTCGCGCCGTCGGGTCTGCCCGGCCCCAAGGGGAACCTGGAGACGTTCGCGTGGCTGGCGGAGGACGGGCGCGCGGGGGCCGTGGACGACCTGGAGGCGGCGGTCGCGGAGACGGACGTCTGATGGAGATCGCGGTGCTGACGCACCGGCGGCCCGAGCAGGTCGCCGGCGCGCTGGGGACGCTGCGCCGGCTGGCCGGCGAGGCGGGCGCGACGCTGCGGCTCGACCCTGAGGAGATGTCCAAGCACGGGCTGTCGCCCGATGACCCAGGCGTGGCGCCCAACGGCGAGGTGCGGCCGGACCTCTGCGTCGTCCTGGGCGGCGACGGCACGATCCTGACCGCGCTGCGCCGCTACTCGCGGACCGGGATCCCCGTGTTCGCCGTGAACTTCGGCGAGGTGGGGTTCCTGGCCACCGTGGACCCCGACGAGCTGGAGGACGGCCTGCGCCGCGCCATGACCGGCGAGTTCGACCGGATGGAGCTGCCCGCGATCCTCGTGCGGATCGACGGCGAGGAGCATCGCGCGATCAACGACGTGAGCTTCCACCGCAAGGCCGGATTCCGGGTGGCCGACCTCGCCTACGCGATCGGCGCGGACGAAATCGGGCGCGTGCGCTGCGACGGGCTGGTGGTCTCCACGCCCGCGGGGTCCACCGGCTACAACCTGGCCAACGGCGGTCCCGTGATGGCGTGGGGGGTGGAGGGCTGGGTCGTCTCGTTCATCGCGCCGCACTCGCTCACCGCCCGCACGCTGGTGGTGGCGCCGCACGACGTGCTCACCGTCTCCAACCGCTCGCGCGAGGAGCCCGCGGACGTGACGGTGGACGGGCGCGTCGCCTGCGAGCTGGAGCCCGGTGCGGCGCTGGAGCTGCGGTTCGTCGACTGCCAGGCCGTGCTCGCTCAGCTGGCGGGCGCGACCTTCTACCACCGCCTGCGCGAGAAGTTCGGCCGGCTGGCCTTCTAGGGCGCGGCCGCCACGCCGCTGGCCAGCGGACGGGTGATGGGCGGCGACTTGGGCAGCTCGCCCCGCTCGAGCCGCTGCACGTCCAGGGGCGAGCGCTCCAGCGTCGCGGGGGTGTCGCGGTTGCAGTGACAGCCCGCGCCGACGAACTTCCACGGGCGCTCCAGGCGGTCCTGCCAGCGCGCGACGCGGGGGTCCTGCGCGCGGACGTGCTCGAGGAACAAAAAGCGCCCGCCCGGCTTGAGCACGCGAGTGACCTCGGCGAGCGTGGCCTCGGGGTCGTCGACCGTGCACAGCACCAGCGTGGCCACGGCGGTGTCGAAGCGGTCGTCGGGGAAGGGAAGGCGCTCGGCCGGCGTCTGCACGACCTCGGCGGCGCGGCCCTCGCCCGCCACGCGTTCGCGCAGGCGCTTGGCCATGTGCTCGGCGGGCTCGGTGAGCACCAGCTCGGTGACCGCCTCGGGATAGAGGTCGAGGTTGAGCCCGGTCCCGGCCCCCAGTTCGAGCGTGACACCGCTGGCCTGGGCGAGGAGCTCGCGCCGGTCGTCGCGCAGCCCGGCCTCCTCCGTCGAGGCCAGCAGGCGGTCGTAGATGGCGGCGAAGCCCCGGCCCCAGGTCGCCTCGTACAGCCGGCCCATGCACCCGACTCTCTCATACGTGTCGCGCTCTGTGACAAATCTCCCTCGAGACTGGCGCGTGCCGGCTGTGGTGGGCCCGGTCCGTCGGACGCCGCTGGTACACCGTCGGCGTGCTCAACGAACTGCGCGTCGAGAACCTCCTGCTGATCGAGCGGGCCGAGCTGCGGCTGGCGCCGGGGCTGAACGTCCTGACCGGCGAGACCGGCGCGGGGAAGACCGTGCTCGCGCACGCGCTGGACCTGCTGCTGGGTGGGCGCGCGCGGAGCGGCATCGTGCGGCCCAGGGCGGCGGAGGCGTGGGTGGAGGGCGCGTTCGAGCTGTCCGCGACGCTGCGTGAGGAGCTTGGCGAGCGACTGCCCGAGGACGCCGAGGAGCTCGTGCTGGCGCGACGGGTCAGCGCCGAGGGCCGCACGCGCGCGTACGTCAACGGCCGCGCCGCCGGCGCGGCGGAGCTGCGCGACGTGGGTGCCCGACTCCTCTCGTTCTACGGCCAGCACGAGCACCGCAAGCTCACGCTCGCTTCGGCGCAGCTCGACGTGCTGGACGGGTTCTGCGGGCCAGCGCAGGCGCAGCGACGGGCCGCGTACGCCGCGGCGTGGTCCCGCGCGCGCGAGGCGCGCGGCGCCCTGGAGGAGCTGCGGGCGCGGGCCGGGGCGCGCGAGCGCGAGCTGGACCTGCTGCTGTTCGAGCTCGACGAGATCGAATCGGCCGCGCCCGACGAGGACGAGGCGGCCGAGCTGGCGGCCGAGCGCGACCGGCTGCGCCACCTGGAGGGGCTGCGCGCGGCGGCCTTGGCGGGAGCCGAGGCCGTGTCGCCGGAGTCGGGCGGGCCGGGCGCCGCCGCGCTGCTGGCCGGCGCGGCTCGAGAGCTGGACACGTTGGAGGGCGTGGACGCGCGGCTGGACGGGCTGGCGGAGCGCGTGCGCGCGGCGCTGCTGGAGCTCGAGGACGTGGGCGCGTCGCTGCGTTCGTACGAGCAGGAGGTCGAGGGCGCGCCGGGCCGGCTCGAGGAGGTGGAGGAGCGCCTCTCGATCCTGGACCGGCTGCGGCGCAAGCACGGGGGCACGATCGCCGCGGTGCTCGAGCACGCCGAGCGCTGCCGCGCACGGCGCGACGACCTGGCGGGTGCCGAGGAGGCGATCGGCGAGGCCGAGGCTGCCCTCGCCGCGGCCGAGGGCGAGCTGAGCGGGCTGGCGAGCGCGCTGGGCGACGCGCGGCGCGAAGCCGCGCCGCGGCTGGCACGCGCCGTGCGCGAGCGGCTGGGCGAGCTCGCGATGGAGGGCGCGTCCTTCGAGGTGTCGCTCGCAGAGCGCGAGGCGCCGGGCCTCGCCGGCGCCGAGTCGGTCGAGTTCCTGATCGCCCCGAACCCCGGCGTGCCGGCCGCCCCACTGCGCGAGATCGCCTCGGGCGGCGAGCTCTCCCGCGTGATGCTCGCGCTGACGGGCGTCGCCGCGGAGAACGCCTCGCCCGCAGCGGGCGCCTCCTCGAAGCGCGGCGACCCGCCAGCCGAATCCCCGCTGCTCGTCTTCGACGAGATCGACGCGGGGATCGGGGGACACACCGCACGGGCGGTCGGGGAACGGCTGCGCGCGCTGGCCCGCGGCCGCCGCGTGCTGTGCATCACGCACCTGCCGCAGGTCGCCTCGCTGGCCGACCGCCACTTCCGCATCGAGAAGGACATCGCCGCCGAGCCGGCCCGCGCGACCGTCGAGGAGCTGGATGGCGCCGCTGTCGTCGCGGAGCTCGTGCGCATGCTCGGCGCCGACGACGATGACGCCGGCGCGCGCAAGCACGCGCGCGAGCTGTTGAACGCTGCGTAACTCCCAGCACGGGCCGCCCCCGAGGACGCCGCGAGGCGCAGCCATTCGCTCGTCAGCCTTAGACTCCCCGGCGTGGCGGTCTCCGGGACGACAGGCGATCCCGCGGCGCGCCCGGCTGCCGCCGAACGCGAGGTGGCGGGGATTGCGCGTCTGGGCAAGCGGACGAAGCGGCTGGTCAAGCGACTGCGCCGGGGCGACGTGGCGATCATCGACCACGTCGACCTCGACCGCGTGTCCGCCGAGGACCTGATCGCGTGCGGCGTCGAGTGCGTGGTCAACTGCGCGCCCTCCACCAGCGGCCGCTATCCCAACGCCGGACCGCTGCTGCTCGTCCAGGCCGGCATCCACCTCGTGGACGCGCCGGCCGCGGACCTCTTCGACGTGCTCGAGGACGGCGATCCGATCGTCGTGCGCGCCGGGGAGATCCTGCGCCGCGGCGAGGTGGTCGGCCGCGGCGAGGTCCAGGACCCGCAGACCGTCCAGGAGCTCACCGAGCAGCGCCGGCGCGAGATCGGCGAGGCGCTGGAGGCCTTCGCGCAGAACACCGTCCAGCACATGGTCCAGGAGCGCGAGCTGCTGGCCGGCAAGCTCGAGCTGCCGCAGTTCGCCACCGACTTCCGCGACCGTCCCGCGCTGGTCGTCGTGCGCGGCGTGGACCACAAGCGCGACATCAAGGCGCTGCGGCCCTACATCCGCGAGACGCGCCCGGTGCTGGTGGGCGTGGACGGGGGCGCGGACGCCCTCATCGAGGAGGGCTTCAAGCCCGACATGATCGTGGGCGACATGGACTCGGCCACCGAGGGCGCGCTGCGCAGCGGCGCGGAGCTCGTCGTGCACGGCTATTCCGACGGCCGCGCGCCCGGCCGCGAGGCCGTGGAGCGCCTCGGCCTCCCCTACAAGATCGTCCCGGCGCCGGCCACCAGCCAGGACGTCGCGATGCTCATCGCCTCCGAGAAGGGCGCGTCGCTGATCGTCTCGGTCGGCTCGCACTTCAACCTCGTCGAGTTCCTGGACAAGAACCGCGCCGGGATGTCCTCGACGTTCCTCACCCGCCTGCGGATCGGCGAGATCCTGGTGGACGCCAAGGGCGTGAGCCGCCTGTACCGCCCGCAGCCGGGCTCCAGCCCGGTGCTGCTCGTGCTGGCCATGGGGCTGGTCGTCCTGGTCGCGGTCGTCCTCGCCACGCCCGGGCTGCGCGAGGTCGCCGAGCTGCTGTGGCTCAAGCTGCGCGTGCTGCTCGGCATGGACCTCTAGGCTCCCCGGCCGCCCATGTTCGACTTCCGCTACCACGCGCTCTCGCTCGTCGCGGTCTTCCTCGCCCTGATGATCGGGCTGCTGCTCGGCGTGGCGATCGGGGATCAGGGGCTGGTGTCCAGCGCCGAGCGCAACGTGCGCGACTCGCTGCGCGCCGACGTCCGCCAGGCCAACGCGCGCTCCGCCGAGCTGAGCCGCGAGCTCAACGAGCGCGCCTCGTTCGAAGAAGGTCTCTATCCGCTCCTGGTCGAGGGGCGCCTCACCGGCCGGCGCATCGGGCTGATCGGCCTGGGCGACCTGCCCAACAGCACGATCCGCGACGTGCGCGAGGCCCTGGAGGGGACCGGCTCGCGGCTGGGGGGCGTGGCCGTGGTGTCCGAGCCGCCGTCCGAAACGGCGGCCGGTGCCGTCCGGGGCGCCGGCGACCCGCCTGACGCCGGCGACTACGAGCGGCTGGGCCGCAGCGTGGGCGTGGCGCTGGTCACGGGCGGCCGCGCCGCGCGGCGCTACCGCCGGACCGTGCTGACGTCCTTCAGCGGGCGCCTGGACGGCCTCGACGCGGTCATCGTCTACCACGCGCCGCGCGAGCTGGAGGGCGACGAGGCGGCGAACACCGACGCGTTCGAGAACGGCATGGTCGACGGTTTGTCCGACGACGAGCTGGCCCAGGTGGTGGGCGTCGAGGAGACCGGCACGGAGCCCTCGCAGATCGGCTGGTACACCGACCACCGGATCTCCAGCGTGGACAACGTCGACACGCTGGCCGGCAAGGCGGCGCTGGTCTTCGTGCTGCTCGGCGCCGAGGGCGCGTACGGCGAGAAGGACAGCGCGCAGGCGCTGCTCCCCACCGCGGCGGCGACCCCCTAGCCGCCGTCCGCCGCCTCCCGCTCTAGGCTCGACGCGTGCCGGCCCTGCCGCTGATCCTCTCCGCCGCCGTCGCGGCGCTGATCGCCCCGGCGATGCTGCGCACGCTGGGCGACAGCCGCCTGGCGATGGAGAACTTCCGCGGCGCCCGGCTCCCGTTCCCGGCCGGGACGATCGTGATCGCCGCCGCGGCGCTGGCCGCCGGACCGCTCGCGCTGGTGCAGGAGCTGGGCCTCGCCGACGACGTGCTCGCGCCGGAGCTGCGCACCGTCGCGGTGTACGCGTTCGGGGTCGCCGCGCTGGGCCTGCTCGACGACGCGCTGGGAGGGGCGCCGCGCGGTTGGCGCGGTCATGGCGCCGCCTTGCTGCGTGGCGGAATCAGCACCGGTGCGCTGAAGGCGGCCGGGTCGTTCGGGCTCGCGCTCTACGCGCTCTCCGGTCTGGGCTACGGCGACGGGGAGTATCTGCTGGCCGCGGCGGTGCTCGTGCTCTCCACCAACCTCTTCAACCTGCTGGACCTGCGGCCGGGACGCAGCGTCAAGGTGTTCGTGCTGCTCGGGGCGGGACTGACGCTGGGCGCCTGGGACCTCGATCCGCTGTGGGCGCTGGGCCTTTTCGCCGGCGCGACCCTCGTCGTGGGCGCGTACGACCTGCGCGAGCGCGCGATGCTCGGCGACACCGGGTCCAACCTCGTCGGCGCGCTCGCCGGCCTGTGGATCGTCCTCACGCTGGACACGCTGGGGCAGGCGATCGCCCTGGCGATCGTGCTGGCGATCACGATCTATGGGGAGTTTCGGTCGATCTCTTCGCTCGTGGAAAAGGCTCCGCTGCTGCGGCAGCTAGACTCGTTGGGCAGACCTGCATGACCACCGACGCCCGTCCGCAGACCCGCTTCATCTTCGTCACCGGCGGCGTCGTGTCCTCGCTGGGGAAGGGAATCGCCGCGGCGTCCATCGGCCGGCTGCTGGTGGCGCGCGGCCTGAAGGTGCAGCTGCAGAAGTTCGATCCCTACATCAACGTCGACCCCGGGACGATGTCGCCCTACCAGCACGGCGAGGTGTTCGTCACCGAGGACGGCGCGGAGGCCGATCTCGACCTCGGCCACTACGAGCGCTTCACCGACGCCAACACGTCGCGGGCCTCCAACGTCACCGCGGGCGCCGTCTACAACAGCGTGATCCGCAAGGAGCGCAAGGGCGACTACCTCGGCGGCACGGTCCAGGTGGTGCCCCACATCACCGACGAGATCAAGAACCGCATCCAGCTCGTCGCGGCCTCGGACGACGTCGACTTCGTGATCACGGAGATCGGCGGCACCGTCGGCGACATCGAGTCGCTGCCGTTCCTGGAGGCCATCCGACAGTTTCCGGTGGACGTGGGGCGCGGGCGCTGCATGTTCATCCACCTGACGCTGGTCCCGTACATCGGCCATGCGGGCGAGCTGAAGACCAAGCCCACGCAGCACTCGGTCAACGAGCTGCGGCGCATCGGCATCGCGCCGGACATGGTGGTCTGCCGCTCCGAGGGCAGCCTGTCCAGCGAGATCCGTCGCAAGATCGCGCTGTTCGCGTCGCTGCCCGAGGAGGCGATCGTCTCCGCGCGCGACGTGGACAACATCTACAAGGTCCCGCTGGTCTTCCGCGAGGAGGGCGTCGACGACTTCGTGCTCGAGCACTTCCACGTGCACGCGCCGCCGCCGGAGCTGGGCGAGTGGGAGGAGCTGACCCGGCGCGCCGAGGAGGCCGATCAGCCGGTGCGGATCGCCCTGGTGGGCAAGTACGTGCAGCTCGAGGACGCCTACCTGTCGGTCGTCGAGGCGCTGCGCCACTCGGGCTTCATGCACGGCTCGCGCGTGGAGATCGACTGGGTCGACTCCGAGAAGCTGGACCCCGAGACCGCGGCGCGGCAGCTGGCGAACGCCGACGGGATCCTGATCCCCGGCGGCTTCGGCGGGCGCGGCATCGAGGGCAAGATCGCCGCGGCGCGCATCGCCCGCGAGAAGGGGATTCCCTACCTGGGGATCTGCCTGGGCATGCAGATCGCGGTGTGCGAGTTCGCGCGCCACGCGGCCGGGATGGAAGGGGCCAACTCCACGGAGTTCGACCCGGAGACGCCCTACGCGGTGATCGACCTGCTGCCCGAGCAGAAGGAGGTCGCCGACATGGGCGGCACGATGCGGCTGGGCGCCGACCCGATCAAGCTGCACGACGACACGCGCGTGCGCGAGCTGTACGGCGAAGCCGTCGTGTACGAGCGCCACCGCCACCGCTTCGAGGTCAACAACCTCCTGCGCAAGCGACTGGAGTCCGCCGGGCTGCGCTTCTCCGGCACCTCGCCGGACGAGCGGCTGGTCGAGGTGATCGAGCTGCCCCGCGACGCCCACCCGTTCTTCGTCGCCTCGCAGTACCACCCCGAGTTCAAGTCGCGTCCCGACCGCCCGGCGCCGCTGTTCCGGGAGTTCGTGCGCGCCGCCACGGAGCGCGCCCGCGGGGCGGTTCCCGAGGGCGAGCCGTCGGTCACCCGCGCGGAGTGACGCCGACCGAGGCGCAGCGGCGCCGACTCAACGACGTCTTCGCGCAGCTGTGTTGCATCGAGTCGCCCTTCGGGCACGAGCGCGCGTGCGCGGATCGCGTGACCGCCGAGCTGCGCGCGATGGGGCTCGAGGTGGAGGAGGACGACGCCGGGCCGGCGGCGGGCTCGGAGTGCGGCAACCTGCTGGCGCGCATGGCCGGGCCCGAGGGCGCGCCGACGGTGCTGCTGTGCGCGCACCTGGACACCGTGGTCCCGCAGGCGCCGATCGAGCCGGTGCTGGAGGAGGGGGTGTGGCGCAACCGCCACGCGGGGATCCTGGGCGCCGACAACAAGGCGGCGGTCGCGGTGATCCTGGAGGTGGCGCGCGCCCAGCTGGAGCGCGGGCCGCAGACCGGGCTGGAGCTGCTGTTCACCGTCTGCGAGGAGAACGCGCTGCGCGGCGCCAAGGCGTTCGAGCGCTCGCGCCTGCGCGCCGACTGCGGCTACGTCTTCGACCACGCCACGGCGATCGGGGAGATCATCATGGCGTCGCCGACCTACTTCCGGCTCAACGCGGAGTTCCACGGTGCCTCGGCGCACGCCGGCATCCGTCCCGAGGACGGGCGCAACGCGATCGCCGCCGCGGCCGCGGCGGTCGCCGGGATGCGGCTGGGGCGCCTGGATCCCGAGACGACGGCGAACGTCGGGAGCATCCAGGGCGGCAGCGCGTCGGTGAACGTGGTGCCGGACCGGTGCCGCATCGAGGCGGAGGCGCGGTCGCTGGACGACGGCCGCGTGGAGGAGCTGGTGGCCGAGATGGTGGACCGCGTGCACGACGGCGCCAATGCCTTCGAGTGCGACGTGGACGTGTCGGTGGAGCGGCTGTTCTCGGGCTACCGGGAGAAGGCGTCCTCGGCTGCCGTCGTGGCGGCCGAGGCGGCGTTGCGGGGGGCGGGTTTCGAGCCGCGCCGGATCGTGACGGGTGGGGGGTCGGACGCCAACGTCTTCCATGCGGCCGGGCTGCCTTGCGTGAACCTGGCCAACGGGACACGGGCTAACCATCAGCCCGACGAGTCTGTGGCGGCCTCGGCGTTGGAGGACATGTTGCGCGTGGCGCTGCTGCTGCCGTCGGCGGTCGCCGAGGCGCTGGCGTCGTGAACGGCGGCTGGTCAGGGGCTCCCATCCGGGGGGTGGTCAGCTTTAGCCTCGGTATGCGGGGCTCAGAGGGCCCACCCCCCTTGGGAGGGCGCTTGTGCTGACGCTGCGGCGGGGGGTTGTGGTGTCGGTGGAGGCCTCGGTGGGTGGTTGGCAGCGGCTGACGGTCTCGGTCGACGGCGAGGAGCGGGCGGCCGCGGCGGACGTGGGCCTGGTCGGCGCCAGCGAGGTCGGTGACGAGGTCGTGGTCAACACCGCGGCGGTGGAGCTGGGCCTGGGCTCCGGCGGGTTCGATCTCGTGCACGTCAACCTGTCGCGGGGCCTGGACGGCGCCGGGGCGGAGGGTGCTCACGTGATGAAGCTCAACTACACGAGCCTGCAGCACGCCGTGAACGCCGTGGAGGGGGCGCAGCTCGCGCTTCCGCTGGCGCGGCCGGCCGGCGTGTTCGGGCTGCATGGCCAGCTCGCGCCTGTGGTCTGGGCGCTCGGGCAGGCGCAGCCGGAGGCTCGCGTGGGCTACGTGCAGACTGCGGGCGGGGCGTGGCCTGGCGCGATGTCGCGCGTGGTGGGCGAGCTGCGCGAGCGGGGACTGCTGGCGGCCCACGTGACGGCGGGGCCCGCCTACGGCGGCGAGCGCGAGGCGATCACGACCGCCGGCGCGATTCACCACGGCGTCCACGACGATGGGTGGGACGTGGCCGTGTGCGGCCCGGGGCCGGGAATCCTGGGATCGGCCTCGGCGCTCGGGCACGGGGGGATGGCGGCGCTGGACACCGCGCATGCGGCGATCGCGCTCGGCTGCCCCACGGTCGTGGTCGCGCGCATGTCGTCGGGTGACCCGCGCGAGCGCCACCGCGGCATCTCGCACCACACGCTGACCGTGCTGGGCCTGCTGCTCTCGCGCGCGATCGTCGCGCTTCCGCGTGACTCCGACCCGGAGCTTCCCGACGACTACCGCCACGACGTCCGCCGCGTAGCCGTCGACCTCGACGGCTACGAGGCCAGCGGGCTGCCCGCGAAGACGATGGGCCGCACCCTGCGCGAGGACCCCGACTTCTTCGCCGCCGCGCTCGCCGCCGGGAGCGTGCTCGCGGAGCTGGCGCGGTGACCGTCCAGGTGGCCGCGGTCCGGCCGGCCCGGCCCGACGACGCCGAGGCGATCGCGGCGATCTACGGCGACGGCATCGACGGTCGCAACGCCACGTTCGTCACCACCCCGCCCGCGGCCGAGAACGTGCGGGCGTGGCTGCGGCAGCGCGGTCCCTTCCTGATCGCCGAGCGCGACGGTCGGGTCGTGGGCTGGGCCGCCGTGACCGACTACAGCGACGTGCCCGCCTACCGTGGAGTCGGCGAGTTCGCGCTCTACGTGGCGGCGGCGGCCCGCGGCGGCGGCGTGGGGCGAACGCTGCTGAGCGCACTGTGCGACGCCGCCGAGCGCGACGGGCGCTTCAAGCTCATCGGCAAGATCTTCCCCGAGAACCGCGCGAGCCTGGCCGTCGCGCGCGCCTGCGGGTTCGAGGAGGTCGGCACGCACCGCCGCCACGGTCTGCTGGACGGGCGCTGGCGCGACGTCACGATCGTCGAGCGGCTGCTGGGGGAAGCGCGCGGATGAGCTTCGAGCGCGTAGGCGCGGAGGTCGCGTGGGAGGGGCGCATCGCGACGGTCCGGCGCGAGCGCTGGCGCGAGGCCGACGGCGAGGTCGTGGAGCGCGAGGTCGTCGGCCACCCCGGCGCCGTGGGGATCGTGGCGTGGGACCGCGAGCACGTGTGGCTCGTCCGCCAGCCGCGCGAGGCGGTCGGCGCCCCGGCGCTGCTGGAGGTGCCGGCGGGCAAGCTCGACGAGGAGGGGGAGACGCCGCTGCAGACCGCGCAGCGCGAGCTGGCCGAGGAGATCGGCAAGCGCGCCGCGCGCTGGCGCGAGATCGAGCGCTTCCACACCAGCCCGGGCTTCACCGACGAGGAGGTGGTGCTGTTCGCGGCGCGGGAACTCGAGGACGTGCCCGACTTCGAGCCCGACCCGGACGAGCGCATCGAGATCCTGCGCTGGCCGCTGGACCGCCTCGACGACGCGATCGCCGAGTGCCGCGACTCCAAGTCGCTGATCGCGCTGATGTGGCTGCGCGACGAGCTGCGGTGAACGCCCGCTTGCACTGCCAAGGAGACGCGGGCGGCAAGGCGAAACCGTCCAGGCATGGCCACGGCGCCCAGCCATCCGGGAACCCGCGCGTTCGGCGAGCTGATGCTCGACTTCCTGGCCTATCTCGAGCTGGAGCGCGGGCTCTCGCGCAACACGCTGGAGGCCTACCGCTCCGACCTGCTGCAGTTCTCGGCGTTCCTGGAGCGTGAGGGCCTGGGCGCCCTCGAGCTCGACGCGCGCGACCTGCGCAAGTTCGTCACCGAGCTGGCCAGCGGCGCCGGCGACCGCCCCGCGGTGGCGCCCGCGACGGTGCAGCGCAAGGTCGCCTGCCTGCGCTCCTTCTACCGCCACCTGCGCCGGGAGGAGCTGCTGGACCGCGACCCGACCGCCGAGCTGCGCGCCCCCAAGCGGGCGCAGCGGCTGCCCCACGTCCTGACGCGCGGGGAAGTGCAGAAGCTGCTGGGCGCCCCGGCGGGCACCGAGCCGGCCGCCCTGCGCGATCGGGCGCTGCTCGAGCTCATGTACGCGTGCGGGCTGCGGGCCTCCGAGGCGGTCGGCCTGGACGTGCGCGACGTCGATCTCGACGCAGGGATCCTGCGCGCGCGCGGCAAGGGCGACAAGGAGCGCCTCGTGCCGGTCGGCCGCCAAGCGGTGGCGGCGCTGAAGGCCTACGTCGCCCGCGGGCGGCCACGGCTGGTGGGCAACCGCGAGGAGACACGCCTGTTCGTCAACCAGCGCGGCGGCGGGCTGACCCGCCAGGGCCTCTACAAGATCGTCCAGCGCCACGCGCGCACGGCCGGGCTGGCGGACAAGATGAGCCCGCACACGCTGCGCCACACCTTCGCCACGCACCTGCTGGCGGGCGGGTGCGACCTGCGCTCGGTGCAGGAGATGCTGGGCCACGCCGACATCGCGACGACCCAGATCTACACGCACCTGTCGGCCGAGCGCCTGCGCGACGTGTACTTCGACGCGCATCCGCGCGCCGCGCGCTAGTCCTGGCACAATCGCCGGCCGTGCGCCGCCTGCTTCCGTGCCTTGCCGCCGCGCTGGTCGTGGCCGCGTGCGGCAACGACCGCCAGCGCCCGCCCGAGACTCCGCGCGCCGCCGCGCCCGTGGGGAAGCGCACGGTGGAGCTGCCGCGCTTCGGCGTCACCTTCGTGCGCCCGGCCAACTGGCGGCTGGGGGAACCCAGCCCGCCGCACATCGCGGCGATCAGCTCCGGCCAGGTGGCGATCAACTTCTGGCGCTACCGCCGGATCGAGCAGCTGCCCAAGACGGCGGGAGACCTGCGCCGCGCCGGACGTGCGCTGCGGTCGGCGGCCCGGGCGCGCGACCGCTCGCTGAAGGTGCTGCGGTCGGGTCGCGTGCGCATCGGCGGCGTGCCGGGCGTGGAGCTGGTGGCCACGCAGCGGATGGGCGTCGCACGGCGCACCGTGCGCTCGACCCACCTGTACGCGTACGGCGGCGAGCTGGTGGTGGACGCGTACGCGCCGCCCGCCGAGTTCGCCCGCGTGGACCGCACCGTGTTCCAGCCGCTCCTGCGCTCGCTGCGCGTGACGCGGCCGGCGCGCCGGTGAGCCGCCGCGCGTTCGTCGTCGTGCTGGACGCCTGCGGGGTCGGTGCCCTGCCCGACGCGGCCGAGTACGGCGACGCCGGGGCGGACACGCTGGGGCACCTGGCCGAGGCCGTGGGCGGGTTCGAGCTGCCGGCGCTGGAGGGGCTCGGACTTGGTTGCGTGGCGCCGCTGCGCGGCGTGGCGCGCGCTCCGGAGCCGGTGCTCCACGGCCGCCTGCACCCGCTGGGGCCCGGCAAGGACTCCACGACCGGGCACTGGGAGCTGATGGGCGTGGTGACGCCGCGGCCGCTGCCCACCTACCCGGACGGCTTTCCGCCGGAGATCGTCGACGCGCTGACCGAGCGCACGGGTCGCGGGATCCTGGGCAACCACACGGCCGAAGGCGTGGAGGCGATCCTGCGCTACGGCGAGGAGCACCTGCGCACCGGCCGCCTCATCGTCTACACGAGCGTGGACTCCGTCCTGCAGATCGCCGCGCACGTGGACGTGGTCGCCCCGGACGAGCTGTACGCGGCGTGCGCGACGGCGCGCGACGTGATGTCCGGCGAGCACGCGGTGGGCCGGGTGATCGCGCGGCCCTTCCAGGGCCCGCCCGGCTCGTTCACGCGGACCCACGGGCGGCGCGACTTCTCGGTGCGCCCGCCGGGGCGCTCCTACCTCGAGGAGGTGCATGACGCCGGCGTCCCGGTCCACGCCGTCGGCAAGGCCGGTCAGCTGATGGCCGGCGTCGGCGTCGACATCTCGCACCCCGGTCCCACCAACGCGGTCGCCTTCGACGCGGTCGAACGGCTGCTGGACGAGCTGGATTGCGGGCTCGCCTTCGTGAACCTGGTCGAGACCGATCAGGTCTACGGCCACCGCAAGGACGTGCCGGGCTTCGCGCGCGCCCTGCGCGAGATCGATTCTTTCGTCGCGCGCTGCCGCGAGCGTTTGCGGCCCGAGGATCTGTTCGTCCTGACCGCCGACCACGGGTGCGATCCCACCACTGCGGGGACCGATCACACGCGCGAGTACGCGCCTCTGCTCGCCTCGTTTGCGGGTCACCGGGGACGGCGGCATGACGGGCCCTTGGCGGACGTCGGCGCCTCGGTCTTGGACTGGCTCACGGGCCGGGGTGCGGACCTTCCCGGCGAGAGCTTCGTCTCGTGAAGCTGCGGCATTCAGGGGTGGTCCGGTGCGGGGGTGGTGGTCCTGCCTGAGCTGCCCGAGGTGGAGACGATCAGGCGGCGGCTGGCTCCGCGGGTGGAGGGGCGGGTGCTCGCGCGGGTGCAGGTCCTGGACCCGCGCTGGCCGCGGCCCCTGACACCGCGCCAGGTTTCAGCCGCTCTGACCGGCCGCCGTTTGCGGCGCCTGGGCCGGCGCGGCAAGTACCTGGTCTGGGAGCTCGATCCCGAGCTGTACCTCGTCCAGCACCTGCGCATGACGGGCGCGGTCCTCTACGACCCGGCGCCCGAGCCGGCCCACGTCCGCGTCAGGATCGCGCTGGACGACGGGCACCGCCTCGTGTTCGACGACCCGCGCCGCTTCGGGACCGGCGAGCTGGCGCGCGGGCGCGCGGATCTGGAGTCGTTCTTCGCCGCCCGCCTGGGCCTGGAGCCCTTCGATCCCGCGTTCACGCCGTCGCACCTGCACGCACTCGGCCGCCTCTCGCGCACGCCCGTCAAGGCGTTCCTGCTCGACCAGCGCCGCGTCGCGGGCGTGGGGAACATCTACGCCGACGAGGCGCTGTTCCGCGCGCGCGTGCATCCCCTGCGCGAGGCGCGCCGGCTCACCCGTCCGCAATGGAGGGCCGTCCACGCGGGCGTGCTGGAGGCGCTGAGCGCGGGACTGGCCGCCGACGGCGCGTCGATCGACGACTACCGCGACCCCGACGGCGCGCGCGGGTCCTTCCAGGAGGAGTTCCTCGTCCACCGCCGCGAGGACGAGCCCTGCCCACGCTGCGGCACCCGCATCCGCAAGCTCACGGCCGCCGGCCGGGGCACCTACGCCTGCCCCCGCTGCCAGCGGGCGCCCCGGCGAACGGCGTTATAGTCGGCTGATGGGACGGCGCCTGGGGCTGGCGGCTCTCCTCACGCTCGCATTCGCGTCTCCGGCCGGGGCGGTGACGATCACCGAATTCCCCGTGGAGGCCGGGACGGCGCAGGGCGTCCACAAGCCGTACTTCATCACCACCGGGCCCGACGGACTGCTGTGGTTCACCGACGTAGGCACCAGCCGGGGCATCGGCCGGATCTCGACGGCCGGAGACCGCGTCCCGCCGCTGCCCGTGACCGCCGACCCCTTCGACGTGATGACGGCCAGCGACGGGAACGTGTACTGGAGCGAGGGCAACAAGGTGACACGGCGCCGTCCGAACGGCTTCCTCGAGTCGCGGACCGCGGAGACCACGACGTTCGGCCTCACCGAGATCAACGGCAACTTCCACTTCGCCACCGCAACCTCCGCGGGTGGGTACGCCAACCTCGTCTGCCATTTCGCCAGCCCGAACAACTGGCCGGCGTCGTCCATGAACTGCTCGGGTCCGTCCGGGCCGGTCGGCTCCGGCTTCACCGACCTCGTGACGCTGCCCAACAGCCACGTGTGGATGCCCTCGTACACCGAGGGATCGGTCCGCCGCTGGATTCCCGGGAATCCCTTCACGAAGTACGACCTCGCGGTCGGCTCGCACCCGTTCCGCATGGCGCTGGGGCCAGACGGCAACCTGTGGACCACCGACTTCACCGGCAGCGCGATCTACCGCGTCACGACGGCCGGCACGTGGACACGCTTCCCCCTGCCGGCCGACCGCAGGCCGAGCGACATCGTGGCCGGCCCGGACGGCGCGCTGTGGTTCACGCAGCTGGCCGGCAACCTGATCGGTCGCATGACCACGGACGGCGTCCTGACCGAGTTTCCCATCCCCACGCCGGACAGCCAGCCGCGCGGGATCACGGTGGGGCCCGACGGCGCGCTGTGGTTCACCGAGGAGAAGGCGGGCAAGATCGCCCGCCTGACGCTGGACACGCCGGGCTCCGGCGGCGGTCCCGGGGGGCCCGGCGGCCCGGGCGGCGGCGGGCCCGGGACGGTCGCCGACCGGGCCCCGCCCACCTTCGACCGCCGGCTGACCGCCGTGCCGGCTCGCTTCCGCGTGGGCGCGCGGGCGACCCCGGTGTCGGCGCGGGCGCGGCGACGCATCCCCGTGGGGACCACGCTGCGCTTCATCCTGTCCGAGCCCGCCGCGGTGAGGATCGTCATCGCACGGGCGGCGCCCGGGCGGCGGGTCGGCCGCGCGTGCCGGCGCCCGACGCGCGCCAACCGCAAGCGCCCGCGCTGCACGCGCTGGATCGCCCGCGGGACCCTGCGCCGCCAGGGCCGCCAGGGTCCCAACGCCGTCGCCTTCACCGGCCGGATCGGCCGCCGCGCGCTGCCACCCGGCCGCTACCGGGCCACGGCCACGGCCCGCGACGCCGCCGGCAACATCTCCCGCCCCAGCCGCGCCCGCTTCACGATCGTCCGCCGCTGAGCGACTGGACCCTTTTGGGGGTCATAGCCCCCAAAACGCTCCAGTCGCGGGTCAGGCGGCCAGGAGCTCGGCCAGCTCGCCGCGCTCGTCGGCGGCGCGCAGGTCGTCCAGGCCGCCGACCGTGCGGCCTCCGATGACGATCTGCGGGAAGGTCATCAGCCCCGTCCGCGCGACCAGCTGCGCCCGGCCGTCCGGGTCCTTTGCCAGATTGACCTCCTCGTACTCGGCGCCGTAGCGGTCGAGGATCTCCTTGGCGTTCCCGCAGCGAGCGCAGGGGACGGTGGTGTAGACGATGACCTTCTTCATGCTCCAAGAAGCGTAGCCATGGCCGGCTCGCTCAAGACCGAGGCCGTGGTCCTGCGCTCGATCCGCTACGGCGAGGGCGACCGGGTCCTGCACCTCTATACCCCGCACCGCGGACGCGTCGGCGCGATCGCCAAAGGCGCGCGCAAGGCGCGCAGTCGCTTCGGCGGGCGGCTGGAGCCCTTCTTCCACCTGCGCCTGATCCTCTACGAGGGTCGCGGCGACCTGCTCACGGTCACCTCCGCCGAGACGGTGGCCGCCCACCCGCGACTGCGCGAGGACCGCGCGGCGCTGGACTCCGCCGCGCGCGCCTGCGACGCCGTCGCGCGGCTGTTCGAGACCGACGACCCCAACCCGCAGGTCTTCCACCTCCTGCGCAACCAGCTCGCCCTGCTGGACCGCGCTCCCGCGTGCGCCGGACGCGCCAACCAGCTCGCGTTTCGCCTCAAGCTGCTCGTCGCCGCGGGCCTCGCGCCGCACCTGGACGCCTGCGCCTCCTGCGGCGAGCGCGACCACCTGTCGGGCTTCTCCGGCGCGGCCGGCGGAGTGGTCTGCGGCGCCTGCGAGGCTTCCGCCTTCCCGCTGGACGCCGACGCCCACGAGTTCCTCGTCGAGGCGCTCGGCCGGCCCCTCGCCGACGCCCCCGCCGCCACCGACCGCGCCCTGCGCCAGGCCGAGCGCGCGATCGGCGAGACGCTCGAGCACCACGCCCACGTCCGCTGGAGGCCGGCGGCGTAGAATCGCGCGGCCTTGCCGACCAAGTACGTCTACGAGTTCTCCGAAGGATCGGCGGACCAGCGCGAGCTCCTCGGAGGCAAGGGCGCCAACCTCGCCGAGATGACGCGCGTGCTGGGCCCGGACCGCGTCCCGGCCGGGTTCACGATCACCACCGAGGCGTGCGTGGAGTACATGCGCGAGGGGACCGAGCCGCCTGGCCTGGAGGAGCAGGTCGACGAGGCCCTGGCGAAGCTCGAGGAGCGCGCCGGCCGGCGCCTGGGCGATCCCGAGGACCCGCTGCTCGTCTCCGTGCGCAGCGGCGCGCGGGAGTCGATGCCCGGGATGCTGGACACGGTGCTGAACCTGGGCCTCAACGACCGCTCCGTCGAGGGCCTGGCCCGCGCGACCGGCAACGAGCGCTTCGCCTGGGACTCGTTCCGGCGCTTCGTGCAGATGTTCGGCAACGTGGTGCGTGGCATCCGCGGCGAGCGCTACGAGGACGCGATCAAGGCGGCCAAGCGCGACCGCGAGGTCAAGCAGGACACCGAGCTCGACGTCGACGCGCTGCGCGAGCTGACCGGGACGTTCCGGAGCATCTACCGCGAGGAGACCGGCGAGGAGTTCCCGGCCGACCCGCGCGAGCAGCTGCGCCACGCCATCCGTGCCGTCTTCGACTCGTGGTCGGGCGAGCGTGCGGTGGCCTACCGGCGGCTGAACGGCATCCCCGACGAGTGGGGGACCGCGGTCAACGTCCAGCAGATGGTGTTCGGCAACAAGGGCCCGACCTCGGGCTCGGGCGTGGCCTTCAGCCGCGACGAGGTC
The DNA here is from genome assembly GCA_031177685.1 of Solirubrobacteraceae bacterium. Classification (GTDB taxonomy): domain Bacteria; phylum Actinomycetota; class Thermoleophilia; order Solirubrobacterales; family Solirubrobacteraceae; genus AC-38. Next base: position 30,723 of record JAPSGI010000017.1, on the reverse strand, counting down.
ACCGGCGCGCCCGAGCCGTCCGGGGACTTCCTCATCGACGCTCAGGGCGAGGACGTCGTCTCGGGCGTGCGCAACACGCTCGACATCGCCCGCCTGGCCGACGAGCTGCCCGACGCCCACCGCGAGCTGATGGACATCCTGCGCACCCTGGAGTGCCACTACAAGGACATGCAGGACACGGAGTTCACGATCGAGGAGGGGCGCCTGTACCTCCTGCAGACGCGCGCCGCCAAGCGCCCCGCGCAGGCGGCGGTCCGCTTCGCGGTCGACGCGGTGGAGGAGGGCCTCCTCACCAAACCCGAGGCGCTGCTCACCATCGACGCCGCCGCCCTGGACGCCCTGCTGCACCCGACGTTCGACCCGCAGGTGGACTACGAGGTGCTGGCGCGCGGCGTGGCCGCTTCCCCGGGCGCCGCCAAGGGCGAGATCGTGTTCACCGCCGGCGCCGCGGTGCGCGCGGCGGGGGAGGGCCGGGAGGTCGTCCTCGTCCGCCCCTTCACCGAGGCCGACGACGTGGCCGGCTTCGACGCCGCGCGCGGGATCCTCACCAGCGAGGGCGGCAAGGCCTCGCACGCCGCGCTCGTGGCGCGGGGCATGGGACGGCCGTGCGTGTGCGGCGCCTCCGACCTGGAGATCGACCTGTCCGCCGGCACGGTGAGCGTGAACGGCACGACGCTGTCGGAGGGCGACCGGATCGCCATCGACGGCACCACCGGCACGATCACCGTCGACGACGTCCCGCTGATCGAGCCGGAGATCACCGAGGAGTTCCGCACCGTCCTCGCATGGGCGGACGAGGTCCGCGAGCTCGGCGTGCGCACCAACGCGGACACGCCCGCCGACGCGCGCCGGGCGCGCCAGTTCGGGGCGCAGGGGATCGGCCTGTGCCGCACCGAGCACATGTTCCTGGCCGCCGACCGCGCGCCGAAGATGCGCGCGATGATCCTGGCCGCCGACCGCGACGAGCGCCGCGCCGCGCTCGACGAGCTGCTGCCCCTGCAGCAGGAGGACTTCGAGGGCATCTTCGAGGCGATGGAGGGCCTGCCGGTCACGATCCGCCTGCTCGACCCGCCCCTGCACGAGTTCCTCCCGCACCCCGCGGACGTCGAGCGCGACGTCGAGCGCGCGCGCATCGAGCAGTCCGACGATCTCCAGGAGCTCGAGCACACGCTGGAGCGCGTCCACTCCCTGGCGGAGACCAACCCGATGCTGGGCACGCGCGGCGTGCGGCTGGGCATCCTGCACCCCGAGATCTCCGAGATGCAGGTGCGCGCCATCGCCCGGGGCGGCCGCGCCGTGCGGGAGCGCACCGGACACGCCCCGCACGTGGAGATCATGGTGCCGCTGGTCGACTACGAGCGCGAGCTGGAGCTGATGCGCGAGCTGATCGTGCGCACCGCCGAGGAGGAGGGCCTGGAGGACTACAGCGTCGGCACGATGATCGAGCTCCCGCGCGCGTGCTTTTTGGCCGACCGGATCGCGCGGCACGCCGACTTCTTCTCCTTCGGCACGAACGACCTGACCCAAACCGCGCTCGGCTTCTCGCGCGACGACATCGAGGGCAAGATCCTCGCGCGCTACATCGACATGCGGATCCTCGACCGCTCGCCGTTCGAGGCGATCGACGAGCCGGGCGTGGGCCAGCTGGTGCGCATGGGCGCGTGGCTGGGACGCAAGGAGAAACTCGACCTCAAGCTCGGGATCTGCGGCGAGCACGGCGGCGATCCGCAGTCGATCGCCTTCTTCGCGGAGTCCGGGCTGGACTACGTCTCGTGCTCGCCGTACCGCGTCCCGGTGGCTCGGGTCGCTGCCGCCCAGGCGGCTGCGAGAATCCGGGCATGGGAACCGGACTGAGCAGCGGGGTAGCCGACGGCTTCCAGGCGCGCGTGCGCGAGGCCGAGGAGGCGCTGTCGCCGCTGGCCGCGCGCTCCTACCCGGCGGTGCGGGAGCGGCCGGAGGAGGACTGCTCGCTGCGCACGCCGTTCCAGCGCGATCGCGACCGCATCGTGCACTCCAAGGCGTTCCGGCGCCTCAAGCACAAGACGCAGGTCTTCGTGGCGCCCCAGGGCGACCACTACCGCACGCGCCTGACCCACACGCTGGAGGTGACGCAGGTCTCGCGCACCGTGGCGCGGGCGCTGCGCCTCAACGAGGACCTGGTCGAGGCGATCGGCCTGGGCCACGACCTCGGCCACCCGCCCTTCGGCCACATCGGCGAGGCGGTGCTCGACGACTGCCTGCGCGAGCGCTTCGGGACCGGCTTTCGCCACTACGAGCACTCGCTGCGCGTGGTCGACGTGCTCGAGCGGCTCAACCTATGCCTGCCGGTGCGCGACGGGATCCGCTGCCACTCCGGTCGCGCGCCGCGGCCCGCGACCCAGGAGGGGGCGATCGTGCGCCTGGTCGACCGCATCGCGTACATCAACCACGACATCGACGACGCCGTCCGCGCCGGCGTGCTCTCGCCCGGGGACCTGCCCGCGGAGGAGATCGCGGTTCTGGGGCCGAGCGGCTCGCGGCGCATCGACACCCTCGTCCACGATCTCGTCGAGCACTCCGCGGCGGCCGGCGAGATCGTCCAGGGCGAGGAGGTGGGCGGCGCGATGGACCGCCTGCGGACCTTCATGTTCGATCGCGTGTACCTCGCGCCCGAGGCGCGGCGCGAGCACGCCCGCATCGAGACGATCCTGCGCACGCTGTTCGACCACTACGTCGAGCATCCGCCCCCGGGGATCGAGGGCGCGTCGGCCGCCGAGCGCGTCACCGACTGGATCGCCGGCATGACCGACCGCTTCTGCATCCGGAAGTTCGAGGACATGGCCGTCCCGCGGTCCTTCGCACCCTGATGGCGCGCTACACCGACGACTCGCGGGAGCGCGTGCGCGACGCGGTCGACATGGTGGACCTGGTGTCCGCGCGCACGGAGCTGCGCCGCGCCGGTCCCAACAGCCTCGAGGGCCTGTGCCCGTTTCACGAGGAGCGCACGCCGTCCTTCGGGATCGACCCGGTCAAGAAGGTCTACCACTGCTTCGGGTGCGGGGCGGGCGGCGACGTCTTCCGCTTCGTGCAGGAGACCGAGGGCGTGGACTTCGTCGGCGCGCTGGAGCTCCTGGCCGACCGCTACGGGGTGGAGCTCGAGCGCGAGGAGGAGGACCCGCAGGCGGCGGCCCGGCGCCAGCGCCGCGAGCGCCTGCAGGCGGTGATGGAGCGCACCGCCGCCTACTACGCCCGGTACCTGTGGGAGGCCGCCGAGGCCTCCGACGCGCGCGCGTACCTGCTCGGGCGCGGGCTGCAGGAGCAGACGCTGCGCCGCTTCCGGGTCGGGTATGCGCCCAAGCCGTGGGACCACATGGTCACGCGCTGGCGCGCGGGCGGCTACTCCGAGGAGGAGCTGCTGGCCGCGGGGCTGGTCAAGCGCGGGCGCCAGCGCGGCGGCGTCTACGACCCGTTTCGCGGGCGCCTGATGTTCCCGCTGGCCGACCACCGCGGGCGCGTGGTCGGGTTCGCCGGTCGCGCCCTGCGCGACGACCAGCGCCCGAAGTACCTCAACTCCCCGGAAGGGGAGCTGTTCCACAAGGGCCGGCAGCTGTTCGCGGCCGACCTGGCGCGGGCCGCGGCCGCCAAGTCTCAGTCGGTCGTGCTCGTGGAGGGCTACACCGACGTGATCGCCCTGCACCAGGCCGGGATCGAGAACGCCGTGGGGATGATGGGGACGTCGCTGACCGAGCGCCAGATCGGCGAGGTGGCGCGGCTGGTCGGGCCCGGCGGCACCCTGCACATCGCGCTGGACGCGGACGCGGCCGGCCAGGAGGCGATGCTGCGCGCCTCGCGGCTGGAGCGCGCGCGCGACCTGCGCTTCGACATCGTGGAGCTGCCGGCCGGCACGGACCCGGCGGACCTGGTGGCCGCCGAGGGCGCGGAGGCGATCCGCGCCCGGCTCGCGGGCGCCGTCCCGATCGCGACGTTCCGGGTCAAGCGCATCCTGGTCACGGCCGACCTCGACACGACCGACGGACGCAACCGGGCCTTCAAGGACGTCTGGCGGGTGACCGGGACGATGGACGAGGACGTCGAGCGCGAGGACCTCGTCCAGCTGGCCGCCAGCCGGCTCGCCCTGCCGCCCAACCTGGCGGCCCGCCTCTCGACGCCGCCTCCCGCGGACGAGGAGCCGCCGCGGCGGGCGGCCGCCGGCGAGCCGGCCCGCTCCGGGCCGCCGCCGCGCCTCGACCCCCGCGAGGAGGTCGAGCGCACGTTCCTGGCGCTGTGCATCGCGCTCCCGGAGCCGGGGCGCGACGCCCTGCGCCGGGTCGACCTGGATGCTCACTTCACCGGCGCGCCGGTGCGCCGCGCCGCCGCGCACCTGCGCGAGCATCTCTCCTCGCCCACGGACGGGCTGCCCGAGGACGATCCCGAGCTCGCCTCCCTGGTCGCCGAGCTGGCCCTGCGGGCCGCCCGCGAGCCCGGCGACCGCGCCACGCTGGACGTGCAGATGCTGCAGCTGGAGGTCTCGCGCCTGGACCGGGCCATCGCCGCGGCCATGCGCGAGGCGCCGTCGTCCGTAGGCGAGCTGGCCGCCGAGCGAGCCGGGCGCAAGGCGGAGCTGGACTCGGCGGTGGACCGGGCGATGGAGCGCGGGGCGCGCGCGGGCTAGCGTCCGCGCCGTGCCGTCCGGCCGGGACGGCACGATGGCGCCGTGTCCGGCCAGGAGTCGCTGACTCGCGTCGTCTTCCGCTCGGTGCTGATCGTCCTCACGGTCGTGCTGGCCGTTTACATCGCCTACCTGCTGCGCACGCCGCTGGGTTGGCTGGTCGTGGCGCTGTTCCTGGCGGTGGCCATGTCGGGGCCGGTGAACTTCCTCGACCGCTACATGCGGCGGGGCCTGGCGATCGCCGTCTCCTACCTGGCGCTGTTCATGGTGCCGATCGCGCTGGGCGCGATCCTCGTGCCCTCGATCGTGGGCGCGGTCAACGACCTGGCCGACAACGTGCCCGAATACGTCGACGACATCCAGCAGACGGTGAACGAGAACAAGCAGCTGCGTGACCTGGACGAGGACTACCAGATCACCCAGCGCCTGGAGCAGGAGGCCGAGAAGCTGCCGGCCGAGCTCGGCGGGGCGGCGGGCACGCTGGCCGACCTTGGGTCGGGCCTGGTCAGCTCGGTCTTCGCCGCGGTGACGATCCTGATCCTGTCGATCTTCATGGTCAGCCGGGGAAGGGGGTGGGTGGAGGCGCTGCTGACCCTCCAGCCTCCCGACCGCGAGAAGCGCCTGCGCCGCGCGCTGGACCGCAGCGCGCGGGCGGTGGGCAGCTACGTCGCCGGCATGCTGCTGCAGGCGACGATCGCGGGCGTCAGCACGTACATCGTGCTGCGCATCCTCGGCGTGCCCTTCGCGGGCGCACTGGCCGTGGTCGTGTTCTTCTTCGACCTGATCCCGCTGGTGGGCGCCACCATCGCCGCGGTCTTCGTCGGCCTCGTGACCCTGTTCAACGACTTCCCGATCGACACGATCGTCTGGGTCGTGTGGGCGATCGCCTACCAGCAGGTCGAGAACACGGTCATCCAGCCGCGCATCCAGAGCCGCGCCGTGAACGTCCAGCCCTTCGTCGTCCTCGTCGCGGTCCTGTTCGGCAGCTCGCTGTTCGGCGTCGCGGGCGCCCTGCTCGCGATCCCCGCCGCCGCGTCGATCCAGATCGCGCTCTACGAGTACTGGGAGTACCGCAAGGAGATCCAGCGCCTGCACAGCGACCCGCCGCTCCCCCCGGCCGGAGCGGGCGCCCAAGCGCCGACGTAGAGAAGCTCCGGGGGTGGGACTCGAACCCACAACCTAGCGGTTAACAGCCGCTCGCTCTGCCATTGAGCTACCCCGGACCGCTTGCTGCATCCGAGAGTCTAGAAGCGTGGCCGGTAGCGTCACCGCCCCGGCCTCTACGCCGGCGTGGCAGTTGGCGCAGAGCAGCACGCACTTACGTGCTTCCGCCCGCAGCCGCGCGAGCGACATGGTTCGCCCGCCGTTGCTGATGTGAAAGGTCTTCGTCGTTGGATCGACGTGATGGAACTGAAGCGCGGCCGGCCACGAGTCGAACCCGCACAGAGCACAGCGCCCGCCCGCCTCCTCGATCAGCGTCAGCTTCATACGCCGCCGCTGGCGCACCACGGCGTCGCGGCGGCACTCCAGGCACCGGTAGTGACGTGCGTTGATCCGCACGAACGTGGTCCGACCATGGTGCCGGCAGATGCGCAGGACCTGGCTGGGGCGCTCCGGCGCCGGGACACCCGTGCGGCGCGCGCGCTCCGTGCGCAGGTCGTGGCGCCCGAGCCAGTACCGCACCGTCGAGTACCCGGCGCCGAGCGCCGCCGCGATGTCGCGAATCGACAGCCCGCTCTCGACCAGCGGCGCGAGCGTCTCGCGGGGGATGCCGCCCTTGGGGGCGTAGCGCTCGCGCTGGACGGCGATGAGGCCGTGCTTGCGCAGCCAGTACGCGACGGTGCTCGGGTGGCGGTCGACGATCTCGCCGATCCTTGCCAGCGAGAGTCCGTCTGCCAGATGTCGCTCCAGCGTCTCGCGTTCCATGCCGCGCGACGATGGCGCGCTAACCGGACGGAACGTGTGTTCGCTCCGCGCCCGCGAAAGCCTCGATCTCCTCGGCCGCGCGGGTCGCCGGGTCGTGGGCGGCGAGCCAGGTCGCGAGGGCGCCGGCGCGCGCGCGGACCTGCGGGTCGGCGAGGCAGCGCTCGACGGCCAGGCGGATCGCGGCGGGCGTGGTGAGGCGGCCGGGGACGCGTGTGCCGACGCCGGCCCAGGCGATCCGCGCGGCGTTCTCGTTCATGTCGCCCGCGGCGGGGACGGCGACGACGGCGCATCCCGAGGCGAGGGCGCGGGCGACCGTCCCGTGGCCGCCGTGGCACACGACGACGTCGCAGCGCGGCATCGTGCGCGCGTAGGACACCCAGTCGACCAGGCGCGCGTTGGGCGGCGTGTCGATCGCGGCGCCGGCCAGCGGCCGGTTGGCGGTCGCCAGCACGCGCACCGGCGCGCGCGCCAGCCCGCGCAGGGACGCGCGCAGGAGCCGGTGGTCGGGGTCCTGCGACGTCGAGGGCGCGACCAGGACCAGCGGGCCCTCGCCGGGCGGGAGCTCGACCTCGTCCGCGGGCGGCTCCCACAGCAGCGGGCCGACCACGCGCGTCCACGCCGGCCAGGGGCGCGGGTACTCCAGCTGCGGGAACGTCGCCACCAGGCACAGCCGGCGGCTGATCCCGCCGTGCACGTACGGCAGCGGCGCCAGTCCCAGCCGCCTCCGCGTCTCGTTGAGCTCGTCGCGCCCGCGCCGCAGCCCGCCGGCGGCCAGGCGGCCCACCTCCCGCCACAGCGCGCGCCCTGCCGCCGTGCGGGGCAGCCGCGCGCCCATCGAGTACGGCGGCTGGCCGGGCGCGCCCGCGGGGAACACGTGCGGGACCAGCGTGGCGACCGGAACGTCCTCCAGCTCGCCGGCGAGCGCGGGCGCGAGCGTCAGGATGTCCGCCACGACCGCGTCGGGCGCCAGCTCGCGCACCAGCGGACGCATCTCGCCGGCCGCCCGGTACACCGCCTCGTAGGGCTTCAGCGGCCGCCCGAGCGTGGGGAAGACGCGGTACTCGGGCGCGGGGGCGAATTCCATCCCCGCGGCCTCCACCGCGGTGCGCCAGCGCTCCCACGTCTGCAGCGTCACGCGGTGCCCGCGAGCGGCCAGACGCGTGCCCAGCGCGATCATCGGGAACGCATGCCCGGGATCGCCGAAGGCGCCCAGGAGCAGGCGTGCAGCGTGAGTTTTTATGGGTAGGTCGTGTTCCGTTGCCAAGGATGGATGGACATGGGAAAGGATGGTCCCGGCGGATCTTGGGCGCGTGCGAGCATAGGGCGGGCGGTAGCGTGAGGCCGCGTACACGCGCCGGAACCGGCCACCGAGGGCGCTCATGAGAGCCCTCGACGCCCGACTCGCCGGTCGCTCGGCGGCGCTTCTGTTCGCCGGCGGCGCCGTGCTGCTCGTCGTCGCGGCCTTCCTGGAGGACGACTCCGCGCGCCCGGCGATCCTCGGGCTCGCCGGTCTCGCCGCGCTCGTGGCGACCGCGCTGGCGATCCTCGACCGCACGGGGCGCGCACCCGTGTGGCTGACGTTCGGTGGGGAGCTGCTGGCGGTCGGCATCGTCGCCGCGCTCGTGACCCAGACCGGCGACTCGCGCAGCCTGGTTCCCGCCTACTACGTGCTTCCGGTCCTCCACGCCGCGGTGTTTCAGAATCGGATCCGCACGGTGATCGTGGGCGTGGCCGCGCTGGTGGCCTTCCTGGCGCCGCTGGCCTACGAGCCGGACCGCGCCGGCGAGTTCGCCCCCCTTGCCGCCGCGGTGCTTCTTCCCGCCCTCGCGTTCGCCGTCGTCACCCACGTCGTCGTGCGGGCGCTGCGCGTCGAGCGCCGCGCGCTGGAGGAGCGCGAGGCCGAGGCCCTGCGCATCGCGGAGTCCGACGAGCTGACCGGCATCGGCAACTACCGGCGCTTCTGGCGCGCACTGCAGAGCGAGGCGGCGCGCGCGCGGCGCCACGAGCAGCCGTTCTCGCTGATCGTGCTGGACCTCGACGGGTTCAAGGCGATCAACGACCACCTCGGCCACCAGGCGGGGGACGACACGCTGCGCCGCGTGGCGCGGGCGCTCGAGCGCGCGGTGCGCGAGGAGGATGTGCTGTGCCGCCAGGGGGGAGACGAGTTCGGCGTGATCGCGGTCGCCGCGGGGGAGGCGGAGACGAGCGAGCTGGCCCGGCGCCTGGTCCACGCCGTGGGGGAAGCGGGGGGTCACGGGCTCGCTGAGCCCCTGACGGCCAGCGCGGGCTGGGCCACGTTCGGCGCGCCCGAGCGCAGCGCCGAGGGCCTGCTCGCGCTGGCCGACCGCGCGCTGCGCGACGCCAAGCGCAGCGGGCGCAGCCGGATCGCGCCGCCGGGGCCGGCCGCGCGCCCGACCGCGGCGGCCGAGCCCGAGCCGGTGTGGACGGGCCCGCCGGCGGCAACGGCGAGCCCGAGGCGCACGGCGGTCCCTGGGCCGAGGCGCCGCTGCGGGCCCGTCCGGGCGAGCGCCGGCCCACCGACCCGCGGCTGGCCGCGCTGGCCGAGTTCTCGCGGTCGCTCGCGCTGGCCGCGGACGAGGAGCAGGTCGTCCAGCTCGCCGTCGCGCACGTCGCGGAAGCGCTGGAGGCGGCGGCCGTCGAGCTGTGGCGCCGCGAGGCGCGCTCCGGACGCCCGCGCCTCGTGGCGCGCGGGCACCACCACGAGGCGGCCCCGCCCCGGACGCCGTTCGTCACGCCGAGCGAGCTGCTCGCGGTGATGGAGAGCAACCACGTGGCGGGCAACGGCGACGGGCGCCTGCTGGTCCCCGTCTCGCACGAGGGACTCGTGGTCGCGGTCGTCGCGGTCCTGGCCGGCCGGCCGGGCGGGACCGGCCTGGAGGAGCGCCGCCTCGCGCTGGCGATGGCCACGCAGCTGGGCCGCGCGCTGGCCGCCGCGGGCCTGCGCGCCTCGCTGGTGCGCGCCGATCCCGAGGAGCTCGCCCGGCTCGCGGCGACGGCCGGCTCGGAGGCCGCGTCGGCGCGGGTCGTCGAGGTCGCGCTGGCCGCGGGCCGGGCGCTCGGACTGCCGCCGGACGAGCTGGAGACGCTGCGCCACGCCGCCCTGCTGCACAAGGTCGGGATGCTGGGCGTCCCGGCCGGGCTGCCGTTGCGGCCCGCGCCGCTGTCCGCCGACGAGATCGAGGTGGTCCGCGAGCACCCCGTGATCGCCGAGCGGCTGCTGCACCCGATCCCGCACCTGCGCGCGGTCGCGCGCACGCTGCGCCACGCGCACGAGCGCCACGACGGCGCCGGCTACCCCGACGGGCTGCTGGGCCACGAGGTCCCGCTGACCTCGCGCATCCTGCACGCCGCCGTCACGTATTGCGCGATGTGCGCCCACCGCCCCTGGCGCCCCGCCCTGCACGAGGACGACGCGCGCGACGAGCTGCGCGCGGCCGCCGGCTCGCAGCTGGACCCCGAGGTCGTCGAGGCGCTCCTGCGCGGCCTGCAGTCCGGCGCGCCGGCGCGCTAGACCGCCGCGGCGGACTCGGCCAGCTCCGCGACCAGGCGCAGCTGCTCGAGCCGCGTCTGCGCGTCGAAGGCCATCGGGCTGACGCTGAGCGTCCCGACCCCCGCCTGCGCGTACACGGCCAGGCGCTCGCGCACGACGTCCCTGGGCCCGACCAGCGTCGTGGTGTCGATCAGCTCGGCGGGCAGCGCGGCGGCGGCCTCCTCCTTGCGCCCGTCGAGGTAGAGGTCCTGGACCTCCTTGGCCTCCGCCTCGAACCCGTAGCGCTGCATGAGCTGGTTGTAGAAGTTCTTCTCGCGCGAGCCCATCCCGCCGACGTAGAGCGCGAGCATCGGGCGCATGGCGTCGCGCGCGGCGTCCACGTCGTCGGAGATCAGCACGTTGACCGTCGGCGCGATGTCGAACCGGTCCAGCGAGCGCCCGGCGCGCCGCGCGCCCTCCTCCAGCATCGGCCGGAACTCCTGCACGTGCTCGGGGGAAAAGAAGATCGGCAGCCAGCCGTCGGCGATCTCGCCGGTCAGCGCGACGTTCTTCGGCCCGATCGCGGCGATGTAGATCGGGATCTCCTCCTGCACGGGCGAGATCGTCAGCTTCAGCGCCTTGCCCGGGCCGTCGGGGAGCGGTAGCTGGATCGTCGCGCCGTGGTACTCCACGCGCTCGCGGCGCAGCATCGTCCGCACCACCTCGACGTACTCGCGCGTGCGCTGCAGCTGGCGGGCGAAGCGCACGCCGTGCCAGCCCTCGCTGACCTGCGGCCCCGACGGGCCGAGGCCCAGGCGGAAGCGCCCGCCCGAGAGCTGGTCGAGCGTGGCCGCCGTCATCGCGGTCATCCCGGCGCTGCGCCCGGGGATCTGGAAGATCGCCGAGCAGATGCCGATCCGCTCGGTCCCGGCCGCCAGCCACGCCAGGACGGTGGCGGCATCCGAGCCGTAGGCCTCGGCCGCCCACACCGAGTCGTAGCCGATGCGCTCGGCCTCCTGGACGATCGAGAGCTGCTGCTCGGCGGTGAGGCCGAGCCCCCAGTAACCCACGTTGACGCCGAGCTTCATCTCGCAACGATCCTTTCAGGGCGAAGGTGATTCCTTGTGAGGTCCGACGCGTTACCGTACGCTCGCGTTCACGCCGGGCGGGCGGTACTTCCGAAATGCGACGCAGACGCTATGCCATCGAGGATCTGCGGCGGGCCATCGACTGCCTGCCGGTCGAGACGCGCATCGCCATGCTCGACGGCATCCGCTCGCACGACATCATCGTCGGCGCCTACACCACGCGCGACGGCGGCGTGTGCCCGATGCTCGCCGCGCACCGCTGCGGCGGGCGCACCAGCCTGATCTCCTTCGCCCACACCTGGGACCGCTTCACGCAGGCCAAGCGCGCGCGCCGCGCCACCGAGCGCGAGCTGCGCATCCTCACCGCGCACCTGGAGGCGAGCCTGCTGGCCGAGCACCTGCCCGAGCTCGAGGACGTCGTCGCGGCGCACCGCGAGCTCTTGGAGCGCAACGTGGCCGACCACGGCATCCTGCGCCGGCTGCGCCAGGCCGACGTCTACGAGCGCGCGCTGGCCATCGTGGAGGCCGAGCGCGACCGCCTGGCCGCCGAGGCCGCGCGCGAGCGCGAGCCCGCCGGCGTCGCCTAGAGCCCCTCGCCGGGGCGCTGGAAGACCACCTCGGGCACCACGCAGGCGGGGGAGAGGCGCAGCAGCGCCCGCACCACCTCGGCGATGTCCGACGGCTGGATCATGTCCTGCGGGGACACGGAGCCCTTGACGAAGTCCGTCATCGCGGTGTCCACGAAGCCCGGGCACAGCGCGCAGGACTTGATCCCCTCGGCGCCCAGCTCCCGGTTCATCGCCTGCGTGAAGCCCACGACGCCGAACTTCGTCGCCGAGTAGATCGACAGCCAGCCCTGCCCGCTCTTGCCGGCGATCGAGGCGGTGTTGACGACGAGCGCGTTGCGGTGCTCGCCCGCCGCCGCGCGCAGCATGTCCACGCACTCGCGGTAGAAGAGGACGTAGGAGCGCAGGTTGACGTCGAGCTGGATGTCCAGGCGCTTGGTCTGCGTCTCGGCGATCGGCGCGCCGATGCCGACGCCGGCGTTGTTGACCAGGACGTCGAGGCGCCCGAAGCGCGCGCGGTGGGCGTCCACCACGGCCTTGATCGCGTCCTCCTCGGCCATGTTGCCGGCAACGACCTCGACCTCGCGGCCCTCCCCGCGCAGCTGCTCGGCCGCGGCCTCGATCTTCTCCGGGCGCCGGGAGGCGATGGTGAGCGCGTGGCCCTCCTCGCCCAGCATCCGCGCCAGCGCCAGCCCGATGCCGCTGGAGGCGCCGGTCACGATCGCCGCTCTCTCCGCCATAGGGATCGGTATCCAATCAGTTCCGGTCCGGCGCGGGCGGCGGTGCTCGATCCCTACCCTTTGCCTTCGCGAATGAGGCGACTCCCGCTGTTCATGTTGCTCGCCGTCGCCCTCGCCGCGGGGCTGCTGTCCGGCTGTGGCGACGACGACGGCGGCCAGGGCACCACGCCCGCCGCCGCGCCCTCGGCGCGGCCCGAGGACTTCCCCACCGCGCGGGGGAACGCGACGCTGGGCGAGCTGATCCAGGGGCTGCGTCAGGGGCCGCAGCTTTCCCCCGCCGTCTCGGTCGTGGATCCCGGCAAGCGCAACCGGTTCGCCTTCGGACTGGTCGACCAGGGCGGCAAGCAGATCAACGGCGCCGCCGTGGCGATCTACACGGCCTCGGCGGACCAGACCGACGTGCGCGGGCCGTTCCCGGCGCGCAGCGAGTCGCTGACCGTCAGCCCCCCGTACCGCTCCAAGACCACCTCGCTGGACCCGGACTCCGCCAAGGCGGTCTACGTCGCCGAGGTGCCGTTCGCCAAGCCCGGCCGCCGCGTGATCATCGCGCTGGCGCGCCTGGACGGGCGGCTGGTCGCCTCCTCGGCGATCGCCTTCCGGGTCGGCGACGGCAAGGGCGGCCCGCCGCGGCCGGGCGATAGGGCGATCCGCGTCGACACGCCCACCAAGGACGACGTGCGCGACGTCTCCGAGATCGACACCCGGATCCCGCCGGGCACGATGCACGAGGTCAGCCTCGCCGACGTCCTCGGCAAGCGGCCGGTCGTCATCACGTTCGCCACGCCCGGCCTGTGCCGCAGCCGGGTGTGCGGCCCGATCGTCGACGAGCTGGAGGAGCTCAAGGCGCGCAACGAGGGACGCGCGGAGTTCATCCACATGGAGGTCTTCAACGACAACGAGCTCGAGAAGGGCTACCGCCCGGAGTTTCGCGCCTGGCGGCTGCCCAGCGAGCCCTGGACGTTCATGATCGACCGCCGCGGCATCGTCGTCGCCGCCTTCGAAGGCCCCGCCTCGATCGCCGAGATGCAGAAGGCGATCGACCGCGCGATACGGTGAGCCCCGACGGGCCGGTAGCTCAGCTGGTCAGAGCAGCGGACTCATAATCCGTTAGACGGAGGTTCGAATCCTCCCCGGCCCAGTCCGATTCCTGCGCTTCATGGCTCGATGACGTTGCACGGGTCCGGCCGCTCGTCGGCCGGGGCCTGCGAGTAGTCGCCGAAGGGAGCGTCGCGCTGCTCGATGGCGGCGCGGGCACCCTCGCGCTGCGCGCGCTCGATCCACGTCCGGGCCTCCGGGGTGTTGCGCATCAAGCCGTCGAGGACCGGCCCCAGTGTCTGCGTCGACGCCAGGCCCATGTTCTCGTAGGCCTGGTTGACCATCCACTTCATCGCCGTCACCTGCGACGGGGGCAACGATGCGAGCCGCTCGGCCTCCTCGCGCACGGTCGTCTCGAGCTGCGCGAAGGGAACCGCGCGGTTGACGAGGCCGACCTCGGCCGCCTGCCGGCCCGACAGCGGGCGCCCCGTCAGCGCGTGCTCCTTCGCGCGCGTGAGGCCGAGACGGTAGATCCACATGCCGGTCAGGTATGCGCCCCACATGCGCGCGTACGGCGTGCCGATCCGCGCGTCCTCGCTCACGATGACAAGGTCGGCGCACAGGGCCAGGTCGCTGCCGCCGCCCACGCACCAGCCGTGCACCTGCGCGATGACCGGCTTGGGCGAACGCCACAGGGACATGAACTTCGGCACGGGTCCCGTGGCCGGATCGAGCACGAGCGAGAAGTCCTTGCCCGGGTCCCACTCGCCGTCGGTCTGCATGGCCCGGGCGTACCCCTCGAACTCCGGCCCGAAGTCAAACCCCGCGCAGAAGGCGCGACCGGCCCCGCGCAGCACGATCACGCGCACCGCGGCGTCGCGCGACGCCGCCCGCACGGCGTCCTCGAGCTCGTCCGGCAGGGGGGCGACGATGGTGTTCAGCCGCTCGGGGCGATTCAGCGTAACGGTCGCGATCGCGCCGTCGACCGAGTAGAGAAGGGTCTCGTAGTCGGCCATCGAGGCCGCAACGCTACCCGCCGTCTGCGCGTGAGCGCGCTACCTCGGCAGCCCCGCGGCTTCGAGGGCTTCGTCCCGGCTGCCGTATCCCCACGTTTCCCGGGGCCTGCCATTCGGCACGTGCCACACGTGGTAGATCGTGTCGTCGATGCGTGCGTCGCTACCTCGGAGCCGGGCGCTCTGCTTGACGGTCACGACGACGTAGTCGCCGATCGCCTCGAAGTCGTCCGCAGCGAGGCTGAAGTCGCTGAGGCGAACCGCCTCCACGTTCTCCCGCGACATCGCCTACCCCCGCAGAGGACGAACCGCCGCGCTCGCGACGCTCAGCGCTTCTTCGCCGCCCCCCGCTTGGTCGCGGCCTTCGCGCGCGGCTTGGCGGTCCGCGCGCGCGTCGAGCGCTTCGCGCCCGCGTCGGCCTGCCGCGCCACCGACTCCGCGGCGCTGCGGACGGTGTCGCCCGCGGCCTTGGCCGCCTTGCCGGCGCTCTTCGCGGCGCTCTTCACCGCCTTGGTCGTCTCCTTGCCGCTGGACTTGGCGGCGTTGCGCTTGCGCGTGGCGGCCGCCTTCTTCGCGGCGGCGCTGCGCTGGGCCTTGGTCTGAGCCATGTGCTCCCCCTCTCGACGACGGACACGCGCACTCTCTCACGTCTGCCCTACGCGGTTTGACGCTCACCTGCGCGCGGCGGATACTCGACCGGCGATGCCGGGGGACAACCTGGACCTGATCCGCCGCTACTACGCGCACCTCGCCGAGACGGGAGAGCCGATGTGGGAGCTGCACGCGCCCGAGATCGCGTTCGACGTCACGGACGTCATGCCCGACGCCGAGGTCCTGCGCGGACGCGAGGCCGTCGGCGCCGTGCTGCGCTCGTACACCGATACGTTCGAGGACTTCCGGATCGAGCTGGAGGAGGTCGTGGCGGCGGACGTGGACCACGTCGTGACGGCGGTGCGCGACGGCGGACGCATGAAGGGAAGCGACGCGGTGATCGAGAACCGCTTCTTCCACGCCTGGACGATCCGCGAGGGCAAGATCGTCCGCTTCTCGACCCACCTCAGCCAGGCCGAAGCGGTCGAGGCCGTGGGTCTGGCGCAATAGACGAAGGCCGGGCTCGCAGGCCCCGAAGGGCCTCCTCCCGGCTGCGATACGTCTGCCACCACACGACCTTTCCGGCGCGCACGCGGGACGCGACCCAGATCGGGTCCTCGAACGGCGCCTCGCTGCCCTGTCCCCGGCCGCGCGCGACGAGCTGCGCGACCGTCGCGTCGCCGGGGGCCTCGACCGTCACCACCTCGAGGTCGAAGTCGGGGAACGCGCCGAAGATGGCGTCCCACCACTCGCGCATGCCGTCGTGCCCGTGGAGCGCGCGGCCCTCCACGGAGACGATGCGCGGCGTCGCGACGACCTCCGGGTCCATCACGTCCAGGAACCCGGCCAGGTCGCGCCGGGAGATCGCGTCGAACGCGCGGTGTGCCAGCTGCACGTTCTCGCGCGACATCGACCTCTACCGCAGCCCCGCGGCTGCGAGCGCCGAAGCCGGATCCGCGTAGACCTTGACGCGCCAGATCCGGCCGTGCCTGAGCCTCATCACGTGACCGCGCCGGGCTTCGACCGCGACGCCGCTCCCGTGCCCGCGGCCGCCCTGATGGACCACCACGACGAGCTCTTCGTCGCTCACCTCTTCGATGCGCTCGGCCTCCATCCACATCTCCTCCAGCAGGTCCCACAGCCCCCGCAACAGGCCTGCGACCTCGTCCTTCCCGCGATGCGGCCCCGTGAGCAGCACGTCGGTCACGTCGAATTCGATGTCGTCGTCCCACATCTCGCGCAACGCGTCCACGTCGCGGCGATTGAACGCGGCGATGCTCGCGCGGACGAGGTCGGCGCTGTCCCCCGACATGCCGCGAGTATCTGCCCCCGGCAACCCGCCGCGCAAGCGGTCCGACGTCCGACGGCGCCCTTGCCACGGCGCGCCGGTCTGGATACGGTCGCCTCGGGCGACTCAACGGGAGGTGGCGAACGATGAACGTCGTCGTCTTGCACCGGATCACGGATCCGGAGAAGTTCTTCTCCATTGACGCCGAGCAGGTGTCCACCGGGGGCCCGCCTGGCGTGCAGGGCCGGCAGTTCTTCCCCAGCACGGACCGCTCGTCGGCGGTCTGCCTGTGGGAGGCCGAGTCGGTCGACCAGCTGCGCGACTACCTCGACCCGGCCACCGCCGGGGCGAGCGAGAACACGTACTTCGAGGTGGACGCGGAGTACGCGGTGGGTCTGCCGGAGGCGGCCACGGCGTAGGGCTCGGTGCGCGCCCCGGGGCCATCCCCGGGGCGCCCCGCCTCGAGCATGCCATCGCCGGTTCGAGCGACGGTCGCGGGGGTATGTCGCGCGCATGACGCCGGAGGCCTCGCGTCCCGCTTCGTTCGAGCGCCTGCGCCGGCTGCCGATCGTCGGGCGGGCGCTGGACTGGGGGATGGGCGGCTCCGCGGTCTCGCGGCGCACCCGCGAGGCGGGCGCGCGGATCGCCGGGCTGAAGGTCACGGAGTCCGTGTGCCCGTACTGCGCCGTCGGCTGCGGCCAGCTCGTCTACACGCGCGACGGCGAGCTGGTCGAGATCGAGGGCAACCCGCGCTCGCCGATCAACCAGGGGACGCTGTGCCCCAAGGGGGCGGCCTCACGGCAGCTCGTCCAGCAGCCCGGCCGGCTGACCAAGGTCCGCTACCGGCGCCCCGGCGGCGCCGAGTGGGAGGAGCTCGAGCTCGAGCAGGCGATGGACATGATCGCGCAGCGCGTGATCGAAGCCCGCGAGAACGGCTGGCAGGACCGCGACCGGCGCGGCTGGCGCGTCGACCGCACGCTGGGCTTCGCGCACCTGGGCGGCGCCACGCTGGACAACGAGGAGAACTACCTCATCAAGAAGCTCTTCACGGCGCTGGGCGCGATCCAGATCGAGAACCAGGCGCGCATATGACACTCCTCCACGGTGCCCGGTCTGGGCGCCACGTTCGGGCGCGGCGGCGCCACCGGCTTCCAGCAGGACCTGCAGCACGCGGACTGCATCCTCATCGAGGGCTCCTCGATGGCCGAGGCGCACCCCGTCGGCTTTCGCTGGGTCATGAAGGCCAAGGAGCGCGGCGCCAAGGTCATCCACGTCGACCCGCGCTTCGGGCGCACGAGCCAGCTCGCCGACAAGTACGTCCCGATCCGCGCGGGCAGCGACATCGCCTTCCTCGGCGGGCTGATCCGCCACGTGATCGAGACCGAGGGCTACTTCCGCGACTACGTCGTCAACTACACCAACGCGCCGACGATCCTGCGCGAGGACTTCCAGGACACGGAGGACCTCGGCGGGCTGTTCTCGGGCTTCGATCCGGAGACCGCGACCTACGACACGTCGACGTGGAGCTACGCGGAGGGACGCGGCGGCGGCGAGGGCGACGCCCAGACCCACACCAGCATGGCCTACGAGGAGCGCACGGGCGCGGGGATGGACGTGTCCGGCGTCCCGCGCGACGACACGCTGCGGCACCCGCGCTGCGTCTTCCAGGTGCTGCGGCGTCACTTCAGCCGCTACACGCCCGAGACGGTCGAGCGCATCTGCGGCATCTCGCGCGAGGACTTCCTCGAGGTGGCCGACGCCCTTGTCGCCAATTCCGGTCGCGAGCGCACCACCGCCTTCTGCTACGCCGTGGGATGGACGCAGCACACCGCCGGAGTGCAGATCATCCGCACCGCGGCGATCCTGCAGCTGCTGCTGGGGAACGTCGGGCGGCCGGGCGGCGGGATCATGGCCCTGCGCGGGCACGCGTCGATCCAGGGCTCCACCGACATCCCGACGCTGTTCGACATCCTGCCGGGCTACCTGCAGATGCCGCGTGCCAACGAGGACGGCCAGACGCTCGCGGACTACGTGGAGGAGTCCGGCAGGGACCGCGGCTGGTGGGCCTTCTACGAGACCTACGTGGTCTCGCTGCTGAAGGCGTGGTTCGGCGACGCCGCCACGAAGCGCAACGACTTCGGGTTCGGTCACCTGCCCAAGCTGACCGGCAACCACTCGCACTTCTCCACGATGCTGCGCGCGCTGGACGGTGGCGTGGAGGGCCTGTTCCTGATGGGCCAGAACCCGGCGGTGGGCTCGCAGCACGCGGGGCTCCAGCGGCGCGCCCTGGCCAGCCTGAAGTGGCTGGTGGTGCGCGACCTCAACGAGATCGAGTCGGCGACGTTCTGGCGCGACAGCCCGGAGGTCGAGTCGGGCGAGCTGCGCACGCAGGACGTCCAGACCGAGGTCTTCCTGATGCCCGCGGCGTCGCACGTGGAGAAGGCGGGGACGTTCACCAACACCCAGCGGCTGCTGCAGTGGCGCGACCAGGCCCTGGAGCCCCCCGGCGACGCGCGCTCGGAGCTGTGGTTCATGCACCACCTGGCCAAGCGCGTGCGCGCGCACTACGCCAATTCGCGGCGCCGGCGCGACTGGCCCATCCGCAAGCTCACGTGGGACTACCCCGAGGTCGGGGAGACCGGGGAGCCCGACGTCGAGGCGGTGGCCAAGGAGATCAACGGCTACGACGTCGCCACGGGCGAGCACGTCCCCGCCTTCACGGCGCTGAAGAGCGACGGCTCCACCGCGTGCGGCTGCTGGATCTACAGCGGCTACTTCAAGGACGGCGTCAACCAGGCGCGCCGCCGCGACCCCGGCGACCTGGACGCGCCCGGCGGCTGGGTGTCGCCCGAGTGGGGGTGGGCGTGGCCGGTCAACCGGCGCATCCTCTACAACCGCGCCTCCGCCGATCCGGACGGGCGCCCGTGGTCGGAGCGCAAGCGCTACGTGTGGTGGGACGAGGAGGCGGGCGCCTGGACCGGCTACGACGTGCCGGACTTCCCGGTGGACAAGCGCCCGGACTACACGGCGCCGCCGGACGGCCTGGCCATGGACGCGATCTCCGGAGACGACCCGTTCATCATGATGCCCGACGGCCGCGGCTGGCTGTTCGCCCCCAGCGGCCTGCTCGACGGCCCGCTGCCCACCCACTACGAGCCGTTCGAGTCGCCGCTGGAGAACCTGCTGTACCCGGACCTGCACATGAACCCGGCCGCGGTCAAGTGGCAGCGCCCGGAGAACCCCTACAACCCCACGGGCGACCCGCGCTATCCGGTCGTGGCCACGAGCTTCCGGCTGACCGAGCACCACACGGCGGGGGCGATGAGCCGCAACGTCCCCTGGCTGGCCGAGCTGCAGCCCGAGATGTTCGCGGAGGTCGACCCGGCCCTGGCCGCGGACCGCGGGATCGAGGACGGCGGCTGGATGGTCATCGAGACCGAGCGCGGGGAGGTCGAGGCGCGCGCCCGCGTGACGCCGCGCATCCGCCCCTTGCGCCTGGACGGACGCGTCGTCCACCAGGTGGCGCTGCCCTGGCACTGGGGGTACACGGGCGACTACCCCGGCGACACGACGAACGACCTCGGCGCGCTGTCCGGCGACCCCAACGTGAACATCCAGGAGTCCAAGGCCTTCTCCTGCAACGTCCGCGCGGGCCGGCGCGCGCGCCCCGCCACGGCCAGGCTGTCCGGCGTGCGGCTGGACCAGCGCATCGGCCCGGCGGACGACGACCCGCCGGCCGAGTACCCGTCGGAGATCACGTGAGCGCGCCGACCGAGATCGCCATCCACCACGTGGACGCCGGGCGGATGGGGTTCTTCACCGACACCACCGTCTGCATCGGCTGCAAGGCGTGCGAGGTGGCGTGCAAGCAGTGGAACGACCTGCCGGCGGACGGTTCCCAGTTCACCCGGGGCGGCTCCTACGACCACACCGGCGAGCTGAGCGCGGCCACCTGGCGCCACGTGCGCTTCGTGGAGATCGCCGAGAACGGAGGGCACCTCCCGCAGCTGCCGGCCGGCAACGAGGTGGACGTGGACGCGGCGGTGGCGGCGATGGAGAACTGGGTCTTCATGTCCGACGTGTGCAAGCACTGCACGAACGCGGGCTGCCTGGACGCCTGCCCCACGGGCGCGCTGATCCGCACGGAGTTCGATACGGTCGTGCTGCAGCCCGACGTCTGCAACGGCTGCGGGTACTGCGTGCCGGCATGCCCCTTCGGCGTGGTGGACCGCGACCCGCGCGACGGCCGGGCCGCCAAGTGCACCCTGTGCTACGACCGCCTGCAGGACGGGCTGGAGCCCGCCTGCGCCAAGGCCTGCCCCACCGACTCGATCCAGTTCGGCCCCTACGAGGAGCTGGTGCGGACGGCCGAGCGCCGCGTCTCCGAGCTGCGCCGCCGCGGGATCGAGGGCGCCTACCTGTACGGCGCGGGCGACGCGACGGGCGAGCAGCTCGCGGGCGGCCTGGGGGCGTTCTTCCTGCTGACCGAGCCGCCGGAGCGCTACGGGCTGCCGGCGCGCGCCGAGTCGCCCGTGCAGGAGAACGTCGTGCCGGCCACGGCGGCGGCGGTCGCCGCCGGCGTGCTGGCCGCGGCCGGCGCGACCGCGGCCTTCGCGCTGGCGCGGGGACGGCGATGAGCGAGCGCGACGCGACGCCCGCGCTGGGCACGCGCGGCGAGCCGGCCTCGTGGGCGCGCGCGGGCGCGGACGTCGCGCTGCAGCGCACGCGCTGGGGCGACGCGGCGTGGTCGTTCCTGTTCGGCCGCGACACCGGCTACGCCGCCGCCGAGGCGCAGCCCGGCGAGGTCGCGGAGGCCAACCGGCGCATGCGCTCGGGGCCGCTGCCCGATCCCGTCGAAGGCCCGTTCGTCAAGGCTCCGGTGTGGACGTGGGAGGTGCCGCTGTACTTCTGGTTCGGGGGCGTCGCCGCGGGGTCCTCGTTCGTGGGGCTGGCCTGCGACGCCGCGGGGGACGGCCGCTCCGCCGCCGTCGCGCGCAAGGTGGCGCTCGCGGCGGTGCTCCCGTGCCCGCCGCTGCTGATCGTCGACCTCGGGCGTCCCGCGCGCTTCCTCAACATGCTGCGGATCTTCAAGCCCCGCTCGCCCATGAACACCGGGGCATGGGCGCTGGTGGCCTTCAGTGCGCTGGGCGCCGGGGCGGTCGCCGCCGACGTGGCCGGCCGCCCGCGGATGGCGCGCGCCGCCGGCGCCGCCAACGCCGCGATCGGGGGCTACCTGGGCTCGTACACGGGCATCCTGCTCGCCGCCACCGCGGTTCCGGTGTGGGCGCGCAGCCGGCTCTTCCTCGGACCGATCTTCGTCTCGACCGCCACCGCGAGCGGCGCCGCCGCGTGCCGGCTGGCGCTCGTCGCTGCGGGGGTGCCCGCCGGTCACCCGACCCGCACCGCGCTGGGCAACCTGGAGACGGGGGCGATGCTGTGCGAGCTGGGGCTAGCCCAGCTCAACCAGCGCCGCCTGGGCCGCGCCGCGCGGCCGCTGCACGAGGGACGCGCCGGGCGCCTGTTCCGGGCCGCCGAATGGATGGTGGGGGCAGGACTGGCGCTGCGGCTGGTGCGCCGCCCACTCGGCCCGCGCGTGCACCACCTGGCGAGCACGCTCTACCTGGCCGGCGGACTGGCCTTCCGCTACGCCTGGATCGAGGCCGGCAAGGCCTCCGCACGCGACGACGAGGCGGTCGCGCTGATGGGTCGCGGCGCCGTCACCCGCGGCGACGCGCTGCGCCGGCCCGGGGAGGCGCGCCGGCTCGCGTCCGCGGCGCGCCGCCCGCGCCACAACGGCCGCGTGGGCGCCGCCTACGCCGAGACCGTCCGCCGCGTCAGCCTCGTGGTGGAGCGGGCGCTGCGCCCGTAATCACCCCGGCGAACTCTCTCTCCAACCTTTGTCACACCCGTGCGTTGCAACCTTTGGGATGGCGACGGTCGACCCCTACGATCACCGTGTGAGGGACGGGATGCCGGCTTTTGGAATCGGAATGGAGTGGTCGGGAGACACGGTGCACCTGCGCGTCCGGGGCGAGCTGGACATCTCGGTGTCCGACGAGCTGGTCGACCGCGTGCGCGCGGTCCGTCGCTCCTCGGCGCGCGTCGCGCTCGTCGACCTGCGCGACGTGACGTTCATGGACTCCTCCGGCCTGCGCGCTCTGCTGATGGCGCAGCAGCTCGCCGGGGACCCCAGCCGCGACTTCGAGCTGATCGTCGTGCGCGCGCCCGCGGTGGTCCGCGACGTCGTCGGGATGACCGGCGCCGACCGCATCCTGCACCTGGTCGACGACCCCGGTCAGGCCTAGCGAGCCCGGCGGCCCAGCGCCTCGGCGTCGAGCACCGTCGTGCGCCCGCGCCCGAGCTTGACCGCGCCGCGCTCCTCCTCCTCGCGCAGCACCCGGTTGACCGTGGCGCGCGAGGTGCCGGCCAGGCCCGCCAGGTCCTCCTGCGTCAGGGGGACCGTGTCGTCGCCGTAGAGCTCGGCGACCTCGACGAGCCGCCGCAGCACGCGCTTGTCGGCGGGCACGTACAGCGCCTCCAGCAGATGTTGCGAGAGCCGGCGCACCTGGCCCGAGAGGATCGCGATCAGCACGCCGCTGGTGCCGGCGTGCTCGCGGCGCAGGCGCTCGAAGTCCAGACGGTGGACGGAGCGCGTCTCCCCAGCCTCCAGTGCCGCGACGGTCGCGCTGCGGCGCGCCTCGGCCTCGCCCAGCAGCGCCAGCTCGCCGAACATCTCGCCCGGGCCGAGCACCGACAGGATCGCGGTGTCGCCGAGGGACGTCTGGACGCGCACGGCGAAGCGCCCCTTGTCGATCAGGTGCAGCGTGTCGGCGGGGTCGTCCTGGTGGAACACCACCTCGCCGCGCGCGAACTGGCGCCGGCGCGCGATGCTCAGCAGCGCCCGCACGTCCTCGTCGGGCACGCCGTCCAGCAGAGCCCACTTCATGCGCGCAGCCTAGTCCGTCGCCCGGCCGCCGCCGCAACGTCGCGACCGTCACACACCGTGCGTCGCACGCGCGCACGACGCCCGGATCGCGCGGTGGGACCGTCTCGTCATGGTCTATCCGAAGCAGATCCACTGGAACGGCAAGTGCAGCGCGCACCCCGCGCGCACCGGCCGCTCGCAGCGCGAGCTGGTCGCCGCGTCGCTGCTGCGCGTGCCCGCGCAGAGCATGCGCTGGGACGAGCTGACGCGGTCCGAGTACCGCGCCGTCGCGCGCTAGGCGCACCGCCCGCCGGTACAGTCGCGCGCCATGCGACTGTTCGCGCTGCGCGGCGCCATCGACGTGGAGGCCAACGAGCCGGAGCCGATCCTGGCCCGCACCGCCGAGCTGCTGCGCGCGGTGATGGAGCGCAACGACCTGCGTCCCGAGGCGATGGTCAGCTGCATCTTCACCGCGACGGCCGACCTGGACGCGGAGTTCCCGGCCGTGGCGGCGCGCAACCTCGGCCTGGACCGCGTGCCGCTGCTCTGTGCGCGGGAGATCGATCGGCCCGGGGCGCTGCCGCGCGTCATCCGCCTGCTGCTGCACTACCACGCGCAGGAGGGCCACGTGCCCCGCCACGTCTACCTCGGCGAGGCCGGTTCCCTGCGCACCGACCTGGAGGCCGCCCAATGAGCGAGATCGCCACCGGCGAGGGCTACGCCGTCGGCCACATCGACGACATGGGGGACCGCTACGGGTTCCGCAAGGTCCGGCGGGCGCTGGACGTGAAGGCGTTCGGGGTCAACGCGCTGGTCCTGCCGCCGGGCCTGGAGACCGGCCGCCACTTCCACGACGAGCAGGAGGAGCTGTACTTCGTCCACCGCGGGACGATCGAGATGGAGTTCGGCGACGGGACCGCGCACCGCCTGGAGCCCGGCGCCGCCGCGCGGGTGGACGCGGCGACCGTCCGCAAGGTCCGCAACGTCGGCGAGGAGGACGCCGTGTACCTGGTGGTGGGCGGCAAGGACGGCTACGTGGGCCGCGACGGGCGCCTGCCCGAGGGCGAGACCAGCCGCTTCGGCCCTGGCGGCCCGCCCGGCGCGCCACAATAGGCGCCATGTCCCTCGAGTTCGCGGAGCGGATCCGGCGCATCCCGGTCTACCCGGCCGCGGACGGCTACGCGCTGGACGCCGACGTGGCGATGCTGGCGTCCAACGAGACGCCGTTCGCGCCCGCGCCCGGCGTGCTGGAGGCGGCGCGGCGCGCGCTGGAGACCGTCAACCGCTACCCCGATCCCGGCAACGCGTCGCTGCGCGCGGCGCTGAGCCGCCGCCACGGCGTGCCGGCCGGCCGCATCGCGATCGGCAACGGCTCCTGCGACATCCTGCTCGCGGCGGCGGAGGCCCTGCTGGAGCCGGGGGCGGAGATCGTCTACGCCTGGCCGTCGTTCTCGATGTACCCCCACCTGGCGGCCGCGTCCGGGGCGCGCCCCGTCACGGTCCCGCTGGACGCGGAGGAGCGCCACGACCTCGACGCGATGGCCGCGGCGGTCACCGTCGCGACGCGGATGCTCGTCGTGTGCAACCCCAACAACCCGACCAGCACCGCCGTCCCGCTGGCGCAGATCCGGGCGCTGCTGGAGCGCGTGCCGCCCTCGGTGTGCGTGATCCTCGACGAGGCCTACCGGGAGTTCGCCGTGCTCGAGGACCCCGACGCCACGGTCGACCTGCTCGAGCGCCACCCCAACCTGGTCCTGCTGCGCACCTTCTCCAAGGTCTACGGCCTGGCCGGGCTGCGCGTGGGCTACGGCCTGTGCGGCGCGGAAACCTTCCGGACCGCGGTCGACCAGGTCCGCCAGCCGTTCTTCGCCAACGTCGCCGCGCAGGCCGCGGCGCTGGAGGCGCTGCGCCACCAGGACGAGGTGGCGCGCCGGGTCGAGCAGACGATCGCGGCGCGGCTGGAGCTGGAGGACGGGCTGCGCGCGCTGGGCCTGCACCCCGCGCAGTCCCAGGCCAACTTCGTGTGGTTCGCGCTGCCCGAGAGCGCCGACGAGGCGACCGTCGTGCGCAGCCTGGGGGAGCGCAAGGTGCTGGTCCGCGCCGGCGCCTCGCTGGGCCGTGCGGGCTGCCTGCGGGTCACCTGCGGCACGCCCGAGGAGAACGGGCGCTTCCTCGCCGCGCTGGGCGAGGTCTTGTAGGCGCGGCGCGCCGTCTGGTACAAAGGTTCGCCTGGCCATGACCGATCGCCTCGGCATCTCCTTCGCACCCACGCCCGCCGGCGGCGAGTACGGCTGGTTCTCCTACGCCTACGCCTGGCGATTTAGCTAGGCGCTCGGGCCCCCGGGCCCCGATCGCCAGATGCCACGCCAGTCCGCAGAGCCCCCCGACGCGAGTGAGGGAAAGATGAGAACCAGGCTTCCACCCACCGAAGAGCAAGTACGCGACCAGCGCATCGAGCAGGTCATACCGCTCGTGACGCCGGCGCTGATCCTGCACCAGCAGCCGCTGTCCCCCGCGCAGGCGGACGTCGTGCTGCGCGGCCGCGACGAGGTCGCGGCGATCCTGCGCGGCGAGGACGACCGCCTGCTCGCGATCGTCGGCCCGTGCAGCGTCCACGACGTCGACGCGGCGCTCGACTACGCCCGCCTGCTGAGCGCCAAGGCGGCCGAGCTGGGCGACGACCTGTGCGTGGCGATGCGCGTGTACTTCGAGAAGCCGCGCACCACGATCGGGTGGAAGGGCATGATCAACGACCCGCACCTCGACGAGTCCGGCGACGTCAACACCGGGTTGCGGCTGGCCCGCGGCCTGCTGCTCGACGTGCTCGGAATGGGCCTGCCGATCGGCTGCGAGTTCCTGGACCCGATCATGCCGCAGTACATCTCCGACGCCGTCTCGTGGGGCGCCATCGGCGCGCGCACCACCGAGAGCCAGATCCACCGCCAGCTGGCGTCCGGGCTCTCCATGCCGGTCGGGTTCAAGAACCGCACGGACGGCAACGTCGGCGTGGCGGTCGACGCGGTGCGCGCGGCGGCGGCGCAGCACGTGTTCGCGGGGGTCGACGTCAGCGGGACCCCGGCGATCCTCCACACGCGCGGCAACCGCGACTGCCACCTGATCCTGCGCGGCGGCCGCGGCCAGCCCAACCACACGGCGCCGCAGGTGGCCGAGGCGCTGGAGCGGCTGCAGGCGGCCGGACTGCCGCAGCGTCTGGTGATCGACGCCTCGCACGACAACAGCGGCAAGGACCACGCGCGCCAGCCCGCCGTGGGCGCGGACGTGGCCGCCCAGGTCGGCGAGGGCAACCGGGCGATCGTGGGCGTCATGCTGGAGTCGTTCCTGGTGGAGGGCCGTCAGGACCTGGCGCCCGGCATGCCCCTGACCTACGGGCAGTCGGTCACCGACGCATGCATGTCGTGGGACATGACGGTGGGCGTCCTCGACGAGCTTGCGGCGGCGGTGCGAGCGCGGCGAGCGGCAAGCTGAGCGTCGTAGCGGTCATCGGCGTCGGTCTGATCGGCGGCTCGATCGGCCTCGCGGCCCGCGAGCGCACGGGCGCGCGCGTGCGCGGCTTCGACCCGGCCGCCGGCGTGCTCGAGCAGGCCGTCGCCCTGGGCGCGGTCGACGACCCGTGCGGGTCGAGCGCCGAGGCGCTGCAGGGCGCCGACACGGCGTTCGTCGCCGCGCCGGTGGGCGCGCTGCCCGCGGTGCTCGACGAGGTGCTCGGGGCCGCCGGCGAGCAGTGCGTGGTCACCGACGTCGGCTCGACCAAGCGCGTCGTGGTGGAGGGGCGCGACGATCCGCGCTTCGTGGGCGGGCACCCCCTGGCCGGGGCCGAGACGGCCGGCGTGGCGTACGCGCGCGCCGACCTGTTCGAGGGCGCCACCTGGTACCTCACCCCGGCCGCGAAAACCGCGGGCACGCTCTTCGAGCGCCTGCACCGCACGATCGCGGGCTACGGCGCGCGGCCCGTCGCGATCGACGCCGCCGCCCACGACCGCCTGATGGCGAGCGTCTCCCACCTCCCGCACGTGCTGGCCAACGTCCTGGTCGGCCAGGCGGCCGCCGCACTGGCCGACGAGGACGAGCGCCTGCCCGCCGCGGGCCCGAGCTTTCGCGACGCGACGCGAGTGGCGGGCGCCAACGACGCGATCTGGACCGACATCTACCTGGCCAACCGCGACGCGGTCGTCGAGCGCATCGACGAGACCGTGCGCCGCCTGGCCGACGTCCGCGACGCATTGACCACGGGCGACGCGCGCCGCGTGACGGAGTGGAACGCGGCCGCCCGCACGGCGCGGCGTCAGCTGCTGGAGCGCGAGCTCGCCGGCGGCCCGGTCCACGAGCTGCGCGCCTCGGTGCCCAACCAGCCGGGCGTGGTGGCGCGGCTGGCGCTCGAGCTCGGCCGCGCCGGGATCGACATAAACGACATGGCGCTCTACCCCTCCAGCGACATGCGCGACGGCGTGGTCGCGCTGTGGATCGCCGGCGACGCGGCGGCGAATCGCGCCGAGGCGCTCGTGTCGCAGCTGGGCTACCCGGTGGCGCGCCCGTGAGGACGCGCTTCGAGCCGGCCGCCCGCCTGCGCGGGGACCTCGTGGCTCCGCCGGACAAGTCGATCTCGCACCGCGCCGCCCTGCTGGCCGCGATGTGCGCGGAGCCGGTGCACGTGCGCAACTACCTCGACGCGGGCGACACCAACTCCACGCTGGACGCGCTGCGCGCCGTGGGCGCGCTCGTGGAGGCGCGTCCCGACCAGATCGTGATCCGCGGCGGCGGCCTGCGCGGCGCCGCGCCCGCCGACGCCCCGATCGACGTGGGCAACTCCGGGACGCTGATGCGCCTGCTGCCGGGATGGCTGGCCGGGCAGGAGGGCTCGTGGACGCTGGACGGCGACGAGTCCATCCGCCGGCGTCCCGTGGACCGGATCGCCGAGCCGCTGCGCATGCTGGGCGCGCGCGTGGACGCCACGAACGGGCGCTTCCCGCCCTTCACCGTCCACGGCGCCCGGCTGGGCTCGCTGGACTACGAGCTGCCGGTGGCCAGCGCGCAGGTGAAGTCGTGCGTGCTGCTGGCCGGGCTGCTGTCCCTGGGCGAGGTCGCGGTCGCCGAGCCGCGCCCCAGCCGCGACCACACCGAGCGGCTGCTCGCGCGCGCCGGGGCGGGGGTGAGCCGCGACGACGGGCGCATCGTGGTCGCGCGCACCGACGAGCTCGAGCTGGACGAGATCACGGTGCCGGGAGACCTGTCCTCGGCGGCCTTCCTGATCGCCGCGGGCGTCCTGGTGCCGGGCTCGCGGCTGCTGCTGCGCGACGTCGGCGTGAACTGGACGCGGACGGGCTTCCTGCGGATCCTCGAGCGCATGGGCGGCGTGGTGGTGGGCGACTTCGAGTCGCCGCCGCCGCCCCGCGAGATCCCCACCGAGGAGCCGGTGTCCGAGCTCGACGTGCGCGCCGGCCCGCTGGTGGGGACGGTCGTGGAGGCCGACGAGGTCCCGCTGGCGATCGACGAGCTGCCGCTGGTCGCGCTGCTCGGGTGCTTCGCGGAGGGCGACACGATCGTCCGCGGCGCGGGCGAGCTGCGCGTCAAGGAGTCCGACCGCATCGCCGCGGTGGTGGAGGGACTGCGCGCGCTGGGCGGCGAGATCGAGCCGACCGAGGACGGCTTCGCGGTCAGCGGCACCGGCGGGCTGCAGGGCGGCGTGCTGGACTCCCACGGCGACCACCGCGTGGCCATGCTCGGCGCCGTCGCCGGACTGGCCTCCCGCGAGGGCGTCACGGTCCTCGGCATGGACGCCGCGGCCATCTCGTACCCGCTGTTCCTGGAGCACCTGGGCACGCTCGCCTGACGCACGGGTGTCCGCGTGCCGACCGCTGCGGTCAAACTTGTGCCGGTGGCGGCCGATAGGACGGGAGTGAGGCGTTTCAGGCGCACGATGTGGGCTGTCCTGACGGTGGCGGCGGTGGCCGCCCCCGGCGCGTCCGCGCGCGAAAGGCCGGCCGCGCCGCCCGCGACCCCCGGGCAGTGGATCGTCACGTACGCGCCGGGGGCCGCCGGCGTGGACGCCGAGACGAACGCGCGCGAGCGCGCGCGGGGCTTCCGCGCCCGCCTGCGCTTCCGCCATGCCGTGCGCGGCTTCGCGGCGCGCCTGAGCGCCGCGCAGGTCGCCGCGCTGCGCGCCGATCCCGAGGTCGCGTCGGTCACGCCCGACCGCCCGCGCCGGGCGATCGGCGCGCCGGTGGCGGCGGGGGACAGCGTCCCCTTCGGCGTGCGCCGCGTGGGCGCGGGCACGACGAACTCCGTCCGCGGATCCGCCACGTCGTCCGTGGCGGTGATCGACACCGGCATCGACCTCGACCATCCCGACCTGAACGTCGGCTCCGCGAAGGACTGCACCGGGACGGGCAGCGCCGACGACGACCACGGCCACGGCACGCACGTGGCCGGCACGGTCGGCGCGCGCAACGGCGCGGGGGGCGTCGTCGGCGTGGCGCCGGGCACCCGGGTCCACGCGCTGAAGGTGCTCGACGCGAACGGGAGCGGCAGCGACTCCTCGGTCATCTGCGGGCTGGACTGGGTGACGGCCAACGCGTCGGCTCTGCGGATCGGCGTGGCGAACATGAGCCTCGGCGGCCTTGGCGTGTACTCGGACTGCGGCGAGAACGCCGACCCGCTGCACGAGGCGGTCTGCCGCACGGTCGCCCGCGGCGTGTCCGTGGTCGTGGCCGCCGGCAACGACGGCTGGGATTTCGGCGCCAGCCCGCCCGACACGCCCGCCTGGTACCCGGAGGCGCTCACGGTGACCGCGATGAGCGACGGCGACGGGTTTCCCGGCGCCCAGGGCGCGGTCTGCCGCGCCGGCGAGTCCGACGACCTCGCGGCCAGCTTCTCGAACTTCGCCACGCTGGACGCCGACGCGGCGCACACGCTGGCCGCGCCGGGCGTGTGCGTCCTCTCCACGTATCCCGGGGGCCAGTACGCCCGCATGAGCGGGACCAGCATGGCGGCGCCGCACGTGGCCGGACTGGTCGCGCTGTGCCTGGGGGAGAACGGCGCCGCCGGACCGTGCGCCGGGATGACCCCGGCGCAGATCACGTCCAAGCTGCGCGCCGACGCGGCCGAGGCGACCGCGCTCGGCTTCGGCTTCGGCGGCGACCCGGCCAACCCGCAGGCGGAGCGCTGGTACGGCCATCTCGGCCGCGCAGTCGCCGAGGGCGGCGCGCCCAGCGTGGCGCCGCAGGAGCCCGCGCCCGCCCCGGCACCCGCGCCCGCCCAACCGGCGGCCGCGCCGGCGCCCGCGCCGCCCGCGGCGGCCGCGCCGGCGCCCCGGCGCACCTGCAGGGTCCACCGCCACGTGCGCCGCCACGTCCATCGCCGGGTGCACCGTCACCGGCGCGGCGCGCGCATCGCGCG
>JAPSGI010000016.1 GCA_031177685.1 Solirubrobacteraceae bacterium | reverse complement strand
CCGACGTGCTCGACTCCACGCGCGAGGCGTTCACCCAAGCGCTCGAGGTCGCCGCCACGGTCAGCGGCGTGCTCGTACTGGCCGCCGCCGCGATCGTCGCGAACCTCCTGCTACGCGACCGCGAACCCGCCGCAACGGACCAGCACCCGATCACCGCCGCGACGCAGCAGGCCTGCGCCTAGCTAGACCGACGGAGGAAGGCTTCGGCGAGAATTAAGGCCTCACGTCCGTTGCGCCCCCGATATTCGAGCGGCGAAGATGCTCGAGACTCGCCTCCGCATCGACGCGGACTAGCGGGTCGCCAGGCTCCCGGTCCTGCTCAAACGTGGCCCAGCCGTCGAAGTCCGCGGCCGCGAGTGCGTCGCGGATGGCTGCGAAGTCGATGCTGCCGCTACCGAGACGACAGAAGACGCCCGCAGCGACCGCATCCGCGAAGCTCATCTCCGCGGCGAGCGCCTGATGGAGTATCTCCGCACGCACGTCCTTGAGGTGCACATAGCGCAGGCGGTCGGCATGGCGACGCAACAGGCTCGACGGCTCCAGGCCAGCGTACGCCGCATGGCCCGTGTCCACGCAAAGCCCAACGAGCGTCGGATCCGTACTAGCGAGCAGACGGTCGATCTCGTCGCCGAACTCGATGCAGGTACCGGCGTGGGGGTGAAACGCCACAATCAGCCCATGGTCGCTCGCCACGCGCGCCACCGCCTCGACGGTGGCCAGGAGCGTCGCCCAGCCGGTCTCGTCGAGGCGCGCCGCAGCGGCGGATCGGCCCGCTGTCGCCGCGCGCTCGGGCAGCAGGGCCTCGATCAGGATCAGGTGGTGTGCGCCGGCGCGACTGAGGATCGCGCACGTTCGATTCGCCACTTCGAGGACCGTGCGGCGGTGCTCGGCCTGATGGAACGGCTGCATGACGAACCCACTGGCGAGAACCAGATCGCGGCGCTGGAGTTCGGCGCGTACGCGATCTGGGTCCTCGGGGAAGTAGCCGAACGGGCCGAGCTCGATTCCGCGGAACCCGATCGCCGCAGCTTCGTCGAGCACGTCGGTCCAGGCCGGGTTGCGAGGCTCGCACGCATCCTCGACGCCCCACACGCTGGGTGCCGTCGCCAGCGCGACGTTCGCCCAAGCGGTCGTCACGCGATCGATCGCTTGCGTCACCGGCGCCGCCTCACGCGGTCGTCCGGGGGATCGGATCAAGCTCGGCGCGAGCCAGCTCGTCGATCGCGTCGACGACGCGTGCCACGGCCTCGACGTAGCGGTGGGCCAGCTGGTTGCTCTGCGCAGCCCACGGAGCGGTTCCGGCGCCGAGGAGCAGCGTCTCGTCGGCGACCTGGCTGGCGATGGGGAACTCGCCGGGATCCCATGCGGTCAATGGCTCGGCGTCGTTGCTCGGGTGCCAGGGCTGCAGCCGGCGCCGGAACGCCGGCTGTGCGGGGAGCGGGTGATGCTGCCAGAGCCCGGCGCGCAGCCCTTCAGCCTGCAACGCACGGACGAGGCGATCGCGCAGCTCACCCGGCGTTCGGCTCCAGCCCAGTTCGTCGGCGTCGACGCGAATCCGGTACGCGTAGTAGACCGAGCGGCATCCCTCGGGCTCCATGGGCGGCACGATGCCCGGCACCTCGCTAAGGCCGTCAGTGAGGATCCCTGCGTTTTCGCGCGCACGCTCGTTGTAAGCAGGTAGGCGCCGCAGCTGGCTACGGGCGATTGCGGCCGGGATCTCTGGCAGGCGGTAGTTCCAGCCCAGCGCCCACGACCAGTACTCGCGGCCCTCCGACGGCTCGCTGCCGAGCATGTCCTCGCCGAGATAGCGCAACCTGCGCGCGACGACCTCGGACTGCTCGTCGTCGGTGACGAAGAAACCACCCTCACCGGCGGGGAGGTTCTTCGTCGCGTTCAGGCTCGTGGCCGAGCACAGCCCGAAGGTGCCGACGTTGCGCCCGTGATACGTCGATCCCTGCGCCTGGGCGAAGTCCTCGATGATCGTGAGCCCATGGCGCTCGGCGATCGCCGTGATGGCGTCCATGTCCGCCGGCATCCCGTGGAGATGCACGACGACGATCGCTCGCGTGCGCTCGGTGATCCGCTCCTCGACGCTCGCCGGGTCGAGGTTGTACGTCGTCGGCAGCACGTCGCAGAACACCGGCGTGGCGCCCTGCAGCGCCGGACCCATCGCCGACGCTCCGTAGGTGAACGCGGGCACGACGAACTCGCTGCCCGCCGACAGATTCGCCGCCACCGCGCAGGCATGCAGCGCGTGACTGCCTGCGTTCATCGCAAGGCAAAACCGCGTCCCGACGAACTCGCCGAACTCGCGCTCTACAGCGACGCCCTGGGGTGCACCCAGCCCTGTGAGATTGCCCGACTCGATCACGCCCATAACCGCAGCGCGATCCGTCTCGTCGAGGATCGGCCATGCCGTATGCGCGCCCGGATCGACCGTGGGAGTCCCGCCGAGGAACGCTGGGGCCATCGTCCTGGTCATGGCCGGCAGACGGGTCGCGATGCAGAAGTTTTCATCGTTGTACCTCCATGAGTTGTGTCGTATTCGAGCGACAGGGCAGCAGCTCGTCGGGCGTGTGTCGGTACGACGTCGCCGCGCCGCTCATCCATCGAGGAAGTCCTCGAGGACGTTCTCGGTGACGCGCTCGACGTCAGGACAGGCCTCGAACGCGTCGGTCCAGCCCATCGAGCCAACCGCAAACAGCCGACCACCGCGCGGAGAGGTCGCGTACACGACGTCCGCCCGCACGTTCGAGGTCGCGCCGAGCGACATCATCACGTCCTCATCGGCCGGATCGGGGGCAAACCGACCATCGTGACGACCAGCCGACGTCGCGACGACCGTCGCGTGCAGCGGCGTCCCGAGATTGACGTCGGCACGGTCGATCTCGTCCGTCGCAGCGCCCCAGGGGTGATCTGGAACGCCGGCGCCAAGCGGCTTCGACCGATCGACGCCACGTGAGATGAAGCGCAGCTCGTCGCGCTCGCTCCCAGGGAGCCAGGCATAGCCGTCCCCGGCGCCCCATCCCATCGCTGACATCCCGACGCCGACGACACGCTGCGGCGCACGCCCGCGCTGCCGCCAGATCCCTCCCGGCTCGCCGGTTGTGCTCAGATGGCTCTCGCCGGGCGGCGACTCGCCGGTCGGATTCGCGCCGCCGAAACCCCGTCGCACCTCGATTACGTGGGGCCGTAGCGGGTCGACGCCGGTGACCCAGTAGAAGCCGTTGCCCCCCAGGTACATGAGCCGTCCGCCGTCGGTGACATACGCCTCGGTCGCGCGGTGGATGGCATCCGTGACGTACTCGGGATGGCTGCCGGTCATCACGACGCGATAACGACGCAGCAGATCGACCCCGCCGCCGTCCACGTCGTGATCGGTCACGACGTCGACGCGCACGCCCTTCCTCGTGAGCCACTGCAAAAAGCGGAGGTCCGCCGAGAAGTGACGCGGCCTGCCGGTGTGCCGCATCACCTCGCCCGGGCGCATGTTCACTATCGGCCGCAACGCCGACGAGTAGCAGCACGGCGAGCCGTCACGATGGCAGTCATAGAGCGAGAGTCCGATGTCGGGACGACGCGCGAGGATGCGGTCGCTAGGTTGCACAACCTCTGCGTCAAGGACGCTCAGCCGCTCAAACGCGGCCGACTCGAGGTCGGCGCGATGCTGATTGGCGTAGGCGAGGTAGCTGTATGTGGGCACCCAGAACGCCGCATGGGCCGTCGCGGTGCCGACCGGAGGAGCGACGACGAACGGCACGACGTCACGCGCGCTCTGACCTTCGAGTACGAACGCGTAGAGGCCGCTTCGGCAGTCAGCCGGCACGTCGAGCTCGAGCGCGGCGCGCCATCGCGCATCGTCGAGATCGTCCTCGTGAAAGTGAATCGCGTCGTACTCGCGGGGCGCGCGGCGGAAGTCGACCTCCGTGCCCGACCACATCGGGCCGGTCACCGCGAGCGTCGGTCCGTTGTGCATGACCCCGGGCGCCGCCTGCGGCCCCTGGTCGGGGATCGCGATGCCGTTCGCCGCGCCCAGCGCCCACGCGTGCGCCAGCGTACGGCCGAGGGTACTCGGACCTTCGTCGTCGATTCGCTGCTGAGCGCGAGCGCTCGGCAGGTCGCCGAGACCCTCGGCGACCCAGGGGCGTGCGAGCTTGCCGTTGAAGGGCTCGGTCACCCGCAGGGACGGATGGGCTGCACCGGGATCGGCCGTAGTCTGCGCACCGAGCACGAGCGGATCGTCACTCCAAAGCACCGCGCCCGCGAGGGTCCTGCTGCTCCATTCGGGCGCAGTCAGCCAGCGCGAGACCGGCTCGCAGCCCAGGACCACGCGGTCGCCGGAGGGGTCGATCATGACCGTGATCCGCTGCCATTCGCGCTCGACGAGCGGCTGCCCCGAGCGCAGCTCGGCGATGCCGCGGTCGCAGGGCACGGACAATCGCAGGTGACCGCTGCTGGTCAGCCGGAGCGAGAGCCCGTCTGCGCCAGCGGCGAGCAGCGTCTGCGACGCGCCCGACGACACGAGCGTCGGCCACGCCCACAGTTGGAGGGTGACCGACTCGCGTGGGTTCGAAGGGCCCACGCGAGCGAGGACCGCACACGATCCCTGGTTGGCTCGCTGGTGCAGGCCCCGCTGGACGCCAAGGTCGAGCCGATCGTGCGCGAACGCAGGCGTCCAGCGATGCGCCAGGGAGTCCTCGCCGAGCGCCACGACGGACACCCGGTAGTCGCCCACCTCCGAGCTCCCATAGAGCCGCAGCGGTTGTCCGGGCGATACGACGAGCCTGTCGGTGTAGGCCACGATCGCCCCATCGCCCGTGGGCGCGTAGGCCATGTCGCGACTCCCAGCGACGTGTGCAGTCGGCGTTGCTCTTTCCATGGGCTCCTACGCTCGGTCGGTGATCGGGCTCCGCGCGTCCTGCGCTGTCGCCGGTGCCCCTGGGAAATGACACAGAGCTCGATGACCGCCGAGGCGGATTTCGGGCGGCACCTCGACGGCACAGACGTCACCACGCCGTGGGCAACGCGGCTCGAACGGGCAGGCCGGCAGCGCCGCCGACGAGCTGGGTGGCTCGCCGGCGACTCTCGCCGCGAGCTGACCCGGCGCCGCCCGGTCCGGGCTGGAGGCCAGGAGGCCCTGTGTGTAGGGATGCTGCGGGTCGGCGAAGAGCTCGTCCGCGGCGCCCTCCTCGACGATCTCACCTAGGTACATGACGCAGACCCGACTGCAGAGGTAGCGAATGACGCGCAGATCGTGCGAGATGAACAGGACCCCGAGCCCTCGGCTGGCCTGGAGGTCGAGCAGCAGGTTCAGCACCTGCGCTTGGACGGACACGTCGAGGCCGGAGACGATCTCGTCGCAGATGATCACTCTTGGCTCGAGCACGAGGGCGCGAGCGATGCTTATCCGTTGCCGCTGGCCACCGCTGAACGCGCTTGGGTAGCGCTGCATCGCGCTCGCCGGCATTCCGACCTCCTGCAGCATCGCGATCGCCCGTGCCGCACGCTCGTGCCGGTCACGCATGCCATGGATGCGAAGTGGGTCCGTCAGCACGTCGCCAATCCTCATCCTCGGCGGTAGAGATCCATAGGGGTCCTGGAACACGTACTGGACGTCGCGTCGCAGCGACGCCCACTCCTCGCGCGTCTCGACGGGTCGTCCCTCGTGGAGGACTTCACCCGAGGTCGCCGACTCCACGCCGATGAGGATCCGCGAGAGCGTGCTCTTGCCACATCCGCTCTCGCCGACGAGTCCGACGAACTCTCCCGGCGCCACGTCGAGACTCACGCCGCGAAGCGCGGGCACGACGTGACCTGAGAAGCCGCGCACGGCGAACTGCTTCTCAAGGTCGCGAGCACCGATCACCGGTTCCATGTCGTCCCTTCCCGCCCATCGCGCTCGTAGCGGTGACAGGCAACGAGATGGTCCGCTCCGCACGACGTCCACGCGGGCTTGACGCGATCGCAGATTCCCTCAACCCTGACGGGACAGCGGCCGGCGAACGGCGCGGCGGCCCCGATCGTGCGAAGGTCGGGGATGCTGCCGGGGATCGCGGCAAGTCGGTGCGCGCGGTGGCTCTCGCCCGTCGGCGCCGAGCCGAGCAGGCCGACGGTGTACGGATGAGCGGGGTTGGCCATCACCTCCGCAACCGGTCCGACCTCGACCGGGTGACCGGCATACATCACCATCACACGGTCGGCGATGTGCTGGGCGAGTGCGAGGTCGTGCGTGACGAAGATCACCGAGAACTCGAGGTCGTCCTTGAGGCCCACCAGGAGCTCGATGATCTGAGCCTGGACCGAGACATCGAGATTGGTCGTTGCCTCGTCCGCGATTACGATCCGCGGAGCGCAGGCAAGGGCGAGCGCGATGGCGACACGCTGACGTAGGCCGCCGCTCAGCTCATGGGGATAGGACTTCATGCGCCGCGCCGGATCGGGAAAGCCGACGGCGCCGAGCACCTCGAGGATCCGGTCGCGCTTGCGCTTGGCCGGCCAATCCTTGTGGACGTCGAGCACGTCACGGATCTGGCGCTCGATCGTGAAGAGCGGATTTAGCGCCGACGACGGGTCCTGGAAGATCATCGCGATCTTTTCGCCCCTGACCTGACGCAGACCCTCAAAGGGCAGCTTCAGCAGATCGTCGCCCTCGAAGATCACCTCGCCGGCGACGACCCGTCCCTGACCGGGAACCAACCCGAGTAGCCCAAGGCACGTGACCGACTTGCCGGAGCCGCTCTCACCCACGATGGCAAGGCACTCACCACCCGCGAGCTCGAACGAGACGTCACGGGCAGCGACTAGCCGATCGCCGCCAACGGGGAACTCGATCCGCAGCCCGCGGACGGAAAGGACGGGCGCACTCGTCATGGTTCGACCCGACCGGCGATGACCGGTGCCAGGTTCTCGCCTTGATCGTCGGCAGCGATCGACTGCACGCGATCGAGCGATCCGCCCTCCGCACGCTCGAACCCATCCCCGATGAGCAGCAGGCTCAGCGCCGTGAGGAAGATCGCGAGCCCAGGGAACGTCGTCAACCACCACGCCGAGTCGATGTAGTTCTTGCCCTCGAGCATGATGCTCCCCCACGACGGCTGCGGCGGTCGCACGCCCATGCCCAGGAACGACAGCGTCGCCTCGATGACCAGCATCGCCGCCATCTGCAGCGGTGCCAGCGCGACGATCACCGGGAGCACGCTGGGAAGGACGTATCGCCGCGCGATGCGTGCCCGCGAGGCGCCAACGACCGCGGCCGCCTTGACGTAGTCCTTCGAGCGCTCACGCAGCGCGATGCTGCGGACGACACGGCCAACCTGAACCCAGCCGGCGAGCACCATCATCAGCACGAGCAGCGGGATAGAGGCCCCCGCGACGCTGACCAGGACGATCGCGACGAGAACATACGGCAACGCAAGCTGTACGTCGACCACGAAGCCCGTGACCCTTTGGGCCATCCGGCCGCCGAAGGCCGCCAGCATCCCGACGCAGAGCCCGAGCAGGATCGAGCCCAGCATGCCGAACGTCGAAATGACCAACGACGGTCGGCCGCCGTGCAGGACGCGACTCAGCAGATCGCGGCCGGTCGCGTCGGTTCCGAACGGATGCGCTGGGCTGGGAGCAAGCAGGTAGTCGGACAAGTTCTGCTCACTCGGATCGCTCCCAAGGACGATCGGCCCGCCGAAGCTCAGCAGCAGGATCGCGGCGAGCAGCGCGCAGCCCAGCTGAAACGTCCGCGGCCGCGAACGAAACCACGACAGAGCACGGAGAGTGCCGAGCGCTGGCCCGTGCGTCCGCGCGGCGACGACGCGTGAGCCGTCCGCTGATGATGCGATCTCAGCCACTGACCCTCACCCTCGGGTCGACCACGGCGTAGAGAAGGTCGATCAGCAGGTTGAGCAGTACGAAGACCGCTGCGCTACCGATCGCGAGCGCCTGGATCAATGGATAGTCCCTCGTTCCGAGGGCCGAGATCGCGAGTTGGCCGATGCCCGGATAGTTGAATACCGCCTCAGCGACGATGACGCCGCCCAGCAGGTAGCCGACGTCCACACCGATCACGGTGAGGACGGGAAGCGATGCGTTGCGCAACGCGTACACGTAGCTGATGCGACGCTCACGCAAGCCGAAGGAACGAGCGGTTCTCACGTAGTCCTCGCCGAGCGTGGACCTCATGCTGCTGCGCAGCACGCGAAGCTGGGTGGGGACCATTGCCAGGGCCACGGCCGTCGCGGGCAAGACGAGGCTCGAGAAACCCGTCGCGCCGCCGGATGGGAAGATGCCCAGCTGCACCGAGAAGACCTGAATCAGGACGAGGCCGAGCCAGAAGGTCGGCATCGCCTGCCCCGCCGCCGCCAACACCGACGAGCCGGCGTCGATCCACGATCCAGGTCGCCGCGCAGCGGCGACACCGACGGCGAGCGCGATGCTCACGGAGAGCAGCAACGCCGTCGCCCCGAGCGCGAGCGTGTGCGGTAGCGCTTGCCCAACGACCGACGTGACGGGCTCGCCGTAGCGCACCGAGGTCCCGAAATCACCGGTGAAGGCGTGTCCGACGAACCGCGCGAACTGGTCGACGATCGGGCGGTCAGTACCGAACTCGCGTGCATAGGACTCGATCACCTCCGGTGACGCATCGAGGCCACCACGAATCGTCGCCGGGTCGCCCGGCGACAGTCTCAGGAGCACGAACACGGTAACGGCGATCGCCCAGACGACCGCGATCGCCTGGAAGAGGCGATTGAGCAGATAGCGCGTCATGGAATCCGGAACTTCCTATGCGACCCAACCGCGGGTCGGCGCTCGGGTCCCGATCGCCGCCCGCGGGTACCTTCGTTTGTCAGTCGCAAGCGTCACGACACCGCCGGCGGGGCGAGCGGCACGGCTGACTCACGCCGTCGCCACCCATGCATCCTTGACACCTATCAGTCCGAACGACGGGGTCGGTGTGTAGTTGCTAACCCGCGTCGACACGATTTCCGGTCCGTAGGCGTCGGCGAGGTAGAGGAGGGGCTGTTGGTTCCAGATATATCCGGAAGCCTTGTCGACAGCTACCTCGCGCGCCTCTCCGGCGACGAAGCGCTGCCTCGTCGCCAGGTTCGACATCTTGGGATCGTGATGGTTGAACACCACCTTATCGAGGGGAGAGCGGTAGAACCCGAATAGGCTGTCTGGGTCCTTTGGGGTGAACTCGACGAGAGCATTCAGTGAGATGTCGTACTTCGTGTAAACGCCCGCCGCGTACGCTCCGACGTCGACGCGATCGAGGTTCACGTTGATTCCCACGTCCTCCAGATACTTGGCAACCGCCTGGTCGGCCTCCGGAGCAAACTCAAAGACCGACGACGTCGCCATCTTGAAGTTTGGGCTCGGTTGTCCCGACTCAGCGAGCAGGGCCTTCGCCTTCTCGGGGTCGTAGTCGAATCTCGGCGACTGCTCTCGATAGAAGGGATCGTTCGTCGGCAGGGCCGAGAACCCGATCGGGCTCACGCCGCGCAGGATGCTCTTGGCGATCGCCTCGCGGTCAACTGCGTGAGCGATCGCCCGACGCACGCGCACATCCTTCATCGCTCCCTTCTGCGTGAGAATGTAGACGTACTGCCCAGGGGCGTAGTTGCGCTGAGGCGGGATCCAGAACTTCGAGCTCTTCGCGAACTGGTTGATCTGGGCTGGAGCAGCCTCGGTTATGGCGTCGATTGCGCCTGTCCGCAACGCATCGAGTCGTGCACCCTGATCGGAGATCGTGCGGTACTCGACCTCCTTGATGTAGGGCTTGCCCGGCACCCAGTAGTCGGTGTTGGCCTCGAGATGGGTGGCCTGCGGCGTCCGACGCACCAGGCGAAACGGCCCGGTGCCGTTGGCGCGGTTCTTGAGGAGCTTTTCGTTTGCGAGGTCCTCTGCGGACATGATGCGAACGGCGACTAGCGCCCTTTCCAGAACACCGAACGGCTGGTCACAGACGATGTCCGCCGTCCGGTCGTCCCGCACTCGCACGTGAAGCGGCGCCATGAGGCTCGCCAGGGCGAGAGTGGAGCCTGGCTCCCCGAGCCGGTCGATCGTCGCCTTGACATCGTGCGCCGTCAGCGTCGAACCATGGTGGAACTTGATGCCGTCCCTCAGGTGGATGCGCAGCGTCCGCGCGTCGAGGCGCTTGTAGCTCTCAGCCAGCAGGGGCATGAGCTTGCCGTCGGGATCGATGTCGATCAGTGGCTCGAACACCATCGAGAAGACACGCGCGTCGAAACCGCCGATCGACGTGGCGGGATCCCACGTGGTGGCCCGAGGGATCTGGGAATCCGCGAAGGTGATCTTCCCGGTCGGCGCCGTCGGAGGCTGGCCGCGCACTGGCGCACCGGCGGTCGAGGTCTTGACCGCGTCCGCGCCGCCGGCATCACCCCCACCCCCACCGCAGGCGGCAACGATCTCCGCCAGAAGCGACAGGCTTGCGCCGGCGGCAATACCGCGACGCATGAACTGCATCCGTGTCATGCGGCCCGAGGCGAGCCGAGAAGCCTCGGATTCCAAGTCGTACATCTTCTCGTTCTCCTTCTCCGACGGCTGTCGGAACCACTGCCGATGTCTAAAGGTCATGCCGCGAACACCGACACCGCTGACCTGCCGGTAGTCAGGCTGCGAGCGTCGTCAAAGGTTTTCCGGCAAGTGTCAAATCTCTTGCGCAACTCTCGGCACTCGGACTGCGAGTCAAGATGCCGCCCGCGAGGACGCCTGGTCGACACGCCGAGTCCTGCCTATCTCCTCCTTGTCAGTGCTGGCCCCGACCCGGTCGTACTCCTCTCTGATTGAGTGATCTAATCATTGTAGTCGCCAACTCCCAGCTACGTCAAGTGGCTCCTGAGCGTCTCGTGTAGCTGGGCCACGTCAAGACAGCCGCCACCTCACGCGGCTGCCACGACTGCCCGGCGAAGGGCGTCGAGCAGCGGGGCTGCGCGGCCATCGCTGCCCGGTTCGTCGCGGAGCTCGTTCATGGCGTAGGAGAACCCGACGGCGTGCTCGGGCCATGCGCCGTGGATAGATCCGCCCGCCCCGCCGTGGCCGAAGGCCAGCGCGGGCGGACCGAACGGCCGAGCCGGAGTCTGCAGCGCGAAGCCGACCCCGAACGCCAGCGGCTCGCCGGTCAGCGGGTCGGTGCCTTCGGAAAGCCTAGTGCGGCCGAGCGCGATCATGTCGCTGGAGAGCAGACGGACACCATCGAGTTCACCGCCACGCGCCAGGCACCCGTAGAGGCGCGCCATCGACCGTGCCGTCCCAATCGCACTGGAGCCCGCGAGCTCTGCCCTCCGCCACGCTCGCTCGTTCCACAGCATGCGCTCCGGTGGGAACAGCGGCGGGTTGAACCACATCTTGCGCTGCAGCTCGTCGCCGGCCGCCGGCTCGGCGTCGCTGATCGTTCCTTTCCCCCAGTCTGGCCCGTAATGCAGTGTGGCTACCCGCGGCGCCTGCGCGTCGGGCAGCCCGATCCAGAGCTCGAGCTGCAGGGGCGCCGCAACCTCCTCGGCAAAGAAATCGCCGATACGGCGCCCGTCGATCCGGCTTATCAGCTCTCCACACAGCCAGCCATACGTCAGGGAGTGGTAGATCAGCGCCGCGCGCGGATCTCGCTCGGGGGCCTGCGCAGCGAGCAGCGTCGCCATGCGCTCAGGCTCGAGCACGTCCGATTCGCTCAGCTCTGCGTCCACGACCGGGAGTCGCGCCCGGTGGGACACGAGCTGCGCCACGGTGATCCGCTCCTTGCCGTTGGCGGCGAACTCGGGCCAGTACTTGCTCACCGGCTCGTCGAGCGCGAGCTGGCCTCGATCGACGAGCATCAGCAGGCACAGCGCCGTCAGCCCCTTCGTCCCCGAAAACACCGGCACGATCGTGTTCTCAAGCCAACTCCGACCCACCGCGACGTCGGCGGTTCCGCCCCAGAGGTCGACCACGAGCCGCCCATCCACGGTCACAGCGAATGCTGCGCCCGCCTCTCCTCGCACGTCGAAGTTGGCCTGGAACGCCTCGGCGACGCTCTCATACCCGGCCGTGACCCAGCCGTTCGCGTTCACAGCCCGGGCGCTCCATCGCGGGCCGCGGGCGACGGGTGGGACTCGGGGCCAACCGAGGCGACCCAGTCGCCGTCGAGGTCTGC
Organism: Solirubrobacteraceae bacterium; assembly: GCA_031177685.1. Taxonomy (GTDB): domain Bacteria; phylum Actinomycetota; class Thermoleophilia; order Solirubrobacterales; family Solirubrobacteraceae; genus AC-38. The sequence continues at coordinate 62,607 of JAPSGI010000016.1, read as the reverse complement.
CGCCCGTCGGCATCCGAGCAGCGTCAGCGTGAGGCGCAGCTCGTCGATCAGAATCTGCATGGCACGCTGCGCGCCCGCCTCGCCCGCCGCTCCAAGCCCGTACACGAGCGGGCGGCCGACGAGACACGCGCGAGCACCGAGCGCCACCGCCTTCGCGACGTCGGTGCCACGTCGCACGCCGCCGTCGAGGTACACCTCGGCGCCGGCGCCGACCGCGTCGACCACCCCCGGCAGTGCGCTGATCGCCGATGCGACGTGGTCGAGCTGCCGGCCGCCATGGTTGGAGACGATCACGGCATCCGCTCCGATCTGCACGGCGCGCTCGGCATCTTCGGAGCGCAAGATCCCCTTCACAGCCAGCGGTCCGTCCCACAGCTCGCGCAGCCATTGCAGGTCCTTCCAGCTCAGGCTGGGATCGAACTGCTCGTCGATGTAGCGGGTCAAGCTGACCGGGTCGCTCGGCCCCCCACCGCGGTCCGCCGCATTGCCGATCGTCATCCGCGGGCGACGGACGAATCCCGCGCTCCAGCCTGGGCGCCGCAGTCCTCCGAGCAGAGACGCCAGCGTCACTCGCGGTGGGATCCCGAAGCCATTGCGCACGTCGCGGTACCTCGGTCCCGCCCGCGGCACGTCAACCGTGAGCACAAGCGCCAGAAAGCCCGCAGCGCGTGCCCGCCCGATCAGCTCGCGCACGAGACCGCGGTCGCGCCAGAGATACACCTGCAGCCACGTGGGTCCGGGCGCCGCTTGCGCGACTTCTTCGATCGTGCACGACGCCATCGCGGACAACACGTACACGCCGCCCGATCGCTGGACGCCGGCCGCGATGCCAACCTCGCCCAGTGGATGCACGAGGCCGGTGAGCCCGGTCGGCGCGCCCAGGATCGGGACGCCCACCGGATGCCCCAGGACCGTCGTCCGCAAGTCGATCGTCGACACGTCGGTGAGCGCACGCGGGCGTAGGACGAGCTTGCCAAAATCCTGATTATTGCGCCTCGCCGTTACCTCATTTCCCGCGGCTCCATCGACGAAGTCGAACATCGCACGGGGGACGGCTCGCTTCGCCAGCGCGCGCAGATCGTGGATGTCCAGGCACCGTTGGAGCCGGCGGCGACGACGAGCAGCGGGACGCAACGCGGACGGCAGCGCCGACAGGTCGCGCACGAGCTGTTCGACGAGCAGCTGGCCGAGTTCGTTCACCTGTCTCCGCCGGAATGCACTGGCCTTGGGGTCTGGCTCGCGAGCAGGCCTTCGACGCGCGTCGCCGCGGCGGGATCGAGGCCGATTCGAAGCGCGAGCTGCATCGCGGCGATCGCGAGTTCGCGATACGTCGTGCCGACGCGAAGCTCGCTGCCGGACTCCAGCCGATCGAGCGCCGCGACGTGTCGGGCGATGGTGTCGACGTCGCCGCGGCGAAGCGGCCCGCTGAGCGCCTCGGGAATTCCCTTCGCCGCGAGGTTCTCGAGCGTTCCCGAAACAAGCGGAAGCAGCGCCTCGAACGCGTCGTCAGCAGGCCAGCCGATCGCCTGGAGCATGGCCTGCGCCTGGGCGACGAGCGTCACCACATACGTAGAGGACGTTACGGCCGCGGCGTGGTAAAGGGCCCGATCTTCGTCAGCGACGACCTTCGCCCGCGCGCCGATCCACTTCGCCATGTTCATCAGCAGCCGGCGCAACGCCGGATCGCTGGCTTCGACGGCGATCGTGCATCCGCGAAACGCCGACGGCGGACGCGCGGTCGGAAAAGGTTGAAAGGGGTGAAAGGACCCCACGGGATTCCCCCGGGCCGCAAGCGCGGCGAGCTGCTCGAGCCCCAAGGCGCCACTCGTATGGACGAAGGCCGTCGTCGTGCCGGCCACGCTCTGAGACAGCTCAGACGCGCTCCGCTCGATTGCCTCGTCGGGCACGCTGAGAACGACGAGCCGCGCTCCCGGCACGCATTCGGACACCGCTACGCGATCGCGCGCGGAGACGTTGAGGACCTCCAGGCCGGACGCCTCGAGGGCAGCGGTCAGCGACGATCCCAGGCGTCCGCGACCGAGCACGACGACGCCGGCGGTGCGGGCTTCTTGGATCCTAGGTTCACGGTATTTTTGGATCCAGGCAAGGTAGAACAGAAGTCGCCGAATCGTCAAGCCCCGGACGCGAGACTTGGAGCGGGCCTCGCCCAACGACGAAGTAGACTCGCATCGCCATGGCGAACACCACCAAGGCCGACGAGATCGCGCTGGTCATCGAGGACGCGATCCTCTCGGGCGACCTGGCACCCGGAACGGTGCTCCGACAGGAGCAGCTCTCCGAGGAGCTCGGTGTCAGCCGCACGCCCGTGCGCGAGGCCCTGCGGCAAGTGGCCGCGCTGGGGTTGCTCTCATTCGAGCCCAAACGCGGGGCGCGCGTCCGCCTTCCCTCCACGGAGGAGTTTCACGACGCCTGGCTCATCCGTGCCGAGCTCGAGGGCCTAGCCGCGCAGCTCGCCGTGTCACGCATCACCAAGGACCAGCTGCGGCGCATGCACAAGGCCGAGAAGCGGTTCGCGGAGCTGACGCATGCGCTGCGAAGCGGAGAGGCGTATGACGCGCTGGAGCTCCAACGGCTGACCGCCGACTGGTCGCGCGCGAACGCGGAATTTCACGACGTGATCCTCGAAGCAGCGGCGTCCCCGTTGCTCACACGCATGGCGAGCAGCATCCGACGGGTATTCCACGGCCAACCCGTCTGGCCGTCGACGCCGGAGATCGACGCGCTTTTCGCTTCCAACCTCGTGCAGCACGCCGAGATTCGCAAGGCGTTCAGCAACGGAGACGCAGCAGTTCGCGAGCTCGTGCGTCGCCACGTGCTCGAGTCCTACCAGCTCTTCGTTCTGCTCCTGGAGGAAGTCGCCAAGCAACGCCGCAAGTTGCTCCCCCGACGCTCGATGACGACCGCTTCCGCGTCGTAGGGCTCTCCTCTCGATCGGCGCCGTACTTCCGACGTGCCACCCGCGCGTTGGAGCAGGTGGGCGTGCGCCCCCGTGCTCGGAAACGCGCTGAGGTGGTGCTGCGAGCGCCGTTCGCTTGGGCACCCGCGGCCGGGCGGGCGCGCGCGATGGGCACCGACGCCTACGTCGCCGCCAGCTGGCCGGACGCGCGGGTGCTGGGCTGGGTGCGCGTCACCCGCTATTCGGCGACGCCGCGCTCGCAGCGCGCCACCCTCGGCCTCCAGGACGCCTCCGGCGCCGCCGCGGGGACGCTGGAGCCGGCCGACGACGCCGACCACCTCGCGATCACGGCCGCCGACGGCACCGGCTTGGCTCGCATGACGCTCTCAGAGACCGATCGCGGCCTGCGCCGCAGCACCATGACGTTCGCCTACGAGGCAACGCCCGAGGCCCAGGGCGAGCGCCGGGCGCTCGCGCTCGTGGCCGCCCTGCGCTACCGCAAGCTGCTGACCGAGGCCCTGGCCCAGGCGACTTTGGAGGGACGCACGCGCTGACGGCCTAGCGGCAGCGCGCGCTGCCGCGATCGGTGAAGGTGAGACCGGGGACGCTCACGAAGCGCCACCCGTAGGCACGCGGGCCGAGCGTCAGCTCCAGCACGCCGAAGACGAACGAGCGCCGGACGCGGCTGTTGGGCTTGCGGCGGACGATCGGGTAGTTGTTGACGCCGCCGGTCCCGACGACGAACTGCACCATCCCGGCGCGGCTGGACGCCCGGCCGCTCGCCGTCTGGCGGCCGAAGCGCTCGTAGGAGTGGTCGTGGCCGCCCAGGATCACGTCGGCGCCCGCGCGCTCCAGCGTCCGCCACAGCGGCGCGATCGTGGGGTCGTCGCCGTGCAGCCCCGAGGAGAAGCGCGGGTGGTGCATGTAGGCCAGAGTGCAGGGCGCGGGGTGGCGCGCGAGGTCGGCCCGCAGCCAGCGCCCCTGCGCCGAGCGGGGGCCGCAGCCGACCTTCGAGCAGTTGGAGTTCAGGACCACGACGTGCCAGGCGCCGAGGTCGTACGAGTACCACCCGCGCCCGCGCGGACCGGCGCGGCGGCCGAAGTAGTCGAAGTAGCCGGGGGCCCCGGGCGTGACCCACTCGTGGTTGCCCACCGCCGGCCGGGTGCGCGACTTGAAGCGCCCCCACGTGGGACCGTAGGACCGGCGGAAGTTCGCCAGCTCGCCCTTCTCGTACTGCAGGTCGCCCAGCGGAGCGACCACGTCGGGGTCCAGCCGGCCGATCACGTCCGCCGTCTCGGCGTGGCGGCAGCTCGTGGCGGTGCGCTGCAGTCCGGGCGCGCACGCGATGTCGCCGGCCGCCACGAGCGTCGGGCCGGTGACGCCGGCGGCCCGCGGCGGGGCGGCGGCCGCGGGGGTGCTGCCCTGCGTCGCGCCGCCGCCGCAGGCGGCCAGCGCGAAGGCGAGCGAGACCGGCGCGAGCAGGCGGCGCATGTGCGACAGCTTAGGCACCCGCCTCCCGGACCCCCTCCCGCGCCAGCGCGATCGCGTCGCGCACGACGTGGTTCGCCCCGACGAGCAGGACCGCGAGCAGCACGCCCTCGCCCAGCGCCAGGCCGGCCAGCCCGGCCGGGACGGTCTCCGCCGTGCTGGACACCGCCCAGCCGGCGCCGCCGGCGGCCAGCGCGGCGGCCAGCGGGAACGCGAGGCGCCGGCCCACGCGCGCTCCGGCGCGGCGCGCGGCGGCCAGGCCGAGCACGGTGGCGTCCCCGACGGCGCCCGCGATCCAGCCGATCCCGATGGCCGCGGGGCCGACCGGTTCCAGCAGCGCGAGCGCCACGCCGAGCCACAGGACCGCGTGCACCGCGAAGGCCCGCAGCACCGTGCCGGGATCCCCGGCGGCGTACAGCCAGCCGACGGTGGCCGCCGAGATGGGGCAGGTGATCATCAGCGCGATCGCGCCGAGGCCGAGGATCGGCGGCACCTCGTCCCAGCGGTCGCCGAGCAGCGCCGGGACGAGGGCCGGCGCGCCGGCCGCGATCCCCACGACCAGCGCGGCGATGGCCACGCCCGTCAGCGCGATGCCGCGCTCGATCGCGGGACCCGGGTCGCGCCCTGCGGCCAGCAGCCTGGCCATCGCCGGGTAGGAGACGCGGTACAGCGTGGTGAACAGCAGCAGCGGCACCTGCATCACGCGAAAGGCGAGCGCCCACACGCCGAGCGTGGAGATCCCGGCAATCGCCGCGATCCCGGCGTTGAGCGCCTGGTCGCGCGCCACCCCGACGCCCGCGACGGCCTGGAAGCGCGCGCCGAAGCCCAGCAGCGGGCGGACCTCGGCCCAGGCGAGGCGCGGGCGCACCCACCCGATTTCGCTCAGCCGCACCATCGCGATCGCGCCCGCGACGCCGCGCACCACCACGGCGGAGGCCAGTCCCCACACGCCGGCGCCCGCCGCGACGGTGGCCAGCGCCCAGGTGTACTGGGCCAGCAGCTCGACCACGTCGACGGTCGCGATCGTGCGGAAGGAGAGCTCGCGCTCGAGCGCGATACCCTGGGGCAGCCGCAACGTGGAGAGCGGCAGGGTCGCCAGCATCAGCGCCACGACCGCGCCGTCGCGGCCGAAGGGGATCGTGGCGAGCGCGAAGAGCACGGCCAGCGCGCTCGCGGCGGCGAGCTGGATCCCGAGGACGGCTTCCAGCTCGCGCCGGGCGGGCGCCTCGCGGCGGCCCACCAGCGCGATGCCGATCCCGCCGCTGGAGAGGTAGCCGCCGACCAGGACCAGCGTCTGGCCCAGCGCTACCAGGCCGAAGTCCGCCGGGGTGAGCAGCCGCGCCAGGACGAGGTTCGCCACGACGCCCGCGGCGAGCAGGATCGCGTTGCGGACGCCCAGGGCGGCGGCCCCTCCGGCCGCCCGCCGGCGGACCTCGCCGGCATCGAGCACGTCCGCCGGGACGACCTCCGCGGTCGCGCCCGCCGCGTCCAGCTCGCGCGCGGCGTCTTCAGCCACCGTCGTAGACCTCGCGCAGGGCGGCGGCGACCACGTCGGGGGCGCAGCGCTCGCGCGCCGCGGCCAGCGCGCGCTCCCCGGCCTGGGCGTCGCGGAACCGGGCCGCCACGAGGTCGGCGAGCGCCGCCTCGTCGCCGAGCGCCGCCAGGCAGTCCGCGGGGACGAAGTCCTGCAGGCCGCCGGTGGCGAAGGCGACCGTCGGCAGGCCGGCCGCCATCGCCTCGGCCGCCGCCAGCGGGAAGATCTCGGCGTAGCGCGACGGGACGAGCGCCAGCCCGGCCCCGGCGCGCAGCTCGCCCAGCCGCCCGGGCGAGAGCTGGCCGGCGAAGCGCACGTCACCGTCGCCGGCCAGCGCGCGCAGCTCGTCCTGCGCCGGCCCGCTGCCCGCCACGACGAGCGGGACGCCGGCGCGCGCGCAGGCCCGGATCGCCACGTCCACGCCCTTCTCCCGCGACAGGCGCCCGGCGTACAGCGCGTACGCGCCCGCGCCGGCCCGCGAGCCTGCCGCGAACTCGCGCTGCACGGACGCGATCGCCCGCGCGCGATCCCCCAGCGGGGCGCCCAGCTCCCGCAGGCGGGCCAGCGCGAACTCGCTGGGGACCACGAACGCGTCGCAGGCCTCCGTGACGCCGCGCTGGTGCAGCGCCAGCCCGGCGCCGTAGACGAGCGACTCGGCGCGCGAGCCGCGGCAGTTCAGCCGCACGCCGGGCCAGGTGTTGCGCCCGTGGCAGCGGGTGCAGTCCTCGCCGCGCGTGAAGCAGGTCCCGGGCGCGCAGACCAGGCGGTAGTTGTGGAGGTGCAGCACCACGCGGGCGCCCTCGGCGCGCGCCGCCTGCAGCGCGCGGCGCCCGAACGCCGGGTTGACGTTGTGCGCGTGCACCACGCGCGCGCCCGTGCGCCGGACGGCGTCGCGGACGTCGCCGGGGTCCAGTCCGCCGCGCAGCATTCCGGCCGCGGCGCGCGCCGGCGACAGGTGCGCGGAGTCGCGCTCGAGCACCTCCGCGTCCTCGCCCAGGTGCTCGGCGATCAGCCACCGCAGATCCGCGACCGCGCGCTCCTCGCCGCCGATCGTGCGGTAGCGGTTGTGCAGCAGGAGGATCATCGGCGGTGGACGCTAGTGGCTGCGTCCGCCGCCTCAGCGGCAGGACTGCGTGCCGGCGTCGCGCACCGAGCCGTCCTCGGCGACGAAGCGCCAGTCGTACGCGCCGTCGCGCAGCGTCAGCTCCAGGACCCCAAAGGCGTCGTCGATGCGCACCTCGCTGCCCGTGACGGTCGTCGCGTCGAAGGGATGCAGGCTCTTGCCGCCGCTGCCGACGACGAACTCGCGCAGCCCCCCGGCCGCCACCGCGCCGTTCGCGTCCAGCGGGGCGAAGCGCTCGTAGTTGTGGGCGTGGCCGGCCAGGACGACGTCCGCGCCCCCGTCGTGCGCGGCGTCCCAGAGGCCGTCCATCGCCGCGTTGCTGCGGCCGATGAGCGGCGTGGAGGAGAACCGCGGGTGGTGCCAGTAGGCGGCGGTGCAGCGCGCGGCGCTCGCGGCGAGCTCCGCGCGCAGCCACTGCTCCTGCGCGGACCCGGCGCCGCAGGCCAGCGTGGTGCAGTTCGAGTTGGTGTTGAGCGCCAGCACGCGCCAGCCGCCGAGGTCGAAGGCGTAGTAGCCCTTCGCGGGGTCGCCCGCCGTCGCGCCGAAGTATCCGAAGTAGCCGGCGGCCCCGTTGCCGTCCTGGTACTCGTGGTTTCCGGGAACCGGTCGCAGCAGCGAGCCCAGCGGCGTCCCCCACGTCGGATGGAAGGAACCCTGGAACTCGGCGAGTGTCCCTTCCTCGTACTGCACGTCGCCCAGCACGGCGACGGCGTCCGGGGCGAGCGTTCCCACGAGCGCCGCCACCTGCGCGTGCCGGCACGCCGTCGCCGTCGTGGTGGCGCCGGGCTGGCACGCGACGTCGCCGACCGCCACGAGCCGCGGGGGCGCCGGCGGGCCGGCGTCGGCGGCCGGTGGGGGCACCGCCGCCAGCGGCTGCGGCGGGGCGGGAGCGGGCGGCGTGGGTGCGGGCCGCGACGCGATCGCGATCCACACGTACGCGGTGGTCCCGTCGACGCGGAGCGCGAGCCGCGCGCGACGGGGCGCTGCGGGCGCGGCGAGCGTGGCGATCCGGGCGGTCAGCGCGACGGGCCGGCCGCCGGGAAACCAGGCCGCCGGGGCGGCCGTGCGCGGGCCGCGGCGGACGCGCAGCGTCACGGGCCCCTGCGCCGCCGTCTCGGTCGAGACGACGCGCACGCGCGATCCCCGCGACGTCGCCACCTGGGCGCCGAGACCGCCGGTGCCGCGCGGGCGGACCGTCAGGAGGTTGACGGTGCGCACGGCCCCCACGCGCGAGACCACCGGCGCCGTCCGCGGGCGGCCGGCGGGGACCGCGACGCGGGTCGCGAAGGCGCCGGCGCGCCCGGTGCGCAGCACCGGGAGGCGCCTCCCCGCGACGTGGAGCGAGACCGAGGCGCGCGCGGGGAATCCGGCGCCGCGCAGCGTCACGGTCGCGCCCGGGGCGGCCTGCGAGGGCTGGAGCGTCACGGCGGCTCCGAGCGCGGGGGTGGCGACCCCGAAGGCGGCGAGCAACGTGAGCGCGGGCAGGGCGTGGAGCGGGCGACGCAGCACATTCCGGAGCTTGGCAGGACGGCCGCGGTGCGGGGCGACTTTCGCCGTAAGCTGCGACGAATGGCGAGCCTTGCCGTCGTCGTCCCCACCCGCGACCGCGCCGGATATCTCGACGTGGCGCTGGGGTCCGTGGCGCCGCAGGCCCGCGCGCTGGACGCCGAGCTGCTCGTGGTGGACGACGGCAGCGCGGACCCGGCCGCGACGGCGGCGGTGGCGGCGCGCCACGGGGCGCGGCTGGAGGCGCACGCCGTCCCGCGCGGGCTGAACGCCGCCCGCAACACCGGGATCGAGCGGACCGAGGCGGACCTCGTCGCGTTCGTGGACGACGACGTGGAGGCGCCCGAAGGCTGGCTGCGCGCGCTGGCCGAGGCCGCGGACGCCGATCCCGGCGCCGGCGTGCTCGGCGGACCGATCCGCGCGCGGCTCGAGGGCTGCCGAGTGCCGATGTGCGGCCGCGAGGCGCCGCCGATCACCGCGCTGGACCACGGGCCGAACGATCGCGACGTCGAGCGCGTGTGGGGAGCGAACCTGGCGGTCCGGCGCGCCGCGGTCGAGCGGGCCGGCCCGTTCGACGCCTCGCTGGAGCTCTACGGCGACGAGGAGGAGTGGCAGGAGCGCGTGCGCGCCGCGGGCGGGCGCGTGCGCTACGTCGCGGGGGCCGGGCTGGACCACCGGCGCGCCCGTCCCGACGCCACGCTGGCCGCGCTGGCGCGCGCCGCGCGCGCCCGCGGGCGCAGCTCCCGGCGCTACGACGCCCGCCGCGGCGAGGCCCCGCCGCTGAGCGCCGAGCTGCGCGTCCTCGCCGGCTGCCTGTGGCACACGCTGCGCCGGCGCTGCGGCAACGGAATCGTGATGGCCGCGCACACGTACGGCCGCCTGGAGGCGGCGCTGGCCGGCACAGATGCGCCGCGCGACGATGGCCCGGACTTCCTCTCGGGCCACAGCGGGACCGTGGGCGGACGCCGGGCGGTGCTCCTCGGCGCGCTCGACGCTCTGGACGACGCCGTCGACGTGGCGAGCGGGCGGCGGTGGCGGCTCGCGCGGGCGGCGCGGGCGGCGCCGCCGCGGCGGCGGGTGCTCGTGGCCGGCGTGGACCGGCCCGAGCGCAACGGGTCGATGGGAGCGGCGCGAGCCGAGCTGGCCCGCTCGCGCCACGACGTCGAATTCGCCATCGCGCCCGGCGCCGGCGAGCACGGCAAGTTCCAGAACCTCAACGTGCTGCTCGCCTCCCAGCCCCCGCGCGAGCACGACTGGCTGCTCGTGATCGACGACGACGTCGTGCTGCCGCGCGGCTTCCTCGACGCCTTCCTGTTCTGCGCCGAGCGCTTCGAGCTGCGCCTCGCCCAGCCGGCGCACCGCCGGCGCTCGCACGCGGCCTGGGACGTGACGCGCCGCCGCGCGCGCAGCGTCGTGCGCGAGACCGCGTTCGTGGAGATCGGCCCGGTCACCGCATTCCACGCCGACGCCGTGGAGGTGCTGCTGCCGTTTCCCGACCTGCAGATGGGCTGGGGCCTGGACGTGCACTGGGCGGCGGTCGCGCGCGAGCGCGGTTGGCGCATCGGCGTGGTGGACGCGACCCCGATCGCGCACGCGCAGTCCCCGGCGGCGGCCGCCTACGACCGGCGCCAGGCGGTCGCCGAGGCGGCCGCCTTCCTCGCCGAGCGGCCCTACCTCCCGCGCGCGGCAGCCGACCGGACGCTCGCCGCGCACGACACGTGGTGAAGGTCGCGGTCGTCGCCGAGTACTACCCGCGCGCGGAGGACCCCGTCCTCGGCGTGTGGGCGCATCGGCAGGCGCTGGCGGCCCGCGACGCCGGCGCCGACGTGCGCGTGCTCGTCCTGCACCGCCCGGTGCCCCCGGCCGCCGCGCTGCGCGAGCGCGACGCGGCCAAGGCCTTCGCCCCGCTGCGCCAGCCGGCCCGCGCGCAGCTGGACGGGATCCCGGTGCGCTACGTCCGCTACCTCTCGCCGCCGCGCGGGCCCGCCTACAGGTCCTGGGGGACGTGGGCCGCACCCGCCCTGCGCCGCGAGCTGGGGCGGCTGCAGGCGAGCTGGGGCTTCGACCTCGTCCACGCCCACTACGCCGCCCCCGCGGGCGACGCCGTGCGCCGCGCGCTGCCCGCCGCGCCGCTCGTCGTCTCGGTGCACGGGGGCGACGTGCTCTCCGTGGTCCGCCGCGGCGCCCGCGCGCGCGCCGCCGTGGAGCGCGCGCTCGCCCACGCCCGCCTCGTCCTGGCCAACAGCGCCCGCACCGCCCGCCTCGCCGAGCAGCACGGCGCCCGCACGACGACCGTCGTGCACCTGGGGACGGATCTCCCCGAGTCGCCGCCCGCGCGCGACGGCGAGCCGCCGGCGATCGTCACCGTGGGGCATCTGGTCGCCCGCAAGCGCCACGGGGACGTCGTGCGCGCGCTGGCATTGCTGTCCGACCGCCATCCGGACCTGCGCTACGTCGTCGTGGGCGACGGCCCCGAGCGCGAGCGGATTCGCGCGCTCGCCGAGTCGCTCGGCGTGGCCGAGCGCGTGGAGCTGCGCGGTCAGCTCGCGCCCGCGCACGCGCGTGCCGCGGCGTGGGGTGCCGCCGCGTTCGTCCTGCCCAGCGTCGACGAGGCCTTCGGCGTCGCCTACGTCGAGGCGATGGCCGGCGGGGTCCCGGCGATCGGATCGCGGGGCGAAGGCGGTCCCGAGGAGATCGCCGCCGCCGGCGACGGGATCCGGCTGGTCTCGCCCGGCGACGTGACGGCGCTGGCGGCCGAGATCGACCGGCTGCTCGCGGACGGCGACTGGGCGCGCGAGCTCGGCCGCGCCGCGCGGGCCACGGTCGCGGAGTCCTTCACGTGGGAGCGCTGCGGGCGCGAGACCGTGGCCGCATACGAGCGCGCCCTCGCCGCGGGGCCGTGAAGCCGGTCCTGTTCGTCACGAACTACGTGCCGCCCGCCCGGGTGGGCGCGTTCGCGGCGCTGTCCGAGCGGATCGAGGTCGAGCTGGCGCTGTTCGGCGGCCGGACGCGGCACGGCGCGGTCGGCGCGCGGACGCCGGAGCTCCCGCTCCCCGTCCAGCACGTCACCCAGCGCGAGGCGGGAAGGCTCGCGGCCAGCGGGCGCTACGGCGCCGTCGTGGCCGGCACCGTGGGTCGCACCGCACTGCCCGCCGCGTACATGGGAGCCCGGCGCGCCCGGGTGCCCTTCGTTCTGTGGGCGTCCCTGTGGGCCCAGCCGCGCGGCCCCGCCGGACTGGCGGGCTACCCGCTCGTGCGCTGGATCTACGCCCACGCGGACGCGGTCGCCACGTACGGCCCGCACGTCTCCGACTACGTCCGCCGCCGCGGGGCGCGCAACGTCCACGAGGCGCCGCAGGCGGTCGACGGCGCGTTCTGGGGGGGCGCCGTCGAGCCCGCCGCGGCCGCGGCCCAGCGCCGCGCCCCGTTCCAATGTGCGTTTGTCGGACGCCTCGAGCGGGAAAAGGGTGTCCGAACGCTTCTCTGTGCCTGGCGGATGACAGGCTTCGAAGCGTCACACGCCGCGCTGGTCCTGGCGGGCCGCGGTCCGGAGCGAGCACGGGCCGCGGCCCCCGGGATCGTCTTCGTCGGCGAGCTCGGCGCCCCGGAGCTGCGCAACTTCTACGCCGGCTCGGACGTTGTGGTCGTACCGTCGATTCCCACGCGCACCTTCCGGGAGCCGTGGGGCCTAGTGGTCAACGAAGCCATGCACCAGGGACTTCCGATCGTCGCCACCGACGCCGTGGGAGCCGCCGCCGGCGGCCTGGTCCGCGACGGGCGCAACGGCCTGGTCGTGCCGGCCGGGGACGCGGCGGCGCTGGCCGGCGCGCTGCGCCGCCTGCACGACGATCCGCGCGAGCGCGAGCGCCTCGGCGCGGCGGCCCGCGCGGACGTCGCCTCCTACACCCACGAGGCCTGGGCGCAGGGCATGACGCGGGCGCTCGCCGCGGCCGGCTCGCGCCCGCAGGGGGGTTGATACCGTTGATCGCCCGCACCGTCCGGGGAAAGCGATCCCCGCACCGTCTCATGCGCAGGGTCCTTCTCTTCACCGTCCTCGTCTGCCTGCTCGTGCCCGCGAGCGCGTCCGCGGCCCCCCGCGACGTGATCCGCGACTGTACGGACAACGGCCGCATCGACTCGCAGCACTCGCAGGACGACTACAAGGGTGCGCTGCGGCGCCTGCCCAGCGACGTCGACGAGTACACGGAGTGCCGCCGGATCATCGAGAAGGCCAGCCGCGACGCCAGCAGCTCGCGCAACCGCGGCGGAGGCGAGACCTCCGGCGGCGGAGGAGTCGCCGGAGGCTTCGGCGGGACCAGCCCGCCGCCCGCGCTAAACGTCCCCGCCAACCCCGCCGAGGCCGGCGCCATCGCGGCCGTGCCCCGGACCGGCGGGGCTCCGGTCACCGTGGCCGGCGAGCCGATCACGCCCGGTGGCTCCGGCATCGCCGAGGCCGCCTTCCGCCACGCGCTCCCGGCGCCGCTGCTCGTGGTCGTGATCCTGTTCGGCCTCGGCGCCCTGGCCACGACGATCTCGGGGGCGCGCAGCCGCGGGCTGCACGCGCCCGCCGCTGTCCTCCGCGTCTTCGACCGTGTCTTCCCCCGTCGGGCTTGAGCCACCGCCCGTCGCCGATCGCACGCGCGCCGGCGACGACGCCGCGGCGGCGACGGACGCGCTGAGCCCCGCCCGTCCGGGGGCCGCAAGGCCGCTCCTGCCGCGTCCCGGTACGGGAGCGAAGCTCGCCCTCGGCGTGGCCGCCGCACTCGTGTTCGCCGCGCTGATCGCCAAGGGCGGCGCGTCGCTGGGCGCGAGCACGCTTGTGTACGTCCTGCTGACCCTGACCGGCGGAGCCCTGGCCGCGGCGGCCCTGCTGACCTCGCCGACGCCCGCCCGGCGCTGGGGCCTCGTGCCGCTCCTCGCGCTCGCGGCCCTGACGGCCTGGATCGCGCTGTCGGTCGTGTGGTCGGTGGCGCCCGACCGTTCCTGGGCGGAGGCCAACCGCGCCATCGCCTACCTCGCGGTGTTCGCCGGCGGCGTCGGGGTCGCGCGCCTGTGGCCGCGCCGCGCGGGGGCCCTGGTCGCCGGCGTGCTGATCGCCGCCACCGCGATCTGCGTCGTCGCGCTCGTGCTCAAGGCCTATCCCGTCACGTTCAACTCCACCGAGGAACTGGCGCGGATGCGCGACCCGCTCGACTACTGGAACGCGTTGGGGCTGCTCGCCGCGTTCGCCATCCCGGCGAGCCTGTGGCTCGGCGCCCGCCGTGAAGGCGCGCCGTCGCTGCGCGCGCTGGCCTACCCGCTGATCGGCCTCGCCGCGGTGGTCGTCGCGCTGTCGTACTCGCGCGGCGCGCTGGTCGCGCTGGTGGTGGGCGTGGCGTTCTGGTTCGCCTTCGTCCCGCTGAGGCTGCGCGGAGCCGTCGTCGCGCTGGTGGGTACCGCGGGCGGCGTCGCCGTCTCGCTGTGGGCCTTCGGGCAGGACGCGCTCTCGAAGGACCGCGCCCCGCTGGCCGAGCGCGTGGACGCGGGCTCGGACCTCGCGATGTTCTGCATCCTGATGGTCGTGGTGCTGTTCGCGGCCGGGCTGGCGATCGCCCGCTACGGCGACCGCAAGCCGCTGGCCGAGCGCCGCCGCCGGCAGGCCGGCCTGGGCCTGCTCGGCGCGGGGGTGGCCGCGCTGGTCGTGGCGGCCGTGGCGCTGTCGGCGACGGGGGGCGGTCCGGGCGCGCGCATCGACCGCGCATGGGACAACTTCTTCTCGCGCACCAAGGCCTCGACCACCTACGGGCCCGAGCGGCTGAAGTCGATCGGGACGCGGCGCGGCTCCTACTGGGACGACGCGGCGCAGGTCTGGGAGGCGCATCCGGTCCTCGGCGTGGGCGCCGGCGGCTACGCGATCGCGCGCAAGCGCTACCGCGACGACCCCCTCGAGGTGCAGCGCGCGCACGGCTACGTCCCGCAGACGGCGGCCGACCTGGGGCTGGTCGGCGTCGCGCTCTCGCTGCTGTTCGCGCTCGCCCTCGGGTTCGCGGCGGTGCGCACGCTGGGGTCGCGGCGCGAGGCATCGCTGGACCCCCGGCGGCTGCCGGCGGGGCTGAGCGCGGCCGGGCGGCGGTTGCGGAAGGCGCCCGCCGCCGTGCGGCGGATGCCGAAGTCGTTCATGGCCGCCGCCGACCGGGCGGCGCCCCGGCGGCCCGTCGACGGCGACCGCGTGGCCATCCTCACGCTGCTGGCCATCGTCGTCACGTTCGCGGCGCATTCCCTGATCGACTGGACGTGGCTGGTCCCCGCCGTCGGCGCCACCGTGCTGCTGTGCGCGGGCTACGTCGCCGGACGCGGGCGCCTCGACGTGCCCGGCCCGCCGCGCGGGCGGCCGCTGCAGACGCGGCTCGCCACCGCGGCGCTGCTGAGCGCGACCGCCCTGGCGAGCGTGTGGGCCGTCTGGCAGCCGCTGCGCGCGGAGCGCGCGAGCGACGCCGCGCTGGCCGCCCTGGGCGAGGGCCGCCCGGCCGACGCCGCGGTACAGGCCCAGGCGGCCCGCGATCGCAACCCGCTGGCGCTGCGTCCGCTGTTCGACCTCGGGGCCGTCGAGGACGCGGCGGGCCGCAAGGATCAGGCCCAGCGCGCCCTGGAGGACGCCGTGCGCCTGCAGCCGGCCAATCCCGAGAGCTGGACGCAGCTGGCCACCTATCAGCTCAACGTGCTCAACCAGCCCACGGTGGCCTTCCAGTCGGCCCGGGCCGCGCTGTTCCTCGACCCCAAGTCGCCCGCGGCGCAGTCGCTGTTCCTCGACGCCTACCGCAAGCTGCCGCGGCGCCCGGTGCGGCCGAATTCGCGGCGCGACCGCAACCCTGTGCTCGATGAGTTGTCCAAGCTGGGTAAGTGAGCCGCATGATCCCCGTCCTGGCCGGCGCGCTGGCCGCAATCCTCCTCGCCGCCGCGCCGGCGGGCGCCTCCACGACCCAGGAGGCGATGTTCCAGGACGACTCCGAGCTGGTCTACCCGCCGCGTGCGCAGGTCGCGCGCACGCTCGACACGCTGCAGGGACTGGGCGTCGACCGCGTCCGCGTGTCGGTCTACTGGCGCCTGATCGCGCCGAACCCGGAATCCGAGCGCCGGCCCGACTTCAGCGGCGGCGGCCAGGCCGACCCGGCGGCCTACCCGCGCCAGAACTGGAAGCGCTACGACGACCTGGTCCGGCTCGCCCACGACCGCGGCATCCAGATCAACTTCAACATCGGGGGTCCCGCGCCGGACTGGGCCTCGGGCGGCAAGGGCGGGATCGTGAACCCGTCCCCGGGCGACTTCGGCCTGTTCACCTGGGCCGTCGCCACGCGCTACAGCGGAACGTACGCGCCGCCGCCGGGCCAGCAGTACCCGCCGCCGCCCCCGCCGCGCAACCCCAACCCCCTGCCGGTTGAGGTCGGCCCCGGCGGGCTGCAGCCCTCCCAGAGCGAGCCGGCCACCGCGGCCGAGGCCCCCGAGCCCGTCCTGCCGCGCATCTCCTACTGGTCGATCTACAACGAGCCCAACCAGCGCGTGTTCATGTCGCCGCAGTACGTCAACCGGCACGAGTGGTCGCCGCGCCAGTACCGCGCGCTGGTGGACAACGCCTTCGATGCGCTGGTCAAGACGGGGCACGGCGCCGACACGATCCTGGTCGGCGAGACCGCGCCCAAGGGCGGCGGCGAGCGCGACGACGAGGCCAACATGCGCCCGCTGCGCTTCATCCGGGCGCTGTACTGCGTGGACAAGCGGCTGCGGCCGCTGCGGGGGCGCACCGCGGAGGCGCTCGGGTGCCCGACCGCCAACCAGGTCTCGGAGTTCCCGCGCCGGCATCCGGGCCTGTTCCAGTCCTCGGGCTTCGCCCACCACCCGTACTCGCTGCTCACGCCGCCATGGCTGCGTTCGAAGAATCCCGACGACGTGGGGATGGCCGACCTGCGCCGGCTGACCGGAACGCTGGGCCGGATCTTCGCGCGCTACCGCCAGCGCAACCGCCTGCCGATCTACAACACCGAGTTCGGCTACCAGAGCAAGCCGCCGGACCCGTTCGGCTTCCCCCAGTACCTGCAGGCCACCTACATCAACCAGGCCGAGTACATGGGGTACGTGAACCCGCGCGTGCGCTCGGCCCACCAGTTCCTGCTCGTGGATGCCCCGCCCTACACGCAGTACCCCTCGAACTCCTACCAGTACTGGAGCTCGTTCCAGACCGGGCTGGTCGAGCGCGGCGGCGACGTCAAGCAGGCGTTCGGCGCCTACCGGATGCCGATCTGGATCCCCGGCGCCCGGCGCAAGCGCCCCGGGACGTTCCGGGTGTGGGGCGCGGCGCGGCCGGCCCCCAACGGCAGCGCGCAGCGCGTCCGGGTCCAGTACCGCTCCTTCGCCCGCCGCGCCCGCTGGCGGACGATCAAGACCGTCACCACGCGCAACCTGCGCAACTACGTCGACACCCGCGTGCGCATCTCGCGCTCGGGCGTCGTCCGCCTCGCCTGGCGCGGCCCGTCGGGGCTGATGACGTCCCGGCCCGCGCCGGTGACGATCACCCGCTAGACGCCCACGGGGGTGTGGGCCTGTGCGTCCGCGTCCACGAGGTCCGGGGGGAGGGGCCCGGGGCCGTTGCGGTCTCTGACCTGGAGCAGGAGCTGCTCGTACTGGTCGGCGACGGCGTCCCAGGAGTAGCGCTTGGCGCGCTCGCGCGCGCGTTCGCGGTAGGAGGCGACGAGGCCGGGGTCCTGCAGCAGGCGCTGGAGCTGGGCGGTGAGGGACGGCACGCCGTCGCGGCCGGAGAAGTACAGGCCGGCGTCGCCGACCGTCTCCGCGTTGGGGGCGTGGTCGTTGACCAGCACGCAGTTGCCCGCGGCCAGCGCCTCGAGGATCACCGGATGGGTTCCTCCCACCTCGGTGGGCGCGCAGAAGAGGTGGGCGTGGCGCTGGAGCTCCCAGTAGCCGCGTCCGAAGACGTAGCCCGGGAAGATCACGCGCGGGTCGGCGCGCCGCATCACGCTGCGGATGTACTCGTCCGCGTACGGCGCGCCGCCGACCACGACGAGCTTCATCCCGCGCGCGGTGGCCTCGTCGAGGTTGGCGAACGCCTCCACGAGCAGGTGCGGGTTGTTCTCGGGCTCCAGGCGCCCCACGAACAGGATGTAGCGGTCCTTCTCCAGCCCCAGCCGGCGCAGCGTCCCGTCGCCGTCGTAGCCGGGGTCCTCCACGCCGTAGGGCACCACGCCGATCGTCTCGTGGTAGCGGCGTGCGAACACCTCGGCCACGGCGTGGGAGTCGGTGATCGCCTCGTCGGCCCAGCGCGGCGCGGTGCGCTCCGCGGCGCGCAGGTAGGCCTTGGCCAGGCGCGGCCACTTGCGCCGGTCGGAGTCCAGGCCGTCCACGTTGATGACCGTGGGTATCCCGGCGGCGCGCGTGATCAGGCACATCGGGCTGTTGCCGGCGATGAAGAACAGCGCGGCGTCGGGCTTCAGGCGCCGCGCCGCGTGCACGGCGGACAAAAACGTGTGCACGAACGTGTCCAGGTACTTGTTGCGCACCGTGGGCAGGTGGACCAGCCGGGCGCCCCGGTACTCGTCGAGGCTGCGGTCGACGACGTGCGGCCGGCAGTAGACGACCACCTCGTGCCCCCGATCGGTCAGCCGGGCCGCCAGCTGCTCGGCCGCCGTCTCGAAGCCGCTGTAGGACGCGGGGATCCCGCGCGTGCCCAGGATCGCGAGCCTCATGGCCCAGTCACGGTATACGCCTCCAGATGCCGGCGCGCCGACTCCGCCCAGGAGCGTTCCGCCGCGCGCCGGGCCCCTCGCGCGCGCAGGTCGGCGCGCCGGCCGGGGTCCGCGGCGAGGGCCGTCAGCTCCTGCGCGAGGGCGTCCGCGGCGCGCGGATCGAAGTAGGCGGCGGCGTCGCCGCAAGTCTCCGTGACCCCGGGCGAGCGGGCCGCGAGCACCGGCACCCCGGCGTGCATCGCCTCCAGCGGCGTCAGGCCGAAGCCCTCGTGCAGGGCCGGGTGGACGAGGGCGAGCGCGCGGGCGTAGAGGCCGGCCAGGCGCTCGGAATCGACCCGTCCCTCGGCGCGGACGCCGTCGGCGTGGGCCTGCGCGGTTCCCGCGAGCACCAGGGGGATCCCGCCCCCCTCCGCGCGATATTGCGCGTAGGCGGCCAGCAGGATTCCCAGGTTCTTGCGCGGCTCCGCGTCGCCCACGTAGAGGAAGTGCTCCTCGGCGGGCGGCGGGTCCGGGCGCGGCGCCGGCTCCTGGCCCGGGCCGTGCGGCGCGACGACGATCCGCTCCCAGGCGACGCCCCACAGCGCCGCCACGTCCATCGCCGTCGTGCGCGAGGGGCACACGACGGCGGCGGCCCGGCGCGCGGCCCGGCGATGGGCGCGGCGTGCGAACGCGCGGAAGCGGGGGTCGAACGCCTCCGGCAGCCGCTCGAAGGCCAGGTCGTGGACGGTCACGACCTGCGGGATCGCGCCGGGGGAACTGTCCGGCAGCGCGTGGTGCAGCACGTCCGCCTTCGCGGCCCGGGCCCTTCGGGGCAGCTCCACGCCGCTCCACCAGCGATCGACGGCGGCGTTGCGCCACGAGCCCGGCCCGCCGCCCGCGGGCGGTCGGCGCCGCTCGTTGGCCACCTCGACGACGTCGACGCCGAGCTCCCGCAGCGCCGACACCAGCCGCTCCAGGTACACGCCGGTGCCCGTGGGCCCGCGCCGCGCATACGTGGTGTCGACGAGCACCCTCATCGACGTGCCGTAAGTTCCGTCCAACCTATCGTCGTTTCTTGCGGCACGTCCCCAATTCTCATCGGGTGGCGGTCGCCATGAGCGTTCCGTGGCTCGCTTGGACGCCGATTTCGGTGAAGCCCATGTCGTGCAGGAGCTCTCGCAGCGACCGGCGCGTGTAGAAGCGCAGATGCTGTCCGCGTGGATCGGGGGCGGCGCGCAGGCGGCGCAGCGCGCCCACGTTCGGCGTCGTGATCAGCAGCGTGCCGCCGGGCCGCAATACCCGCCGGGCCTCGTTGAGCCACCGCTCGGTGTCCGCGACGTGCTCGAGCACCTCGCCGGCCCATACGACGTCGAACGCCGCGTCGCCGAAGGGCCACGGCCCGTGGGGGAGAATGCGGACGTAGTCGCCCTCCGCATGGCGCTCCCGGGCTCGCTCCAGCGCCGCCTCGGCCACGTCCGCCCCGACCGGGCGCGCGCCGATCTCAGCGAGCACCGCGGTGAAGTACCCGTCCCCGCAGCCCACGTCGAGCACGCGGTCGCCCGGACGCACGCCCTCCATCAGGAACGCCCGCCGGGGCGCGGCGGCCTCCGGCTCCAGATCGCGCGGCAGCTCGCGCCAGATCTCCTCGTACCACTCCCTCATCCCCGCCTCCCGGCCCACTTCCCGGCGAGCCTGGCCATCCGCCGCGGGTCCAGCCGGGCCCGCGCGCGCGAGCGGTGCCAGCCCTGGTCGCCCCACCACTCCGCGAGCGCCTCGCGGACCCCGTAGGGCGGCAGGTCCTCGAGGAACATCGCGAACCCGCGCGCCTCGCGCTCGTAGCGGCGGAAGCAGTCGCGCAGGCCGTCGCGGCTGTGGTCGTGCTCCACGGCGAGCTCCGGGTCGAGCAGGCAGACGTGCCCGCGCGACAGCGCCCAGCGCGACCACTCGCGGTCCTCGGTGCCGGGAAGGTCCTCGCGGAAGGGCCGCTCGCGCCACAGGCCGGCCCGGAAGGCGCCGGCGGCGTTGGAGTACCCCCACAGCGGGTTGCGCGCGAGCATGGCGGCGTCCTGGCGCACCGGGGCGCGCAGGGGCCGGCCGTCCTCGCCGCGGGTCTCCCCGTACGCGCACGCCACCGCGGGATCCTCGAAGCGCGCCACCACCCGGGCGAGCCATTGCGCGTCGGGTGGGAAAGCGTGGGCGGAGAGCGCCACGACCACGGGCGCGGAGGCCTGCGCGGCGCCAAGGTTCAGCGCGCGCCCGAAGGTGAAGCGCTCCGGCGCCAGCTCCAGCACCCGCGCGCCGCGGTCGCGCGCGATGACGGCGGTCGCGTCGCGCGAGCCGGAGTCCACCACCAGGACCTCGTGCCGCGCCGACTGCGCGGCCAGCAGGTCCAGCGTGCGGCCGATCGCCGCCGCCTCGTCCCGCGCCCGGATCACCACGCTGGCCTGCACTCGCGCAAGTGTGCCGGGCCGGACCGCCCCGCGTGGGTATCGTCGCGCCCCATGGCACGGATCCTGGCCGTCGCCCCAGTCGCCCAGCCGGGCGGGGCGGAGACGACGATGCTGCGCCTGCTGCGGGAGCTGGCCGGCCGAGCCTGGACGGTGACCGTCGCCGCGCGCGGCCCGGGCGGCGTGCTCGACGCCGCGGCCGCCCAGGGCCACGCGACCGAGGTGCTCGACCTCGGCGGCCTGGACCGCGGAGCCGGCGCTCCCGCGGTCCGGTCATGGCCGCGCGCGCGTGCGCTGTCGCGGCGCGCCGACGTCGTGCTGCTGAACGGCACCGTGTGCGGGCGCGCGCTGCCGGCGCTGCGAGGGCTGCGCGCCCGCAAGGTCCTCTCGGTCCACGATGTGGTCGCGCGGGTCCCGCGGATGTGGCGCGGCGCCGACGTGGTGCTGGCGGCATCCCAGGCGGTCGCCGACAGCCTCGTGCCGCTGCCCGCGCACGTCGTCTACGCCCCCGTGGATCCCGATCCGCCGCCGGCCGACCCGCCGTGGGGGGCGGGCGGTCCGGTCGTGGGCTTCGTCGGGCGCATCGAGCCGCGCAAGGCGCCGCTGGACCTGGTGCGGGCGGTGCCGGCGCTGCGCGCGCGGGTGCCCGACGTGCGCGTGGTGATGGTGGGCGACGACCCCTACGACGGCGACCCGGACTACCTGGAGGCCGTCGAGCACGCGGCGCGCGCCGCCGGCGTGGAGCGCCACGGCTGGATGGACAACGCCCCGGGGCTGATGCGCCACCTCGACGTGCTCGTGCTGCCCTCGCGCCAGGAGCCCTTCGGGACCGTCCTGGCCGAGGCGATGGCGGTCGGCACGCCGGTCGTCGCGACGCGGGTGGGCGGACTCGCCGAGGTGGTGGAGGACGGCGTGACCGGCCGACTGGTCGATCCGGGCGACCCCGACGCGCTGGCCGGCGCGATCCTCGCCGTCCTGGCGGCGCGCGCGGAGATGAGCGCCCCCGCCCGCGCCTCGGTGAGGCGCTTCCATACGGCGGCCTACGCGGACCGCTTCGAGGAGCTGGTGGGATGAAGGTCGGCTTCGACGCCCGCGGCGCGCGCGACGCGCGCGGGATCGGGCGCTACGTGCGCTCCCTGCGCGAGGCCCTCGAGGAGACGGCCCCCGCGGGCCGCACGCTCGTGGAGACCCATCGCCCGCGGCGGGTGGACGTCTTCCACTCCCCGTGGATCGACGGCGCGCTCCTGCGCTCGCCGTGCCCGATGGTGGTGACGCTGCACGACCTCGTGCCGCTCAAGCGCCGCGGCGAGTACCTGCGCACCGGCCTGAAGTTCCGCATGCTCTACCTGGCCGTGCGCCGCGCCGCGCGGCTGGTCGTCCCCACGAACGTCGTGGCGCAGGACGCCGAGGCGCTGCTCGGCTTCCCGCGCGAGCGCATCGACGTGATCGCCGAGGCGGCGGCGCCCGTCCTGCGCCCGGCGTCCCCGGAGGCGGTCGCCGAGGTGCGCGCCCGCTTCGAGCTGCCGGACGACTACCTGCTGTGGGTCGGCGGCCTGGAGCATCCGGACCCGCGCAAGCGCGTGGCCGCGCTGGCCGCCGCGCCCCGCCGGCTGCCGCTGGTGCTCGTCGGGCGCCACCGGCGCTGGGCGGCCGAGCTGCCCGGCGTGCATCTCACCGGCCACGTGTCCGACGCGGACCTCGCCGCGATCTACACCGCCGCCCACGCGCTCGTCCTGCCCAGCGACGACGAGGGGTTCGGGCTACCGCCCGTGGAGGCGCTGGCCTGCGGCACCCCGGTGGCCGCCACGGACGTGCCCGCGGTGCGCGAGGTCCTGGGCGATCGCGCCACGTTCGTCGAGCCGGGCGACATGGCGGGGCTGCTGGCGGCGGCCGAGGCCGCGACGCGGCCGGCGCCGGCGCCGCCGCCGTGGACCTGGGCCGACGCGGCCCGCGCGACCTGGGAGACCTACGAGCGCGCCGTCGGGTGGAAAGGCCCGGCCGCGCCCGCGTGAGCCTGCGCCAGGCGCGCGCGCACGCGCTCGAAGGTGACCAGCGCCTGGGCGGTCACCTGGTCCATGTTCAGGTACTGGTAGCGGGCCAAACGGCCCACGAACGTCACGTCGGGGTCGGCCTCGGCCAGCGCGGCGTAGCGGTGGTAGAGCTCGCGGTTCTCCGGCGCCGGCACGGGATAGAAGGGGTCGCCCTCGTCGCTCGGATACTCGCGGGTGATCGTGGAGACCTCGGCGTCCTGGCCGGAGATGTGGCGGTACTCCACGGTGCGCGTGTAGGGGATCGACTCGTCGGGGACGTTCACCTGCGCGACCGGCTGCAGCAGCGCGCCGCCCGGCGTGGGGACGGTCTCCCACTCGAAGCGCAGCGAGCGGTAGGGCAGCGGGCCGTAGCGGCGGTCGTAGAAGTCGTCGATCGGCCCCGTCCAGACGAGGTGGCCCCAGCGCAGCGCGCCGCGCACGTCGTCGAAGTGCGTGGACAGCGCCACGTCGATCAGCGGGTGGTCGAGCATGCGCTCGAACATCGGGGTGTAGCCGTCAGCGGGCAGGGCCTGGTGGGAGTCGGTGAAGTAGCGGTCGTCGCGGTTCGTGCGGGTGGGGATGCGCCCGGCCACCGACGCGGCGAGCTCGGACGGGTCGCGCGCCCACAGCTTGCGCGTGTAGCCGCGGAAGAACTTCTCGTACAGCTCGCGCCCCACCCGGCCGACCACGACGTCCTCACTGGTGCGCGTCTCGGCCACCGGCTCGGCCCGCTGCGCCAGCCACGCCTCCATCCCCTGCGCGTCGAGGTCGAGGCCGTAGAGCCGGTTGACCGTGTCGAGGTTGATGGGGATCGGCACGAGCTTGCCGTCCACCGCGGCCAGGACGCGATGCTCGTAGGGCCGCCAGTCCGTGAACCGCGACAGATACTCGACGACGTGCTGCGCGTTGGTGTGGAACAGGTGCGGGCCGTGGTCGTGCACGCGGATGCCCGCCTCGTCGAGGCGATCATGCGCGTTGCCGCCCACGTAGGGGCGGCGATCCACCACGAGGACGCGCCGGCCGAGCTGGGAGGCGGCGCGCTCGGCCATGATCGCGCCCGCGAAGCCCGCTCCCACGACCAGCACGTCGTAGGCGTCCGATCGTGCCGGGTTCACCGGGTTCAGGATACGGGCCGGGCGGCCAGCCCGAAGGGGACCCGGTCCACGCGCCGGCGCGCCTGCACGTGGCGGCGCCGCGCGCGGGCGCCGGGCAGGAGCCGCCGCGCCTCGCCGTACGCGGGCAGCAGGTCGCGCTCGCGCAGCAGCGCGTGGCCCAGCGCGAGGATCTCGTAGAGCGCGATCCGATGCAGGTCACGGCGGATCTCGCGCCACGAGTCGTTCTTGGCCATCATCAGGTAGCGGTTGCGGAACTGCATGCGGCGCGACTCGGCGCTCATCGTGTCCCGCGTGGAGGGGGAGTACGTGCGGATGTGGTGCACGAGCGCGTCGGGCTCGTAGACGGCCCGCCACCCCATCACCCGCGCGCGCCAGGCGACGTCGGCGTCCGACGCCCAGCGCTCCAGCGCAGGGTCGAAGACCTCGGTCCCGACGGCGCCGTCGAGCAGCGCCCCGCGCCGGTACAGAGCGGCGGCGCCGTCCGCGCCGAACACCTCGGTCCGCGCGGTCCAGGCGTCCGCCGGCGTGCCGTGGCCCACCAGGCCGTTCTTGCGCCGGCGGTCGACCACCATCCCCGCCGTGTCGAGCTCGTCCGTGGGCCGGCCCGGGCCGGTGGCCCGGACCAGCCGCGGGGCCACCGCCCCGCCGCCGCGGTCCTCCAGCGCGCGCAGCGCCGCGTCGCGGTAGCCGGGCGCCACGAACGTGTCGGCCTGCAGCAGCGCGATCGCGTCGCCCGAGCAGGCGGCGATCCCCGCGTTCATCGCGTCGCAGTAGGAGGCGCGGCGCTCCAGGCGGACCACGCGGGTGGCGTGCGCGCGCCCCAGGTCGCCGGTCTCGTCGCGCGAGGCGTTGTCGACCAGCACCAGCTCGTCGGGCTCCTCCGCCGCCGCGGCGGCCAGCGAGTGGCGCAGCAGGGCGCCCTCGTCGGTGGAGAGGATGAAGAAGGAGACCCTCACAGCAGCTCTGCGTACACCTCCTCGGTCATGCGTGCCGTCTCGTCCCACGAGAGCATGGCTGCCCGGGCCTGCCCGGCGGCGGCCAGCTCGGCGCGCCGCTCCAGCGCCCGCCCGATCGCCGCGGCGGCGGCTTCGGGGTCGCCCGGCGCGAAGTACTCGGCCGCCTCGCCGCCGGTCTGCGGCAGCGCCCCGGCCCGCGCCAGCGCGACCGGGCAGCCGCGCGCCATCGCCTCCACGACGATCAGGCCGAAGCCCTCGTACAGGCCCGGGTGCACCAGCAGGTCCGCGCCGCGCAGGAGGGCGTCGACGTGCGCGTCGTCCACGAAACCCGGCAGCTCCAGCGGCTCGCCGCCCGCCAGCGCGCGCAGCGCCGGCCCCTCGCCGAAGTCGCGCCCCGCCAGGACCAGCCGGTGCGGCAGGCCCTCGGCGCGCAGCGACCGCCAGGCGCGGACCAGCACGCGCAGGTTCTTCTTCGGCCGCAGGTCCCCCACCGACAGCAGGTAGGGACCCGCAGGCGGCGGCAGGCCGCCCTCCGGCAGCGCGGGAGCGAGCGGGATCACGCGCGTGCGCGCCTCGTCCGCGCCGTAGCGCTCGCACACGTCGCGCCGGGTGAACTCCGAGACGCAGATCACGCGCTGGGCCGAGTTCACGGCGCGGGGGGTGAACGTCCGGTACTTCCATCCGGTGCGCCGCGTGAAGTCGCGCGGGTGGTCGTGGAAGGCGAGGTCGTGCACGGTCACGATCCCCGGGCACGGCCGGCGCAGCGGCAGGAAGCAGTTGGGCGTGTGGACGAGCCGCGCGCCCCGGCTGCGCAGCAGCCGCGGGAGCGCGAACTGCTCGAACCACAGCTCCGGGCCGGCCCCGCCGCGCTCCACCCACCAGTACTCGAAGGCGGCGCGCGCCCGCAGCGCCTCGGACAGCCGGCGGGCGTAGATCCCGGAGCCGTGCGGCATCGCCACGTGGGCGTCGCGGGCGTCGAAGGCGACGAGGGGCACGGAGAGGGAGCCTATGATCTGTACCGGAATGGCTCGCTCGTCCCAGCACGCCGTCGCCTCGGCGACGCCTGGAGCCGGCCGCCCGGCGCTGACCGCGCTGGACGGGAACGGGCGCGTGGCCTCGCGCATCTTCGACATCCCGATCGAGCTGGCGCAGCCCGCCGACATGCTGCGCACGATCGCCTCCTGGGTGGGCAGCGGGTCGCCGCATCGCGTGATGTATGTCAACGCGCACGTGGTCAACGAGTCGCGCGCGCTCCCCGAGCTGCGCCGGGCGCTGGAGGGGGCCGACCTCGTCTACTGCGACGGCTACGGCGTGCGCCTGGCCGCGCGGGTGCTGGAGGTCCCGGTCCCCCACCGGATGACGGGCGCCGACTGGGTGTGGGGGCTGGCCGCGATGTGCGAGGTGGCGGGCAGCTCGCTGTACCTGCTGGGCTCCGACCCGCCGGTGGCCCGCGACGCCGCCGAGCGGCTGCGCCGCTGGTATCCCGACCTGAACATCGCCGGCACCCACCACGGCTACTTCGACCTGGAGTCGCCGCACAACGAGCGCGTGATCGAGGACATCAACGCGCGGCGCCCGGACATCGTGCTGGTCGGCATGGGCACCCCGAAGCAGGAGCTGTGGATCCAGCGCTACGCGGACCGCCTGGACACCGACGTGCTGTGGACGGTGGGCGCGCTGCTCGACTACATCGCCGGGCGGGTCCCGCGCGCCCCGCGCTGGCTGGCGGACAACGGGCTGGAGTGGATCTGGCGCCTGGCCATCGAGCCGCATCGCATGTGGCGCCGCTACCTGCTGGGCAACCCGAAGTTCCTGTCGCGGGTCATGACCGAGCGCCAGCACGCGCACGGCCACGACGGGTGACGCGCCGGCGGTCGCTGCTGCTGGCCGCCGCGGGCGCGCTGGCGCTGGCGGCATGGGAGCACTGGGAGTTCTCCGCCGGGCTCTCGCGCGCGGTGGGCGACGCGCTGCGGGCGGGTGCGGCGCTGGTCTTCCTGTACTTCGTGGCCGGATTCGCGCCGGCGCGCCTGCTCGCGCCGGCGGAGCTGCGCCCGTGGGCGCCGGTTTTGGCCTTGCCGGTGGGGGCCGCCGTGTCGGCGATCGCGCTGGCCGCGCTGGGGATCGCTCACGTGCCCTTCACGGTGGGGCTGGTGTTGGTGCTGGCGGCGGGGGCCGTGGCCGGGGTCGCTGTCGTGCGGCGTGCCGGGTCCAACGCTTCCGGCTGGGCATTCAGGGGTGGGGGTCCCGGCCGGTCGGGGGATCTCGGCGCGCGTTTCGGCTGGCCGCTGTTCGTCGCGGTCGTGGTCGCGGTCGTCGCTCTGTCTCCGGTCTGGCGCACGGGGTTCGGCACGGTGGTGGGCCAGAACGGGGACGTGGTGCTCGCGGTGGGCAGCGCGGAGCTGGTCAAGGAGGCGCCGCCGGGGGCCGTGCGGGCCGAGCTGCCGGTGGACCGCATCCCGCTGGTGTGGCGCTCGAAGTACCCGATCTTCTATCCGCTGGCCGCGGTGTCGGAGCTCAGCGGGCTGGACGCGGTCGCGACCTTCCCCTTCGTGGCGGCGGCGATGCTGGCGCTGGCTGCCCTGGGCTTCTTCCTGCTCGCGCGGGTCGGGATGCGCGCGCCGCCCGCCGCCGCGCTGGGCGCGATGGCGGCGGTCGGGCTCTCGCGCCTGCCCGTCCACGTCGCCGACCATCCCTTCTACAACCAGCTGTGGGCGCTGTTCGCGCTGCCCTTCGTGCTGGTGGCGGGGATCGTCTTCCTGCGCCGGCCGGACCGCCGCTCGCTGGGGCTGCTCGCCCTGTTCGGGGCGATCGGCGCCTTCGCCTATCCGCTGATGCTGCCGTTCCCGCTGCTCTTCCTCGCGGTGGGGGCGTGGCGCGAGCGCCACCGGCTCCCATGGCGCCGCCCGTCGCGCGGCGTGGCGCTCGGCGCCCTGACCGGCCTGGCGCTGCTGGCCGTGCTGGTCCGCGGGATCGTGGAGAAGAGCGCCTCGGCCGCGGTCGCGCTGTCGCCCTGGGGCGACCTGTCGGCCTGGAGCGGCAGCGCGCTGCTGCACGTCCCGTTCCACCGGGCGTTCGGGCTGCCGGCGCCGGGCGGGACGGCGCTGGTCGTGCTCATGCTGCTCGCCGCGGGGGCGGCGGCCGCGTACGCGCTGTCACGGGCGCCGCGCGACGTGGGCGTGCCGCTCGCCGTCACCGTGGCCGCGGGCCTCGCCTTCGGGATCTACTTCCGCCACCGCACGCAGGCCGAGCTCTTCTACTTCAAGACGATGGGGTTCGTCGGGCCGCTGGGGACGATGCTGGTCGTGCTCGGCCTGCTCGAGCTGATCCGGCGCCGGGCGCGCGGTCTGGCGGTGCCCGGGGCGGTGGCGCTGGCCGCCTTCGCGATCGGATTGGCGGTCAACACGCGGCGCGAGCTCCTGGACACGCACGTCTACGCGTCGCGCGACGTGCTCGCGCTGCGCGACTGGTCCCGCGCCTTGCCCGCGGGCGCCACCGTGCGCACCGACCTCCCGCCCGGCGGCCACCAGCTGTGGTCCTGGTACATGCTCTCCGACCGCCGCGTGTGCGCCTCGAGCCCGCTGATCGGCTTCTTCCCCTACCCCCCGCAGAGCCGCCGCGCCGACTACGCGATCGCGTTCGCGGGCCGCCGCCCCCGAGACGCGACCGGTCCCCCCGTGCGCACGAGCTCGCAGTTCACGCTCTGGCGCCTGCGCCCCGCGCCCGGCCCCGACGTGTGCTCCCGCCGCATGATCGACTCCATAACCGAGGTCAACATCGTCTGACCTGCACGAAAGCGTCCTGAGAGGACGCTTTCGTTACGCACGCACGAGCGCCCGCACCGCTTCATGCGTGCGCTCCGGCGTGAACTCGGCCAAGCGCCGCTCTCCCCGCTCGCGCAGCTCGGTCCGCAAGACCGGGCCGCGCACACACAGGTCCATGGCCTCCGCCACGGTGCCCAAATCCGGATCGTCCAGCAGGACGCCCGCGTCGCCGAGTACCTCCGGCACCGCGGCGGCCCTGCGCGCGATCACCGGCAGGCCGAAGTGCAGCGCCTCCAGCAGCGGGATGCAGAAGCCCTCGTGCTCGGACAGGCACACGAAGGCGTCCGCGCCCGCGTAGATCGCGTTCAGGCGCTCCTGGGGCAGGGCGCCCGGCAGCTCGACGTTGCGCGCCCCCGCCTCCTCGGCCAGCCGAACCAGGTACGCGCCGTACGTGCCGCTGCCCGGGCTGCCCGGCAGGACCAGCCGCGCGTCCGGCTCGTGGGCGGCCTGGTAGAGCGCGAACGCCTTCACGAGGCGGTCCTGGCGCTTGTTGTGCGACAGGCGGCCCACGAAAACGACCGTGGGTCCGGAGTGCCGGTCGGGGCGGTCGGCGCCCGGAACCAGTCGCGCGCGGTCGAACTCGTACAGCCGCCGGTCCACGCGCACGCCGTGGAACCCCGCCGCCTCCAGGTCGCGCGCGCTGAACTGCGAGGGCGCCACGGCGGCGTCCACGCGGCCCGCGAAGCCGGCCAGCCGCTCGCGCCCCAGCGCGCACATCATCGCCACGTAGGGCTCGTGCTCCCACAGGTACTGGGGCGGCGTGATGTTGTGGTAGACGAGCAGCTTGCGGCCCGGCAGCTCGAGCGCGCGCTCCAGCGCCGGCGCGTGGGCGGAGTAGTGGATGACCAGCAGGTCGTCGGGACGCGCGCGGGCCGCCAGGGCGTCGATCCGGCGGACCGCGCCGTCGAGCACCGGGTCCAGCTGCGCGGCCATCACCTCCCCCTCGATTCCGTCGGACGCGAGCATGCGCTGCCAGGCCAGCGCCTGGTTCGTGATGGCGTCGTAGGGCCCGGCTCCCGAGAGGAGCTGGACGACCCGGGGCGTCACTCCCGGCGCTCCAGGCGCTGCTCGAGTTCGGCCACGCGCTCCTCCAGGGCGGCGACGTAGCCCAGCAGGTGCACGTTGAAGCGGGTGATCTGGGCGTGCTCCTCGTTGTGGTACTGCAGCAGCATCCGCGCCAGGAAGCGCTTGAGGCGCGTGATGGGCGCGCCCGCCCGCCGCGTGGAGCGCACGACGTCAGGCGAGACCTCGATCGCCGCCCACTCCTGCAGGCGCGACAGGCCGCCGCGCTCGTCGGCGCCCAGCGCCTCGAGGCGCGCGGGATCGACGGGGTACTCGCGCTCGGCGGCCCGCCGGCGCGCCTCGGCGGCAGCCTCCTCCGGAGTGCGCGGCTCCGCGGTCATCCCACCTCGGCGCGCTCCGCCGCACGCCACGTCCCGCGCAGGTCCACCACGCCCTCGCCGCCGGGCTCGTCGGCCACGCTGAAGCGCACCACGCGGTCGCCCACCACCAGGTCGTAGTCGCCGCCCAGCAGGGCCAGCCGCTCGACCTCGAACACCACGGCCTCGCCCGGCGGCGCCGTCTCGGTGCGGAAGACCGGGCGCTCGCCGGCGTCGCGGACCTCCAGGGTGAGGCGCTCGGGCGCGGGCCGGGCCAGCCGCAGGGCGACGCGCAGCGGCTCTCCCGGTCGGAACACGTTGCGCGCGCGCCCGGTCTCGTCGAGCAGCTCCACGTCGGTCACCGCGGTCGGACCGGCGCGCACGGACTCGCCGCGGCCGTGCTCGGTCCCCAGCAGCCGGTGGTAGGCGAGCAGCCCCTCGGACACCGGCCCGTCGAACACCTTGCGCCCCTCGTCCAGCACGACGACGCGCTCGCAGACGCGCTCGATGGCGCCCGGGTCGTGGGAGACCAGGACGAGCGTCGTCCCGGCCGCGATGCGCTCGGAGATCCGGCGCAGGCACTTGCGCTGGAAGCCCTCGTCCCCCACCGCCAGCACCTCGTCTATGAGCAGCACGTCGGCGTCCAGGTAGGCGGCGATCGCGAAGCCCAGGCGCACGAGCATCCCGGCGGAATACGTCTTGACCGGGGCGTCCACGAACTCGCCCAGCTCCGAAAATGCCAGCACGTCGTCCATCCGCGCGGCGACCTGCTCGCGGCTCAGGCCGTGCAGGGCGCCGTTGAGCTCGACGTTCTCGCGGCCGCTGAACTCCCTGCCGAAGCCGGCGCCCAGCTCCAGCAGCGACACGATGCGCCCGCCCACCTCCGCGCGCCCGGAGTGCAGCGGCACGATCCCGGCCAGCACGCGCAGCGTGGAGGACTTCCCGGCGCCGTTGCGCCCCACGATGCCCAACGTCTCGCCGGGCGCGACGTGCAGCGACACGTCGTCCAGCGCGCGCACCGGCGGCGCGCCGCGCCCCCGGCGGCGCAGCACGAGCTCCTTCAGTGTCGTGCCGCGGTCGGCGCGCACGCTGAAGGAGCGCGACGCGTGCTCCAGGCGGACCTCGCCGGGGACCGCGCTCACAGGACCACCGCCAGCTCGCGCTCCAGGCGCCGGAACAGCGTCCACCCGGCCAGCAGCGCCGCGACCGAGGCGACGAACACGTAGAGCAGGATCCCCGCGTCCGGCAGCGCTCCGGCGTAGAGCACCTCGCGCACCGCCTCCACGAACGGCGCGACCGGGTTCACCCAGCGCAGCAGGATCTCCGCCCACTCGCGGCCGTCGATCCCGGGCAGCTCCTGGACGCGGAAGAAGATCGGCGTGAGGAAGAACCACGGCAGCAGCGCGGCGGCGAGGATGGGCTGCACATCGCGGTAGTAGGCGTGCAGGACGGAGACCGCCAGTGCGAGGCCCAGCGTGAAGGCGAACAGGCACACGACCAGCGGCACGAGCAGCAGCAGCTCGGGCTCCAGCGTCCCGCGCACGGCGACCATCACGGGCGTCACGAGCAGGAGCAGCACCAGGAACGTCACGAGCTGGACCGCCACCACGGACGCCGGGACGGTCTCGCGCGGGAACCGCACCTTGCCGACCAGCGACGCCTGCTCGGGCAGCGACGTGGCCGCCGTCAGCAGCGACTGCGAGAAGAACACCCACACGATCAGCCCGACGATCAAGAACAGCGGGTAGTCCTCCACGTCCACCGCGTCCAGCAGCACGCCGAACATCAGGGCGTAGGCGCCCATCAGCACCAGCGGGTTGACGACGTACCAGACCACGCCCAGGGCCGACCCCTTGTACTTCTGGCGCAGCTCCCGGCGCACCATCTGCTCGAACAGGTAGCGGTAGCGCACGCCGGGATGATCCCAGGGGAACCGTCCCGCGAGGACCGCTGGGCGGGATCTACCGGGCCGCGGCGATCGCCGCGCGGGCGGCCGCCAGGAACTCGGCGACCACGTCGCGATCGAGCTGGCGGCCGGCGTCGCGGGCCGCGAGCGCCGCGTCGACCGCGGCGGGGTCGGCCATGCGCGTGCGCGCCCATTCCCCGGCCCGGCGCTTCGACGTCCACCGGCCGGTGCGCGCCCAGCGCCAGCCGCGGCAGGCGTTGAGGATCGCATTCGGGTCGGTCGGCTCGTGCTCGGCGTGCCAGTCCAGCGACTCCAGCAGCGCCTGGCGCACCGTCTCGCGCGGGGGCTCGTCGAGCAGCTCGCGCGGCGGCGGCCCGAGCAGCGCGCGCCCACGGGCGCGCGCGATCGCCACGTCGATCGGAAACCAGAACAGCGGTTCGGCGTACGGGTGCAGACCGACGTGGTCGGGGATCCCCGCCCCGATATTGAGGTTCAGCTCGAACGGCGGGCCACCGCGGCGCAGCACCACGAGCTCCAGCAGCTTCGCGGGGCACGGCAGCGTGCGGTGGGAGGTCGCCTGCACGATCGCCTCGGCGCGCTCACGCTCCAGCGGCGCCGACACCACCGCGATCACGTCGATGTCGCTGCGTCCGGGCTCGTAGGCGTCCAGCGCCAGCGAGCCCGTCAGCGTGACGCCCAGCAGCTCGTCGCCCAGCACCGAGGCCAGGCGCGCGGCGAGCTGCCCCAGGTACTCGTCTAGAACGCGCCCTCGCCCTTGAGCACGGCGGGGATCGTCTTGAGGATGATCGTCAGGTCCAGGAAGACCGACCAGCGCTCCAGGTAGAGGAAGTCCAGGCGCACGAGGTCGTCGAAGTCCAGCTCCGAGCGCCCGGAGACCTGCCACAGCCCCGTGATCCCCGGCAGCACGAGGTAGCGCTTCTTGTGCCAGTCCGCGAGGCGGTCGAAGTCGCGCTGGGGCAGCGGCCGCGGGCCCACGATCGACATCTCCCCGCGCAGCACGTTGATCAGCTGGGGCAGCTCGTCGAGGGAGAAGCGCCGCAGGATGCTTCCGACGGCGGTCAGGCGCGGATCGCGGCGGATCTTGAACAGGGGCCCGTCGGCCTCGTTCATCTCCTCCAGCTCGTCCTGCATGGCGTCGGCGCCCGTGCGCATCGTGCGGAACTTCAGGCAGTCGAACGGCCGCCCGCCGATCCCGGGCCGGCGCGAGCGGAAGATCAGCGGACCGCGCGAGGTCAGCTTGACCGCGGCGGCGATGACGATCAGCAGGGGACTGAGCACCAGCAGGGCGAGCGAGGCGCAGACCACGTCGAACGTCCGCTTGACGGCGTAGTCGATGCCCTCGAAGACCGGCGGGCGCAGCTCGAACAGCGGCACGGACTGGCCGGGGACCAGCTCCGCGCGGTGCGTGAGGATCTCCATGGTCGAGGGGGCGACGCGCACGGTCACGCCGCGCTGGTGGGACTCGTCGACCAGCGACACGGCCTGCTCCTGGGGGAAGTCGGGGTCGGCGATGATCACCTCGTCGACGCGGTGACGCTCCAGGATCTCGGGCAGCTCGTCCAGCGGCCCCAGGGACGTCAGCCCGTTGTCCGGCCGTGGGTTCAGCGAGATGTAGCCGACCAGCTCCAGGCGCTGATGGGAGTCCGTCAGCGCATGCGCGACCGCCTCGATGTGCTTGCCCGTGCCCACGAGGACGGCGCGGCGGTGATAGCCGGCCGCGCGCAGCAGCACGCCAGTGACCTTCTCGTAGCCGAAGCGCAGCGAGCCGACGTAGACGGTCGCGAAGAACAGCGAGCCGTAGAAGATGTAGTAGCTGTTGAAGCGCTGGCCGCTGGCCACCGCGAACACGACCGCGGCGAGCATCACCTGGAACAGCGAGGCGACGATCCGGGAGAGGCCGGGGCGCTCGGCGCGGTTGGCGTACAGGCTCGAGCGCGCGAACAGCAGCACGGTCACCAGGTAGGCGAAGGCGACCGTCCGGCGCGTCTCGTGCAGGACCGTGCCCCAGTCCAGCTCGTCGCGTACGGCGGCCTTGATCACCAGCGCGGTCAGGATCGCCGCGTAGACGCCGACGAAGTCGATGACCAGCAGCGACGCGATGCGCGCCAGGCGCCGGGCAGTCTCCATCCGCAGCAGGAAGGAGAAGGCCGGCGGGCGCTTGCGGCGCACGTCGCGTTCGGGGAGCCGAACGGTGCGCGCGGGCGCCCGCGGATGCGCGGTCGCCTGGTCCTCCACTGTCACCCCTCCGTCGGCCATGGCTTTGCTGAAACGGTCGTCCACGCTGCTAAGTAGCGGTTTTCCACCCCGGGATCCCCGCCGCGAAGGCCGCGTGCGCGAACCCTCTACGGCCCCGCTCCGACCAGCTCCTCGATGCCCGACGCCTCAATCGTACGGCGCAGGCCCTCGCGGAGGTCGATCTCGGGTTCCCAGCCCAGCACCTCGCGGGCCAGCGAGATGTCCGGCTGGCGGACTTGCGGGTCGTCGCGCGGGAGCGCCTCGAAGACGATCTCCGAGCGCGAGCCCGTCACCTCGATGACCTCGTTGGCCAGCTCGAGGAGCGTGAATTCCTTGGGATTTCCGATGTTCACCGGGGCGTGGTAGCCGGACTCGGCCAGCAGGATGAGTCCCCGGACCAGATCGTCGACGTAGCAGAAGGAGCGCGTCTGGGACCCGTCTCCGAACACGGTCAGCGGGCGGTCCTGCAGGGCCTGGCGCAGGAAGGTGGGGATCGCGCGGCCGTCGTGGGGGCGCATGCGCGGGCCGTAGGTGTTGAAGATCCGCACGATCGCGGTGTCCACGCCCTGCTGGCGGTGGTAGGCCATGGTCAGCGCCTCGGCGTAGCGCTTGGCCTCGTCGTAGACCCCGCGCGGGCCGATCGGGTTCACGTGGCCCCAGTAGGACTCCGGCTGGGGATGGACCTGCGGGTCCCCGTAGACCTCGCTCGTGGAGGCCAGGAGGAAGCGCGCCCGCTTGTGCTTGGCCAGCCCGACCGTGTGATGCGTGCCGTGCGAGCCCACCTTCAGCGTGTGCAGCGGGAGCCGGAGGTAGTCGATCGGGGAGGCCGGTGAGGCCAGGTGGTACACGAAGTCCACATCGTCCTCCACGAAGTACGGCTCGATGATGTCGAGGTTCAGGTGGACGAAAGTGGGGTCCCGAAGGTGCTCGATGTTCGCCAAAGAACCCGTTTCCAGGTTGTCGACGCAGATGACGCGGTTGCCGCGGCGCAGCAGTTCCTCGCAGAGGTGGGACCCGAGGAAGCCCGCGCCGCCCGTGACCAGGCAGGTCGGCATGCGCCTGGGAGGATATCGTCAGGCACCGGAAAATCCGGGCGCGATGATTCAAGACCAGCCCAGCTTCGAGCTCGAGCGCTTCGAGCTGATACCCGCCACGCCGATGCACGCGCTGTTGCGGGTACGGGGACGGTGGACGCTGCCCGAGGGCGCGCATGCCGCCCCCACGCTGGTCGTCGCCGAGGGACCGCAGCGGCACCGGCTGCCACCGCTGGATCCGCGGGAGGCCGGCATCCGCTCCGGCGGCGAGGACTGGTCCGCCTCCTACGCCGCGCCTACGGCGCTGCTAGAGGATCCGGAGACGACGTTCTCGCTCGAGGGCCCGGGCGGCCCGGTTCCGCTCCCCGCGCCGGCCGAGCCCGCCCCCGGCGACTTGGGACTGCGGGAACGGCGTGCCACCCCGGACCGGCGCCGCGAGGACGACGAAGGCCCGCCGGCCGGAGAGGACCGCCGCCGCGCGGGCGACCGGCGGCGGCAGCGCTCGCACGCCGAGCTGCGCGCGTTTCGCGTGGAGGTCGCGCGGCTGGAGGCGCGGGTGGAGGACCTGACGGAGCGCGCGGAGGCCGCCGAGGCCCGGGCGGCGGCCGCGACGGAGCGCATCGGCAAGCTCGAGGCGGCCCTCGCCGACCGGGTGGGCCACATCCACGCGCTCGAAGCCCGGGCGGCCGAGGCGGAGGACAAAGTCGAGCCGCTCGGCAGCGAGCTCTCCGAGACGCGCGCGCGGCTGGCGGCCGCCGAGTCGACTCTCGCCGAGACGGTCGAGCAGCGCGCAGCCCTCGAGCGACAGCTCGCCGAGGCGGCCGACGGGCGCCGCGCCCTGGAAGACCGGCTCGCCGAGGCCGCCGAGCGGCGCGAGACTTTGGAAGCGCAGCTCGCCGAGGCCGCCGAACGTCGCGAGACCATCGAGGCGCAGCTCGCCGAGGCCTCGGACGGGGGCGAGGCGCTCGCGGCGCAGCTCGCCGAGGCGGCCCGGGGACGTGAGGCCCTCGAGGCGCAGCTCGCCGAGGCGGCCCGGGGACGTGAGGCCCTCGAGGCGCAGCTAGCGGAGACCGCCGACGGGGGCGCGGCGCTGGAGGCGCAGCTCGCCGAGGCCGCGGACGGGCGCGAGGCGCTCGAGGTGCAGCTCGCCGAGGCGACCGCGCGCGCGGAGACCGCGGAGGCGGGAGTCGCTGAGGCGGCCGAGCGCGCCGAGCGCCTGCAGTCGGAAGTCGCCGCCGAGGCGGCGCGCGGTGAAGCACTCGCGACCGAGCTCACGGCGGCGGCCGAGTGGGCGCGCGCCGCGGACGCGCGCATCGCGCAGCTGGAGTCCCAGCGCGCTGCCGCCGCCGCGCGGGACGAGACTTCGAGGACGCGCCTGGAGGAGGTCGCCGCGGAGCGAGACGGCCTCGCCACACGGCTCTCGCAGATCGGCGACGAGCGCGAAGCGCTCGCCGAGCAGGTCGCGCAGCTCGAGCGCGACCGCGATCAGCTCGCCTCCCGGCATGCGGAGGAGACGGAGGCGCTCTCCGCCCACCTAGCCGAAGCGCAGCAGGCAGGCGAGGAGGCGTCCGCCCGAGCGGCCGAGCTGGAGCGCGACCGCGGCAGCGTCGCCGAGCGAATCGCGGAGCTCGAGGCCGAGCGCGACGCGCTCGAGCAGCGCATCGCGGTCGTCCAGCGCGAGCGCGACGACCGGACCCACAAGATCGCCGCAGTCGAACGCGAGCGCGACGATCAAACGGCCCGCCTCGCGGCCGCCGAGCGCGACCGCGACGATCTGACCGAGCGCGCCGCGACCGCCGAGCGCGAGCGCGCCGTGCTGACAGAGCGCGCAGCAACCGCCGAGCGCGAGCGCGACGATCTGACCGAGCGGCTGGACACCGTCGCGGCCGAACGCGACCGCCTCACCGAGCAAGCGTCCGAAAGCACGGCCGAAACCGACCGGCTCGCTGCGCGGATCTCCGAAATCGCGGCCGAACGCGACCGGCTCGCCGAACAGGCGTCCGAAAGCACCGCCGAAACCGACCGGCTCGCCGCGCAGCTCTTGGAGATGGAGGCAGAGCGGGACGGCTTGGCCGCGCAGCTCGACGCCGTCGCGGCCGAGCGCGGCACCCTTGCCGATCTGGCCTCCCAGCTGCGCACCGAGCGCGACGCGGTGGCCGAACGGCTCGAAACCGTCGTGGCCGAAAGAGACGTGCTGTCGCAGCGCGTGGCGGACGTCTCGTCCGAACGCGACGGGCTCGCGGAGCGCGTCACGGCCGTGTCCGGCGAGAGCGCGCGTCAGCGCGAAGAGCTTGAGGCGCAGCTGAGCGACACCGCCCGCCGGCGCACAGAGCTGGAAGCGCAACTGAGCGACGCCGCCCGCCAGCGCGCGGAGCTGGAAGCACAGCTGAGCGACGCCGCCCGACACGCGGATGAAGTGCAGGCGCGGCTAGATGCGGCCGCCCGGGAACGCGAAGCCCTCGGGGCGCGGCTGAGCGAGGAAACGGGTGAACGCGAACAGCTCCAGGCCGCACTCGAACAGGCGGTGCGAGAACGCGAGGCACTCCAGGCCCGACTCGTCGACGGCGCGCAGGAACGCGAGGCGCTGCAGATAGGTTTGAGCCAGGCGGCGACGGATCGCGAAGGTCTCGAGGCGCGGCTGGACGAGGCCGAGGGGGAGCGCGCAGAACTCCAGTCGCGGCTGGAACAGGCCGTCCGGGGCCGTGAGCAGCTCGAGGCCCGACTGCACGAGAACGCACGCGAGCATGAAGAGCTCGCGTCACGGCTCGATGAGAGCGTCCGCGAGCGCGAGGCGCTGAGGTCGCGTCTGGGCGAGAGCGCGCAACACCGCCAGCAGCTCGAGGCCCGGCTTCACGAAGGCGCGCGCGAGCGCGAACAGCTTCAGGCGCAGCTGGGCGAGAGCGCCCAACAGCGCCAGCAGCTCGAGGCGCGGCTGGAGGAGGCCGTCGGGCAGCGGGAGCAGCTCGAGACCCGGCTGGAGGAGGCCCTCGGGCAGCGCGAACAGCTCGAGACCCGGCTGGAGGAGGCCCTCGGACAGCGCCAGCAGCTCGAGGCGCGGTTGGAGGAGGGCCTCGGGCAGCGGGAGCAGCTCGAGGCGCGGCTGGAGGAGGCCCTCGGGCAGCGGGAACAGCTCGAGACCCGGCTGGAGGAGGCCCTCGAGCAGCGGGAACAGCTCGAGACCCGGCTGGAGGAGGCCGTCGGGCAGCGGGAGCACTTTCAGGCGCGGCTGGGCGAGATCGCTCGGGAACGCGAAGAGCTCCAAGCGCGTGTGGAGGAGCTCGGCGGGGAGCGCGACGCGCTCGGCGCGCGGGTGATGGAGGGCGCTCGGGAGCGCGAAGAGCTCGAGACGCGCCTCGACCAGGGCGATCGGGAGCGGGAACAGCTCCAGGCACGCCTCGACGAGGTCGAACAGCAGCGGGATGCGCTTCAGACGCGGGTGGACCACGGCGCTCGCGAGCGCGAAGACCTCCAAACGCGCCTCGACGAGGGGGCTCGCGAACGCGAAGAGCTCCGGACGCGGTTGGACGAGGGCGCTCGCGTACGCGAAGAGCTCCAGACGCGCTTCGACGAGAGCGCGCGCGAACGCGAAGAGCTTCAGACGCGTCTCGATCACGGTGCTCGCGAACGCGAAGAGCTTCAGACGCGCCTCGACGAGGGCGCTCGCGAGCGGGAAGACCTTCAGACGCGCCTGGACCACGGTGCTCGCGAGCGCGAAGAGCTTCGGACGCGCCTCGGCGAGGGGGCTCGCGAGCGTGAAGAGCTTCAGGTGCGCTTGGACGAGCGCGCGCAGGAACTCGAAATGCGGCTGGACGAGAGCGCGCGGGTGCGCGAGGAGCTCGAGGTGCGCCTGCAGGCGGGCGTGCAGGAGCGCGACGGCCTGGAGGCGCGGTTGCGAGTGGGTGCGCGGGAGCGCGAGCAGCTGCAGGCGCGGCTGGACGAGACCGCGCTGGAGCGCGCGGACCTCCAGGCGCGGCTCGGCGAGGCCGGGCATGAGCTGGAGCGCCTGCGCAAGGAGCGTGAGTCGATGGAGGTCGAGCGCGACGAGGCGGTCGCGGGGCGGTCGCGGGCCGAGGTCGAGCGCGACGAGGCCGTCGCCGCACGCGACGGCGCGGTGTTGGAGCGCGACGAGGCCGTCGCCGCGCGTGAGCGGGCGGAGGCGGAGGCGCAGGCAGCGCATGAGCGCGCCGAGGCGGAAGGGGCGGCCGCGTCGCCGCTGCGGCAGGCGATCGCCGAGGCGCAGCAGCGCGTCAACCAGCTGCGCAAGCGGCTGGCCGACCTCGCGGCCGAGCGGGACGCAATGCGCGAGGAGGTTGCGCGGCTCCAGGGTCGGGTGCGCGAAGGCGAGGCGGCGCTGCGCCAAGCGCAGGAGGAGGCCGCGCGGACCGCGAGCGCCAGCAGCGTCGGCGATGCCGCGCGGCTCGTGCAGCTCGCCTCCATCGCCGAGGGCCAGTCCGAGATGCTCGAACTCGCGGAGGCCGCCGCGGTGGCCGCGCGCGCCGAATTGGCGGAGCTCCGAAACCGGGCTGGCTAACCTGGGAGCCGTGCCCGGGAAGGACGGCCCGACGACCTGGTATCGCCCGGCAGGACGCACCGCCCACACGGCGAAGACGCGCGCGCTCACGCCGGCAGGACGCACGGCCCACGCGGCGAAGAGGTGCGCACTCGTGCCGGGAGCCAGCACCGCCCGTACGGCGAAGGCCCGCGCGGTCGCGCATGGCGCAGTCCGTGAGGCGAAGACTCGCGCGTTCGCGCACGAAGCGGCCCGTGCGGTCAAGCGCCGCGGCATCGCGCTCTGCGCCGCCGTCCTGGGCTGCGCGGTACTGGTCGCCGCCGGCGCCGGTCCGGCGAGCGCCCGGACGTTCTACGTCTCCCCCCACGGCTCAGACCGGGCGGCGGGGACTTCGCCGGTGCGGCCGTGGCGCACGGTGGCGCGCGTGAACCGGGCGCGGCTCGCGCCCGGGGACGTGGTGCTCCTGCGCGGCGGCGCCACGTTCCGCCACGCGCTGATGCCACCGCGCAGCGGGCGGCCGAACGCGCCGATCGCGTTCGGCAGCTACGGGCGCACCCGCCCGCGGCTGCCGCGCGGCGTCTGGTTCCGCGGACTGCACGACCTGAAGTTCGATCGGCTCGCGCTCCCGCACGCGTCCTTCGTCGGCCACGGCGACCGCATCGCCCTCACCCGCTCGGCGATCGGCCGCGCGCGCATGGGCCTCTACGCGAACGGGAGCGACTGGTGGATCGCGGCGAACAAGGTCCACCGCACCGGCGACTCCGGTCTGATCCTGATCGGCGAGCGCATGACGGTCGCCGGCAACCGGATCGAACGCACGGGGCGCGACCGCAACATTCCCTGGGGCAAGCACGGCATCTACCTGCGCGTCGCCGCCGCGCACGTCGTCGGCAACACGATCCGCCGCTTCGCAGACAACGGCATCAGCGTCCGCTACCGCAACAGCGTGATCGAGCACAACCGCATCGCGGGCGGGCCGATCGGCATCGCCTGGTTCCAGAACGACCACCGCGCCGGGATCAGCTCGTGGATCGCCAACGAGATCAGCGGCACCACGGCCGCGGCGATCTACGTGTCGCCCGCCGACGCCGCGGGCACGACCCGCGAGAGCTTCGTGATCACCGGGAACCGCCTGCGCCCGCGCGCCGGCCAGCTCCTCAACCTGCACCGTACGGTCGGCTCCTACGTCGTCGCGGGCAACGAGGGCGAGTGAGCCGTCAGGACGGCGAGCCGCCCCGGCCCGCCGCCGGGAACCACTGCTGCGACGTGATGTGGCGCGCCTCCGCCCAGATCGGCGCCGGCTTGCTCTCGTCGCTGACCAGGTAGTGGACGTCCGGCGGCGCCGGGGCGCCGATCGCGCGGCGCCGACCGCCCTCCTCCTCGAACCAGCCGATGGCGATCACGAGTCCGCGGAACGACTCCTTGCGCCCAGTGCCTTCGACCAGGAGCGTCTTGTTGAGCGGGACGACGTTGAACTCGGGCATCGGCGTGGGCCGCGCGTGAGTGTATAAGTGGCTCGCGTGACGAGGGCGACCACCATGCTCGCCGCGGCGCCCGCGGCGGTCCCCGCCCTCCTGGCGGCGGTCCTGTTCGGCGTCTGGAGCACCAGCGAGGCCGGCTACCTGACGCAGGATTGGTACCCGGGCGCCCTGTTCCTGGTCGTGCTGCTGGCGGTCACGGCCGGCGCCGTCCCCGTGCGCCTGTCCGACGTGCCGCGCCCGGTGCTGCTCGCGCTGGGGTTCCTCGCGGCCTTCACCGCCTGGAGCTTCCTCTCGCTGCTGTGGGCCGACGACCGCGGCGAGGCGTGGGACGGCGCCAACCGCACGCTCCTGTACCTGGTCGTCTTCGCGCTGTTCGCGCTGTGGCCCCAGCGCGGCGCCGCGGCGCTGCTGCCCGCGGTGGCCTGGATCGCCGGGGTGACGATCGTGGCGGCGGTCACCGTGGTCCGCGTCTCCTCCGCCGAGTTCCCGCTGGACTTCTACCTCGCCGAGCGCCTCGCCGAGCCCGCCAGCTACGTCAACGCGACGGCCGCGCTGTTCCTGATGCCGGCCTGGGCGGCGATCCTGCTGTCCGGCTGGCGCGAGGTCCCCTGGTGGCTGCGCGCGCCGCTGGCCGGCTGCGCGACGATCCTGGCCGGGGTCGCGCTGATGGGCCAGAGCCGCGGGTCGGTGTACGCGGTTCCGATCGTGCTGATCGTCCTGTTCGCCGCCTTCCCCCACCGCGTGCGCAACTTCGCCGCCCTGCTCCCGCTGGCCGCCGGCCTCGCGGTGATCGCGCCCGCCGTGCTGCGCTCGTCGGACCGCCTGCTGGACCGCGAGCCGGCCACCGAGGCGGTGGCGCCCCTCGCGCCCACGATCCTGCTGGCCGCGCTCGGCGTCGCCGCCGCCGTCGCGGCGATCGCCCTGCTGGAGCCGCGCGTGCGTTCCGAGCGTGCGCGGCGCACCGGGCAGCGCGTCCTGGGCGCGGTCGGCATCGCCGTCGCGCTGGGCGCCGTGGGCACCGGCTGGTCGGTGACGGGCGGGCCCGCCGAAGCGGCCCGCGACGGCTGGGACTCCTTCAAGCAGGGCTACGGCGACGAGGAGCGCGGGCGCCTGTTCAGCGCCGGGCTGGGCAGCAACCGCTACGACTTCTACCGCGTCTCGCTGAACGTCTTTCGCGACCACCCGGTGCTGGGAGCCGGCGCGGACAACTTCGCGCAGGACTACCTCGCGCAGCGCCGCAGCCCCGAGACGCCCCGCTATCCCCACTCGCTGGAGATGCGCACGCTCTCCCAGACGGGACTGGTCGGCGCCTGGCTGCTGCTCGGCGCGATCGTCTGCGCGCTGTGGGCCGCCCTGCGCGCCGCGCGCCGGCCCGACGGCCTGGCGGCCGGCGTGGCCGTCGCCGCGACCATCCCCTTCGTCTACTGGCTGGTCCACGGCTCCGCCGACTGGCTGTGGGAGTTCGCCGGCCTGGGCGCCCCCGCCTTCGCCATGATCGGCCTCGCCTGCGCGCTGGCGCCGCGCGCCCCGGCGCCCGCCGAGGAGCCGCGAGCGCCCGGGCGCCTGCGTCCCCAGGCGCTGGCCGCGGGCGCCTTCGCGCTGGTGGCGGCCGTCTCGCTGGCGCTGCCCTGGATCGCCCAGACCCAGACCCGCCGGGCCGCCCACGGCTGGCCGGACGACCTGCAGCTGGCGCGCGACCGCCTGGACCAGGCGGCGGCGCTGAACCCGCTCAGCGAGCGGGCCCACCTCGTCGCGGGCACGATCGCCCTGCGCCGGCGCG
This sequence comes from Solirubrobacteraceae bacterium, assembly GCA_031177685.1. GTDB lineage: Bacteria > Actinomycetota > Thermoleophilia > Solirubrobacterales > Solirubrobacteraceae > AC-38. The sequence goes on along the minus strand of JAPSGI010000016.1, from coordinate 19,614 downwards.
ACCTCCCAGGCGCCGAGGCGGAGTTCCGCGACGCGCTGGACCGCAACCGGCGCAGCAGCTACGCCACGCTGGAGCTGGGCGCGATCGCGGCCCAGCTGGGACGCCGCGCCGAGGCGCTGCGCCTGCTGGAGCGCGCGGTGGAGCTCAACCCCCGCGACGACCTCACGCGCGCCACGCTCGCCCGCGTCCGCGCGGGGCGCCCGATCGACGTGGAGGCGCTCAACCGGCGCATCCGCGAGCGCGCCGCCCGGATCCGCTGAGGCGTCCAGCCGGCGTCCAGGCACGGACGCATGGGTTCAAGCGGGCACGCGGCCCGGTCGAAGCCATGGGCACACGAAGTCTCCGGTCCGAGGCGACTCCCGAGAAAGGCACCCCCGCCGCGAGGCGGGTCCGCAAAGCCACGGGGCTCACTGAGTCAGCCGAGCTGCCGAAAGAGCTGCTCTGGACGAGCCAGGCCGGAACAGAGAGGTCCCTCCTCGCATGGTCCTGGCGCCCCGCTTTCTCCTCACGACGCTCGTTTGCCTGTCCGTCCTCGTGGCGGCGCTGGCGGCGACCCTGCCCGCTCCCGTGCAGGCGGCCACGAAGCAGCGCGCGGACGCCTCCGCGCCGCGCATCGCGGTCACGGCTCCCCGCAAGCGCACGGTCGTCTCGGGCGTCGTACGGGCCCGCACGCGGGTGCGCGACAACCGGCGCGTGCGCCGCGTCGTCTTCCGCGTCAACGGCCGCCGCCTGGCCGTCCGCCGCCGCGCCCCCTACGTCGCGCGCCTGGACACGCGCCGGCTGCGCAACGGGCGCCACCTGCTGCGGGCCACCGCCTACGATGGCGCCGGCAACCACCGGTCCCGCGTCGTCAGCTTCGTCGTGCGCAACGCCAAGCCAGCGGCCCAGCCGCCCCAGCCGGCGCAGAACGCCAGCGCGCTGGCCGTCGGGTCGTCGGGCGGGGTGGGCACGTTCACGCCGGTCCCCATCACCGGGACCGCGTACTACGTCAGCTCGACCGGCTCCGATTCGGACGACGGACGCAGCCCCCAGACCGCGTGGCGGACGGTGCGCCAGGCCAACCGCGCGGTGCTGGCCCCCGGCGACGGCGTCCTGTTCGAGGCCGGCGCCACGTTCGCCGACGACGCGCTGATCCCGGCGCGCGGAGGCGCGCAGGGCCGCCCGGTCGTCTACGGCTCCTTCGGCGCGGGCCGCGCCCGCCTGCCCAAGGGCGTGTGGTTCCGCGGTCTCGACGACCTGGCGTTCCAGAACCTCGCCCTGCCGGGCGCCACCCAGGGACTGCAGGGGCACGGCCACCGCGTCACGGCGCAGGGCCTGGAGGTCGCCGGCAACTCGATCGGCATCCACGCCGAGGGCGACGACTGGACCGTCGAGGCCAACACGGTCGACGGCGCAGGCGACTCCGGCATGATCCTCGTCGGGGCGCGGCACACGGTCCGCGGCAACCTGATCACGAACTCGGGCCACGACGCGTCGATCCCCTACGGAAAGCACGGCATCTACCTCAAGGTGGTGGACGCCGTAGTGGTCGAGAACACGATCCGCGGCTTCTCCGACAACGGCGTCAGCGTGCGCTACCGCAACAGCCGCATCGAGCGCAACACGATCTCGGGCGGGCCGATCGGCATCGCCTGGTTCCAGTACGACGCGGTCGCCGGCACGAGCACGTGGCGCGGCAACGACATCTCGGGCACGACGGCCGCCGGGATCTACGTGTCGCGCGAGGACCGGGCGGGCCCCACGCGCGAGAGCTTCGTGATCGCCGGCAACCGCATCGCCCCCGCCGGCGGGCGCCATCTGGACCTCCCCGCGATCCAGGGCACCTACGACGTCTCGGGTAACTTGGAGGCCTGAGCTCCCGGCCTCGGATCGTCGTCGCGGTGACCCTCCCGGGCGTGGGAGGAGCGCAGGCCTACGTGGCCGCCCTCGTGCCCGCGCTGACGACCCGCTACGACGTCGTGGTGGCCGCGCACGGCGAGGGTCCGCTGCGCGCGGCGGTGGAGGCCGCCGGCGCCCGCTACGTCCCGCTGCGCTGGGTCCACCGCGCCGTGGGCTGGCGCGACGCGCTGGGACTGGTCGAGCTGGTGCGGCTGTTTCGCCGCGAGCGGGCGGTCGCGGTGCACCTGAACTCCTCCAAGGTCGGGCTGCTCGGACGCCTGGCCGCCTGGCTGGCGCGCGTGCCGGTGCGGATCTTCACCGTCCACGGGTGGGCGTTCGCCGCGCACCACGGCCGGGCCGCCGCCGCCTACCGTCTCGCCGAGCGCGCGGCGCGCCCCTTCGGCACCGTGACCGTCTGCCCGGTCGAGCAGGTCCGCCGCATGGGGATCGAGGCGGGCACGTGCCGCGCCGACCGCAGCGTGGTGATCCCCAACGCGGTCGACGTGGCCGCCGCGCCGCCGGCGCGGCCGGACGCCGGCGTCCCCACGATCGTGAGCGTCGGGCGCCTGCACGAGCCCAAGGACTTCGTGACGCTGGCCCGGGCGCTGCGCGCGCTGCCGCGCGACGCGTTCCGCGCGCGCATCGTGGGCGATGGGCCCGACCGCCCGGCCGTCGAGCGCGAGCTGCACGCGGGCGCCCTGGACGGCGCGGTCGAGCTGGCGGGCGAGCGCGCCGACGTGCCGGATCTGCTGCGCGACGCGGCCGCCTTCGTCCTCTCCAGCCGCTCGGAGTGCATGCCGATCTCCGTGCTGGAGGCGATGGCGGCCGGCCTTCCGGTGGTCGCGACGGCGGTCGGCGGCCTGCCGGAGGTCGTCGTGGACGGCGAGACCGGCCACCTCGTGCCCCCCGGCGATGCCGAGGCGATGGGCCGGGCGCTGGCCCGGCTGGTGGAGGACCCCTCCGAACGCGCGCGGATGGGCGCGGCAGGGCACCGGCGCGCGCGGGAGCGCTTCGACCTGCCGGCCTTCCACGCGGCCCACCTGGCGCTCTACGAGCGCGAGCTGGCGACGGGCTGACCTGTCATCCTTGCCGGCTCCACCGGAGGGAGAAAGGCCATGGAAGACCAGAGAATCGGCACCATCCTTTGGCGAGGCAAGTACGTCGTGCTCGTCTCCGTCGTCGTGGGCATCGCGCTGGCCGTCCTCGCGACGCGGCTCTCCGACAAGGTCTACGAGGCCACCGCGATCTTCCAGGTCAACGCGCGCGCGGCCCAGGAGGCCCAGGTCTCCGAGCTCGACAACCAGGGGCTGGCCCAGAACTACGCCACGGTCCTGACCTCGCGCTCCTTCCTGCAGCGCATCCGCCCCCTGGTGGAGGGCGGCCGCTTCGACGCGGCGGACCTGGAGTCCAAGCTCGACGCCAACCCGATCCAGGAGACGGGCCTGGTCGAGCTCAAGACGCGCGGCGACTCGCCCGGCCAGGCGCAGCGCCTGGCCTCCCAGGTGGCCAACGCCTTCCTGGTCACGCTCCAGCGCGACGCGCTCCAGCAGAGCACGGCCCAGCAGGAGGAGATCCAGCGGATCATCGGCGACTTCTCACGGCGCATCGAGCGCCTGGAGAACGGGCCGAACGCAGGCTCGCCCGCCGTGACCGAGGAGGTCGCCTCGCTGCGCGCGGCGCGCGACGCGCTCACCCGCCAGAGCGCGACCCTGGTCGCCAACGGCGTGGCCCGCGGCGCCAGCGCGACCCTGACCGCGCGCCCCTCGGCCTCCTCCGCGCCGGTGCGCCCGCGCCCCGTCCTGAACGTCATCGCGGGCGTTTTGCTCGGCCTGCTCACCGGCGTCGGGCTGGTGTGGCTGCGCCAGCGCCTGAGCCCGGCGCTGCACTCCTCCGAGGACGCGGGCGAGATGCTGCAGATTCCGGTCTTCGCGTCGATCCCGCTGCGGCGCAAGCCGATGCCCGGCGATCCCGTGCTGAGCGAGGCCTACGAGGTGCTGCGCGCCAACCTGGTCTTCCGCGCGCGCGACGACGGCCTGCGCGTGATCACGTTCGCCAGCTACAACCCCGCGGTCGGCAAGACCTCCGCCGTCGAGGGCTTCGCCTACGCCGCCGTGCGCGGCGGCGCGAACGTCCTGATCGTGGACGGCGACCTGCGCGTCGGGGCGCTCTCCAGGCGCCTCGGCCACACCGACGGCCCCGGCCTCAACGGCATCGTCCGGGGCGAGGCCACGCCCGAGGAGGCGATCGTCTCGCTCGCCCCGGGCCTCTCGCTGCTGCCCGCGCGCACGCCGGCCTCGAACCCGCCCAGCCTGCTCTACAGCGACGAGATGCGCAGCCTGGTTCGCAACCTGCAGTCGCGCTACGACATGATCGTGATCGACTCGCCGCCGATCGAGCATCTCGCGGACGCGCTGATCCTCGCCTCGCTGTCCGACGGCGTGGTGCTGGTGGCCCGCACCGGCGTGACCAACCCCGAGCAGCTGCGCAGCGCGGCGCTGCGGCTCGAGCAGACCGACACGCCCGTCATCGGGCTGGTCGTCTACGAGCCGCGGCAGATCGACCGGACCTACTACCCGGCGATGGCGCAGCGCCCGTCGCTGGAGAACGACCCCGCCATCTCACGCTGACCCTCCGCCGCTCCCCGCTCTGGTACGGCGCGGCCGCGCTCGCGCCGCTCCTGCTCTTCCCCTTCATCCAGCGGCCGGTGGCGGGGCTGGTCCTCGGCGGGGTCGCGGTGGCGCTGGTCGGCGCCTGGTACTCGCCGGCCCTGCCGCTGGCCCTCGTGGGGCTGCCGTCCGTGGTGTTCGCGCTGACCGGCGGCAACCCCTTCGCCCCCGGCGCGGTGACCGCGACGTTCTCGCTGTGGATCGCGCTGGCGCTGTTCCTGGCCGTCGTGCGCGGCGTGGACGCGCCGCCCCTGCGGGTCGCCGTCGCGCTGCCGGTCGTCGCGACGATCGCGCTGCTGGCGTGGATGGCCCTCCGCCTCGGGAGCCCGCTGGCCAGCGACTTCGGCGGCCAGAAGGTGCAGCTGTTCGTCGCGGGCAACCTGATGTTCCTCGTGGCCGGCGTCTTCGTGGGCTGGCGGCGTGCGTGGATCAACGTCTTCCTGGGCGTGACGATGGCCGTGGCGCTGGCCGGCGCGCTGGTGCTGCTGGTCGATCTCGCGACAGGCTCGGCGGAGACGGTGCTGCCGGACCGCTACTCCGTCTCCCCGGAGGACGACCCGATCGGGCTGAGCCGCGAAAGCGCGTACGGGCTGCTGATCGCGGCCTACTTCGTGCTCGCCGCGCGCTGGACGTCCGTGCGCCTGTTCGGCGCCGCGGCGCTGCCCGCGCTGGCCGTCGCGCTGATCGCGGGAGGCTCGCGCGGGCCGGTGGTCGGCCTCGCGGTGGGCCTCGTGATCTTCCTGGCGCTGAGCAGCTCGGACCGCACGATGCGCCGGCGCCTGCTGCTGCTCGCGGTCGCCGCGGCCACCGCGGTCGTGGTCGTGCCGCAGTTCCTGCCCGAGTCGACGATCAGCCGCTCGTTCGAGGTCGTCACCGACAGCGGGACCGCCGTGACGGCCAACGGCCGGCTGGAGCTGTGGGAGCGCGCCTACGACGCGCTGGCCGACCGCCCGCTCGCGGGGCTGGGCACCGGCGGGTTCGCGCGGCTGGAGCCCGTGCTGCTGTACCCCCACAACCTCCTGCTGGAGACGTGGGCCGAGCTGGGGCTGGTGGGCCTGCTGCTGCTGCTGGCCTTCCTGGCCTCGATCGTCCGCCGGCTCGCGCGGGGATGGCGCGCCGGTCGCAGCGAGGACCGGCTGATGCTCGCGGCGGTCGCCGGGCTGTTCTCCGCGGCGCTGGTCAACGCGATGTTCTCGGGGGCGATCCAGAACAACCGCTCGTTGTGGCTGTGGGCGGGCGTCGCGCTCGGCTTGGCGGCGGCGGTCCGGGCCGACCGAGCCCGCGAATGAGGATCGCCTACGCCTGCTACTGGAACGCCTACCGCCCGGCCGGCGTCGCCGCGAAGGTCACCACGCAAGCGACGACCTGGCGGGAGCTGGGCCACGAGGCCGAGGTCTTCTGCCTGACCCCGGACGGACCGCCGGGCGCGCCGGCGCACGTCGCCGGCCGGCTGTTCCCCTTCGCCGGGCCGCTGCAGCGCGCGCGGGCCACCGTCCGGCTGTTCGGCGCCGTCGACGCGTTCGCGCCCGACGTGGTCTACCTGCGCGACGACTCCTTCCTCCCGCCGCCGGTCCGCCTGCTGCGCCGGCTGCCCTCGGCGATGGAGGTCAACTCCGACAACCGGCGCGAGATGCGCCTGGCCCCGCTGCCCCAGCGCCTCTACGGGATGGTCAACGATCGGCTCCTGCGCGGCGCGGTCAGCGGGTTCGTGGCGGTCAGCCACGAGCTGGCGCGCCGCGTCGCGCCGCTGGGCAAGCCGGTGACGGTCGTGACGAGCGGTCTGCGGCTGGACGAGTGGCCGGAGCCGGCGCCGGCGCCGCGCGACGCGCCGCCCACGCTGGTGTTCCTCGCCGGCACCGACGTCCCCTGGCACGGCATCGACAAGCTGCTCGCGCTGGCCGCCGCGCTGCCCGAGCTGCGGTTCGTCGTGGTGGGCGTCGAGCGCGACCGCTGGGCGCCCCAGGCGCCGCGCAACGCCGTCCTGCACGAGCCGATGACGCGCGAGCGCTACCTGCCCATCCTCGCCGCGGCCGACGTCGGCGTCGGCGTGCTCGCGCTGCATCGCAAGCGCCAGCACGAGGTCTCGACGCTCAAGGTTCCCGAGTACCTGGCCTGCGGGCTGCCGGTGATCCTCGGCTACGAGGAGACCGACCTGGTCGGGCTGGACCCGTGGTACGTCCTGCGCCTGCCCAACGTCGAGTCCAACGCGCGCGACGGCGCGGAGGCGGTGCGCGCCTTCGTGGAGCGGGTGCGCGGCCGGCGCGTCCCGCGCGCGGAGGTGGCGGGGCTGATCGACGCCCGCGTCAAGGAGCGCGCGCGCCTGGAGTTCCTGTCAGGACTGCGCTGAGCGGCGCTCGCGCAGGCGCGCCAGGCCGCCCCGCACCGCGAGCGGATAGACGGCGAAGTCGCTGCGCTCGGGGACGACGAGGCGGCGGGCGGAGAGCCCGGTCAGCCGGGACAGCGCCACGACCGACGCGACGCCGTAGACGGTGTACGCCGCCACGGAGGCCAGCGCGGCGCCCGTCACGCCGAGCGGCGGAATCAGCAGCAGGTCGAGCCCGACGGTCACCGCCGCGGCCAGCCCGGCCAGCAACGAGGAGGTGCCCGGACGCCCGCGGCCCCCGAGGTGCCCGGCGATCATCGTCCCCAGGCCCAGGAACCAGATGCCCGGGAGCAGGATCAGCATGGGGACGATCGCATCGTGGAACTCGGGCCCGAACCCGTACAGGATCACCAGGGTGCCGAAGCCCGCGTTGAGCACCACCGCGCCGGCGGCCAGGATCCCGTAGTGGCGCACCGACGCGACGGTCGTGTCCTCCTGGCGCGCGTCGCCCTCCAGGCGCGAGACGAGCGGCAGCACGGTGGTCCGAAAGGCCAGCGCGAGCGTCGTGACCAGCTCCGCGATCGTCTGGGCGACGACGTAGTAGCCGACCTCCTTGAGCGGCCGGAAGGCCTGCAGGATGAGCACGTCCAGCCGCGCGTTGGCCATCTGGAAGATCGCGCCGAACTGCACGCGCGTCCCGTAGCGGACCATCCGCCCGAACAGCGGGCCGTCCAGGCGCGGGCGGCCGAAGTGCAGGATCGGCCGCAGCGAGCCGGCGATCACCACCACGGAGGTCAGCGCCGTCGCCGCCAGGGCCGCCCCCACGCCCAGGCCCAAGAAGCCCACGAGCCCCACGATCGCCGCCAGGTAGGCGATGCGCGAGACGACGATCAGCGCGTTGTAGCGGACGAAGCGCAGCGCGCCCACGAGCTGGTTGGTGGTGGTCCAGTCCAGGAACGTGACGGGGACCAGGGCGGCGGCGAGGATCCAGATCTCGCCGCCGCGCCCGCGGCTGGCCAGGTCCGCGATCGGCTCGTGCAGCAGCCACGTGGCCGGGACCAGCACCGCGGCGATGCCGGCCGCGTAGAGCAGCGTGTTGCCGAGCAGGGCGGGGGGGCGCACGTCGCGGCGGCTGGCGAAGTACTGCACCGCCAGCGGCAGCCCGAGGCCCACCAGCACGAGCGCGAACGCGCCGAGCGCGAGCATGATCGCCAGCAGGCCGCGGTCCGCCGGGCCCAGGACGCGGGCCAGGACGACCGAGGCGCCGAAGCCGATCGCCAGGCTCGCCGCCTGACCGCCCACGTTCAGCGCGACCGAGCGGGCCAGCAGGTTGGGCTGGTCGGTCGCGTCCGATGTCCCGGGCGCGCTCATCCCCGGGCCAGGCGGCGGTACAGCAGCGCCCGCAGCGCGGGCGGGCGGTCGAGCAGCCCGGCCAGCTTGGCCGCGAACTTCTCCGGCCCGTCGTTCCAGTACACGAGCGTGCGCCGCAGCCGCTCGAGGCCGGCCCCGCCCGAGTTGACGCCCGGGTCCGTGGTGACGCCGGCGCGGTAGCCCGCCTCGCGCACCAAGCGCACGTCGCGATCGCCGTACAGCCCGGCGGGGTAGCAGAAGCTCGTCACCCGGTAGGGCACGTGGCGCTCGATGTCGCGCTTGGCGCCCGCGATCTCCTCGCGCGCCCGCGCCTCGTCCACGTGGGGCAGCCGCGGGTGCGTGCGGGTGTGCGCCTGCACGTCGACGAGCCCGCCGGCCGCCAGTGCCGTCGCCTGCTCCCAGGTCAGGGCAGGCGGCGAGTCCTCGTACCAGTGGAAGCGCTCCGTCCCGTCCAGGACGGCGGTCACGACGAAGATCGTGGCGGGGATCTCCAGCTCCGCGAGCACCGGTACCGCCTCCTCGAGGTTGTCGCGGTAGCCGTCGTCGAAGGTGACGCACAGCCAGCGCCCCTCCACGGGGCGCTCGAGCAGGTCCAGCGCGGCGTCCAGGCGGATCGGACGCAGCCCCGCCTCCAGCGCGCGCTCCATCTGCTCGCGGAAGGCGGCCGGGCGCACGGAGAGGTCGTTCCCGTCCTGCGCGATGCGGTGATAGCCGAGGATCCGCACGCCCTCCCAGCGCCAGGCGTCGCGCGACAGGCGCGCCCGCAGCATCCGGCCGCGGTCGTACGCCCGCATCGCGAGCTGGGTGGCGCTGGGACTCACGCCCCCTCGCGCGGCGTCACCTCGTACAGGTGGATCGTCGACATGCGCGACCACTCCCGCCCGGGACGCCAGCCGCGCGCGCGGCGCGCCAGGCGCACGCGGCCGGTGGACATCACGAGGTCGTGCTCCTCGGGGTTCGCGTACACGATGCGCAGGTTGCGCGGGCGGCGGTCCATCGAGGCGAAGAGGTTCTCCAGCACGCGCCAGAAGACCTCCCCGGTGACCGGGTTGTAGAAGTACGCGACCGTCAGGTCGTCGGGCACCGGCCACTCGAGCAGGTCGGCGGTCACCAGCTCCACGTCGCGGCAGGCCAGGCGCGGGCGCTCCACCTCGAGGTTGGCCCGTGCGATCCGGCTGAGCTCGTCGGAGAGCTCCACCCCGATGACCCGCCGGAACGGGTAGCGCGCCGCCTCCAGCACCACGCGGCCCTTGCCCGAGCCGAAGTCGGCGAAGACGTCCTCGGGCGTCACCCCGGCCAGCGCGAGGGCACGCCGGATCTTGCGCGCCGCCGACGGCGCGTACGCGTTGCGCCCCTCGGCGGCGATGCCGAGCTGGTCCAGCGCCACGTCGCCCGAGGTCACCACGCCGGACCGCGCCTCGCGGGCGCGGACGACGCGCCCGCGCAGCGACCGGTACGGGCCCAACGCGCGCGAGATCCACCAGCCGATGCTCACCGGCGGGACTCTAGAGGGGCAATCAGGCGAAACGTCCAGACGCGTCCACTTCCGTCAAGGCCGCGGGAAACGGCGCCGAAGGACCCATAGACGAGAAAGACACCCAGGCACCTCCCGAGAAAGGCACCCCCGTCGCGAGGCGGGTCCGCAAAGCCACGGGGCTCTCAGAGCCAGCCGGGCTACCGAAAGAGATCCGGGCGGGGGCCATGACTCAGGGAGGAACCTGTGACAACTCGAGCGCTCCCCGCTTGGACGATCGTCGCCATGCTCCTGGCGGCGCTTCTCGCCGGCCTGGCCACCGCCGCTCCGAAGGCCGACGCCGCCCGCGCCAAGGCCGTGACCTCGAGCGCGAAGAAGTCCGGCAAGCTCAGCCGCAAGGCCCAGCGCGCCTGCCGCGCCCGTTTCTCGCGGCAGCGCTGCGCCCGCCTCGCGCGCAAGCGCCAGGCTCGGCTGCGCCGCGCACGGGCCCGTGCCCGCGCCACGTCGCGCGACCGCATCGCCCCCAGCGTCTCCGTCGCCGCGCCGGCGGCCGGCGGCACCGTGTCGGGCTCGCTCAGCGGCTCCGACTGCCAGGCCACGGCGAACGACAACGTCGGCGTCAAGCGCGTCAAGATCTCGGTGGACGGCACCACGATCGCCAGCGACGGCAAGGCGCCGTACACGTGCGCGTGGAACACGGCCGGCAGCGGCGACGGCGTCCACACCGTGAAGGCGACCGCCTACGACTTCGCCGGCAACTCCGCCTCCACGTCGGTCCTCGTGACCGTCGACAACACGCCCGACCCGGCACCGGCTCCGGCCCCCGAGCCGGCTCCGGCCCCGACCACCGAGCCGGCTCCGGCGCCCACGACGGAGACCGCTCCGGCGCCCCAGCCGAGCGAGAGCACCGTCGAGGTCCCGCCGCTGGTCTCCCTGTCCATCACCGGCAAGACCTACTACGTCAGCCCCTCCGGCTCCGACGCCAGCGCCGGCACGAGCCCGACCGCGCCGTGGCGGACGGTCAACAAGGTCAACAACGCGTCGCTGCAGCCGGGCGACGGCGTGCTCTTCCAGGCCGGCGCGACGTTCTCCGACGCCACGCTGATGCCCCCGACCTCGGGCAGCGGCTCGGCGCGGATCGTCTTCGGCTCCTACGGGACCGGCCGCGCGACCCTGACCAAGGGCGTGTGGATGTCCAGCCAGGCGTGGCTCGGGTTCAAGGACCTGGCGATCACCGGCCCCGCCCAGGGCATCGTCGCCTCGGCCGGCGGCACGGGCGTGGACGAGGTGGTCGTGCAGAACGTGGCGATCGCCAGCGTCGGGATCGGCGTGAACTCGGCCAGCTCGGCCAACGACAACTGGACGATCCAGGCCAGCACGATCGACGGGACGGGCGATTCCGGGATCATCCTGCAGGGCAAGGGCCACGTGGTGTCGGCCAACAGCATCCTCAACACGGGGACCGACACCTCGATCAGCTACGGCAAGCACGGCATCTACCTGAAGGCCGCGGACAGCCGGGTCGTGGCCAACACGATCCGCAACTTCCAGGCCAACGGCGTCTCCGTGCGCTACCGCAACAGCCGCGTCGAGGGCAACGTGATCGCGGGCGGCCCGATCGGCATCGCCTGGTTCCAGAACGACAGCGTCGCGGGCACCAGCTACTGGAACGCCAACAACATCTCGGGCACCACGGCCGCCTGCATCTACGTGTCGGAGTCGGACTCCGCGGGCGCGACGAAGGAGAGCTTCGTGATCGTCGGCAACACGCTGTCCAAGCAGTCCGGGACCTACATGAACCTCAAGCCGACGACCGGCACCTACACCGTCGAGGGGAACGTGCAGCAGTAGGGCGACGGGAGGAACCGCGCGGCCGGGCGATACCATCGCCCGGCCGATGCGGATCCTCTTCCTCTCGCCCACGCTCGGCATCGGCGGCAGCGAGACGCTCACCTATCGCTACGCGACCCAGATGCGGGCGCGTGGCCACCAGGCGATCGTCGCCTATGCCTGGGTGGATCAGTACGTCGAGCGCCTGGAGCGCGCCGGCGTGCGCTGCGTGCTGGTCTCGCGCCGGCCGCTGACCCCGCGGACCGTGCCGCAGTGGGACCGGGCGCTGCGCCGGCTGGTGCCGGAGTTCCGGCCCACCGTCATCCACGCGCAGTCCGTGACCGCCGCGGTCGCGGCGCGCATGGGAGCTCCCCGCCTGCCGCTCCTGATCACCCTGCACGGGCTCGAGCAGGCCAAGCACGAGAGACTGGCGGCGATCGCGCTGGCGCTCACCCGCGGCACGCTGACCGCCGTGTCCGAGCGCGCCGCGCACAGCGTCGGGCGCTACTTCCCCCACCCGCCGATCGAGGTCCTGCCCGCCGGGGTGGACGTCGCGGAGCTCGAGCGCTTCGCGCAGGACCCCGTCCCGCCGGCGCCCGGACACCCGCACTTCTGCTGCGTGGCCCGCCACGAGCCCGTGAAGGGCGTGGACGTGCTCGTACGCGCCTTCGCGCAGGTCCACGCGCAGCTCCCCGAGGCCGGGCTGACGCTGGTGGGAGACGGCTCCGCCTCGCCGGCGTACCGCGCGCTGGCCGGCGAGCTGGGGATCGCCGAGCGCATTCGCTTCACCGGCCGCATCCCGAACGCCCTGCCCTACATCGCGGGCGCCGACGTGGGGGTCCTGCCGTCGCGCCGCGAAGGGCTGCCCGTGGTGGCGCTGGAGACGCTGGCGGTGGGCCGGCCGATGGTGGCCACGGCGGTCGGCGGGACGCCGAGCGCCGTCCGCGACGGCGAGACGGGCTGGCTTGTGCCGCCCGAGGACCCCGACCGGCTGGCGGCGGCGCTGGTGGCGGCCGGCAGCGACCTCGAGGAGGCCGCGCGCCGCGGCGAGGCGGGCCGCCGGCTCGTGCGGGAGGAGTTCGACCCCGACCGGCTCTACGACCGCCTGGAGGAGCTGCTGCTGGCGGTGGCGGGCGAGACCCGCGACCCGGCGGAGCGGCGCCGCCGCCAGCGCCGGCAGCACGAAGCGGCGCCAGCCGACGGCTCCGAGCGCCGCGTCCGCGACCGCAGGACGCCGGTCCTGCCGTCGGTCCCGCCGCTCAAGCCGCGTCCCTGGTACCTCGCGGTGCGCGCACACCAGCGCGCCCGGCTCGCGATGGCGCCCCACGCGCAGGAGTGGAGCGGCGTGCGGATCTTCGGCTACCACCGCATCAGCGACGACCACGACGACGTGCTGTCGATCTCGCCTGCCGACTTCCGCCGCCACATGCGAATCCTTGCCGAGTCCGGCGTCGCGGTCGTCGCGCTGGAGGAGGCGCTGGACCTGCTCGCGCGGCCGGTCGAGGGGCGCCATGCCTGCATCACCTTCGACGACGCGTTCGCCGACGTGGCCGAGCAGGCGGCGCCGATCCTGGCCGACTTCGGGTTCCCGGCCACCGTCTTCGTGCCGACGGCGGTCCTGGACCGGCGCGTGGCCTACTCGTGGTACGACGACCCGCCCGCGGCGATGACGTGGGACCAGGTCCGCGAGCTGGTCGCCACGGGGCTGTGGTCGGCACAGGCACACTCCCGCACGCACCCGCCCCTGCCCGCGCTCGACCGCGAGGAGGCCGCCGCCGAGATCGCCGGCTCCAAAGCGGACCTCGAGCGGCGGGTGGGCGCTCCCGTCACGACCTTCGCCTACCCGGCCGACCTCTACACCGAGCGGGAGGTGGAGCTCGTGCGCGAGGCGGGCTTTCGCGCCGGGGTGACGTGCCGGGCGGGAGTCAACCCCGGCGGCGGGTCGCTGCACGAGCTGAGGCGCACGATGATCCTGTGGCGCGACGGGGAGCGTGAGTTCGGGGCGAAGCTGGGCGGCGCGCTGGATCGCCCGTCGGTGGCGGCGGACTGGGTACGCCGGCGGCGATTGCCGCCGGCCGCTGCCTAGGAAGCGGAGGCTTCGGCGCCCGCGACGGCCAGCTCGCGCGCGGGCTCGGCGCCGGCCAGTTCGGCCGGGGCCTGGGCCCCGGGCTCGTCGAAGAGCCAGCCCACGGTCTCGCGGTCCACGTTGTGCGGGTTGGGACGCAGGAGCGTCAGCACCGTCTCCCACACGATCGCGAGGTCCAGCGCCAGCGAGCGGTGCTTGAGGTAGTAGAGGTCGTGGGAGACCTTCCACAGGGAGCCCTCGTCGGAGCCCTCGTAGCCGCAGCGCACCTGCGCCCAGCCGGTGATGCCCGGCTTGATCAGGTGGCGGCGCGTGTAGAACGGAACCGCTCGCTCCAGTCGCTCCACGAACTGCGGCTGCTCGGGGCGCGGGCCCACCAGGCTCATCTCGCCGCGCAGCACGTTGAGCAGCTGCGGCAGCTCGTCGATGTGCGTGCGTCGCAAAAAGCGGCCGATCCACGTGATGCGGTCGTCGTTCTCGCTCGTCCAGCGCGCCTCCATCGACAGCTGGCGCATGGTGCGCAGCTTCCACAGGGTGAACGGACGTCCGCTCTCCCCGATCCGCGTCTGCCCGTAGAACAGCGGGCCGCCGTCGAGCTTGACCAGGACGGCGAGCACGGCCAGCAGGGGTAGGAACGCGAGCGCGATCAGCAGCGATCCGACCACGTCGATCGCCCGCTTGGAAGCCGGGATCCCGGACCGGTAGCGCGGGTGCATGATGTACTGGAACCACGCGGTGTTGATGTCGGTCACCGTCACGTGCCCGAACAGCTCCTCGTGGAAGCTGGACAGCTCGCAGAACCGGACGGGCAGGTGCAGGCAGGACGCGGCGATCTCGTCGAAGACCTCCTGGCGCGAGGCCTCGCCGCTCATCAGCAGCAGGTCGATGCGGTGCTGGCGCACGATCGCGGCGAGCGCGTCCAGCGGCCCCAGCTCGTCGCCCACCGCGACGTTCGGCGAGTCCAGACCGCGCTGAGGCGACACCCAGCCCGCGACGACGTAGCCGCGCACGCCGGCGAGCGCGAGCTCGCGGCGCAGGCTCTCGGCGGAGCGCTCGGAGCCGATGACCGCGATGCGGACCGGCGCGAGGCCGCGGATGGACAGCCGCGAGAGCAGCGAGGAAAGCAGGAGGACCGCGGACGCCACGGCGGTGGCGAAGGCGACCGGCGGCAGGTGTACGGACGATGCGCCCGCGACCGACTCGACCCATGCCACGGCGCCGAGTCCCAGCGCCGGCACGGCGACGACGAGGATCGCCCGCGAGACCGAGCTGGCCAGCCACGCGGAGATCTCGCGCGCCGTGGTGACGGCGAACAGCAGAGCCAGGACCAGCACGACGTCCGCCGAGCTGGTCCGCGAGCTCAGATCCCAGGCGCCGTACAGCGTCAGCGCGACGATGCCGGCGAGCGCGGCGCCGAACCACTGCAGCAGCGACGAGGACATCCGGCCGAGCGGAGCCTCGTAGCGGCGCGCGCGATTGCCGAGGAGCTGCTTGTTCGGACGGCCGAGAGACATTCTCGACTCTTGTCGGCAGCTCCGCCGACTGTACTTGAGCCTAGGGCGTTGGTTTTCCGGCGCGTGTCGCGTGGCCCGGCGCTACGACGCGGTGGGCTGACGGCGCACCAGCACGCGCAGACCGAGGCCGAGGCCGACCAGCGCGATCCCCGCCATGCCGATGAAGGCCAGCTCCATGCCGGTGAACGGCAAGGTGCCCTCGTCGACCGAACGGGTCGTCGTCGCCGGGTCGCCTGACGGTCCGCCCGGGTTGGACCTCTCCGCGGGAGCGACCTCCTGCTGCAGGTTGCCCGCGGTGTCGCGATAGCCCTCACCCGTCGCGGTCCCGGCCATGGCGGCCGGCGCAAGCGACAGAGAGATCACAAATGCGACCAAAAGGGTGCGAAGTGCGTAGATCTTCATTTCGGGAACGGTCTCCTTTCGATCGTCCGTGATCCCTGGCCAGTTGGGCCCTTACTTTCCATTCCAGTGTCCCGGAAACTCCGGTTCCTGCCGCACGGAGGAGCCTCGACGCCCTGCGAAGGTAGCAGATGGCATGGGGGTTAGTCCAATACGATGGCGACGTGGCACGAGCCGCGGCGGCCGCGCCGACCCCGATGGTTCTCGAGCCGCTCTCCGACCTCAAAGCAGCGCGTCAGGATTGGGATCGCCTCGCGGAGCGCGCGGGCCACCCCTTCGCCACGCCCGAATGGGTGGAAGCGTGGTGGCGACACCTGGGCGCCGGGCGCGAACCGGCGACGTTCGCGTGCCGCCAGGGGGACGGGGAGACCTTCGCGATCCTCCCCCTCGCGGTCGAGCGCCGGGCGGGCGTCCGAGTCGCGCGCTTCGCCGGTCACGGGCCGGCCGACCTGCTGGGACCGGTGTGCGATCCCGCCGACGCGCCGGCCGCCGCGCAGGCCCTCGCCCCCGCCCTGGCCGCCGCCGGATGCCGCGTCCTGCTCGGCGAGCAGCTCCCCGCGCAGCTGGGCTACGCGCAGGCCCTCGGCGCAACCCGCATCTCGCGCGGGGTCTGCCCGTCCGTCGCGGTCCGCGGACGCAGCTGGGACGAGTACCTGGCCGACCGCAGCCAGAACTTCCGCCAGCAGGCGCGGCGCAAGCCCCGCAAGCTCGCCCGCGAGCACCGTGTGGAGTACCGGCTCAGCACGGACCCCGAGCGCCTGGACGCCGACCTCGACGACCTCGCGCGCCTGCACGGGTCGCGCTGGGGCGCCGCGTCCGGGGCGCTGCGCGGCGCGGTACTGGACTTCCACCGCGACTTCGCCGCGACCGCGCTGCGGCGCGGCTGGCTGCGGCTGTGGACGATGGAGGTCGACGGGGAACCGGTGGCGGCGCTCTACGGTCTGCGCTACGGCGACGTCGAGTGGTACTACCAGTCGGGCCGCGACCCGGGCTGGGACGGCGCGGCGCCCGGCTTCGTGCTGCTGTGCCACTCCATGCAGGCGGCCTTCGCGGACGGCGTGCGCGAGTACAACCTGCTGCGCGGCGACGAGGACTACAAGAGCCGGTTCGCGGACGTCGAGCACGACACGGAGGCGTTCGTGGCGGGCCGCGGGCCGCTGGGCCGGGCGGCGGCGGGGATCGGGGCGCGGGTGGCGAGGCTGGCCGTGGCGGCGCGCCGGCGCCGCGCCTCGTCGCGCCGGCGCGCCGCCTGCAGCGCGCGCCGCGCCGGCGCCAGCCCCTCGAACCACGCGCGGCGCACGAGCTCGGAGCGCTTGAGGCGCCGGCGCGCCCGGATCGCACCCAGGCGCACCGAGACCGCGGCGCGCCCGCGCACGGGGGTCACCGCGACCAGGCCCTGAAAGAGCGGCTCCATGCGGTCGGACAGCTCGACCTTGTAGCGCTCGTCGGCGCCCAGGAACTCGACGCGGGTCAGGCCCTCGTCGGACGCCGCCTGCAGCGCGTCCAGGGTGTTGACCAGCCCGGGCGAGAAGCGGGACAGCTCCGGGTCGAAGGCCAGGCGGTGGACGTACATCGCGCCGGCGAGCGCGAGGTAGTAGTGGAACGCGATCGCACGCCCGTCCAGGCGCAGCATCACCAGCCGGGGGACGCCGCGTGCGGACAGCGCCTCGATCGCCGCACGGTGGAAGCGCCGCCCCTGAGCCGTGCCGAAGTCCGATGCGTCGGGCCGTCCCTCCCAGCGCAGCCGGTGCAGGCGGAAGGCGTCCTCCAGGGCGGGCTCGAGCTCCTCCCACGTGCGCGCCACCTGCACCTCGAGGTTCCCCAGCTCCGAGAGCTGGCGCCGGCGGCGCTTGTGCTGGTTGCGCTTCTTGGAGACCGTCTTGGCCCGGTAGGCCGCCTCCCAGCCCTCGGGCATGTCGAGCACGGGCGCCTCCACGCGCTCCACCAGCCGCAGCCGCAGGTCGCTCACCGCGGCGAGCCGGCTCTCGTGCGGGAGCCCGAAGAGGTCGAGGACGTCGGTGGGCGACTCCAGCGCCCGGGCCACGAGGCGCCGTCCCACCTCGGCGTCCGCGTCCGCGGCCAGGAGGACGTCGCCCAGCGCCGAGTGCATCCCGCCCAGGAACTCCGTGCGGCGCACGCCGGCGCGCGTACTGAGGACCAGCGGCAGCGCGCCGACCAGCCGGTCGCCGCGCCGCACGACATGGACCTCGGGACGCGCCCCGCCCCTCTCGTGGCGCCACCACGCGCGCAGCCAGCCGTGCAGCAGGAACGGGCTGGGCCGCGGCATCGCCTCCACCAGCCCGTCCCACTGGTCGGCGAGCGCGGCGAAGTCGTCCTCGCGGTCGAGCGTCTCGACGACTGGCGTCTGCGCGGACACGCGCCTAGGCCCCTTCGAGGTATTCGCCCGCGCCGTCGGAGCCGCGCGAGCGCACGCGGGTGAAGAACGGCCGCGGGTCGCGCCGGTCGAGCACGTCGAAGACGTGCGGACGCGTGAGTGCGCGGGCGTACTCGCGCCAGGCTCCGGGCCGGGGGAGCGACTTGACGAGGTCGGGAGTCAGGTTGACCCAGTAGACGCCGTCGCGGGTGGCGTCACGCCTCGGCAGGGGGCCGCCCGTCGCCACCGCGTGATCGATCAGCGGGAAGTTGACGCCGCAGCGGATCGCCAGGCGCCCGGAGAGGTTGTGGCGCGCGTTGACCTCCATCAGCTTCCAGCGGCCGTCGCGGGCGTCCAGCTTGAACTCGGTGCACGAGAAGCCGGAGATGGCGAACGCCGACAGCAGGCGGCGCCCCAGCTCCGCCACCGGCGCCAGCCGCGCGCTCACCACGATGGCCGGGAAGCCGATCTCGCGCGGGTAGATGCGGCGCTTGGCGGCGGTGAACTCCGCGATCGGCGCGCCGGCGTCCGCGTAGGAGTTGTAGTTCGCGCCGTGGGCGTCCGGGCCCTGGATGAACTCCTGCACGAGCACGCCCACGTCCGCCTCGCGCGCCTCCCGCCACGCGTCGCGCAGCTGTGCGTCGTCGTGGGCCTTGACCATCTTGCGTCCGAAGCGGGCGTAGTAGCGGTGACTCTCGCGCGGCTTGACCAGCAGCGGGAACCCGAGCGCGGCGCGGGCCGCGTCGAGCTCGGCCTCCGAGGACGGCGAGAACGTCCGCGGCACCGGGATGCCCGCGGCCGCCGCCACCTCGTACGTCCGCTCCTTGTCGAGCACGGTCTCCACCCGCGCGGCGTCCATGCAGCTGATCGCGTAGCGCCGCCCCAGCCGGTCGCGGTGGCGGGCCACCAGACCCAGCGTCTCGTCCGTGGTGGGCACGAGCAGCGGGCGCTCGCCGCCGGTCGCCAGCGCCTCGAGGCGCTCGAGGTAGGCCGCGGGTTCGCGCTCCGGGTGCGGCAGCGCCGTCCAGCGCTCGATGCGCCGCGAGCTGCGCGCGAACTCGTTGGGCGAATGGATCACGACGACCGCCGGCACGCCGCCGGCCGCGAGCCCGTCGACGACGGCGAGGCCCGCCTGGTAGCCGCCGAGGATCACCGCTCCGGGCCCGCGCGTCACGCGCGGCACAATAGCCCGCTTCCTACGGGCGCCGGAGGACGTGCGCGTCGCCCTCGCGGCGGGTCACACGGCGCCCGTCGAAGTGCTCGAGCAGTGCCTGCGCGTAGCGGCGGCTGCTCCCGAGCTCGTCGCGCAGCTGCGCGATCGTCACGAACCCGTGGCGCCGGCACAGCTCGACGACGCGTGCGCGCACCTCCTCGAGCGCGTCGGGGTGGAAGTGCAGGTCGCGGCCCACGCGCACGGCGGCGCCCGCCGCCGTCAGCGCGGGCAGATGCCGCGCGGCATCGCCCAGCTCGGCGGCCGGCGGCGGGGCATGGCCGGCCGCGCGCAGGCGCTGCGCCAGCTCGCGCGCCGCTGGGGACAGCGGCGGGGCGGCGGCGGACGGCCGGGGCGGCGGGGGCTCCGGGCGCGCCGGCTCGGCGGGCTCGCCGCGCGCCAGACGCTCCAGGCGCGCGAGCCCGTCGCGCGACGGACCGTGACGGCGCGCGTGCGGGTCGACGATCACGCCCCCGCCCAGCGTGTCGGGCG
>JAPSGI010000015.1 GCA_031177685.1 Solirubrobacteraceae bacterium | reverse complement strand
GCGGTCGAGCTCGACCGCTCGCCTGCGCTGCTGCAGGTCCCCGGCGAGCGCAACGAGATGCGCTACCGCCCGCGGGGCGTGACCGCGGTCGTCTCGCCCTGGAACTTCCCGCTGGCCATCCCGATGGGGATGACCTCGGCCGCGCTGGCCACCGGCAACGCAGCGATCCTCAAGCCGGCCGAGCAGTCACCGGGCTGCGCGCTGGAGCTGGTGAGCGCGCTGCGCGAGGCGGGGGTGCCGCCGGACGCCGTCGCGCTGCTGCCCGGCGAGGGCGACGCCGGCGCGGCGCTGGTCCGCCACCCGGACGTCCACACGATCGCCTTCACCGGCTCGGCGACGGTCGGCCTGGAGATCGCGGCGAGCGCCGCGCGCGTCGCGCCCGGCCAGACGCACCTCAAGCGCGTGATCGCCGAGATGGGCGGCAAGAACTGCGTGCTGGTGGACTCCGACGCCGACCTCGACGACGCCGTCCCCGCCATCGTCACCTCAGCCTTCGTCTACGCCGGCCAGAAGTGCTCGGCCGCCGCGCGCGTCCTCGTCCACGAGTCGATCGCGGACGCTTTGCTCGAACGCCTGAGCGGCGCGGTCGACGTGCTGGTCGTCGGACAGGCGGACGAGCTCGGCACCGACGTCCCGCCCGTGATCGAGGCGCACGCTCAACGACGCATCCAGGAGTACGCCGAACGAGCCGTTGCCGACGCAACGCTGGTGGCCCGCCGCGAACCGGTCCCCGACCGCGGCTGGTTCGTCGCACCCACAGTGGTGACCGATCTGCCCCGCGGCCATCCCGTCCTGCAGGAGGAGGTCTTCGGCCCGCTGCTCGCCGTCGAGCGCGTCGCGAGCATGGACGCGGCCTGCGACGCCGTCGAGGCCCTCCCCTTTGCCCTCACCGGCGGCCTGTTCGCCCGCAACCCGGCGACCATCGACGCCGTCGCCGCCCGCTCCCCCGTGGGCAACCTCTACGTCAACCGCGCGATCACCGGCGCCATGGTCGGCCGCCAGCCCTTCGGCGGCAACCGCCTCTCCGGAACGGGCACCAAGGCAGGCGGCCCCGGCTACCTCCTCCAGTTCGTCGAGCCCCAGGTCACAACAGAAAACACCGTCCGCCACGGCCTAGTCGCCTAACGACTGGACCTTCGTGGGGGCTATAGCCCCCAAAACGCTCCACTGATCGAGAACACGCCCCGAATCAACCCCCTGACCGGCCGCCGTTCTCGTGGACGGCGGTGAGAAACGCCTCGTGCAAACGCCGATCGCCGGACAGCTCGGGATGAAACGCGACGGCGAGGACGGGGCCCTGCCGCACGGCGACAGGGTGCCCGTCGACCGAGGCGAGCACCTCGACGTCAGCACCAACCTCCTCCACCCACGGCGCCCGGATGAACACCGCGCGCAGCGGACCCCCGGAGAGCCCGGCGATCAAAAGATCAGCCTCGAACGAGCGCACCTGCCGCCCGAACGCGTTGCGCCGCGCCACGACGTCCAGCACCCCCAGATGCTCCCGGTCCAAGAGGATCAGTCCCGCGCAGGTCCCCAGCACCGGCGTCCCGGAGGCGACCAACGAGCGCAGCGGCTCCGCCAGCCCCTCCCGCTCGATCCCCAGCGTCATCACCGTCGACTCCCCGCCCGGGATCACCAACCCGTCCAACCCGTCGAGGTCGCCGGGCACGCGCACCAGCCGCGGCTCGGCGCCGAGCTCACGGAGCACGCGCGCGTGCGTCTCGAAGTCGCCCTGGAGGGCGAGGACGCCGACGACCGGGACCACGCCGCTACCAGCCGCGCTGGGCGAGCAGCTGCGCTTCGTCCAGCTTGCGCGCCTCCAGCGAGGTCATCGCCTCGCCGAGGCCCTCCGACGCGCGGGCCACGCGCTCGGGATCCGCGAAGTGCGTCGTCGCCTCGACGATCGCGCGGGCGCGGGCCGGCGGGTCGGCGGACTTGAAGATCCCCGAGCCGACGAACACGCCCTCGGCGCCCAGCTGCATCATCAGCGACGCGTCCGCGGGGGTGGCGATCCCGCCCGCGCAGAACAGCACGACGGGCAGCTTGCCGGTGCGGGCCACGTCGCGCACGAGGTCCAGCGGGGCGCGCAGCTCCTTGGCCGCGGTGGGCAGCTCGTCCTCGTTCAGCGACCCCAGCCGCCGCAGCTCGCCGGTGATCGCGCGCATGTGGCGGACGGCCTCCACGACGTCGCCGGTACCCGCCTCGCCCTTGGAGCGGATCATCGCCGCGCCCTCGGCGATCCGGCGCAGCGCCTCGCCCAGGTTCGTGGCGCCGCACACGAACGGCACCTTGAAGGCCCACTTGTCGATGTGGTGCGCCTCGTCGGCGGGTGTGAGCACTTCGGACTCGTCGACGTAGTCGACCTCCAGCGCCTCCAGGACCTGCGCCTCGGCGAAGTGGCCGATGCGCGCCTTGGCCATCACGGGGATCGTGACCGCCTCCTGGATGCCCCGGATCGTCACGGGATCGCTCATCCGCGCCACGCCGCCGTCGCGGCGGATGTCGGCGGGCACGCGCTCCAGTGCCATGACCGCGGCGGCGCCCGCGTCCTCGGCCACCTTGGCCTGCTCGGGCGTCACCACGTCCATGATCACGCCGCCCTTGAGCATCTCGGCCAGGCCGGCCTTGACCCGGAAGGTCGCTTCGTCGCGCATGCCCGGCAGTGTAGTGCCGGCTCGTCGCCGCGCCAGATCCGACAATCGTCGGTTGTGTCAGCCCGCGAGCGCCAGCAGCTCGTCCAGCGCGCCGCCGATCTGCGCCCCCAGGAGCTCGGCGTCGGGGCCCACGCGGCGGTCGGCGTAGATGCCGAAGTGCGCGCCTTCCCCCACCGTGGTGAGGCCGATCGACAGCGCGTGGCGATCGGACAGCGGGATCGCCGGATGGGCCCGCTCCAGGCGGCAGCCGCGCATCCACAGCGGCGCCGCCGGGCCGGGGATGTTGGAGATCGTGAGGTTGTAGGCGAGAGGGCTCGCCGCCAGGCGGGAGACGACGTTCTGCAGCGAGCGCGGCGCGAGCCCGAGCGAGCGCAGGACCGCGTCGCCTCCGCGCGGGAGCCCGCTCGCCTTGCACTGCTCCATCTCCTCGTGAACGCGGCGCAGGCGCACGACCGGGTCGGTCTCGTCGCACGGCAGGTCCACGAACACGAAGGAGATGCGGTTGCCGAGGTCGCCGTTCGCCACGTCGCCGCGCACGTTGACCGGCACCATCGTCTTGAGCGCGAGCGGAGCCTCGCCGCGCGCGTCCAGGAACTCGCGCATCCCGCCCGCGCACACGGCCAGCACCACGTCGTTGAGCGTCACGCCGAAGTGGCGCTTGACCCGGCGCAGCTCCTCCAGCTCGCGGGACACGAGCGAGAGGTGGCGCAGCGGCGTGATGGGATCGTTGAGCACCGGCGCGTCGGGCGCGGGATCGACCGTGTCGGCGAGCGCCGCCGCGGCGCGGCGCGCCTCGGCCACCAGGGCGCGCACGCGCTCCGGCCGGCGCGCCAGGCGGACGGGAAGCGTCAGCAGGTCGAGCTGCTCCGCCGTGCGGTCGCGCACGCCGCCCGCCAGGCGCTCGAGGCGGCTCGGCGCCGGCGCGGGGTGCCAGCCGTCGTCGTCCGGCTCCGGCGGGTCGGGCTCGGGGTCCAGCAGCAGCGAGGCGAGCTCGACGGCCGCGATGCCGTCCACCAGGCAGTGGTGCGCCTTGCCGACGATGCCGACCCGCCCGTCCGCCAGCCGGTCGGCCACCCACAGCTCCCACAGCGGCCGCGAGCGGTTCAGGGGCACGGAATACACCATGTCCGCCACCTCGACGAGGTCGCGCGACGTGGTGTGCAGGACGTGGTTGCGCACGTCGAAGGTCTCGTCGTCCACCCAGGTGGGAGCGTTGAGCCCGAGCGGCACGTCGGCGAGGCGCTGGCGGTAGCGGGGCGCGCGACTCAGGCGCCGGGCGATGTGATCGCGCAGCTGCGCGAAGCTGGGCCGGCGCCCGTCCGCCGGCGGGGCGAACGTGGCCACCCAGCCGACATGCATGTGGGCGCTGGTGCTCTCCACCTCGAGGAAGGACGCGTCGAGCGGGGACAGGCGAGCGCTGGCCATGGTCTCTCCTCTGCCGATTGCCGCTTTGCGCGAGCGTTCCCGCAGCCGCGCATCGCGACACCGGATATTTCTACTTGAGCCGGAAGGCCTTGATGCGGTCCGCGTGGCGGTCCGCGGCGCGCGCGTATACGCCGTGCGCCAGCGCCTGGATCACGCTCAGCAGCGCCACGTGCGAGCGCACGAACGCGGGCGTGTTGGAGGAGTAGTAGATCGTGGTCTGCGCCAGCTTGGAGACGTCCGAGAGGGTGGCGTCGACGATCGCGATGGTCGGCGCCTTGCGGTGGCGCGCCAGCTTCATCGTGCGCAGGACGAGCGGGTGCGGGCGCCCGGCGGACAGCCCGATGACCAGCGTCTGCTCGTCGATGCGCGTGATGCGGCTCAGCGCGTCCTGCGACGGGCTCGCGACGAGGTCGGCGCGGTGGTCGAGCAGCATCAGCAGGTGGCGCAGGTAGGACGCGAAGTAGGCCATCTGGTCGGTGCCGGCGATAAGCACCTTCTCGGCGGTGGAGATCGCGTCGATCGCGGCCTCCACGTCCGAGCGCGACGTCTTGCGCGCGGTCTCCTCCACGTTGACGTAGTCGGCGCCCAGGGCCGCCTCGTACTCGTTCTGGTCCAGCGCGAACAGCGGCGCGCCGTTCTCGGCCGCGTCGGGCCCGCGGCGGCGGTACTCGTCGCGGGCGGCCTGCTGGAGCTCGGGGAAGCCCTCGAAGCCCAGGGCCTGGGAGAAGCGCACGACCGTGGACGAGGAGGTGCTGGCGCGCCGGGCGAGCGCCTCGGCCGTCTGGAAGGCCGCCTCGTCGAGGTGGTCGACGATGTACTGGGCGACGTCCTTCTGCGAGCGGGAGAACTCGTCGAAGCGGTCGCGGATGTAGTCGGAGAGGGTCTGGTGCCCGTTCATTCCCGCGGGGGTGGGCACCGTCGTCGTCGCGGCTCGCTTCATGGCGAACCCTGTTTCGATGCGACCGGCCGCGTTCCTTCCGGCGCGCGGTCAGCGGCGCCGCGTGCGGACCAGGTACGTCTGGTTGCGACGCACGATCACGGTCCGGCGGCGCACGCGGTCGAACACGCGCACGCGCCCCTCGCGCACGGTCACGGAGGTCCCGTCGCAGCGCAGCGTGGTGAGCCAGCGGGTCCCGATCGAGGAGGCGGTGAGGTAGCCGGTGCGCGTGCGCCAGCGCCCGCCCCGGTCGCGCACCCACAGGCGCCGGGCGCGCCGGCGCCGGCGGCGCGACGCCACCGCCAGCCCGCGGTTCGTCCGCGTGCGCGCACGGGGACCGCGCGGGCAGCCGGCGAGACGGTCCAGGCGAAACTCGGTGTAGGGCCGCGCGCCGCGCAGCTGGCGCATGGTGAAGGCGCCGTTGTAGACCTCGGCCGAGCGCTGGGTGCCGGCCGGATCGGCCGCCACGGCGAGACTCAGGCGGCCGCCGGTCGCGTCCACGCGCGAGCCGTTGGGAACGATGTCCTCCTCGCGCAGCGCGATGAACCCGGAGATCCCCACCGGCTGGATCGCCACGCCGCCCGCGGCGGGCTCGACGAACAGCGAGCGCTGGCGGACCGCGGGCGGGATCGCGCCCAGGTCGGTCACGCGGCGCACCGTCGCGTTGGCGGCGTCGGCCACGAGGAACCCGCCGCCGGGCGCCAGGGTGGTGCCGGCCGGACGGGAGAGCTGGGCCTGCTTGGCCGGACCGCCGTTGCCGGAGTTCCCGGCCGTGGAGCCGGCGACCGCCACGATCGCGCCCATCGGGGTGACGCGGCGGACGCGATCGTTGACGGTGTCGGACACCAGCACGCCGCCGTTGGACAGCGCCGTCACGGCGACCGGCTGGCGCAGCTGGGCCTCGCGCGCGGGGTCGCCGTCCCCGGCCAGCCCGGGAACGGTCCCGGCCAGCGTCGTGATCGTGCCGTCGAGCGCGACCTTGCGGATGCGGTCGTTGCCCGTGTCGGCGATCACGAAGCCCCCGTCGCTGGCGGGTTCCACGTCGCGCGGCGCGTTGAGCTGCGCGGCCGTGGCGGGCCCGCCGTCGCCGGACAGCCCCTGCGAGGTGCCGGCGATCGTGTGTATGCGCCCGTCCAGCGTGACGTGGCGGATGCGGTGGTTGCCCGTGTCCGCGATCAGGAACGAGCCATCGGGGAGCAGCGCCGTGTCGCTGGGGAAGTTCAGGCGCGCCTGCGTCGCCGGGCCGCCGTCGCCCGACAGTCCGGGCGTGCTCCCGGCCACGCGCACGATGTCGCCGTTGGGCAGCACGCGGCGGATGCGGTGGTCGTTGGTGTCGGCGATCAGGAAGCCGCCGTCGGGCAGCGCGGTGACGCCGCGCGGGTTGTCCAGCTCGGCGCTCGTCGCGTCGCCGTTGTCCCCGCAGCCGGGGTCGCCGCACGAGCCGCCGCCGGCCTCGGTCAGCATCGTGCCGGTCGTGGTGACGCGCCGGACGCGGTCGTTGAGCTCGTCCGCGACGACCACGCTGCCGTTGGTCAGGTAGGCGACGTCGCCGGGCGTGTCCATCAGCGCCTGCCCGGCCGGCCCGCCATCGCCCGCGAAGCCGGACTGGCCCGGGGTCCCGGCGAAGTTGAAGATCGCGCCGTCGGCGCGGCGCTGCGCCTGGGCGGGCGGGCTCGCGGCCAGGGCCCCGGCGGTCGCGGCGAGCAGGAGCACGGCGAGTGGGCGTCGCACGACGGTCATAACTCTCGCAGGGGACGGTAGATGCGGTGGCGGCAGGGTTTCGTCGCGCCCGCGACACGTGCTGTGCAAAAGTCGCGACATGCGAAGGCGCGAGCGCCTGCGGGCGGGGCTCCTCGCGGCGACGGCGCTGGCCGCCGCCGCCCTCGGCGTCCTCACGTGGGCGACCGGAGCGCTGGAGGCACTGGAGGTGCGCACGATCGACGCGCGCTTCGACGTGCGGGGCCGCGAGCCGACGAACCGCGACGTCGCGCTGGTGGGGATCGACGAGCAGACGCTCAACGAGCTGGGCCTCCAGGCGCCGCTCCCCCGCTCGCTGCACGCGCGCGCGATCGACCGGCTGCGCCGCGACGGCGCGAGGGTGATCGCCTACGACCTGGAGTTCACCTCGGAGACGGACCCCGAGGAGGACAACGCGCTCATCGAGGCGGTGCGCCGGGCCGGCAACGTCGTGCTGGCCACGTCGCGAATCGGCCCGCGCGGGGAGACGGACGTCTTCGGCGGGCCCGAGGGCGTCGAGTTCGCGCGGGCGCGCGTCGGGAGCAGCCTGATCGGGTCGATCTCGGGGCGGGTGTACCGCTTTCCCCGAGAGCAGCGCGGGGTGCCGTCGTTCGCGGTCGCCGCCGTGCAGCGGGGCGGCGGGCGCGTGGAGGCGTCGGGGTTCGAGGACGGCCAGGCGTGGATCGACTTCGCCGGGCCGCCCGGGACGTGGGATCCGGTCTCCTTCGTGGACGTGCTGCGCGGGCGCTTCCGCGCGGGAACGTTCCGGAACCGCATCGCGATCGTCGGGTCGACCGCCCCGGTGATCAAGGACGTCGCCTCCACGGCGGCCGGCGAGCAGATGCCGGGGCCCGAGATCCAGGCGAACGCCGCGGCCACCGTGCTGGACGGCTTTCCGCTGGGGGAGTCGCCGGGCTGGCTGTCGGTCGTCCTGCTGGCTGCGCTCGGGCTGGTCGTGCCGGCGGCGGCGCTCGGGCTGCACGGACTGCGCTGGCTCCCCGTCCCGCTCGTTGCCCTGGCCGGCTGGCTTTTGGGGGCGCAGCTGGCGTTCGACGGAGGGACGATCCTGCCGCTCGTCCCGGGACTCATCGCGCTCGGGGTGGGCATGCTCGGCACGCTGGCCATCACGAACCTGATCGAGCTGCGCGACCGCCGGCGCCTGCGCGCCCAGTTCGCGCGCTTCGTGCCCGCGCAGGTCGTCGACGAGGTGGTCGACCGGGCCGAGCACGAGGACCTGCGGCTGGTCGGCACCCGGCGCGAGGGAACGGTCCTGTTCTGCGACCTGCGCGGCTTCACCTCGTGCGCCGAGAAGCTGGAGGCCGAGCGGGTGATCGAGCTGCTCAACCGCTACCTGACCGAGATGAGCGAGGCGATCCTCGACGCGGGCGGGACCGTCGTCTCCTACATGGGCGACGGAATCATGGCCGTGTTCGGCGCGCCGCTGGAGCAGGGCGACCACGCCGACCGCGCCCTGCGGGCGGCCCGCGAGATGCTCGCGCACCGCCTGCCCCGCTTCAACGCCTGGGCGCGCGAGTTCGGCGTCCCCGACGACTTCGCGATGGGCATCGGGATCTGCAGCGGGCCGGTGATGTCCGGCAACGTGGGCTCCGACCGCCGCTTGGAGTACACCGCGGTCGGCGACACCACCAACACCGCGTCGCGGCTGGAGGGGATGACGAAGGAGCACGGGGTTCCGGTGCTGATCGCGGACTCGACGCGGTCCGGGCTCCGCGGGCCCTCGGACGATCTCGTTTCCTTAGGCGATCTGGCGGTGCGAGGCCGCTCGGCAACCCTGACCGCCTGGACGCTTCGAGACGCGGAAAACGACGGCAGTGAGGGGGTCGTTTCGGGGGGTGGTCAGCATTAACCTCGCATAGCGAGGCTAAAAGGGCCCACCCCCCTCACCGCCGCCATGCGGGCCGCCGCAACCTCCATCCCTCACCCCTGACCGGCCGCCTTTCGCAGGCGCTTCAGCTCGGCCCCGGACAAGCGCCGGTGCCGCCCAGGCCCCAGCCCGCCCAGGGACAGCGGCCCCAGCCGCGTCCGGTGCAACGAGCGCAACGGATGCCCGACCGCCTCGCACATCCGCTTGACCTGGCGGTTGCGGCCCTCGTGGATCGTCAGCTCGATGCGGTCGGCGCCCAAGCGCCGCGCCCGGGCCGGAGCGGTCAGCCCGTCCTCTAGCAAGACCCCTTCCCGCAGCGCCCGCAGCGCCCGATCGCGCACGGGCGGCCGGGCCACGACCGCCTCGTACGTCCGCGGGATCTCGAACCGCGGGTGCATCAGCCGCTCGGCCAGGGCACCGTCGTTGGTCAGGAGGATCAGGCCGGTCGCGTCGGCGTCCAGGCGGCCGACCGGGTACAGGCGCGCGCCGCCCGGCACGAGGTCGACCACCGTCGGCCGCCCGTGGGTGTCCCGGGCCGTGGAGACCACGCCGGCCGGCTTGTGCAGGACGTACGTGACCCGCTCCTCGGGCCCGGAGAGCGGCTCGCCGTCCACCGCGACGCCGCTGGCCTCGTCCACGTCGCGGGCCGGATCCGTCACCACCTCGCCGCCCACCGTCACGCGCCCCGCGCGGATCACGTCCTCCGCCGCCCGGCGCGAGGCGACGCCCGCGTGCGCGAGGAACTTGGCAAGCCGCATGGGCCCCAGATTGGCACCATGGTTGGATGGACCTCGCGCTCCTCGACGCCACGCTGTCCGAGATGGGTCAGCCGCCCTTCCGCGCGCGGCAGGTCTGGGCGTGGGCGGCACGCGGGGCGAGCGGGTACGACGAGATGACCGACCTGCCGCTCGACCTGCGGGCGACGCTGGAGGAACGCGTCCCGTTCTCGACGCTCGCACCCGTCCACGAGGCCGTCGCCACGGACGGCACCGTCAAGGTCCTCTTCCACACGCACGACGGCCGGCCCGTGGAGGCGGTGCTCATGCGCTACCGAGACGGGCGGCGCTCCGTCTGCGTCTCCTCGCAGTCCGGCTGCCCGCTGACGTGCACGTTCTGCGCGACCGGCGCGATGCGCTTCGGGCGCAACCTCACCGCGAGCGAGATCCTCGACCAGGTCCTGCACTTCCGGCGCGTTGACGACGTCAACCACCTCGTGTTCATGGGGATGGGCGAGCCGCTGATGAACGTCGACGCGGTGCTGGCGGCCGCCGTGCGCCTGCCCGACGCCGGCATCTCGCATCGCCGCACCGGCGTGTCCACCGTCGGCTGGATCCCCGGCATCGAGCGCCTCGCGCAGTCGCCGCTCCCCCTGCGCCTCGCGCTCTCCCTGCACGCCGCCGACGAGACGCTGCGCTCCGAGATCATGCCGGTCAACGACCGCTACCCCCTGCCCGACGTGCTCGCCGCCTGCAAGCGCTTCTACGAGCGCAAGCGCCGCCAGGTCTTCGTCGAGTACGTGATGCTCGCCGGCGTCAACGACCGCTACGAGCAGGCGGTCGCGCTCGCAAAGGTCCTCGACCCGCGCGTCTACAAGGTCAACCTCATCCCCTACAACCCCACCGACGCGCCCTACGCCGGCTCCAGCCGCGCCGCGATAGACGCCTTCAAGGCCGCTCTCGAGGAACACGGCCTCACGGCCACCGTAAGACTCACCAGAGGTCAGGACATAGCCGCCGCCTGCGGCCAACTGGCGGCCCAGCCCACCTCCTGACCGGCCGCCGTTCCTACGTGTGAACCGGCGCCTCGGACGCGTGGCCCGCCCGCGCCTCCCCGGCCCGCACCAGCCGCTCGCGCAGCTCGCCCTCCTCCTCGGGCGACGGGTCCCACTGGGCCGGATCCGGCAAATCCGTCAAAGCCCGCAACCCGAACAGGCGCAGGAACAGGTCCGTGGTGCGGTAGAGGATCGCGCCGAACTGCGAGCGGCCGTGCTCCTCGATCAGCCCGCGGTCGTGCAGCGAGGAGGTCGCGGAGTCCGAGGCCACGCCGCGGATGCGCGCGATCTCCGGCCGCGAGACCGGCTGCAGGTAGGCGACGATGGCCAGCGTCTCGGCCTGCGCGGGAGTCAGGGGCGGCGTGCGCGGCTTGGCCAGCAGGCGCCGCGCGGCCGGCTCGGTGGACGGGTCGGTGGCCAGCGTGAACCCGCCGGCCACCTCGCGCAGGACGATGCCCCGGAAGCCTTCGGCGTAGTTCTCGCGCAGGCGCGCGAGGCCCTCCACGACCTCGCCCTCGCCGCAGGCGGCGGCCTCGGCCAGCTCAGGCACGGTGACCGGGTCGTTGGAGAGGAACAGCAGCGCCTCCAGCGTGCGGTCGACGTCCCTCACGCGGCGCGCTCCCGCGCCGACGGCGCGACCCGCCGCGACACCGTGATCTCGCCGAAGGGCTCGGGCTGCGACCAGACCGCCTCGCCCTGCTTGTGCAGCTCCAGCAGAGCGAACAGCGTGGTGGCGATCGTGACGCGGTCGGCGTCGCGCACCGCCTCGTCGAACGAGAACGAGCCGCGCCGCAGCAGCTCGCGCAGCCTCGCGATGCGCGCCGCCACCGACACGCGCGGGTGCACGACGTGCATGTGGTCCACGTCGATCGGGGGCGGGTGCGCGAGCAGGTCCCCCAGCGCCGCGCCCAGCCGCGCCGGGTCGTAGACCGCCTCGGCGGCCTCCAGCGGAGCCCGCTTGAGCTCCGGCGGCGGCGGCGCGCTGCGGTAGCGGTACCCCGACTCCGCCGCCAACCGCTGCTCCAGCTCGGCGGCCGCGCTGCGGTAGCGCCGCGCGTCGAGCATGCGGCGCAGCAGCTCCTCCGCGGCCTCGCCGGGCTCGAGGTCCAGCCACTCGTCGGCCTCGTCGCGGGGGAGCATCAGGCGCGACTTGAGCTCCAGCAGCGCGGCGATCAGCACCAGGAACTCGGTCGCGACCTCCAGGTCGAGCTCGCCGCGCGACTCGAGATGGTCGAGGTACGTGAGCACCACGTCGGCGAGGTCGACCTCCAGGAGGTCCACCTCCTCGCGCAGGATCAGCGTCAGCAGCAGGTCGAAGGGACCCGCGAAGACGTCGAGGTCGAGCTCGAGCTCAGCGGCTCGCAGGGGCGCAGCCATCGGGAGCAGGCTAGCGAGGGGCCCCGACGCCCATCGCCTCGCGCACGTCCGCGAGGGTGGGCACCGCGATCGCGCGGGCCTTCTCGGCCCCGGCGGCCAGCGCGGCCTCCAGCGCCGCCTGGTCGGGGCGCAGCTGCTCGTAGCGCTCGCGCACCGGCCGTAGGTACTCCACCACCGCCTCGGCGACCGCCGCCTTGAACGCCCCGTAGCCCTGCCCGGCGAACTCGCGCTCGACCTCCTCGGGCGCGATCCCGCGCACCACCGCGAGCACCTCGACGAGGTTGGAGATTCCCGGCTTGTCCGGCGCGCGCACCACGTCGCTGCCGGAGTCGGTGACGGCGCTGCGCACCTTCTTCTCGATGGTCTTCGGGTCGTCGAGGACGTAGACCGTCCCCTGGGGGGTGCCGCCGGTGGTGGCCATCTTGCGCTCGGGCTCCTGCAGGTCCATGATCCGCGCCCCTACGTCGGGGATCCGGTGCTCCGGCACCACCAGCGTCTCGCCGAAGCGCGAGTTGAAGCGCTCGGCGATGTCGCGCATCAGCTCGACGTGCTGGCGCTGGTCGTCGCCCACGGGCACCTCGTGCGCGCGGTAGAGCAGCACGTCGGCCGCCTGCAGGACGGGATAGAAGAACAGGCCCGCGGAGACCAGCTCGCGCTGGGCGCCCGCCTTCTCCTTGAACTGGTGCATGCGGTTGAGGTCGCCGAAGGCGGTGACCGAGCACAGCAGCCAGCACAGCTCGGTGTGCTCGGCGACGTCGCCCTGGCGGAACAGGACGCAGCGCTCGGGATCCAGCCCCGCCGCGAGTAGGACCGCGGTCGTGTCGTACATCCGCTCGCGCAGCTCGACGGGGTCGTAGGGGACCGTCGTCGCGTGCAGGTCGACGATGCAGTAGATGGCCTCGCCGCGGTCCTGGCCGGCCACGTACTGCGTGATCGCGCCGATGTAGTTGCCCAGGTGCTTGCGGCCGGTGGGCTGGATGCCGGAGAAGATGCGCATCGGCGGCGCAGGCTATCCCCCGGCCGCCCCGCATGCCCGTATGCTCTGCGCAGACCGAACGTGCCACGGACGCGCCCGTTCCCCATCCTCGCGCTCGCCGCCCTCTGCGCGGCCCTGGCCGCGACGCCCGCGCGCGCGGCGTACGCGCCGATCGTGGCACTGGACGTGCGGCCGCCGACCGCCGGCGCACCGGTCTCGCTCGGGCTCGCCGTGACCCAGGTGGCGACCGAGGAGGCGACTCGCTCCGTGCGGATGACGCTGCCGGGATTCGGCGCGGAACCCGGCGACCGCCCGGCGGGCAGCCGCATCGGTGCGGCGTCCTCCTCCACGGCCTTCGGCACGTTCTCCGGCGGCGTCTTCCTGACGGAAGGGGACCGCTTCTCGACTTCCCTAACCAACCCGCTGCTGCCGCTCGTGCTCGACCAGCGCTTCACCGGCGCGGTGGTCGCGGTGCCCGGCGGACGCGAGCTGCGCCTCGACGAGATCCCCGGGCCCACCTCGAGCCGCCTGCGCGTGACGCTCGACGCGCTGCTGGCCGCGCCGGAGCGCTGCGGCGCCTACGAGGCGGTGGCGACGCTCACCGGCCACGGCGGCGAGCGCGCCGAGCGGCGCATCCCGATCGCCATCGGCGGCTGCACGGGCGCGCCCCCGACGCTCGCGGGCGCGCGCATCGCCGGCCGCACGGTTTTCTTCACCCTCGCGGAGCCCGCCGCGGTGCGGATCACGGCCCGCCGCGCCGGGACGCGTCGCGTGCGCACGCTGCGCCGCCTGGCCGGCCGCCCCGGCCGCAACGCGGTCCGCGCGATCGGCCGCGGCCTGGCGCCCGGCCGCTGGCTGGTGACCGTCCGGGCGTCGGACGCGGACGGTGCGACGGCGCGAACGCTCCTGCTCCGCATCGCCGGGCGGCGGTAAGGGGCCAAGCGGCCCTCTATCCTGGGCACTCGCATGGCTGCTCGCCGCTCGCTCGCCCTCGTCCTCGCCTGCGCGGGGACCCTCGCCGCCGCCGCGCCCGCGCACGCGGCCTACGCGCCGAAGCTCGCGGTCTCCGTCGCCCCGACCGACCGGCCCGGCCGCACCGTCGCCTTCACGTCGATCGTCACCCAGGCGGCCGACGAGGAGCCGACGCGCTCCGCCCGGCTGAAGTCCCCCGTCGGCTTCGGGTTCGACCTGGCCCCGCTGCAGCGGGTCACCGCGTGCACGCCGGCGCAGCGCGACGCGCGGGCGTGTCCGGAGTCCAGCCGGCTCGGCACGGCCACCGCCCACGCGCTCGGACAGACGCTGACCGGGGGCGTGCACCTCGGGGACGCGGCGACGATCTACATCTTCCTGAACAACCCGACACTGCGGATGCTGGGTCAGGAGCCCAAGCCGATCGTGGCCCGGACGGAGTTCCGCCCCGACGGCGGTACGGACACGGTCCTCGACGACCTGCCCGCCGACTTCACCGCGACGCGCTTCGAGCTGGCGCTCGACGGGCCGCCGAGATCCGTCCTGACCGCGCCGACCACCTGCGGCGCGCACCGCTTCGTCGCCGAGTTCACCAGCCGCGACGGGACGCGGGCCACCTCTTCCACGGCGGTCGCGATCACCGGCTGCCCGCCGCCGCGACCCGGCGCGCCCCGGCTGAGCGGCGTCGCGCTGCGGCCACGGACGCTGACCCGCGGCCGTGCCGCGATCCTGCGCTACCGGGTCGACCGTCCCGCCCGGGTGGACGTCACGATCCGCCGCGCCGGGCGCGCGCGAGTCCTGGGCCGCAAGCGCTTCGCCCACGGGCGGCCCGGAGCCGGCCGCGTGGCGGTCGCCACGCGCCGCCTGAGCCCCGGCCGCTTCGTCGTGACCCTGCGCGCGACGGCGGACGGCCGCACCGCGGCGCGCAGCCTGACGTTCCGCGTGCGCACCGCGCGCGCCCGCTAGAGCGGCTGGCGGATGACGGGCCGCTTCGCGGCGGCCGCCTCGTCGAGGCGGCGCACCGGCGTGGTGTGCGGCGCGGTCTGGGCGATCGTCGGGTCCTCGCGCGCCTCGCGCAGGATCTCCGCGATCGTGTCGGCGAAGGCGTCGAGCGTCTCCTTCGTCTCGGTCTCGGTGGGCTCGATCAGCAGCGCCTCGTCGACCAGCAGGGGGAAGTAGACCGTCGGCGGGTGCACGCCGTGGTCGAGCAGCCGCTTGGCCAGGTCCAGCGTCTTGACCTTCAGGTCGCGCTTCATCGGCGCCCCCGACAGCACGAACTCGTGCATGCACAGGCGGTCGTAGGCGACCGGGAGGTACTCCGCCACCCCGCGCTCGCGCAGCCGCGCCAGCAGGTAGTTGGCGTTGAGCACGGCGATCTCGCTCATCTCCTTCAACCCCTCCGCGCCCAGCGAGCGGATGTAGGCGTAGGAACGCACGAACACGCCGTAGTTGCCCTGGAACCCGCGCAGGCGCCCGATCGACTTGGGGCGGTCGTATTCGAGGTCGAAGGTCGGCTCGCCGCCGTTGTCGGGCGTGCGGCGCACCACCTGCGGCCGCGGCAGGTAGGGCTCGATGCGCTCGGAGACGGCGATCGGCCCCGCGCCCGGCCCGCCGCCGCCGTGGGGCTGCGTGAACGTCTTGTGCAGGTTGAAATGGACGATGTCGAAGCCCATGTCGCCGGGCCGGCACACGCCCACGATGGCGTTGAGGTTGGCGCCGTCGTAGTACAGCGTCGCCCCGACCCCGTGCACGATCCGCGCGATCTCCTCGATGTCGGGATCGAACAGGCCCAGCGTGTTGGGATTGGTGAGCATCAGGCAGGCGACGTCCTCGTCGGCCTTGGCACGCAGGTCGTCGAGGTCGATGCCGCCGTCCGCGTTGGAGGCGAGCTTGACCAGCTCGTAGCCCGCCATCGTGACCGTGGCGGGGTTGGTGCCGTGGGCGGTGTCGGGCGTCAGCACCTTGTGGCGCGTCTCCCCGCGGTCCTCGTGGTAGGCGCGGGTCAGCAGGACGCCCGCCAGCTCGCCGTGCGAGCCGGCGCTGGGCTGCAGCGAGACGTGCGGCAGGCCGGCGATCTCCGCCAGCGCCCCCTGCAGGCGCCACATCAGCTCCAGCGCGCCCTGGGCGCGGCGCGGGTTCTGCGCCGGGTGCAGCCGCGCGTTGCCGGGCAGCGCGGCGACGCGCTCGTGCAGCTTGGGGTTGTGCTTCATCGTGCAGGAGCCGAGCGGGTAGAAGCCGGTGTCCAGGTCGAAGTTGCGCTTGGACAGGCGGTTGTAGTGGCGCACGATCTCGGGCTCGGCCACCTCGGGCAGGCGCGCGGGCTCGGAGCGCAGCAGCCGCGCGGGGATCAGCTCGTCCAGCGGGCGCTCGGGCACGTCCGTGGCGGGCGGGACGAAGGCGCGCCGGCCCTCCTGGGAGATCTCGAAGATCGTCTGGGTCATAGCCCTTGCGGGCCTCCGGCCCGCGCTCCTGAGACGATCGTCCGGCCTCCGGCCGGCCGTGACCGGGCGGCTTCGCCGCCCTCTTCCTCGACTCCAGCCCGCTCCGCGGCCACCGCGCGGCCCAGCACGTCGGCCAGCCGGTCGACGTCGGCGCGCGAGCGCTGCTCGGTCAGCGCGACGAGGAGGCCGTCGCCGTCCAGCGGGAGACCGGGGTTGACGCCCTCGGCGGCGCAGCGCTCGACGACCGCGTCCACCGGCGCGTCCAGGGTGAGCGCGAACTCGCGCACCACCGGCTGCTCGTGGCGCAGCGACACGCCCGGCAGCGCCACGAGCGTCTCGCGCGCGTACGCGGTGCGGCGGACCAGCAGCTCGCCGAGCTCGAGCAGCCCGCGGCGGCCCAGCCAGCTCAGATAGACCACGCCCGCCAGCGCGTTCAGGGCCTGCGCCGTGCAGATGTTCGACGTGGCTCGCTCGCGGCGGATGTGCTGCTCGCGCGTCTGCAGCGTCAGCACGAACCCGCGCTGGCCGTCCACGTCGCGCGTCTCGCCGGCGATCCGCCCCGGCATCTTGCGCAGGAACTCCTCGCGCGCGCAGAAGAATCCGAAGGACGGGCCACCGAAGTCCAGGCGGTTGCCCAGCGGCTGGCCCTCCCCCACGGCCAGGTCCACGCCGCACTCGCCCGGCGGGCGCAGGATCCCCAGCGCGATCGGATCGCACGCCGCCACCACCACGGCGCCGGCCTCGCGCGCCCGACCCGACAGCGCCTCGAGATCCTCCACCGCGCCGAGGAAGTTGGGCTGCTGGAGGAAGACCGCGCTCGTGTGGTCGTCGATCGCCTCGGCCAGCGCGGCCGCGTCGGTCGCGCCGTCACGCAGCGGAACCTCCACGATCTCCACGTCCCAGCCGGCCGCGGTGGTGGCCAGCGTCTCGCGCGAGTGCGGGTGCACGCCCTCGGACACCACGAAGCGCCGCCGGCCGTTGTGCAGCTTGGCCAGGTAGCCCGCCGCCGCCACCGCGCTGGGGCCCTCGTAGACGGAGGCGTTGGAGACCGGCAGGCCGGTCAGCTCGCTCATCGCCGTCTGGTACTCGAACATCACCTGCAGCCCGCCCTGCGAGATCTCGGGCTGGTAGGGCGTGTACGGCGTCAGGAACTCGCTGCGCTGCACGATCGAGTCGATCAGCGCGGGGACGTAGTGGTCGTACATCCCGGCGCCCAGGAACGAGATCTCGTCGTCGGTGGAGACGTTGCGCGCCGCCAGGCGGCGCAGCTCGGCGTAGACCTCCTGCTCGGACGCGCCGGACGGCAGGTCGAGTGCCCGCTGCAGGCGGACCGCGTCGGGGATGTCGGCGAACAGGGCCTCGATCGAGTCGACGCCGATCGCCTCGAGCATGGCGGCGCGGTCGGCGCCGGTGACGGAGGTGTAGCGACTCACCACCCTGAGCTTAGAGGTCAGCCCAGCGTGGCCCGGTATGCGGCGGCGTCCAGGAGCCCGTCGGTCTCGGAGTCGTCGGAGAGCCGGACCTTCACCATCCAGCCCGCGCCGTAGGGGTCGTCGTTGATCGCCTCCGGGCTGTCCTTGAGCTCGTCGTTGACCTCGATCACCTCGCCGGACAGCGGCGCCACGACGTCGGAGACCGCCTTGACCGACTCGACCTCGGTGTAGGCGTCGTCCTTGCCGATCTCCGTTCCCACGGCCGGCGGCTCGAAGAACACGACCTCGCCGAGCTGGTCCTGCGCGTACCAGGTGATCCCGAACGTGGCGGTGTCGCCTTCGACCCGGGCCCAGTCGTGCTCGGGGTGGTAGAGGAGGTCGTCGGGATAGGACTCGTCGGCCACTACGGGGTCTCCTTCTTGTAGAGGGGCTTCTCGCGGACTTCGGCGGGACGGATGCGCCCGCGCACGTCGATCTCGATGGACTCGCCGGGCCGGGCGCGCTCGGCGGGCACGTACGCCATCCCGATGCCGGCGCCCAGGCACGGCGAGAGCGTCCCGCTCGTGACGACGCCGCCGCCGACCACGGCGTTGCCGGGGCGCGGGATGCCCTCGCCGGTGAGCGCGAAGGCGACGAGCTTCTCGGCGGGGCCGTCGGCGCGCGCGGAGCGCACCGCCTCGGCGCCGATGAAGCCGGTGTCCTCCTTGCACACCCAGCCCAGGCCGGCCTCGATCGGGTTGCGGGTCTCGTCCATGTCGTTGCCGTACAGGTGGAAGCAGACCTCCAGGCGCAGGGTGTCGCGAGCGCCCAGCCCGGAGGCCTGCGCCCCGGCCGCGGTCAGCGCGTCCCACACCGCGGGTGCGCCGTCGGGCGCGAGCAGCAGCTCGACGCCGTCCTCGCCGGTGTAGCCCGTGCCGGCCACCAGCATCGGCACGTCGGCGACGGTGCGCTGGCAGACGTGCATGCGGCGCGGCAGGCGGCCGTCGGCCAGCTCGCCGACGATGCGGCGCGCCTGCGGGCCCTGCACGGCCAGCATCGCCCAGTCCTCGAGGCGGTCGAGCACGTCGGCGTCGAAGTCGGCCGCGTGCCGCTGGAACCACGCGAGGTCCTTCTCGTGGTTCGACGCGTTGGTCACCGTGAGGAAGTGCGCCTCCGCCAGCCGGTAGGTGAAGACGTCGTCGAGGATCCCGCCGTCCTCGCGGCACAGCAGCCCGTACTGGGCGCCGCCCTCTGGGATGCGGCGCACGTCGTTGGAGACCAGGCGCTGGAGCAGGTCGTGCGCCTGCGGCCCGCGCGTCTCGATCTGCCCCATGTGCGAGACGTCGAACACGCCCGCCGACGACCGCACGGCCATGTGCTCGGCGCGGATCCCCTCGTACTGCACGGGCATCTCCCAGCCCGCGAAGGGCACGAGCCGCGCGCCCGCGGCGACGTGGCGCTCGTGCAGCGGCGTGCGCTTCAGCGTCTCGGCGGCGGGCACGCCCGCAGACTAGCCAGCTATGAGTCGCGCAGGAACGACGGGATGTCGATGTCGTCGTCGGAGATCTCCAGCGAGCTGCGCTGGCGATCGTCGACGCGCGGGCTGCGGTCGGGCGCCCGGCCGCGGACCTGGCGCGTGGCGCGGGCGCCGCGGCCGGTCAGGTGGTGGAAGCCCGTGGCGATGACGGTGACGCGGACCTCGTCCTGCATCCCCTCGTCGATCACGGCGCCGAAGATGATGTTGGCGTTGGCGTCGGCGGCGCTGGAGATGATCTCCGCCGCCTCGTTGACCTCGAACAGGCCGAGATCGCGGCCGCCGGTCACGTTGAGCAGGATGCCCGAAGCGCCCTCGACCGACTCCTCCAGCAGCGGGCTGGAGATCGCCTGCTTGGCCGCCTCGACCGCGCGGTTCTCGCCACTCGCGGCGCCGATCCCGATCAGCGCGGTGCCGGCGTCGGTCATGACCGTGCGCACGTCGGCGAAGTCCAGGTTGATCAGGCCGGGGATCGTGATCAGGTCGGTGATCCCCTGCACGCCCTGGCGCAGGACGTTGTCGGCCTCGCGGAACGCGTCGAGGATGCTCGTGCGGCGCTCCACGATGCTCAGCAGCTTCTCGTTGGGGATGACGATGAGCGTGTCGACCTCCTCGCGCAGGCGCTCGATCCCCTCCTGCGCCTGCTCGGAGCGCTTATGCCCCTCGAACTCGAACGGCCGGGTGACGACGCCGACGGTGAGCGCGCCGATCTCGTTCTTGGCGATGTCGGCGATCACGGGAGCCGCGCCGGTCCCGGTGCCGCCGCCCTCGCCCGCCGTGACGAAGACCATGTCCGCGCCCTTGAGCGCCTCCTTGATCTCGTCGCGCGACTCGCTCGCCGCACCCAGGCCCACGTCGGGGTTCGCGCCGGCGCCCAGGCCCTTCGTCAGCTCGTGGCCGATGTTGAGCTTGATGTCGGCGTCGCACATCTGCAACGCCTGGGCGTCCGTGTTGGCCGCGATGAACTCGACTCCGCGCAGGCCGGCGTCCACCATGCGGTTGACGGCGTTGGTGCCTCCGCCGCCGACTCCGACGACCTTGATGACTGCGAGGTAGCTACCGCTCTCCATGAGCTGTCCGACCCTCTAGCTAGGGTTTAGCGTTTGGGCCATTAGCGAGGTCCTGCGAATTCCGCACGTTACGGTGAACCCAGGCCTACGTCAACGGCGCAAGGAGCGTTGCAGATCGGCGAAGTGGACGCCGCGCGGGTGCGCTTGTCTCGAGCGCTGGTCGAGAGTTCACGGATTCTCGACCACTGCTTGAGGGTTGCTCACGGGCATGGTCGGGTCGTCGAAGCGGCCCGCGACGGGGCGCTCGGGGACGCGCACGTCGAGGTAGGAGGCGCCGGCCGCGCGCGGATCGCCCAGCACGCGCGCGATCGCGAGCCACTTGGCGCGGGCGCGGGTCGCGTCGCCGAGCTGGACGACCGGACCGTTGTGGAGGTTCAGGCGCATCCCCTCCGGGCCGAACTGCACGCCGGTCACGAACGGGCGCAGCTGCCTGGGCGCCGCGCCCATGACGGCGACCGCGGCCCGGCCGCGGCGGCTGGTGAGCCGCCCGCCGCCGTTGGCGCTGGGCACGGACAGCGCGACCAGGTCGTTGGCCGCCGGGCGGCCGCGCAGCAGCGTGCCATCGGCGGCCACGGGCACGCGCCGGCCGTCGAGCTCCACGGCGGCCACCGGGTCGTGCTCGACGACCTCGATGCGCATTCCGTGCGGGAAGTCGGTGGTGACCTTCACGTCCTTGACGATCGGATACGGCGAGACGGCGGCGCGCAGGCGCTCGTGGCGGACGTGCAGCGTCGTCATGTCCCGGGCCGCGCGCGTGAGCGCGTCGCGCACCGCGGCGGACTCGGCGCCGCCGCTGAGGCCGTGAACCGCGACGCGCTCGACGCGGACGAGCGAGGAGTCGCGCAGCCACATCCACCCACCGGCGGCCAGCGCGGCCAGGAGAAGCGCCGCCGCGGCTCGCCGGCGACCGTGCGCGGAGAGGGTCAGCCGCCGGGAACGTCGCCGCCGCCGCGTCAGCGCGCGCAGCGGAGCACGCAGGGCGATGGCCGGCGACCGGGACACTCTGGTGGACAGTTCGACTTGCCGCGGCGGGTCCCTGCCGCGTGCTTGTTTCAGCGTTGCCCAGTGGAGTTACCCGCGCTATAGGCGGGAAAGTCAACAATGCGGCGGGCGAGGTCGTCGACGTTCCCCGCGCCGAGGGTCAGCAGGAGGTCGCCGGCGCGCAGCTGCGCGCGCAGGAACGCCTCGGCGTCGTCGAGGCGCGGCAGCCACGCGACCGTCCTGCCGCCGGCGGCGTCGGCCGCCGCGGCGGCGATCAGCCGGCCGCCGATGCCGGGCCAGTCGGCCGTGTCCTCCCGCGCGCGGTAGACGTCGAGGACGACGCACACGTCGGCGGCGGCCAGCGCGGCGCCGAACTCGCGCCACAGGGCGGCGGTGCGGGAGTACAGGTGCGGCTGGAAGGCGGCGACGACGCGGCGCGGATTCAGCGTCCGTGCCGCCGCCAGCGTGGCGGCGACCTCGGTCGGGTGGTGCGCGTAGTCGTCGTAGACCGCGGCGCCGGACTCCGTCTCCCCCACGCGCTCGAACCGACGGCCGGCCGGGCGAAAGTCGGCCAGCGCCGCCGCCGCGACCGCCGGCTCCACGCCGGCGAGCCGCGCCGTCTCCAGCGCCGCCGCCGCGTTGAGCGCGTTGTGGCGCCCGGGCACCGGCAGGTGCACCTCGACGCCCGCCCACGCGAACCGCGACCCGTCCGCGTCGAGGCCCACGTCGGGCTCCTCCCAGTCGACCACCCGCTCGGCCTGCGAGAGGAACTGCCGCATCGTCTCCTCGAGGTCCAGCCGGGAGGCGTAGGTCGAGTGATGGTCGAGCTCGAGGTTCGTGACGACGGCGATCTCCGGGTGCAGGTGCAGCAGCGAGCGGTCGGACTCGTCGGCCTCCACGACGAGCCACTCGCCGGTCCCCCACTCCGCGTTGGTGCCCGTCTCCGTCAGCTCGGCGCCGACCAGGTACGACGGCTCCAGGCCGGCCGCGCGCAGGATCCGCACCAGCATCGCCGCGGTCGTCGACTTGCCATGCGTCCCGGACACCGCGATGCACCGCCGCAAAGAGCACACCTGCGCCAGCAGCTCCGCCCGATGCAGCTCACGCAGCCCGCGCTCGCGCGCAGCAGCCCGCTCGGGGTTGTCCGCGGAGATGGCGGTCGAGACGACGACCTCCAAGGAGTCCCCCTCCTGAAAGCCGTCTTTTCCGCCCGGCAGATTGCCCGCGTCATGGCCCATGACCGGCGAGATGCCGACAGCCCGGACGCGCGACAGATACGGCGTCTCCGCCGCATCCGACCCCGTCACGGATGCCCCGAGAGCCGCCGAGACCACCGCCAGCCCGCTCATCCCCGCCCCGCCGATTCCCAGGAAGTGCAGGCGCCGCCCCTCCCAGGGGCGCTGGGTTGTCACGCGTCGCTCCCGTCGGCCGCCGCGAGC
Source organism: Solirubrobacteraceae bacterium (assembly GCA_031177685.1). Taxonomy (GTDB): domain Bacteria; phylum Actinomycetota; class Thermoleophilia; order Solirubrobacterales; family Solirubrobacteraceae; genus AC-38. Next base: position 54,394 of record JAPSGI010000015.1, on the reverse strand, counting down.
ACCTGCGCGGCGACCGCCCGGGCCGCGGCCGGGCGGGCCAGGGACTGCGACGCCGCGCGCATCTGCGCCAGGCGCTCGGGGTCGTCGAGCAGCGCGTACACCGTCTCGCGCAGGCGCATCGGCATCAGCTCGTCGTCGGCCAGTACGACGGCCGCCCCCGCGCTCTCCATCCACTGCGCGTTGGTCGTCTGGTGGTCGGCCGTCGCGTCGGGATACGGGATCAGAACCGCGGGCCGCCCGTGGGCCGCGATCTCGAAGATCGAGCCGCCCGCCCGCGCCACGACGAGGTCGCTGGCCAGCAGCGCCTCCCCGAAGTCCTCGATGTAGGGACGCAGGTCGTAGTGCTCCCCCGGTGCGGTCAGCGACTCGAAGTCGCGGACCCCCGCGGCGTGCAGCACGAAGAAGTGCGGCTCGGCGAACGCCGCGATCGCCGCCTGGTTGATCGAGCGCGCGCCCAGCGACCCGCCGAACACCAGCACCATCGCCTCGTCGCGGGGGATGTCGAAGCGCCGGCGCGCCGCGGCGCGGTCGGTGGCCGGCGGCGGGATCGGCCGCCCGGTGACGCGGAACTTCTCCCCCTTACGGCCCTCGATCGGGAAGGCCAGGCACACGCGGCGCGCGAACGGCGCCAGCAGCCGGTTGGCCAGGCCCAGGTGCGAGTCGGCCTCGGTCAGCACCAGCGGGACGCGCTCGCGCCGCGCCGCCAGGCCCACCGGCACGGCCACGTATCCCCCGCCGCCCAGCACGACGTCGGCCTCCAGCTCGCGCAGCAGCCGCCGCGCCCGGCGCGTCGCCGCCGCGGCACGCCACACGGCGCGCGCCGCCTTGAGCGGGTTGCGCCGGCTCAGGCCCTCCACGCGCAGCCGGTGCAGCTCGTAGCCCGCGGCGGGGACGGCCTCCGCCTCGGCGCGCTCGCCGCCGACGAAGACGACGTCGGCGCCGTCAGCCCGCAGCGCGTCGGCGACCGCCAGCGCGGGCACGACGTGGCCGGCTGTCCCGCCGGCGGCGATCACGACTCGAGTCGGCATCCTTGGTGGGTACCGCGCGCAGCTTGGCCTGGCCTCCGGCGGCCACGTTGAGCAGCAGCCCCATCCCGGCCAGCAGCACGAGGAGGTTGCTCGAACCGTACGAGATGAAGGGCAGCGGCACCCCGGTCAGCGGCGCGAGGCCCAGGACGGTGAACGTGTTCAGCGCCGCCTGGCACAGGATCAGCGACGTGATCCCGGCCGCCAGGAGCTGCTCGTACGCCGTGCGGGCCGCCCGCGCCACGCGCAGTCCCGCGAAGGCGATCATCCCGTACAGGAACAGCAGGCCGAGGATCCCCGCGACGCCGAGCTCCTCGCCCACCACGGCCAGCACGAAGTCGGTGTGCGCCTCGGGCAGGTAGAAGACCTTCTGCACGGACTGGCCGAGCCCCTGGCCCAGCAGCCCGCCCGAGCCCAGCGCGATCTGTCCCTGGACGGATTGGAAACCGGTCCCGCTGGCGTCCGCCCACGGGTTCAGGAACGCGGTCAGCCGGGCCCGGCGGTAGGGCTCCATCAGCGCGAACACGACGACCACGAACGCCGCCACGCCCGCGATGAGCGCCAGGTAGCGCAGCGGCACCCCGGCGGCGACCAGCAGCGCGCCCATCGTGAACGCGATCACCAGCGCGGTGCCGAGGTCGGGCTGCACGGCGACCAGCGCGCACGCGGCGGCGGCGATGACCAGCAGCGGATTGAGGATGCCCTTCAGGCTGCGCACGCGCCGCGGCTGGGCGGCCAGCAGCTGGACCGCGTACAGCACGAGCGCCAGCTTCATCAGCTCCGACGGCTGGAACTGGATCGGCCCGGCGCCGATCCAGCGCCGCGCCCCGTTCACCTCCACGCCGATCCCCGGCAGCATCACGGCGATCAGCCCCCCGAAGGCCACCAGCAGGATCACCGGCGTCGCCCGGCGCGCCGCCTCCAGCCCGTGGCGCGAGAGGAAGCGCATGGCCAGCAGCCCGAGCGAGCCGTAGATCGCGTAGCGGACGAGGTACGACGTGCCGTCGCCCCCGCCGGCCAGCAGGTCGCGCGCCGAGGACGCGCTGTAGACCATCACCGCCCCGCCGGCCAGCAGGCACAGGGTCGCGGTCAGCAGGATGCCGTGCTCGAGCGGCGGCGGCTTCCGTGCGGCGCGCCCGGAGCGCGGCACCTACGCCTCCCCCCGGGCCAGCGCGCCGAAGCGCTCGCCGCGCGCCTCGAAGTCGGCGAACTGGTCGAACGACGTGCAGGCGGGCGACAGCAGCACGACGTCGCCGGGGCGCGCGGCGGCGCGCGCGGCGGCGACCGCGGCGTCCAGGTCCCCGCAGCGGCGCAGCGGCACGTCGACGCCGGACAGCGCCGCGCCGATCGCCTCGGCCGCCTCGCCGATCAGGTAGACGGCGGCGCAGCGCTGCGCCACGGGCTCGCGCAGCTCGTCGAACCCGCTGCCCTCGGCGCGACCGCCGAGGATCAGGTGAATGGCGCCCTCCTCGAAGGAGCGCAGCGCCACGAGCGTGGACGCCACGTTGGTCGCCTTGGAGTCGTTGACGAACAGCACCCCGTGGTCCTCGGCCACCTCCTCCAGCCGATGCGGGACGCCGGGGAAGCTGCGCAGTCCGGCGCGCACCGCGTCCGGGTCCACGCCGCGCGCGAGCGCCACGGCGGCGGCCGCCATCGCGTTGCGCCGGTTGTGCGGACCGCGGATGCGGATCTCCGAGGCCGGCAGCAGCGGCTCGTCGGCCCACCACAGCTGGCCGGCGCGGTGGGCCAGCTCGGCGGCGGCGGTCTCGCCGAAGCACACGCGCCGGGCGCAGCCGCCCGCGTCCTCCAGCGGCAGGTCGTCCGGCAGCACCGCGAGGTCGTCGTTGCCCTGCCGCGCGAAGGCCTGGAGCTTGGCCGCGAGGTAGGCGTCGAACGTGCCGTGGCGGTCCAGGTGGTCCTCGGACACGTTCAGGAGCACGGCGGCCTCGGGGCTGAACGCCTCGGTGTCCTCGAGCTGGAAGGACGAGGCCTCGCACACCACCGTGGCCGCCGGGTCCAGGCCGGCGGCCAGCGACGAGGCGGGCGTCCCGACGTTGCCGGCGACGGCCACGGGCAGCCCCGCCTCGCGGTGGATGTGCCCGAGCAGCTCCGTCGTCGTCGTCTTTCCGTTGGTCCCGGTCACCGCCACGAATTCGTTGGGGATCAGCCGCCACGCCAGCTCGAGCTCCCCGATCACCGCCAGCCCGCGCGCGCGGGCCGCCGTGACGACCGGCGCGTCCGCCGGAACCCCGGGGCTCTTGACGAGCGTCCGGGCACGGGTCACCAGGTCGCCGCCCGGCGTGTTCAAATGCACTTCGACGCCCGCGTCGCGGAGCCTGCCCGCCTGCGCCGGCGCGCCCGCGTCGACGCCGATCACCTCCTCGCCGCGCGCCCACAGCGCGCGCGCGGCGGCCTCCCCGGAGCGGGCCAGGCCGACGACGAGGTAGGGACCGCCGGGCAGGTCGGGACGCGGCTTCACGCCGTGAGCGTGCCAGGGCGACGGGACGGAGCGGCTAGCGGCAGCGCAGGCGCGCGCGCCTGCGGCAGCGCGGCAGCGGCGCGAGGCGGTTGGCGCGCCGGACGGCGGCGCGGAAGCGCGCGCGGGCCGGGCGCCCGCGCCGCAGCGCGTCGAGCGCGCGGACGCTCACGACGCCCGGGCTGGACGGGGCGACGCCGCGCAGCGTGGCGCGCGGCGCGCGGGTGACGGCGATCCGCTGCGCGCCGCCCCGCGGGGTCGCCACCACGTGGTAGCGCGTGGCTCCGGGCACGCGCCGCCACGTCACCCGCAGGCTGCTCTTCGCGCGGCGGACCCGCACCCGCGCCGGACGGCCCAGGCGCGGCGGCGCGGGCCGGAACCGCGCCACCACCACGCGCTCGGCCGGCAGGCGGTCCAGCTCGAAGCGAGCCTCGACGCGGCTCGTCCCGCGCCCCGGCGCGGGGGCGAAGGCCAGCCGCCCGCGCCCGCCACCGTCCACGGCGCCGATCGTGCGCTCGGTCCCGCCGGCCGTGACCTCCACGAACGTCACCCGCTGGTTCGCGCGGCGGTCCACCCGGTAGGCCAGCGTGCGCCGGGCGCCGCGACCGCGCACCCGGGCCCGTGCCCGCGCCGGTCGCGGGTCGACGGCCTGCGCGATCGTGCGGGGCGCCGCGGCGCCGGCGAGCGGCTCGATCCGGTAGGTGCCGGGCCGCGGGTCCTGCAGCCCCACGGCGGTGATCCGCGCCCTCTCCGAGCGCACGATCCGCAGTGCGCCCCGCGTCACGAGCCCCGACCCGGCCGGCGTCTCCAGCGCCTGCCCGCCGGGTCCCGTGACGCGGACCCGCGGCGCCTCGGCGCCCTTCAGCTCGATCGCCCGGCTGCGGTCGCCGGGGCCGATCCGGATCTCCTGCGGGCCGCCCGCGCGCGCGCCGCGCACGTTGAACTCGGCGAAGCGCGACCAGCGGCAGCCGTCCAGCGGCCAGATCTTGACCGCGAACGGGCTGTAGACGACGCCGCCGCCGACGTTCACCGGCCCGACCTCCAGGCACACGCCCACGCCGCGGCTGGACAGCACGCCGGTCGCGCCGCGGCAGATGACGTCCACCAGGCAGCCGCGCACGCGCCCGCCGAGGTTGTAGCGCCCGTTGGATGCGTTGAACTCGCCGGCGATCGAGCCGTGGACGCTGATCACGCCCGCGATCCCCTGGTCGGCGCTGCCGCCGAACGCGACGTAGCCGGGATACTCGTAGAGGAAGTAGCCGTTGCCCAGCTTGACGTCGCCCACGACCGGCGCCTTGAGGAACGCGTCGGCGCTGATCGCGACCGTGGGCCGCGTGTGGACGCGACCGTAGAAGTGGGTCGGGAAGCTGCCCCCCACCTCGTCGCGGTTGAACACGTAGGGCACGCGGTCGCTGGGGAACGCCATCAGCAGGCGTCCGTCGATCGCGTAGATCTTCAGCGCGGTGACGCGCGCGTTGCCCACGAACCGCGTGGGGTCGAGCCCGAAGCCGAACCCGATGCGCTCCAGCGCGAGGCCCGGGAACAGCGGCACGCCCGGGGGCGGGAAGCCGAGCGTCGCGCCCGCGAAGTTCAGCGCCCCGTTGCGGATGACCACGCCGCCGTTGGGCGGGATCATGTCCAGGCACGCCCCGCTCACCAGACACGCCTTGCCCTGGCCACGCCACTCCTGCCCCGCGCGCGTGTAGTCGAGTCGCACCCTCTGCAGCGACAGGCCGCCCAGCTCCGCGTCCAGCGGGCCCACCGTCATGTTGTCCACGACGAGCCCCTCGGCGTTGGTGGCGCGCAGCCGGACAACGCTCTCGAAGCTCACACCGCCGCGCTGCAGGAACTCCGGCAGCTTCAGCCGCGCGTCGATCAGCGCCTCGGCCGGAGCTCCGGGCTCCGCGCGCAGCTTGACGTCGACGTTGCCCACCAGTGGGAACCCACCGAGCTTGGTGAGCCCGCCAGGGAGGCGGGGGAACGAGCCGAGGGCGATCTGCCCGGCCCGCTGGGCGGTGTCGAGCACGAAGTCGCGCCGTCCGCCCAGCCGCAGGTCGCCGATGCGCAGCCGGGCGTCGGAGCTGGCGATCGCGTTGGCCTGCGGGTAGAGGACGATCGAGGCGCCGTCCTCGGGCGTCAGCTTCACGCCGTTGACCGTGACCGAGCCGATCGCCCGGTAGGCGTCGGTGAGGTCGATCGCGCGCTCGAGCGGGGCGGCCGCGGTGGAGATGCCGAGCTGGCGGGCCAGGCGCTCCACGATCCCGCGCTCGGGCGCCGGGATGTCGTCCAGCGACTCGATCGGCACGAGGCAGCCCCTCACCTCCAGGGCTCCCGCGCGCATCGTGGTCGGAATGGAGACGCAGACGTTTGCGGCGAAGTTGGTCCTGATCCCCGAGAGCACGTCCGACGGGCCGGCGGCGAACACCGGGGGCGCCTGCACGAGCTTCTTCTGCACGCGTCCGGCGAGACCCCGCGTGAGCGCGCGCGGACCGGTGAGGGTCTGCGCCAGCGGCGGCCCGGCGCCGGCGGGACCGACGGCGCGGACCTCGACCCTGTTGGGGCCGGGACGCAGGCGCAGCCGCAGCCCGGTCTGGCCGGCCGAGCTCACGACCTCCGGCCGGGAGTCCCCGCGCAGGTTCCACTCGAGCCGGTGCGCCGGGCCCTGCACCTGGGCGGTGAGGACCGACGCCCGGCCAAGGCGAACCGGCCGGGCCGCAGCCAGCGCCGTCACGCGCGGCGGCTGGCTCACGCTGTCGCCGCCGCTGCCGGGGCCGCCCCCGGCGCCACCGCCCGCACCGTCGGGCACGAGCACCGGCGGGTCCGGCCCCGGGTGCGCGGCCAGGCGGGCGATCTCGGTTGCGCTCAAGGCGCGGTTGTAGACGCGGGGCTCGTCGATCGCGCCCGGGAAGTTCGTCGGGACCGAGCACGAGGCGGCGTCCTCGTAGCCGCCCACGGTGAAGGCGCGCTTGGCCAGGTCGTACTTGATGGGACCGGACGCGGCCGTTCCGTCGCCCACCTGGACGCCATCCACGTACAGCCGCACCCGGGAGCCGTCGAAGGTGCCGGCGACCATGTGCCAGTTGCCGTCCCACGGGGCCGACCCGGCGTCGGGGGAGTGCCAGCCGTTCGTCCCGTCGTAGGCGTAGAAGTACAGGCCGCTGCCGAAGGGGCCGGTATACATCCCGTACGAGGCCGGCGCGCAGCCTCCGGAGCCCTTGCTCGCGATGTAGCGCGACGGGCCGGGATTCGTCGCCTTGACCCAGGCGAGCAGCGTGACGGTCTGCGACTCCAGGGCCGGGGCGGCTTCGCCGGAGTTCCACCCCACGCTGGTGCCCGAGAAGTCGAACGCGTTGCCGAAGCGGCCCGCGACGTTCGGCGTCCCGGCGCCGTACCCGACGACGTCGTTGCCGTGGCCGGAGCTGTCCGGTGTGCCGCCGCTGCCGCCGTCCCCGACCGAGTAGCGCTCCTCGAGGTGCCACTGCCCGGCGAGCGGACCGGCGTGGTCGGCATGCGCTCCGGGCACGCCCACGGAGGCCGCGACGACCAGCGCCAGCACGGCGACGCCCCTCCACGCCCGCTCCATCCTCCGACACTAGCCGGTCGCGCGGTGTTCGGTTCGGTTTATGTGACCGCCGCGGGAGGCGGGCCCGGACGCAGCCGCTGCCAGGCAAAGGCGCCGGCCAGCAGGACGAGGCCGATGCCCACCAGGGACAGGACGCGGTAGATGGAGTCCAGCGACGCCAGGTCGAACGCGAACACCTTGGCGAGGGCCAGGACGAGCAGCCCTAGCCCGGCGATCCGCGCCGGCGCGCGCTGCAGCACCAGACCCGCGATCAGCGCCGCCAGTCCCACGAGACCCCAGAAGGCGCTGAGCAGCACCTGGCCCTCCTGGCGCACCTCCAGTCCGGCGAGGCCCGGATGGAAGGAGAGGGCGTCGGGCTGGAACGCCGTCACGATGGCCACCGAACCGAGGTAGACCAGCGCGCCCGCCCCCGCCACGGCGCCGGCGGTGCGCCAGCGCGCCTCGGGCCCCAGCCGCGCCGTGGCGAGCCCCGTGGCCGCGATCGCCAGCAGCGCCCCGGCCGCACCCGTCAGCCCGTCGACGCCCTCGACCAGCGCGCCGGGTGGCGCCTCGAACGCGAGCACGTGGAGGGCAGCGAGGGCGGCGAAGCCGAGCGCCGCGAGGAAGGCGACGGCGTGTGGCTCGGGTACCGAGTCGTCGCCCCGGGCGACCGCGCTCGGCGCCGGCGCTCCCCGCAGGCGGGCGGCGAGGGAGACGAGGGCGGCGGCCTGCGCGGCCCAGGCGATCGCGAGCTCGGGGCCGGCGAGCGCGACCGCGGTGCCGTACGCGACCATCAGCGCGGCGAGGGCATCGGCGGCGAGGGCCGTGACGGAGCCCGGCAGCTGGCGGGCGCGCGCGAACGCCGCGGCGGCGACCGCGACGACGGCGAGCAACGCGTCTCCCGGCGCCGCCGGCGCGTCGAACGCGGCGCCGGGCGAAACGTCGAACGCGAGCAGGTACCCCGTCGCGAGGGCGAGGAACCCCAGCGACCCGTAGGCCGCCACCTCGTCGCGCTGGCGGCGGGCGACCTGCCCCAGCGCGACGGCCTGCATTGCCCACGCCGTCACGAGCGCCGCGCCGTCGAGCGCGAAGGCGGTCAGGTACGCGACGGCCGTCAGCGCCACGGCGTCCAGCGCGATGCGGACCGCCGCGCGGTCCTGGTTCAGGCGCGCGCACGCGAAGGCGGCGAGGGCCAGCGTCGCGAGCGCGGCCACCGCGGTCGGCAGGTTCCCGCCGCCCGCGACCAGCGCGCCCGGCGTGGCGTCGATCGCCACGGCGTGGACCGCCGCGAGCGCCAGCTGCGCGCCGAGGCCGAGGCGCAGCAGGTCGCGATCCTCCCCCGCGAACCGGCGCAGCCCGGCGATCAGGACGGCGCTCAGCGCCCAGCCGGCCGCCTGCACCGGCCCGGAGAAGACGAGTCCGAAGGCGATGTCGCCGAGCGCGACCGCGCCGGCGATCAGCACCAGCCCGAACGCGCGCGCGACGCGGCCGCAGCGCACGGCGGCGAGGCCGAGGCCGAGGTGCGCCAGCGCGAGCGCCGCCAGGAAGGCGTCCGCGAGCGCGCGGTGGCCGGCGTAGTCCAGGCCGCCCCAGGCGACGCCGGCGGCGCGCGCCGGCGGCGAGGATCAGCCCGACGGACGCGGGGCGCGGGCGATCCGCGCGCACCCGCAGCTCGTAGCCGAGGGCGGCGGCGGCGAACAGGGCCCAGAACACCGCCGGCACGATCAGCAGCCCGGCCGTGGACGGATCCGCGTAGGCCCACGCGACGAGCTGCGGCGCCACCACGCAGAAGGAGGCGACCGCCAGCCACTCCCAGCGGCGCCACACCAGCACGCCGACCGCCGCGGCCAGCGCGATCGCCAGGAACAGCGCCGTCACGTCTCCCGAGCCGGCGCCGGTGAGCACGGGCGCCAGCAGCGCGCCCAGGATGCCCAGGCCGCCGAGCGTGCGCGCGTCCCAGCGCACCGACAGGACCGTGGCCACCGCCCCCGCGGCGAGTGCGCCGGCCAGCGCCAGCGGCGCGGGGACCAGTTCGTAGAGCTGCGTCGCGGCGCTGAGCGTGAGGAAGAGCCCCGCGATGCCGGCGCCGGCCATGGCGAGTGCCGCCTGCGTGTGCCCGCGGCGCTCGTACAGCAGCGCGCCCCCTGCCGTGAGGGCCAGCGAGGCGACGAGCGCGAGCAGCACGCGCGCCGGCTCGTCGATCCAGCCCCGGCCGATCGCCACGGCCACGAAGAACGCGATGCCCAGCAGCACGGCGACGCCGCCGGCGAGCCCGAGCAGCCGGCCGCCGAGGAGGTTCTCCAGCTCGACGCGCCAGGTCTGCAGGGGCGCCGGGGCGACCGGAAGCAAGGGTGCCGGCGGCTGTGGCTCGAGCTCTGTGGACTTATCCGCGCTATAGGCGGGAAAGTCCACAGCGCGCTTGGGGAGTCCGGGCTGAGCTCCCTGACGCGGCGCTCGACGCTCGCCAGCCGGGCGTCCAGCGTGTCCATGCGGTCGGCGAGCGCCTGCGCCTCGCCGCTTCGCGACTCCTCCATGGTCCCTCCTCGAACGGCGTGACCGGATCGTGGCGCTTACTAACCGAAGGTCAACAAGGCGTTACACTCGCGCCATGGCGTCCCTGCGGACCCGCCGCGCCTTTCGCCGGCTGGAAGTCGAGGCGCGCCGGCAGCAGCTGCTGGAGACCGGCGCGCGGCTGTTCACCGAGCGCGGCTACGAGGACGTCTCGATGAGCGAGGTCGCGGCGGCGGCCGGGATCTCCAAGGGCCTGCTCTACCACTACTTCCCCGGCAAGCGCGCGTTCTTCGCCGCCACGCTGGAGGCGGCGGCGCAAGAGCTGCGCGCGCTCACGGTCACCGACCCCGACCTGCCGGCGCTCGAGCAACTCACCGCCGCCGTGGACGCGTACCTCGGCTGGATCGAGGCGCACTCCGAGAGCTACGCGCGACTGCTGCACAGCGCCGGCGCGCTGGCGGACGTCGCCTCGCTCGTGCAACGCGTGCGCGACGAGACGGCCGAGCGCATCGTCGCCGGGCTCGGCGGCGACGAGCCCTCGCCCGCCCTGCGCTGCGCCGTGCACGGCTGGCTGTGGTTCATGGACGGCGCCTGCCTGCAGTGGCTGCAGGCGGGGCGAGAGCCGCCGCGCGAGCGGCTGCGCGAGCTGCTGGTGGGAACGCTGGCCGCCGCCGCCGGTCTGGCCGTCTAGGTCAGGAACTGCAGCGCGATCCAGACGATCGTCCAGGTGACCGCCAGACCGATGACGAGCGGCAGGTGCCACCACTTCTGCCGGTAGCGCGGCTTCACCGGGTTCGCGGCCACGGGCGCGGCGGGCGCCGGCACGGCCGGCGCCGGCGTCGCGCCGGCCGCCGGGTGGACGTGCTCCGTCCAGCGTGCACCGTCCCACCAGCGCTGCCCTCCCGAGCCGCCCGGATCGGCGTACCAGCCCGGCGGCGGCGGCAGCGGCGTGGGGTGCTGTGTCGACACGTCGCTCACGATATGGAGTTCTGGTAGATCGTGAAGCCGATCGCGCTGCACGCGGCGGCCACGATCCAGAAGCGCAGGATGATCTTGGTCTCCGACCACGCCTGCAGCTCGAAGTGGTGGTGGATCGGCGCCATCAGGAACACCCGCTTGCGGAAGGCCTGGAAGGAGAACACCTGGATGGCCACCGACAGCGCCTCGATCACGAAGATCCCGCCCAGGATGATCAGCAGGATCTCGGTCTTGGTCATCACCGCCAGGGCCGCGATCGCGCCGCCCAGGGCCAGCGACCCGGTGTCCCCCATGAAGATCTGCGCGGGGAACGAGTTGAACCACAGAAAGCCGATGCACCCGCCGACCAGGCACGCCGACAGCAGCGCCAGGTCGCGCTGGCCCGTGGTGATGAACGTGATGCCGATGAAGGCGAGCAGGACGATGGCCGCGCAGCCGGCGGCCAGCCCGTCCAGCCCGTCGGTCAGGTTGACCGCCGACGTCGTGCCCGCGACCACGAGGTAGATCAGCACCGGGTAGAAGATCCCCAGGTCGACGTTGTAGTCGACGACACGCAGGCGCAGCGCGTTGGACAGGTCGGCCTGCTCGGTGGCGACCCACCACAGGCCCAGCGAGATCGCCACGGTGACGATCAGCTTGGTCCGCGCGCGCAGGCCCAGCGAGCGGCGCCGCACGATCTTCGTGTAGTCGTCGAAGAACCCGAGGAGCCCGCACGCCACCGCGACCCCGAACACGCCGAGCGCCTGCGCCGTGTGCGAGGACAGGATGAGGAACGGCGCGGCGATCGCGACGAGGATGATGATGCCGCCCATCGTCGGCGTGCCCGCCTTCTCGTGGTGTCCCTCAGGGCCCTCGGGGCGGATGTTCTGGCCGAACTCGCGCTCGCGCAGGAACGAGATGAACTTCGGCGACAGGAAGATGCAGATCAGCAGGGACGCGGTCCCCGCGATCAGGATCTTGCCCATCAGCCGGCCGCCTCGCCGAGCGCCGCCGCCACGACCTCCAGGCCCACGCCGCGCGAGGCCTTGACCAGCACGGTGTCCCCGGGCTCCACCAGCTCGGGCAGCAGCGCCGCGGCCTCGCCGGCGTCCGCCACGGCGTGGCCCTCGCCGTCGTAGGCGTCGAGCATCGCGGCCGCCAGCGGCCCCACGGTGACCAGCAGGTCGACGCCTCGCTGCGCGGCGTGGGCGCCCACCTCGCGGTGGAAGTCCAGCTCGCGCTCGCCCAGCTCGAGCATGTCGCCCAGCACCGCGACGCGGCGACCCGTGCCGGTCACGGCCAGCTCGTCGAGGGCCGCGCGCATCGACATGGGATTGGCGTTGTAGCAGTCGTCCACGACGGCCACCCCGTTGGGCAGGTCGATCCGCTCGCCGCGCATGGCCGAGAACGGCACCTCGACGCGCCCCGCGGGCCGCACGCCGATCGCCAGCGCCGCCGCCACGGCGGCGAGCGTGTTCAGGCGGTTGTGCGCCTGCGTGTAGGAGAGCTCCAGCTCGATGCGCTCGCCGCGCGCGTCGATGGCCACGCGCCCGCCGTCGCGCACCTCGACCAGGCGCACGTCCCCTCCCGCGCCGAACGTCACGATGTCCAGGTCGTCGCGCAGGTGGGCCTCCAGCAGCCGCTCGCCGGCGGGGATGACCGCGGTGCCGCCCGGCGGCATGTCGCGGATCAGCTCGGCCTTGGCGGCCGCGATGGCCTCCAGCGACCCCATGAGCTGCAGGTGCACCGGCCCGACGTTCACGATCACGCCGGCGTCGGGCTCGGCGATCGCGGTGAGCTCGGCGATCTGATCGCGCCCGCGCATCGCCATCTCCAGCACGAGCGCCTCCGTGCCCGGCGGCGCGCCCAGGATCGCCAGGGGCAGGCCGATCTCCGTGTTGAGGTTCGCCGGGCTGGCCACCGTGGCGACGTGCGGCGCCAGCAGCGCGGCGAGGATGTCCTTGGTGGACGTCTTGCCCGTGGAGCCGGTGACGCCGACGGTGCGGGCGCCCAGCTCGCGCCGCCAGGCGCGGGCCAGCCGCTGCAGCGCGGCCAGGGGGTCGGGGGCGGCGAGCACGGCGCCGTCGCCGTCCGGCGCCTTTAGCCAGTCGCCGATCAGCACCCCCCAGGCGCCGGCGGCCAGCGCGGCGGGCGCGAACTCGCCGCCGTCGGCGTGCTGGCCGCGCAGGCCGACGAAGAGGTCGCCGGAACCCGCCTGGCGCGAGTCCACGACCGCGCGCGCCGGGCCGGCGGCGCCGCGAGGCGGCGGCTGCACGAGGCGCGCGCCGGCCTCGGCGGCGATCTGCTCCGGCGTCCACTCCCTCACGGGCGGCGGGGCTCCGCCAGCGGGCCGGTGCGCGTCCGGCGGCGCAGCGCCTCGCGCGCCACGGTCACGTCGTCGAAGGGCTCCTTGCGCCCGCCTTCGAACTCCTGGCCCTGCTCGTGGCCCTTGCCGGCCACCACGACGACGTCCCCCGGCTCGGCCGCCTCCACGGCGCGCTGGATGGCGGCGCGGCGGTCGAGGATCGCCTCGGCGCTCGGGCCGGTGCCGCGCAGGATCTCCGCGACGATCGCCGCGGGATCCTCGGAGCGCGGGTTGTCGGTCGTCACGATCGCCAGGTCGGCGAGGCGAGCGGCGATGGAGCCCATCAGCGGGCGCTTGCCGCGGTCGCGGTCCCCGCCCGCGCCGAACACCACGACCACCCGCCCGCTCGTCAGCTCGCGCGCCGCCGTCAGGACGTTCTCGAGCGAGTCGGGCGTGTGCGCGTAGTCGACGAGGACGGCGAACTCCTGGCCCTCGTCGACCGGCTGGAAGCGGCCGGGCACCGCGCCGAACCCAGCGAGCGCGCGCGCCGCGGCGTGCGCGTCGACGCCCAGCGCGGACACCGCCGCCAGCGCCGCGAGCGCGTTGAGCACGTTGAAGCGGCCCGGCAGCGGCGTGCGGACGTCCAGCTCGCCCGCGGGAGACTCGACGCGGAAGCGCGAGCCGGTCAGCGCGGTCTCCACGCCGCGCGCGCGCCAGTCCGCCGCGGCGTCGATGCCGTAGGCGATCGCGCCGGGGAAGTCCTCCGCGAGGCGCCGGCCGTAGGGGTCGTCGGCGTTTACCACCGACGCCGCCGGGCCCGCCTCGAACAGCTTGCGCTTGGCCGCGAAGTACTCCTCCATCGTGCCGTGGAAGTCGAGGTGGTCCTGCGTCAGGTTGGTGAAGACGGCGACGTCCCAGTGGATCGCGTCGGCGCGGTGCAGCTCCAGCGCGTGCGAGGAGACCTCCATGGCGGCGGCCCGGTCGCCGGCCGCCTCCATGCGCGCGAACGTCGCCTGGAGGTCGATCGCCTCGGGCGTGGTGCGCACGACCGGCTCCTCGCGGCCGCCGATCGCCGACACCACGGTGCCGAGCAGTCCTGTCTGCGTGCCGGCCGCCTCGAGCAGGTGGCGCACCAGCCAGGCGGTCGTCGTCTTGCCGTTGGTCCCGGTGATCCCTACGACGGCCAGCCGCGCCGTGGGGTCGCCGGCGAAGCGCGCGGCCGCGGGCGCCATCGCCGCGCGCACGTCGTCCACCTCGACCTCGGGCACGCCGAGCCCCAGCGGGCGGTCCACCACGAGCGCCACCGCGCCGCGCCTGACCGCCTCGGGCGCGTACTCGTGCCCGTCCCGCGAGAAGCCGGTCACACAGAAGAACAGCGTGCCCGGGCCCACGTCCCGGCTGTCGTACGCGAGGGCGGTGACCTCCACGCCGGGCGGGCCCTGGCCCATGACCTCGCGCAGCTCCATCGGCTCCGAAGTCTACGAGCGCGCCAGGCGGGTCTCGTGGCCGTCGTGCAGTCCTTCGTAGTGCGAGGGCGCGACGCCCACGGCCAGCTCGACGCGGCGCACGCGCTCCAGCGTGCGCTGCCCGAGCACGCGCTGGGCGTGCAGGAGGTCGCCGAGCACCCCGAGCGCGCCCAGGATCGTGGCCGCGTTGAACAGGGCCGCGCCGAGCAGCAGCGACTGGACGTGCCCGCGCCCGGTGCCCTCCACGACCAGGAAGTACAGGAAGCGCCCCCAGATCGCCGCCGCGCACAGCGCCAGGACCAGCGCGGCGCCCCAGAACACGCGCAGCGGCTCGTACTGGGCGTAGACGCGGAAGATGGCGAGCGCGTTGCGGCGTACGTAGCTCCAGGTCGAGGGGTACAGGCGCGAGGGCCGCGTGCCGGGGTTCGTGCGCACCGGGACCTGCTCGAGCGCCACGAGCTGCTTGCCGGCCTGGATCAGCGACTCCAGCGTGTACGTGTAGTCCGTGACCACCTGCAGCTGCAGCGCCGCCTCGCGGTTGTAGGCGCGAAAGCCGGACGTGGGGTCGGCCACGCCGGTTCCCGACGCCGTGCGCACGACGATCCCCCCGACGCGCAGGAGCCGGCGCTTGGCGGGCGAGGCGTCCGGGTCCGACTGGGGGTCGCGGTCGCCCACCACCATGTCGGCCCGGCCGGCGAGGATCGGCGCGACGAGCGCCTCCACGTCGGCGCCCGCGTACTGGTTGTCGCCGTCCGTGTTGACGATCACGTCGGCGCCGAGCTTCAGGCACGCGTCGAGTCCCGCCTGGAACGCGTTGGCGAGGCCCCGGTTGCTCGTCAGGCGGACGAGGTGGTCGACGCCGTGGCGGCGCGCCACCTCGGCGGTGCCGTCGGTGGAGCCGTCGTCCACCACCAGCCACTCCACGGCGTCGAACCCCGGGACCTCGCGGGGCAGTGCCGCCAGGGTTGCCGGAAGGGTCCGCGCCTCGTCCAGGCAGGGGATCTGGACGATCAGCTTCATCCCATGCCCTGCGAGGCCTCCGCCGCGTCGTCGGGCGGGATGCGCAGGTAGGGCAGCGCGAACTCCATGATCCGCTGCACCGCGGGCGCGGCCACCGCCCCGCCCAGGTGCACGCCGACCGGCTCGTCCACCATCACGACGACGAGCACCTGCGGCGCGCGAGCCGGGGCGAACCCGACGAAGGACGCGACGTACTTGTCGTCGCTGTAGCCGCCGTTCACGGGGTCGGGCTTCTGGGCCGTGCCCGTCTTGCCCGCCAGCCGGTAGCCGGGGATCGAGACCTCCTCCGCCGTCCCGCCGGCCGCCAGCACGCCCTCGAGCATCTGGCGCACGCTGGCCGCGACGGGGGCGGAGACGATGCGCCGGCCGCGCCGGCGGCGCGCGGGCTTGCCGTCCAGCGCCTTGACGATGCGGGCCGGGCGCAGGATGCCGCCGTTGGCGATCGCCCCGTACGCGGTGGCCATCTGCAGCGGCGTGACGGCGAGCCCCTGGCCGATCGGCAGGTTGCCGATCGAGGAGCCCGAGTACTCGTCCGGCGTGGGAACGATCCCGCTCGCCTCGCCGGGGAGGTCGACGCCCGTGGTGCGCCCGAAGCCGAAGCGCCGCACCCAGCGGTCGAAGCGCTGCGCCCCCAGGCGCTGGCCGATCATCACCGTCCCGACGTTGGAGGACTGGGCGAGGATCCCGGAGGTGTCCAGGGTCACCGCGCCGCGCGGGTGCGCCTCCTCGATCACGCGGTCGGCGACCTGGAGCACCGGGGGCAGGTTGAAGGGGGTGCGCGGCGTGACCAGGCGCTCCTGCAGCGCGCCCGCGACCGTGAAGGCCTTGAACGTCGAGCCCGGCTCGTAGGCGAACTGGACGGCGCGATCGGTGCGCGCGTAGTCGGGCGCCTTGCCGATCTCATTGGCGTCCACGCGCGGCCAGTTGGCGACGGCCAGCAGCTCGCCGGAGCGCGGGTCCATCACGATCGCCGTGGCGCCCTTGGGCGAGAAGGCCTGACCCACCTCCCCGAGCACCTTCTCGGCGCGGTCCTGGATCGCCGCGTCCAGCGTGAGCGTCACGTTGCGCCCGGCGCGCATCTCGCGCTCGTCGCGCAGCGAGATCGCCTCCCCGAGCGCGTCGCGGACGATGCGTCGCTCGCCCGAGCGGCCGCGCAGCAGCTTGTCGTGCGCGTACTCCAGCCCGCCGAGGCCGTCGCCGTCGATCCCCACCGTGCCCAGCAGCTGGGAGGCGAGGAACTTCTGCGGGTAGATCCGGCGGCTGCTGGGGATCAGGTCGATGCCCTCGATGTCCAGCTTCTCCACGTGGCGCGACTTCGACGCGGGGACCAGGCGCTGGAGGTAGACGAAGCCGGAGTCGCGATCGGCGAGCTTCTCGAGCAGCTGGCCGGCGGGGACGCCCACGATCGGGGCGATCCGGTTCGCCACGCCCGCCGGATCGTCGATCAACATCGGGTTGGCGGCGATGTCGTCGGCGGGCTCGGAGACGGCGAGCTCGACGCCGTGGCGGTCGGTGATCGTGCCGCGCCGCGCGGGGACCTCGACGGTCGCGACCTGCTGGGAGACCGCCGCCTGCTTGAGCTTGGAGGCTTTGACGGTCCCCAGCCACAGCGACCGCACCCCCGCCAGCGCCAGGAGCGCGAAGAACACCACCATGAGGAGCGAGATCCGCCGCTCGATCAGCCCCATCCCGTGACTCCCGGTAGGCGGCATCCCTGCCTCATGATCTATTCGCCCGCGGACGTTCCGCCCATCGCGGACTCGGCGGCGGCGGAAGCGGTCTCCTCGCCCGTGGCCGCGTGCTCGTGGCCGGCTTCCTCGCCGGTAGCTGCGTGCTCGTGTGCGACCTCCTCGCCGGTCGTGCTCTCCTCGCCGGTCGCGACTGTCGATTCCTCGCCCTGCGCGAGGGCGGCGGCGAGCGGATCGGGCGGCTCGCTCGTGCCGGGCAGCGGGATCGCCTTGGCGGGATCGTTGAACGCGCCCTGGCGCAGGGCGGCGACCGCGCCGGCCACGTCGTCGCGGGGACGCAGGTAGCTGATCTGGCCGGCGGGCGGCATCACCATGCCCAGCGCGGCGGCGTTGCTCTGGATGCGCTCGCCGGACTCCAGCTGGGAGACCTGGGCGCGCAGCTCGCCGTTGGCGCGCTCCAAAGCCGAGGAGCGCTCGACCGCCGAGCCGATTCCGGCGTTGAGCCGCAGCAGCGAGACCTGCATGGTCACCAGCCCGATGAGCAGGAAGCCCAGCACGCCGATCCACACGCGGCCGCGGACCATGCGCTCGACGATCGAGCGGTCGGGCAGCGTGGACGCGAAGGCGACGAGTCGGGGGCCGAGCGGCGCGACCTGCGGCCGCGGCAGCGCGACGGCCAGCGCCGCGGCGGCGCGCCCGCCGGTGGGCCCGGACACGCGCCGGGCGCCCCGGGGAGCCGCCGAGCGGCGGACCGTCCGGGTCGCGTGCCTGGCGGACACCCGCCCGCTGGCGCGCGACGAGGAGCCCGGAGGCTTGGCGAGACCGCCAC
Organism: Solirubrobacteraceae bacterium; assembly: GCA_031177685.1. GTDB lineage: Bacteria > Actinomycetota > Thermoleophilia > Solirubrobacterales > Solirubrobacteraceae > AC-38. Next base: position 36,555 of record JAPSGI010000015.1, on the reverse strand, counting down.
GAGGCTTGGTCGCCGCGCGCTTCGGCGCCTTGCGCCGCCCCGCCGCGGTGGCCGCGCGGCGGGTCACGCCGCGACCTCCCGGACCTTGCGCGCGGCGCGCAGGCGCGCGGACTTCGAGCGCGGGTTGTGCGCGACCTCGCCGGCGGTCGGCACGACGGACTTGCGCGTGACCAGCTCGGCCTCGGGCTCGCGGCCGCACACGCACACCGGCAGGTCCGGCGGGCACACGCACCCGCGCGCGCGGTCGGCCAGGAAGCGCTTGACGCGGCGGTCCTCGAGCGAGTGGAAGGAGATGACGCCCATGCGCCCGCCCTCGCGCAGCACCGCCCAGGCCAGCGGCAGTGCCCGGTCGAGCTGCTCGAGCTCGTCGTTGACCGCGATGCGGATCGCCTGGAAGGTGCGCTTGGCCGGATGTCCGCCCGCGAACTGCGCCGGGACGGGGATCGCCGCCTTGACGGCGTCCACCAGCTCGTGGGTCGTCTCGAGGGGCGCCTCGCGACGGCGGCGGGCGATCGCGCGGGCGATGCGGGCCGCGTAGCGCTCCTCGCCGTACTCGCGCAGCACGCGCGCCAGCCGGCGCTCGTCCCAATGGTTGACGACCTCGGCCGCGGTCAGCGGCTGGCGCGGGTCCATGCGCATGTCCAGCGGCGCGTCGTAGGAGTAGGAGAAGCCGCGCTCGCGCGTGTCGACCTGCAGCGAGGACATGCCGAGGTCCAGCGTGATCATGTCGGCGCGCAGCCCCTCGTCGCGCAGCTGCTCCAGCCCCTCGGCGAACGTGGCGCGGATGAAGCGGGTCTCGCACGACACCTCGGCCGCCAGCTCCGCGAAGCGCTCCTCGGCGATCGGGTCGCGGTCGATGCCGATCAGCGTGCCGCCGGGCCCCAGGCGGTCGGCGATCAGGCGCGCGTGTCCCCCGCCCCCGACGGTCGCGTCGACGGCGACCTGGCCGGGCCGCGGCGCGAGCGCATCGATCAGTTCGCCCGCCAGCACCGGGACGTGGATCGCCGTCATGTCAAGGAGAAGTGTCAAGGCTCGCGGTGATGTCGGTGATTCGGCCGGTCAGGCCCTCGTTGTAGTCGCGCCAGGCGTCGCGGTCCCAGACCTCCAGGCAGTCGCCGGCGCCCGTCACGACGACCTCGCGGTCCAGGGCGGCATGCTCGATCAGGAAGGCCGGGATGGCGACGCGGCCGGCGGAGTCCAGCTCGGTGTCGTGGGCGTTGGCGGAGAAGAAGCGGCGCAGCTCACGGGCCTGGGGCGAGGCGGGATTGCGGCCGGCCAGGGCGGCCCGGATCTGGGCGTCGTAGGCGTCGGGGGTCCACAGCGCCACGTTGCGCTCGATCCCCTTGGCGAGGACGACGCCGTCGGCGAGGGCGGCCCGAAAGCGCGACGGGACGGTCAGCCGGTTCTTGGCGTCGAGCGTGAAGTCGAAGGTGCCGCGGAAGGCCACTGGATCCTTGGTGGCTGGGGGGCTTCGAGGACCGAGGTGGCGGAGTGGGAGGAGCCCCGCCACCCCGGTCCAAGTCGCTGTGCGAGGCGAAGGTATCCCACTTTGCCCCACTCTGCAACCCTTTCTTCGACTTTTCTCCCACGGAGCTTTAGCGCCGGCCCACCCCGCGTTCGGTAGGCGGGGTCTTGCCGGCCGGCGCGCCGCTAGCATCCTGCGCCGTTCCCCGCTCCCGCCAAGGAGGCCCTTCGTGCCGCGCGTATCCCCCCTCTCATCTCTTTCCCGGCGCGCCGTTCCGGCGCTGGTCGCAGTTCTGCTCGCGCTCGCGGCCCTGGTCGCCGCCGGGTGCGGCGGAGGCGGTGGCGGCGACGAGGACGCGGATCCCGCCAAGATCGCTCCGAAGAACACGCTGATCTGGCTCACCGCCCAGGTGCGGCCCGAGGGCGATCAGAAGGAAGCGGTCGACGCGATCGCCAAGAAGGTCCTCGGCGTGAACGATCCCGGCAAGCGGATCGAGGACCTGATCAACCGGTCCATCCGCGACTCCGGCTCGAAGATGACCTACGAGGACGACATCGAGCCGTGGCTGGGGCGCCGGGCCGGCCTGGCCGTGACGACGCTCGACACGACCGGCGACGAGTCGCAGGTCGCGGCGATCGTGGCGGTCAAGGACACCGACAAGGCGAAGGACGCGGTGAACGAGCTCGGCGACCAGGAGACGCCCAAGGCGCCCAAGCGCGAGTACGACGGCGTCGAGTACCGCTTCGACGCCGACGACCAGTCGGCGGCCGGCGTGGTGGACGACTACGTCGTGATCGGGACCGAGCGGGCCTTCAAGGCGGCGGTCGACGCCTCCAAGGGCGAGGGCCTGACCGACAACAAGCAGTTCTCCGATGCGGCGAAGGACGGCGACGACAAGCTCGGCTTCGCCTTCGTGGACACGCGGGCGCTGATCACCTCGCTCGGCGCGCAGGGACGGGTGCCGATCGGCCCGCAGAACCTGCAGCAGCTGCTCGGCAACGCCAACCAGCCGGTCACGATGACCCTCGACGCAAAGCCCGACAACGTGACGCTGGAGGCGATCTCCGGCCTCACGGCCCAGGCGCGCAAGGCCCGGCCGAGCGAGCTCGTGCCCGAGCTCCCGGGCGACGCCTGGCTGGCGCTGGGGCTGCCCAACCTCGGCCAGCTGCTCAAGCAGACGCTCGACCAGATCGGCAGCGGCGTGGGCGCCGGCATCGTCCAGACCGCGGAGCAGCAGGTCCGCGCCGTGACCGGCCTGGACCTCAACCGCGACATCATCCCCGCGCTGGGCGAGATGGCGGTGTTCGCGGAGGGCTCCAGCATCCTGACGGTGGGCGGCGGCGTCGTGATCCAGACGCCGGAGCCCGCGGCCGCGCGCCGCGTGCTCGACCGGCTCCAGCCGCTGATCGCGCGGCAGGCGGGTGAGGGGGTCACCGTCTCGGACGCCAACGTGGCGGGCGCGCGGGGGCTGAAGATCGAGATCCCGCGACTGCCGGGGACGATCAACGCCGTCCTGCGCGGGGACCGGCTCGTGATCGCCTACACGGACGCGGCGACCCGCCGGGCCCTGTCGCCGAACAAGACGCTCGGCGACTCGCCGCAGTTCCAGCAGGCGACGTCGTCGCTGGGCGGCGGGCAGCCCGCGCTGTACGTGGCGTTCGCGCCGATCGCGGAGCTGGTGGCCGCCGCGAGCCCCGAGGCCGCGGCGCAGATCCGCCAGTACCTCGGCGCGTTCACCACGCTGGCGGCGGGGTCGCGCGTGCAGGGCGACAAGCAGCTCGCGCGAATCGTGCTGAACCTGAAGTAGGGCCGGGGCGGGTCGCCGGGGTTCTGTTCTGAGCCCCGGCGGCCCGTCGTTGCTTGAAAGGCGGCGACTGGGGTGGCGCCGGTGGCCACCCGGTCGTGACCGTCAAGCCGGGCGTGACTGTCGAACGGCCGGGACTGCCGAACGGCCGCGCCCGTCGAACCGGCGGCGTCAAAGCGGCCGTGTCCTCATTGCACGAACGCAGCCACGAGGGCGCCGGCGACCAGGAGCAGCACGCTCGGGACGAGGAGGAGCGCCACGACGAGCTGGATCTTCGGCGCGGCCTTGGCGGCGCGCTCGCGGATGCGGCGGGCGCGGGTGGCGCGTGCCTCGGCGGCCTGGGCGGCGAGCGTGCCGGCGAGCGGGGCACCGTGACGCTCGGCGCGGCGCAGTGCCGCGGCCAGCGCCGCCATCGCCGGCGTGGGGCAGCGGCGGGCGAGGCGCTCCAGCGCCTCGTCGCGCGGGACGCCGAGCGCCAGCTGGGCCGACGCGGCCCGCCACTCGCGCGCGAGCAGGCCGCTGTGCCGCCTTCCCACCTCGCCCAGGGCGCGCCCGGTGGTCAGCCCGGCCTCGATCGAGACCCGCAGCAGGTCGAGGAGATCGGGCAGCTGCGCCTCCATCGCGCGCCGGCGCGCCCGCGTGCGGCGCGCGAGCAGCAGGTCGGGTGCGAAGAGGCCGGCGAGCGGCAGCAGCGCCGCGGCCAGCAACGGGAGCCGTCCCGGGAGCGCGCCGGCCAGCGGCGCGCCCGCGATCAGCGCGACGACCGCGCCGGCGCCCTTCAGCGCGGTCACGTCTCCCGCCGCGAGTCCGAGCGGCCGGCCGGCCGCATCCAGCCGCGCGTTGAGGTCCCCGGCGGGCACGGGCGCCCCGACGCGCCGCCCGAACGCCACGAGCACCCGGACCAGCCGCTCCGGCCCCGCCCGCCGCCGGCGGGGCGCCGTCGCGACGTCCACGAGCCCGCATGCCGCCGCGGCTCCGGCCAGGGCGGCCAGCGCCACCGCCAGACTCACCGCGCGCCTCCTTCCGCACGGCCCGCCCGCCCGCCGCTCGCCCCGCCGGCGCGGCCGCGGCCTCCCGCAACTTGCGTGCCGTTGAGCCGCCTATAGCGGCTTAACTGCACGCGATTTCGTGGGGCGGTCATTCGCGGATGCGGGCGAGGCGGGTTATCAGGAGGAGGGCCGTGAGCTGGAACGCGACGGCACAGCCGGCGAGCCAGATCGTCAGTGGCGACTGCGCGAGCCCTGCGAGGTAGCCGGGGCGGGCCAGCTCCGCCAGGACCGCGGCGGCGCACGGGAGCGCGCAGACCAGCAGGCCGGTGAATCGCGCCTGGGCGGTCGCGGTGCGCGCGTCGCGCTCCAGGCGCGCGGCTTCCTCGAGCGCGTCCGCGGTACCGCGCAGCAGACCCGCGAGGTCGCCGCCCGCCTCGCGCTGCAGGAGCATCGCCGCGACCAGCGTCTCCCACGGGCCGGGGCCCGCGCGCTCGCGCAGCCGCGTGAGCGCCTCCTCGGTCGGCTCTCCCAGCGCCAGCGCCCGGGCGACGGCGCGCAGCTCGCCGCCGGCCGGAGTCGCAACGCCGCCGTCGGCCGCCACCGCGGATAGGGCCCCGCGCAGCGAGTGCCGACCCGCGAGCGCGTCGGCCAGAGCCCGCGCCGCGACCGGAGCGCCGGCGGCGAGCGCCTCACGCCAGCGGCGCCGCCGCGCCCGCACCAAGGCGACCACCGCCCACGGCCCACCGGCGGCCAGGACCGCGCCGGCGAGCGGGCCCGCGACCAACCATCCGGCGCCCAGGAGCGCCGCGGCGGCGAGCACGGCGAGCCGGCGCCGCTCGGGAGCCGTCGGTTCCCGCCCCTCTCCCCCGGCGCGCCGCAGCGGCGCGACCGCCCGCGCGAGCCCACGCGAGAGCACCGCCCCCTCCACCGCCGCGATCAGGTCCCAGACGGCAAAAACGCCAACCCCCGCCGCCACCCCCGCCATCAGCGCCGCGACACTCACGCGAAGACGGGACGGATCACCGAAAAACGCACCGCGACCGGCCGCCCGCCGAAGGCCGCCCTCACCATGCTGACGACCCGGCCGAACACCGCCACCACCACCCCGACCGGCCCCCGGCCGAACGCCGGCCGCGAGACGGCGGCGAAGTGACGGCGTGGCGGCGCCGCGAGATGGCGCGAAAGAGGCCGAGCGGGCCAGGTGGGGCGGTCGCACACGCCGCCGTCACTCGGAGGCCTCCCCCAGCCGCCGCGACAGCCGCTCCGTCAACGCCGCTCGCCACCGCGGGCGGTCGTCGCCGAACGAGTAGAGCTCGCGCACGCCCACCCCGCCGGCCGCCCGGACGACCTCGGCGACCGCCGTGACGCGCCGGGTCCCGTCGCGGCGGCGGGCCTGGTGGACCACGAGGTCGATCGCGTCGGCGACCTGCTCGCGGATCGCGGCGTGCGGGAGGCCCACCCCCGACATCAGCGCGAGCGTCTCGATCCGGCGCACGGCCTCCTCGGGCGAGCCGGCGTGGACGGTCGACAGCGACCCGTCGTGGCCGGTGGTCATCGCAGAGAGCATGTCGAGCGCCTCGGCCCCCCGGACCTCGCCGACCACGATCCGGTCCGGGCGCATGCGCAGCGCGTTGCGCACCAGCCCGCGGATCGTCACCTCGCCGCGCCCCTCCAGGTTCGCCGGCCGTGCCTCCAGGCGCACCACGTGGGGCTGGCGCAGCCGCAGCTCCGCGGCGTCCTCCACCGTGACGATCCGCTCCCCCGCCGGGATGAACTCCGACAGCGCGTTCAGCGTCGTGGTCTTCCCCGACCCGGTGCCCCCGCTGACCAACAGGTTCAGCCTCGCGCGCACGCACCGCGCCAGGAAGTCGCGCAGCGCCGGGACCAGCGTTCCCGCCGCGACCAGTTCGTCCGCGGACAGCCCGCGCCGGCGAAAGCGCCGGATGGTCAGGACCGGGCCGTCCAGCGCCAGCGGCGCGATCACCACGTTGACCCGCGACCCGTCGGGCAGCCGCGCGTCGACCAGCGGGCACGCCTCGTCGACCCGCCGGCCCAGCGGGGCCAGGATCCGCTCGATCGCGTGCCGCAGCTCCTCCACCGACCCGAACCCCGCGGCCGCACGTTCCAGCCGCCCACCGCGCTCCACCCACACGGCGCCCGGCCCGTTGACCATCACCTCGTCGACCTCGGGGTCGCGGAGCAGCGGCTCCAGCGGCCCGAGCCCGAAGGAGCGCTCGGCGACCGTCGCGACCAGCTGCGCACGGGCGTCGGGGTCCAGCAGCCCGCACTCGCGCTCGACCAGCTCGCCGATGCGCTCGTGCAGGTCGGCGCGCCCGTCCACCGCGTCCGCCTCGCGCAGCAGCCGCTCGCGCAGCGAGCCCGCCAGCTCCTCCAGCGCCTCCGCGTCGCCCATGCCCCGAAGAGGGCCGGGCGCGTCGAACCTCGCCCCCTACTCGCGCACCGAGAACTCCGCCCACAGCGGGTAGTGGTCGGAGATGCGAAACGACTTCTCGTCGGGGTCGACGTCGTGCAGCAGGTGCTTCGTCCACTCGAAGCGCCCGGCGTGGCCGGTGTAGTCCATCGTCAGCTTGGCCTCGCCCTCCTCGACGAACCACGCGATCTGGTCGTAGAAGTGCTCCTCGCCGGGCCGGTCGGTGATCGTCCGAGAGAACTCGCGCAGCTCGGGCGGAGGAGTCAGCCCGGTCGAGGTGAAGGCCTGGTAGTTGGGGTCGTCCTCGCGGTCGATGTTGAAGTCGCCCAGCGCGATCAGGTTCTGGTGGTACTCGTCGGACACGCGCTTGGCCCAGTTCGCCAGCCACTGCGCGATGCCGGCCAGCTCGGGGGTGCGCTCCTCGGCCTTCTTGCCGTAGATCACGTGCAGCGTCACGAGGATGAACGTCTGACCGCCGGACTGGAAGCTCACCGCGTAGGGCGTGCGCACGAACTGCTTGTCCAGGGCCCGCTTGCGGATCCCGCGCCGCCGGCGCTCCGCGGGCGGGACGACGAGCTCCGCGGCGAGCCCCGACGGCTTCACGCGGCGCGTGTCGAACACGAACGCCAGGCGCTCGCCGTTGCCCGCCGGCGGCGGATTGACGTCGGTGAGGATCAGGCCCCATTCGGGGCCCAGCACCTTGAGCACGTGGCGCAGGGCCTTGAGGTCCTCGCGCGCCTCCTGCACCGCAACCACGTCGAAGCGCCCGAGGATCTCCGCGATCGCCCGCACGTCCGCGAGGTTGCGCTTGGGGCTGTCCCCCTCCTCCGTCTCCCACTTCTCGGTCAGCCCCCCGAAGTGGCGGATGTTCCACGTCGCGATCAGCAGGTTCTGGTCCAGCGCCCGCTTGGGAATCGCCTCGTCCAGCGCCGCGCCGAGCTCGCGCACGCGCTGCTTGACCTCGTCCGGCGGCTCCTCGAGGACCGCCGCCGGCGGCTTGGGCTGGGCGACGACCGCCATGCTCGGCGACTCTAGAGCGGCGGGCGGCGACCGTGGGTTTCCCGACGGCCGCCGCCCCCGCCGAGTCTCAGCCTCCCGTCGGCTCCGTGCAGATGTCCGCCGGGTTGTCGGCGCAGATCGCGTAGCGCTCGTCGGGCGACATCTCCTTGCGCGAGCTGATGGCGTACGGCACGCCGTTGGCCCCGGTGGTCAGGCGGACGATGTACCACGCGCCCACGTCCCAGCCGGACAGCCCGCCCAGCGCCGCGGCGGCACCGGACTGGATTCCCTCGCGCTCGCCCTCCAGGTCGCCGACGCGCTCGCCGCGCTGGAAACCGACCTTGCGACCGCGCTCGGCGCCGATGCGCTCGCCTTCGCGACGCCCGGCGCGCTCGCCGGCGCGGCGACCCGCGGCCTGGCCACGGTCATAGATCGCCTGGTACTTCGGGGTCCCGGGAGCGTACGTCGCCGCCTCGGCCGCGCGGCCCTCGCGCTCGCCGCGCTGCTCGGCGGCGTCGGCGTCCGCGGCTTCCTTGCCGATGAAGTAGAAGCCGACGGCGACGCCGGCCAGCAAGAGCAGGCTCAGGACGATCAGCAGGATGCGCTTGGAGCCGCCGGACTGCGGCGCAGCGGCGGGGGATCCGTTCGTCAAGGGGAACACCTCCCGTTAGAGATTTCGGAGCATTCTCCGCAACTTGCGCCGTCCCTGCCGAGCGGTGCGTCCCATAGGCTGCGGCCGATGCTCCTCGAAGGCAAGCGACTCGTCGTCACGGGCGTGCTGACAGACCGCTCGATCGGCTTCGCGATCGCGCAGCGCGCGCTCGCCGAGGGGGCCGAGATCGTCCTCACCGGCTTCGGACGCGCGCGGCGCATCACCGAGCGCACGGCCCGGCGGCTGCCGGGCGAGGAGCCGCCGCCCGTGCTGGAGCTCGACGTCAACCGGCCGGCGGACGTGGAGGCGCTGGCCGCCGACCTACAGGACCGCTGGGGCGCCGTGGACGGGATCGTGCACGCCATCGCCTTCGCGCCCGAGGACGCCCTGGGCGGGCGCTTCCTCGACACCCCGCCCGAGTCGGCCGAGCTGGCCTTCCGCACCAGCGCGTACTCGCTCAAGGCGCTGGCCGGCGGCCTGCTGCCGCTGCTGGAGCGCGCGGAGGGCGGCGCGGCCCTCGTCGGCCTGGACTTCGACGCCACCGTCGCCTGGCCGGCCTACGACTGGATGGGCGTGGCCAAGGCGGCGCTGGAGTCGGTCAACCGCTACCTGGCCCGCGACCTGGGACCGCGCGGCATCCGCTCCAACCTCGTCTCCGCCGGCCCGATCCGCACGATGGCCGCCGGCAGCATCCCCGGCTTCGACCTGCTGGCCGAGGCGTGGTCGAGCCAGGCCCCGCTGCGCTGGGACCCGCGCGACGCGACCCCCGTGGCCGACGCCTGCGTGTGGCTGCTCTCCGACCGCGCCCGCGCGATCACCGGCGAGATCCTGCACGTGGACGGCGGCTACCACGCCCTCGGCGCGCCGCTCGCGCCCTAGGCGCGCGCGAGCGCCAGGCAGGCGTTCTGCCCGCCGAAGCCGAACGAGTTCGACAGCGCCAGCTCGAGCCCCGGGGACTCACGCGGCCCGTCGGGGACGCAGTCCACGTCGCACTCGGGGTCGGGCTGCTCGTAGTTGAGCGTGGGCGGGAGCAGCCCGCGCTCCAGGGCGCCCACCGTCGCCACCGCCTCCACCGCGCCCGCCGCGCCGAGCAGGTGGCCGATCGCGGACTTCGTCGAGGAGATCGGCGGCGGGTGCGCGCCGAAGACGTTGTGCGCCGCCAGCGCCTCGATGCGGTCGTTGAACGGCGTCGAGGTCCCGTGCGCGTTGAGGTAGCCGACGTCGCCGGGCGCGGCGCCCGCGTCGGCCAGCGCGGCGCGCATCGCCTGCGTCGCCCCGCGGCCGTCCTCGTCGGGCGCGGTGATGTGGAAGGCGTCGTTGGAGGAGCCGTAGCCGACGACCCGTGCGCGGACGTCCGCCCCGCGCGCGCGGGCGTGGCGCTCGGCCTCCAGAATCAGGACGCCAGCGCCCTCGCCCATCACGAAGCCGTCGCGCTGCGCGTCGAACGGGCGCGAGATCCCGGCTTTGGACAGGGCGCCCATGCGCCGGAAGGCAGCCAGGCAGATGTCGGTCATCGGCGCCTCGGTCCCGCCCGCGATCACCACGTCGGCCTCCCCGCGCGCGATCATCCGCGCCGCCTCGCCGATGGCGTGCCCGCCGGTGGCGCACGCCGAAGCGACCGAGAACCCGGGCCCGTGCGCGCCGTGGCGCATCGCGATGTGGGCGGCGGCGGCGTTGGGCATCATCATCGGGACGAACAGCGGCGACACGCCGCGCTCGCCGCGCTCGACGTAGTTGCGCACCTCGCGCTCCAGCGTCTCCAGCCCGCCGACGCCCGTCCCCATCAGCACGGCCAGGCGCTCGGGCTCCACGCCGTCGGGCAGGCCCGCCTCGGCCATTGCCTGCTCGGCGGCGGCCAGGGCGAAGTGCGAGAAGCGGTCGGTCCGCCGCGCCTCCTTGGGCGTCATCGTCGCCTCGGGGTCGAACGCCTCCGCGCGGCCGGCGCCGTCCACGATCCCCGAGCGGCGCTCCATGAGCGCGTCCACGAAGGCGTCCGCGCCCTCGCCGATCGAGGACACGACTCCCCGGCCGGTGACGACGACGCCGTCGCTCATGCGGTTGCGCCGGACTCCGCGATCACCAGCCGTACGGCATCGCCCACGGTCTTGACGCCCTTCAGGCGCTCGTCCTCGATGCGGACGTCGTACTCGTCCTCCAGCGACTGGACCAGCTCCACCAGGTCGAGCGAGTCGACCTCCAGCTCCTGCCAGGTGGTGTCCATCGTGGCCTCCCGGGCATTCTCGACTTTGATCTCGTCGAGCTTGTCCCGGACCAGCTCCAGCACCTGTCCTTCGTCCATGGAATCCTCACTTTCGGTCATGCGGCCAGCGCACCGTCCACGGCGAGCGTAGCCCCGTTGACGTAGGCCGCCTCCTCGCTGCAGAGGAAGCCGACCGCCGCGGCGACGTCCTCCGGAGTGCCCGCCCGACCGGCCGGGACCAGCCCCACGAGGTCGTCCACCACGTCCCGGGTCATGTCCGTCTCCACGATCCCCGGGGTTACAGCGTTGCACGTAATCCCCTTGCGGCCCATCTCGCGCGCGATCGTGCGCGTGAGGGCCAGCAGCCCCGCCTTGGACGCCGCGTAGTTGGCCTGCCCGGGGTTGGCGTGGACGGCCACGACCGAGGACACGTTGACGATCCGCCCCCAGCGGGCCTTGAGCATCCCGGACAGCGCGCGCTGCGTGCAGTGGAAGGCGCCCCCGAGGTTGACGTCCAGGACGGCCTGCCAGTCCGCGGCCGGCATCCGGATGGCCAGGCCGTCGCGGCGCTGGCCCGCGTTGTTGACCAGCACGAGCACGGGCCCGTGGCGCTCCTCGACCGCGTCGAAGGCCGCCGACACGGCCGCGGGATCGGCCACGTCGGCCTGCACGTCGCCGCCCGAGCGCGCCAGCGTCGCCACCGGCCAGCCGTCGGCGCGCAGGCGCGCGGCGACGGCGGCGCCGATCCCGCGCGTCCCCCCCGTCACCACCGCGCATCCCTCTCTGGGCATGGCGCTCATCCTCTCACCGTTCGCTTGACCATCCCGGTCAGCACGCGGCCCGGTCCCAGCTCCCGGAAGTCGTCGACGCCGTCGCCAGCCAGCGCGAGGATGGTCTCGCGCCAGCGCACGGGACGCAGCAGGTTGGCCGCCAGCTCCTCGCGCACGTCGCCGAACGGCGCCGCCGTGCCGTTCGACCACACGGGCACGCGCGGCTCGTGCACCTCCACGCCGGCCAGGGCGTCGCGCAGCGCCGCGGCGGCGGGCTCCATCAGCGGCGAGTGGAAGGCGCCCGACACCGGCAGCACGATCGCCCGCGCGCGGATCTCGCGCGCGGCGTCCTCGGCGCGCTCGACCGCCTCGCGCGCCCCGCTGAGGACCACCTGCCCGGGCGCGTTGTCGTTGGCGACGACCAGGCCCAGCCGCGCGCCCAGGACGTCGACGTCGGAGCGCTCGCCGCCGAGGATCGCCACCATGCCGCCGGGCCGCTCCTCCCCCGCCGCGGCCATGGCGCGCGCGCGGACGTCCACCAGGTGCAGCGCGTCGTCGAAGTCCAGGACGCCCGCGGCGAACAGCGCGGCGTACTCGCCCAGCGAGTGCCCGGCCGCCGCGACCGCGTCCGGGCGCGCCTCGTCCCACGCGGCCGCGCAGCAGAGGAACAGCGCCGGCTGCTGGTGGCGCGTCCCCTCCTCCAGCTGGGCGAACGGGTCGTAGCCCAAGCGCTCCAGGCCGCGCTCCAGCAGTGGACTCCCCCGGTAGGGGGCCTCCATGCCCTCCGCGTGACTCCCCTGGCCGGGGAACAGGATCGCCGTCTGGCTCATGCCGGGCGGCATCTTGACGATCGGGCGCCGTCCGGCATGCTGCCGCGATGCCCAACAGGCGCGACCGGACCGTCGCGGTGGCCGTCGCGCTCGGCCTGCTGCTGACCGGGGTCGCCCTGGCGGCGGTGCTGGCGCAGCGCGGCGAGCGCCTGGCCGCCACGAACAGCCTCGTGGAGATCAGCGGGGCCGCGGTGCCCATCGCGCCGGGCGCGGCGCGGTGTGCCCTGCAGACCGTCCCGGAGGGGGCGGCTTCCGTCCGGATCTACGCGGGCACCTTCGGGCGGCCGGGCGGGCCGGTCGCCGTCTCCGTCGCGCACGCGGGGCGGATCGTCACCGGAGGGCGGGTGGCGGGCGGCTATCCCGACGATTCGGCGCTCGTGATCCCGCTGCGGCGCGAGACCGCGAAGTGGCCGAGTGCGCGCGTGTGCGTGCGCAACCTCGGGCGCCGCCCGTTGCGGTTCGCGGGCAACCGGACGCCGGTCGGCGCAGCCAGCGCCGAGCGCGACGACATCCGAACGGACTGGCTGCTCCCCGGCCGCCCCTCGTGGGCCGGGCTGGCGGGACGGATCGCCGAGCGGTTCGCCGCCGCCAAGCCCCGCTTCTTCGGCGCGTGGACGCTGTGGGCGCTGGCTGCCGGGCTGGCGCTCCTGTGGGCGACGGCGATCGCGCTGGTCGCGCGCCGCTGGCCCTGGCGCGCCGCCTGCGTGGCCTGCGCGGCCGTCGCCTTCGCCAACGGCGCCATCTGGGCGCTGGTGACGCCGCCGCTGCAGGTGCCCGACGAGGGCGCGCACTTCGGCTACGTCCAGTACGTCGCCGAGCGCGGCGAGCTGCCGCGCGAGTCGGCCCCCGGGGCACCGGGGTCCAATGAGCTCAACGCGGCCGCGGCCGCGATCCCCTTCACGGTCGAGGGTCGCCCCACCTGGTTTCGCGAAGACCTGCGCGCCTTCCACGACGCCGCCGGCCAGCTCGACCGGCGACCTCCGGCGAACGGCCTCACGGCGGCCAACCACCCGCCGCTCTACTACGTCCTGCAGCTCGCCCCCTACGCCGCCGCGCGCTCCGCCGGCTTCTTCGACCGCCTGCTGCTCATGCGGCTGCTCTCGTGCGTCCTCGCCGCGCTCGCGGTGGCGTGCGTCTTCCTCTTCGTGCGCGAGCTGCTGCCCGGCCACGCGTGGGGCGCGCCGGTCGGCGCGCTCGCCGCCACCTTCCAGCCGGTCTTCGGATTCATGTCCGGCGGGGTCAACAACGACAACCTGACGTTCGCGCTGGCGGCCCTGCTCTTCTACCTGGTCGCACGGGCGCTGCGGCGTGGGGTCACCGCGCCCCTGGCCGTCGCGACGGCTCTCACCGCTGCCGCCGGCATGCTGACCAAGACGAGCTTCGCCGGGCTCCTTCCCGGCGTGGCCGTGGCGGGCCTCGTGGCGATCGGCCGCCTGCCCGCCGAGCGCCGCCGCCGCGCGCTCGCCATCGCAGCGGGGGGCGCGCTGGCCTTCGCCGTCCCGGTCGCCGTGTGGCTGGTGGCCAACCAGGCGGTGTTCGACCGGCCGGGCGGCACGACCACCGGCAACCTCACGGATTCCTCGGTGACGGCACGGACCTCGCTCGCGGGACATCTGTCCTACGTCTGGCAGGCCTTCCTCCCCGCGCTCCCCGGCATGCAGGAGTTCCGCGCCCTCGGCGGCGCCTTCCCGCTGTGGGACACGTACGTCCAGGGATTCGTCGGGCGCTTCGGGTGGTGGCACTTCGGCTTCCCGCTCCGGGTCAGCCAGCTGGGGCTCGGCGTTTACGTCGCGATCGTCGCGCTGGCCAGCGCCGGCGCGTTGCGCGCGCGCGCCGCAATTCGAGGGCGCTGGCCCGAGGTCCTGGTCTACGCCGCGATGGCCGTCGGCTACCTCGTGCTGATCGAGCTCGCGGCCTACCGCCATCAGGCCCTCCACCACGCCGCCTTCGAGCAGGCCCGCTACCTGCTGCCCCTGCTGGCCCTCTACGGCGCCGTGGTCGCCGTCGCGGCCACGACCGGCGGGCGGCGGGGACCGGCGCTCGGCGCCTTCCTGGTCGTGCTCGCCCTGGCGCACTCGCTGTTCGCGATGCTGCTGGTCGTCGGCCACTACTACGCGTAGCGGCCGGTCAGGCGCGCGCGGCCAGCCGGGCGGAGCGGAAGCTCTCGACCGTGCGGCGCAGGCCATCCGCCATGTCGACGTGCGCCTCGAAGCCCATCAACTCGCGCGCCCGGCTCACGTCGAGGCAGCGCACGGGCTGCCCGTCCGGCTTGGACGGGTCCCACACGGTCTCCCCCGCGAAGCCGGTCAGCTGCGCGATGGTCGCGGCAAGGTCGGCGATCTTCGTCTCGCGGCCGCTGCCGACGTTGACCGGCTGGGAGGTGTGCAGGCGCTCGGCGGCCAGGACGAGCGCGCGCGCGGCGTCATCGACGTACAGGAACTCGCGCGACGCGCGTCCGGTCCCCCAGAGCTCCACCCGGGCGTGCCCGCGCTCCGCCGCCAGCACGTACTTGTGGACCAGCGCGGGGATCACGTGCGAGTCCTGCAGGTCGAAGTCGTCGCCGGGGCCGTACAGGTTAACCATCAGCGGCACGCACGAGTCGAGGCCGTACTGGCGGCGGTAGGCGTCGGAGAGGACGAGCGCCATCTTCTTGGCCAGCCCGTACGGCGCGTTGGTCTCCTCCGGGTAGCCGCTCCACAGGTCCTCCTCGCGGAACGGCACGGGCGTGAACTTGGGATACGCGCACACCGTGCCCGCCACCACGAGCTTGCGCACGCCGCGGCGGCGGGCCGCCTCGAACACGTTGCACCCCATCAGCAGGTTGTCGTGCGCGAGCAGCCCCGGATTGCGCCGGTTGTAGCCGATGCCGCCGACGCGGGCGGCGAGGTGGACGACCACGTCGGCGCCCTCCAGCGCCGCCTCGCAGGCCCGCGGCTCGCGCAGGTCGAACTCGGCCGAGCGCACCACGCGCACATCGGCGCCCAGCTCCTCCAGCAGCGCCACCGTCGGGCGCCCCACGAAGCCGGCGCCGCCGGTCACGACGACCGGGCGGTTGCGCCAGAAGTCCGGATCGGCAGCGCCGCGGGGCATGCGCGTCAAGGTAGCGGCCCGGCGGGCGCCCCGGCACGGGACGCCCGCCGGTCGCATGCCTACCGAGAGACGATCGCGACGCCCACGAGCAGGCAGTCGCTGCCGCCCACGTCGAGCGCGTACATCGTGTGGCCGTCGATCCCGATGTACTCGCCGTTGGGCCCGGCCACGAAGCCGCCGTCGACGTCGTCCTCGGCGGCGGGCTGATCGGCCCCTCCCGCGGTGCTGACGATGCCGCCGATCGTCCGGTTGTCCTCGGGCGTCCCGGGCGTCAAAAAGTCAGAGCCCACGCCGGGCCCACCGTGCGGCGTGTCGCCCTGCATGAACGCGCCCGTGGTCGTGCTCCGCGCCAGCAGGCGCAGCTCGTCCTGGTTGCCGGAGATGTTCGCGCGGCAGTCGGCCTCCAGCCCGACGGGGCCCGCGCTGATGAACTCCACCTTCTGGCCGAACGAGAGCGCCACCCGGAAGGGGACGACCTGGTTCGTCGTGACGATGCTGGACGCCGGGATGCCTCCGACCGTGCTCGCGTCGCCGGCCCGCGTCGCGAAGTCGGCCTGGCCGGCCCGGGGGATCTGCCCAAGACTCGACTCGAGGATGTCGTTGCCGGTCAGCGAGTCGTCGTCCACCTCGCTCGTGCCGACCGAGTTGGCCGCCAGCTCGGCGCTGCGCACCGCGTTCGTGGCGATCTCCGCCGCCCGGACCGCGTTCCTGCGGATCTCCGCGGCGCCCACTGCGCCGGTCTTGATCTCCGAGCTGCCCACGGAGTTCCGCGCCAGGTCCTGCGCCCTCACGTTCCCGTCGCGGATGTCCCCGCTGCGGACGCTGTTGTCGCGCACCTGCGCGCCGGCTGCGCCGCTGAGCGCGAGCAGGGCCGTGCTGGCCATGGCGATCGCGAGCGCGGCCCGTTCCCTGTCAAGCCACATACGCACCCCTTTGGTTGTCCTTGCCCGTCGCGGCGATGGTAACCGCGTCGCAACAGGAATGGACAGATCGTGGGCGCACTAGCCTCACCCGCCCGTGCGCGTCGCCATCCTCGACACCTACTACCCGGCCTTTCAGCGCGAGCTCTACGGTCGACGTCCCGAGTTGCCCGAGCTTCCCTACGCCGAGCAGCTCGACGCCGTGCTCGGCGCCTGCTTCGGCACGAGCGACGCCTTTTCCCACCACCTGCACGCGCTGGGGCACGAGGCGATCGACGTGGTGGCCAACTGCGCCCCGCTGCAGGAGCGCTGGGCGGCGGAGCGCGGCCTCCCCGTGCGGCGGCGCCGCCCGGCCGCGCGCCTGCGCGCGATCGCACGGGCTCAGATCGCGGACTTCGACCCGGACGTCGTCTACTGCCACAATCTCGCCTTCCTCGCGCGACGCGACCTCGACCGGCTGCGGCGCCAGCGGCGCCTGGTCGTGGGCCAGATCGCGTCGCCGCTGCCCTCGCGCCGCCTCGTCGCGGGCTTCGACCTCGTCCTCAGCTCGTTTCCCCACTTCGTGGCGCGGCTGCGGGCCCGTGGCATCGACTCCGAGCACTTCCGCCTCGCGATCGACGCGCGCGTCCTCGATCGGCTGCGCGCCGCGGGAGCCGACCCGGACGCGGGCTCCGCGCGCGACCTCGACGTCGTGTTCGTGGGCGGAGTCGACCCGGCCGTGCACGGCGGCGGCACCGCGCTGCTCGCGCGGGTCTGCGCCCGCCGGCGAGTGGACGTGTGGGGCTACGGAGCGGACCGGCTTCCCGCGGACTCGCCGATCCTCGCCCACTTCCACGGCGAGGCCTGGGGACTGGACATGTACCGCGTCCTCGCCCGCGCGCGGGTGGCGATCAACCGCCACATCGACGTCGCCGAGGGCCACGCGAACAACATGCGGCTCTTCGAGGCGACCGGGATGGGAGCGCTGCTCGTGACGGACGGCGCCGGCGACCTCGGCCGGCTGTTCGAGCCGGGCGCCGAAGCGATCCCGTACCGGGACGCGGACGAGCTGGAGGCAGCGCTCGACCGCTACCTCGCCGACGAGCCGGCGCGCCGCGCCGCCGCCGCGGCGGGTCAGCGCCGCACGCTGTCTGAGCACACCTACGAGCGTCGCATGGCCGAGCTGGTCGCCATCCTCGCCCCGCGGCTGCGCCGCTAGCCCGCCCGCGCCACGACGTTCACCTTCCAGGTGTCGCGCGACGGCTCTCCGTCCAGCATGCCCTCCGGCGTCAGCGAGACGAGCTCCAGGCCGGCCTGCTCGAGGAACAGCTCGAGCTCGAGCGGGAAGAAGAAGCGCACCGTGTGGACCTCGCTCGCCTCGCGGCGGCCGTCGGGGAGTGGACCCGCGAGGTCGTAGCGCACGGCGCACAGGTGACGGCGCGTGTCCAGCTCGGCGCTCACACGCCGCTCCACCGCGCCGCGGGGCGTCGCGACGGACAGCGTCCCGGTCCGGGGCGGGTCGGTCAGGACCCCCGGGCCGTACCAGCAGTCGAGCACGACTAGGCCGCCCGGCTCCAGGTGCGCGCGCACGGTGGCCAGCGCGGACGCGACGTCGGCGTTGGCGTGCTGGTAGCCGAGGACGGCGAACATCAGCAGCACCGCGTCGAAGCGGCGGCCGAGCCGCACCTCGCGCAGGTCGCCTAGCCGCAGGTCCACGGACAGCCCTGCCCGGGCCGCCTTCTCGCGTGCCGCAGCGAGCATGGGCTGCGCCACGTCGAAGCCCACGACCTCGTAGCCCCGGCGCGCGAGCGGCAGCGCGTGCCCGCCCGTGCCGCAGCCCAGGTCCAGCACCGAGCGTACGGGAGCGCGGCCGAAGCGCTCGAACGCCGCCTCGACCAGGTCGCACTCGCCCTCGTAGTCCTTCTCCGCGTAGACGGAGTCGTAGATGCCGGCGTACGCGGCCCCGAACGGTTCCCCCGCGGCGCCGGCCACCCGGCTAGAAGGCGACCTTCTCGCCCGGCCCCAGGTACGGGCCCTGCTTGA
The DNA here is from genome assembly GCA_031177685.1 of Solirubrobacteraceae bacterium. Classification (GTDB taxonomy): domain Bacteria; phylum Actinomycetota; class Thermoleophilia; order Solirubrobacterales; family Solirubrobacteraceae; genus AC-38. The sequence continues at coordinate 18,383 of JAPSGI010000015.1, read as the reverse complement.
CCTCCAGCAGGACCGTGTCCTCGAGCATGCGGAAGCCGTGGCCGCCGCCGGTCATGATCATCACGTCTCCGGTCGCCAGCTCGCGCGTCGCCACGAGCTCGCCCGCCTCGTCGTAGACGTCCATCTCGCAGCGCCCGCTGCGCACCACGAGGACCTCCGGCGTGCCCACGATCGTGCGCTCGGCGGGCAGATGACGGTGGCGCTCGATCTCGGCGCCGCGCGGATGCACGACGAACCCGACCTGCTGCAGGCACTCGTCGGGGGTCACGAACGTCGTGCGCTCGGGACCGTCGTGCGCTCGCACCACGTAGGCGAGGACCCGTCCCGCGCTCTCGACGGTGTCGACCTCGAGCATGCTCGCGCGCCAGCATACGCGCCGCCGGGTCGCGTTACGCTGCGCCTCGCATGGCCCTGGAGCGCATCGAGCACGGCGGCACGCTCTACGCGGAGGTCATCTGGGCCGGCACGCGCGTGGAGCGCACGACGTTCTTCTCGGAGCCCGAGTCATCGTTCCAGTTCGGGCTGCTGGCGCACGCGGCGGGCTACGAGGAGGAGCCGCACCACCACCGCGCGGCGCGACGCGAGATCGAGGACCTTCAGCAGATGTTCGTGGTCCAGCGCGGCGTGGTGGACGTACGCCTCTACACGGACGAGCGGCGTCCCTTCCGGACGCTCCGCCTGGGTCCCGGCGACGCCATCGTGCTCGTCCACGGGATCCACGCGATCGCGGTCGTCGAGGACTTCCAGGCCCTCTCGGTGAAGCAGGGGCCGTTCTTCGGCGACGAGGAGGACAAGGTGGTGGTGGCACGCTCGTGATTCCGGTCTTCGAGCCGTGGGTGCGCGAGGAGGACGCCGAGGCGGTCGCGGCGGCGGTGCGGCGCGGGGAGATATCCGGGTCATTCGGCGAGGAGATCCCCGCCTTCGAGCGCGAGCTAGCCGCCTACGTCGGCGTCGCGCACGGCGTCGCGTGCACCAGCGGGACCACCGCGCTGCAGCTCGCGGTCGCGGCGGCCCGCATCGGTCCCGGCGACGAGGTGCTCGTCCCTGAGTCGACGAACATCGCGACCGCGCTGGGCGCGCACCACCAGGGCGCGACGGTCGTGCCAGTGGACGCCGAGCCGGACACCGGGAACCTCGACCTCGACCACGTCGAGGGCCTGATCGGCACGCGCACGCGCGCGATCGTCCCCGTCCACCTGTTCGGCCATCCCGTCGACATGGACCGCCTGATGGAGATCGCGGCGCGCCACGACCTCGTCGTGATCGAGGACTGCGCGCAGTCGCACGGCGCCACCGTGCGGGGCCGCATGACGGGCTCGTTCGGTCACATGGCGTGCTTCTCGTTCTACGCCAACAAGGTGATCACGACGGGCGAGGGCGGCATGGTCGTGACGGACGACGCTCAGCTCGCGGAGCGCCTGCGCCACCTGCGCAACCTCGCCTTCGGCGAGCCGCGCTTCGTGCACGACGAGGCCGGGTTCAACTTCCGGATGACCGGGTACCAGGCCGCGCTGGGACGCGCGCAGCTGCGCCGGATCGAGGAGGTCCTGCGGCACAAGCGCCGCGTGGCGGAGACCTACGACCGGCGGCTGGCCGAGGTGCCCGGCGTCCGGCGGCCCGTCGAGCGCGCGTGGGCGCGCAGCGTGCGCTGGATGTACTGGATCGCGCTGGAGGAGGACCACCCCCTCGCCCGGGACGAGCTGATGGCGGTCCTGCGCGAGCGCGGCGTCGAGACGCGCACGCACTTCTGTCCGATGAGCCACCAGCCGGCGCTGCGCGCGCGCGAGGCGTTCCGGCCGCGGCCGTGCCCGGTGGCGGCGCGGCTGTGGGAGCGCGGGCTCTACCTGCCCTCCTCGCCGATGCTGACCGGCGAGCAGATCGAGTACGTGGTCGCCCAGCTGCACGACGTCTCCTGCCGCGTCGCCCCGTGAAGGTCGCCGCGGTCTTCTACGCCTCGGATGCGACCGAGGGCGGTGCCTACACGTTCGGCGCCACCGTGCTCGAGGCGCTGCGGGCGGCGCAGGCCGGCTCGCGCCACGAGTTCGTCCTCTACGCGGCGGCCGGCGCGCGCGAGCTGCCCGGGATGCGCCGGATCCCGCACACCCTGGGGGAGCGCTACCGCCGCCGGGCGATCTACCTCCTGCGCGACGTGCACGACCGCGTCGACGCTCCGCGCGCCCCGTTGCGCACGTGGTTCGAGCGCTCCATCGCCGCGGAGGGGATCGACCTCGTGTGGTTCGCGTCTAACTACGCCGAGGACTGCGACGTGCCGTTCCTCGTGACCATGCTCGACGTCGAGCACCTGCGCCAGCCCTGGTTCCCCGAGCTCGGGCCGCGCGGCGAGTGGGAGCGCCGCCACGCGTATTTCTCGCGCTACATCCCCAAGGCCACCCGGATCATCGTGCCCAACGCCGCCGGCGCCGAGCAGGTCGAGCGGCAGTGGCGCGTGGGACCGGAGCGGATCCTGTCCCTCCACCACCCTACGCCGAGCTTCGCCCTGAGCGGGGGCGACGGGCCACCGCCCCCGCTGCCGCCGCACTGGGGACTGTGCGCGCCATATCTGCTCTATCCCGCCCAGTTCTGGGCGCACAAGGACCACGCCACCGTGCTGGAGGCGCTCGCGGAGCTGCCCGGCTACGAGCTCGCGCTCGTCGGTGCGGACAAGGGCCAGCTCGACCGCGTGCGCAGGCGCGCACGCGAGCTCGGCGTCGCCGAGCGCACGCGCTTCCTGGGCTTCGTCGGCTTAGACGAGGTCGTCGCGCTCTACCGCAACGCGCACGCACTCGCCTATGCAAGCCGCTTCGGGCCCGAGAACCTGCCCCCGCTCGAGGCGTTCGCGCTGGGCTGCCCGGCGATCGTCGCCGACGTGCCGGGCGCCGCGCACCAGCTCGGCGAGGCCGCGCTGCGCTTCCCGGTGGGCGACGCCGCCGCGCTGGCGGCCGCCGTGCGGCGGCTGGAGGACCCCGAGCTGCGGCGCGACCTCGTCGAGCGAGGCCGGCGTGTCGCCCGGACGCACACGGCGGAGGCGTACGTGCGCGGCGTGCTCGACTTCCTCGACGAGTTCGAGCCGGTGCGGCGGTTGTGGAGCTAGCAGGTCACGTCGCGCCAGGCCACCGCCTGCAGGCGCGCCGGGTCCAGTGCGCAGCGCCAGTACGCCTCGCGTCTGGACGTGCCGTCCGCGAGCTCGTAATCGAGCGCTCGCACCTGGACGTGCGGGAAGAAGCGGCACAGCAGCGAAGCGAGATCGTCGAGGGTCGCGAACGTCTGGAGGTGGTCGCCCGCGTCCTCGCCGAGGCTCTCGGATCCGGCAAGCGCGCCACCGGGCGCCAGCGCGTCGCGGACCTTGGCGAGGACGATTTCAGCATCCTCCCGGGAGACGTGTGCGAGCCCGCTGTCCCAGACGGCGACATCGTATCTCGACGACGGGAAGGGGTCGGCGACCGCGTCCATCAGCACGTACCGCACGTTGCCGGTGGCGTTGCGCCGCCGAGCGTGCGCGATCGCGTCGGGCTCGACGTCGACGGCGTCGACGCGCGCGCAGCGTGGCGCGTAGAGGCGCCGCGCGAAGAAGCCGTCACCGCAGCCCAGGTCGAGCAGCGTGTCGCCCGGCCGTGCCAGCTCGGCGCCCAAGAACCCGCGGTACAGCGGGAACGGCGCCGCGCGCCCGATGGCGAAGGCGAAGCCGTCGATGCGGTGGTCGAAGAAGTGCGGCGGCTCGGGCGCGTGGCGCCACTGGCGGCGCAAGAGGCTGCCGTAGTGGCGGTCGAGGCCCGCGAGGAGCAGGCGCTCGCGTCGCTCCCCGCCCCAGACGAGGCGCTCCGCGAGGGGCAGCAGCGGCGAGACGAGGGACTTGAGCCTGTGGCGGGCCGACACCGGGGCGAGCGTACCCGCGGGCGCCTAACATCGCCGCCGGAAGCGATGGGACCTCCCACCTCGTCCGGGCGCCTGCGGCGCCTGCGCGCGTTCGCCGCCGAGCGCGCGCACCGAACCGCCAATCGGCTCGGCTACGAGCTGCGCGCCCGCGCCCTCGCCGATCCCGTGCCGGCGCAGGACGCCCGGCGCGCGCGCCTGCTCGCGCACCTCGACGTGGGGCTGCTCCTCGACGTCGGCGCGAACGCCGGCCAGTACGCGCGGCGCACGCGCGCCGCAGGCTACGCCGGACGGATCGTGTCCTTCGAGCCACTCTCGGAGGCGTACGCGGCGCTCGCCGCGGCCGCGGCGGCCGATCCGCGCTGGGAGGCGCGCCGCCTGGCGCTAGGGGACGCCGACGGCGAAGCGGTGCTAAACGTCGCCGGCAACTCGTGCTCGTCCTCACTGCTGCCCATGCGCGAGCGTCACCTGGCCAGCGCACCCGACTCCGCATACGTCGGCACGGAGCCCGTGCGCACGGCGCGGCTGGACGGCCTGTGGGAGGAGGTCGTGCGCCCTGGCGAGCGGGTGTGGCTCAAGCTGGACGTCCAGGGGTTCGAGCGCCAGGCCCTGCGCGGAGCGGGCGCGCGCCTGGCGCAGGTCGCCGCGGTGCAGGCCGAGCTGTCGCTGGTCGCGCTCTACGACGGCGCCCCGCTCTGGCGCGACGTCGTCGACCTGCTCGAGGAAGCGGGCCTCGAGCTCGCGGGACTGGAGCCCGGGTTCGAGGATCCGCGCAGCGGCCGGCTGCTGCAGGCGGACGGGATCTTCGTGCGCGCCTAGCCATGCCGCCGCGGCTGTCGATCGTCACGCCCTCGCTCAACCAGGCGGCGTTCGTGGAGCGCACGATCCGCTCTGTGCTCGACCAGGGCTACGAGGATGTCGAGTACATCGTGGTCGACGGCGGCTCGACGGACGGCTCCGCGGAGATCGTCGCGCGCTACGCCGACCGGCTCGCCTGGTGGGTGTCCGAGCCCGACGAGGGACAGACGGCGGCCCTCAACAAGGGCATCGCGCGGGCGACCGGCGACGTGATCGCCTACGTCAACTCCGACGATCGCTACCTCCCCGGCGCCTTCGACCGGGCGGTCGCCGTCCTGGAGCAGACCGACGCGCTGTGGGTGGCCGGGGCGGCGCGCTTCGAGGACGCCGCCGGCCGGGAGGTGGAGGTGTGGAGGCCGGCCGCGCCCTGGGGCGGCCGTCATCGCTGGGTGCTCGCGCCGTGGGGGGTTCCGCAGGCGGCCACGTTCTGGCGCCGCGAGTGCTTCGACCGTCACGGGCTGTTCCGCACCGACATGCACTACGTGTTCGACACCGAGTTCGGGCTGCGGCTGGCGCTGGCGGGACATTTGCCCGCGCGGATCGACGCCGTGCTCGCCGTGCGGGTCCTGCACGACGAGGCGAAGTCGTGGGACCGAGTGCCGTTCGTGCGCGAGCAGGAGCGCTTCCCCGAGCTGTTCCGCGACCGGCTGACGCCCGGCGAGCGCCGGCGCCTGCGCGTCGCGGCCGGGCTGGACCGCGCGGGCGTCTACCGGGCGACCGGCGCGGCGAGCCGGCTGTGGCGGCGCGCGGGACTCCCGCCGCTGCGAGGCGTCGCGTGATCGCGTTGCGCCGCGTGCGCGGGCGGGTGCCCGCGGCGGCCGCGTGGGCCGCGGGCCAGCGCAATGCCACGTACGAGACGGTCCGTTCGGCGGAGTCGATCGAGCGGGCGCCCCCGCGCACGCTGGACGGTCCGATGCATCCCGCCTTCGCGCGCGAGCGCACGCACCGCTATCCCGAGGCGTTTCGCGTGCGCCTGCGGGGCGCCCGGCTCGCGGGCGTCGACTCCCTCTTGCTGACCCGCAATCGCCGCGTCTTCGAGGAGTCGCACTTCGCCCCGGAGCACGTCGACGCGAGCCCGACCGTGGCGCAGCGGCTGCCGCCGGCTCGCCGGCTGCGCGGGCCGCACATGACGATCGCGACGCCCTGGTGCTACGGACACTTCCACTGGCTGCTCGACACCCTTCCGCGGCTCGCCCTGCTTCCCCTCGACGAGCTGCCCGGCGTGCCCGTCGTGGTGCCAGCGCAGATGACGGACGTGCAGCGCGAGTCGCTGGCGCGCGCCGGCGTGCCGGCGTGGCGGGTCGTCGAGTTCGAGCACGACCACCTGCGCTTCGACGAGCTGATCTGGCCCTCGCGCGTCGGACGCACCGGCAACCCGCCGCGCTGGGTCGTCGAGTGGCTGCGCGCTCGCCTGGCCCCGCACGGCGGCGACCGGCGGCGGCGCCTGTACGTCTCTCGGGCGGACGCCGCCCGGCGCCGGGTGGTCAACGAGGAGGAGGTGGCGGCCGCGCTCGCGCAGCGCGGCTTCGAGGCCATCGTGCCCGGGGAGCTGTCCCTGGACGAGCAGCTGCGGGCCTTCGCGCAGGCCGAGGCGGTGGTCGGGGCCCACGGCGGGAACCTGGCCAACCTGTTCGCCGCCCGCGGCGCCGCGGTCGTCGAGCTGTTCGCGCCTGGTTACGTGAACGCGTGCTACTACGCGCTCAGCGACGTCGCGGGCCACGACTACTGGTACCTGGTCGGGGACGCGTCGGGCGCGGACGACCTGCGCGTGGACGTACGGAGGCTGACGGCGGTCGTGGACCGGGCCCTGGCGGCGCGCGGCGCGGAGGCGTCTCGGTGATCGCGCTGCCGCAGTAGCCTTCGCGCGATGTCACATGCGGCAGCATCGGTCGTCCGGATCGAGCCGCCGCGCCGCTGGATCGGCCTGGGCGCAGCGGAGTTGTGGCGTTCGCGCGAGCTCCTCTACCTCATGGCCAAGCGCGAGCTCCAGGTCCGCTACAAGCAGAGCCTGTTCGGGATCGGGTGGGCGATCCTGCAGCCGCTGCTCTACGCCTTCGTGTTCGCGCTGTTCTTCGGCCGACTCGCGAACATCCCGTCCGAGGGGGTGCCCTACACGGTCTTCGCGCTGGCCGCGGTCGTCCCGTGGCTGTTCACCTCCCAGGGGACCGCGCAGGCCGCCGGAAGCCTCGTCGCCGAGGCCAACCTGCTGGGAAAGGTGTACTTCCCTCGCCTGATCGTCCCGCTCGCCAAGATCGTCTCGTTTCTCGTCGACCTCGTGATCGCGCTCGCCGTGCTGGCGATCTTCGTGGCCGTGTACGGCGCCACGCCGAGCGCCGGCCTCGCGCTGATGCCGCTGTTCCTGGCGCTCGCCTTCCTGACGGTGGCCGGCGCGGGGCTGTTCCTGGCCACGCTGAACGTGAAGTACCGCGACGTGGCGATCGCCGTCCCGCTGATCGTCCAGCTGTGGCTGTTCGCCACGCCGGTCGTCTACCCAGGCTCGCTGATCACGGGCGCGTGGCAGTACGTCTACGCGGCCAACCCCCTCGTCACGGTGATCGACGGCACGCGCTGGGCGTTCCTGAGCACGGACGCGCCGGATCCGCTCTCCGTGGCGATCTCCACCGCCTGCGCGGCGGGGATCCTCCTGGCCGGGCTCCTGTACTTCCGCCGCACCGAGCGCTACCTGGCGGACGTGGTGTGAGCGGCGAAGTCGCGGTCCGGGCGACCGGCCTGGGCAAGGAGTACCGGCTCGGGGAGCACACCGGCTACCGGCTGCTCAGCGAGGCGCTGACCCAGCGCGTGCGCCGGCTCGGCCGGGGACGGCCGCCCCGCGAGCGGTTGTGGGCGCTGCGCGACGTCTCCTTCGACGTGCCGCGCGGCGAGACGTTCGGGGTCGTCGGCCACAACGGGGCGGGCAAGAGCACGCTGCTGAAGGTGCTCGCGCGCGTCACCGCGCCGACCGAGGGCGCGGTCGAGCTGCGCGGTCGCGTGGGTGCGTTGCTGGAGGTGGGGACCGGTTTCCATCCCGAGCTGACCGGTCGCGAGAACGTGTTCCTCAACGGCGCGATCCTCGGCATGACCCGCACCGAGGTCCAGCGCAAGTTCGACGAGATCGTCGACTTCGCCGAGGTGCGCCGGTTCGTCGACACCCCGGTCAAGCGCTACTCCAGCGGCATGTACCTGCGACTCGCGTTCGCGATCGCGGCGCACCTGGAGCCGGAGATCCTGATCGTCGACGAGGTGCTCGCCGTGGGCGACCTCGCCTTCCAGGAGAAGTGCCTCGGCCGCATGGAGCAGGCCGCGGGCGAGGGACGCACGGTCCTCTTCGTCAGCCACAACCTGGCCGCGGTCCGCAAGCTGTGCCCGCGCTCGATGCTGCTGTCGCACGGCCGCAAGTTCGCCGAGGGCCCGACCGACGCCGTGCTGGACGCGTACGTGCGCACGGTGCGCGCGGACGCGGCCACGGGACTGCGCGACCGCCCGGACCGGCAGGGCAACGGGCGCTTCCGGTTCACCTCGCTGCGCCTGGAGTCGGCCGGCCGCCCGGTCGACGTGCCGGTCAGCGGTCGCGACCTCGACGTCGTCCTGGGGTACGAGAGCCGCGACGGGACCCGCGTGCGTCACGCCACGTTCGCCGTCAGCGCATACACCGCGCTCGGCGCCCTGGTCCTGCACTGCCAGAGCGACGTCGCCGGTGCGGCGTTCGCCGAGCTGCCGCCGGCCGGCGAGGTGCGCTGCCGGCTGCCGCGCCTGCCCCTGCCGGCCGGGCGCTACACGCTCAACGTGTTCGGCACGGCCGCCGCGGACGTGGCCGATTGGGTGCAGCGGGCGTGCGAGCTGACCGTCGCGGAGGGCGACTTCTTCGGCAGCGGGCGCGTGCCGCCGCAGGGACACCAGACCGTCCTGGTCGACCAGTCCTGGAATCTGCACGAGGTCGACGCTCTGCCCCGGCCCGCGGCGGCGGGCTCGTAGGTCGGAGGCGCGGGCACGATGCTCTTCTCGGTCGTAACACCCGCGCGCAACGCGGGTCGCTACCTGCCCGACGCGCTCGACAGCGTCGCCGCGCTGAGAACGCCGCACGAGCACGTCGTGATCGACGGCGGCTCGGACGACGGGACCGTGGAGCTGCTGCGCGCGCGGTCGGACCCGGCGCTGACGTATGTCTCCGAGCCCGATCGCGGGCAGACGCACGCGGTCAACAAGGGACTGGCCCGGGCACGGGGCGACGTGCTGGGCTGGCTCAATGCCGACGACGCCTACCTGCCCGACGCGGTCGACCGTGCGCTGGACCGCTTCGCCCGCGACCCCGCGCTGATGTCGGTGTTCGGCGGCATCCGGTTCGCCGACGCGGACGGACGGGTCCGGCGGACGTACGTGCCTGGGCCGTGGAGCTTCGGCCGCTACCTCTTCCTCGGCGACTACGTACCCACGCCGGCCATCCTCTTCCGCCGCGCCGCGCTCGAGCGAGCCGGTCCACTCGACGAGCGCTGGGAGGACGCCGCGGACTACGACCTCTACCTGCGGATGCTGCACCGCGCCCGCGTGGAGCGCGTGCCCGAGCCGCTCGTGCGCTTCCGCTACCACCCGGACTCCAAGACCGCCCGCGACGCCATGAAGGCGCAGGGCGAGGCGCTGGAGATCCGACTGCGCTGGGCGCGCGGGCGCCGCGACCGCGCGGTGATGCTCGGCTTCGACGCGCTCAAGCGCGCGGTCCTGCCGCGCGTGTCCGCGTGGCCGGCGCCTTACGGTCGGCTGCGCTCGCGCGGTGCGGAGACGCAGCGCCGATGAGCGATGTCACGGTCGTGATCGCGTGCTTCGAGTACGGGCGCTTCCTCCCCGAGGCGGTGGCCAGCGCGCGCGGGCAGGGGGCGCGCGTCGTCGTGGTGGACGACGGCTCGACGGGCGCCGAGACGCACGCCGCGCTCGACGCGGTCGCCGGTCCGGGCGTCGAGGTGCTGCGGCTCGAGCATGCCGGCGTGTGCGAAGCGCGCAACGCCGGCCTGGCCCGCGTCGCCACGCCGTACGCGCTCGTGCTGGACGCCGACGACCGGCTGGCGCCCGGTGCGCTCGCCGCGCTGCGTGCGCCGCTGGACGCCGACCCGCGGCTGGGTTTCGCCTACGGCCACATGCGCTGCTTCGGCGCGGCGAGCCACGTGCTGCGGATGCGCCCCTACGACCCCTACCGCCTGCTGTACCGGCACGCGATCGGCCTCTCCGCCCTGGCGCGCCGCGAGCTGTTCGCCGACACCGGCGGCTTCGACCCGTCCCTCGAGCACTACGAGGACTGGGAGCTGTGGCTGCACGCGCTGGCGCACGGCTGGCGCGGGCGGCTGGTCGACGCCGAGGTGCTCGAGTACCGCCGCCACCCCGGCGGGCGCTCGAAGCTGCGGGCCGATCGCCGGCGCTACCGGCAGTCCTTCCGCCGGCTGCGTGCCAAGCACGCGCCGCTCTACGCGCGCGCCGGCGAGCTGGCGCGCGAGTCCCGGCTGGGGCCGCTGGACCGGCTCGCCCACCGCGCGTTCTGGGGGCCCCGCCCCCTGCCGGCGCGCGCCGAGTATGCGGCGCAGCGGCTGCTGTGGGGCCGCTGATCAGTCGCGCAGCGCGGACTCGGGGGCGAACTCGTCGTCCTCACCGCGGGACTCGGCCTCGCTGCGCCGCTGGCGCTCCTCCAGCAGCGCGAGCCGCTGGGCGAGGACCTTGTTCTGGTCGGCCAGCCGCGAGACGGCGACCGAGAAGTGCAGCAGCAGGACCAGCACGAAGCTGAACGCGAACACGAACAGGGCCGAGGGCGCGTACGCGATGCCCACCACGTCGGCCAGCGCCTCCAGCAGTCCGGTCCAGCTGGCGAGCACGAGCAGCGCCAGCGCGCTGAGCAGCCACAGGATCGCGTAGCGCTCGAGCAGGCGGCGCCGGCGCACGAGCAGCAGCAGCACGAGCAGCAGGCCGGTTGCCAGGGCGATCGCCACGACCTGGACGCGCGGCTCCATCAGATCCCGTGCGTGGCGCTGACGGGTGCGCCGTCGCCGGGCTCGACCACGGGCCGGCGCCGGCCGAGGCCGACGAAGATCGCCAGCAGCACCTTGACCGTGTAGTAGACCGACTTGCCCGAGCGGATCGACGACTGCCCGCCCCCGCGCTGGAACATCCGCACGGCGACCTCGCGCATGCGCAGCCGGTGGTGGTGGAGCACGAGCACGGCCTCGACCTCCGGGTAGTCGTGCGGGTAGTCGCGCGCGAACAGGGCGATCGCGCGGCGGTTGTAGAGGCGGAAGCCCGACGTCGGGTCGGTGACGCGCTGGCCGACCAGGTGCGAGAGCAGGAAGGCGAATACGTGGATGCCGGCCCGGCGGCTGATCGGACCGTAGTAGCGCAGCCGCGCCAGGAAGCGCGACCCGCACACCACGTCGAGCGCCGGGTCGGTCTCCATCGCGCGCACGAGCTTGCCGATCTCGGCGGGATCGTGCTGACGGTCGGCATCCACCTGGACCATGTAGTCGTAGCCGTTCTCCAGGGCGAACTTGAACCCCGACTGCACGGCGCCGCCGATGCCCAGGTTGAAGGGATGGCGCAGCACGCTCGCCCCGCTCGCCGCGGCAAGCGTGGCGGTCTCGTCGGTCGAGCCGTCGTCCACCACCACCACGTCGAAGGCTGGCGCGTGCTCCTGCAGGGCCCGCACGACCCCGCCGACGGTCGCGGCCTCGTTGTAGGCGGGTACGACCGCCAGGCAGGAGCGCTCGAGGATCACGTCTCGCGCGCGAGCGTACCTCGAACCAGCGCCCAGTAGGCGCGCAGGCCGGTCCGCAGCAGGCGGGCGCGCCCGGGGCGGCCGAAGAAGGGCGAGTCGAGCTCGGCCACCAGCGCGCCGGCGAACTCGCGGGCGGAGATCCGGACCCCGCCCTGGATCGCGCGCCGCTCGCGCAGCGCGCGCGGCAGCGCGCGCAGGAAGCCGGCGGTCGCGCGCGCCTTGGCCACGCCCCACCCGTCGGCGGTCGCGTAGACCAGCAGCGCCACCTCGGTGGCGATCAGGGCCGGGACGACACGCGCGAGCACGGCCGCCGGGTAGCAGCGCACGACCATCAGCAGCCGGTTGCGCTCGAGCCGCCACAGCTTCTCGGGACCGCGGTCGAAGGCGTAGTCGTGGCGCACACGCGCCGCGGGCAGAAGCCCGAAGCGCCGGCCCGCCAACCGCAGCCGGTGGGAGAGATCGAGATCCTCGACGTACATGAAGAACGCTCCGGGGAACGCGCCGACCGCCTCCCAGGCCGTCCGGCGGACCGCCAGGCACGCGCCCGACAGGAAGCCCACCTCGCGTGGCTCCGTCCCCACGGCGGCGACCGGTTCGCCGTAGCGCCCGGTCCAGCCGAAGCCGGTGAAGTGGGCGACGTTGCCCGCGCTGTTCACACGTTCCCCGTCCGGCAGCGCGATCAAGGGCATCCAGGCGTCCCAGCCGTCGGGCGGTGCGCGCAGCGCGTCCAGACAGCCCGGCTCGGGCACGGCGTCCGGGTTGAGGAAGACGATCGTCTCCGCGCTGGTCGCGGCGGCGCCCAGGTTGGCGGAGCGCGCGAACCCGAGGTTCGCGCCCGGCTCGATGAGCTCGATGCCCGCGCGCGTCGCCTCCCGCGCGTCGCCAGCGTTGTCGACGATTACGACCTCGTCGCCCGGCCCACACTGGGCGGCCAGCGCGTCGAGCGTGCGTCCCAGCGCCGGCGCGCCCCCGAAGGCGACGATGACGATCGCCAGGTCCAACCGTCCGGCCTACAGCTCCAGCCCCACCAGCACCGGCTCGGGCTCCAGCGTGACGCCGAAGCGCTCGCGCACGCCGGCGCGCAGCTCGCGCGCCAGAGCGACCAGCTCGGCGGCGCTGCCGCCGCCGCGGTTGACGATGGCCAGCGTGTGCTTGCGCGAGAGGCCGATGCGCCCGTCGCCGTGGCCGCGCTCGAAGCCGGCGCGCTGGATCAGCCAGGCCGCCGAGGTCTTGACGCGGCCGTCGGGCTCGGGCCAGCCCGGGGGATCGGCGCCCGCCCGCTCGCGCAGCTCGTCGAACGCCGCCGCCTCGAGCACGGGGTTGGTGAAGAAGGAGCCGGCGCTGACCGAGTCGGGGTCCGCGGGGTCCACGACCATGCCCTTGCCGCGACGCAGCGCCAGGACGGCCTCGCGCACCTCGGCGAGCGCGGCCGTCTCCCCCAGCTCGACGCCCAGCGCGTCCGCGAGCTCGGCGTAGCGCACCGGCGCCGACCGCGGCGAGCGCGGCAGCTCGTAGGCGACGCGCAGGATCGCGAAGCGCCCGCGGTCGGCGCGCTTGAAGCGGCTCGCGCGGTAGGCGAACCCGCACTCCGCGGGCGCCAGGTCGACCACGCGGTCCTGCGTGCGGTCGTAGGCGCGGACCGACACGACGGTCTCGGCCACCTCCTGCCCGTAGGCCCCGACGTTCTGGATCGGCGTCGCGCCCACCGAGCCGGGGATGCCGGACAGGCACTCGAATCCCACGAGGCCCTCGCCAACCGTGCGCTCCACCAGCGTGTCCCAGTCCTCGCCGGCCGCCACGTCGAGCCGCACGTGGCCGTCGCGCTCGCCGATCTCTACGCCGGACGTGGCCACACGGACGACCGTGCCCGGGAAGCCGGAGTCCGCGATCACGACGTTGCTGCCGCCCGCCAGCAGGAGCAGCGGGTCGTGCCCGTGGCGAATGGCCTCGACGAGCTCGTCGTCGGTTCGCGGCGCCACGAGCCGCCGCGCGCGCCCGCCCAGCTGGAGCGTGGTGAGCGGCGCCAGCGGGACGTCGTGCTCCTCGTACACGCGGCGAAGCCTAGATGCCATGCCCCGTGCGGCTAGGATCGCCTCGATGGCGCGCGTCGGCGCCCAGCCCGAGAACCTCCTCGAGCGCATCGCCTTCCGGGCGAACCTGGGGCCGTGGCCGGTCGTTACATCCATGTTCGCGCCGCCCGCCGGCCGGGTGCTGCAGGTCGCGGCGCGGGTCGGCGTCTTCGGCGAGCTGGCGCGCGGCCCGGTCACCGCGGCGCAGCTCGCGGACCGGCTGGAGCTGCGCGAGCCGGGCGCCAAGCTGCTGCTGGACGCCCTCGCGGCCAGCGAGATCGTGCACGAGCGCGGCGGGCGCTACGAGCTCGAGCGCCGGGCGCGCCGCTGGCTGGACCCGGACTCGGACACGTCGGTGCTCGGCTTCCTCGCCGACAACGCCGAGTACTGGGCGTGGTGGTCGCAGCTAGAGGACCTCGTGCGCGACGGCCGCAGCGTGGCGATGCACGACCGCCCGCCCGACGATCCCTACTGGCGCACCTACATCCGCGGGCAGTTCGAGCTGGCGCGGCTGTCGGCGCCCGAGGTGGCGCGCGGCCTGAAGCTCGCGCAGGGGGCGACGGACGTGGTCGACCTGGCGGGCGGACACGGCTGGTTCGGCGCGCGCCTGTGCGAGCGCCACCCCGACCTGCGCGCGACGGTGGTGGACCTGCCGGGCAGCGTGGCCGCCGCTCGCGAGATCGCCGCCGCGGAGGGCTACGCCGACCGCGTCGCGTACGTGGAGGGCGACGTCCTGACCGGCGACCTCGGCGGCCCCTACGACCTCGCGCTGGCCTTCAACATCGTCCACCACCTCTCCCCCGACCAGAACGTGGAGCTGCTGCGCCGGGCGCGCGCGATCCTGCGCCCCGGCGGCTCGGTCGCGGTACTGGACCTGTTCACGCGTCCGGCGGGCAAGCGGCCGGACAGCTCCGCCTACCTCGGGCTCTTCTTCCACCTGACCTCGGGCGCGGAGACCTACTCGCCCGCCGAGCTGGCCGGCTGGCTGGCGGAGGTCGGGTTCGGGACGCCGCGGCGCGTGCGCGTGCGGGCGATCCCGAACCAGACCCTCTATCAGGCGACCGCCAGGTCCTGACGCGCCGGCTCCAGCGCCAGCTCGAGCACCTCGCCGATCGTCATCACGGGGTGGAACGCGAGCTGCTCGCGCACGTCCTCGGGGACGTCGTCGACGTCCGGGCGGTTGCGCTCGGGCAGGACCACGTCGGTCAGCCCCGCCGCGTGGGCGGCGAGCACCTTCTGCTTGACGCCGCCGATCGGCAGCACGCGGCCCTGCAGGGTGACCTCGCCTGTCATGCCGACCGTGTGCTTGACGGGCCGGCCCGACAGCAGCGACGCCAGCGCTGTGGCCATCGTGATGCCCGCGCTCGGGCCGTCCTTGGGAATCGCGCCCGCGGGCACGTGCAGGTGGAACTCGCGGTCCTCGAACGCCTCGTCGGGGATGCCGAGGTCCGCCGCGTGGGCGCGCACGTAGGACAGCGCGATGCGCGCGGACTCCTTCATCACGTCGCCCAGCTGGCCGGTGAGGACCAGCTCGCCGCGGCCCGGCATCGCGCTGGCCTCGACGAACAGCACGTCGCCGCCGGTCCCGGTGACGGCCAGGCCGGTGGACACTCCGGGGACCGCCGTGCGGCTGGCCGACTCCTGGAAGAAGCGCTGCTTGCCCAGCGCCTCGCGGACGGCGTCGAGGTCGACGGTGACCGGTGCGGACGCCTCGCCCGACGCGATCCGCGTGGCGGTCTTGCGCAGCACCGTGCCCAGCTCGCGCTCGAGCTGGCGCACGCCGGCCTCGCGGGTGTACTCGTCCACGATCGTGCGCAGGACGGCGTCGTCGATCGACACCTCGTCCTCGCGCAGGCCGTTGCGCTCGCGCTGGCGCGGCCACAGGTAGTCCCGGGCGATCGCCACCTTCTCGGCCACGGTGTAGCCGTCGAAGCGGATGACCTCCATGCGGTCCAGCAGCGGGCCGGGGATGGTCTCCGCGACGTTCGCGGTGGCCAGGAACAGCACGTTGGACAGGTCGATCTCGACGTCCAGGTAGTGGTCGCGGAACGAGTGGTTCTGCGCGGGGTCCAGCACCTCCAGCAGCGCGGCGCTGGGGTCGCCGCGCCAGTCGGCCCCGACCTTGTCGACCTCGTCGAGCATGATCACCGGGTTCATCGTCCCGGCGTCGCGCAGCGCGCGGACCAGGCGGCCGGGCAGCGCGCCGATGTACGTGCGGCGGTGGCCGCGGATCTCCGCCTCGTCGCGCACGCCGCCCAGCGACATGCGCACGAACTCGCGCCCCGTGGCGCGGGCGATCGATTCGCCGATCGACGTCTTGCCGGTCCCTGGGGGCCCGATCAGGGTCAGGATCGCACCGGAGCGGCGGTCCTCCTGGATGCCGCGCTCCTCGCGCAACTTCTTGACCGCGATGTACTCGGTGATGCGGTCCTTGACGTCCTCCAGGCCCGCGTGGTCGGCGTCGAGCACTTCGCGCGCGTGCACCGGGTCGAGGCGCTCGTCGGAGCGCTTGGCCCAGGGCACGGCGATCAGCCAGTCCAGGTAGCCGCGGATCATCGAGGCCTCGCCCGACTGCTCGCCCATGCGCTCCAGGCGGCCCAGCTCGCGCTCGGCCTGCTCGCGCACCTCGCCGGGCATGCCGGCCTCCTCGATCTTGGCGCGGTACTCCTCCACGACCGAGGCCTCGTCCTCGCCCAGCTCCTTGCGGATCGACTCCATCTGCTTGCGCAGCAGGTACTCGCGCTGCTGGCGCTCGGCCCCCTCCTCGACGTCGTCGCGGATGCGCCGGCGGATCTGCAGCTCGGCCAGGCGCTCGCGCTGCAGCTGCAGGGCGCGCTCCAGGCGCTCGGTCACGTCGAGCGTCTCCAGCAGCTCGACCTTCTGCTCGTAGTTCACGTCCGGGGAGTAGCCGGTGGTGTCGGCCAGCGGACCGGGCTCGGTGATCGACCGCAGGAAGGCCGCGATGCGCCCGTCGTCGCCGCGCAGCTCGAGGATCTCCTCGACCACGGCGCGGTACTCGCGCTCCGCTTCGCGGGTGCGCTTGTCCACGGGCACGTCGTCGGGGTGCTCGGTCACCTCGACCCGCAGCGAGCCGTCGGTCGCCGACTGCGCCGCGCCGATCGTCGCGCGGTGCAGGCCCGAGAGCGAGACCGCGCGGCCGCCGCCGGGCAGCCGCACGCGCTCGACGACCTGCGCCACGGTGCCGACGCCGGCGAAGTGGTCGTCGCGGCGGGGGACCAGCAGTACGCGCTCGTCCGCACCGGGGTCGAGGGGCAGCGTGACGTCCATCGTGGGGAACACGACCACGTCGTCGAGCGGGATCAGGGGAAGGATGGTCGCCATGCTGTCGCCTTTGAAGTCGCTTACGAGTCGTAAGTAGTCTATCGCAACGAACTCCGCGCTCCCGGCCCACGAAAAGAGAGCCGCCCGCGCGGGGGGCGCGGGCGGCTCTGGGTGTGGTCTTGTGTCAGGAAGGGCGGGGCTCTGCGGGCCGGACGGGTTACCAGTCCTTCGGCCAGTGGAGCCCCATCTCGGTCGAGCTCCCGTAGGGAAGCTTCTTGGGAAGGTTCGGGAGGTACGTCGTGTCGAAGGGCGGCCACGCCTTGTCCTCGCCGGGGGTGTAGCGGGAGCAGGTGCGCGAGAAGTGGTTGGGGAGGCACGGGTTGTACGGATGGACCATCAGATCGTGGCTGCGCAGCCCGTACAGCGGAGACCCGTCGGCCCGATCTCCAACCAGCTCCTGGAGGTTGCTCCAGTCGTCGTGGTCCTGGTCGTCGTCGCCATCCAGGACGGTGTCGCCGTCGCTGTCGGGATCGAGGAAGTCCAGCTCGGGATACGGGTGCATGTAGGGCTTCTCGTCCTTGTAGAACGTTGTCCACCAGGCGATCGTCCCGGGGCCGTTGGTCTCCCACTGGTTGCGCAGGCCGTCGCCGTCGACGTCGCGCTCGTCGTCGGTCAGCCTCCCGTCGGATTCCCGGTCCAGCCACGGCTTGCTCGCGATCAGGGCGTTCTCGTTGTAGCTCTGCTGGTCGCCGTCGCTGTAGAGCAGCCGCGACAGGCCGGTCTCCTCCGGCGTCAGCAGCCGGTGGTTGCCGTAGCGGACCCAGGCGGCGTACTCCTGCCGCTGGTGAAGGCCGTCGCCGTCGTGGTCGTAGTCGGCGTCGCCGCGGTCCATCGGATTGGGGAACGGGCGCTTGCCGGGGTAGGGCACGGCGCGCGAGTTGAGGTCGAGCGCCGAGTAGTACTCCCAACCGTCCTCCATCCCGTCCCCGTCGTGGTCCGGGTTGCAGGTGTTCATCTTGAACCGCTCCTCCTCGACGTCGGTGAGGAGGTCGTTGTCGTCGTCGAGCTCGACCGAGTTGGGGATCTTGTCGTGGTCGCAGTCCGTGCTGGCCCCGGGCGGCGCGACGGCGCCGGTCGGGGGGCCGACCAGCGGGGAGAGCCGCTTCGAGGTGAACCGCTTGCCGAGCCGGCGCGCGAGGACGCGCAGCGCGAAGCGGGTGTGGACGGGTTGGCCGGCGCGCTGGGCGAGGAAGGGCTGGAGCTTGTTCGTGATGCGGATCTTGATCCGCGTGCGCGTCGCGCGGTCGGCGGCGACGAACACCGCGCGTGAGCGGGGGCGCTGGAACACGACGATGTTCTTGAACTTGCCCGGCACGAAGTTGCGCCCGCGGATCGTCAGCGTGTCGCCGACGGCGAGCTTCTTCGGCGAGATCGACGTCACGACCGGCGCCTTGGCGGGCGCGGCGAGCGACGCGACGGCCAGCATGGCCGTCAGCGCGGCGAGGGAACTTGCGACGAGAAGGACGCGGCGGAGCATGAGCCTCGCCACGCACATCGGG
>JAPSGI010000014.1 GCA_031177685.1 Solirubrobacteraceae bacterium | reverse complement strand
GCCCCGCCGCCACTCCGCGGCCAGCCGCGCGGCGGGCTCCAGCTCGCGGTAGGCGCGCCCGACCTCCGCGTAGCGGTCGCGATCCGCGATCACGGCAGCGTCCGACATCTCGCGCTCCAGCTCCGCGAAGCGCGCCTCGACCTGCTCGACCAGCTGCTCGATCATGAATCGAGTGTAGGGCGGCCCGGGGCGGCCGGCCCGCCACCCCTTGCGACATTGACCCCCATATATGTGGTCAATGTCGCACGCGGCTCTACGATCGGCTCCGGTGAAAGCCTCGCCGGCCGACCCGCTGCGCGACGTGGCGCTGTTCGCGGCGCTGCCGCAGGCCGCGCGGGCGGACCTGGCCGCCGGCGGCGTGCGGCGGACGCTGGCCGCCGGGGAGTGGCTGTTCCGTGCCGGCGAGCCGGGCGGCTGCCTGTACGTCGTGGTCTCGGGGCGCCTGGACGTGGTGGGCGGGGACGGCAGCGTGCTGCGCGAGGTGGCGCGCGGCGGGGCGGTCGGCGAGCTGGCGCTGCTGACGGGCGAGCCACGCTCGGCGGCGGTGCGCGCGCGCCGCGACAGCGAGCTGCTGGAGATCGCCGCCGCGGCCTTCGACGCCGTCCTGCGCCGCGACCCGCAGCTGAGCCTCGCGGTGGCCCGCCACCTGGCCGCCGTGCTGCGCGCCAGCCGCGCGCTCGTCCCCGCCGGACCGCCTCCGACCCCCACCACGATCGCCGTCCTCGCCCCACGCGACTGGTCGGACGCGCTCGCCGCCGCGCTGCGCACTTTCGGCACAGTCCACGTGCTCGACGAGGCGACGGCCGGGGAATCCCCGGGGTGGGTGGGGGCCGTGGATCGCGCGGAGACGGCCGGCGGCCAGGTGCTGCTCGTCGCCGACAGCCCCCGCCCCGAGCCGCCTCACCCGGCATCGCCCACCCCCGCGCGCGGCCGGCCACCGCCGCCTCCCGCGACCGCCGGCGCCTGGGAGGCGTTCTGCCGGCGGCAGGCCGATCGGGTCGTCGCGGTGGGCGCGCGGCGGCCCGATCCGGCGCGGGTCGCCCGGAGCCTGGCCGGGCGGGCGCTGGGCGTGGTGCTCTCCGGCGGCGGCGCGCGCGGGCTCGCGCACGTCGGCGTGCTCGCGGCGCTGGAGGAGTCCGGGCTGACCGTCGACCGGGTCGGCGGGTGCAGCATGGGCGCGCTGATTGGCGCGCAGTTCGCCCTCGGGCGCTCCCCGGCCGAGATCCGCGAGCGCTGCCGCGACGAGCTGGTGCGCCGCAACCCGCTGGGCGACTACACGGTTCCGCGCGTCGCGCTGACCCGCGGCCGGCGCGGGCGCGCGATGCTCGAGCGGCTCTTCGGCGACGCGCGCATCGAGGACATGCCCCGCGACTTCTTCTGCGTGAGCAGCGACCTGGTGGCCGGGACGCTCAACGTCCACCGCTCGGGCCGGGTCGCGGACGCCGTCGCGGCCAGCGTGGCGCTGCCGGGCATCGTCCCGCCCGTGCGAGTCGGCGAGCGCCTGCTCGTCGACGGCGGGGTACTCGACAACCTGCCGGTCGCGGAGATGGCGGCCACCGGAGAGGGACCGGTGATCGCCGTGGACGTCACCGCGCGCTTCGACCCCGCGGCGCAGGCCGGCATCCGCGAGACGCTCCTGCGCACGCTGACCCTGGGCAGCAGCGACACCGCGGCGGCGGCCCAGGCCCACGCCGACGTGGTGATCGAGCCCGACGTGCAGGGGATCGGGCTGCTGGACTTCGCGCGCCTGGACGAGCTGGTCGCCCGCGGCCGGGCGGCGGCCGAGGCGGCCGAGCTGCCTACCTAGAAGCCGCTGTACACGAGCCAGACGAAGCCGACGATCAGCACCACGCCGATCAGCGCGGCCCAGGAGAGGACGCGCTCGAGGCCGCGCGCGCGCTTCGAGGCCGGCGCGGGCGAGAAGATCCCACCGAGGAGGTCGCCGAGGTCCATGTCGGACGTATCGGCTCGGACGGGCGCCGCGCTTGAGCGCGGGTACCCCCACGGGGTATAGTCGGCGCATGGCCGAGCGCGGCTACAGCGCCTCCAAGGAGCAGCTGCACAACCGGCTGCGGCGCATCGAGGGGCAGGTGCGGGGCATCCAGCGCATGGTCGAGGAGGACCGCTGGTGCCCGGACATCCTCGTCCAGATCGCGGCGGCCCAGGCCGCCCTGGACAAGGTGGCGCTCGGGCTGGCCGAGAGCCACGCCCAGCACTGCATCGTCGGCGGCTCGCCCGACGATCAGGAGGAGCGCACCCGCGAGCTCATGTCGGCCCTCGGGCGCCTCGTCCGGCACGGCTGACTACGCCGCGACCTCCATCCCCGCCTTGTCCTCCTCGGAGGCCTCGAGCGGGTTCTCGACGGCCAGCACGGCCTCCAGGGCGGCGATCGCCACCGCCAGCTGGGCGGCGTCGGGCTCGCGCGTGGTCAGGCGCTGCAGCTGCAGCCCCGGCCACATCAGGGCGCGCGCCCAGCGCTTGCGCCGGTTGCGGCCGAACCACTTGATCGCCTCGAAGGCCAGGCCGGCGACCAGCGGGATCCCGATCACGCGCGACGGGAACAGGATGTACCACTCGGGCGTCCCGAGCGGGGCGAACACCACGATCGCCACCACCATCACGATCAGCAAAAAGCTCGTCCCGCAGCGCGGGTGCAGGCGCGAGTAGAGGCTCGCGTTCTCGGGCGTCAGCGGCTGGCCCGCCTCGTAGCAGGCGATCGTCTTGTGCTCGGCGCCGTGGTACTCGAACACGCGCCGCAGGTCCGGCAGCCGCGAGATCAGGACCAGGTAGCCGAGGAAGATCGCGATCCGGATCAGCTTCTCGACGATCACGAACACGACCGAGTTGGGCAGCGAGTCCTTGAACAGCGAAGTCAGGCCGACGGGCAGCAGGAAGAACAAGCCGATGGCCAGCGCGATCGCGAAGATGACCGTCCCGATCCACGTCCCCTTGCCGATCTCCTCGACCTCGCCGGACTCGTCCGGCGGCAGCTGCGCGTTGGCGGAGATGTTCAGCGCGCGGAATCCGATCCGCAGCGACTCCCACAGCGCGAACACGCCGCGGATCACCGGTAGTCGCATCCACCGGTGCTTCTTGAGGATCGACACCAGCGGGAAGGACTGGATCTCGATCTCCCCGTGCGCGCCGAGCCGCGGGTCCACGCCCTTCTCCTGCGAGATCTCCTCGGGCAGCGGCTTGCGCACCGCCACCGCCCACGTCGAGACGCCGCGCATCATCACGCCCTCGAGCACCGCCTGCCCGCCCACCGGCGCGTCGCGCTGCGCCATCAGGGCGCCGTCAGGCAGCCGCGTGTCCTCCGCGGCCTTTGCCTGCGTGGCCACTTACTTGCGGCGCTTGGCCGCGCGACGCTGGAAGCGCTCGACCCGGCCGCCGGTGTCCACGAGCTTCTGGCGCCCCGTGTAGAACGGATGGCAGTTCGAGCAGATCTCGACGTGCAGCTCGGGCTTGGTGGAGCGAGTCGTGAACTCGTTCCCGCAGGTGCAGCGCACGTGGGACTCGACGTACTCGGGGTGGATCGCGGCCTTCATCGTCGGATCAGTGTAGCGATGCGGCCGTGCCGCTACGGGCAGGTGAACGAGCGGACGTTGTTGCGCTCGTCGGACTCGTCGACGCGGTTGTCGGCGTCCAGCTGGACCGAGGCCGGCGTCCCCGACGGGCAGCGCGCTCCGGTCAGCTCCACCGTGCGGCGCTCGTCCGGGGCCAGCGCGGAGACGCTGCGCGGGGGCTGCGGGGCCTCGCCGATCGTGACCGCCGCGTCGAAGTCGCCGCTCGTGCCGCGCCCCGCGTTGTGTACGACCACGGGATAGGCGAACACGTTGGCGCCCAGTTGCCGCGGCGTGCCGACGAAGGCGACGTGCAGGTCGGCCCGCAGATCGGGCTGGCGGCACAGGCGCGTCACGCGCACGGTCCGCGCGAACACGTCGCCCGACTCGTCCTTCCAGCGGTACACGACCCGCACGAAGTAGGAGGCCGGCGCGGGCAGGTTCTGGATCGGCTTGCGAAAGCGAAAGCGCGCCACGCCCGGGGTGGCCGCGTTCCACGTCCCCAGTCCGGGGCCCGACACGCGCCGGAAGCGCCGCGCGCCGGGCCGGCGCTGGTAGAGGTCGAAGCGCATCTGCATCCGGTCCCCCGCGCGCAGCGAGCTCATCGCG
Organism: Solirubrobacteraceae bacterium; assembly: GCA_031177685.1. Lineage (GTDB taxonomy): Bacteria > Actinomycetota > Thermoleophilia > Solirubrobacterales > Solirubrobacteraceae > AC-38. The sequence goes on along the minus strand of JAPSGI010000014.1, from coordinate 88,540 downwards.
CTGTCCACGGTCAGCGAGCGCCCCAGCGGATCGACCGCGCCGCGGCACGACAGCAGCCGTAGGCGGGCGTCCTCGCGCTCGGGCGCCCCCGCGACCGAGGGGTCGGACGCGGCGGACAGGGCCAGCGCGACCGCGCCGGCGGCGAAGGTGACGGCTAAGCGCCTCATCCCACCCCGTTAACAGGCGGCCGAGGGCGAAGGTTGCGGCCTCTCAGGTGATCGTGTACAGCGGCCCGTCGCCGCCCTCGGGCGGGGTGAGCCGGCCGCCCTTGGCGGTGATCGCCCCGCACTGCACGCAGTTCGTGTAGTTGACGATCAGGTCGACCGGCCCCTCGTCCGGAGCGTCGTCGGGGATCTCGTAGACCCCCGCGGGACACATCCACACCCAGGTTTCCGCCAGCTCGCGCGGGATGTCCTTCTGCACGCGGATGTGGTTGGGCGCGTCGTCGCGCGTGGCGTTGCCGGAGATGAAGACCGACGAGAGCTTGTCGAACGTGTACTTGCCATCCGGCTTGGGGTAGCGGTTGCGGGTGCTGCCCACGAACATCGGGCGCTCGTCGTTGCGGTGCCAGTGCCAGCGCCCGCCCGGGAAGCGGCCCTTGGTGGCGATCATCAGATTGACCAGCGGCCCGCCCTGCAGGAATCCGCGCTGGAAGGGCTGGCGGGTGTTGCGCACCTGCCACAGCTCCTTGCCCACCTGCGAGTCCTCGATCATCTCCTCGTAGGCGGAGAAGTCCGTCCGGCCCGCCTTCAGGGCGCGGTAGATCGACTCGGCGGCGAGCATCCCGGACCGGATGCACAGGTGCACGCCCTTGAGCGCGACCGTGTCGACCATCCCCGCGGCGTCGCCGACCAGCAGCGCACCGGGCATCGTGAGCTTGGGCATCGACCAGTACCCGCCGCCGGGGATCGCCTTGGCGCCCCAGGCCACGCGCTCGCCGCCCTCGAGGATCTTGCGCACCAGCGGGTGCGTCTTGAACAGCTGAAGCAGGTCGTGGCACGAGGTGGTGGCGTCGGCGTACTCGAGGTCGACCACGAAGCCGATCGAGACCAGGTCGTCGCCGGTCTTCTCGTCCTTCATCGGGTACAGCCAGGTGCCGCCGATCTGCCCGTAGCGCGACGAGATCTTCAGCGGCCAGGGACCGACCGTGTGGATGAGGCGGTCCAGGGGCTTGGGGACCTTCCAGACCTCCTTGACGCCCAGCTCCCACACCGGCGGCTCGCGGTCGGCGCCGAGGTCGAACTCGCGGATCGCGGCGCCCGTCAGGTGGCCCCAGCAGCCCTCGGCGAGCACGGTCGCCTGCGCCTTGATGTCGGTGCCCGGTTCGAAGTTGCCCAGCGGCTGGCCGTCCTTGCCGCGGCCCTTGTCGCCCGAGCGCACGCCCACGACCCGGCCGTCCTCCACGATCAGGTGCGTGGCCGCGGTCTCCGTGAGGATGTACGCCCCGCCCTCCTCGGCCTGACGTGCCTGGTAGCGGGCCAGCGCGGCGACCGAGACGATCTCGTTGCCGTGGTTGCGGAAGGGCGGCGGCGGCGGGATGCGCAGCTTCGTCTTGCCGGTGGGAAGCAGGTAGACCGCCTCCTTGTCCACCTCGCCGTAGGCGAAGCCCTCCCTGCGCCAGTCCTCGCGCGACAGCTCCGGGAACAGCTCCTGCAGCGGCCCGGGCCGCATCACCGCGCCGGAGAGGCTGTGCCCTCCGCACGCCTTGGACTTCTCGATGACGGCGACGGGGACCTCGCCCAGCCGCTCCATCGTCGCCGGGTCGTCGCCCAGCAGCTGGAGCAGCCGGTTGGCGCACGCCAGCCCGGCGGTGCCGCCGCCGACGATCGCCACGCCGACCTCGATGCGCTCGTCCTCGGAGTCCAGCTCCCGCTTGACGATCTCCCCCGGGGAGTCGATGGGCGGCGGGAAGTCGCGCGGAACGACGGCGCCGTTGTGCGACGCCATGGCTAGCTGCCCTTCTTCGCCTTCACGGCCTCGGTGAGCTTGGGCAGGATCTTGTTGAGGTCGCCCACGATCCCGAGGTCGGAGAACTCGAAGATCGGCGCGTTGGAGTCCTTGTTGATCGCGACGATGTTCTCGGAGTTCTGCATCCCGACCTTGTGCTGGATCGCGCCGGAGATCCCGGCCGCCAGGTACAGCTTCGGCGCGACGGTCTTGCCCGTCTGGCCGATCTGGGTCGAGTACGGGTACCACCCGGCGTCCACCACGGCGCGCGTGGCCGCCACGGCGCCGCCCAGCGCGTTCGCGAGCTCCTCGCACATCTGGAAGCCCTCGGGCTTGCCCAGCCCGCGGCCGCCCGCCACCAGGAAGTCGGCGCCCTCGATGTCGACGTCCTCGCCGCGCTGCTCGCCGCGCTGGACCATCGTGGCCTGGGTGGCCTGCGAAGAGAGCTCGACCTCGACGTCCTCGACGGTGGCCGGGCCGCCGCCGGACTCGCGCGCCTCGAAGGCGTTGAGGCGGCCGATGATGACGCCCTTGTCGCGGTAGCGCGACTTGGAGATCTTGGAGTCCTGCAGGATCGGCCGCGCGGCGACGAGCTTGCCGTCCTGCACGTCGACCTCGGTGACCTCCATCGTGACGCCCGCGCCCAGGCGCGCGGCCAGGCCGGCGCCCACCTCGAAGCCGAGCAGGCCGCCGCCGAACAGCGCGTAGGTGTGGCCGTTGTCCTGCATGACCTTGGCCATGGCGTCGATGACCGGCTGCGCCAGCCCCTCGGGCGCGCGGGCGCGGAACACCTTGCTCGCGCCCCAGTTGCCCAGGCTCGCCGCCAGCTCCTCGGTCAGGTCGTCGCCGTCGCCGACGACGATCGCGTGCGCCTCGCCGCCCAGCTCGCCGGCCAGCCGCGCGCCCTCGGACACCGCGCCCAGCGAGTTCTTGTTGAGCGCCCCCTCGTAGTGCAGGACGTACACCAGGATGTCGGCCATCTAGATCAGCTTCCTTTCCTCGAGCCAGGCGACGACCTTCTCGACCGTCTCGGCGGTGTCCTCGTCCTCGATGATCTGCCCGGGCTCCTTCTGGGGCGGGTCGGTGAAGTCGCCGCACTCGACCATTGAGCCGTCGAGGCCGACGCGGGACGCTTCGACGCCGGCGTCGGAGGCGGCGAGCGCGTCGAGCGGCTTCTTCTTGGCGCCCATGATCGCCTTGAGCGACGGGTAGCGCGGCTCGTTGATCGCGTCGCCGACGGAGATCACGGCGGGCAGCTGCACCGACACCGTGTCGTAGCCGTACTCGGCCTGGCGCTCGCAGCGCAGCTTGCCCTCCTCCACGTCGATCTTGATGACCTGCGTGAGCGAGGGCATGCCCAGGTACTCGGCCACCACGGCGCCGATCGTGTAGCACTCGCCGTCGTCGGACTGCTGGCCCAGCAGGACCAGGTCGGGCGACTCGCGCTCGAGCGTCTTGGAGAGCGCGTACCCGGTGGCCACCACGTCGGAGCCCGCCAGGGCCTCGTCGCTCAGGTGGACCGAGCGGTCAGCGCCCAGCGAGACCGCCTTGTGCAGCGCGCGCACGGCGCTTTCGGGGCCCATCGTGACCGCCACGACCTCCTCCACCGGGACCGCGCCGCCCTCCTTGATCTGCATCGCGGCCTCGATCGCGTGCGTGTCGAAGGGATTGAGGTTCTTCTCCCCGCTGCGGTCCATGCGCCCCGTCGAGTGGTCGATGCGCTTCTCGACGGCGGCGTCCGGGACCTCCTTCACCAAGACGCAGATCTTCAACGAAAGCCTCCTGTGAGCAAACGGACGTTCGCGATCCTACCCGATTGACTGACCAGTCAGTCGGCTTGCCGGCGCCGCTCGGCCACCGTGTCCCGGATGAAGTCGATGATCTGCTGCGTCGGAGCGCCCGGCGTGAAGATCTCGGCGACGCCCAGCTTCTTGAGCTCGGGCACGTCCTCGGAGGGGATCGTCCCCCCCACCGTGATCACGACGTCCTCGATGCCCTCCGCGCGCAGCAGGTCGACGATGCGCGGCACCAGCGTCATGTGCGCGCCCGACAGGATCGACAGTCCGACCGCGTCGGCGTCCTCCTGCACGACGGTGGCCACGATCTGCTCGGGCGTCTGGTGCAGACCCGTGTAGATGACCTCCATCCCGGCGTCGCGCAGCGCGCGGGCGATGATCTTCGCGCCGCGGTCGTGGCCGTCGAGTCCCGGCTTCGCCACGACGACGCGGATCTTCCTCTGGGTCGCCGCCTCCATGAGCGGCGCGCAATCCTAGTGTACGGTTGGCCTCGCCGTAACCGGCGGGGGTGGGCGATGCTTCTGACCTGCTCGCTCGTCGCGCTGGCCCTGGCCGGCAGCCCGGCGGGCGGGAGACATCTGGAGACCACGATCCAGGACGATGCCGTCCTGCTCTCCTCCGCGCCCGCGGACGTGCGCGAGGCCGCGCGGCGGATCGCCTGGCTGGGCGCGGATCGCGTGCGCATCACGGCCGGCTGGTCGGCGCTGGCGCCGGCGGCGCACTCGCGCCGCCGCCCGGGAGCGCCGTTCGAGGCCTCCGATCCCGCGACCTATCCGCGCGAGCCCTTCGTGCGACTCGACCGCGCCGTCAAGGCGGCGCGCGCCGCCGGCCTCGCGGTGATGGTCGACCTGGCCTTCTGGGCCCCGCGCTGGGCGGTGCGCCGCGGCGTGCGGCCCGCGGACCGCCAGAACCACGAGCCCGACGCCGACGCGTTCGGCCGCTTCGCCGCAGCGGTGGCGCGGCGCTACGACGGGACGTATCCCGACCCCGAGCGCCCCGGGCACGCCCTGCCGGCGGTGCGCATGTGGACGACGTGGAACGAGCCCAACAACCCGACGTTCCTGCGCCCGCAGTGGGTCCGGCACGACAAGCGCTGGACCCCGGCCTCGGCGCACGTCTACCGCGCCATGCACAACGCCGCCTACGACGCGCTGGAGCGCGCGTCGTCGCGCAACTTCGTGCTGGTCGGCGGCACCGCCGCCACGGGCTCTTCGAAGCCCGGCCGCGGCGGCGTGGCGCCGCTGCGCTTCGTGCGCGAGCTGGCGTGCGTGGATCGCCGGCTGCGTCCGCTGCGCACGCCCGAGTGTCGCGACTACCGGCCGCTGCGCGCCCACGGCTACGCCCACCACCCCTACACGCGCTCGACCACCCCCGAGACGTCGAGTCCCGATCCGGACAGCGCGCTGCTGGCCGAGACCGCGCGCCTACAGGGGCTGCTGTCCGCCCTGGCGCAGCGCGGCCGCCTGGTGCGGGCGCTCGCGGTGCACCACACCGAGTACGCCTACGAGAGCAACCCGCCGGATCCCACCGCGCCCTTCGGGCTGGCCCAGCAGGCGCAGATGCTCAGCTGGGCCACGTACCTGGCCTGGCGGGACCCGGCCACGCCGATGTTCGCCCAGTTCTTGCTGCGCGACATCGACCCGCGCGCGGCGGGGCGCCGGCGCGACGACCCGCGCTGGTGGAGCGGCTTCCAGAGCGGGCTGTTCTTCGCCGACGGGACGCCCAAGCCGGCGGCCCAGGCCTTCCGGCTTCCCTTCTGGGCCGAGGTCCGCGAGGTCGGAGGCCAGCGCGTCGTGGTGCTGTTCGGCGGGGTGCGCGCGGGCGACGGGCGCGCGGTCGTGCGGGTGGAGCGCCGCAACGGCGCGACCGGCGCCTGGGTCCCGATCCACGTCAGCGGCGAGACGTGCGACGACGGCGGCCCGGCCTTCCCGACCGACGCGGCCGGGTGGTTCGCCCGCGTGGCGCCGTACGAGGGCCCGGCCGACTACCGCCTGGCGCGCCTGACCTCCGACGGGGAGTGGGAGGCCGGCATCGAGGTCCCGGCGGGCTAGCGCCCTCAGAAGACGGGCGCCTCGGTGTAGGTACCGAAGACCGCCTGCAGCGCCTCGACGATCTCCCCCTCGCTGCAGTGGGCACGGGCCGCGTCCACCAGGGCCGGCATCAGATTGCGCCCCTCCGTCGCGGCGTCCTCGCGCAGCCGCGCCAGCGCGTCCTCCACGGCGCGCGCGCCGCGCGCGGCCCGCACGCCCGCCAGGCGGTCCATCTGCTTGCGCTCCAGCGCCGGGTCGATCCGCAGGATCTCCAGCGGCGGCTCGTCGTCGACCGTGTAGGAGTTGACGCCCACCAGGAGACGCTCGCCGCGGTCGACCTCCTGCTGGTAGCGGAAGGCCGCGTCGGCGATCTCGCGCTGGGGGTAGTTGCGCTTGACCGCCTCCACCATCCCGCCCAGCTCGTCGATCTTGGCGAAGTAGTCGTAGGCCTGGCGCTCCATCTCGTCGGTCAGCCCTTCGACGAAGTACGAGCCGCCCAGCGGGTCGATCGTGTTCGTCACCCCGGACTCGTGCGCGATGATCTGCTGGGTACGCAGGGCCACGCGCACCGCGTCCTCGCTGGGCAGGGCGAGCGCCTCGTCGTAGGAGTTGGTGTGCAGCGACTGCGTGCCGCCCAGCACGCCCGCCAGCGCCTCGATCGTCGTGCGCACGACGTTGTTGAGCGGCTGCTGGGCGGTCAGCGACACGCCGGCCGTCTGCGTGTGGAAGCGCATGAGCAGCGAGCGCTCGTCGCGCGCGCCGAAGGTGTCGCGCAGCTCGCGCGCCCAGATGCGGCGGGCCGCGCGGTACTTCGCCACCTCCTCGAAGAGGTCGATGTGCGCGTTGAAGAAGAAGCTCAGCCGCGGCGCGAAGTCGTCCACGTCCAGGCCGCGGGCCACCGCCTGCTCGACGTAGGTGAGGCCGTCCTTGAGCGTGAAGGCCAGCTCCTGCGCGGCCGTCGAGCCCGCCTCGCGGATGTGGTACCCGCTGATCGAGACGGGGTGCCAGCGCGGCATGTGCTCGCTGCACCATTCGATCAGGTCGCCCACCAGGCGCATCGCCGGGTCGACGGGGAAGCACCACTCCTTCTGGGCGATGTACTCCTTGAGGATGTCGGTCTGGATCGTGCCGCTCAGCCGCTCGGCGGGGACGCCGCGCTCCTCGGCCGCGGCCACGAAGAACGCGAGCATGACGGCCGCGGGGGCGTTGATGGTCATGGAGACGCTGACCTCGTCGAGCGGGATGCCCTGGAAGAGCGTCGCCATGTCGTCGACGGTGTCCACCGCGACGCCCTCGCGCCCGACCTCGCCGAGGCTGCGCGGGTGGTCGGAGTCGTGCCCCATCAGGCTGGGCATGTCGAAGGCCGTGCTCAGTCCCGTCTGGCCGTGGTCGAGCAGGTAGCGGAAGCGCTCGTTGGTCTCCTCGGCCGTCCCGAACCCCGCGAACTGGCGCATCGTCCACAGGCGCCCGCGGTACATGCTCGGGTACACGCCCCGCGTGTAGGGGAACTCGCCGGGCAGCCCGATCCGCTCGGGGTCCGGCAGGTCGCGCTCGGTGTACAGCGGCCGGATCGGCTGGCCGCTGACCGTGGTGAACGGCGCGTCGCGCTCGGGCACCTGCCGGGGCTCGGTGGCCATGCGGCGAAGTCTAGGGTGAGCCTGCATGGAGTGGACCCGGCCCGACGGCTACGCGATCTCCGACGACCGCGCCCGCGTGGACGAGGCCGCCGTGCACCGCTACCTGTCCCGCGAGTCCTACTGGGCCCGCGGGATCGAGCGCGGCGTGCTCGACCGCGCGCTGGACAACTCGCTGTGCTTCGCCCTGCGCGCGCCGGACGGCTCGTTCGCGGGCTTCGCCCGGGCGGTCACCGACCGGGCCACCTTCGGCTACCTCGCCGACGTCTTCGTGCTCGACGCCCACCGCGATCGCGGGCTGGGGCGCTGGCTGGTCCGGACCGCGGTCGAGCACCCCGAGCTGAGGACGCTGCGGCGCTGGGTCCTGTTCACGGCCGACGCGCACGCCCTCTACGCGAGCGCGGGGTTCGGACCGGCGGCGGCGCCCGAGACGTTCATGGAGCGCCGGCGCGAGGGCGGTCCGGCGGGCGGATGACCCGGATAGCCTGCGGCGCGAGGTGACCCGCAACGCCCGCATCGCGCTGCTGCTGGCGGCCGTCCTGGTGGCGGTCGTCGCCGCTGTCGTCCTCGGCACCGGCGGCGAGGACGACGATTCGGCGCGCCCCCCCGCGCCGACGGCCGCCCCCGGCACGGCGACCGGCCCGCCGGCCCGGCCGTCGCCCCGCCCGGTCCCCACCGTCCGCCTGCGCGACGGCCGGCCGGTGGGCGGCGTGCGCACGCTGGAGTTCGCGGGAGGCGAGCGAATCCGCTTCGCGGTCGCCTCGAACACCGAGCAGGCGATCCACGTCCACGGCTACGAGGTCGAGCGCACGGTCCGGGCGGGCGGACGCACGACGTTCTCGTTCCCGGCCGGCCCGCAGGGCGTCTTCGAGATCGAGTCGCACACAACGGGCCGGGCGATCGCCAGCCTGCGGGTCGTGCCGTGAGGCGCCTGCTACCGGCCGCCGGCGCGGCGGCCGCCGGCCTGCTCGCCGCGCCCGCGCTCGCCGGCGCCCACGGGTTCTCCCAGCGCGCCGACCTGCCGATCCCCGAGTGGCTGTTCGGCTGGGCGGCCGCGGTCGTCCTGATCGTCTCCTTCGTCGCGCTGGCCGTGCTGTGGCCGGCGCCGCGGCTCCAGCGCCCCCGGCTGCGCCGCGTGGCGCGGATCCCCGCCTTCGTCGACGTGGTGTGCGGGGCGGTCGGCGTGGCGCTCTTCGCCGTCCTCGTGTACGCCGGCCTGGCCGGGACGCAGACCGCGTCGGCCAACGTGGTGCCGACGTTCGTCTACGTCGTCTTCTGGGTCGGGATCCCGGTGGCCAGCGTGCTGGTGGGCGACGTGTTCCGCCTGTTCAACCCGTGGCGCGCGCTGGCGCGCGGCGTCGCGTGGGCGGGCGCGCGCCTGGCGCCCGGCGCGCTGCCCGCGCCGCTCCCCTACCCCGCCCGGCTCGGGCGCTGGCCCGCCTTCGTGGCCATCCTCGGGTTCGGGTGGCTGGAGCTGGCCTACCAGTCGCGCGACGACCCGTCGACGCTCGCCGTCCTGGCGCTCGCCTACGCGCTCGTGCAGCTCGCTGGGATGAGCTTCTACGGGATCGACGCGTGGAGCGAGCGGGCCGACGGGTTCGGCGTGTACTTCAACCTGTTCGCACGCCTGTCGCCGTGGGAGCGCCGCGACGGGGTGCTGCACCTGCGCCCGCCGCTGTCCGGCGTGACCTCGCTGCCCGAGGCGCCCGGGACCGTGGCGCTGGTGTGCGCGGTCATCGGGATCACGACGTTCGACGGGCTCACGCAGGGCTCGCTGTGGGGAGACCTGGGGCCCGACGTCGAGCAGCTGTTCGTCGACCTCGGCGTCGGGCTGCGCGGCGCGGTCGAGCTGGCGCACACGGTCGGGCTGATCGTGGCGGTGGCGTTCGTCGCGCTGTTCTACCTGCTCGGGGTGGCGGGGATGCACACCGTGGGCCGCGGCCACCGGACCGGCGAGCTGGCGCGCGGCTTCGCCCACACCCTGGTCCCGATCGGCCTCGCCTACGCGCTGGCCCACTACTTCTCGCTGCTGGCCTTCCAGGGGCAGGCGATGGCGTTCCTGGTGTCCGACCCGCTGGGCGAGGGCTCGGATCTGTTCGGGACCGCGGCGACTCAGATCGACTACACGTGGATATCCGCCACCGGGATCTGGTACGTGCAGGTCGGCGCGCTCGTGGTCGGGCACGTCGCCGGCCTGGTCCTCGCCCACGACCGCGCGCTGGCCACGTACGACGACGTGCGCGAGGCGACGCGCTCCCAATACTGGATGCTGCTGGTCATGATCGGGTTCACGTCCCTCGGCCTGTGGCTGCTGTCGGCCACGGAGGCATGACGTGGTCCTCGCCCACGCGGGGCACGTCCTCGTCGACCTCGGGATCTACCTCGGGCCGGTTCTGGCGATCGCGCTGGGCCTGTGGATCGCCGACCGCCGCGAGAAGCGGCGCGGGCGCTCCTAGCGCCCCACGACCACGAAGCGCCGGCGGACCGTCCGCGAGGCGTTGTCCGCGTCGTCGTGCGCGCGGATGCGCGCCTGGTAGGCGCCCGGTCGCAGCCCGGCCACATGGAACCGCGGCGCGTTGCGGCCGCGGCGCCCCGAGAACCGCCGGCGGGCGGCGAAGGCGAGGCGCCCGCGCCGGACCCGGTAGATCCTCACCTCGACGTCCGCGCGCTCGGACAGCGTGAAGCGCAGGCGCCCGCCGGGGCGCCGGCAGCGCCGGCACATGCGCGCCGGCTCCAACGAGACGCGGCGCAGCGCGGGGGCGGTGCGGTCGACCGGCGCGACGACGATCGTCGCGCGCATGCGGTCGGGGTGGACGCGGCAGAGGTAGGTGTACGTGCCCGGCGTGGAGAACGCGTCGGCGAAGCGATCGCCGGCGCGGTGCGAGACCTGCTCGGGCGCGACACCGGGATCGGATTCGAAGGTCTTGCCGGGGCCGCGGCCGGTCACCGTGTGGTTGAGGTCCGGGCCGTTCCAGGTCCAGAACACGACGTCGCCGGCCACGATCTCCAGCCGCTGGGGCGTGAAGGCGAACCGCGAGATCCCGATCTCGGTGGCGCGGTGGTCGGGGTGCCCCGCGGTGCCGGACGGCGCCGCGGCGAGCAGCAGCGCGGCCAGCGCGACGGTGCCCGCCGCGCGCCTCACGCGCGCTCCGTGCGCGCGTGCTCGCGCCGGCGCGCGGCGAGGCCCGCGAGCGCCGCGGCGAGCACCAGCACCCCGACCAGCACGGCGGCGATCAGCCCGCCGCTGCCGCCCCCCGAGCCGCCCGCGCCGCCGATCCGGCGACCCGCCGCGCCGGCCATCCGCTCCACGGTGGACTGCGCGGCCCGCGTCAGGTCCGTGGGCGTGGCGTCCGTGGTGACCCGGATCGTGCGGGCCGCCCGGCGCTCGCCGGCGCCGAAGTCGGTCCCGGCGATCCCCGCGCCGGCCGGCATCACGACGAGGATGCGCGCGCCCTCGCTCTCGGGGTTGTGGCGCGGCAGCTCGGCGACCAGGTAGTCCGCGTACTGCTGGGGACGGCCGAAGACGCTCGCGAGCGTGCCGAGGTCGATCGCCGAGTGGATGACCGCGACCTTGAGCGGGTAGCCGGCCTCCCGGGCGCGGCGGACAGCGGCTCGCAGCGCGTCGGCGGAGGCGCGTGACGGCGGCTCGGCGGGGAGGGAGACGTCCTCGTAGGGCAGGACGTCGCTGGGCGGGTCCCCGTTGGCCGCGGCCGCCGCGGGGAGCGCGAGCAGCGCTGCGGCGGCGATGGCGAGCAGGCGCCGCACGGGCCGCAGCCTAGCGGTCGCGCGCCGCCTCTCCGAGCAGGGCGCGGGCGATCACCAGGCGCTGGATCTCGCTCGTGCCCTCGTAGATCTCCGTGACCTTGGCGTCGCGGTAGTAGCGCTCGGCCGGGAACTCCCTGGTGTAGCCGTAGCCGCCCAGGACCTGGATCGCCTCGCCCGTCCAGTGCCGCGCCACCCGCGAGGCGAACAGCTTGGCCTGGGCCCCCTCGACGGTGTGCGGCAGTCCGGCCGCCTTGCGCCGCGCCGCGCGCCAGGTCAGCGCGCGCGCCGCCTCCACCTCGGTCTGCATGTCCGCAAGCTTCTGCTGGATCGCGCCCAGCCGCGCCAGCGGGCCGCCGAAGGCGTTGCGCTCGCGGGCGTACGCGGAGGCCAGGTCGAGCGCGGCCTGCGCGATGCCGGTGGCCTGCGCGGCGATGCCGATGCGCCCGCCGTCCAGCGTGGACAGCGCCACGCGCATCCCGCCGCCCGGCTCGCCCAGACGCTCGCCGGGCGTGCCCTCGAAGGCCAGGTCGGCGGTCGAGGACGAGTTCAGGCCCAGCTTCTCCTCCTCGCGCGTCGGGCGGAACCCTTCGGCGCCGCGGCGCACGACGTACGCGGAGATGCGCTCGTCGGGGTCGCGCGCGAAGACTAGGAACGTGTGGGCGTGGGAGCCGTTGGTGATCCACTGCTTGGCGCCGGTGATGCGGCCCCCGGCGTCCGCGCGGGTGCGCAGCGCGCTCGCGTCGGAGCCGGCCTCCGCCTCGGTCAGCGCGAACGCGGCCAGCTCGTGTCCCTGCGCCAGCGGCGGGACCAGGCGCGTAGCCTGCTCGGGCGTCCCGTGGGCCAGGATCGGCAGCGTGCCCGCCCCCGTGTGCACCGCGACGGTGACGCCGACGCCCGCGTCCGCGCGCGAGAGCTCCTCGAGCACGAGCACGTAGGAGAGGAAGTCGGCGCCCGCGCCGCCGTGCTCCCCCGGCACGCAGACCCCCATCAGCCCCAGCTCGCCGAGCCGCCCGAACAGCTCCCCCGGGAAGCGGTGCTCGCGGTCCCACCGCGCGGCGTGCGGCGCGATCTCGGCGTCCGCGAAGCGCCGCGCGAGGTCGCGGATCTCGCGCTGCTCGTCGGTGAGCTCGTGCGCGCTCATCGGCGGGGCAGCGCGGGCAGCCGGCCGGCGGGTGCGCGGCGGCGCACGAGCGCTCCGCCGATGCCGCCGGCCAGCGCGGCGGTCACGACGGCGCCGCCCAGCTTGAGCCGCCGGCCGAGGGTCTCGAAGCGCACGACCTCCCACCCCTCCTCGCGGGCGACGCGCGCCAGCGCCGCATCCGGGTTGACGACCACGGGATGGCCGACCGCCCGCAGCATCGGCAGGTCGGACTCCGAGTCCGAATAGGCCCAGGACTCCTCCAGGTCGATCCCGCGCTCGGCGGCCAGCTCGCGGATCGCGGCGGCCTTGCCCTCGCGGTAGGTGAAGGGGCCGTCGAGGCGGCCGGTGTAGGCGCCGTCCGCGATCTCGCTGCGCGTGCCCACCGCTCCGTCGAACACGAGGACCCGGGCCAGCAGGTCCGCCACCTCCTGCGAGGCGGCCGTGCAGATGAAGATCGGCCGTCCCGCGTCCTGGTGCTCGTAGGCGACGTTGAGCATCTGCGGGTAGACGCGCGGCAGCAGCCCGGCCAGCACGTCGGCGCCCAGACGCTCGACGTCGCGGACGCGCACCCCCTCCAGCGCCGCCATGACCCGCTGCTTGAGCGCCTCGGTCCCGGCGTCGGTGGACCCCTGCAGGCGGAAGCGCAGGTTGGCCAGCCCGTCCGCGACCAGCTGCCGGCGGCTGGCCAGGCCGGCCTTGTAGGACGCCCTGGCGAACTCGAAGGCCGAGGACCCGGCGATCAGGGTCCGGTCGAGATCGAAGAAGGCGGCCCCGACGGGGCTCACACCTCGAGGATCACCGCGTCGCCCTGGCCCCCGCCCGAGCAGATCGCGGCGCAGCCCTTGCCGCCGCCGCGGCGGCGCAGCTCGTGCACCAGCGCGCCCAGGATGCGCGCGCCGGAGGCGCCGATCGGATGGCCGAGGGCGACGGCGCCTCCGTTGACGTTCACGCGCTCCTCGTCGATGTCGAGCATGCGGATCGTGTTGAGCGTGACGGAGGCGAACGCCTCGTTGATCTCCCACAGGTCGATGTCGGAGGCGTCGAGGCCGGCCTTCTCCAGCGCGGCACGGGCGGCCAGCGCGGGCGTGCGGGCCAGGTAGGGGAAGTCGTCGGCGACCTGGGCCTGGGCGACGATCGTGGCCAGGACCTCCTTGCCGTTGCGCGACGCCCACTCCTCGGAGGAGACGACGAGCGCGCCGCCCCCGTCGTTGACGCCCGGGGAGTTGCCGGCGGTGTGCGAGCCCTCCTTGCTCGTCAGGCCCGGCAGCGCCGCCAGCTTCTCCAGCGACGTGTCGCGGCGCGGCCCCTCGTCGACCTCCACGGTGGTGTCGCCCTTGCGCGAGGAGATCGTGACCTGGACGATCTCCTCGGCCAGGCGGCCCTCGTCGGTCGCGGCCAGCGCGCGCTCGTGCGAGCGCAGCGCCCAGCGGTCGAGGTCCGGGCGCGTCATCTCCAGCTCGTCGCCCACCTCGGTGGCCTCGTCGAACATCTGGCGCCCGGAGAAGGGGTTGGTCAGGCCGTCGTGGACCATCGAGTCCATCGCCTTGACGTGGTTCATCTTCCAGCCGAAGCGCGCACCGGGGAGCAGGTAGGGGGCGTTGGACATGGACTCCATGCCGCCGCCCACGCCCACCTCGAGGTCGCCGGCCCGGATGGCCTGGTCGAGGATCGCCACCCCGCGCACGCCGGAAGCGCAGACCTTGTTGATGGTCTCCGAGGAGACCTCCTTGGGGATCCCGGCCTCGATCTGGGCCTGGCGCGAGGGGATCTGGCCCTGACCCGCCTGCAGGACCTGGCCCATCACCACGTGCTCGACCTGCTCGGGCTCCACGTCGGCGCGCTCGAGCGCGGCCGCGATGGCGGTGGCCCCGAGCTGGGTCGCGGGCAGCGAGGCCAGGCCGCCGCCGAGCTTGCCGATCGGCGTGCGGGCGGAGGACAGGATCACGGTCTTGGGCATCGGACGAGGCTCTTTCGGTCGCGCTTTCGGAGCCCCGAACCCTAGCGACCTGGATATCGTGCGCCGCCCCATGGACGTCGAGGCCACCGTCACCCCGCCCGCCGAGACGGACGCCGACACCATCGCCGTGGGGCTGTTCGAGGGCGGTTCGGTGGAGGGACCGGCGCGCGAGCTGGTGGAGTCCGGCGAGGCGCGGGGCAAGGCGCGGCGCACGGCCGTCGCCCACGCCGGCGGGCGGCGCTGGATCGTCGCCGGCCTGGGGCCGCGCGAGGACTGGGACGCCGAGGCGGCCCGCGTCGCGGGGGCGGTGGCGCTGGCGCGCGCGCGCGAGCTGGGCGCCCGGTCGCTGGCGTGGCAGCTGCCCGAGGGGTCGGGCCCGGCCGAGGCCGCGGGGCTGGTGGAGGGCTCGGTCCTGGGCGCCTACCGCTTCGACCGCTACAAGCGCGGCGACGACGACGAGTCGCGCGGGGTCGAACGGCTGCTGGTGGGCGCGCCCGACGACGTGGTGGCGCGCGCCGTCGCGGTCGCGGAGGCGGTCAACGCGGCGCGCGACCTGCAGAACGCGCCGGCCAACGACATGACGCCGGCGCGGCTCGCGCAGCGCGCGCGCGAGCTCGCCGCGTCGTTCGACTCGGTGGCCGTCGAGGTCGGCGGGCCCGCGGAGCTCGAGCAGCGCGGCATGGGCGCGTTCGCGGCCGTGGCGCGCGGGTCCTACGAGGAGCCGGCGCTCATCACGCTGCGCTACGAGGGCCCGAGCGCGGCCGGCCCGGTGCTGGGCTACGTGGGCAAGGCCGTCACCTTCGACACCGGCGGCATCTCGATCAAGCCGGCGGCCAAGATGCACGAGATGAAGTTCGACATGTCGGGCGGGGCCGCCGTGCTGGAGGCGGTCGGCGCGATCGCCCGGCTGGCGCTGCCCGTGCGCCTCGTCGCGGTGGTCGGCGCGACGGAGAACATGCCCTCCGGGCGCTCGATGCGGCCGGGCGACATCGTGCGCGCGATGAACGGGACGACGATCGAGGTCAACAACACCGACGCGGAGGGGCGCCTGGTGCTCGCGGACTGCCTCGCCTGGGCCATCGAGCAGGGCGCCGAGCGCCTCGTCGACCTGGCCACGCTGACCGGCGCGATCGTCGTGGCGCTCGGGTCCACGCACGCCGGGCTGTTCGCCTCCGACGACGCCTGGGCCGGCGAGGTGGAGCAGGCGGCGCGCGCGAGCGGCGAGCTCGTCTGGCGCTTCCCCCTGCACCCCGAGTACGCGAAGCTGATCGAGGGGCGCTACGCCGACATCTCCAACGCCCCGGAGGCGCGCAAGGCCATGTCGATCGCCGCGGCCGAGTTCCTGCGGCGGTTCACCGGCGACGTTCCGTGGGCGCACGTGGACATCGCGGGCACGGCCTGGGACGTCGGGCGCCCCTACGCGAACAAGGGCGGCAGCGGGTTCGGCGTGCGGCTGCTGGTCGAGCTGGCCGAGCGCTCCGCCCGCCGCGACTAGAGCTCGAGCAGGCGCAGGAGCCGGCGGCCCAGCGCGCGGTCGCCCTCGATCGTGACGTGCCCGCGACGATCGGCGCCGTCGCGGCGATCCCGTCCTGCGCCCTGCGGCCGAGCCGGACGGCGGGGGTGGGTTCGGTGGGGTGTGTCACGTCCCATCACTAGTCCGTGACGCGGGAAGCGTTTCACGACGTCGCGGTCCGCTCCGGATCCCGGTACACGGGCTTGCGCCACGGCGGGACGACGGCGAAGGGCGTGGCGCGCTCGCTCGCCGAGAGCGACTCCAGCGGCACCAGCACGATCCCGTTCGAGGCCGTGCGGCGCTCGCCCTCGCGCGGTCCGGACGGGATGCCGCCGGCGTGGCTCCCGCGCGAGACGCGCGCCCAGCCGCCGCTCTGCGTCCACGCGGCGGTGCGGCGGCGGCGCTCCAGCCGCAGCCCGCCGGCCCGGCGGCGCGGCAGCCGCGGCTCGACGGGGAGCTCGTTGAGGTTGGGCCAGCGCGGGCGGCCCGCGTAGCCGCCGTGCGCGGAGGCGCGCGCCATCACGGTCCCGTCGCGACCGATCCGCAGCTCCACCGACTCCCAGTCGTCGGCGTGCCGGCCCGCCGCGCGACCCGCGAGCCGTCCCAGCGGCGTGCCGCGCACCAGCGGCGCCCGGCTCAGCGCCAGCGCGCTGCCGTTCCACGTCGAGTCCGGGTAGTAGGCCCAGTACTGGACGTAGAGCGCGCCGCCGCGCGCCCGCCGGTCGACGACGCGCGTGAAGACGGTCGCCCGCCGGCCGGCGCGCGAGCGCCACACGTCCTTCCCGTGCGCCGCGGCCGCGTCCGCGCAGCGGTGTGACCGGCAGTGCCGGAAGTCCACCGGAAGGACGAGCGTCCCGCGCTCGTACGCGAGCCCCGGCGCCCACGCCCGCACGTGCGCCGCGACGTCGGCCCCGTAGACGCGCTCCAGCGCCCGGTCCTCCCCGCCGCAGCCGGCCAGCACCGCGCAGCGAATCGCCCGCGCCAGCCCCGGTGCGTGCACCGCCGCGACGCCCGCGCCCACGGCGCCCACGACCAGCGCCACGAGCAGCACGACGGCCGTCCATTCCATCGT
The DNA here is from genome assembly GCA_031177685.1 of Solirubrobacteraceae bacterium. Taxonomy (GTDB): domain Bacteria; phylum Actinomycetota; class Thermoleophilia; order Solirubrobacterales; family Solirubrobacteraceae; genus AC-38. The sequence continues at coordinate 71,685 of JAPSGI010000014.1, read as the reverse complement.
CGCCTGTCCGCGCTCGTCGACCACGGGGCGAGCATGCGCCGTCCGCACGCACGGATCTAGCGCGAAATGTGCCGATTCCAGGAGTTTGAAACCGCGCGCATCGCCGCCGCGGACCGGTAGATTCGGTCTCGTCGTGTCACATCGGCACGTGCAGGGGGAGCGGTCCGGCAGGCGGCTCGCGCGGTGATCCGCGTGCCGCGCGGCGACGCGATCCTGCTCGTCGGGGGCGACGAGCCCGCGCGCCGGCGGTTGGCCGCACTGCTGCAGGGCGCCGGCTACGCGTGCTCCGTCGCGCCCGCGCCCCTCGAGGCGAGCGCCATGCTGGCGCGCGAGCGCTTCAGCCTCGTCGTGTGCCGGCTCGGCGCGCCATCCGCCGAGGACTTGGACCGCTACGAGGACGCGCTCGCCCAGGACCGCGACGTGGCGACCATCCTCCTCGCCCGGCGCGACGAGATCGACACGGCCGACCGCCTCAACGCCTTCGGCTACCTCGTCGAGCCCGTCGCCGACGGCGAGCTGCTCGTCTACGTGGCCTGCGCGCTGCGCCGGCGCGACGTGGAGCTCGAGAATCGCGCCCACCGCGAGCGGATGGAGGAGATGGTGGCACAGCGCACCCTGGCCCTCGTCGACGCGGTGCGCCGTCTCGAGCGCTCGACCGACGAGCTGCGCCAGTTGGACGCCGACGCGCAGCCACGCGCCGGGATCAGGGTGCTGATCGTCGAGGACCACGAGGGGGTGCGCAAGGGAATCGAGCTGCTGCTGCGCGATGAGGGGTTCGACGTCGTAGGGACGGCAGGTGAGGCCGCGCAGGCCGAGACGCTGATCGCGCGCCGCCGGCCGCAGGTGGCGGTAATCGACATCAACCTGCCGGGCGAGGGCGGAATCGACCTGACGCGCCGGCTGCTGGCGCAGGCCGGCGCCCCCCGTGTACTCCTCTACACGGGCTCCGAGGACGAGGGCACCCTGAGCGCGGCGATCGAGGTCGGCGCCGCCGGCCTGGCCAGCAAAGCCGCGCCGCCGGGCGAGCTGGCGCAGGCGATCCGTGACGTGGCGCGGGGCCTGGACTACTTCGATCCCCGGCTCGACTCGCTGCTCGCGCGCTCGAAGTCCGGCGCCGTCCTGACGCCTCGCGAGCGCCAGGTCCTCGACATGCTCGCCAGCGGCCTCAACGGAGAGCAGATCGCCGCTGAGCTCGTGCTCTCGCCCGAAACCGTACGCACGCACCTGACGAACGCGATGAACAAGCTGGCCGTGCGCACGCGGGTCCACGCGGTGACCGAGGCGCTAAGGCGGCGCGAAATCTCGCTCTGAGACGCGATGTACGTAGATCCGGGGATGGCACGCCCTCGCTCTCAGGCCGAAGTGGACCTTGGAACTCGTGCCGAACCCGAGGAGGAGAGCAATGTCGACCCACGCCCCACCGTCAACTGCCGCTCGGCTCACGCTGCCGCGCGCCCTCTGGGGCCTGGCGGCGGCGGTCGTCGCCGTGCATGCCGCGCACACCGGACTCGACGTGGGTGGACACGGGCCGACGCAGTTCTTCTCCACCTGGCTCCCCTTCGGCGCCTTCCTGCTCGTCGCCGCCGCCTGCGTGACGCGTGCGCTGCGCGTAACCGAGGAGCGCGGGACATGGCTCGCCGTCGGCGTGGGGCTGTTCGTCTACGGGTGCGGGATGCCGTATTACAACCTCGTCTTCGGCGACAGCCCGCCCGCCCAGTTCCCCTCGTTTCCCGACCTGCTCTGGCTGACCCTGACGCCCGCCGGCGTCACGGCGATCGTGCTGCTGGTCCGCGCGCAGGCCAGGCAGGTTCGCTTCGACCTGTGGCTCGACGGCGTGATCGGTGGCCTCGCGCTGGCCTCGATCGGCGCGACCGTGCTGATCCACGTGGTCCTTCAGGGCACGCTGGCCGCGCCCGCGGCGAACCTCACCTTCGTCCTGTGCGACCTGGCCGTGGTCGGATTCGCCGTGGCGACCTGGGGCCTGTTCGGGTGGCGTCCGAGCCGAACGCTCGTGTTGCTGACGCTCGGGTTCGCGGCGCTCGCGTTCCAGGACAGCTCGTACCTGCACGAGCTCGTCCGGGGCACCCTGGTGCCGGGGACGCTCCTCGACTCGTGGTGGCTGGGCGTCATGCTGGTCATCTCGTGCGGAGCGATGCTGCGGCCGAAGCGCGTCGCCGTGGTACGGCGACGCAGCTCGCACCTAGTGGCCGTGCCCTTCGCGTTCGCGCTCACCGCGGTCGCGCTCAGCGCCTACTTCAACCTCACCGACGGCGTGAACCCGCTGGCCGCCGCGCTGAACACCGTCACGCTCGGGGCGGTCGTCGTCCGGTTCGCCCTGACGGCGCGCAGCCAGCTCGCCATGCTGGCGGTCAGCCGTCACGAGGCGCTGACGGATGCGCTCACCGGCCTCGGGAACCGCCGGCGTCTGCTCGCCGACCTCGAGGAGGTCGTCGAGCACGCCTCGACCGAGCGGCCCGCGTTGCTCGCGCTGTTCGACCTCGACGGGTTCAAGGACTACAACGACCGCTACGGACACCCGGCGGGGGACTCCCTCCTCGTCCGGCTCGGCGCGGCCCTCAGCGCTTCGGTGCGGGGTTCGGGCACCGCATACAGGATGGGAGGCGACGAGTTCTGCGTGCTCGCATGGGCGGGAGCCGAGGAACGCGAGTCGGTCGTCTCGACCGCCGCGGCGGCGCTCACCGAGCACGGCGAGGGATTCACGGTCGGCTGCAGCTACGGGTTCGTCTCGCTCTCGGGCGAGGTCCGCGATGCCTCCGCCGCGCTGGGCCTGGCCGACCGGCGGATGTACGAGCGCAAGTACTCGGCGCGCACGTCGGCCGCACGCCAGAGCACCGACGTCCTGGTCGGCCTGATGGCCGAGCGCGACCAGTGGCTGGGGACGCACATGGAGCAGACCACTCGTTTGTGCGAGGCCGCCGGGCGTGAGCTCGGCCTGCCGCCCGAGGAGATGGCGCCGCTCGTTCAAGCCGCGGCGCTGCACGACATCGGCAAGGCCGCCATTCCGGACGCGATCCTCAACAAGCCCGGGCCGCTCACCGACGAGGAGTGGGAGTTCATGCGCGGCCACGTCGTCATCGGGGAGCGCATCATCGGGGGCGCGCCGTCCCTCGCACGGCCGGCCAAGCTGGTGCGCTGGAGCCACGAGCGCTACGACGGCACCGGCTACCCAGACGGGCTCGCCGGGGGCGACATCCCGCTCGCCGCCCGCATCATCGGCGCTTGCGACGCCTACGACGCGATGACGTCGGACCGACCCTACCGCCGGGCCATGAGCCCCGAGGTCGCGCTGGCCGAGCTGCGCGCCAACGCCGGCACCCAGTTCGACCCGGTGGTCGTCGAGGTGCTGTGCCGCCTGCTCACACGAGCCGCAGGGCCAGCACCGCCACGTCGTCTCGCAGCGGACCGTCTGCCAGCGCGGTAGTCGTCGCGATCACGCGATCGACCAGGGCGCCCGCTGCCTGCGCGCCGGCGCCGGCGAGGTCGGCCGCCAGCTCCTCGGGGGTCAGGATCCGCTGCGGGGCGCCGGCGTCCAGCACGCCGTCCGTGTAGAGGACGAGGCAGTCGCCCGTGTCCAGGAAGACCTCGACCGCGGGGATCGCCACCTCCTCCGTGACGCCGAGCAATGTGCCGCGCCCCGCCGTGGCGACGGCCTCGCCGCTCGCGCGCACCACGATCGGCGTCGGATGCCCCGCGACGGCCAGGCCCACGCGCGCCGGGCGCTGCGACGGGTCCAGCCGCGCCAGCACCGCCGTGGCGAAGCGCTCGCCGAGGTCCTCGCGCAGCATCGCTCCGTTGACCAGCTCCAGGACCTGACCGGGGCACGCGTGCTCCAGCGCGAACGCCCGCACGCTGTAACGCAGCAGCGAGGTGAGCGCCGCGGCCTCGGCGCCCTTGCCGCACACGTCGCCCACGGCGAACACCCAGGCGCCCGCCGCCTCGAAGGCGTCGTAGAAGTCCCCGCCCACCTCCATGCCCTCGCGCGCCGGGTGGTAGGCCCACGCCACCTCGACGCCCGGCGGCTCGGGCAGCGCCGAGGGCAGCAGGCCGCGCTGGAGGGTCCCGGCGATGTGCGAGCGCTCCGCGTACAGCCTCGCGTTGTCCAGCGCCATCGCCGCGCGCGCCCCGAGGTCCTGCAGGAAGGCGAGGTCCGCGGGGTCGTAGCGGCGGTCGCTGTCCACGTGCAGGAAGGAGATGGCGCCGAGCGTGCGCCCGCGCGCCCACATCGCCACCACGGCGGCCGACCGGTACCCCGCGCGGAGCATGAACGCGCGGTGCTCGTCGCTCTGGGCGACCTGCTCCACGACGTCCGGCGCGGACAGGTCGCGCAGCACCATCGGCTCGCCGGTCCGCAGCACCTGGGCCACCGGGTGGGCGCCCGCCGGGTCCAGCGGGAACCGGGCGCGCAGCTCCTCCAGCTCCGCGGCCAGCTCCGGGCGGGACGCCGCCGCGGCGGCGCGTCCGATCGAGCCGTCCTCCTCCAGCAGGTCGATGATGCACAGCTCCGCCAGCTCGGGCACCGCGGTGCGGACGATCGTGCGCAGCGTCTGCTCGGGGTCCAGGGAGGCGTCCAGGGCGGCGCTGGCCGCGGCCAGGAACTCCTTGGCGGCCTCCGCGCGCCGGCGTTCGGTGATGTCGCGCCCCACGACGGAGATCCCGGTGAGCGCCCCGGTCGCGTCGGTGATGGGGTTAAGCGTCAGCAGGACCGAGAAGCGGGCGCCGTCGGCGCGGATGCGCTCGGTCTCGAAGCCCTCGACGGAGTGCCCGCGCTGCAGCGTCTCGATCAGGTAGCTCGTCTCGTCCTGGCGGTCCTCGGGCACCAGCTTGCGCATGGAGTGGCCCACGATCTCGTCCGCCCGGTAGCCGTACATGCGCTCGGCGCCGGGGTTCCAGCTGGTCACGCGCCCCTCCAGGTCCATCGAGCCGACCGCGTCGTCGGTGGTCTGGACGATCGCGGCCAGGCGGCGGTTGGCCTCCTCGGCGCGGCGGCGCTCCTCGATGTCGCGCAGGAAGCCCGTGAACGTCGGTGGATTGCTGCCGGGCAGCGGGACGACCGTCAGCTCGATCGGAATCTCGTGGCCGTCCGCGTGCAGCGCCGCCAGCTCGACGCGCCGGCCGAGGATCGCCCCCTCCCCCGTCTCCAGGTAGCGGCGCAGGCCGTCGCGGTGGCGATCGCGCAGCCGGGGCGGGATCAGCACCTCCGCCAGCTCGCGTCCCAGGACGTCCTCGCGCCGGCGCCCGAACGTCGCCTCGGCGGCCAGGTTCCACTCGGCGATGCGCCCGTGGTGGTCCATCGTCACGACGCAGTCCAGCGAGGAATGGAGGATCGCCGTCTTGAGCGCCTCGCTGCGCCGCACGGCCTCCTCGGCGCGCTGGCGCACGAGGAACTGCGCGAGCTGGTCGCCGAAGCCCGCCAGGAGCTCGCGCATGGCCAGCTCGGGGGCCTCGCCGTGGCGTGCGAAGAACTCCATCACGGCCAGCACGTCGTCCGGCGCCCCGATGGGGACGGGGATCGCGAGCCCGACCCGCAGCCCCGCGGCGGCGGCCGCCTCCAGGCGAGGGAAGTGGGGATCGCCGCCGAGGTCCAGCCGCCACATCGGCTCGCCGGTGTCCCACGCGCGACCCGGCAGCGGCTGACCGCGGCGGAAGCGCAGCTCGCGCGAGAGGCGCCAGAACTCCTCCGCCTCGCCGGGGCGTGCCTCCCAGCCGGCCACCCAGCGCAGCGCGTCGTCGCCCGGCGGGAGCTCCCACAGGCCGGCGAGGTCCCAGCCCAGCGCCTCGCCGATGGCCGCGAGGATGCCCGGCCCGGCCTCCTGGAGGCTCGTCGCGCGGACGAGCTCACGAGCCACGCGCTGTTGCGTGGCGAGGTGGAGGGCCGCGCCGCCGCCGATCGCGTTCACGCCCATGGCATGCACACTACTCAGTCAGGGATGTGACAATCGTCGGATGGACTTCGACCTGTCAGACGACCACGCGCTCATCCAGCGCACGGTGCGCGACTTCGCGCGCGGGGAGATCGCGCCCGTCGCCGAGGAGCTCGACCGCACGAAGTCGTTCCCCTACGAGATCGTGCGCAAGCTGGCCGGATTGCAGCTCATGGGCATCCCGTTTCCGGAGGAGTACGGGGGCGGCGGAGGCGACACCCTGGCCTACGTCCTCGCGGTCGAAGAGCTGACGCGAATCGACTCCAGCGTGGCGATCACGCTGTGCGCGCACACGTCGCTGGGCACGCAGCCGATCTGGCTGTTCGGCTCCGAGGAGCAGAAGCGCGAGTGGCTGCCGCGGCTGTGCGCCGGCGAGGTGCTCGGGGCCTTCGGGCTGACCGAGCCCGAGGCCGGCTCGGACGCCGGCAACACCAAGACGCGCGCCCGGCTGGAGGACGGCCAGTGGGTGATCGACGGCGCCAAGCAGTTCATCACCAACGCGGGAACCGACATCTCGGGCGTCGTGACGATCACGGCGGTGACGGGTGGCGACAACGGGCAGCGCGAGATCTCCAACCTGCTGGTGGCGAACGGCACGCCGGGCTACGAACAGGGCGAGCCCTACCGCAAGATGGGCTGGAACGCCTCGGACACGCGACCGCTGACCTTCACCGACTGCCGCGTGCCCGAGGACAACCTGCTCGGGCCCCGCGGCGCCGGTTTCAAGCAGTTCCTGCACGTGCTGGACATCGGCCGCATCGGCGTCGCCGCGATGGGCGTCGGCCTGGCGCAGGGCGCGCTGGACGAGGCGCTCGCCTACGCGAAGGAGCGCCGTGCCTTCGGCCAGCCGATCAGCCGCTTCCAGGCGATCCAGGCCAAGCTGGCCGACCTCTCGACGGAGATCGAGGCGGCGCGGCTGCTCGTCTACAAGGCCGCCCGGCTCAAGGACGCGGGACGCAACTTCACCCTGACCGCCGCCCAGGCCAAGCTCAAGACCGGCCGCCTCGCGGTGCGCGCCACCGAGGAGGCGGTCCAGATCCACGGCGGCTACGGCTACATCGAGGAGTACCCGGTCTGCCGCTTCTACCGCGACGCCAAGATCCTCACCATCGGCGAGGGGACCGACGAAATCCAGCAGATGGTGATCGCCCGCGCCCTCGGCGCTTAGGGGTCGCCGCGCTCCAGGATCGAGCCGGCGGCGCTGGCGGGGTCCAGGCGGCGCTCGACGACCTGGTCGAGGAGCTTCTGGACGTCGGCGTCCTCGCGAACGGAGGCCTCCAGGCGGCGGCGCAGGCGGAAGGTCGCGAGGGCTAGCACCTCGTTCATGAGGTTGCGCCGGCGGCGCTCCAGCAGCGTGCCCTCGGCCTCGATGTGGGCGCGGTGGGCGTCGAGCGCCTCGACGACCTCCTCGACGCCGGTGCCCCGCGCCGCCTCGGCCCGCACCACCGGGATGCGCCAGCGGCCCTCCTCGTGCGGCGCCAGCGCGAGTACGCCGCGGATCTCGCGGATCATCGTGTCGGTCAGCGGATGGTCGGCCTTGTTGACGACGATCACGTCGGGGATCTCCATGACGCCGGCCTTCAGCGCCTGGATCGAGTCGCCCGAGCCCGGCTGCAGGACGAGCACGACGGTGTCCGCGTGGTCGATCACGTCGACCTCGGCCTGGCCGACCCCCACCGTCTCCAGGAACACCACGTCCTTGCCCGCGGCGTCCATCAGCAGCGCGGCCTGCAGGGCGGCCTCGCTCAGGCCGCCCAGCGCGCCGCGGTTGGCCATCGAGCGGATGAAGACGCCCGGGTCGAGGAAGTGCTCGGACAGGCGGATCCGGTCGCCGAGCAGGGCGCCGTGAGTGAAGGGCGAGGACGGATCGATCGAGAGCACCGCCACGTCGCGCTCCTTGGCCCGCTCGGCCTTCGTGAGCGCGCCGATCAGCGTGGACTTGCCGACGCCGGGCGGCCCGGTGAACCCGATCACGGCCGCGCGACCGGTCTGCGGGTAGACCTCGCGCACCAGCTCCCAGCCGGCGGGGTCGTCGTCCTCCACCAGCGAGATCGCGCGTGCCAGGGCGCGCTTGTCGCCGTCCAGGAGGCGCTGGGCGAGATCGTTGGGCACGGCGGGGGACGATATTGCCCCCGGTACGCTTCGGCGTCATGGAGCCCGCCGTCGACTCGCCGCCCGAGGTCGGCGCGGTGCCGGCCGCCGTGCGGGGGGAGCCGCCGCCCCGCCGCGGAGGCCCGCTGGTGCTGGTGCGCTTCCTGCGCCGCCACGGGATGTTCAACCTCAAGTACGCGCGGCTGGCAGTCCGCCTGGCCCGGCTGAAGCTGCGCTGGCGGGGGCGGCTGGTGACCGACGGGCTGTGCTTCGTCGGGCCGCACGTGAAGCTGGAGATCGGCCGCGACGCGCGCCTGGTGCTCGGCCGCTGGTCGTGGATCGGCGACGGCACGAAGATCCGGGTGCACGAGGGCGAGGTGCGCATCGGGGCCAAGACCGTGATGGGCCAGGAGTGCACGATCTCCGCCTACCAGCACGTCGCGCTCGGCCGCGAGTGCGTGATCGCCGACCGCGTGATGCTGATCGACTTCGACCACGGCGTCGTGGAGGTCGAGCGGCCCATCCGCCTGCAGGGCATCTACAAGCGCGACGTGGACGTCGGCCACAACTGCTGGATCGGCTACGGGGCGTGCGTGCTGCGCGGCGTGGCGATCGGCGACAACGCGATCGTGGGCACCAACGCGGTGGTGACCCGGGACGTGCCGGAGAACGCTGTCGTCGGCGGCGTCCCCGCGCGCGTCATCCGCATGCGCGAGGCGCCGCGCACGCTGCGCTGGCGCTAGCCGAAGCGGCCGGGGAGGTCGAGGCGGACGGCGTCGACGGTGGCCCCGGAGGCGAAGTTGCTCGTCCGCAGGTAGGGCGCGTCGGACTGCAGAACCTCCAGGCGCAGGCGATGGCCCGCGCGCAGGCGCCACGCGTTGCCGAACAGCTCGTAGACGGCGCGAGCTCCGGACGGGTCCGGGTTCAGGGCGCGGTAGGCGCCGCGGTCGATCAGCGTCTGCGTGCCGTCCGGCGCGACGTCCCACAGGCGGCTGTTGAGCTGCACGTCGGGCGCGGCCGCGCGGAAGGACAGCTCCAGGCGCGGCAGTCCCAGCAGCGTGAAGTCGCGCGTGATCGGCGCCTCCCACGCCGCCACGCCCGGGCTGGACGCGCCGCTGGCAACGAGGCATCCGCGGCCCCGCGACTGGGAGACCAGCACGGGATCGGAATCCGGGCCGCGCGGGTCGAAGACCGGCGAGGTCGTCGCGCGCGGCTCGGCGAACGCGAAGGTCAGGCGGTCTGCAGCGAGGCGCTCCCACGCCGGGGCGCGGACGATCGGGCCCACGCGCCGGCGGTCGCAGCTGGTCACCGCCGCGCGCACGTCGAAGCGTGGCCGCAGCAATCGCCCGCGGAGGGAGTGGTCCAGCAGCCGCGACGCCAGGCCGTGGCCGTAGACGAGGTCGGGCACCTTGACCTGCGCGGAGAGGTGCTCGAAGTCGCCGAGGTAGAGCCCGATCGGGTAGCGCGGGTCGGCGTCGCGCAGGCGCCGGTACATGCGCAGCGCCTCGATCGCGGGGAAGATCGGGTCGGTCCAGCCCTGCAGCGCGAACACCGGCACGCGGCGCTGGCGGCGCTCGCGCAGCGCCTCGAAGAACGCGTCCTGGTGGAACGCCGAGTGGTCGCGGGCCAGGTTGCGCTTGGCCTCCTCCACCGCCGGATCGCCGTCGTAGGGCTCGCCCGCGTCCGCCCGTGCCAGATAGGAGGCGATCTGGGGCGTGATGCGGTTGCCCAGCGTGGCCAGGAAGCCGTTGAGCACGGTCGCCTTGACCACGCCGAACGGCGTGGACGCCGTCCTCGGGTCGACCCCGGTCGAGAGGTGGTGCCCGTTGGGCGCGATCGAATAGAGCAGGTGCGTCCACGTGTACTGCGGGACGACCGCGGCCAGCCGCACCAGCTCCCCTCGCGGGCTGCGCCACTCCCCGTACTGCAGGCGCGTGTCCTCGCGCGTGGTCAGCAGCAGCCACGCCTGCCCGCCGCCGTAGGAGCCGCCCACCGCGGCCACGCGCCGCGAGTCGATCGGCAGCGCCGCGTCGTCGGCGAGCAGGCCCGTCAGGTGGCGCGTGTCGCGCACCTCGAAGTGCCGCGAGGCCAGCTCGATCGAGCCCTCCGAGCCCTCGTGGCCGCGCGCGGTGTAGTTGAGCACGGCGTAGCCGCGATCGGCCAGCCACACGTTGTTCCAGCGCACGGTCTTGTAGGCCTCGGCGCCGCGATCCGGCCCGTCGCCCGCGCGCGTCGCGCTGAGCTGCTCGCGCTTGGTGTTGAGGAAGCCGTGCAGGAAGACGACGAGCGGGAGCCGTCCGGCGGACCGCTCGGGGAGCGTGAGCGTCGTGTCGAGCTTCGTGCCGTCGAAGGAGGCGACCGGCGCCTCGCAGATCCGGTAGCGCGCCGCGCGCCGCGGCGGCTTGTCCGCGCTCGTGCGCACCGTGCACGACGCCTTCAGTGCGGCGAGCGGGTCGGGCGCGGCCGCGCCTGCGGGAGCGGGCGCGGCGAGGGCGGCCAGGGCGAGCGCGGTCCCCGCCGCCCGCCTCACACCGGGGCGCGCCGCAGCTCCGCGTAGACCTCGGCGGTGCGGCGCGCGACGTCCGCCCAGTCGAAGCGCAGCACGTGCTCGGAGGCCTCGGCCACCAGCCGCTCGCGCAGCGCGTCGTCGGTCAGCAGGCGCTCGACCATCGTCGCGAGGTGCTCGGCGTCGCCGCCGTTGAAGCGCAGCCCGACGCGCTCGTCCTCGGGCACGATCTCCCGCAGCCCACCGGTGTCGGCCACGATGCAGGGGCAGCCCGAGGCCATGGCCTCCAGGGCGACCAGCCCGAACGGCTCGTACAGCGAGGGGATCACGCACAGGTCGGCGATCCGGTACAGCGAGTGCAGCACGTCGTCGCCGATCCAGCCGAGGAACGTGCCGTACTCGTCCAGGCCCAGCTCCGCGGCCTGGCGGCGCAGCTCCTCCTCGTGGGTCCCCGAGCCGGCCACGAGGAAGCGCACGTTCCCCAGCCGCTGCACCAGCCCCGGCAGCGCGGCCAGCGCCAGCTGGAACCCCTTCTCGTAGACGAGGCGGCCCACCAGCACGATCAGCCGCTCGCCGGGCGTTGCGAAGCGTGAGCGCAGGCGGTCGAGGTCGTCGACCGGCTGCAGGTCGAGCGGGTCGATCCCGTTGGGGATCACGCGCACCCGGGACTCCTCGAGGTCGTAGACGTCGCACACGTGCTCGCGCATGTAGTGCGAGCAGGTGATCACCACGTCGGCCCGGTTGGCCATCCAGCGCTCGACGCCGTGGATGTAGGACTGCGGGTGCTTGTCCACCCAGCCCTGGTGACGGCCGTACTCGGTGGCGTGGATCGTGACGGCCAGCGGGCAGCGGAAGCGCCGCGCCAGATGGTCGCCGGCCACCGCCACGAGCCAGTCATGGCCGTGGACGACGTCGAAGTCGTAGCGGTCGCCGAGCTCCACCCCGGCCGCCAGCATGTCGGCGTTCATGTGCTCGACCCACGTCACGAACTCCCCCAGATCGCGCGGGCGGCGCGGCTCGCGCACGCGGTGCACGTGCACGCCGTCGACCTCCTCCTCGGCGGGCATCGACTCGTCCCCGCGCGAGAGCACGTGCACCTCGACGTCGTGGGGCACGAGCTGCTCGGAGAGCTTGCGGACGTGCCGCGCGAGGCCGCCCTCGACGATCGGCGGGTACTCCCAGGAGAGAATCAGGACGTTACTCACAGGGCGAGGAGGGCGCGTGGCTCACGGCTCGGGCAGCGCGGACGCGGACAGCGATGGCGCCAGGTTACGCAGGGCGGGCTCGGCCTCGGAGCCTAGCCGTAGGGCCTCGTCGAGCGCGCCGGCATGGCCCTCGAAGCGCTCGCGCGGATACGGCCCGGCCAGCTCGCGCGTGACCATGAAGGCCCAGTCGGAGGACTGCAGCGCCAGCAGCTCGCGCAGCGCCCGCGGCCCGGCGGCCGGTCCGGCGCGCACCACGCGCAGCTCGGCGTCGCGGGCGCGCCAGGCGAGGTCCGCGACGCGGGGACCGGACCACGTGGAGAGGTCGCGCGGCGTGCCCCAGGTGGTGATCGGCAGCTCGGGCGCGGGCATCGCCGCGTGGCGCTCCAGCGCGTCGTCCAGGCCGGTGAGCCGCAGCTCCTGCGCGGCCGCCTCCTCGAGCACCGCCTCCAGCCACAGCGGGCCCTCGTGCCACCAGTGGCCCAGCAGCTCGGTGTCCAGCGCGCATACGCACAAACCGCCGTCCGCCACGCGCTCGCGCACGCGCCCGACGAAGTCGGCGGCGTCGGCCCGCGCCTGCGCCGCCGCCGCGTCGCGGTCGTAGGGCCGCCCGGCGTTGTCCCAGGGACGGTGGTGGTGGACGGTGTGGTGGTGGTAGTCGCGGTACACGCCCTGCGCCGGGTAGCCGGCGTCGCTCCACACCAGCTCGACGACCGAACGGTCCACGGGCGCCAGCAGGGGACCGTCCGCGCTGCGCAGCGGGCGCAGGTGGTCGGGGGTACCGGGCCCCAGCACGTCGGTGAGGTCGACGCAGGTGGCGTGCACGCCCGCCTCCTCGAGCAGGGGATCGAGCCAGGGCGCGTAGGCGCACTCGGGCAGCCAGAAGCCGCCGCGCCAGGCGCCGAAGCGCGCCCGGTGCGCCTCGATTCCCAGCTGGATCTGCAGGCGCGCGCCCGCGGCCGACGCCAGCAGCGGCAGGACGGCGTGCGTGGCGGCCGACGTCCATGCGGCGTGGGGCGCCAGCGCGCCGAGCAGGTCGCCGTCCAGCGCGTCGAAGCGCTCTCGCGCCGCGCGGTAGTCGGCGCGCGAGCGCTCCAGCTCGGCGGCCAGCTGGTCGTGCCCGCCCGCGCGCAGCCCCGCGATGTCGCGGCCGTGGCTCTCCTCGCGCACCCCGTCCACGAAGGCGCGGAAGCGCTCGTCCAGCCCCGGCGCCTGCAGCTGGTCGGCCAGGACCGGCGTGAGCGACAGCGTGATCGCACCGTCCGCGCGCTCCAGCACGTCGAGCAGCGGCAGGTAGGACCCGGCCATCGCCTCGAACAGCCACTCCTCGCCGAACGGCCAGGTCCCGAAGCCCTCGACGTAGGGCATGTGGGTGTGCAGGACGAGCGCCAGCTCGCCGCGCGGCGTCACGGCCGGCACACCGCCACGAAGTCCAGCGCCTTCTGCAGCTGCGCCGGCGAGCCGGGCCGCAGGCGGAAGTCGCGCACGGAGATGGCCGGCGTGAACCAGCCGTAGAACCACCCGGTCAGGCCGACGCGCGGGTGCACCGCGTCCCAGCCGGCCTTCAGCGCCCAGTCGTGGAGGCGCAGCTTGCGCGCGTGGAAGAGCCCGTGCAGCTCGACGTGGGAGAAGTGGGCGGACAGCAGTCCGGCGAACTCCTCGGCGCGGTACTCGCGCACGTGCCACGGGTTACCGGAGCGCTCCGCGCCCTTCGGGGCAAGCGTCAGGACGTTCGGCGTCGAGACGTAGGCGGTCCCGCCCGGGCGCAACAGGCGCTTGAAGTGCTCCAGGACCGCTCCGGGCTCCTCGACGTGCTCGATCGTCTGCAGGAAGCAGACGGCGTCCACCTCGCCCTCCCAGCCGTCCACGAGGTCGCGGTCGAAGCGCAGCCCCTCGCCTCCGTAGCGCAGCCGCGCGTGCTCGTGTGCCTCCGGGTTCGCGTCCACCCCGACGACGCTGCGCGCCCCGGCCCGCGCGAGCGCGTCGGCGCCGTAGCCCTCGCCGCACGCCATGTCCACGACGTCGAGCCCGCGCACGCGCGCCGCGGTCCACTCGTAGACGACCAGGTGCCGGCGGAACCAGTAGTTCTCCTCGGGCACGTCGGGCAGCGTCCGCTCCCCGGTCAGCTCCAGCGGCGGCACGCCGGGCGGCTGGTCGCGTTGGAGGTAGGCCTCCGGCACGCAGGCTAACGCTACAGTTCCGGCGCCCATGGCGGCTCCCGCGACCGCAGAGCAGATCCGCGACGTCAACGCCCGCTACCACGACGCCGCGGCGGCGGGCTACGACGCCAAGTGGGGAATCGACTTCGGCGAGGTGGGGCGCGACCAGGTCGCCACGAAGCTGCGCAAGGCGCTGGGCCGGGAGCCGGAGCGCTTCGACCGTGCGCTGGAGGTCGGCGCCGGCACCGGCTACTTCTCGCTGAACCTGATGCAGGCGGGGATCGTCGGCGAGGCGACGTGCATGGACATCTCGCCGGGCATGCTGGGGACGCTGCGGGCCAATGCGGACGGCCTGGGCCTGGAGGTCGCGACGGTGGCCGCGGACGCCGAGGACCTGCCGCTGCCCGACGCGAGCTTCGACCTCGTCTTCGGCCACGCCGTCCTGCACCACATCCCCGACCTCGACCGCGCCTTCGCCGAGTTCCGGCGCGTGCTGCGCCCGGGCGGGTGGCTGGCCTTCGCCGGCGAGCCGTCGCGCTACGGCGACCGCCTGGCCAGCGTGCCCAAGCGCGGCGCCGCGGCGCTGGCGCCGGTGTGGCGCGCCGCCGTCGGCGCGCGCCCCCATCCCGAGCGGGTCGCGGGGAACGGCGCGGCCAACGGCGACCACGGCCTGGAGGCGTTCGTCGACGTCCACGCCTTCGCTCCCGCGCAGCTGCGCCACTTCGCGGCGAACGCCGGCTTCGAGGACGTCCGCGTGCGCGGCGAGGAGCTCCTGGCCTCCTGGTTCGGCTGGGCCAACCGCACGCTGGAGGCCACAGCCGATCCGGACGAGGTGCCGTGGCTGTGGCGCCAGTACGCCTACCGCGGGTACCTGCTCCTGCAGCGCCTGGACCGCCGCGTACTGGAGCGCCGGCTGCCTCCCGAGGTCTTCTACAACCTCATGCTGGCGGCGCGTAAGCCGGCGTAGTTCGCAGCGCCAGGTAGCGTACCCGCGCCTCGAACGTCGAGCGCATCTCGTCTGTCAGCTCCTCCAGGAACTCCTCGCGGTACGTGGAGTCGGTCAGCACCGCGATCGCGTAGTACAGGCCGGAGAACGCGGCGATGCCGGCCGCCACGCGCAGCAGCTCGGCCGTCACCAGCGCCGTGCCGCCGAACACGTCCAGCGAGAGCAGCTCGTCGGGCGGGCGGCCCACCCAGCTCTCCTGGACCGCGCCGGTCACGGCCAGGGCGCCGAACAGGGCGAAGAAGAGCCCGGTCGAGGCGGCGACCACCAGGACCTGAAGCGCCTGGGAGATGAACAGCACGAGCGCCACGTTGCGCCGCTGGCGCGGCTGCAGTGCCGGCCCGCCGCCGCCCACGTCGCGCTCCAGCGCCCGCACCTCCCGCGGCAGGCGGCCCGCCAAGAACAGGACGCCGAGCACCACGAAGAGTCCGAAGATCGCCGCCAGGAAACCGTCCGGTACGTCGGCGAAGACCTGCCACATCTCGGTGTTGACGAACAGCACGAGGGCGAAGATCAGCAGCAGCGGCAGCGCGCGGGCCAGCAGGTCCAGGGAGGCGACGAGCTGGCCCACCATCCGCGTGGCGGCCCAGCGCAGGATCGACAGCAGCCCGTAGCCCACGACTCCGTAGATCAGCCCGAGCAGCGCGAGGTTGCCGGCCGCGGTGACCAGCGCGCTGCGCCACTGGCCGCCGAAGACCAGCGGCAGCAGCGCCGGCACGATCACGAACCCGGCCAGCTCGGGCGGCCCGACGTCGCGCGGCCGGGAGAGGAAGGGCCGGCCGCGGGCGCGGTTGACCAGTCCCAGCGCGACCAGCACGATGGCCAGGCCGGCCGCCACCGCCGCGACGTTCGCCGGCAGCGACCAGTCCAGGTCGATGGCGCCGAACGCCTCGGCGAGGAACACCAGCGAGAGCAGCGGCACGGCGCGCGTGAACACGTCCTCGCGCGCCGAGTAGTCCTCGATCAGCAGCGGCAGCCCCGCGCGCCGGAAGTCGCGCTCGTACGCCGCGAGCTCGTCCATGCCGCAATGAGACCCGGCGGGCCGGACGGCTCGGCGCTCGTAGACTTGGCGCGATGGGGCCCACCGTGCGCGACTTCCCGCTGTTTCCGCTGGGAATCGTGGCCCTGCCGTCGGAGGTCGTTCCCCTGCACATCTTCGAGGAGCGCTACAAGGCGATGGTCGCGGTGTGCCTGGAGCACGAGCAGGAGTTCGGCATCGTGTGGCTCTCCGACGACGGGCTGCGCAACGTGGGCTGCGCGTGCGAGATCAGCGAGATCCTCGACCGCGCCGAGGACGGGCGCATGAACCTCCTCGCGCGCGGCACCCGCCCCTTCCGCATCCTCGCCCGCCAGGACGACCTGCCCTACCCGGCCGGCGAGGTCGAGTTCCTGGCCGATAAGGAGGAGGAGCTGGACGGCGAGCTGCTGGCGGCCGCCCACGAGGTGTACGCCGGGCTGGTCGAGCAGGCCACCGACCAGCGGCCGGAGGAGTCCGAGCTGCTGACCATGGGCTCCTACGACATGGCGGCCACCGTGGACTTCGGCCTGGATGCCAAGCAGGGGCTGCTGGACCTGCGCTCGGAGAACGCGCGCCTGCGCCTGCTCACGCGCCTGTTCCGCTCGGCGGTCAAGCGGCTGGCCTTCGCCGAGCGCGCGCAGGAGCGGGCGCGCTCCAACGGCAAGGTGCGCTTCGGCTAGCGCCGCAGACCGCAGACGTCGCGCGCCACGCGGCGGGTGAAGGCCTGGGTGAGCGACATCGCGGGCGCCTGGCCGCGCGAGTTGTCGGCGAAGCGGACCGTGCCCTCCTCCAGGCGCAGCCGGTAGCGCAGGATCGAGCGCGCCCGCGGGCGCAGCGTGCGCGGCGCCAGCTCGTTGAGCTCGCGCGCGATCTCGCGCGCGTCGAGCACGAGCTGGTCGGGCAGCCGGCGGCGCTCGCCGCCGTTGCAGCGCACCTGACCGTCGTCGTAGACGCGCAGTCGCAGCTGCGCGCCGGGCACTTCGCCGAAGCGGTCGAGCACGAACAGGTCCGGCGAGTGCCGGTTCCCGCACCCGGCGAGGACCGCGAGCAGGGCCAGCAAGATCACGCGACGATCACGGTTCCGCCGCGCCGCGGGTCGCCGCCGCCGACCGGCGGGTCGCCGGCCTGGACGGCGTGGACGCCGCCGAAGAAGAGGTTGAGGCCGCGGAAGCGCGAGATCGTGTGACCCGTCGCCTCGACGGAGGACAGGTCGATGCCCGGCTCGGCGTAGACGACGCCGTCCTCGAAGTGCAGGCGCGGGGCCGCGACCGCCTCGTCGATCGCCATCCCCCGGTCGAGCACGTTGACCACGGTCTGCAGGATGGCGGACCGGATGCGGTTGGAGCCGCCGCTGCCGATCACCAGCTCCGGCGCCCCCTCGCGCATCACCACGGTCGGGGACATCATGCTGGGCAGCCGGCGCCCGGGCGGGTGGCGGTGGAAGCCGAGCGGGTTGAGGTCCTGCTCGCCCAGGATGTTGTTGAGGTGGATGCCCGAACCCGGGACGAGGATGCCGCTGCCCTCGCCGTTGGTGCAGGTCACCGAGCACGCCATCCCGTCGCCGTCGAGCACGGAGATGTGCGTGGTGCCGCCCAGGCGCGAGGCGGCGAAGCGCAGCACGAACTCGGGGTCGGCGAGGCCGTCGAGGAACTCGGCGGTGCGCTCGGCCTGCGCCGCCTCCATCACCGCGACGAGCTCCTGCACCGTGGCGGCGCCGTCCGAGCGCTCCAGGAGCGCGAGCGCGTAGGCGATCAGGATCCCGCCCGCCGACGGCGGCGGCGTGGTCAGCACGTCGCGCCCGCGGTAGCGGGTGTGCAGCGGCTCCAGGGGCGTGGCCCGGTAGGCGGCCAGGTCCCGCGCGGTGAGCAGCGAGCCCTCGCCCTCCAGGCGCGCCAGCACCGCGGCGGCGATCTCCCCCTCGTAGAACGGGCGCTCGCCCTCCTCCCCCAGGAGGTCCAGGGTGTCGCCGAGCTGCTCGTTGCGCAGCACGCAGCCGGCCGGGGGCAGGCCCTCGTCGAGCCGGTGCAGCGCGCGGCACTCGGCGGTGGTCGAGTAGACCGGGGCCAGGATCTCCACCACGTACGCCTGCTCGGGCGTCAGCGCCACGCCGGCGCGGGCCGCCGCGGCGCCCGGCGCCACCAGCTCGGCCAGCGGGCGCGAGCCGAAGCGCCGCGCGGCCTCGCAGATGCCGGCGGGCAGCCCGTAGACGCCGACCGACGCCGGCCCCACGTTGAAGACCTGCACGGCGTCGCCGAACGACAGCGTCACGGGAAGCAGCTCGGACCGGCTCGCGACGTCCGCGCCCCGGCCCGGCGCCTCGACGAAGAAGTCCAGGAGCACCTGCTCGCCGCCCGGCGCGGCGACCAGCATGTAGCCGCCGCCGCCCAGCGAGGTGAGCCCGGACTCGGCGGTCAGCGACACGCACACCGCGGCGATCGCGGCGTCCACGGCGTTGCCGCCGGCGCGCAGGATCGCGGCGCCGGCTCGCGCCGTCTCCGGATGCCCGGCGGCGATCGCGCCGCCCACGGACCTACCCCTTGGGGATGAACTCCGGGACGTCGAGCTCGCCCAGGCCCGCGCGGCGCTCCGCGCGCACGGGCTCGGGCCGCTCGCGCGGCGCGGGGCGCTCGGCGCGGCGGATGCGCGGCTCGCCCGCCGGCTCCTCGAGCCGGCGGCGCGGACGCGGCTCGCCGTAGCCGGTGGCCACGACCGTCACCCACACGGCGTCGTCGAGCTTCTCGTCGACCATGGCGCCGAAGATGATGTTGGCGTCGGGATGGGCGGCCTCGGCGACCGCCTTGGCCGCCTCGTTGACCTCCCACAGGGAGAGGTCGCGGCCGCCCGTGATCGACAGCAGGATGGAGCGCGCGCCCTCCATGCTGGTCTCCAGCAGCGGCGACGCGGCGGCCTGCTCGGCCGCGTCGATCGCCCGGCGCTCGCCCGTGCCCATGCCGATGCCCAGGAGCGCGTTGCCCGCCTCCTCCATGATCGTGCGCACGTCGGCGAAGTCGAGGTTGATCAGACCGGGCAGCGTCACGAGGTCCGAGATCCCCTGCACGCCCTGGCGCAGCACGTCGTCGGCCACGCGGAAGGCCTCCACCATCGAGGTGCCCTTGTCCAGCACCGACAGCAGCCGGTTGTTGGGCACCACGATCAGCGTGTCGACCTCGGCCGCCAGCTGGTCCACGCCCTCGTCGGCCTGCTCGCGCCGGCGCGAGCCCTCGAAGCCGAACGGCTTGGTCACGATCCCCACGGTCAGGGCACCCAACTCGCGCGCGATGCGCGCCACGACGGGCGCGGCGCCGGTGCCGGTGCCGCCGCCCGAGCCCGCGGTGACGAACACCATGTCCGAGCCCTTGAGCAGCGCCTTGATCTTGTCGTACTCCTCCATCGCGGCCTGCTTGCCCAGCTCGGGATTGGAGCCCGAGCCCAGGCCGCGGGTCACGCCCGCGCCGATGTGCAGCGTCACGTGCGCGGAGGACTGCTGCAGCGACTGCAGGTCGGTGTTCACGGCGATGAACTCGACGCCCTCGACCTCGGCCTCGATCATCCGGTTGACCGCGTTGACGCCGGCGCCGCCGACGCCGATGACGCGCAGGACCGGGGTGCCGACCGACCGCGGAGCGGCGTAGGCGTCGTGCTCCTCGCGCGGCGCCGGGGGCGGGGCGGCCGGAGGCTCGGGCGCGCGCGGCGTCGCGGCCTCGCGCTCGAGCATGTTCTCCGGGATCTCCGAGGAGAAGACGTGGCGCAGGCGCTCGCGCGGCGCCGGCGGCGCCGCGGGGGGCTCCTCGACGCGGGGCTCCTCGGCGCGAGGCGGCTCCGGCGCGGGCGGCGGCGTGGCCTCGGCCTCCTTGGGCTCGACGCCCTCCTCCTCCGTCTTGCGAAACAGCGCCGCGAGGGGGCCCTCGCGCATGCTCGCCCGCTTACCCCTTTCCATTGAGAACCTCCTCGGCGAGCTGACGATAGGCCGCGGCGGCCGTTCCGTCAGGGTCGTACTTGAGCACGGACATTCCCTTCACCGGAGCCTCCGCGAACCGCACCGTCTTGCGGATGCGCGACGCGAAGACGCGATCGCCGAAGTTCTCCTCCAGAATCTCGATCGCCTCCTTCGCGTGGACCGTACGCGAGTCGACCAGCGTCGGCAAGATCCCCTCTATCTCGATGTCGGGATTCAGGTTCTCTCGGATCATGGCCAGGGTGTTCTGCAGCTGGATGAGCCCGCGCATCGAGAGATACTCGCACTGGACGGGGACGATCACCTTGTCCGCGGCCGTCAGGGCGTTGATCGTGAGCAGCCCCAGGCTCGGCGGCGTGTCGATGCAGACGAAGTCGTAGTCCTCCCGAACGGCCGCCAGGCCCTTCTCCAGCGAGCGCTCCCGGCCGATCTGCGTGGACATCGCGATCTCCGCGCCGGCGAGGTCGATCGACGAGCAGGCGATGTCGATCTCGCGCTTGCGGATCACCTCGCGGATCGACGTGTGGTGCACCAGCACGTCGTACATCGACTTCTCGACGGTGTCGGGGTCGATGCCCTGGGACATCGTGAGGTTGCCCTGCGGGTCCATGTCGACGCACAGGACGCGGTGGCCCTTCTCGGCGAAGGCGACGGCGACGTTCAGGGTGGTGGTGGTCTTGGCGACGCCGCCCTTCTGGTTGGCGAAGGCGATGACCTTGGCGTGCTCGGTCACGAGAAGCTCCGATGTGCGCGGGGAAAACCCATTGGAGCGGGTTATTCGCAACCACCTGCGACATTCCTTCCCGAGCCCGCCGCGCGGCGCTCGCGCGCGATGGCGCGGGCGATCGCGCGGCCGTGCTTGCGCATGTAGCGCAGCTGCCCGCTGATCGTCCCGTGGAAGCCGTTGAAGTACAGCCCGGGCGCGGCCGGGTGGGCGCGGCCCCCCGTCACCGTCGGGTGGCCGTTGGGGTCGAGCACGCCGAGGTGGCCGACCAGGGGCTCCAGGTCGCGGACGTAGCCCGTGGCGGCGACCACCGCGTCGGGACGCAGGCGCGTGCCGTCGGCCAGGATCGCCTCGGGGCCCTCGAAGCGCTCGAGCGCGGCCACGATCTGGATGCGCCCCGCCTTCACCGCCTTGACGAAGCCGGCGTCGACCAGCGCACCCTGGCGCAGGTGCTTCGCCCGCGTCTGGGCGCCCACGTCGGGACGCGGCAGCCCGTAGCGCGAGAGGTCGCCGTACATGACTCGCTGCGCGACCCGCGTCACTCCGTCGGCCACCCGGTCGGGGAACAGGTCGAGCAGGCAGGCCCCCGGGTTGACCGGGAACCCGCGCGGCCACTCGCGCGGGAAGATGGGTGGCGAGCTGCGCCGCGCCGTCCACACGCGACCCGCGCCGTCGCGCGCCAGCTCGCACGCGATCTCCGACCCGCTGTTGGACGCCGAGACGACCAGCACGTCGAGCCCGCGGAACGGCTGGGCGTTGCGGTACTCGGCGCTGTGCACGAGCGGGCCGGGGAACTCGTCGCGGCCCGGCCACGGCGGGATCACGGGGTGGATGTCGTGCCCGGTGGCCACCACGGCCTGCGGGGCGTGCAGCACGCCCTGCGAGGTGGTCACGGACCACCCGCCGTCGCGGCGGTCCAGCCGCTGCACGGAGACGCCGCAGCGCACGTCGAGCTCGGCGCGCCGCGCGTACTCCTCGAGGTACTCGACCATGGCGTCGCGCGAGGGCCAGCGCCCGTAGCGGCGCGGCATCCGGTAGCCGCCGAGCGTCGAGGTGACGCGCGGGGTGTTGAGGACCAGGCTGTCGTAGCGCGCGCGCCAGCTCGAGCCGATGGCCGCGCGCTCGAGCACGACCGCGGGCATGCGGCGGCGGCGCAGCTCCGCCGCCGCCGACAAGCCGGCGGCGCCTGCTCCCACCACGACGACCGGTGCGGACCGCGCCATGCCCCTCGCATGCGAATCTAGTCGATGGGCCGCCGGCGGATGGCGGGTAGGCTCCTGGCGCCGTCATGGGCGACCTGCTCGACAAGCGCTTGCTCTTCGTGACCGGAAAGGGAGGCGTCGGGAAGTCCACCGTGGCCGCCGCGCTGGGGATGGTTGCGGCACGCCAGGGGCGGCGGACGATCGTCGTGGAGGTCGCCCACCAGGACCGCATCGCGCGCGCCTTCCACGGGGAGGACTCGCACTTCCGCGAGGTCGAGCTCGCCGGCGGGCTGTGGACGATCTCCATCGACCCCCAGCAGGCCCTGGACGAGTACCTGCACATGCAGATCCGGGTCAAGCCGCTGGCCGACCTCGTGTCGGGCTCGCGCATGTTCGGGTACTTCGCCGTCGCCACCCCGGGGATGAGCGAGCTGGTGACCATGGGCAAGATCTGGGAGCTCGCGCAGCTCCAGCGGCGCACGCGCGGCGGGGAGCGCTACGACCTGGTGATCGTCGACGCGCCCTCCACCGGGCACGGGCTGGCCATCCTGCGCACGCCGCTGACCTTCGCCAACGCGGCTCGGGTCGGGCCGGTCGCCCAGCAGGGGCGCGCGATCCACGAGACGATCGTGGACGAGCGCCACACGGGCGTGGTCGCGGTCGCGCTGCCCGAGGAGATGCCCGTCGCCGAGACGCTCGAGTTGCGCGCCCGACTGCGCCGCGAGCTGGGCCGCCCGCTGGACCGCGTGATCGTCAACGCGCTGTATCCCGAGCGCTTCGGGCCCCGGCAGGCCGGCGCGCTGGCCCGCGCGGCCGAGACGGCCGGCACGCCCGTGGCGCGGGCCGCGCTGCGCGCCGCGCTGTCCGAGCACCGCCGTGCCCGCGCCCAGCGCGACCAGGTGGCCCGCCTGGAGGAGGCCACCGGCCGCGAGCCCGCCCGGCTGCCGTTCGTGTTCGAGCCCGAACTGGGCGTCGAGCAGCTCGAGTGGCTCTCCCGGGAGCTGGAGGTGGCGCTGTGAACGTCGGCGAGGCGCTGCGCGACAAGCGCGTGTGCATCTGCGGCGGCTCGGGCGGGGTCGGCAAGACGACGGCGTCGGCGGCCATCGCGATGGGGATGGCGGCGCAGGGCCTGAAGGTGGCGGTGGTGACGATCGACCCGGCCAAGCGCCTGGCCAACTCGCTCGGGCTCGAGGAGCTCGGCAACGAGCCGCGGCTCGTGGACCCCGCGCTGTTCGCGGCGGGCGGGGTCGAGATGCAGGGCGAGCTGTGGGCGATGATGCTCGACGCCAAGCGCACGTTCGACGAGGTCATCGAGCGCCTGGCGCCCGACGCGGACACGCGCGACGAGATCCTCGAGAACCGCATCTACAAGGAGCTCTCCAACGCGGTCGCCGGGTCGCAGGAGTACACGGCGATGAGCAAGCTCTACGACCTGGACCGCGACCACGACTTCGACCTGCTGGTCCTCGACACGCCGCCCTCGCGCAACGCCCTGGACTTCCTCGACGCGCCGGACCGCCTGACGCAGTTCCTGGAGGGCCGCGCGCTGCAGGTCTTCCTGCGCCCGACCGGCCTGGCCACCCGGATCGTCGGCCGGGGCACCGGCGTCGTGTTCTCGGTCCTCAAGCGGGTCACGGGCGTGGACCTCCTGCAGG
This sequence comes from Solirubrobacteraceae bacterium, assembly GCA_031177685.1. GTDB lineage: Bacteria > Actinomycetota > Thermoleophilia > Solirubrobacterales > Solirubrobacteraceae > AC-38. Next base: position 48,228 of record JAPSGI010000014.1, on the reverse strand, counting down.
ACCTGTCGGTCTTCTTCCGCTCGCTGGGCGGGCTGATCGACGGGTTCAAGGAGCGCGCGCGCCAGGTCAACGCGCTGCTGGCCGACCCGCAGACCACGTTCCTGCTCGTCACGTCGCCCGAGCGCGAGCCGATCGACGAGGCGATCTACTTCTGGCGCAAGCTCAAGGCCGCGCGCATGCCCTTCGGCGGCGTGATCGTCAACCGCGTCCACCACGACGAGGCGCCCGACGCCGATCCCGACGAGGTGGCGGCCGAGCTGGAGGGGGAGCTGGGCGCGAAGCTGGCGCGCCGGGTGGCCGAGAACTTCCGCGACTACCAGCTGCTGGCGCACCGCGACGCGGCCAACATCGAGCGCCTGGCCGCCAAGCTCGACGAGCGCCGCCTCGTCCTCGTCCCCCACCTCGACGACGACGTCCACGACGTCGCGGGACTGGCGCGGATCCAGCGCTTCCTCTTCGCCTCCGAGGAGGAACGCGCACGAATGCTCGCGGAAACGGTCGCCTAAAGACTTCAAAGCGGTTGACTAGCGGCGCGCGGTCGCAGAGACTCGGCGTCCCATGGCGAACGTCAACGTGCTGCTCGAGTTCGACGCCCCGGAGGAGCGTGGCTTCGGACTGTTCACGGCGGCCCTGGAGTCCGAGTCGGAGGCCGAGAGCCAGGTCGGCGCGCTCATGGACCGGGTCGCCGGGCTGGGGCTGGAGGTCCAGCAGCTCATCCCCGTGCCGATGTTCAGCGCCGCGGACCAGCCGGCCCCGGCCGGCGCGCTGACCGCCTTCGCCACGACCGAGGAGAACCCGGACGTCGCGTCGCGCACGATGGTGGTGGCGGCGCAGGCGAGCAGCGAGCGCCTGGAGGAGCTGCAGGCGCGCCCGGGCGTGCGGGTGTGGCCGAACTCCGACCTGACGCTGTACGAGACCGCGCAGGCCCACGTCGACTGCCGTCCCTTCCGGCCGGGCGCGTCGATCGAGGAGATCCGGGAGCTGCTCGGCGTGGAGCGCGTCTGGGAGACGGGCGCGCGCGGGGCGGGCGTGAAGGTCGCGGTGATCGACGAGGGGGTCGACGGCGACACGTACCCGGTGACGGGCGGACTGAAGGGCCAGCCCTCCTCCCGGCCCGGCACGGCGCCGGTCACCTCGCACGGCTCGATGTGCGCGGCCGACGTGCTGATCGCGGCGCCCGACGCGGAGATCTTCGACTACCCGTTCCTGGGCCCGACCAACTCCGGCGACGCGCTGGCGATGTTCCAGGCGCTGCTCGAGCAGCGCCGCCTGGACGGCACGCCGCACCTCTCCAACAACAGCTACGGCTTCGTCGGCGTGCCCGACCGCGAGGACGCGCCGAACCATGAGATCTGGGACGTCACCCACCCGCTGCACCGCAAGGTGCGCGAGGTGGTCGCCTCCGGAGCCCCGGCCTTCTTCGCGGCCGGCAACTGCGGAGCGGACTGCCCGAGCGGCGCGTGCCACCCGAGCGGCATCGGCGCCGGGCGCTCGATCCACGCCGCCAACAGCCTGGCCGAGACGATCACGATCGCGGCGGTCAACAGCCGCCACGAGCGCATCGGCTACTCGTCGCAGGGCCCCGGCATGTTCGAGCCACAGAAGCCCGACCTCGCCGCCTACAGCCACGTCTTCGCCAACTTCGGGCCGGGGCGCCCGGGGGGCGACGAGCAGCCGTTCGACAACGGCACCTCCGCCGCGACCCCGGTGGCGGCGGGGGTGGCCGCGCTGCTGCTGAGCGCGTTCCCGGACCTCACGCCCGAGCGGCTGCGCACGGCGCTGGTGCAGGGCGCGTCCAGGACCGTCGATGCCGAGTGGGACCCGGACTTCGGGCGCGGCGTCGTCAACGCGGCCCGCGCCTTCGACGCGCTGGCGCCCGAACGCGTCTGAGCGACTGTGCCACGCTTTGTGGCGTGAAGTGGCTGCTGACGACATCGGCCGACGTCGACCTGGAATCGCTGCGCCAGGAGGTCGAGGCCGCCGGGGCGAGGCTCGAGGACCGCGACCCGGTCCCGCTCGAGCCGAGCGAGCAGGTCGTCTACGCGGAGGGCCCCGAGGACCTGGGCGAGCGCCTGGCCCAGACCGACATGCCCGTCCGCGCGCACCCGAACTCGCCGATGGAGCTCCTCTAGACCAGGACTTCGCGCTCGCCCGTCGCCGCCTCGGCCAGCAGACCGTCGGCGACCGCCACGAGGTCGTCGTCGAGGTGCCCGCACAGGACGTCGCGCAGCAGCGCGCGGAGGTGGTGCGCGGTGTCGGCGACGAGCGCCTCGGCGTCCGGCGCCGCCGGCTCCAGGCCGGCTACGAGCGCGCGCTCCAGGGAGATCGCGTGGGCCGTGCGCTCGGCCAGCGCCGCACGCTGCTCGGGCATGGCGCAGATCGCCGCGAGCCGCTGGGCCAGCCGGCCGCTCGCGGGACCCTCGGGCTCCAGCAGCGCGCGCAGCGCCAGCAGGTGGTCGGTGAGCCCGTCGAAGGGGTCGTCGCTCCCGCACCCCATCTCGAAGCGCCGCAGCGCGAAGCCGACCTCGCCGCGGGCCGACTCGGCCCGCCGCGCCACCAGGTTGCAGAAGCCCCGCAGCTCGTCCTCCTCGTCGGGCTCCACGCGGTAGGGCGGTCCCGCGGGCACGCCGCCGCCCACGCCCAGGGCGACCAGCTGCCAGGGACCGGCATCGGTGCGCGCCCAGGCGGAGGACCCCAGCGCGAAGCCGCCGGCGTCGACCAGGCGCAGCGCGGTGAGCAGGGCCGCGAAGCGCGCCCGTGCGACCCCGATCGGGGGCGGCTCTCCCGGCGCCCGCTCGAGCGTCAGCGACGCCAGCACGTTGGGCGCGTCGTCCGGGACGGGCCGGCTCCAGACCGCCTCGGCGGGAGCGTCCTGCACGGTGTCCCCGCGCACCAGCGCGAGCCCCTCGGCGATCGGCACCTCGTCGGAGACCAGCTGCAGCCCGTGCAGCGGCACGATCACCGCGGCGAGCGAGCGCGTCTCGTAGACGGCGGCCTCCAGCTCGCCGTACGCTCGCGCGAAGCGCTCGGCGGAGAACTCGAACTGGCTGGCCTCCGCGTACATCGCGGCGAGGAAGGAGCGCAGCGCCGCGTCGGCCAGCTCGCTCGCGTCCTGCGGCACGCGGGGCTCCCCGCGCACGCGCAGGTAGGCGTCCACCCCGCCCAGCGACGCGATCGCGGCCTTGGCGGGGCCGTAGGTGGGCAGGCGCGCGAGCACGCCCAGCCGCTCGCGGATGAACTGTCCGGTCAGCGGCCGGTAGCAGTACAGCGGCGCGCGGGCGCCGGGCGACTCGACGACCTCGAAGGGGATCTCGACGCCGCCGGCCGCGTCGGCCTCGAGCTGGAAGGCGGCCTGCTCGGAGAAGTCGCGGAGCGACGCGTGCAGTGTCCGGTTGCGCATGGGCGAGGCGTTCGCCGCCCGTGCGCGGGGTCCTCCTGCTAAGCGGCGACCGCGCCCGCGGGCTCGGCCGGCGTGTCCTGCACGCAGCCGTCGGCGTTGAGCCACTTCATGCCGTAGCGGCGCATGTCCTCGATCAGCGGCGCGAGCGCGCGGCCCTTCTCGGTGAGGGCGTACTCGACGCGCGGCGGCACCTCGGGGAACGTCCGGCGCTCCACGATGCCCTCCTCCTCCAACGCGCGCAGGCGCAGGGAGAGCGTGCGGGGGCTGATGCCCTCCAGCGAGCGCTCGAGCTCGCAGAAGCGCGACCGGCCCTCGGCGAGGTCCCGGATCACGAGCATCGTCCACTTCGAGCACACGATCTCGGCCGTGCGGCAGACCGGGCAGTTGGCGTTGCGATCCGTCATCCCCACCAAAGGGTAGCGCAAGACTTCAGGAAATGAAGTATGTGATCGCGGTGGTAGTGGGTCAGTCTGGCAGTCGGGCTAATCGTGCTCCAGCTTCGCCCGGTCCAAGACCCTACTTGGCCCCGGCGACGCGCAAACGCCCCGGGGCCGTGGCATAGGAGGTACTACCTCCAAGACGTGTTGTGGTCGGTCGATGAAGTTCGCCCGCGAGATCGGGGACCGCGCCGCGACGCCAAGACGGCATCGGCCAGTCTCTACGGCGCGGGACTAATCCATCGCTGCGGCGAGTTCGTGTTCGCTACTCGTGCGGCCGTGCGCTCGGCGCAGATCGCGCTCTAGCTGTCGTGCCCTCGGTCTTGGTGAACGCGGGTGATGGGTGGCCGGTCGCCGAGTGAGGTGTGGGGTCGGCGGCGGTTGTAGTAGCGAAGCCAGGATGCCAGGCTGCGGTCGCGTGTGGTGCTGTTAGGTCACAGGCGACGGTGGGCCCATTCGCGGTCGAGGGTTTGGATGAAGCGTTCGACCTTGCCGTTCCAGCGCGGCGTGTAGGGCGGGGTGAGGATGTGGCGGGCCTGGTAGTCGGCCAGCAGCTGCTGGTAGGCGCGGCCGTAGCGATAGACGAAGGCGTTGTCGGTCATGACCGCCTCGGGCGGGCCGCAGCCCTGCTCGCGCATCCACGCGATCGCGCGCTGCAGGGTCGCGCTGGCGGCCTGAGTGCTGTCGGCGCTGTGCAGCTCGACGTAGGCCAGGCGGCTGTGGTCGTCGACCATGCAATGGGCATAGACATAGCCCGACCCGCGGTTGCGCGCGATCTCGCGCCGGTCGCCGGTGGCCCAGTGGTCGGGCTCGTGGAAGCGCTGCAGGCGCTTGGTGTCCTGGTGCAACAACGCGCCGGGCTGCGCCCACTCATAGCGCCGAAACGACTGGCGCGGCCCGCGAGCACGCCGCGAGCAGCCGTGACGAGCCAGAACCTTCCATACCGTCGAGCGCCGATAACCCACGAGCCCCGCCAGGCGCGCCGGCCCATAGTTCGTGCGCGCTCGCGCCTGCAGGATGCGCTGCTCTTCGCCGTCGCTCAGCCGCCAAGGACAAGAGCGCGGCACCGGCGGACGCGCTCCCAACACGACCGCGACGCGCGCTCGGCATCGGTGGCCGCCCGCCAGCGATGCCACCAGCGATGCGCCGTCGCCGGCGCGACGTTGAGGGCCACCGCGGCGGCCCTCAACGACACACCCGACTCAACCAACCGAACCAGCTCCAACCTGCCCGCCAGTCCGAGCTTGCATCTACCGTCTTCCATGTCCGGCCCTCCTTCGGACCCTCAGTCGTCGCTGACCGAAGCCTCCGTCGGAGGCCGGACATTCCCTCTCACCCGTTCACAAAGACCGTAGGCAGCTCAGCTAGCGGGCCGGGGCGGGCGCTACGAGCATGTCATGGCGAAGGAGCGGTCGCGCAAGCCCCCGGGACCTCAACGCGCTTGCGGCCAACATCGTCGGGGAGGCGACCGACGAGAGCCCACCGGAGCCTGAGAGCCCGCAGGCCGCCGCAGGACGCAAGGGCAGACTCAAGGGCGGGAACGCCGTGCAGCGCTCCGAGATTGCCCGCCAGGCCGCGCGCGCTCGCTGGCGATCTTCTTAGTACCGCTCCAGCCGAAAGGTCTTCTTTCGCTGATCGAAGAAGACCTTGAACTCTTGGAAGAAGTCCTCGCGTCCCAGGAGGATGACCGGGAGCCCTGGACGGAAGACGGCCTCTAGATGCACCTTGTGGCCCATCACCAGGGCGTCAACGCCCGGCGCGTATCTCCGGGGCAGGTTCGCGGGCTTGTTCTGATCGTCTTGGCCTGCGGCCGTTACCCCCGCGAACTGATCGCACTTGTCGAACTCGATCCCGAGCGTTGCGGCCCAGCCCTTCGGGAAGCTAGTCACGTCGCAACCGCTGTCCACGACGGCCGGCGTCTTGGGGGTCATGGTTCCGTCTTGGCAGACCACCGCGATAGGGACGGCTGGGATAAGGCAAGCGCCCGACATCCCTCGATAGGGAAACTCCTTCGAGCGCGGTGGGCCCTTCTTGTTCTCGGCAGGCTTAGTAGAAGCAGGCGACGTGGGGGTCTTCCGCGACCTGGAAGACCTCGACTTCTTCGCTGGCTTCGATCTGCTCAAGAAGGGCCTCTAGCGTGGCGTCATGAGCGACCACTTCGTGATCGCGCACGGCAACCCATTCGCCAGGATATTGGTCGAGGGTGTCGCCAAGACGCCTTTCGGCCTGGACCAAGTCTTCAACGGTCATTCGACGATCACCTCCATACGAGAGATCGGCGCATATACCACACGTATAGCCCGACTTCAAGTGTTCGTAACGACAGGCTACCTGAGTGCCCAGCGGTGAACAACGTCGCCGGGCACATCTGCACGGACCGTTAGCACCGTTGCGCCAGTTCTTCGGCTGTTGGCGCTCGCAGCCTGCGTCCTGCAGCGGTTCCGTCTGGCCACTCAAGCATCTACTCGACGGCGGTGGGCCTGACCTTCGGTCCGGACATCGACCACGCGCAGCTACAGAAGATTTACGGCCCTGAGCAAGGCTCGGAGGGGCGCTACAGCCCCCCGGTCTGCAACGGCACCAAGTCGCGCGTCCTCAAGGGCGATCCCGACCCTTCGCCAGGGTCCAGCAGACGATCGGCACGACTCCCGCCACGGCGGAGTCGCGGACCAGCGATGGACGCTGCGCGAGATAGCTCGACGCGAACACGTCCGACGCCAATTAGACGATACGCGCCTTCCCGCACCAAACGGGTGTTAGCCCCTGGTCCGTCAGCGGTGCAACCCGCCAACGGACCAGGGTGACCATCAGCCGAAACGAGGTGATGGCGTATGCCAGTGCTGCGCCACGCTCCGGGGGAGACAGCCCCGTTGCGTGGGACGTACGTCCTGGTCGGACACTACGGCGAGCCCAAGGGCCTTGCCGCAACGTGTTCTCAGGGCGAGAGGCTGCCGCTCGCGGCAGCGGATGACGACGGTCCGCTCTGGTGGGTTCTGGTGGCTCTCGCCACCGAAGAAGTCCAGGCGGCGTAGACAGCGCTCGCGGTCCTCGACCACCGGTCGGGGGCCGTCGGCGTTAAACCGGGTCGCAAAGAGTCCGCAGTGCGTAGGTGTCGTCGTGGGGGGAACCGTCATGCTCTTGCGCCTACCTGTGAAGCCCGCCGGGTGGGCGCATACACAATGCTACGAGCGCCGGATGGAATTTCTACGCTCGCGATCGCGAGCGTAGTTTGCTCACCGGACGGACCCGCCCTTTAAACTGGCCACCTACCAGCGCGGTGGTACAGGGGTGGTACACTTCTGCCGTGCCGACGCGACACCGCCGGATCCAGGTCACCGAGGATGGCGAGCTTTCGCGTGCGCTGCGCGAGGCACGGCCTCATCTTCCGGCCGGGCTGTCCCGCTCGCGGCAGGTGCGGGACCTTGCGATCGCCGGGGCGCGCCAGCTGTCGGGTGCGGCGCCCTCCGAGTCGGCGCGGCGCGCTCTCCTCGAGCGCCTCGCACGCACCTTCGAGGAGCCCGGCGCCGCGCCGATCGATTGGGCTGCGTTGCGCGAAGGCAAGCGGCGTGCCTGGCGGGCCGAGTAGCCCCGATCCGTGGGGCGAGCTGCCGCTCGTCGTCGACACTTCAGCGTGGTCGCGCGGCCATCACGCAGAGGTGCGCGGCAGGTGGACGGAGGCGATCCTCGCCGACCGCCTGCGCCTGTCTCCGGCGGTACGGCTCGAGATCCTGCTCGCCGCGCGCAGCGGCGAGAGCTTCGACAGCCTGGCAGAAGCGCTTTCGGCGGTGCGGCCCGCGCCGCTTACCCGGGCGGTCCTGCGTGCCGCAGAGGCGGCGATGCGCACGCTGGCGCGCCGCTCCGCCGGCGCGCAACGCATCCCGCTCGTCGATTACATCGTGGCCGCCGCGGCACAGGAGATCGGAGCCGCGGTGCTGCATTACGACCGCGACTACGACACGCTCGCCGACGTCATGGAGTTCGAGTCCGTGTGGCTGGCCCCGGCGGGCTCGCTCGCCTGAGCCGGCGCGGCCCTTCAGCCGCTGAGCAGCTTGCCCAGGCCGCCGCCCGCGCCGCCGCCGCCGCCCGCCGTGGCCGCCGCGGCGATGCGCCCCTCGGAGGGCTGCATGAGCACCCAGCCCTGGCCGGCGAAGGCCATCTGGATCGTCTCGCCCGAGCCGCGGCCGACGAGCGTCTTGAGGTTGACGTCGGTCTTGATCGACGTCGTCACGCCCGAGGACCACGTGATGGCGGCCTGCGCGTCGGCGAAGGTCGGCGCGCTCGCCACGTTCAGCAGCACGGGCGGGCCGTCGGACAGGATCGCCACCCAGCCCGTGCCCTTGAGCTCCGTGTTGAACAGCCCGCCGCCCATCATCCCGCTGGCGCCCTCGACCCGCTTGATGTCCCAGTCGATGCCGGTGTCGAAGGCCAGCAGGTTGGGGCCGTTCACCGTGATGAAGTCGTCCTCGAGGTAGATGAGGTGGATGTCCTGGGCCTGGTCGGCCAGGAAGACCTCGCCCTCCCCGGTGATCTTCATGAGGCTCTGGCCTTCGCCGGTGACGGCCTTCTTGAGCATCCGCCCCATGCCCCCGGAGCCCGCGTGCTCGAACGTGACGGCGCCCTGGTAGGCCACCATCGAGCCCAGCTTGGCCTGGATCGTGACCTGGTTGAGCTCGACCTTCAGCAGCTTGGAGTTCTGCAGGCTGAAGGCGTTCTGAGACTCGACTTCGTTGAACTGGGCCAGGGTCGTCTGCACGCGAGATCAGTCCTTTCCGAGACGTTTCCCCGGAGGGTACGTCAAGAGGACGGGACGGCGGCGGCGCGCTCGGTGGCGTCCTGGAGGTCGTCCATCGAGGTGCCGCGGCGCCCGTCGGCGGAGACGAGCAGCTTGAAGTCGTGCGGGTACGTCGCGGCGCGCAGCGCCGTCTCCATCGAGATGCGGCCGGCCTGCAGGTGCTCCAGCAGGGCCTGGTCGAAGGTCTGCATCCCGTAGTACTCGCCCTCCTCGATCACCTCGTGAAGGCGATTGGTCTGCGCCGGGTCCTTGATCATGTCCCGGGCCCGCCCGGTCATGCGCAGGACTTCGCAGACCGCCACGCGGCCGTTCCCGTCGACGGTCGGCACCAGGCGCTGCGAGACGACGCCCTTCAGCGTGCCCGCGATCATCGCCCGCGCCTGGTCGTGCTGGTGGGGCGGAAAGAAGTCCAGCAGGCGGTTGATCGACTCGGTGGCGTCCACGGTGTGCACCGTGGAGAGCACGAGGTGGCCGGTCTCCGCCGCCGACAGCGCGGCGTGGACGGTCTCCTCGTCGCGCATCTCGCCGATCAGGATCACGTCGGGGTCCTGGCGCAGCACGCGTCGCAGGGCGCGCTTGAAGCTCGTCGTGTCGAAGCCGACCTCGCGCTGGTTGACGATCGAGGTGCGGTCGCGGTGCAGGTACTCGATCGGGTCCTCGATCGTGACGATGTGGCGCGAGTGGTTGCGGTTGATGTGGTCGACGATCGCGGCCAGCGTCGTCGACTTCCCCGAGCCGGTGGTGCCGGTGAGCAGGACGATGCCGCGCTCCTCCTCGGCCAGCTCCGTGATCGCCGGCGGCAGGTTGAGCTCGGCCACCGAGCGGATCGAGAAGGGGATCGCGCGGCACACGAGCGAGATGGAGCCGCGCTGGCGGAAGGCGTTGACGCGGAAGCGCGCCAGGCCGGGGATCGCGTAGGCGAAGTCGACCTCGCCCTCGCGGTCGAACTCGTCGAAGCGCTCGGAGTCGGTGAGCATCTTGCGCAGTGCCCCGTTGGTGTCGTCGGGGGTGAGCGGCTCGGTGTCCGGGATGGGCGCCAGGCGCCCGTGCACGCGCACGTGCGGAGGCAGCGGCACCTTGAGGTGCAGGTCGGAGCCCTCGACCTGGATCAGGTGGTGCAGGCAGGCGTCTACGTCGAACATCGCAGGGAGCATCGGCGCCCGGCCACGAGCGCCTTAGCCCCCTGGACGTATTTGGACGCGCTTACGCGACGTCGCGCAGCTTCTGGGCTTCCGCCAGCGACTGCAGCTTCTTGAGCGACTGGTTCTCGATCTGGCGGATGCGCTCGCGCGTGACGTTGAACGTCCGCCCGACCTCGTCGAGCGTGCGCGGGTGCTCCCCGCCCAGCCCGTAGCGCAGCTCCAGCACGCGCCGCTCGCGGTAGGAGAGGTTCTCCAGGGCCTCGCGCAGCGCCTCCTTGGTGAGGATCTCGGCGGCCCGCTCGTAGGGCGACTCGGCCCGCTCGTCGGCGATGAACTGGCCGAACTCGGACTCCTCCTCGTCGCCCACCGGCTTCTCGAGCGAGACCGGGGCCTGCGCGGAGCGCTTGATCGAGTCGACCTCCTCGGGCTCGATGCCGGTGACGTCGGCGATCTCCTCGGCGGTCGGCTCGCGCCCCAGCTCGGTGACCAGCTTGCGCTCGGCGCGGCCGATCTTGTTGAGCTTCTCGACGACGTGGACCGGGATGCGGATCGTGCGCGCCTTGTCGGCCAGGGCGCGCGCGATCGCCTGGCGGATCCACCAGGTCGCGTACGTGGAGAACTTGAAGCCCTTGCGGTAGTCGAACTTCTCCGCCGCGCGGACCAGGCCCAGCGTGCCCTCCTGAATCAGGTCCAGGAACGGCAGACCCTGGTTGCGGTAGTTCTTGGCGATCGAGACGACGAGCCGCAGGTTGGACTCGACCATCTTCTGCTTGGCGTCCAGGTCCCCGCGCTCGATGCGCTTGGCCAGGTCGACCTCCTCCTGCGCCGTCAGCAGCCGCACCTTGCCGATGTCCTTCAGGAACAGCTGAAGGGAGTCGGTCGTCATGTCCGGCTTGAGGTCCAGCGGCGTCTTGGCGCGCCGGCGCCCGCGCTTGTCGGGGGCGCGCTCGACCTCGTTGGCCGCGGCCAGCGCCGGGTCCACGTCGTCGACGAGCTCGATCTCCGATCGCTCCAGCCAGCCCTTGAGCTCTTCGACGTCCCCCTCGTCCACGTCGAGCTCGGCCACGGCCTGATCGACCTCGGCGTGCGTGAGCACGCCGAGCTGCTGGCCCTTGACGATCAGCCCCTTGATCTCTTCCAGTTCTTGCAGTTCCGCTACAGACATCGCTTTCCGTTTCTCGAGCCGGGCGCTGGTGCGCGCGCGTCACGGCTGGGGGGTCAATGAGAGGTGGCGGCTGAAGCCAGTCCGCCCCACTCAAACATACGTTCTCATGATAGGCGCTTTACTTTTTGAAGTCAACGAGGCGCCTTGTATCCACTACGTGCAACGCGGTACTTCGTTTCAAGTTGCGCCTCGCCGTGCAGCATCTTTCTCCCAATCGGCAACGACCAGGGTCCGCTTGACGGAGTACCCGCTCTTTGCGCGATGATGTGTCGCGGATGACCGATCGCGACGATCAGCGCGGCGGGGAGGTCCTCGGCAGCCTGCCCGCCAAGCGCCCGCAGCGGCGCAGCGCTCGGCGCGACGGGAAGACCCCGAAGCCCCCGACCAAGCCTGCGACGAAGCCGGAGGCGCGCCTGCGGGGCGTGCGGCCGTCCGCGGCCACGGACGCGGCGAGCTCCACGCCGGGCGAGCGGCCCGCCAGCCCGCCCGAGGGCGTGGAGCTGGTCGGCACCGCGATCCAGGCGGCGGGCGAGCTCGCCGAGCTGGGCCTGAAGTTCGGCGCCAAGGCGCTGCGCGGCGCCGTGAAGCGCCTCCCCCGCCCGTAGCCGCCGGGCTTCCCGTCCAGGGGTTACGTATACTGCCGCGCTCCAGCCGAACCGGTGCGTCCCTGGGCGCGCCGGGCGGGGGACCCACTGCGGACCATGCGGTCCGCCGGGGCGAATCGACACCTGTCGTGTCGTAGCGCCCGCGCCTCGAGAGGCGTGCGCGCGAGCCCGTCAGCTCACCCCGTAGGCAGGAACGAGAGCACAAGCGAATGAAGACGCGCACCGCGAAAGCGACGCTGGCCGCCGCGCTCTGCCTGAGCGCCGGCGCCGCCCTGCCCGCCGCCGCCCCCGCCCACGGCGGCACGGCGGCGCCCGAGCCCGGCGCCGCGAGCCAGTCTGGCGACGCTCCGGCACGAGAAGCGGCCGCCGGCTCGCTGCGCGCTGCGCGCGGCGCGCTGCTCGGACGCCGGCAGCGGATCTCGGGGCACCTCGACGCGGCGCGCGCCGGGACCACGGTCCTGGTCCAGCGCCGCGATCCCGCCGCGGGCTGGGTCACCGTCGCCACGGCGCGCGCCGGGTCTCGCGGCGCCTTCGCCGCCGCCTGGAAGGCCGACCGGATGGGACGCGTGACGCTGCGCGCCATCGCCTCCGGGGCGGCCGCCGCCGCGAGCGCGACCGCGCCCACGGCGCGGATGACGGTGTACGGCGCCGCCATCGCGACGCACTTCGGTCCCGGCTTCTACGGGACGCGGACGGCCTGCGGGACGATCCTGACGCGCGCGACCGTGGGCGTGGCCCACAAGACGCTGCCCTGCGGGACGCTGATCGAGTTCTACTACCGCGGCCGCACGATCCGCGCGCCCGTGGTCGACCGCGGCCCCTACGCCAACGGCGCCGCGTGGGACCTGACGATGCCCGCGTCGCGCGCGCTGCGCTTCAACGGCAAGGACTACGTCGGCGCCATCGCCGTCGGCCGCGTCGCGCTCAAACGCGCGCGCTGACCCCGGCCGTCCTTCAGTGGACGAGCCGCGGGCCGCTCGCGAACGGGCGGTCGTCGGGCTCGCCCGCCACGCGAACCCCGGCGGCGCGGGCCGCCAGGGTGGCCTCCTCGGCGTGGCCCGTGAGCGCGGCGGCGTCGCGACCGTCGTCGGGGAACAGCGCGATCCCGATCGAGGCCGTGAGCGGGACGCCGCGCGCCGAGGCGGCGCTCTCCACGGCCGTGGCCACACGGTCCGCCAGGGCGCCCGCGCCGGCGCGCGCGGCGTCCGGGGCGATCACCCACATGCGCCCGTCGTCCTCGTGCGCCAGCAGGTCGACGCGGCGCAGGGCCCCGCGCACGGCGCGGCCCGTACGCGCGAACAGCTCGCGCGCGGCCTCCTCGCCCTCGGCCAGGCGCAGCCGTTCGGCGCCGTCGAGCTCCACCAGCAGCAGCGCGAAGCGTCCCCCGTCGGCCAGGCGGCGTTCGAGCGCGGCCAGCCAGAGCGGCGCGGAGGCCGGCGGCTCTTCCGGCTGCGTCGGCACGAGGTCGACGGGGCGCGGCGACGCGACCTTGCCGTCCGTCGCGCCGGCGCCCATCGCGGCGGCGGCCAGGTGCGCGCAGACGTGCGCGAGGCGGTCGGAGAGGTCGGCGAGGACGTGCGACTCCGAGCGCGACAGCTCGTCCTCCGCGGACTGCAGCACGGCGCGCCGCAGCGCCTCCGCCGCGCCGACGAGCGCAGGACCGCCGCCGGCGCCGGCGAGACGCGCGAACAGCGCGGCATGGTCCTCGCCCGCACCCTCGGCCAGGGCGGCCAGCGCCGGATCGGACGCGACCGCGTCGAGGACGGCTTCGCACAGCGCGGGACCGGCGGCGGCGATCTCGCCGAGCGGAAGGGCGGCCGCATCCTCCAGCGGGCGGCCCTCGACCAGCGCGACGAGCCAGCGGCGCGCCACGTCGTCCGTGCGGGCGGCGAGCGCCGCGACGACGGGGTCGGCGAGCGGACGGGGGCGTCGAGGACCGGAGCGAGCGAGCATCGGGACACGATCATCGCAGCGGACGGGGACGCCGTGGGGCGGTTCGCGCGCGAGAATGCCGCTGTGAGCGGGCTCCTGACACTGGCGCAGGCGCGAGCCGCCGTCGCCGCGGCGGTGCCGGCGCCGCTCGGCGACGAGGAGCTCGCGGCGGGCGACGCCCTCGGCCGCGTGCTGGCCGAGGACGTGACGGCCGGCGCCGACGTCCCGCCCTTCGACAACTCGGCGATGGACGGGTTCGCGGTCCGTCCCGGGCCCGCCGGCCGGGCGCTGCGGGTGGTGGACGAGGCGCGCGCCGGGCGGCCGGCCGCGCGCGGTCCGGCCGAGGGCGAGGCCGTGCGGATCTCCACCGGCGCGCCGGTGCCCGCCGGCGCGGGCGCGGTCGTGCCGCTCGAGCACGTCAGCGAGGAGCGCGACGGCGCCGTGGTCCTCGACCGCGACGTGGCCGCGGGCGCGAACGTGCGCCGCGCCGGCGAGGACGTGCGCGCGGGACAGGTCGTGCTGGCACGCGGCACGACGCTCGGCCCCGGCGAGCTGGGCGCCGCCGTGGCGGCCGGACGGGCCACCCTGCGTTGCGCGCGCCGCCCCCGGCTGGCGATCGTCGTCACGGGCGACGAGCTCGTCGCGCCCGGCGCGCCTCTCGCCCCCGGACAGATCCACAACTCCAATGCGACCGTCCTCACGGCGCTGGCCGCCACCGCGGGCGCGGAGATCGTCGCCGCGCGGCACGTCGGCGACGACCGCGCGGCCACGGAGGCGGCGCTGGGCGGCGCGCTGCAGGCGGCCGACCTGCTCGTCATCTCCGGCGGCGTCTCGGTGGGTCGCCACGACCACGTCAAGGCGGCGCTGGACGCCCTGGGCGTGCAGGAGCGCTTCTGGCGCGTCGCGCTGAAGCCCGGCAAGCCGGTCTGGTTCGGCGTGCGGGACGGGAAGCTGGCGTTCGGCCTGCCCGGCAACCCCGTCTCGGCCGCCGTCTGCTTCTCGCTGTTCGCGCGTCCCGCCCTGCGCGCGCTGCAGGGGGCGCAGCCCGAGGCGCCGCGCAGCGCGCGGCTCGCCGCGGACGTCCAGCGCTCGCGCGACCGCGAGCAGGCCGTCCGGGTCGCGTTAACGACGGACCCTTCCGGTGTGCTCGTCGCGACTCCGACCGGCCCCCAGGGCTCGCACATCCTGTCCTCGCTGGTGGGGGCGGACGGCCTCGCGCTGGTCCCGCCCGGGGACGGCCCGCTCGCGGCCGGCTCCACGGTCGCGTTGTTGCGCATGTGACAAACGCCTGCTCCGGTGCTTCAATCTCCCGCCAAGGAGCCGACGGCATCCGAGGAAGGAGGCCACGGATGGAGTCGCAGGGGAACCGGGAGGAAGGGAACGGACGGGTGACGGAGCCGGTACGCGTTCTGATCGCCGAGGACGACCCCCGCTTCCGCGCGATGCTGGGCGAGGTCGTCGCGGGCGACCCCGCGCTGCGGCTCGTCGCGTCCGCCGCGGACGCCGCCGAGGCCGTCGTGATGGCCGAGCGCGAGCGCCCGGACGTGGCGCTGGTGGACGTTCGCATGCCGGGCGGCGGCGGCGTCGAGGCGACCGAGCGCATCCGCGCGTGCGCGCCCGAGACGCGGGTGGTCGCGCTCACAGCGCACAAGGACCCGGCCATCGCGCTGGAGATGCTGCGCGCCGGAGCCGTCGGCTACGTCGTCAAGGGCTCCGCGCTGGAGGAGATCGTCGCGGCCGTCCACGCCGCCATGCGCGGCGAGTCCAGCCTCTCGGGACCGGTCGCGCGCGACGTGGTCAGCGAGCTCGCGTCGCGCCTGGAGCACCAGCGCCGGCACGACGACGAGTTCGGCCGGCGCGAGCGGCGCATCCGCGGCGCGATCGCCGGCGGCGGTCCCGTGGCGGTGTTCCAGCCGGTCGTACGGCTGGAGGATGGCGGCGTGGTGGGCGTCGAGTCCCTCGCGCGCTTCGACGCCGGGCTGGTCGAGAGCCCGGTGCCGTGGTTCGACGACGCCGCGAGCGTGGACCTGCGCACCGAGCTCGAGCTCGCGGCCGTCCGGGCGACCGGGCTGGCGGCGCACGAGCTCGACGAGGCGATCTGGGTCTCGCTGAACGTCTCCCCGGAGACCGCGCTGCAGCCCGACCGGCTGCTGGACGCGCTGTGCGACCTCGACCAGGAGCGCCTGGTGCTGGAGATCACCGAGCAGGCGCCGGTGGAGGACTACGATCAGCTCAACGCGGCGCTGCGCCACCTGCGCGAGGCGGGCGTGCGCATCGCCGTCGACGACGCGGGCGCCGGGTACGCCAGCCTGCGCCACATCCTGCGCCTGGAGCCCGACATGATCAAGCTCGACGAGTCGCTGGTGCGCGGCGTTCACCGCGACCGGCCGCGCCGCGCGCTCGCCACCGCGCTGATCTCCTTCGCGGCGGAGATCGGCGCCACGATCGTGGCCGAGGGGATCGAGACCGCGGCGGAGCTGCGGGCGTTGCGCCAGCTGGGCGTCGCCTTCGGCCAGGGCTACCACCTCTCGCGCCCGCACCTCCCGCCGGTCGAAGATCTCGTCGCGGTCGCGTAGGCCGCGCCGGCTTGCGATGCTCCCGCCCGCATGTCGGGATGGGTGATCGTCGCGCTCGCGGCCGCCGGGCTGGTCGCCGCCCGGACGGCCGTGGCGGTCGTGCGGATGCTGCGCCACCCGGTGGTGGCGCGGGCGCGGATCGTGACGGCGCCCCAGCACACCGAGACCGACGCGCGCGGCGCGGTGCGCTCGGTCCAGGCCGCCGAGCTGGTGCTCCCGGCCGACCGGGTGAACCAGATCTGGACGCCGGAGCACCTGGAGCGACTGGCGCGCACCTACTGGCGCTTCCTCTCGCGGGTGACGCTCGGGCTGGTGCGGGTCGAGTACACGCCGGCCGAGCGCTTCGTCGTGCTGCTCACCCGGCCCTTCGCGCTGCTGCGCTTCCGGGCGCCCGAGTACGAGATGGACGGCACGCGCGGCCGCGTGCGCTGGCGCATCGACCGCGGGCTGCTGGTCGCGCGCCGGGGGCGCTCGGGCGACGGGTACCTGGAGATCGACGTGCGCCGCTCCGCGCCCTCGGACGGCGGCGAGGTGACCGTGCACGTCACGGTCGAGGTGGCGAACTTCTACCCGGCGATCGCCTCGCGGCTATCGCGCCTGGTCTACGCGAACACGCAGTCGCGCGTCCACGTCGTGGTGACGCACGGGTTCCTGCGCTCGCTGGCGCGGCTGGACCTGGCGCAGTCGCGGGTCGGGCGCTTCGCGCCTACCCGTACAGCTGCCCGCCGGTGATCTCGCGCAGCTTCGGGCGGTCGTGGCGCGCGTGGATCCGGCGCACCGTGCCCGAGCGCGAGCGCATCACGATCGACTCGGTCGTGGCGTGCTCGCCGCGGCCCTCGTAGCGCACGCCCTGCAGGACGTCGCCCTCCGTCACGCCGGTGGCGGAGAAGAACACGTCGTCCCCGGCGACCAGCTCGTCGACGCCCAGCTGGCGGTCGAGGTCGTAGCCGCCGTCCAGGGCAGCCTGGCGCTCGGTGTCGTCGCGTGGCCACAGCCGCCCCACCAGCTGGCCGCCGATCGCCTTGATGCCCGCCGCCGCCAGCACGCCCTCGGGCGTACCGCCGATGCCCCACAGCAGGTCCACCGGCGTGTCGCGGCTGACCGCGGTCAGGGCGGCCGAGACGTCGCCGTCCGTGATCAGGCGCACGCGCGCGCCGGCCTCGCGGATCTCGCGGATCCCGTCCTGGTGGCGGTCGCGGTCCAGGACGACGACCATCACGTCGCGCACGTCGATCCCCTTGCGCTCGGCCACCAGCGACACCGTCTCGCCCAGCGGGCGGTCGAGGTCGAGCAGGTCCGCCACCTCCGAGGACCCGGCCAGCTTCTCCATGTAGACGATCGGCCCGGGGTCGAACATGGTCCCTCGGGGCGCCAGCGCGATCACGGCCAGGGCGCCCGGGCGGCCCTGGGCGGTCAGCCGCGTTCCCTCCAGCGGGTCCACGGCGATGTCGACCTCGGGCGGGGACCCGTCGCCGATGTGCTCGCCGTTGTAGAGCATCGGCGCCTCGTCCTTCTCCCCCTCGCCGATCACCACGACGCCGTCCATGCGCACCGTCTCCAGCATCATCCGCATCGCGTCCACGGCGGCCTGGTCGGCCGCTTCCTTGTCGCCCATGCCGACCAGCCGCGCAGCGGCCAGCGCGGCGTACTCCGTGACGCGCACCAGCTCCAGGGCCAGGTTGCGGTCCGGCCGGCGCCCTGAGGGGTCGGGAGGGATCAAGGGTTCGCGCGAACCGTCAAAGCGTGCCGGGTGGCTTGCGCTTGATCTCGCTCTCCTGCTGGCGCATGACCGACCCGGCCAGCATGAGCAGCGCGCCCAGCATCATCCCGTACCAGCCGATCTCCAGCTCGATGTCGCCGGAGGGCTCGCCCGGGCGGTCCACGATGCCCATGTAGAAGACGATGCCCAGCGCGGCGATGGCGACGACCGAGGTCATCTGCCCGCGGGGCCAGGACAGCTGGTGCTCGCGCACGATGATCCAGGCCAGGATGAACGGCGCGATCGCCGCCGCGAGTATCAGCCAGCGCGCGATGCCGTGGACCTGGAAGTAGGAGCACGTGTGGTCGCCGCACACGCCGCCGGCGCCGGCGTCCAGGGTGGCGTTGGGGTTCTCGGGCCGCGCCTCGTAGCACTTGACGAACACGGAGATGCCGAGGAGCAGGCCCCCCAGCATCGCGATCCACTCCCCCCGGCTCAGGTTTCCAAGCTTCACCGGCCACGACCCTATCGTCATCTAGGCTCCTTCGCCATGCAGATGCGGCGCCTGCTGCCGGAGCCGGGGACGACGACGACGGAGGAAGCGGTCGCCGGTCTGCGGCTGGGCGAGCGCGCGACGGCGCGGCGACCCTACGTCGTGGCCAACATGGTCGCCAGCGCCGACGGGAAGGCGTCCTTCGGCGGACGCTCGGGGCCGCTGGGGGGTGAGGCCGACCGCGCCGTCTTCCACCGGCTGCGCACGCAGGTCGACGCGGTGCTGGTCGGGAGCGGGACCGTGCGCGTCGAGCGCTACGGACGGCTGGTGCGCGACCCGCAGCTGCGGGCGGCGCGCGAGCGCGAGGGCCTGCGCCCCGATCCGCTCGCCTGCATCGTCACGCGCACGCTCGAGCTCCCCGTGGACAGCGGCCTGCTGCAGGACCCCGACCAGGAGACCGTCGTGTTCACGTCCGCCGGGGAGCGGCTGGACGGCGCGGGGCCCGGCGTGCGGGTCGTGTGCGTCCCGGCGGCCGACCTCACCTTCCGCAGCGTCCTGCGCCGGCTGGCGGCGGATTGGGACGTGCGCTCCGTGCTGTGCGAGGGCGGCCCCACCGTGCTGGGCGGGCTGCTGGCCGAGGAGGCGGTGGACGAGCTGTTCCTCACACTCGCACCCAAGCTGGCCGGCGGGGCGGCCGCGCCGACCGCCGTGGAGGGCGTGCCACTGCCCGAGCCGCTCGCGCTGCATCCGGTCTGCGTCCTGGAGGCGGGTGGCGAGCTGTTCCTGCGATACGAGATAGTGCGCGCATGACGGTCGAGGTCGTGGACGCGCTGCAGCGGGCGCGCGAACGGACCCTGGGGCTGGTGGACGGTCTGCCCGACGCCGAGCTCGAGCGCGTGCACTCGAGCCTGATGAGCCCGCTCGTCTGGGACCTGGGACACATCGCCGCCTTCGAGGACCTGTGGCTGGTGCACCGCTTCGGCGGCGAGCCGATGGTCCGTCGCGACCTCGCCGACGTCTACGACGCCTTCGAGACCCCGCGCCCGCTGCGCGGGGAGCTGCCGCTGTTGCGCCCACCCGCGGCGCGCCAGTATCTGTACGACGTGCGCGGCCGCGCGCTGGAGGCGACCGAGCGCCACGGCCCCCGCGACGGCGTGCTGCACGAGCTGTCGCTCCGCCACGAGCTGCAGCACAACGAGACGATGCTCCAGACGCTCGGCCTGGCGCGGCTGGAGTGCCCCGCCGAGCGCGAGGCGCGCGTGCACGCCCGCGGAACCGGGCTGGAGCTGGTCGACGTCCCGGGTGGGACGTTCGCGATGGGCGCCGGTCCCGAGGGATTCGCCTACGACAACGAGCGCCCGCGCCATCCGGTGCGGCTGGCGCCCTTCCGCATCGGGCGCACGCCGGTCACCAACGCCACGTGGCTGAGCTTCGCCGAGGGCGGCGGGTACGAGCGCCGCGAGTGGTGGAGCGACGAGGCGTGGCACTGGAAGGAGCAGTACGACATCACGCACCCGCTCCAGTGGTCGGGCGACGGGCGCGAGTGGCGCGGCGGCGGCTGGGAGCCGCTGGACCCCGACAGGCCCGTCGTCCACGTCTCCTGGTTCGAGGCCGACGCCTTCGCCAGAGCGCACGGGGTCCGCCTTCCCACCGAGGCCGAGTGGGAGAGGGCGGCGACCTGGGACCGGGGGACGCTGGAGCTGGTCGGCTCCGTCTGGGAGTGGACGGCGAGCGAGTTCGGGGGCTACCCCGGCTTCGCGGCGCACCCCTACCGCGAGTACAGCGAGGTCTTCTTCGGCGACGGCTACCGGGTGCTGCGCGGCGGCTCCTGGGCCAGCGCGCGGCGCGTGGCCACGCCGACCTTCCGCAACTGGGACCACCCGCAGCGCCGCCAGATCTTCGCCGGCGTGCGGATCGCGAGGGACGCGTGAACCCCGTCGTCGACGTCCACCTCGACGCGGCAGCCGAGCGCCGGCTGGCCGACGACGTGCGCGACGGGCTCACGCGCCCTTTCAAGGAGATCCCGCCCAAGCACTTCTACGACTCGCGCGGGTCCGAGCTGTTCGAGCGCATCTGCGAGCTGCCCGAGTACTACCCGACCCGGGCCGAGCGGTCGATCCTCGCGGCGCGCGCCGGGGAGATCGTCGCGGCGGCGGGCGGGCCGGGCGAGCTGGTGGAGCTGGGATCGGGGTCCGCCCTGAAGGCGCGGATGCTGCTGGACGCGATGGACCCGGCCCGGCGCTACGTGCCGGTGGACGTCTCGGAGCGGATGGTGCGCGAGGCCGCGGCCGAGCTGGTGGCCGACTACCCCGGCCTCGTCGTGCACGGCGTCGTGGGCGACTTCGAGCGCCACCTGCACGAGGTGCCGGCGCCCGGCGGCGCGGCACCGCGCCTGGTCGCCCTCCTTGGCGGCACCATCGGGAACTTCCCGCCCGCGGGCCGGCGCCGACTGCTGCGCGAGGTCCGCGCGATGCTGCGCCCCGGCGACCGCTTCCTCGTGGGCACCGACCTGGTCAAGGACCCCGCCACGATCGAGGCCGCCTACGACGATCCCGGCGGCGTCACCGCGGCGTTCAACCGCAACGTCCTGCACGTGATCAACCGCGAGCTTGGCGCCGACTTCGACCCCGACGCCTTCGACCACGTGGCGTTCTACGACCGCGAGCAGGAGTGGGTGGAGATGCGCCTGCGCGCGCGCGAGCGCTGCTCGGTGTGGGTGCGCGACCTCGACCTGCGCGTGGAGTTCGCCGCGGGCGAGGAGCTGCGCACGGAGATCAGCGCGAAGTTCACGCCCGCGCGCATCCGCGCCGACTGCGCGGCGGCCGGGATGGAGCTCGAGCGCACTTGGACGGACGCGGAGACGCTGTTCGGCCTGTCCCTCGCGCGCGCGGTATAGGGTCCGGCTCCATGCGGATCGAGAACGCGAGCGCGCTCGTCTCGGGCGGCGCGTCGGGACTCGGCGAGGCGACCTCGCGGCGCCTGTCCGAGCTGGGCGCCGCGGTGACGATCGCCGACGTCAACGAGGAGAAGGGCGCCGCGCTGGCGGACGAGTTGGGCGCCGAGTTCGTCAAGGCCGACGTCACCAACGAGGAGGAGGTCGAGGCGGCGGTCGCCGCCGCGGCCGGCCGCGACGGCGGCCTGCGCATCGCCGTCTCGTGCGCCGGGGTCGGCTGGGCGGAGAAGATCGCCGGCAAGCGCGGTCCGCACCAGAGCCTGCCCTTCGAGACCGTCGTGCGGATCAATCTGATCGGGACGTTCAACGTCCTGCGCTTCGCCGCCACGGCGATGCTGGCCAACGAGCCACAGGAGGACGGCGAGCGCGGGGTGTGCGTCAACACGGCATCGATCGCGGCCTTCGACGGCCAAGTCGGGCAGATCGCCTACTCGGCCTCCAAGGGCGGCGTGGTGGGGATGACGCTGCCGGCGGCTCGCGACCTGGCGCCGGCCGGCGTGCGGGTGTGCACGATCGCGCCGGGCCTCTTCGACACGCCGCTGCTGGCCGCGCTGCCGCAGGAGCAGCGCGACGAGCTGGGCCGCCAGGTGCCGTTCCCGGCGCGCCTCGGTGCGCCCGCGGAGTACGCGGCGCTGGTCCAGCACATCGCCGAGAATCGGATGCTCAACGGCGAGGTCGTCCGCCTCGACGGCGCGCTGCGGATGCCTCCCCGCTGACGCGGGCCCATGGCGGAGCCGCTCTCCCCCTCCGACCGCGCCTCGCTCGCGGCGGAGCGCGGCCCGGTGAACATGGCCGTCGCGGCGGCGCTGGTCTTCGATGGCGGGCCGGGGGTGGCGCCGGCGGCGGTGCTGGAGCGCCTGCGCGAGCGCCTGCACCTGATCCCGCGCTACCGGCAGCGGCTCGAGGAGGGTTTGCCGGGCGGCCTCACCCAGCCCGTGTGGGTGGACGACCGCGACTTCGACCTGGAGTGGCACGTCCGGCAGACGACCCTGCCCGCGCCGGGGGGCCACGCGGAGCTGGGCGCGTTCGTGGGGCGCGAGCTGTCGCGGCGCCTGGACCGCTCGCGCCCGCTGTGGGAGCTGCACGTCGTGGACGGCCTGGCCGGCGGTCGGGTGGCGCTGGTGCCCAAGATGCACCACGCGCTGGTGGACGGGGTGGCCGCCGTGGACGTGGGCACCGTGCTGCTCGACCCCACCCCCGAGCCGATGGAGGTCGAGGGGCCGGGGGAGTGGGAGCCGCGCCCCTACGATCGCCGCCGCCACCTGGCGCGGCTGGCCGCGACGCCGTTCGTGCGCGCCCAGCGCCTGACGCTGGAGACCGCCAGGCGCGCGTTGGACACCAGCCCGCGCAAGGCGGCCGAGGACCTGATGCGCGCGACCGAGCTGGCCACCGAGCTGGCGCGGACGCGCCCGCAGGCGCCGATGACGCCGCTGAACCGGCCGATCTCGCCGAACCGGCGCTTCGCGGTCGCCCGCTCTGAGCTCGCGCCCTTGAAGGCGGCCGGCAAGGCCGCCGGGGGCACGGTCAACGACGCGCTCTTGGCCGTCGTCGCCGGCATGTTGCGTCGTCTGTTCTCCGGAACGGCGGGCATCGAGGGGGAGCCCGTGGCGCTGGTGCCCGTCTCGGTGCGGCGTCCCGACGAGCAGGGCGAGTTGGGCAACCGGATCTCGACGGTGTTCGCCGACCTGCCGGTCGGCGAGCCCGACCCGGTGGAGCGGCTGCGGGCCGTCTCGCGCACGATGAAGGAGCTCAAGGACTCGCCCGCGGTGCGCGCCGGGGCGATGATCGTGGGCGCGACCGGCTGGGCGCCGCCCGCGATCTCGGCCATGATGGTCCGGGCGATGGGCGGCGTGCGCGCCTGCAACCTGGTCGTCTCCAACGTCCCCGGACCCCAGCAGCCCTTCTACCTGGGCGGCTGCCAGATGCGCGAGGTCTTCCCCGCGGTCCCCCTGAACCCGCCCAATCAGGGTCTGTCGGTGGGGATCCTCTCCTACGACGGCGGCGTGTTCTTCGGGCTGCTGGCCGACCGCGAGCTCGACCCGCCGGTGGACGACGCCGCGGCGGCGCTGGACGAGGCGCTGGCCGAGCTGACGGGCTAGGGCATCTCGACGCGCACGCCGGCGTCGCGCTGCTCGGGGCCGGCGCCGTCCGGTCCCGGCGCCTGGTGGCGCTGGGGCCGCGACCCGTTGCCCTCGACGGACGCCGTCCGCCCGTGCTCGCGCCGGTAGGGGCCCGGCTTGGGGCGCGGCCGTCCTCCCGGGAAGGCGAGCCGCAGGATCGTGCGCTGCACCATGCCGATCTGCTTGAAGAACGGTCCCGAGTTGTACGGCAGCTCGTAGCGCTCGCAGACGTCCTTGACGCGCGGCGCGATTTCCGCGTAGCGCGTGCTGGGCATGTCGGGGAACAGGTGGTGCTCCACCTGGAAGCCCAGGTTGCCGCTGGCCACGTGGAAGAACGGGCCGCCGTCGATGTTGGCCGCCCCGACGAGCTGGCGCACGTACCAGCCGCCGCGGGACTCGTCCTCCACCTCCTCCTGGGTGAAGGTGTACGTCTGGTCGGGAAAGTGCCCGCAGAAGATGATCGCGTAGGCCCAGACGTTGCGCACCACGTTGGCGGTCGCGTTGGCCTTGGCGGTGGCGCGGAACGTGCGGCGGGCCTCCGTGAGCCCGGCCGCGACGGCCTCCGCGAGCGGGTTGCCGCGCCGCAGCCGCCCTCGCAGGCCGCGACGCCGGCGCGTCGCGCGCACGTGCTCCACCCCGGCGGCCGTCGCCCCGGCGGCCAGCGCGGAGATCAGCGGCCACGCGACGTAGTCCTTGACGATCTGGCTGCGCGCCTTGCCCGCGATGCCCTTGAGCTCCTCGACCACCTTCTCCTTGGGCTTCTCGCCCTTGCGGATCGCCTCGAAGTCGAGGTCGTGCAGGGCGACGCCCCACTCGAACAGCGCCATCAGCACCAGGTTGTAGAAGGGCTGCAGCAGGTAGACCGGGTTCCAGCGCTGGTGCGGATCGATCCGCATGATCTCGTAGCCGAGGTCCTTGTCCTTGCCCAGGATGTTCGTGTAGGTGTGGTGCACGTAGTTGTGCGAGTGCTTCCACGCCTCCGAGGTCGACGCGGTGTCCCAGTCCCACGTCGTGGAGTGGATGTGCGGGTCGTTCATCCAGTCCCACTGGCCGTGCAGGATGTTGTGGCCCAGCTCCATGTTCTCGAGGATCTTGGCCGCGGAGTTCGCGGTCGTTCCGAGGACCCACGCCGGCTTGAAGCGAGCGGCCAGCAGCGACACGCGAGCCAGGACGGCCAGCCGCCGGTGCAGGTCGATCATCGCAGTGATGTAGCGGCGGTCGCGGTCGCCCAGGTCGTCGTAGACCTCGTCGTGGATCGCGTCGAGCTCGCGGCCCAGCTCCTCCAGCTGCTCGTCGGTCAGGCGCGCCAGTGGGCTCTGCACTTCGGTGGTCGTCACAGTTCGATCTCCAGTCGTCCCTCGGGTGCGTTGATGCAGGTGCGGACGGTCTCGCCCTCCGACCCGTAGACCTTCCCGTTGCGCATGTCCCGTACGCGGCCGGAGCGCAACTTGCCCACGCACGTGTGGCAGATGCCCTCCCGGCAGCCGTAGGGCAGCTCCAGGCCCGCCTCCTCCCCGGCGACGAGGATCGGCGTGGCGCCGTCGGACTCGACCTCGCAATCGCTCTCCAGGAAGCGGATCGTGCCCCCCTCCCCCTCCTCGGCGAGCCCGAGCTTGGGCTGGAAGCGCTCCATGCGCAGGCGCTGCGGGTCGCCCTCGCGCTCCCAGTGCTCCGTGAGCGCATCGAGCAGCTCGCCGGGGCCGGAGGCGAAAGTCTCGCGCTCGCGCCAGTCGGGGCAGAGGTCGTCGAGGTCGGTGGGGTGCAGGCGGCCTGCCGTGCGGGTCAGCTGGAGGTGCAGGCGCAGGTTTTGGTGCTTGTGGTCGAGCGCTTCGAGCTCGTCGCCGAAGATGATGTCGCGCTCGGTGCGGGCCGAGTGCAGGAGGACGGCGTCGCCGATGGCGTCCGCGCGGTCCAGGGCGCGCAGCATGCTCATGATCGGCGTGATGCCGCTGCCGGCGCTGATGAACAGCAGCCGGCTGGGGGGCGGGTCAGGGAGTGTGAAGTCGCCCTCGACGCCGCCCAGGCGGACTATTTCGCCCGGCTTGGCGTGGTTGACGAGGTAGGGCGTGACCTTGCCGGCCTCGACCAGCTTCGGCGTGATCGCGATGCAGCGGTCGTCTCTCTTCGGCTCCGAGGTGAGCGAGTACGCGCGCCAGTGGAAGACGCCGTCGACGACCACGCCGACCCGCAGGTACTGGCCCGGGCGGTGCCCCGGCCACTCGTGACCCGGGCGGATCGCGATCGTCACGGCGTTTCCCCGCTCCGGGCGGATGTGCTCGATCCGCCCCCGCAGCTCGCGCGTGGACCACAGCGGGTTGATCAGCTCGAGGTAGTCGTCCGGCAGCAGGGGGCTGAACAGCGAACGGACCGCGTTCAGCGCCCGCCTGCGCGTCGGAGAGACCTGAGGTGTGGCGCCGCGTTCGGCCATGGCGGACCACTACCCGACCTACCATCGATCGGTCTCAGATAAACGTCTGTGTTTCGAGACTCAGTTGAGCCGCTCGACGATCATCGCCTGGCCCATCCCGCCGGCCACGCACATCGTCTCCAGGCCGATCGTCCCGTCGAGCGTCTCCAGGTCGTTGAGCAGCGTGGTCATGATCCGCGCGCCTGTCATGCCGAACGGGTGGCCGAGCGCGATCGCGCCGCCGAACGGGTTGAGCTTGTCCGGGTCGATGCCCCACTCGTCGCGGCACGGCACGACCTGGGCGGCGAACGCCTCGTTGAGCTCGAGCACGTCCAGGTCGTCGATGGTCATGTTGGCCTGGGCGAGCACCTTCTCCACCGCGGGAAGCGGGCCGAGGCCCATGATCTCCGGACGGATGGCGGCGACCGAGGAGGCGACGATGCGCGCCTTGGGCTTCAGGCCGAGGCCGTCGGCCTTCTCGCGCGACATCACGAGGACCGCGGCGGCGCCGTCGTTGAGGGGACAGGCGTTGCCCGCGGTGACCGTGCCGTCCTCGCGGAAGGCGGGCTTCAGCGCCGCGAGCTTCTCCATCGTGGTGCCGGGGCGGGGGCCGTCGTCCTTGGTCATCGTGCCGGCCTCGACCTGGACCTCGTTGCCCTCCTTGTCGTTCTCCGTGGCGGCCGGCGTGTCGACGGGCACGATCTCCTTGTCGAAGTGCCCGGACTCCTGCGCGTCCACGGCGCGGTTCTGCGAGATCACGGCCCACTCGTCCTGCGCCTCGCGGCTGACGTTGCAGCGCTGCGCGACGTTCTCCGCCGTCAGGCCCATCGGGATGTAGACGTCGAACAGCGAACCGTCGCCGCCCGCGAGCTGCGGGTGCTTGGCCTCGTCGGGCATCCCCGCGCCCAGACCGGCCCGCGACACCGACTCCACGCCCGCCGCGACGTACTGGTCCCCCTCCCCGGCCTGGATCGCATGGAACGCCATGCGGATCGTCTGCAGCGAGGAGGCACAGAAACGGTTGACCGTCGTCGCCGGCACGTGGTGGTCGATGCCCGCGAGCAGCCCCGCGTTGCGCCCCACGTTGTAGCCCTGCTCGCCGATCGAAGAGGCTGCGCCCATCATCAGGTCATCGGTCTCGCCGAAGTCCACCTCGGGATTGCGCTCGCGCAGCGCCCGCAGCGGCACCGCCGCCAGCTCATCCGCGCGCACATGACGCAACGACCCCTTGAAAGCACGCCCAATCGGCGTCCGAACGGCATCGACGATCACTGCTTCGGCCATAGAGCCCTCCCCTTTCGTAGGCGGAGAACCCTAGCGCCGGGGCGAATCCACAGTCACTGGACCCTATTGGGGGCTATGACCCCCAAAACGCTCCAATCGTCCGTGTGGGCGCTGGTCCGGGCCCAGCACGGGGTGGTGAGTCGGGCGCAGCTTGGTGCGATGGGCTTTGGGCGCGAAGCGATCCGGCATAGGGTGGAGCGGGGGCGGCTGCACCCGGTCCGGCCGGACGTGTACGCGGTCGGGCGGCCGGAGTTGACGGCGCACGGCCAATGGATGGCGGCCGTTCTGACGTGTGGGGACGGGGCCGTACTGAGCCATGGGAGCGCCGCGGCCCTGTGGGAGATCGCGCCGCAGCGGACGCGGGAGATTGACGTCTCGGTGCCATCCGGGCGGCGGCCGAAGCGGCGCGTGGGCATCCGGGTGCACCGCCGGACGGCCCTCGGCGAGAGCGAAGTGACGCGGTGCGCCGGCATCCCCGTCACCACCCCGCCGGCCACCCTGATCGACCTGGCCGCCGCGCTCGACCGCGGGCGGCTGGAGAGGGCGATCAACGAGGCCGACAAGCGAGACCTCATCGACCCCGAGACGCTCCGGGCCGCCCTGGATGCCGGAGTTCAGCGGCCCGGGACCGCCGCGCTGAGGCGAATCCTCGACCGCCGGACGTTCGCACTGACCGAGTCGGAGCTCGAGCGGCGATTCCTGGCGCTCGCGCGCCGGGCAGGGCTGCCGCTGCCGGACACCGGCGCGCGAGTGAACGGATACACCGTCGACTTCCACTGGCCGGACCTCGGCCTGATCGTCGAGACCGACGGCCTGCGCTACCACCGCACGCCGTCCCAGCAGTCCAGCGACCGCCGCCGCGACCAGGCGCACGCCGCCGCCGGCCTGACCGTCCTGCGCTTCACGCACGAACAGGTCGCGCACGAGCCGGACGACGTCCAGGCGACCCTCAGCCGGGTAGCTCGTCGAGCTCGATGACCACCGCCACCTCGGGCCCGTTCCAGAGCAGCACGATCTCCGTCTCGCGGTGCTCGACCTCGTCCGGCGGCGGGAGCCCTTCGGATTCGAGAAGGCGGCGCATGTGACTCTCCGCGGCGGCATGACGGTCGACCGTGGCCATGCCCGCAGCATCCAAAAGCCCGCGCGCCGAAACAACACGCCTCTGCAACAAAACGCCCTCGGCCAGCCGCGGAGACCCGACACCCGGGGAAATCGCGTGTTGCGCGCGGGGGGAGCGCGGGGGAATCCGGGCGTTGCGCGGGGCGGCGAGCGCGCGGGTCGGCCGCCACCCCCGGACCCAACCCCTGAATGCCGCCGTTACCCCGTTAAGAGGACCTACGCCAGCCGCTTCCCAACCAGTGAAGCATGCGCCGCGACGGAGGCGGCGTACGAGGCGAAGGCGGAGGCGTACAGCGCCTGCGGCCCGTCGCACACCGCCGCCTCCGGGTCCGTGTGCACCTCGACCATCACGCCGTCCGCCCCCACCGCGGCCGCGGCGCGCGACAACGGCTCCACGAGCCGCCGGTCGCCCGAGGCGTGCGAGGGGTCCACGATCACCGGCAGGTGCGAGTGCAGCTTCAGCCACGGCACGGACGAGAGATCCAAAGTAAACCGCGTGGCGGTCTCGAAGGTCCGGATGCCGCGCTCGCACAGCATCACCGCCTCGTTGCCCTCCTTGAGGATGTAGTCCGCCGCCTGCAGCAGCTCCTCGACCGTCGAGGACAGCCCGCGCTTGAGCAGGACCGGCTTTCCCAGCTTCCCCGCCACCTCCAGCAGCGCGTAGTTCTGCATGTTGCGCGCCCCGATCTGCACCACGTCCGCGTACTCGTGGATCGCGTCCGCGTGGGCGCTGTCGAGCAGCTCGGTGACGACGGGCAGCCCGGTCGCCGCGCGGGCGGCGGCCAGGATCGACAACCCCTCGACGCCCAGCCCCTTGAAGGCGAACGGAGAGGTCCGCGGCTTGAACGCCCCGCCGCGCAGCAGCGAGGCGCCGGAGGCGGCCACGGTCTCCGCGACCGCCAGCGTCTGCTCCGAGGACTCCACCGTGCATGGCCCCGCGATCAGGCAGAACGTGTCGCCGCCGCCCACCCGGCGCCCGTCGACCTCCACGACCGTCGGCTCGTGGTGGGCCAGCTCGGAGGACGCCAGCTTGTAAGGCCGCGAGATCGGCACGACCCGGTCCACGCCCGCCATCCCCTCCAGGCCCAGCTCGGCCACGCCCTCCGGGTCGCCGATCGCACCGATCGCAGTGGTGAGCTCGCCCGGCAGCACCATCACGTGGACGCCGGTCGTCTCCAGCCGCTCGACGACGGCCTGGATCTCCGCCTCGCCGGCGTCGGGTGTCATCACGACCATCACAGCCCGAGGTCCCGCACCCCCAGCTCGTCCCAGCCGAGATGGTGGGCCAGCTCGTGGCGGACCGTGCGCACCACCTGCGCGCGCAGCGCATCGGCGTCGTGGCCGAAGTCGCGGCGCAGGGTGTCGCGGTAGATGACGA
This sequence comes from Solirubrobacteraceae bacterium, assembly GCA_031177685.1. GTDB lineage: Bacteria > Actinomycetota > Thermoleophilia > Solirubrobacterales > Solirubrobacteraceae > AC-38. Next base: position 18,726 of record JAPSGI010000014.1, on the reverse strand, counting down.
TGCGGTCGGCCACGTCGTCGCGGGCCACCCCGTCGCCGTGGTAGAGCCCGTAGGCGCCGGCGCGGCTGCCGCCGTCGGAGATCACGATGGCGACGTTGCGCTCCAGGGCGCGGCGGGCCCAGTCGGGCAGCTCGTCCAGCGCGTCGCCGACCAGCTCCTCGAACTCCGCGTCGTCGTAGGGATCGAGGTCCATGAAGTCCATCTCGTCGGGCTCCACCGCCAGGTCGTCGCGCGCCAGGCGCTCGGAGCGCTGCACGATCGCCTCGAACTCCCGCTCGGAGGCGGGGTCGCGCCAGTCGGCCATGCGCAGTGCGATCGTCACCAGCGGGAACGCGATCACGAGCGCGCCGGCCGCGAGGACCGCCGCCCACTGCACCAGCTGGACGGGGAACGAGGACGAGAACCCGTTGGCCAGCGAGATGAAGGCGATCCCGAAGCACAGCGCCGCCGCGGCCGATCCCGCGATCGCCCTTGGAGTCACCGGCCGCATCGCGTAGTCCCCTTCAGCGCGAGAGCGAGCGCGAGATCACGAGCCGCTGGATCTCGTTGGTGCCCTCGTAGATCTGGGTGATCTTGGCGTCGCGCAGGTAGCGCTCCACCGGGTACTCCTTGACGTAGCCGTAGCCGCCGAGGACCTGGACCGCCTCCACGGTCACGCTCATCGCGGTGTCCGAGCAGAACAGCTTGGCCATCGCGCTGTACTTGCCCATGTCGGGCTCGTGGCGGTCCACCTTGGCGCACGCCTTGTAGAGCAGCTCGCGCCCGGCCGCGCACTGCGTCTCCATGTCGGCCAGCTTGAAGGCGATGGCCTGAAACGCCGCGATCGGCTTGTCGAACTGCCGGCGCTCCTGCGCGTAGGCCGCGGCGTAGTCGGCCGCGCCCTGGGCGATCCCCAGCGCCTGCGCGGCCACCCCCAGGCGCGAGTGGTCGAGCGTGGCCATCGCCACCTTGAACCCCTCCCCCTCGTTCCCGATCAGGTTCTCGGCGGGGACGCGCACGCCGTCGAAGATCGGCTGGCCGGTCGGCGACCCGCGGATCCCGAGCTTGTGCTCGAGCTTGCCCACGGAGAACCCGGGCCGGTCGGCTTCCACCACGAAGGCGGTGATCCCGTGCGAGTGGCCGACCTCGCGGTCCGTGACGGCGAAGACGACGTAGAAGTCGGCGATGCCGAGGTTGGTGATCCAGTTCTTCGTGCCGTCGATCACCCACTCGTCCCCGTCGCGCACGGCGCGCGTGATCATCCCGCCCGGGTCCGAGCCGGCCTCCGGCTCGCTGAGCGCGAAGGCGGGCGTCCACTCGCCGGACGCGCAGCGCGGCAGGAAGCGGTCCTTGAGCTCGTCCGAGCCGAACAGGCGGATCGGCAGCGTCCCGAGCTCCTGCACCATCAGCATGAGCGCGCTCGACGCGCACACCTTGGCGATCTCCTCGATCGCCATGTTGAGCATCAGCGTCCCGGTGCCGGTGCCGCCGTGCTCCTCGTCGAAGGGCAGACCGAACAGGTCGTGCTCGGCGAACAGCTCGCGTATGTCGTGCGGGTACTCGGCGTTCTCGTCGATCTCGGCCGCGCGCGGGGCGACCCGCTCGCGCGCGATCCGCCGGATCGTGTCGCGGAAGTCGAGGTGCTCCTGCGGCACCGCGTACAGGTCGGCGAGCGCTTCCATGGGTTCCCATCCTAATGCCGGGGTACGCTCCGGCCATGAGCATCGGCGCGTCCCTCTTCCTGGTCGCCGTGGGGGCGATCCTCCGTTACGCGGTGACCTGGAACCCGCAGGACGTCAACATCGAAACCGTGGGTCTCATCCTCATGCTGGTGGGGATCGTCGGGCTGATCCTCTCCCTGGTGTGGATGTTCATCGTCGCCGACCGGCGCGACGACGCCGCGGTCCCTCCGCGCCAGCCGCCGCGCGTCTAGAAGCCCGCCGGATGGCGGGCGACGAAGCTCGCCGCCGAGCGCTCCTGGCTCGTCCAGCGCGAGCCGGCGACGCGCAGGCCGCTGCTGTCGAAGCGCAGGCCGGCGATGACGGCGTACACGTGGCCGCTGTTGGAGTAGACGGTGACCCACTTCCCCTCGCCCGGCAGCTGCCAGTCCGAGTAGCCGAAGGTGGGGTAGCGACCGCGGCGGAAGGTGGTGCGGAAGGCGTACGTCACCGACCCCGTGCAGTCGTAGCCCGTGTCGCGCCAGCTGCCGTGACCGCCGCCCCACTTGTAGGGGAGCGTGGCGATCTCGTTGCCCGAGGCGATCACCCGCTTGACCTCGGCCGGCGCGTTGGCGGGCGCGGCCGCGGTCCCGTCGGGCAGGACCTTCGCGCGGTTGCCCGGCACGATCTTCAGGTCGGCGGGCACCGGCCCGGACGGCTTGGGCGGATCGGGGTCGAAGGCCGTGCCGCCGTACCCGGGGGGTGCCGTGGCCGCGCGCCGGATCATGCGCGCCAGCGGCCGCGTGACGACGCCGGTGGGACGCAGGCCGTGGTCGTTCTGGAAAGCCTGCACGCGCGCGCGGGTGCGGCGGTCGTAGCGCCCGCTCTGGGTCAGCGTGTAGCCGGCCGCGTCCAGGTACCCCTGCAGCGCGCGGACGTCCGCGCCGCGCTTGCCCACGCGCAGGCTGCGGTCGCCCAGCCCGGCCTGCGCGGCCGTGGGCAGCAGCGCCACCGCGAGCAGGGCGACGGTTGCGGCGAATGCCGCACGGCGCGGGACCCGGCTGTCTCGGAACAGTTGAAACCCCTTCTCTTCCGGCGCCTACGGGGTTAGCTGTCGGGCTCGCGCGGAAAGAGATCGCGCTACGCAACCGTTGTTGCGATTCGCCCCGGACCCGTCGGGTCCTGCGGTTCCCCCGTTCCCGCGTGCCGTGGCAGGCGGGATTCGGCTGGTTTCGAGCGCGAAAGCCTAGCGAAAGCTACGGCGCGACGGTGGGCTCGTCCGGCAGCGTGAACGAGAACACGCTGCCCGCCTCGGGCGCCGGCCGCACGCCGATGTCCCCGCCGTGCGCCTCCACGATGCGCCGACACACCGCCAATCCGATGCCCACGCCCCGGCGGTCCGTCTCGACCCGGTGCAGCGGATCGAAGATGCGCTCGGCGTGCTCGGGCGGGACGCCGATGCCGTTGTCCTGCACCTCGAACTTCCACGCGCGTCCGTTGCGTTCGGCGCGAATCTCGACGAGCGCGGGATCGTCGGCGAACTTCAGCGCGTTGGACAGCAGGTTCACGAACACCTGGCGCAGCCGCTGCGGGTCCGCGCGCACGACCGGCAGCTCCTCCACCGCGACGCGGACGTCGCGACCGGCCAGCTCGTCGTCGAAGCCCGCCACCACGTCGCCGACCAGCTGGCGCGTGTCGACGTCGGTCACCTCGAGCCCCGCCGCGCCGCTGCGCGCGATCTGGAGCATCCCGTCGATCAGCTCCTGCATCTCCGCCACCCCATCCGCGATGTAGCCGAGGAACTCGACGCCCTGCGCGTCGAGGCGGTCGGAGTAGCGGTCGCGCAGCAGCGCGCCGAAGCCCGCGACCACGGACAGCGGCGCGCGCAGGTCGTGCGCGGCCATCGAGGCGAAGTGGTCGAGGTCCTCGTTGGCGTGGCGCAGGCTCGCGTTGGAGCGCTCGACGGCGTCGACGGCTTCGCGCCGGTGCTCGGACATCCGGCCGATGCCGCCGCCCACCACGACGAAGGTCGCGGCGCGCACGGCGTAGTCGAAGGCCCCGAGCTCGTTCTCGCCCAGCTCGTTCCACGCGGCGAACAGCCCCAGTCCGAGGGCGCCCGCGAGCACCCCCGCGCCCATCCCCAGCTCGAAGCCGACCAGCGCGATCGGAAGCGCCAGCAGGAACATGATCGGCTCGGCGGGGTTCTCGACGAGCAGGCGGACGGCGAAGATGGCCGCGAACAGCGCTCCCGCGACGGACAGCGTCACGATGCGCCTGCGCCGCTCCCCTGCCGGGGCGGCCGATCGATCGAGGTCTTGCATGCCCGAGGCGCCGATACTAGCCGCCTTTACGTCTCCTCACCCCCCACGCAACGGTACTGTCAAGGCGTGGCGACCGCCGTCCGCACGCCCGGCACGGCCCTCGGCGACCTGGAGCGCCTGAACGGCGCGACCGCCGAGCTGGACCCGCCCTTCGCGGCGGTCGACCTCGACGCTCTGTGGGCCAACGCCGCCGACATGGAGCGCCGGGCGGGCGGCAAGCCGATCCGCCTCGCTTCGAAGTCCGTGCGCTGCCGGCCGCTGCAGGCCCGCGTGCTGGCCCGCGAGGGCTGGGCCGGGACACTCGCCTTCACGCTTCCCGAGGCGCTGTGGCTGGCCGCGGAGGGGTTCGACGACCTGGTGGTCGCCTACCCCACGGTGGACCGCGCGGCCCTGCGCGAGCTCGCGCGCGGCGAGGCGCGCGCGCGGATCTCGGTGATGGTGGACTCGGTGGCGCACCTCGACTGGATCGCGAGCGCGGCCGGCGCGGGCACGCCGCCCGTGCGCGTCTGCATCGACGTGGACGCCGGCTGGGCGCCGCTGGGCGGTCGCGTGCGCATCGGCGCCAAGCGCTCGCCGCTGCGCACGCCCGCCGAGGCGGCAGACCTGGCGCGCGCGATCGTCGCGCACCCGGCCGTGGAGCTCGACGGCCTGATGGCCTACGAGGCGCAGATCGCCGGCGTGGGCGACCGCCCGCCCGGGCGGCCCGTGCGCGGCCTGGCGCTGCAGGCGATCCAGCGGCTGTCGGCGCGCGAGCTGGCCGCGCGGCGGGCGGCGATCGTGGCCGCGGTCAGCGAGGTCGCGCCCCTGCGCTTCGTCAACGGCGGCGGCACCGGCAGCCTGCACACCACCACGCGCGAACCGGCGGTCACCGAGATCGCGGCCGGCTCGGGCCTCTACGGGCCGACGCTGTTCGACGCCTACCGCGCGTTCACGCCGCGTCCGGCGGCGCTGTTCGCGCTGCCGGTCGTGCGCAAGCCGGCGCCGTCGCTGGCCACCGCCCTCGGCGGCGGCTATCTGGCCTCCGGGCCGGCCGACGCGGCGCGGCTCCCCCGCCCCCATCTCCCCGCCGGGCTGCGCCTGGACGCCCAGGAGGGGGCCGGCGAGGTCCAGACGCCGCTGCTCGGCGGGCCGGCGCGCGACCTGGGCGCGGGCGACCGCGTGTGGTTGCGTCACGCCAAGGCGGGCGAGCTGTGCGAGCGCTTCGACCGGCTGTACGCCGTCTCCGGCGACGCGATCGTGGAGGAGCTGCCGACCTACCGCGGCGAGGGCCGCACGTTCCTCTAGGCGGCCGGCGCTCGCTCCGCGACGCCCACGCGTCCCAGGACGCGGTCGGTGTAGGCGTTGGCGAAGCGGCCCTCCGGGTCCAGCCGCGCGCGCACCGCCTGGAAGCGGTCCCACCCCGGATAGCGGGGACGCAGCGTGTCCGCCGTCTGGAAGTGGCGCTTGCCCCAGTGCGGGCGCCCGTCGAGCTCGTCCATCACCCGCTCCACGGCGCGGAAGTAGGGCTCCCACTCCATCCCCCTGAACATGTGGACGGCGACGTAGCCGGTGGCGTGGCCGCTCGCGGTTGAGAGCAGCGCGTCGTCCGGCGCGACGATCCGGCACTCGCAGGGGAACGGAACGGCGAGGCGCTCGCGGCGGACCAGGTCGTGCACCGCGCGGACCGCGTCCGCGACGCGCTCGCGCGGGACCGCGTACTCCATCTCGGTGAACCGCACGAGCCGCGGGGAGGCGAAGATCTCGTAGGAGCGGTCGACGCGGCGCGTCGGCCGGACCTGGCGCGCGACGAACCGGTTGATCGCCGGGATGGCGCCCGGCGCGACCCGGCCCGCCAGGCAGGCGGCGTGGAAGACGTGGTTGCCGACGAGCACGTCGTCCACCCACGCCTTGCGCGCCGAGCGCGGGCGGGGCGCCTCGTCGACGCGGTTGTTGGTGCGCGTGAGCGCGATGTCCGAGTAGGGGAAGAAGTAGAACTCGAAGTGGTCGTTGGCGTCGAAGCGCTCGTCCAGCGAGGACAGCACCTCTTCCAGCGGCTCCGGGCGGTCGATGCCCTCCAGCACGAAGGCGGGCGGGACGCGCAGCGTGACCGCGGTGACGATCCCCAGCGCGCCGACGTTCGCGCGGACCGCCAGCAGCTCGTCGCCGCCGTCCAGCTCCATCACCTCGCCGTCGCCCGTCACGACCTCGGCGGAGACGACGTTTGCGCCGATGTTCGTCAGCTTCGCGCCCGTCCCGTGGGTCGCGGTGGCGATGGCGCCGGCGATCGACTGGCGGTCGATGTCGCCGAGGTTCTCCACCGCCAGGCCGAGGTCCCACAGCCGCCGGCTGAGCGCGTGGATCGTGATGCCCGCCTGCACGCGGACCAGGCCGCCGGCCGGGTCGGCGTCCAGGACCGCGTCCAGCGCGTCGAGCGAGAGCTGGTAGCCGTTGGTCAGCGCGACGTCGCTGAACGAGTGCCCCGCGCCCACCGCGCGGACGGTGCGGCCCTCGTCGGCGGCGCGGCGGACCGCTGCGACCACGTCGTCGCGGGACCCGGGGCGCATCTGCGCGACCGGGGCGCAGTGCTGGTCTCCCGCCCAGTTGCGCCACATGCGCCGACTGTAACGTGCCGCCCGTGACGTGGGAGCCGGAGCTGGAGGAGCTGCGCCGCCGCGAGGAGCTCGCCCGGCGCATGGGCGGCGAGGAGCGGGTGGCGCGCCAGCACGCCAGCGGGCGCCTGACCGTGCGCGAGCGAATCGACCGCCTGCTGGACGCGGGCTCCTTCCACGAGACGGGTGCACTCGCGGGCGCGGCGACCTACGGCGAGGACGGCGAGCTGACCGACTTCCTCCCCGCCAACTGCCTGGTGGGCACGGGCCGCATCGACGGCCGGCGCGCCGCCGTCCAGGCCGACGACTTCACGGTCCGCGGCGGCGCCGCCGACGCGGCGATCTGGCAGAAGATGGTGTGGGCCGAGCGCGCGGCGCACGACCTGCGCATCCCGCTGGTGCGGCTGGTGGACGGGACCGGCGGCGGCGGCAGCGTCAAGACGCTGGAGACCATGGGCTTCTCCTACGTGCCGCCGCTTCCAGGCTTTGAACTGGTCGTCGAGAACTTGTCCCGCGTCCCGGTCGTCGCCGCCGCGCTGGGCCCCACCGCCGGGCTGGGCGCCGCGCGCGTGGTCACCTCGCACTTCAGCGTGATCGTGCGCGGCACGGCGCAGCTGTTCGTCGCCGGGCCGCCGGTGGTGGCGGCGGCGATGGGCGAGACGCCCGACAAGGAGACGCTCGGCGGCGCGCGGGCGCAGACGCGCGCGGGCGCCGTGGACAACGAGGCGGCCGACGAGGACGACGCGTTCGACCAGCTGCGGCGCTTCCTCTCCTACCTGCCGACCAGCGTGTGGGAGCCGCCACCAATGACCGAGTCGACCGATCCCGCGGACCGCCGCGAGGAGTCGCTGCTGTCGGTCGTCCCGCGCGACCGCCGCCAGCCCTACAAGATGCGCGACGTGCTGGACGCCGTGCTCGACCGCGGCTCCCTCTTCGAGATGGGCCGCCAGCACGGACGCTCGCTGATCACCGCGCTGGGACGGCTGGACGGGCGGTCGGTCGGCGTCCTGGCCTCCGACCCCATGCACTACGGCGGCGGCCTGACCGCCGCGGCGTCGGACAAGCTCGCGCGCTTCGTCGACCTGTGCGACCAGTTCCACCTGCCGGTCGTGAACTTCGTCGATCAGCCGGGCTTCGTGATCGGGACCGAGGCCGAGCGCGCGGGAACGATGCGCCGCGGCGCGCGCGCCCTGTTCGCCGTGCACCAGGCGCGCGTGCCGTGGGCGTCGATCCTCGTGCGCAAGGTGTTCGGCGTCGCCGGCGCGGGCCACGGCGACGGCTCGCGACTGAACCTGCGCTACGCGTGGCCCAGCGGCGACTGGGGCTCGCTGCCGATCGAGGGCGGCATCGAGGCGGCCTACCGCCGCGAGCTGGAGGCGGCGGACGACCCGGCCGCCCTGCGCGAGGAGATCCGCGCGCGCCTGGACGCCGTCCGCTCCCCGTTCCGCACCGCCGAGCGCTTCAGCGTCGAGGACGTCGTCGACCCGCGCGACACCCGCCCGCTGCTGTGCGACTGGGCGCAGCGCGCGCACGAACTGGTGCTCCAGGAACTCCCCGCGGGCCCCAGGTCGCGCGGTCTGCGGCCGTAGACGGGCGTTCATCTCCTGAACGCAAATTGGCCCGTGTGACCAATGGTCCGTGCAGCTTTGCGCCGGGAACCTGTGCGCCGAAGCACCAACGGAATGGGAGGAACCCCCGTCATGCAGACGTTCAAGAAGCTCCAGCGCTGGCCCCTGGCAGTCGCCGTCGCGTCCCTATGCGCCATGTCCTTCGCCGCCGTGGCGCTCGCGGCCGACCTCGACTCCGACGCGAGCCTGAGCTCGAACGTCGTCGCCCCGACGGAGGTCAAGGTGGGCAACAACGCCTTCCAGATCAAGATCTGGGCCACCGGCAACCTCGACAACGTGCGCACCGCGCACGTCGTCAACGCATACTCGATGGCGACGGGCGGCGCGATCTCCGCCGGCGCCTCGACCACTGCGGTGGAGTTCCAACCGCGCCACTACACCAACGACTGCGGGGGCGCCTCGCCGCCCAAGGGATGCGCTGGCAACCCGTTCGAGGTCAGCGCGAACTTGAACGTCGCCAACGGGACCCCCGTCGGGACCACTGGCACGCTGACCGTCGCGATGACCGGCGACCAGCAGCTCACCGCAGACAAGTCGCCTGACCAGGGCCACGTGCGCGTGGTCGCCTCGGACAGCACGCCGCCCGTGATCGGCCACAGCGTGGTCGGGACGCTCGGCGACAACGGCTGGTACACGAGCAACGTCAGCCTGACCTGGAGCGTCACCGAGAACGAGTCGCCCGCGTCGCTGGTCAAGACGGGGTGCGTCGACCAGAACGTCACGGCGAACCAGGCGAGCACGTCGTACTCCTGCTCCGCGACGAGCACCGGCGGCAGCGCCGGGCCCGTGAACGTGAGCATCAAGCGCGACGCGACGGCGCCGTCGATCGTCCGTGGCACGGACTCCTGCTCCGCGCCGGGCTCCCTCGGCTGGTGCCGCGGGATCCAGACCGCCGGGTTCAGCGCCTCGGACGCGCCGTCCGGCCTGGCCGACGCCACGCAGGCCTCGTTCACCAAGACGAGCGCCACCGAGGGCGACACCATCCAGATCGCCTCCGGCGCGGTCAAGGACAACGCCGGCAACACGAATCCCGGCATCGAAGCCGGGCCGTTCAAGATCGACTCCACGCGCCCGACCATCTCCTCCAGCGCCGTCGAGCTGATCGCCGGCAGCCCGGCCTACGTGGCGGACACGTGGACGAAGCACGACGTGCGGGTGTCGTTCGCCTGCAACGACGGCGGAAGCGGCACGACCTCCGCGCTCACGGGCGCCGACGTCACCACCGAGGGCGACAACCACTCGGTTCCCAGCCAGGGAGCGTGCGAGGACGTCGCCGGCAACGAGGCCAGCCCGGCCTCCGCCAGCTTCGGGCCGGTGAAGATCGACAAGACCAAGCCCGTCATCACCGCTCACACCGGCGGCTACACGTCCGGGACGTGGAGCCAGACTCCGGTGACCGTGTCCTTCTCGTGCGCCGACACCGGGGCCGTGCAGTCCGGCGTCGCCGCGGGCGACAACACGGTCGGCGGCGGCGGCACGCAGTCGTCGGACACTCCGGCGGCCGGCGTGAACGTCGGCAACAGCGGGACCTGCGCCGACCGGGCGGGTAACGTCGCGGACGCCGAGTCGGTCACCGTCAAGGTGGACGGGACGAAGCCCACGATCAGCGGCTCCGCCAGCCCGGCCGCCAACGCCGACGGCTGGAACAACACCGGCGTCACGGTCGCCTTCGCGTGCAACGACCTCGCGTCCGGAATCGCCACCTGCGGCCCGACGCCGCAGACGCTGAGCGGCGAGGGCCGCAACCAGTCGGCGAGCGCGACGGCGACGGACAACGCCGGCAACGGCGACTCGGCCACGGTGCCGGGGATCAATATCGACAAGACGGCGCCGACCGCTCCCAACGCGGTGACTGACCGCTTCCCCGAGGACGCGGCCGGCGGCTGGTTCAAGGACTCCGTGACCGTGCTGTTCAGCGACAACGGCGACCCGAACCTGGCCAGCGGGCAGGCCGGGAGCGGCGTCAAGTCGGTCACCCCCAACCCGACCTTCAACTCGTCGGGCACGCACGCCTACTCCGGCACCGCGATCGATTACGCGGACAACACCTCCGCGGCCACCGCGGGCGACGTCAAGGTCGATGCGACCAAGCCCAACGTGGAACTGACCTGCCCGAGCGGGCCGGTCAAGGCCGGCTCGGCCGCCACCGCGAGCTGGACGGCCTCGGACGCGCACTCCCAGCTGGACGGTGCGGCGACTGGAACGGTGCCGCTGGACACCGCGACGTTCGGGACGGGCAAGATCGCGAGCACGACCGTCGCCGACAAGGTCGGGCTCACCGAGACCGACACGTGCACGTACGACGTGCTGTACGACTTCGCCGGGTTCTTCCGGCCGGTCGACGCCACGCCGACGCTGAACGTCGTCAAGGCGGGCTCCGCCGTCCCGGTGAAGTTCAGCCTGGACGGGGCCCCGGTGAGCGGCAGCAACACGTCCGGCAAGGGAGCCGAGACGACGGTGGCCACGGCGAGGTCGGCGGCAATGGCGTGCAACGCCGAAGCGCCAACGGACGCGCTCAGCGAGACGACGACCGCGGGCAGCAGCAGCCTCACCTACGACGCGACGGCCGACCAGTGGGTCTACGTCTGGAAGACCGACAAGGCCTGGACGGGGTGCCGTCAGCTGGTCGTCGAGCTCGCGGACGGCAGCGTCAAGCGCGCCAACTTCAAGTTCACGAAGTAGGGAGCGTCACAATCAGGGGCATGGATGCCCTGCCGCCCGACCCCATCCGCGTCGTCCTCGTGGAGGACCACGACCTCTACCGCGCCGGGCTGAAGGAGATGCTCGAGGAGGAGGGCATGCGGGTGGTGGGCGGGGCGGCGAGCGGCGAGGACGGTGTTGCGCTGGTGGCCCGCGCCAAGCCCGACGTCGTGCTGATGGACGTCCACATGGGCGGCATGTCCGGGATCGAGGCTACGCAGCGCGTCCTCGCGGCGAGCCCCGACGCGCGCGTGATCATGCTGACCGTCTCGACCGACTCCCAGGACGTGCTGGACGCGCTGCTGGCCGGCGCCTGCGGCTACATGCCCAAGGGCTCCTCGCTGGAGGAAGTCGTGTCGGCGATCCGCACCGTCACGAGCGGGCGCTCGCTCCTCTCCCCGGCGGTCACCGAGCAGGTGCTCGAGCGCCTGCGCGAGCGCGCGCGCCACGAGGCCCCGGCGGCGGCGGTGCCACCGTCCGCGCTGTCCGAGCGCGAGCGCGACGTCCTGCGGCTCCTGGGCGAGGGACTGGACAACCACCAGATCGCCGAGCGGCTGCACCTCGGCACCACCACCGTCAAGCACCACGTCTCCAACCTGCTGGAGAAGCTGGGGCTCGAGAACCGCGTCCAGGCGGCCGTCTACGCCGTGCGCCAGGACGTCGTCTGACGCGCGTTCATCGCCTGAACGAAGAAAGGACCTCGCGGCCCATTGACCCCCTGCGCCGGACGGGGGACGCTGCCGGGGCATGAGCCACGGGGTCCTCGCCTTTCAGCGGCGCGCGGCGCGGCTGCTCGCCTCCGACGAGCCGCCCGCACTGGCGATGCTGGACGCGCTGATCACCGACGGGTGCGCCGAGGCGCTGCACGTCGAGACCGAGATGAGGCGGCTGGCGCGGCGGCGCGAGGAGCTCCTGCGCTCCCTCGACGAGCCGGACGGCGCGCGCGCCGTGATGGAGATCGGCGAGGAGCTCACGGTGCTCGAGGAGCGTCTCGTCGACGTGCGAGACGCCGTCGGTGCGCTCATGCGCCGGCGCTCGCGCCAGCGCCTGGCCGACTTCCTCAGCGACCGCTGACCTCAGCCGTCGCCGCGCGCCTCGCGCGCGATCCGCACCGCGTCGTCGCGGTCGGCCGCCTGCAGCTTGCGCACGATCTCCGAGACGTGCCGGCGCACCGTGACCGGCGAGATGCCCAGCCGGCGCGCCGTCTCCGCCGGCGGGCGGCCGTCCGCCAGGAGGTCCAGCACCTCCGCCTCGCGCTCGGTCAGCGGGTCGCCGGGCGTGCGCGGGGCCCGGCGCCGGCTGCGACCGCGGTACTCGGCGATGAGCTGGGCCGTGAGCTTGCGCGGCAGCGCCGCCTCACCGTCGAGCACGCCGCGGATCGCGAGCGGGAGGCGCTGCGGGTCCATGTCCTTGAGCAGGTAGCCCGATGCGCCCGCGCGCAGCGCGGCGAACACGTCGTCCTCCTCCAGCGAGACGGAGAGCATCACGACGTGCGTGTCGGGCACGTTGCGCACGATCTGCGCGGCCGCCGCGATCCCGTCGCCGGGCATGCGCACGTCGAGCAGGCACACGTCGGGACGCTCGCGCAGCGCGGCCTCCACCGTCCCCGCCGCGTCGCGCGCCTCGGCCACGACCTCGAAGCCGGCGTCCTCCAGCACGGCGCGCACCCCGCGGCGCATCGCGGCGTGGTCGTCGCCCAGCACGACGCGCAGCGGCGGCCGCTCACGGGATGGCAACGCGCACCTCCGTTCCGCCGCCCGGCCGGGAGGCGATGCGCAGCTCGCCGCCGACGGCGCTCGCGCGGTCGCGCATGCTCGTCAGCCCAAAGCCGCCGTCGGTCGCGGCCGGGTCGAAGCCGCGGCCGTCGTCGACCACGCGCAGGACGAGGGCGTCCTGCGCGGTGAGCGTCACGCGGACGTTGCGCGCGCCGCTGTGGCGCGCGGCGTTGTTGACCGCCTCGCGCACGATCCGGGCGAGCGCCTCGCGGGTGCGCGGCGGCACATCGAGGCCGGCGGGGACCTCCAGTCGCAGCGCTATCCCCGCGCGCGCGGCGGCGTCGCCGGCCGCGGCCGCGAGCGCCTCCTCCAGCGGCGCCGGGTCGGCCGCCAGGGCGTCGATCAGCATGCGGGCCTCCTCCATCGCCCGCTGCGCTGCGGTGCCCAGCATGCTCAGGCCGGCGGGGGACGCTTTCCCTGCCGCGGCGCGGTCGCTGGCCGTGGCGATGTAGGCCAGCTCCTGCGCGAGACCGTCGTGCAGGTCGCGCGCCACGCGGCGGCGCTCGTCGAGCATCGCCATGACGGCGATGCCGCGCTGGTAGGCGCCGATCTCGCGCACGGCGCCCGCGAGCAGCGCGAGGTAGAAGGCCATGCGCAGGACGTCGCCGGTCGACAGCCAGGCCGACAGCGACGAGGGCACGAGGAAGTAGTTGAACCGCGCGAACGCCGCCAGCAGGGTCCCGACGGCGAACCAGCGCAGCAGCTCGTCGCCGGCCGCGCGGCGCAGGAACCCCGCCGCCGCCACCGCGTACCCGATCCCGGCGACCAGGTTGAGGGTGAGCAGCACGCCGTTGCCTCCCACCACGCGTGCCTCGTCGGGCGCCTTCTCGGGATCGATTCCGACCGTCAGCGTGTCCTCCAGCGCGCCCGTCACCGCCGCGATCGTCGCCACGGTCGCCAGCACCGCGACCACCGCGACCGCCGCGGCGCGGCGCGGGGAGGGCAGCCGGCGGTCGGGCACGAAGCTGCCCAGCGCCAGCGCGCTGGCGGCCACCAGCGTCCCGAGCGTGGAGGCCCACACGGCGAAGGGACCGTCGCGCGCGCCCGTCATGTCCGGAACCGCGGTGAACAGCAGGTTGCTCAGCGCGAGTACCGAAACGGCGGCGGCCAGGATGAGGTCGCGGCGGGCGCGCGTGCGGCCGTAGCGACCGGCCAGCAGGTAGGCGACGAGCGACGCCACGAGGGCGGCCGCCGTCTCGTACGACGCCTGCACGGCGAGGTTGCGCTCCGCGAGGCGCGTGGCCGGCTCCAGCGCGGTGAGCAGCGTCGCCGCGCCCGCCAGCAGCGCCAGTCCCACCAGCGCCAGCTGCCATGCCGGCGGCCGCCTGTTCCATGCGCCCACGACGCGATTCTCGCCCATCCGGCGCGCGACCACTAGCCTGCAAGCATGGCCTCAGAGCACGAGCTGGACCCGCGGGACGTCGCGCGGCGCGCGCGCGAGGAGGACTGGCTGATCGTCGACGTGCGCGAGCCGCCCGAGCTCGAAGAGGGCCGGTTCCCCGGGGCGCGCCACGTCGCGATGGGCGACCTCAACGAGCAGGCCGAGTCGATCCCCCGCGACCGGCCGGTCGTGTTCGCCTGCCGGACGGGCGCGCGCTCGGGCATGGCCGCGGAGGCGTTTCGGATGGCCGGCTGGGACGCCTACAACCTGGCCGGCGGCATCGAGGCCTGGTCGGCCGCCGGGCTGGACCTCGAGCGCGACTAGTCCCGGCTCTCGGCGCCGGCCGCGGCCCGCGCCGGCGCGAGCGTCTCGTGGCTGGGGTGGCTCTCGTTGGGCGGCCCGTAGCCGAGGTCGTCGCCCTGCCTGCGCTTGCGCAGGACCGCGGCGAGCCCCACGACACCGGCGAGGCCGGCGGCCAGCGCCAGCGGCTTGGCGGTCGGGCTTCGGCGGTTGCGGCTCTTTCGCAAGGACACGGGTGTGTGGTTTCCCCGCGTTCGCGCAGCCAAACGAGGAGTCGCGCGTGCCGCGCGCGGGTAGTCGACGCGCATGGAGCATCCCGAGGAGCGAGCCGCCGAGCGCAGCCTGCGCGACATGGAGCAGGAGTCCGAGGAGCTCGGCGAGCACATCGAGCAGACGCGGACGGAGTGGGAGCGCAAGCAGCGCGACCCCGCCGTCCCCGGCGCCGAGAGCGGCGGAGAGTCCGACTCCGGCCGGTAGCGGCTAGGAGAAGAGCTCTTCCTGGCCGGCGGTGCGCCGGCGCGGGCGGCGCGGCACGCCGGCGGCCTCGGACACGGCCGCCTCGACGTCGGCCAGGATGGCGCGCTCGGAGCGCGAGGCGACGAGCGGCTCGGCCAGACCCTCGACGTGGACGTAGGTCCGCCGCCGGTCTCCGCGCTCCCCGGCCTCCAGCGGGACCACCGCGAAGACCCGGTCGGCCCGGACCCACTTGCCGTAGCCGAGGTGCACCATCCGCGCGGCCATGCGTCCCATTCTCGCGCAAAGCTCTACGATTAGGGCGCCCTAACTCTTAGGGCACCCTAACCCCCGACCGCCTCCGGAGGCCCGCCATCCTCAAGCGAATCGCCGGCGCGGCGCTGCTCGCCGCCCTCGTCCTCCCCGCCCTCGCCGCCTGCGGCGGAGGGTCGGACGCCGACCTCGTCGTCTACTCCGGGCGCAGCGAGGAGCTCGTCGCCCCGCTGATCGAGCGCTTCGAGAAGTCCTCGGGGCTCGACGTCGACGTCCGCTACGGCGACAGCGCGGAGCTGGCCGCGACGCTGCTGGAGGAGGGCGACGCCACGCCCGCCGACGTGTTCTTCAGCCAGGACGCGGGCGCGCTGGGCGCGCTGCAGAAGGAGGGTTTGCTCGCGCCGCTCCCGCCGGCGGTCCTGCGCGCGGTCGACGCGCGCTGGCGCTCGCCGCAGGGGCGCTGGCTCGGCGTCTCCGGCCGCGCGCGCGTCGTCGCCTACGACAAGCGCAAGGTGCGCGCGCGCGAGCTGCCCGATCGCATCGACGCGTTCGCCGGCGACCGCTGGCGCGGCAAGATCGGCTGGGCGCCGACGAACGCCTCCTTCCAGGCGTTCGTCACCGCGCTGCGGCGCCTACGCGGCGAGGCGGCCGCCGAGCGCTGGCTGCGCGGGATCGTGGCCAACGACCCGCAGCGCTACGAGAACAACATCGCGGTGCGCGACGCGATCGCCAAGGGCGAGATCGAGGTCGGCTTCATCAACCACTACTACGTGGCCGAGGCGATCGCCGAGGAGGGGTCGGGGTACCCCGTGGGCGTCCACTTCACGCGCGGGGGCGACGCGGGCTCGCTGGTGAACGTCGCGGGCGTGGGGATCCTGAAGGAGGCGGCCCGAAACGCCCACGCGCGGCGCTTCGTGGAGTACCTGGTCTCGCAACCGGCCCAGGAGTACTTCGCCCGCGAGACCAAGGAGTACCCGCTGGCCGCGGGCGTGCGGCCCGACCCGGCGCTGGTGCCGCTCGCGCGCATCGACTCCCCGCGCATCGACCTGTCGGACCTCGACGACCTGCAGGGCACCGAGAAGGCGATACAGAGCTCGGGGGCTCTCTGACGCAGCGCCGCGCCCCCGCCCCGCTGCTCCTGCTGGCCGGGCTCGTCGGCGCGGCGGCACTGCTGCCGATCGGCTACCTGGCGATCACGGTCGCCGACGCGGGGCGCGACGCGCTGACCGCGGCGTTCGCCGACCGGGCGCTGCGGCTCCTGGGACGCAGCCTGGGCCTGGCCGCGGCGGTCACCGCGAGCGCGATCGCGCTGGCGCTGCCGCTGGCGTGGCTGACCGCGCGCACCGACCTGCCCGGCCGTCGCATGTGGAGCGTGCTGACCGTGCTGCCGCTGGTCATCCCCTCCTACATCGGCGCCTACCTGCTGATCTCCGCGCTGGGCCCGACGGGCCTGCTGCGCGACGTGCTGGGGGTGGACAGGCTGCCCTCGCTGTACGGGTTCGCGGGCGCGTGGCTCAGCCTCACGCTGTTCACCTATCCCCTCGTGCTGCTGACCGTCCGCGGCGCGATGCGGCGGCTGGATCCCCAGCTGGAGGAGGCGGCGCGCGGGCTGGGGCGTTCGGGCTGGCGCACTTACGCCGACGTGGTCCTGCCCCAGCTGCGCCCCGCGGTGGGGGCCGGCGGGCTGCTGGTCGCGCTGTACGTCCTGTCGGACTTCGGCGCGGTCTCGATGATGCGCTTCGACTCGCTGACGCGGGCGATCTACACCGCGTACCGCGCGAGCTTCGACCGTGCGCAGGCCGCCTCGCTGGCCTGCCTGCTGGTCGCCGTCACGCTGGTGGTCATCTGGCTGGAGGCGCGGGCGCGGCGCTCGGTCGCCTACCACCGCACGGGGCCCGGGACCGCGCGCCCGGCGCCGACCGTGGCACTGGGACGCTGGCGCTGGCCGGCGGTGGGGCTGTGCGCGGCCGTCGTGTTCCTGGGCGTGGTGCTGCCCATCGGCGTGCTGGGCTACTGGACGACGCGCTCGTTCGCCGGCTCGGTCGACTGGGCGGGCACGACCGCGGCGGCCGGACGCTCGCTGCTTGCGGCGGCGCTGGCGGCGGGGGCCGCGGCGGCGTGCGCGCTTCCCGTGGCGCTGCTGTCCGCGCGCTACCGCGGCGCACTGCCGCACGCCATCGAGCGCGCGACGTACGCGGCGCACGCGCTGCCCGGCGTGGTGGTCGGCCTGGCGCTGGTGTTCTTCGGCACGCGGGTCGCGCTGCCCCTCTACCAGACGCTGGCGATGCTGGTGGCCGCGTTCGTCCTGCTGTACCTGCCCCAGGCGGTGGGGCCGGCGCGGGCGGCGCTGCTGCAGGTCTCGCCGAACCTGGAGGAGGCCGCGCGCGGGCTGGGACGGCGCGCGCCGGTCGCGTTCGCGACGGTCACGGCGCCGCTGGCCTCGGGCGGGATCCTGGCCGGCGCGGCCCTGGTCTTCCTGACCGCGGTCAAGGAGCTTCCGGCCACGCTGCTGCTCGCGCCCATCGGCTTTGAGACGCTGGCCACCGACATCTGGCGCTCCACGAGCGTCGGGTTCTTCGAGCGCGGTGCCGTCCCATCGCTCGTGCTGCTCGCCGTCTCGGCGCCGCCCCTCTACATTCTGACGGCCCGGCGAGGGCTCGGATGATCGAGACGAGCGGACTTCACAAGGCCTTCGGCGCGGTGCGCGCCGTGGACGGCGCCGACCTCCGGGTGGAGGCGGGCGCCACCGCCGCCCTGCTCGGGCCCAGCGGCTGCGGCAAGACGACGATGCTGCGCCTGCTGGCGGGCTTCGAGCGCCCGGACGCCGGCAGCGTCGTCGTGGGCGGGCAGCTCGTCGCCGGGCCGGGGACCTTCGTGGCGCCCGAACGGCGGCGCGTGGGGATGGTGTTCCAGGACTACGCGCTGTTCCCGCACCTCGACGTGGCCGGCAATGTCGCGTACGGGCTGCGGCGCGACCAGCGCCGGGGCGGGCGCGTGGGCGAGCTGCTCGCGCTGGTCGGCCTGTCGGGGCACGAGTCGCGCCGGCCGCACGAGCTGTCGGGCGGGCAGCAGCAGCGGGTGGCGATCGCGCGGGCGCTGGCCGGATCGCCGGACGTGGTGCTGCTGGACGAGCCGTTCTCCAACCTGGACGCGTCGCTGCGCGCGCAGGTGCGCCGTGAGGTGCGCGCGATCCTGCGCGCCGCGGGGGTGACGGCGCTGTTCGTCACCCACGACCAGGAGGAGGCGCTGTCGCTGGCCGACGTGGTGGCGGTGATGCGCGCGGGCCGGATCGAGCAGATCGGGACGCCCGACGAGGTCTACGAGCGCCCGGCGACGCGCTGGGTGGCGGAGTTCCTCGGCGAGGCCGACGTCTTTCCCGCCGCCACGGCGGGCGACGGCTACGTGGAGTGCGAGCTGGGGCGCTTCCCGGTGGAGGCGGGCTTCGCGGGCCCGGCCGAGGTGGTCGTGCGTCCGGAGTCGGTGTCGCTGTCGCTGCGACCGGACGGCGGCGGGCGCCCGTCGCACGACGGGCGGGTGGTGCGCCGCGAGTTCTTCGGCCACGACCAGCTCGTGGAGGTCGAGCTGGAGTCCGGCCTGGGGGGGCGGCGCCCCAGCCGGGGCGGTAACCCCAGGCGCCCCGGCGCCCCGGTGGACCCCCCCCGCCCCCCGC
>JAPSGI010000026.1 GCA_031177685.1 Solirubrobacteraceae bacterium | reverse complement strand
CAGCGCTCGCGGCCCTACCTGTGGCGCCGCCTGTGGTGGCGGCGTCGCTGAAGGTCATCGACCTGCTCGAGGACGGCGCCGAGCTGCGCGAGCGCCTGCGCCGGAACACCACGCGGTTCCGTACGGCGGTGACCGAGGCGGGATTCGACGTGCTCCCCGGTGAGGACCCGATCGTCCCGGTGATGTCCGGCGAGGCGACCGCCGCGGCGGCCGCCACCGAGGGCCTGCTGGCGCTCGAGCTCTACGTGGTGGCGTTCTCCTACCCGGCGGTCGCACGGTAGGCCCGAATCCGTCCGCGGCGAAGCAGAGCCGAGCGGGCTAGTCGAGCGCGGCCAGCCGCGCGTAGCGGCGCAGCAGTTCGCGGCGCCGCCCGACGTCGCGCGCGGCCACGGCGACCCAGCGCACGCGGCCGCCACGCACCCGGTACACGTACGACGCGCCGCGCCCGGCCGGACGGGCCAGCAGCCCCGCGCCGAGGGAAGCGGCCCGGTTGCGCAGCCGGCGGGCCGGCGCGCCGGGGCCGACCCCACGGGCACGGTGCGCGGCGTGGCGACTGGCCACCAGCGCCAACCGGCCGCGCGGGGTCAGCACGGCCACGACCCGAGCGGCGCGCCCCCGGCCGCAGAAGCGCCACACCCGCGCGCCGCGGCGCGTCGGCTGGCCGGCGCGGCGCAGCAGCGTATGGGCGCTCCATCCGAGCCGTGCGAGTCGAAGGCCGGAGCGCGTGAGGCGCCCGCGCAGCGGTCGGCAGGCCGCCGCCCGCGACGCCGGCGTGCTGCGCGTCGCGCCTCCGCTCGCACCGTCGCCCGGTCGGGGCGCGACCGGTCCGGGAACGCCCACCGCGCGCTCCCACATCTGCAGGTAGGCCTCCGCGCCGCGCGCCATGTCGGCCAGGATCTCCGGTCCGGCGACGATCCGCAGGTCCTCGATCCAGTCGGGGTAGAGCCCGTAGTGCGCGACTCCGTCGACGTTGACGTCGTACACGCGCGTGCCGCTGCGCTGCTTGTCGAACGTCACGGCGCCGTCGAACGACTTGAATGGATACCTCACGGGATTCGCCGCCGCGTTGGGCCGCGGCGGCCCCTGCTTGGCGAAGCCGTTGATGTCCGCGCCGTAGCCCAGCCCGAACAGGAAGCGCGGATCGCGGATCTCGCGCAGCTGGCGCCAGGCTTCCACGAAGTCGGTCGACGCCTTGGCCATCGGGGTGACCACGCCGCCCAGACGGTGGATGCGCGGCAGGCTGTCCGGAGTGCTCCAGCTGTGGCTGGAGATGACGCCGGAGTAGCGCTCGCGCTCGAGCAGCGTCAGCAGCTGGCGGCGCGCGATCACGCTGAGGTGATCGGGGTCGACGATCATGCTTCGCTGGATCATCCGCCGCAGCAGGTGCTCGCCCAGCGGCGACAGGCCGCGCTGGTTGCAGTGCGGCGGGTCGGGATACAGCGGCATCAGCCCGCCGGGCAGGAACTCGCGCAGGCCGTTGGCGACCAGGACGTCGCGCGCGCCGTCCGGCGCCGTGGCCTGCTCGTGGTCGTGCGACTCGTCGGTGCACGTGCGCATGTCCCAGAAGCGGCCGGTCTCGTAGAAGTTGCCGGTGTTGATCACGGTGCCGAAGTTGCCGGCGTCGCCGGCCACGCCCCCCAGCGCGTTGTCGAACTTGTTGACCAGCTCCATCTGCCGCACGCCCAGGCGGTGGAACTCCTCGAGCTGACGGTCGATCTGGGCGCGGTCGCACTCGGGGACCTCGTTGAAGATCCCGCAGTCGAACAGCTCGGAGACCTCGATCCCCAGGACGACCGCGAGCTTGCCCTGGTTGGCGACGCGCCGGGCCTCGAAGGGGTCGTCGACGATCCGGAACCAGCCCTTCCCGGGGCCGCCGTGCTGCGCGTCGACGTAGTCCTGCAGCTCGCGCGTGCGCCGTATCTGGAGCCGCACGCTCTCCATCTCGTTGCAGCTGTTGCGCTTGAGGGGGTAGACCTCGCACAGCGTCGAGTTGTCGACCAGCAGGTTGACGAAGACCCGCAGCCCGCCCATCCAGGCGCGCTCCAGCCAGCGGTGGTAGACGCCCTCGTGGGTCAGCGAGTTCCACCTCGGCCAGCCCTGGAAGGACGGCCAGCCCTCCGGGTGATGGCGCCCCAGCGGCTGACCGCTGGCGAGCGTGTTCTCCAGCACAGCCGCCTCGCCGTTGGGCTGGTGGTCGAGGCAGTCGACCAGGGCGTGCGCGATTCCCCACGGATGCCACGGGCGCCCGCAATGCGCCTGACCGCCCAGGAACTCGAAGGCCATCAGGTGCGTGTGGGCGTCCACGAGGCCGCTGACCTCGGCGTGCGCGGCGGTACCGCGCGCGGCCTCGCCCGTGGCGTTGAGCTCGGCCTCCGGAAACTTCGCGCAGCCGCTCGCCGGGACGAACTCGAACCGCTCGGCCGCGCCGGCCGTACCCGGCTCGACGGTGACCAGGGTTCCGTCCGCGGACACCGCGAGCGCCCGCCGGTCGCCCTGGTCGACCAACGTGAACGTCGTCGCGCCGGACTCGCGCACCTCCCAGTCCGCGTGCGCGCTCGCCGTGCCGGCCGCCTCGACGCGGCCCAGCGGTGCCGCCGCGAGGAAGTCCTCACTGGGGTCGAAGAGCAGATATCGCCCCAGCGCCGTGGCGCGCAGGCGCAGCGCGGTCGGCGTCCCGTTCGCCGTCCGGTAGCCGTCCTGCACGCGGACGACCGTCTCGCCGGAAGCCTGCGAACGCAGCGCATGGCAGCCGCCGGCCAGCGCGTAGCGCGGCTCGGCGCCGGCCGCGGACGCGCTGCCCGCGCAGGCGCCGACGACGAGGATCGCTCCCACGAGCGTCCTTACACGCGGCTTCATCCCGATGCTGCCCCCCCTGCGGATTCAGTCCGTCATTCCCCCTACCGCCCACTATTGAACCAGGGGGGCTTCGCGCGGGTCACCGCTTCGCCGCGACCGTCCCCTTGCTGCTCGAGCGCAGCACGATGCGCGTCTCGGTCTGCGCGGCCCCGCCGGTCTGGCGCAGCTTGCGCACCGTGCGGTCCAGCTCGTCGGGGTCGGTGCACGCGACGCGAGCCTGGTAGTCGAAGCGCCCCGTGACGAAGGCGAGCTCCTCGATCGTGTCGATGGTGCCGGCGTGCGCCTCGAACCGGTCCGGGTCGGTATTTGGCATGAGCCGGATGTCGATGTAGGCCTCCAGGCCGCGTCCCATCCGCTCGAAGTCGACCACGGCAGTGAAGGCGGTGATGACGTCGGCTTTGCGCAGGCGCCGCACGCGATCCGCCGCGGCATGCGCGCTGAGTCCGACTTCGGCGCCGATACGCGCGTAGGACGCTCTTCCGTCTTCGACGAGGAGGCTGATGATTCGGAAGTCTGTCTCGTCCAACTCCACCGGATCGGAAGTATCGCAGCCCGACAGCTTGTCTTTGTGTGAGGCGGGCGGTTTGCTCGGCGCCTCCACTACTGAGCGCGAGGAGAACGACGTGAAGATCGGGGTTCCGACCGAGGTCAAGACCGACGAGCATCGGGTCGCGCTGACTCCGGCGGGCGCACGCGAGCTGACGGACCGCGGTCACGACGTCGTCGTGCAGCGGGGTGCCGGCGCCGGCTCGGGGTTCGCCGACCACGACTACGTCTCGCAGGGCGCCACGGTGGCGCCGGACGCGGCGTCGGTGTTCGCGGAAGCCGAGCTGATCGTCAAGGTCAAGGAGCCGCAGCCGCCCGAGGTCGCGCTCCTGCGCCCCGGACACGTCCTGTTCGCCTACCTGCATCTTGCGCCGGACCCGCAGCTGACGCGCGGCCTGCTCGAGTCGGGCGCGACCTGCGTCGCCTTCGAGACGGTCGAGGACGCGCGCGGGCGCCTGCCGCTGCTCGCGCCGATGAGCGAGGTCGCGGGCAAGATCGCCGCCCAGGCGGGCGCGTTCATGCTGGCCAAGCCGCTGGGTGGCCGCGGCGTGCTGCTCGGCGGCGTGCCCGGCGTGCCGCCGGGCAAGGTGATCGTGATCGGTGGCGGCGTCGTGGGCACCAACGCGGCGACCGTCGCCCTGGGCCTGGGCGCCGACGTGACGATCCTCGATCGCTCGCTCGACCGCCTGCGCGAGCTCGACGCCCTGTTCGCGGGACGCTGCCGCACGGTGTTCGCCTCGGCGCTGACCCTGGAGGAGCTGCTGCCCGCGGCCGACCTGGTCATCGGCGCCGTGCTGGTGACGGGCGCGCGCGCGCCGCACGTGATCAAGCGCGACCACCTAGCCGCGATGAAGCCGGGCGCTCTGATCGTCGACGTGTCCATCGATCAGGGAGGATGCGTGGAGACCTCGCGTCCCACCACCCACTCGGAGCCCACGTACGACGTGGACGGAGTCACGCACTACTGCGTCGCCAACATGCCGGGAGCCCTTCCCATCACCTCCACGCGCGCCCTGGCCAACGCGACGCTGCCGTACCTTCTGCGGCTCGCCGACGAGGGAGTCGGCAGGGCCCTTGCGACGGATCCCCGCTTCCTGGCCGGGCTCAACGTCGCCGGCGGACGCGTCACGTACGAGCCCGTCGCCCATGCGCAGGGGCTCGAGTGCGCGGACCCCGCCGCCGCGCTCGAAGGGGCGGTCGCCCCGATGCCGGGGTCATGAGGCATCGGCCGGGACATCCCCCCGATCGGGGGGATCGGCGCACCCGGCCCGCTTCGCGGTGGGGCCGTTGCGGGGATGCTTCGGTCTTGGAGGCCGCCCCGGCTCGCCGCGCCCGGCGTCGGCGAGCGGATTACGTCCGTGTGGCACGCGGGTGCGGACTGCATCACGCGCGGTACGCGTTCGTGGCGTATGGCAGGCCCGGACGCACTCCAGACACGTGACATGCTCGCTCGATCCCGATCCGAGTCCGATCCACCCGCCGGCGACTTAGCCGGGGGCGACCTCGTTCCCCGCGTCGAGGTCCTCGACGTGTTGGT
Source organism: Solirubrobacteraceae bacterium (assembly GCA_031177685.1). GTDB lineage: Bacteria > Actinomycetota > Thermoleophilia > Solirubrobacterales > Solirubrobacteraceae > AC-38. Next base: position 16,254 of record JAPSGI010000026.1, on the reverse strand, counting down.
CGAGTTGCTCTCCGAGCTCGAGGACGAGGCGCCGAGCGGTTTCTGGGAGCGACTGTGCGAGGCGGTGTGCCGGCTCTCCTCGATGGAACGTGCCGTCCTCTTCCTCTACGACGACGCGCGCCACCGCGTGCGCGCCATGGGCGGCTACGGCGTCGACCCGTCGACGTTCGCGCACGTCCACATCACGCTGGAGATGGCGCCGATCGCGCAGCGCGCCTTCGCGGAGGACCGGGTCGTCGAGGTCTCCGATCGCATCGGCTACTGGGTGCCCGGCGAGCTGGCCGAGCTGTTCGGGCTCACGACGCTGACGTGCACGCCGCTGTCCGCCGCGGGCCGCTGGCTCGGGGTGGTGATCGCCGACCGCGGGGGCGGCCACTTCGAGCTGACCGAGGCCGAGAGCCACGCGATGTGGATGCTCGGCAAGACCGCGGCCCTGGCGGCCAGCGCGCGTCTGGCCACCCGTCAGCAGGAGCGCGCGCGCCAGCTGACCGATCGCATCGACTTCGCGCGCGACGTGCACGAGCGCGTCATCCAGCGCCTGTTCGGCGTCTCGCTGGCGCTGGGCTCGGACCGCGAGCTGACGCGCACGGAGCGCGAACGCTGCCGGGCCGAGACGCGCGCCGCGCTGGCGGAGCTGCGTTCGGCCCTCCAGCGTCCGCTCGCCCCCGCCAAACGTGCGACTGACACGACGCTGCGCGAGGAGCTGGAGCGGCTCGCCCTGCGTTACCGCGGCTGCCCGCTGCGCGTCGACTGGGAGCAAGGCGTGCGGGTCGCCCCCGACATCGAGCCGATCGCCCAGTCCGTGCTGGCGGAGGCGCTGCGCAACGCACACAAGCACGCACGCCCGACGCGGGTGGACGTGCGCGTGGCGCTCCACGACGGGGCGTTTCTGCTGGACGTGGTCAACGACGGCATCGTGGACGGGCCCCGCGGAACGGGGATGGGCCTGCGGCTGGCGGCCTTCGAGGCCCTGCAGCTGGCGGGCGTGGTGGAGTTCGGGGTCCAGGAGGAGGGCACATGGCGAGTGCGCTTGGTCGTGCCCATCGAGCGATCGTGAGCGACGCGCCGGCGCGCCGGATCCTCGTGGTGGACGACCACGAGGTCGTGCACTGGGGCTTTCGCCTGCTGCTCGGCAGCCAGCCCTGGGTCGAGCGCTGCCTGGCGGCGCGCAACGGCGAGCAGGCGCTCGAGCTGGCGCGGCGCTACGACCCGCACGTGGCGCTGGTCGACCTGTTCGTCGGCGAAGAGTCGGGTGCGGAGATCTGCATGCGGCTGCGCGAGATCTCCCCGATGACGAGGGTGCTGCTGATCTCGGGCGCGGGGCGCATCTCGGCGGCCGCCGCGCGCGAGGCCGGCGCGTCGGGCTTCGTGTCCAAGGAGTGGTCGGGGGACGAGGTCGCGCGTGCGGTGCACGACGTCGGGCTCGGGATGACCGTGTTCCCGCCCGCCTCCGAGACGCCGGTGACGCCGCTCTCGCCGCGCGAGCGCGAGATCCTCGAGCTGATCGCCTCCGGGGCGACCAACCGCGAGATCGGCGAGTCGCTGCATCTGTCTCCGCACACCGTCAAGGAGCACGCCAGCTCGCTGTTTCGCAAACTCAAGGTGCGCAACCGCGCCGAGGCGGTGCAGCGTGCGCAGCGCCTCGGCTTGCTGGCTTAGACGAGCCTCACAGCAGGCCGCTGCAGCGCGCGCGGTGCAGCGCGGCGGTGCGCGAGCTCACGCCGAGCTTGGCGTAGATCCGGCGCGCGTGCGTCTTGACCGTGGAGATCGAGACGCCGAGCTCGCGCGCCAGCTCCTTGTCGCTGAGGCCGCGATCGACGCCGCGCAGGATCTCGCGCTCGCGCGAGGTCAGGCGCGGGACGCCCTCCCCGTCGCTGGACAGCGACAGCGATCGCTCGCCCTCGAGCAGCGAGAGCATCGTGGCGAGCAGCTGCGCGCCACCGGCGCTTCCGGGCACGTAGCCCGCGGCGCCGGCCCGGCAGGCGACGTACAGCGAGTGCGCGCTCTCGCAGCTCGCCACGACGAGCAGTGGGGCGTCGGCGCCGGCTGCGCGTAGGTCGCCCACCACCTCCGCGAGCGAGCGGTCGGGCGAGAAATGCTCGCTGCAGACCAGGAGCTGAGGTGGTCGCGCCGCGGTGGCGGCGAGCGCTCGGCTCAGTGAGGTGCACACGCTGACGTAGGCGCCGAGGTGCTCGCGGATCAAGCAGGCCAGCCCGCGGCCGAGCAGCTCATGCTCGTGGCAGACGAGCACGCGCGCTTGACCGTCGCGCGGCGCGGCCAGCGTCGCGAGCACGCCGGCGTCCACGCCGGCGGCCAGGCGCCCCGGATCGTCGATGGGTGGTCGCTCGTGGCGCCACATCACGGAAATCGCGCCGACCACCTGGTGCCCGACGCGCAGCGGCATGGAGCAGCTGGATCCCAGCCCCATCGACAGCGCGACACGGTCGAGCAGGCGACAACTGGTCTCGCGGGTGCGCCAGCCGAATTCGCCGCGGCTGGCGGCCACGAGGATCGTCGCCTCCGCGGTGGACATCCGCACGCCCGGCGCGAGGAAACGGCGGCCGGCGCAGCCTACGATCTCGAACTGGCGGCCGGCGGCGACGAAGCGGTTGAGCGTAACCCGCTCGGCCCCGAGCGCTTGGCGGAGCTCCTCGGCGCGCTCGGGCATGGCTCACAGAAACAAATTCGTACCTTCGTGTCAAGGAGCCTTGAGCAAACGTCGTTCGAACGGATGACGGGGGCCCTTCCGATGTGCGATTGCCTGGCTCGCGGGCCCTACCTAGGTTCGCTCGCATGAAACGAGCAAGCAGGATCTCCATGGCGTTCTCTGTCGCCCTGTGCGCCCTCGCGGTCAGCGCCGCCGCAGCCTCCGCCACGACGATCCGGGAGGGCTCCGCGACCGGCAGCCCGTACACGGGCAGCGTGAGCGGGTCGCAGCTGGGTAGCTCGACGTTCGAGAGCACCTTCGTCGACGTGACGTGCACCGGCTCGTCGCTGGCCGGGAACGTGACCGACTCCAGCGGCACCGGCAACATCAGCAGCGCCTCGTGGTCGGGCTGCACGACGAACCTCGGCGGCACCTGCACGGTCACCGCGAACAACCTCTCGTGGCCGGTCACGGTCGCCAAGGTCAACGGCCAGTCGTGGGACGGGACGTTCAAGGTCTCGAGCGTCTCGGCCACGGTGGCGTGCAGCGGCACGTCGGTCGGATCGTTCAGCTGCACCTACCGCGGCTCCGGGAACGGCGACAGCGTGACCGGCGACGCGTACAACCCCGACAACGCCAACCGACCCAACAGCACCTCCGACGCCCAGGTCAACTTCGTGGACGAGGGGCTGAGCAGGACGGGCGGCAGCTTCTCCTGCTCGAACTCGGCCACCTGGACCGCGCTCTACAAGATCAACGGCGCCAGCAACGCGGATCTCTGGATCACGGCCTAGACCCGCGGCGATTCCGACCGGCGGGGGCCGCTTCGCATTCGCGGGGCGGCCCCGGCCTTCGTGCGCGGGTATACGGCTGTGGATGGTCTTCCGGCAGATCACCCACGATGACCTCGGGTGCGCCTCGTATCTGGTGGGCGACGAGGGCGCGGGCGTCGCGGCGGTCGTCGACCCGCGCCTGGACGTCGAGGAATATCTGCGCCTGGCGCGCTACCTCGGCCTGGAGATCGGACACGTCCTGGAGACGCACAACCACGCCGACCACGTCTCCGGTCACGGGCACCTGGTCGCCGCGACCGGCGCGACGATCCACGTCCACCGCGACGCGCAGGCCGGCTATCCGCACGAGCCGTTCGGCGACGGCTGGGAGCTGGAGCTGGGGGCGCTGAGGGTGCGCGCGCTGCACACGCCCGGCCACCGTCCGGAGCACACCGCCTTCGCGCTGGTCGACACCGCGCGCGGCGAGGAACCGTGGGCCGTGCTCACCGGCGACAGCCTGTTCGTGGGCGACGTCGCGCGGCCCGACCTCGCGGTGGACGAGCAGGAGGGCGCGCGCGGGATCTTCCGCTCGCTGCACGACCGGCTGCTCGCGCTGCCCGACACCTGCGAGGTGTGGCCCGGGCACCTCGGCGGGTCGCTGTGCGGCGGTCCCGGCATGGACATGAAGGTGTCCTCGACCATCGGCTTCGAGCGCACGCACCAGCCGCTGCTGCGCATCCGCGACGAGGAGGAGTTCGTTGCGCAGGCCATCGCCTCGCTGGGCCCGCAGCCGCCGAACTTCCGCGACGTCGTCGCGCTCAACCGCGGGCCGCTCCTGGACGGGAGCGTGGACTGCGAGCCGCTGACTCCCGCGCGGCTGCGCCGGGCCCAGGCGGACGGCGCCCTCGCCGTCGACGTGCGCACCGAGCTGCAGTTCGACGAGGGCCACGTGCCCGGCGCGGTCTGCGTGACGTCGCGGCGCGCCGGCTTCGGGACGAAGCTCGCGTGGGTCGCCGCGCCCGGGCAGCCGCTGGTGCTCGTGGGGGAGGGCGAGGCCGACGCCTGCGCGGCGGCGGCGCTGGCGGCCGCCGTGGGCCTGCGCCGGATCGCCGGCCACCTGGCCGGCGGGATGAGCGCGTGGCGCGAGGACGGGTTGCCGGTGGAGCGCGTCGTGCGCATCACCGTGCCGCAGCTGCACGAGCGCTGGGAGGGCGATTCGCTCCAGGTCCTCGACGTCCGCGAGCGCTCCGAGTGGGACGCCGGCCACATCCCCGGCTCCGTCCACACGCCCTACCACGATGTCCGCGACGTGCCCGCGGGGATCGATCCGGGGCAGCCGGTCGCGGTGATCTGCGGGTCCGGCGAGCGCTCGGCGGTGGCGGCCGGCCTGCTCCAGCGCTTGGGGGTCGAGCACGTCCTCCACGTCGTGGATGGCGGCGTCCCGCTGTGGAGGCGCAACGACTGGCCCATCGCCTAGTGTCCGCCGCCGTGACGCCCGACGGCGACACCCCGAGCCGCGGCGCCAGCAAGAGCGAGACTCTGCAGGTCGTCCTCGCGGTGCTGCTCGGCGCCGCCGCGCTGGCCACCGCCTGGGCCGCCTACCGCGGCGAGCTCTACAGCGGCGACTCGGTGATCCTGCTCAACCGCTCGACGCAGGTCAGCGACCGCGCGAGCCAGGCCTTCAACGCCGCCGAGACCGTCTTCGTGCAGGACGTGAACCTCTTCACGCAGTTCGCGATCGCCGCGCAGGACCCGGCGACCGAAGACAACGCGGCCTACCTGAAGGAGACGCTGATGCGTCCCCAGCTGGTGAAGATGGTCGAGTGGTGGGCCGAGACCGGCGACGAGGTCGAGTCGCCCTTCGTCGCGCAGGACCCGCACTTCGTCGCGCCGACCCAGAGCCGCGAGGGCCGGGCCCTGCGGATGCAGGCGCGTGCCGAGTTCCGGCGCGCGCGCGAGCTGGACGACACCGGCGACGAGTACGTCCTGTACACGGTGATCTTCGCCGCCTCGCTGTTCCTCTACGGCATCGCGAGCGTCGCGAGCAGCCGCAAGGTGCTGTTCGCGAGCATGGGGGTGGGCGGCGTGCTGTTCGCGGCCGGGCTGATCGGCCTGATCTCCACCACGGTGGACGCGCCGAAGCTGCTCTGACGCGCCGCGCATCCGGTTGGAGCGCTTCGCCGGGGGTAGGCGGAGGTCGTTTCGGATGCGACTGCTGTTCCTCACCTGCCATCTCCCGTTCCCGCCGCACAGCGGCGGACGGCGGCGGGAGTACGAGCTGCTCACCCGGCTGGTGCCCGACGTGGACGTGGAGCTGATCGCGGTGTCCAAGACGCCGGCGGAGGACCGTGCCTGCGCGGCGGTGCTGTCGGGCCTGGGCCGCGTGTCCGTCTTCGCCGCGCAGGACGGCGGCGCGCCGCGCCGCGCGCCGCTTGCGCCTCAGGTCGCGCGGCACCGCTCGCAGGCGGCGAGCGCCGCCGTGGCGCGCGCCCTGGCCGACCGGCGCGTCGACGCGGTTCACGTCGAGGGCTTCTACCTCATGCAGCACGTGCCCGCGCAGCCCGGAGTACCGGTGGTCCTGGGGGAGCAGAACGTGGAGCACCGTCTGTGGCGGCTGCGCGCCGACACGCACGGCGATCCAGTCGCCCGGGCGGCGGAGTACGCGCGCGCCCGGATCACGGCGCGCGCCGAACGCGCCGCCTGGCAGCGGGCCGACCTGTGCGTGGCCGTGACCGACGAGGACGGGCGCGCGATCGTCGAGGAGACGCCGGCCGTCGACGTGCGCGTCGTGCCCGACGGGATCGACCACGACTCCGCGCTGGGCGACGACACGCCGGCGGGCACCGAGCATCTGGCGGGGGACGGACCGCGGCTCGTGATGGTGGGCAACTACGGCTACGCGCCCAACGCCGACGCGGCGCGCCACCTGCTGGACGACGTCATGCCCGCGGTGTGGAGCACGCGCCCGGGCGTTCGCGTCCTGCTGGTGGGCAACGCGCCGGGCCCGGAGCTGCGGGCACGCGCCGCGCACGACCCGCGCGTCGTGGTGACGGGGCGGGTCGCGTCGGTCGCGCCCTTCCTGCAGGCGGCCGACCTGATCGTGTGCCCGCTGCGCTACGGGGGCGGGGTGAAGGTCAAGATGCTCGAGGCGCTGCACCTCGGCCGGCCGATCGTGGCGACGCCGGTGGCGGTCCAGGGCCTTCCCGGCGCGCACCGCAGCGTGCGCGTGGAGGACGGCGGGCCCGAGCTGGCCGCGGCCATCGCGCAGCTGCTCGCGGACCCGGCCGCGCGGCGCGCGCTGGGCGCCCGGGCGCGGCGTTTCGCGCGCGACCTCCCGACGTGGGACGAGGCCGCCGGCGCGCTGGCGGACTGCTACCGCGCGGTGGCCGGCGCCGGCACCCGGCGGCGGCGCGTGGCCTGAGGAGGCCGGCTCACGCCGCCTCTGCGGCTCCGCGCGCCAGCGCATGGCCCTGGGCCACGCCGGCGGCGATCACGTTGGCGCGGGGGCCCGCGTCCATGAGGTTGGGCCCGATCGCCGCGAGCGAGGAGGCGTCGGGCGCGACCACCTGGACCCGGGCGCCGCGGCGTTCCAGCGCCAGCGACTCCACGGCGGCCAGCGACCGCGACACCAGGCCGAGCCCGCCCAGCGGACCGCGGCGCGCGCGCAGCGAGCCGGTCGGGCTGAGGCACAGCACGCGCGTGCCGCGCCGCGCCGGCGCGCGATCGAGGTTCGTGGGGCTCCACACGCCGCCGTCCACGTAGCGGCGCCCGGCCACGGTCACCGGCCGGAACACGCCGGGGATCGCGCAGGACGCCTGGACCGCGGTCCCCACCGGCGCCTCCGGCGCGCCGGGCGTCCCGAACATCACGCGCCGCCCGCTCTCCACCTCCACCGCCGCGACGGCCAGGCGCCCGTCCCAGCGCGCGCCCGCCCGCTCCAGCTCGCGTCCCAGCGCCTCCAGCGAGCGCCGGCCCGCGGGAACTCGCGCGAGGGCGGCCCGGCGCACGAGCGCCCCGCCCGGCTCGCTCGCCCGCAGGCCCAGCGCCACCAGCGGGCCCGCCGCGGCGCCGCCCGCCGCCAGGCCGAGCCCCAAGGCCTGGCGCAGCGGGCCGCCGGCCGCGCGCGCGGGCAGGGGCGGGGGCTCGGGCAGCTCGCCCAGGCGCGTGCGGGGGTCGACCCCGGCGGACAGCGCCGCGGCGACGATCGAGCCGGCCGAGGTGCCCACCCAGGCATCGCACTCGCGGGCGTCGAACCCGGTCGCGTCCGCCAGCCCGGCGAGCACGGCGCTCATCCAGGCCTCGCCGAGGAGCCCGCCGCCGCCGAGGACGAGCACGGACGGGTGCGCGAAGGGGGCCACCCGTATCTTCTACCCGACCGGCGGTGTGCGACCCGGCGCTACGCGAGTGCGGGCTCGGGGACCCGTGCGGGGGCGCGCGGCTCGAGGCGGTAGCTGTCCGCGTCGAACTCGCGCAGGAGCTGACGCAGGCGGAAGGTGTAGCCGGGCCACAGCGTCGTGATGCGGCCGTGCTCGTCGGCGTACCAGCTGGCGCACCCGCCGGCCTGCCAGACCGATCCGCGCAGGCGCTCCTGCACCGCCCGGTTCCACGCCGCCTGGGCCTCGGGCCGCGGCTCGACCGCGCCCAGGCCGCGGCGCTCCATCGTGCGCAGGGCGTCGCGCACGTACTGCACTTGCGACTCGATCACGTGCACGATCGAGGTGTGGCCCAGGCCCGTGTTGGGGCCGACGAGGAAGAAGAGGTTGGGGAACCCGGCGACGGTCGTGCCGCGGTGGCCCTGCATCCCGCTGCGAGCCCACACGTCGGCGAGCGTGGCACCCGCGCGCCCGCGGATGCGCTGCGCGATGGGCGGCGGGGTCACCTGAAAGCCGGTGGCGAACACGATCGTGTCGGTGGGCCGCTCCTCGCCGTCCGACGTCACCACCGAGCGCTCGCGCACCTCGGCGATGGGCGCCGTCACCAGGTCCACGTTGGACTGCGAGACGGCGGGATAGAAGTCGTTGGAGATCAGGATGCGCTTGCAGCCGATGTCGTAGCGCGGAAGAAGACCGCGCCGCAGCTCGGGGTCGGGCACCTGGCGGCGCAGCAGACGGCGGGCGATCCGCTCCGGGCCCTTCATCAGCCAGCGCTGCGACGTGAACCCGAGCACGTAGAACTCGCGCCCCCAGTAGATCGCCGCGCGGGCCAAGCGCTGCAGGACCGGGACGCGGCGGTAGAGGAAGCGCTCCAGGCGCGTGAAGTCGCGGTCGTGGCGCGGGATCACCCAGGCGGGCGTGCGCTGGTAGAGGTCGAGCCGGGCCACGCGCGGCTGGATGGCGGGGACGATCTGGATGGCCGACGCGCCGGTCCCCACCACCGCCACGCGCTCGCCCGTGAGGTCGTGCTCGTGGTTCCAGGCGGCCGAGTGGAAGACCGCGCCCTCGAAGCGCTCGATCCCCGGCATCTCGGGCAGCTTGGGGTCGCTCAGCCCGCCGGCCGCCGAGACGAGCACGTCGGCGGTCAGCTCGCCCCGGTCGGTGCGCACGCGCCACACCTGGGCCGCCTCGTCCCACTCGGCCGCCTCGACGGTGGTGCGCAGGCGGATGCGCTCGCGCACGCCGAAGCGCCGCGCGCACTCGCGCAGGTAGTCGAGGATCTCGTGCTGGGGGGAGAACGACCGGCTCCAGTTCGCGTTGAGCGCAAAGGAGAACGAGTACAGCCGCGAGGGCACGTCACACGCGGCCCCCGGGTAGGAGTTGTCGCGCCACGTGCCGCCCACGTCGTCGCCGCGCTCGAGCACGACGAAGTCCTCCACGCCGTCGCGCCGCAGGCGGATGGCCATGCCAAGGCCGGCGAAGCCGCTCCCGACGATGGCGATCCGGACGTGCTCGGTGGACATTGTGTGCGCTCCCGCTCGTTGTAGAAACAGTGTTGTTTACAACTGTACACTCTTGTTTCCCATGGCGTCCACCTCGCAAACGCCCCGCGTCCTGCCGCGCGGCCGTCACGCCGCCTCGCGCGAGGTCGTGTGGGAGTCCCAGCGCGAACGGCTCCTCGTGGCGATGGCGGACGCCGTCGCGGAGAAGGGCTACGCCCGCGTCTCGGTGGCCGACGCGATCGAGCGCGCGGGGGTCTCACGCAAGACCTTCTACGAGCAGTTCGCGAACAAGGAGTCGTGCTTCTTGGCCGCCTACGAGGTCGGCGTGGAGCTGCTGCTGGAGGGCATCGACGAGGCGATCCGCGGCGCGGCGCCCGACTGGGCCGCCGCGGCCACCGCCGGCACCGAGGCCTACCTGGAGATGCTCGAGGCCAACCCGTCGCTGGCCCGCACGTTCCTGGTCGAGATCCTCGCCGCGGGCCCCGTCGCACTGGCCCGCCGCGCCGCCGTCCACGAGCGCTTCGCCCGCCAGCTCGCGGACGTCCACACCGCGGCGCGCGCCGACCTCCCGCAGCTGCCGGAGCTGCCCGACTACGTCTTCCGCGCCTGCGTCGGCGCGATCAACGAGCTGGTCGTCGAACGCCTCACCGCCGTGGGTACCGTGGGCCTCTCCGAGCTGACGGACGCCCTGCTGGACGTGCAGCGCAAACTTTTCTTCGGCCGCGAGTTAGCGTAGGCCGCGGGGCATGGACCTCTCCTACACCGAGCGCGAGCGCGCCTTCCGCGACGAGCTGCGCGAATGGCTGGCCGCCAACCCGCCCGGCGAGCGGCCGCAGGGCGAGGAGGCCGACTACGCCTGGCGCCGCGACTGGCAGCGCCGCCTGCACGAGGGCGGGTGGGCTGGCGTGCACTGGCCCGTGGAATACGGCGGGCGCGGCGCTTCGCTGATGGAGACCGCGATCTTCTTCGAGGAGCTGGGGCGCGCCCGCGCGCCGCTGCCGGCGAACGTCCTGGGGCTGCTGCTGGGCGGGCCGACGCTCATGGTGTGGGGGACCGAGGAGCAGAAGGACCGCTACCTGCCGCCGATCCTCAGCGCGCAGGAGATCTGGTGCCAGGGGTTCTCCGAGCCCGACGCCGGCTCGGACCTGGCGGCGCTCAAGACGCGCGCGCGCCGCGACGGCGACGGGTGGGTGGTCAGCGGCCAGAAGGTGTGGACCAGCGGCGCGCAGTTCTCCAAGTGGTGCATGCTCGTCGCGCGCACCGATCCCGACGTGCCCAAGCACAAGGGGCTGACCTACTTCCTGATGGACATGGAGCAGGAGGCGGTGCAGGTCCGCCCGCTCGTGCAGATCACCGGCGAGGCCGACTTCAACGAGCTGTTCGTCGAGGAGGCGCGCATCCCCGACGAGAACGTGATCGGCGGCGTGGGCAACGGCTGGAAGGTCGCGCTCACCACGCTGATGAACGAGCGCGCCGGCCTGGGCTTCTTCCTGCAGGTGCGCCTGCGCCAGCTCCTCGACGAGCTGGTGGAGCAGGCGGCCGCCAGCGGCGCGCTGGACGACCCGCGCGTGGCCGACCGCCTCGGCGACCTGCACGTGCGCACGGAGATCCTGCGGCTGACCGCCTACCGTGGGCTCAGCGCGATCGAGCAGTACGGCCAGCCCGGCCCGGAGGGCTCGCTGGTCAAGTGGCTGTGGTCGGACACCAACCAGATGCTCACCCAGCTGGCGGCCGACGTGGTCGGCCCCGAGGCGCTCACCGCCGGCAGGCCCTGGGCCTACGAGCTGCTGCGCGCCCGCGGCAACTCCATCGAGGGCGGGACCACCGAGATCCTCAAGAACATCGTGGCCGAGCGCGTGCTGGGGCTCCCGCGGGCGCGATGAGGTTCACGCTCACCGACGACCAGCGCGAGATCCAGCGCACCGCGCGCGACCTGCTGGCCAACCGCTCGAGCTTCGAGAAGGTGCGCGCCGCCGCCGAGCAGGGTCCCGACGAAGCGCTGTGGCGTGAGCTGTGCGAGCTCGGGTGGCCCGGGATCGCGGTGGCCGAGGCGCACGGCGGCCAGGGCCTGGGCGCGGTCGAGCTGGCCGTCCTGCTGGAGGAGCTGGGCTACGCGTGCGCCGCCACGCCCTTCCTGGGCACCGTGCTGGCCGCCGCGGCGATCGAGCACGCGGGCAGCGACGCCCAGCGCGAACGCTGGCTGCCCGGCCTGGCCGCGGGCGAGCTGCGCGGCGCGCTGGGCGCGCCCGGCGAGCTGATGCCCGACGCTCCGGGCGCGAACGTGGTCGTCGTCGTGGACCTCGCGCAGCGGACGGCCGCCGTCGCGGACGCTGACGCCGTCGAGCCCGTCCAGACGATCGACCCGACGCGCCGCTACGGCCGCGCGCCCGCCGGCGGCGAGCCGCTGGAGGGCGACGCGGGGCCGGCGATCGACCGCGCGCTCGTCGCGGTGTCCGCGGAGCTCGTGGGCCTGGCCCAGCGCGCGCTGGACATGAGCGTCGAGTACGTCAAGGAGCGCAAGCAGTTCGGCGTGCCGGTGGGGACCTTCCAGGCGGTCCAGCACCGCGCGGCGCAGATGCTGCTGGACGTCGAGGGCGGGCGCTCGGCCGCGCTCTACGCGGCCTGGACGGCGGACGCCGACCCGCAGCGGCTCCCGCTGGCGGCCGCCATGGCCAAGGCGTGGGCCTCGGACGCGGGGCGCTCGGCGACGGCGTCGGCGATCCAGCTGCACGGCGGCATCGGCTTCACCTGGGAGGCCGACGTGCACTGGCTGTTCAAGCGCGCCCAGCTGGACAGCGCGTTCCTGGGTGCCGGCGCGGCGCACCGGGCGCGCGTGACGGCGCTTACACGCCCGACTTGACGCGGCGCGCGGCGCGCGTGCGCTCGACGCGCTCCAGGTGGACCTTGCGCAGGCGCACCGTGCTCGGGGTGACCTCGATGCACTCGTCCTCGCGCAGGAACTCCAGCGCCTGGTCGAGCGACAGCCGGCGGTGGGGGACGAGGCGCACCAGCTGGTCGGCGGTCGAGGAGCGCATGTTGGTCAGGTGCTTCTCCTTGACCGCGTTGACGTCGAGGTCCTCGGCGCGCGCGTTCTCGCCCACGATCATGCCCTCGTAGACCTCCTCGCCGGGCCCGACGAACAGCGTGCCGCGCTCCTGCAGGTTCATCAGCGCGAACTGCGCCGTCATCCCCCGACGGTCCGCGACCAGCGCGCCCGTGGGACGCGTGCGCACGTCGCCCGCCCAGGGCGCCCAGCGGTCGAAGACGTGGTGCATGAGCCCCGTCCCCCGCGTCTCGGTGAGGAACTCCATGCGGAAGCCGATCAGGCCGCGCGCCGGGACCAGGTAGTCCATCCGCACGCGGCCGGTGCCGTGGTTGACCATGTGCTCCAGCGTGCCCTTGCGCAGGGCCAGCAGCTGGGTGACCACGCCGACGTACTCCTCGGGGACGTCCACCGCGAGGCGCTCGACCGGCTCGTGCAGGCGGCCGTCGATCTGGCGCGTGACGACCTGCGGCTGGCCGACCGTGAGCTCGAAGCCCTCGCGGCGCATGATCTCCACCAGCACCGCCAGCTGCAGCTCCCCGCGGCCCTGCACCTCCCAGGCGTCGGGCCGCTCGGTGTCGCGCACGCGCAGGGACACGTTGCCGACCAGCTCCGCCTCCAGGCGGGCGCGCACCTGACGCGCCGTCAGGCGCGAGCCGTCCTGCCCGGCCAGCGGCGAGGTGTTGATCCCGACCGTCACCGACAGCGACGGCTCGTCGACCGTGATCACCGGCAGCGGCCGGGCGTCGGCGGGGTCCGCCAGCGTCTCGCCGATCGTGACGTCCGGGATGCCGGCCACGGCGATGATCTCGCCCGGGCCGGCCTCCTCGGCCTCCACCCGGTCCAGCGCCTCGGTCACGTAGAGCTCCGCCACCTGGGCGTCCTGCACGGTGCCGTCGGCGCGGCACCACGCGACGCGCTGGCCGCGGCGCACGCGCCCGTGGCGCACGCGACACAGGGCGAGGCGACCCACGTAGGGGGAGGCGTCGAGGTTGGTCACCTGCGCCTGCAGCGGATGCTCGGGGTCGTGGCGCGGCGCGGGGATGCGCTGGACGAGCAGGTCCAGCAGCGGGCGCAGGTCCTCCCCGGGCTCACCCTCGGCGAGCGAGGCGCGGCCTTCGCGCGCGTCCGTGTAGACGATGGGAAACTCGATCTGCTCCTCGTCGGCGTCGAGGTCGAGGAACAGCTCGTAGACCTCGTCGACCACCTCGGCGATGCGCGCGTCGGGCCGGTCGACCTTGTTGACCACGAGGATCACCGGCAGCCGGGCCTCCAGCGCCTTGCGCAGCACGAAGCGCGTCTGGGGCAGCGGTCCCTCGCTGGCGTCGACCAGCAGCAGGACGCCGTCCACCATGGTCAGCGCGCGCTCGACCTCGCCGCCGAAGTCGGCGTGGCCGGGCGTGTCGACGATGTTGAGCTTGACGTCGCCGTGGCGCACCGCCGTGTTCTTGGCCAGGATCGTGATGCCCTTCTCGCGCTCCAGGTCCATCGAGTCCATGACGCGCTCGGCGACGTCCTGGTTGGCGCGGAAGGCGCCGGACTGCCACAGCATCGCGTCGACCAGCGTCGTCTTGCCGTGGTCGACGTGGGCGACGATCGCGACGTTTCGCAGGTCCTCGCGGGTCGACGCCATGGCTCAGCGGCGGCGGCCGGACCGCCGGTTGCGCGAGCGCCCGCTCGGGCGTCCGGCGGGCGTCGTGGAGGCCAGCCCGGAGCGTCCGAACTCGGCGTGCAGCGAAAGGTGGTGGGCGATCTTCTCCACGTCGCGCGCCTGCTCGTGCATCACGAACGTGATGCCGGTGCCGGTGGCGCCGGCGCGCGCGGTGCGGCCCACGCGGTGCACGTAGTCGTCGTGGTCGCCGGGGGCGTCGAAGTTGATCACGTGGGTGATGCCCTCCACGTCCAGGCCACGCGCCGCGACGTCCGTCGCCACGAGGGTGTCCACCGCGCCGCGCTCGAAGCGCGCGAGCGCCTTCTCGCGCTGTGACTGGCTCTTGTCGCCGTGCATCGCCACGGCGGCGACGTCGTGGCTGCCCAGCCGCTTGACCAGGCGGTCGGCGCCGCGCTTGGTGCGCACGAAGACCAGCGTGCGGCCGCGGCCCTCGCGGCCCAGCTCGCGCACCAGCGCGTCGAGCTTGGCCTCGTGGCGCACGGGCACGAAGCGGTGCTCGACGTCGCCGCGTTGCGCGGCGGGGTGCGCGTGCTCGTGGCGGCGCGCGTCGCGGGTATAGCGGTGGGCCAGCCGGCCCACCTCGCCGTCCAGCGTGGCCGAGAAGAACAGCGTCTGGCGGTCCGCCGGCGTGGCGGCGACGATCCGGTCGACGGGCGGGCGGAAGCCCATGTCGAGCATGCGATCGGCCTCGTCGAGGACCAGGATGCGCACGCGGCGCAGCGAGACCGCGCCGCGCTCGATCAGGTCCTCCAGGCGGCCCGGCGTGGCGACGAGGATGTGCGCCTTGCGCGCGGCGCGGCTCTGGCGCTCCAGGCTCGCGCCGCCGTACACGGCGGCGACCGAGAGCGCCCGCGCGTGGCAGACGTCGCGCAGCTCGTCGACGATCTGGCTGGCCAGCTCGCGCGTGGGCGCGAGGACCAGCGCGGCCTGGCGCGGCCCGTCGGCCGGGATGCGGTCGGCCATGGGCAGGCCGAATGCCAGCGTCTTGCCCGACCCGGTCGGGGACTTCACGAGCACGTCGCGACCGGCCAGCACGTCGGGGACGACGAGCCGCTGGACCGGGAAGGGATCGACGATGCCTCGGGCGCGCAGCGCGCCGGCGACCGCCTTGGACACGCCGAGCTCGGCGAAGGACTGCGAAGACATGGAGAACTCCTTTGCTGCGGCGGCAAGAGCCGGCCGCGGAACGATTCGGGAGATTCGACTGACCCGGATCGCTGGAGCGCTCGGAGACAAGAACCTCGCGGACGGCGTCGCCATCCGCTCCCTCAAGGTAGCAGGCTTGAGTCCCGGCACCGAGGGTAACCCCCCGCTGCAGGTGTCGATCGACGAAGGAGGAGACGCATGTCGACGCAGCAGGAGACCGGACAGGTAACCGGCACGCAGGACAAGGACTACAACATCATCTGGTTCACGGAGCAGTGCCTCAGCAACGTGCTCCGGCTGGAGCAGTACGTCTCCGACGCGGAGCGCGCGGGCGACAACGAGCTGGCGGATTTCTTCCGGCGCGCCCAGGGCGCCAGCCGCAAGGGCGCCGAGGAGGGCAAGAACCTCCTGCGTCAGCGCCTCGCCGGGTAGCCACGCCTCGCGCCTCCGACCGCGCCACGGGCTACTAGGATCGGCCCGTGAGCGCGGAGGGGCTGCGGGCGTGCGAGGAGAAGATGGCGGCGGCCGGGGTCCACCGGGCCGCGATCGCCACCTTCCGCGCGCTCTACGAGCAGCTGGAGGCGGGGGAGACCGGGATGATCCCGGAGGACTCGATCGACCCGGTCGAGTCGGTTCCCGCGTCCGACGACCTGCCCGCGAGCGCCGATCCGGCCGGCGTCCTCGATCGGGCGGTGGTGCTCAAGCTCAACGGCGGGCTGGGTACGAGCATGGGGATGTCCGGCCCCAAGTCCCTGCTGCCGGTCAAGGACGGGCTGAGCTTCCTGGACGTGATCGTGCGCCAGGTCCTCGACCTGCGCGCGCGCCACGGCGCCCGGCTGCCGCTCGTGCTGATGAATTCGTTCCACACGCGCGAGGAGTCGCTGTCGGCGCTGGGCCGCTACGAGGACCTGCCAACGGACGTGCCGCTGGACTTCGTGCAGAACAAGGAGCCCAAGCTGCGGGCGGAGGACCTGGCGCCGATCGAGTGGCCGCCCGACCCGGAGCTGGAGTGGTGCCCGCCCGGCCACGGCGACCTCTACACCGCGCTGGTGACCAGCGGGATGCTCGCCGCGCTCCTGGACCGCGGTTACCGCTACG
>JAPSGI010000013.1 GCA_031177685.1 Solirubrobacteraceae bacterium | reverse complement strand
CGACGTCACGACCGGCGCCTTGGCGGGCGCGGCGAGCGACGCGACGGCCAGCATGGCCGTCAGCGCGGCGAGGGAACTTGCGACGAGAAGGACGCGGCGGAGCATGAGCCTCGCCACGCACATCGGGTCCGGCGGGCAAAAGCTTGAGCCCGGGATGGCGACTTGGCCGGCCCGCTAGCCCAACTCCTGGCCCGCGGAGACCCCGCCGGCCTCGCGCCCGCGGTCCCCGGCCGCGCGCGGCAGCAGGCGGATCTCGCGCGCGAAGCTCTGCGCGGCCGCGAGGAAGACGGCCTGGCGGACGGTCACGCGCAGGGACGCCGCGACGCGCGGCGCGCCGGGCGGGCCGGCCTGCTCTCCCGCACCGTCCTGCGCCGGCGCGGCGGCGAGAACCTCTACGTCCTGCAGCGCGAGCTCGCTGCGGCCGGGACCGCCCGCCTCCCCCTCGCGCGTGACGACCACGTCGACACGCCCGCCGGGGACGACCGCCTCCGGCGAGCCGACCGCGACGACGTCGGCGATCCGCTCGCCGGCCCGCAGTGCCGGCCCGTCCCCCTCGCCGCCGCCCAGCTCGCCGGGCGAGAGGTCGTCGCCCGCCCCGACCGGGACCGCGACCCGCATCCCCACCACCTCGCGCACCGCGGCGAACCCGCCCGCGGGCGCGAACCGCGCCGGCACCCGGCGCACCGCGAGATGCCGCGGCTCCAGCCGCGTGCCGGGCTCCAGCGGCACGCGGGCCACGACGACCGGCACCGGCGGCCCGAGCCTGCGCGCCAGCGCCGCCTCCCGTCGCGCGACGTCCGCGGCGGCCAGCCCGCCGAGCACGAGCGCCAGCCCGAGCAGCAGGACCCCCCGCCGCCGCCGGCTCATCCCGCCCGGGACCGCTCCCACCCCGCGCTTTGTGGGATTGACCGCGCTATGCGCGGCAAAGTCCACTCTGCGGGCGTCACGCGGGGCGGCCGGGCTCGCCGCGGCCGGTGTCCGCGCGGGGGAGCTCGAGGGCCAGGCGGGCTCCGCGGGCGGCCGGGGCCGCGCTGAGGCGGCCGCCGTGGCGCGCCGCGATGTCGGCGGCGATCGCCAGCCCGCGACCGCGGCGGCCGTCTCCGTTGCGCGCACGGCGGGCGAGCGCCGGGACCGGCGCGGGCAGGCCGGGGCCGTCGTCGGCGACCTCGATGCGCACCCGGCTCTCATCCGCGCGGGCGCGCAGCTCGACCGTCGAGCCGCCGTGCTCGATGGCGTTCGAGACGAGATTGGAACAGGCCTGCGCGAGCCGCAGCCGGTCGCCGCGCACGACCGCCGCCTCCACCGGCCCCTCCAGGCGCAGCGCCACGCCCGCTGCCGTCGCCGTCGCGCGCCACGCGACGGCGGCGTCGCGGACCAGCGCCGCGACGTCGACGGCCTCGGACCGGTGGCGCGCCGCCCTGCCCGCGCGCGCCGCGTGGAGGTCCTCCACCGCGAGCGCCGCCCGGCGCAGCTCCAGGTCGACCGCGGCGAGCCGGGCCCCCGCCTGCGCTTCCGGTTGCCCGAGCAGATGCAGCCCCAACCGCGCCGCCTGCAGGGGCCCCCGAACCTCGTGGCACGCCCGCACGGTCAGCTCGCCTCGCCGCAGCAGCTCCCGGCGCAGCAAGACCGCCGCGGCGCCACCCGCCGCGCCGGCGAGCCAGCCGGTGGCGCACAGGCCGAGGCTCAGCACGCCGCGGCCTCCAGCGGCGCGCCGTCCACGACGAGCCCGTCCACGAGGCGGTAGCCGACGCCCCAGACGTTGAGCACGAAGCGGTCGCCGTCGCGCGCCAGCTTGTGGCGCAGGCGGCAGGCGTGGCTGTCGAGCGTCCGGGTCGAGCCCAGCGAGCGAAATCCCCACACCGTGCGCAGCAGCTCCTCCTTGGTGAACACGCGCGTGGGGTCCGAGGCGAGCGCGCGCAGCAGCGCGAACTCCTTCTGCGACAGCTCGATCCGCCGCCCGCGCAGGAGCACCTCGCGCGACAGCGGGTCGATCTCCAGGTCGCCGACCCGCAGGCGCCCGCCGCGCGGGCGGCGCGCGGTGCGCCGCAGGAGCGCCTTGACGCGCAGCAGCAGCTCTCCGTACCCGAAGGGCTTCACGAGGTAGTCGTCGGCCCCGCGCTCGAACCCGCGCACGCGATCCAGCTCGCCCGCGCGCCCGCTGAGCACGAGCAGCGGCACGTCGGGATTGAGCCGCGTCGCCACGCCGTCGGCGCGCCGGACGCGCTGGATCAGCGCCAGCCCGTCGGCGTCGGGCAGACCCAGGTCCACGATCGCCACGTCGGGGTACTTGCGTTCGAGCATCCGCAGCGCGTCGCGGGCCGTTTCGGCCGTCAGCACGTCGTAGCCGTCCGCGGTGAGGTTGTCGGCGAGGAAGCTTCGCGTCGCCGCGTCGTCCTCGACCACCAGGATCGTCGAGCGTTCGTCGGTCATGCCACCTAGAGCCGCCGGGGCCCGAGGACTCGCCCCCGCTGGTCAAGCCGCGCACCGCGCGTGCCGATGGTTTCCTCCGAAGCGGGCCCAGGGTGTGTGACCGGAAGGAAGCGTTGTGACTCAGACGCTGCGGCGGCTCTTGCCGAAGGGCGGCACCCTGCCCGCCACCGAATGGGAGCACCGCCACCGTGCGCTGCTCGTCCTGCTCTGGCTCAACGTCTTCGGGCTGGGCGCGTACGGCCTGAGCCAGGGATACGGCCTCGGTCACACGGCGCTGCACGCCGGCGCCCTGCTCGGCTTCGCCGTGGTCGGCTCGCTGACGCGCCTCACCCGGCTGGTGCGCGCGATGTCGGTCTCGCTGGGACTCCTCACGGCCGCCGCCCTGCTCGTCCACGTCACCGGCGGGCTGATCGAGGCGCACTTCTACTTCTTCGTGATGATCGTCGCGCTGACGCTCTACGAGGACTGGCGCCCCTTCCTGGTGGCGGTCGCCTACGTGCTCCTGCACCACGGGATCGTCGGGACGCTCGACCCGCACGCGGTCTACAACCGCCCGCAGGCCTGGGCGCACCCGTGGGTGTGGGCCGGAATCCACGCGCTGTTCGTGGCCGGCGCGGGCATCGGGGCGATCGCCGCGTGGCGGCTCAACGAGAACGTCCGCGACCGGATGCTCGCCACGCAGGCGCAGCTCGAGGACGCGGCGATGATGGACAGCCTCACGGGGCTCCCCAACCGCCGCCAGCTGATGGCCGACCTGCGGCGCCTCTCCGAGACGCCCGACCCCGCGGAGACGCTGCTCGCGATGTTCGACCTCGACGGCTTCAAGAGCTACAACGACACCTTCGGCCACGCCGCGGGCGACGTGCTGCTGGCGCGACTCGGGCACCAGCTCGACGGCGCGGCCCGCCCGGCCGGGACCGCGTACCGCCTGGGCGGGGACGAGTTCTGCGTGCTCGCCCCCGCCCCGTTACTCGACGTCGACGCGTTCCTCGACCTGCTGGCCGGCGCGATGTCCGCGCACGGGGAGGGCTTCGCGATCGGCTGCTCCTACGGGGCGGTCGTCCTGCCCACCGAGACCTCGAGCACCGAGGAGGCGCTGCAGCTCGCCGACCAGCGGATGTACGTCCGCAAGACCGGCGGCCGGCCTTCGGCCGGGCGCCAGGTCGGCGACGCGCTGCTGCGCGCGCTGGAGGAGCGCCATCCCGACCTCTCCCCGCACCTCGGCGGCGTTGCCGCCTGGAGCGAAGCCGTCGCCACCCACATGGGAATGGCCGAACGCGACGTGGCGCGCGTCCGCCAGGCCGCCGAGCTGCACGACGTCGGCAAGGTGGCGATCCCCGACGCGATCCTCCTGAAGCCGGGCCCGCTGACCCCCCACGAGCGCGAGTTCATCCGCCGCCACACGATCATCGGCGCGCGCATCGTCAGCGCCGCCCCGGCGCTCGCGCGGGTCGCCCACCTCGTGCGCGCCTCGCACGAGTGGGTCGACGGCACGGGCTACCCGGACGGCCTGGCCGGCGACGAGATCCCGCTCGGCGCGCGCGTCGTCGCGGTCTGCGACGCCTTCGACGCGATGGTGTCGCGGCGGCCCTACCGCCCCGGCGTCATGACGGAGGACCAGGCCGTGGCGGAGCTGCGCCGCTGCGCGGGCACGCAGTTCGATCCCCACGTCGTGGACGCCTTCGGGGCCGTGATGCGCGCGCGCGACGGCGCGCGCGACACGATCGCCGCCTGAGCGTCAGCGCTGCTGGCGCGAGGGCCGCACGAGCACCTCGTTGACCGCCACGTGCGGCGGCTGGCCCACGACGTAGAGGATCGCGCGGGCGATGTCGGCGGGCTCCAGCGGTGTGCCGACCCGCTCCCTGAACTTCTCCGCGGCGTTGAGGACCACGGGGTTGCGGTTGTGGGAGAGCAGCTCGGTGGAGACCATCCCGGGCTCCACCACCGACACGCGGACGCCGATGTGCAGCGCCTCCTGGCGCAGGCCCTCGGTGAAGCCGTTGACCCCCCACTTGGTGAGGTTGTAGACCGCCGAGCCCAGCGTGGCCTGGCGGCCCGCCGTCGAGGAGACGTTGACGACGTCGCCGCCGCCGGCCTCGCGCATGATCGGCAGGGCGGCGTGGGTGCAGTACAGGAGCCCCAGGAGGTTGACCTCGATCATCCGGCGCCACTCCTCCACGTCGGCGTCCTGGACCGGCCCCAGCAGCATCACGCCCGCGTTGTTGACCAGGATGTCCAGCCCGCCGAGCTCGGAGCGCGCCGCGTCCACGAAGGCGCGCGCCTGCGGCTCCTGCGTGACGTCGGTGGGAATCGCCAGCGCGCGGCCGCCGGCACCGGAGATCCGCGACGCCACCTCGTCGAGCCGGTCGGCCCGGCGCCCGCCCAGGGCCACGCTGGCTCCCGCTCCCGCGAGGATCTCCGCGGTCGCCGCCCCGATCCCGGACGTGGCCCCCGTCACCGCTGCGACCTTCCCTGAGAGGTCGAAGTCCACCGAGCGACCCTACTGCAAGTTCGTATTCAGCCCGCGCGCGCCGGAAGGACTCACGCATATGATCACGACGCCGCCGGGGGCGGGCGGCGGACCACCAAAATGGACACTGCGCGTCGCGGCAACTACGACTCCGGACAGGACTTCGTGCTCGAGTACGGGGAGCTTCGCTTCACCTTCAACGAGCGCGACTTCCGCGAGCGCTGCGAGCAGGCGGCGCTCAAGCTCGGGTTCGTCGACGGGCGCCTGAACCCCGTCGAGCTGGAGGATCTGGTCAACCTCGTCGTCAACGGCGAGGTGCACGATCCCGCGTCCGCGCTGGGCGAGCACGTCAACGACTGCTGGCCCGACCTGGTCGGGCCCGCCGAGCGCTCGCTCGTCCACTGGCTGCGCCGGCTGGTCTTTCGCAGCGCCTGGCTCGACCAGCGCGTCAAGGAGGGCGAGCTGGACGTGTCCTACGACCACGCGACGCTGACGTTCTCCTACATCCAGCCCGACCGCGACGGCGAGCCGATCGAGCTGGCGCCCGAGCCCTCCTGGGGCCGCGTCGCGTACGTCCCGCGCTAGCGGGTCAGGCGCGCGAACACGTCCAGCGCGACGCGCTGGTTGGCGGGGTTCTCGTGGAACCCGCCGTGCGACGCGCGCGGGTCGACCAGGAAGCGCTCGACGCGTCCGCCCCGCCTGCGGATCAGGGTGCGCGTGCGGCGCATGATCGGGCAGCCGGTGAGCCGGGGATCGGGGTCGCGGCCGCCGCAGAACAGCACCCAGCGCGTGCCCGCGAGCGGCCGCGGGCCCATTCCCCCGCCGAACACCTCGCCGTACATCGGCAGGCCGGGACGCGCGCCGCCGGCGTCGCCGACCGCCAGCGCGAAGCGCCGCGACCCCCGGCGGTCCAGCGCGGCAACGCCATAGACGCGCGCGGCGGCGCTGGAGTATCCGTGCAGCAGCGCCTCGCCGCGCCCGACGCCGGCCCTCCGCAGCAGCGCCCGCGCCTGCGCGTACATCTGGCGCGGCGTGTAGGACTCGCGGCTCGTGCGCCCCAGGCGCCACTGGACGGCGATCAGCGTGTAGCCGCGGCGCGCCGCCTCGGCACGGAAGTGCGCGAACCCGTCGAAGGCGGTGCTCAGGTAGCCGTGGAAGGTGACGATCGCCCTGCCGCCGCGCGCGCCCGGCGGTGACATCACGTAGAAGGAGCGCCGGTCGGGCGTGGCGGCGATCCGCGCGCCCGCGGCGCGCGCCTGGCGGTAGCGGGCGGGCGACTCCAGGCGCGCCCGCGCCAGGACGGCGCGGCTGCCGGCCGGGACCGCCACGGCGGTCACGCGCGCGTCGACGGTCTCGGTCTCCGACGCCGCGCCGGCGGCCACCCCGCCCACCCCGGCGGCGAGCGCGGCCAGCGCGAGCCCGAGCATGGCGCCGCCGGACAGCGCCCCGTCCTGGAAGCCCGCGCGCCCGGGGCTCATGCCCGCGCGCGGGCGGGCGCCTCGCGGCCGCGCGTCAGGCGCGTGTTGACCGCCTCCAGCAGCGGGCGCTCGACCCAGCGCCAGCTCGCCGCGCCGGCCGCGACGGCCAGCGGCGTGACGATCGCCGCCAGCGCGAAGGCGCCGGGCTCGCGGGCCGACGTCTCGCGCACGAACAGGATCAGCGGCACGTGCCAGAGGTAGAAGCCGTAGGAGACGACGCCCAGCCCGGCCAGCCACCGCGCGCGCAGCCACCCGGTGGACACGCCCTGCCCGGCCACCACGGCCGCGATCAGCAGCGCGAAGCCGGCGCCCGCGGGCAGGTCGTGCAGCGCGACGAGAACCGGGTCGTGGGCGGGGCCGGGCGAGGCGATGTGCCACCACGCGTTGCCGATCACCAGCGCGAGGCCCGCCAGGCTGGTCGCCCACGTGGCGGCCGGGGTGAGCCGGAGCGGACGGTCCTCCTGGCGCCGGGACTCGACCAGCAGCGCGACCAGCATCCCCGCCGCGAAGTACGGCAGGTAGGCCGGCAGCGCCTTGGTCGCCGGCTGCTCCCAGTCCAGCACGTGTCCGCTGACGTTCCAGGCCAGGCCGGCGGCGACCAGGCCGAGCAGGAGCACGAGCTGCCCGCGCACGCGCCCGCGCGCGAGGTGGTAGGCGGCCAGGCCGATCACCGGCAGCAGCGCGTAGAAGGCGACCTCCAAACACAGCGTCCATGTCACGGGGTTGAGCTTCATGATCGTGTCGCCCGAGTAGTTCTGGGCGAAGAACACGAAGAGCGTCAGTCCGCCCTCGTCGGGCAGGCGCACGCCCGGCGAGCCCGCGACGGCCCCCAGCAGCGCCAGCGCGCCCAGCAGCGACACGTAGTACGCCGGCAGGATCCGCGCGGCGCGCCGGGCGAAGTAGCGCCCGAGCGACACCTCGCCCGCCTGCCGCCGCGCCGCGCGCACGAACGCCCCGTAGAGCAGGTAGCCCGACAGCACGAAGAAGCAGATCAGGCCGATGCGCATCTCGTTGAAGACGTCGGCCACGACGCGCGGCGAGCTGTCCTTGGCGCCGTAGAGCCAGATGTGGAAGGCGAACACGGACAGGGCCGCAAAGCCCCGAATGCCATCGAGGCCAGCGCTGCGCTGGTCGTTGTGGGGAGAACGCGAAATGGGGACTGGCGGAGAGTGGGCGCTGGGCGTGGCGATACCCCGGCCACGCCGTCATGACTACTCCAACACCCTAGCGAGGGTTTCGGAGCGTCACCCGGCGACCTCGGAGCGAGCGCGCGCGATCGCCTCGACGCCGGCCTCGCCCACCAGCAGCTCCGCGCGGATGGCGCCGCTGTGGGCCAGGTCCAGCGCGGGGAAGCGGCCGGCCGCGACCAGCGCCGGGTCCAGCGCGATCGTCGTCGTCTCGCCGCCGAGGGGACGGGTGGCGGTCGCGACGATCGTCAGCGACCCGCCGTCGACGAGGTTGCGCGCCGCGGCCAGCGCGCGTCGCGCGGCGGCGGGCGAGAGCCAGTCCAGCGTGTCGATCAGGACGACCGCGTCGCCGCCGCGCGCGGCGAGCCGGCGGGCCTGCTCGACCGCGTGCTCGACCGCCTGGGTCTGCGCGTCGGCGGAGGCCGCCATGGTCACCGCCACGGCCGGCGGCACCGGGCCGCTCTGCCAGTCCGGCACCTCCTCCGGACGCACCCCGGCCAGCACGACGGTCACGTCGAGGCCCTCGACGGCCGACAGCGCGCCGGCCAGGCGGCGGAGCGTCTCGCTCTTGCCCGCGCGCGGGCCGCCGCACACGGTCACGCGCGAGCCCTTCCCGATCGGGGTCAGCGTGGCGATCGCCGGCAGCGTCGGGTCGTCCCCGGCCAGCTCGATGCGCTCGGTGGGCCAGGAGACCGGCAGCTCGTCGTAGCGCGTGCCCTCGGCGACCTCGTCGGCGGGGCGGCCGTTGATCGTGTCCACGCGCACGAGCGAGGGGAAGCGCTCGGAGCGCCGGGGTCGGCGCACCGGGCCGGAGACCACGTCGCCGGCCACGAGCTCGCAGCGGCGCACCTGGGCGGCCGACACGTAGACGTCGTCGTCGGAGGGGTCGGGCGGCGCGACGCGCACGAAGCCCGAGCCGTTGCCGAGCAGCTCGACGGTCCCCTCGACCACGCGGTCCTCGTCGACCGGCTCCTCGGCCTCGCGCGGCTCCTCCTCGCGCGGCTCGGCGTCGCGGTCGCGATCGCGGCCCCGGCCGCGGCCCCCGCGCGTGCGGGAGCGGCGCGCCCGCGCCGGACGCTCGCCGGCGTCCTCGTCGGCGGCGCCGGGCTCCTCGGGCTCCTCGGCCTCCTCGGGCTCAGCCGCGGCGGCGCGGGAGCGCGAGCGGCGCCGGCGAGCCGGCTTCTCCGCGGGGACGTCGCCGTTGCCGGCGGGCGCCTCCTCCCCACCCTGGCGGGCGAGGATCGCGTCGATGAGCTCGGACTTGCGCAGCCGGCGGAACCCGTCGAGTCCCAGCTCGGAGGCGATGGCGTGCAGGTCCGCCAGCGGACTGGACTCCAGGGCGGAGCGATCGAGCACTGACATGGTCTTCCCTTCGTTCGGTTGGTCGGTGGGCGACCGTCCGCGTTGCGCTCAGCGGACGGCGACCGTTCCGGTAAGGCTATCGAGCCAGCGGGCGAGCTCGGGGCGCGACTGCCAGTCGGCGTCGAACTTCGCGATGCCCTCGGCGGTCAGCGGGTGGTTGAGCATCTGGCGCAGCACCTTGGCCGGGACGGTGGCCACCTCGCACCCCAGCGTGGCCGCGGTGACCACGTGCTCGGGATGGCGGATCGACGCGGCGAGGACCTGGACGGCGGCGCCGGCGGGACGCAGGGCGCCCACGATCTCCGCCAGGACCGCGGCGGAGTCGACCGAGACGTCGTCCAGGCGCCCCATGAAGCACGACACGTAGGTGGCGCCCGCCTCGGCGGACAGGATCGCCTGCGTGGGCGTGAAGACCAGCGTCATGTTCACCGGGATGCCCTCGTCGCTCAGGGCGCGCGTGGCCTGCAGGCCGGCGGCGCCGAAGGGCACCTTGACCGTGACGTGCTCGTGCAGCGCGCGCAGCGCGCGGCCCTCGACGACCATGCGCTCGGGATCGTCGGAGACGACCTCGGCCGAGACGGGCCCGTCCACGAGCTCGCAGATCCGCCGGATCGCGTCGCCGGGATCGTCGCCGGACTTCGCCAGCAGCGACGGATTGGTGGTGGCGCCGGCGAGCACGCCCCAGGCGGCGATCTCGCGCACCTCGTCGACGGATCCCGTGTCGATGAACAGCCTCATTGCGGTCCTTTCCGAGTTCGACCGGAGTGTGCCGCGCGGGCCGGACGGTCACGCCTCGCGGCGCAGCGACTCGTCCAGGCGCAGCTCGTGCGCGACGTCGGTCTCGCCCGCGAGCGCGGCGCGCACCGCGAGGAAGTCCGCGGCCGCGGCCACGTCGTGGACGCGCAGCACGTGCGCGCCGGCGTCCACCGCGAACCCGACGGCGGCCAGCGTGCCGGCGCCCCGCGCGCGCGGCGGGCGGCCGGTGAGCGCGCCGACGAAGTCCTTGCGCGACACCGCCAGCAGCAGCGGGCGCTCCAGGGCGTGCAGGCGCTCCACGCCGCGCAGCGCCGCGACGGTCTGGGCCGGGGACTTGCCGAAGTCCGGGCCGGGGTCCAGCAGCAGCGACTCGAACGGGACCCCGTGCGCGGTCGCCACCTCGATGCGCTCGCGCAAGAACGCCTCCACCTCCCCCGCCACGTCCTCGTAGGGATGGTCGAGGACCTTCTGCTTGGGCGCCCCGACGGTGTGCATGAGCACGAGCGCCGCGCCGCCGGCCGTGCACACCTCGGCGAGCCGGGGATCGCGCAGGCCGCTGGTGTCGTTGACGATCGCCGCCCCCGCCGCGATGGCCGCCTCCGCCACCGCCGGCTTGTAGGTGTCCACCGAGACCAGGGTCCCGCCGGCGGCCAGGCGCTCCACGACCGGGACGACCCGCGCGATCTCCTCGGTCTCCGAGACGGGCGGGCCGTCCGTGCGGGCCGACTCGCCGCCGACATCGACGACGTCGGCACCGCCGGGGTCGGAGTCCGTGCCGGAGAAGGAGTCCGGCGAGGCGTTGACGATCCCCATCAGCCACGGGCGCCCGCCGAGCCGCAGGCGGCGCCCGCCGGCCAGCAGGACCCGCGCCGGTGCCCTCACCCCGGCACGATCCCCTCGGCGCGCGCGTTCTCGCGAAAGCGCCGCGCCTCCTCGGCGGCCCACGCCTCGTCGCGTCCCAGCTCGCTCGCCAGCGCGGCGGCCACGCGCTCGGGGACGCGGTCGCCCTCCGCGCACACCTCGCGCGCCGCCAGGAGGCCCAGCCGCGTGCGGCGCAGTAGCACGTCGGCGACGCCGCGCGCCTGCTCGCGGCGCGCCGCGAACACCGCCTCGGCGAGCAGGTCCGGCAGCCCGGGCACGATCGGCTGGGCCAGCTCGCCGCGCTCGCCGGCGACGGCCAGGACGTCGTGCGCCGCGTGGCCGTAGCGGCCGGCCAGCGCCGCGTAGGACTCCTCCGGAGCGCCCTCCACGCGCGGAAGCGTCGCGGCGTCGGCCGTCGCGCCCAGCGGGATCTCGTGCGTGCGGCACGGCGCGTCGCGCGACTCGCGCTCCACCAGGCGGTCGACGGTCATCTTGGCCATCCGCCGCCACGTCGTCAGCTTGCCGCCGGTGATCGTGATCATGCCGCTGGACGTCTCGTACAGCTCGGCTTTGCGCGAGATGTCCACCGACTTCTTCGGGTCGCCGGTGGAGATCAGCGGACGTACGCCGGCGTAGGCTCCCGTCAGGTCGCCCGGGCCCAGCGACGTGTCGAAGTACTCGTTGACCGCGGCGAGCAGATAGTCCACGTCCTCCTGCGCCGGACAGACGTGGTCGACCTCGCCCTCGTAGTCGTTGTCGGTGGTGCCGACCAGGACGCGCCCGAGCCAGGGCAGCACGAAGATCGTGCGCCCGCCGGGCGCGGGCACGATCGCCCCCGCGCCGTCCAGCGGCAGGTCCTCGGGGTGCAGCGTCAGGTGGGTGCCGCGGCTGGGACGGATGCGCGGGACCTCGGCCTCGTCGTGCAGCTCCTCGGGCCGCAGGCGGTCCGCCCACACGCCGGTGGCGTTGACGACGTTGTCCGCGCGCACCACCAGCTCCTCGCCGCTGTCGCCGTCGCGCACCTCGACGCCCGCCGCGCGGCCGCCCTCCTGCACCAGTCCCGTGACCTCCAGCCAGTTCGCGCACACCGCGCCGAAGCGCTCGGCCTCGCCCAGCACGGTGAGCACGAGCCGGCTGTCGTCGGTCTGGCAGTCGTAGAAGAGGTAGCCCGACGTCGGCTCGCGCGCGGCCAGGGCGGGGATCAGCCGCAGCACCTCCTCGCCGTCCACGATGCGGTGGCGGTCGGGGCTCCAGTCGGGCTCGCGGTCCAAGTTGGCGTCGCGGCGCCGGCGGCGCAGCGACTCGCGCGACATCACGTCGTACATGTTCAGGCCCACGCCCAGCAGGCGGTCGGGCCGCTGACCCTCGAAGGCGGCGACCACGAGCGGCAGCGGGCGCACCAGGTGCGGGGCCAGCGCCACCATCAGCTGGCGCTCCAGCAGCGCCTCGCGGACCAGCCCGAGGTCGAACTGCTGCAGGTAGCGCAGGCCGCCGTGCACCAGCTTGCTGGAGCGGCTGGAAGTCCCCGACGCGTAGTCCGCCTTCTCCACCAGCGCGACGGAGTACCCACGGCTCGCGGCGTCCAGCGCGACGCCCGCGCCGGTGATCCCGCCGCCCACGACCACCACGTCGAAGGGGTCCGAGCGCAGGGCGGCGATGGCGTCGGCGCGCGCGATCATGGCAGCCAGCTGACGAAGTCTTCCACCGGCGCGCGCGGCGGCGGCTGCTTGCCCTGGCGCGGCTCGCCGAGGTGGATGAGCCCCACGAAGCGCTCGTCGTCGCCCAGCCCGACGGCGGCGCGGCCCGCGGGCGTGCGCAGCACCGCCGGGGTGCGCCAGTAGCCGGCCAGCCCGCGCGCGTGGGCGGCGAGCAGCACGATGTAGGTGGCCACGCCGGTCGCGTGCAGGTCCTCCTCGTCGCACTCCGGGTCGCCGCTCAGCCGGGCGCTGGAGACGATCAGCGTGGGCGCGCGGTCCAGCTTGCCCGCCGCCTCGGGGCCGGCGGCCTCCTTGAGCCGGATCAGCGACTCGGGACCGAGCACGCGAAAGCGCCACGGCTCGGTGACGTGGTGGTTGGGCGCCCAGCGGGCGAGCTCGAGCAGCTCCTCCAGCGTCTCGCGCGGGACGGGTCTCTGCCCGAACGCCTTCAGCGTGCGGCGGGTGCGGATGGCCTCCTCGACGTCCACCCGCCGGAGCCTACGCGAGCGCCGGCAGGCGCTCGGGCGCCGGCTCGCCGGCGGGCGCCGGGGCGCCGAGCAGGTGGAAGGCCAGCCGCGTGGCCAGGGTCATGATCGTGATCTGCGGGTTGACCCCGAGCGCGCCGGGGACCGCGGCGGCGTCGGCCACGTACAGGCCCCGGACGCCGTGCACGCACCCGTTCGGGTCCACGACGGAGCGGGCGGGGTCGGCGCCCATCGCCGCCGTGCCCAGCGGGTGGAAGGCCATCAGCTCCAGGTCGCGAGCGCGCACGCGGGCGCGGCGCAGCGGCCCGGAGTCGCCGTCGCGCAGCGGGGGGACGCCGCGCACCGGCACGATCACCTCGCGCGCGCCGGCGGCCCAGTACAGCTCGGTCAGGAGCTCCAGCCCGCGCCTGAACCGCGCGGTGTCGTGCGCGTCGAGGTCGTAACGGATGCGCGGCGCGCCGGCCAGCGTCCCCACCGCGCCGCGCGAGGTGTCCGCGACCATCACGCCGAAGGTGGAGAGCTGGCGCGCGCGGTCCATCCGGGCGCGGTGCAGCGCGCCCGTGCCGGGCATCGACATCGCCATGTAGTCGGGCGGCCCGGCCGCGCCCTCGAACATCAGGCCCTCGCCGGCGAACTCGTCCACGTAGTAGCTCTGCGGCACGCCGCGCCACATGTCGACCTCCTCGTCCATGAAGGCGCGCACGCCGGTCGCCGGGTGGATGGCCAGGTTGCGACCGAGCTGGCCGGACGCGTCGCGAATGCCCTGGCGGCGCAGGAGCAGCGGCGTGTGGATGGCGCCGCAGGCCACGATGACGGTGTCGCAGGCGACGTGCAGCGTCCCCCCGCCGCGGGTGCGCGCGGTCACGGCGCGGGCGCGGCCGTGCTCGATCTCGATCCGCTCGGCGCGCGCACCGGTGTACGTGGTGGCGCCCGCCGCCCAGGCCCGCGGCACGTACGTGATGCCGACGTGCTGCTTGGCCCCGGACGGGCAACCGAACGCGCAGACTCCAGACCCCACGCACCCGCGGACGTTGCGGTACAGGAAGTCGCCCGACCAGCCGAGCCGCTCGGCGCCGCGGCGCACGACGTGGGCGTTCTCGCCCGCCAGCTCGGATGGGACCTGGGCCACGTTGAGGATCCGCTCGACGCGGCGGAAGAAGGGCTCCAGCGCCTCCTCTTCCAGCGCCTCCAGCCCCAGCTCCGCGCGCCAGCGCGCCAGCACGCGCGGCGGAGTGCGAAAGCACGTTCCCGAGTTGACCAGCGTGGTGCCGCCGACGGCGCGGCCGAGGGGCAGGACGATCGGCGGCTCGCCCAGCGTCGCCACCTGGCCGGCGTCGCGGTAGAGCAGCCTGAGCATCTCGCGCGGCCGGGCGGTGAACTCGTCGGTGTCGTGCCAGTCGCCCTCCTCCAGGATCGCCACACGCATGCCGCCCTCGGCCAGCTCCTTGGCCGCGACCGCGCCGCCCGCCCCGGACCCGATCACGCACGCGTCCACGCGGACGCGGCGCTCCCCGTGGATCTCCGCGCCCCGCACGATGCGGCGCTCGGGCGGATGGAAGGTCCCGGTGCCGTCCGTGTAGGCCCCGGTTCCCGTGGGACGCGTGGGCGCGCTCACCAGCGCCCCTCCTCCCGGCGCAGCCGCCGGCCGCGCTCCACGACTGCGGCGGGGTCGTAGCCCACCGCGGCCATGACGCCCTCGTCGCCGTAGTACGACAGCTTGGCCAGCGCCTCCAGCATCTCGGCCAGCGGCGCGGCGGGCGAGCGCTCGAGGCGCTGCAGGTAGGCGAGGCGGGCGGCGGGCGCCAAGCGGCGCAGCCGCGCGCCGAAGCCCAGCGCGAGCGGTCCGACCTCCAGCGCCAGCAGCAGCGCGCGGAAGCCGGCGCGGTTACGCCGTGGCGAAGCGGCCAGGTAGCGCGCCAGGAAGGCGACCGCGTCGGTCTCCGCCAGCGGCGGCAGCCCGCCGCCGGGCGCGACGACCGCGTCCGTCAGGCACGCGAACACGTCGGCCTCGCGCCTCATCGCCCCGCCAGCGCCCTCTCCACGCGCTCGCGCTGGCGCTCGGCCAGCTCCGCCAGCGCCGCGCGTGCGGCGTCCGCCTCGCCCGCGCTGACCGCCTCGGCGGCGCGCCGGTACAGCGGCGCCAGCTCGCCGTGGCGCTCGGTCACGGGCAGCGCGTCCGCGTGGGCGAAGTACAGCGCGCGGATCGAGTTCAGCACGAGGACGAAGACCAGGTTGCCCGCGGCGCCGGCGAGCTCGGTCATGAAGGCGAAGTCGATGCGCTGGGCCGTCGCGTCGTCGGGGGCCGCGGCCAGCTCGCCGGCCAGCGCGCGCAGCCGCGCGGCCGCCGCCGGCTCGCGCCGGGACGCGGCCAGCCCGGCAAGCTCGCGCAGCATCAGCGCGCGCGCCTCCAGCACGTCGGCCAGCACGCCGCCGTCCAGGCCGCCCGCGCGGAAGAGGAGGTGCGCGACCACGTCCAGGCCGCCGTGCGCGCGCCAGTCGCGCACGCGCATGCCGTCGCCTTGCCGGCTGTCCACCAGGCCCATCTGCTCCAGGCGCTTGAGCGCCTCGCGCAGGGAGGACATCGTCACGCCCAGGTCCGCGGCCAGCGCCCGCTGCGGCGGCAGGCGCTCGCCGGCGGCGTAGCGCCCGCTCAGCAGCGCCTCGAGCAGGTCGGTGAAGACCTGCTCGGAGACCAGTGCGCTCCGCCCCGCCTCGGACATGAAGCGACGGTAGCACATTGTTCCGAACAATCCGCGAAGTAAAGCGCCGCGCCCTACGCGCCGATGACCCCGACAAGGCCGGCGTGCACTTCCCGCGCGCGTGAGCCGGCCGTGCCGCAGCGATGACCCGCCGACACCTTCGCATCCACCACGAGCAGGGCTTCTCGCTGATCGAGCTGCTCGTCTCCATGACGCTGCTGACGATCGGGATCGCGGGGACGATCTCGATGCTCGACCGCGCCAACGCGCGGACGGTGGAGAACCGCGGGCGCGAAGCCGGGACGGCCCTGGCGCGCGAGATCGTCGAGCGCACGCGCTCCCTCCCCTACGCGTCGATCACCTCGGCGGGCCTGCCGGGTCAGCTGCAGGCGATGCAGGGCCTGGGCGACTCCGACGGCGCCCGGGCCGGGTGGCAGATCGACCGGCGCGGGGTCCGCTTCACGATCGACGTGAGCGCCTGCTCCGTCGACGACGTCAAGGACGGCTACGGGACCCCCGACGCCAGCTGGTGCACGGGCGGCGGCTCGGGCACCCAGGACCGCAATCCCGACGACTACAAGCGCGTGACCGTCGAGCTGACCTGGGACCAGACGGACGCCAAGGGGCGCGTCCGCGAGCAGACGTTGATCAACAGCCCCGGGAACGCCGCGGGGCCGGCCGTGACGGCGCTGACCCTCAACGACTACACCAGCGACACGATCGGCCCCTGCCCGCCATCGTGTCCCACGTCGCTGGGCTTCACGGCGAGGACCTCGAACCCGCCCGCGACCGTGGCGTGGTTGGTGGACGGCGCCCAGCGCGGGACCGCCAGCGGATCCGGGACGAGCTGGACGTTCACGTGGGACGTCTCGACGGTGACCGACGGGGCCTACATGATCAGCGCGCGCGCCTTCGACGCCGAGGGGCGCTCCGGCGCGGTCCGCACGCGCACGATCACGCTGAACCGCTACGAGCCCGCCGCGCCGCGCGGCTTCGCCGCCGGGCGCAACGGCGCGATCGTGGACATGGAGTGGCTCAGCAACCGCGAGCGCGACGTCCTGGGCTATCGCGTCTACCGTCAGGTGTCGGGCCAGACGCCCGTGCAGGTGACCGGCACGTGCGCCGACGCGGCAGGCGCCCTCACGCGGCGCAACAACTGCTACGACGCCTCACCGCCGGCCGGCGAAGTCGTCTACTACGTCCGCGCGGTGGACCGCGACACCGCCGGCGCGCTGCGCGAAGGGGCGGAGTCCGACCGCGTCACGGTGACCGGGTCCAGCACGCCGCCCGGGCCCGTCACGGACCTGGATCTGTCCCGCGACGACGCAGGGATGGAGACACTGAGCTGGACGGCTCCCGAAGGCAGCCCCGCGGCCGCCTTCTACCGGATCTACCGCGACGGCGTGGCCTTCGCCAACCGCTACGACCGCACCGGCTCGGGCACCGAGACGACCTGGACGGACACCAGCACCGACAACCAGGAGCACCGCTACTGGGTCACGGCGGTCAGCTCCCAGCTGGCCGAGTCCACGGCGGTGGAGGCGGTGGCGACGCCATGACCCCGCACGGCGGACAGTCCGGCTTCGCGCTCGTCGAGCTGCTGGCGGTGATGTCGATCTCCATCGTGATGCTGAGCGCCGTCCTGCTGACCTACGACGGCTTCCACTCGCGCGCGGACCGCAACGCGCGCGTGAACGAGTCCCAGGCA
This sequence comes from Solirubrobacteraceae bacterium, assembly GCA_031177685.1. Taxonomy (GTDB): domain Bacteria; phylum Actinomycetota; class Thermoleophilia; order Solirubrobacterales; family Solirubrobacteraceae; genus AC-38. The sequence continues at coordinate 80,300 of JAPSGI010000013.1, read as the reverse complement.
CAGACGCGGCAGACCATCGGCCAGCTGGCGCGCGACCTGCGCAACCTGGCCAGCCCGACGCCGGAGCAGCCCCAGGCGATCGACTCCGCCGCCGCCTACGACCTCGTCTTCCAGACCGTCAACCCCAACGGCGGCACTTCGAGCAACGTCACCAACGTCCAGCGCGTGCGCTACTGCGTCGACGAGCCTTCCAGCGGCGACGCGAACCTGTGGGCGCAGACCCAGACGTGGACCAGCGCCAGCATTCCCGCCATGCCGGCGCTGAACGGGTGCCCCTCCACGGCCGCGGGCTGGGGCGCGGGGCGCCGGCTGGTCACGGGCGTCACCAACCGTCAGGGCGACCGCCCGCTGTTCCTCTACAACGCCGCGATCAAGACGGACATCACCGCGGTCACGACCCAGCTGTGGTCGCGCGCCGCCACCGACGCCGAGCCGCGCCTGGGGCTGCTGCGCACGCAGGTCTTCCTGCGCAACCAGAACCAGTCCCCCACCGCCTCCTTCACCGCGACCGCCGCCGGGACCGGCCACGTCCTGCTCAACGGGTCCTCCTCGTCGGATCCCGAAGGCGACGAGCTGCGCTACGACTGGTACCTCGACCAGGCGCCCGACTGCCGCACCGGGACGCCGCCGCCGGCGACCGGCTCGGGGATCGTGTTCGACATGGCCGCCAGCTCGGGGACGCACACGATCTCGCTGATCGTCTACGACTCCGCGGGACTGTGCAGCCGCAGCACGCGCCAGGTGGACGTCCCATGATCGGCCGGCTGCGATCCGAGGGCGGGACCGTGCTCGCGACCACGGTGGTCCTGATGAGCCTGATGATGATGGGCGGGCTGGCAACGTACGCGTACGTGGACGGCCAGACGGTGGAGACCGGACGCGAGCGCGTGCGCGAGACGTCGTTCAACGTCGGCGAGGGACTGCTGGGCGCGCAGGTCTTCTTCCTCTCGCGCGACTGGCCGGGGACCACGGGGGGCCAGTACCCGACCAGCTGCTCCGGCGGCACGGCGAACGAGAAATGCCCCAACGGCAGCGCGCTGATCTCCGCCTTCGGCGGCCCGGACGTGGCCAAGGGCGTCACGTGGGAGACGCGCGTCGTCGACAACAAGCTCGACAACCCGCGGCTGTCCTCGCTGCCCGCGGACACCACGTCGCGCTGCGCCTCGGCCAGCCGCGCCACGCCCAGCTACTACGACGACGCGGCGATGACGGCGTCGCCCGTGACCACCTACGACCAGAACGCCGACTGCCGCATGTGGGTGCGCGCCCAGGCGTCGATCGACGGGCGCCGGCGCACGTTCGTCGGGCTCGTGCGCGTCGAGCAGGTGGTCGAGGAGTTCCCCAAGAAGGTGATCACCGCGGGCAAGGTCAAGATCGGCAACAGCGGCAACAAGGTCCTGGTCAACACGCAGGGCGACGCGGCGCAGCCCTCCTCCGTCGCCGTGCGCTGCAGCGAGTCGTCCGGCGAGGACTGCGTCGACACCGAGAAGGACGTGCAGATCAGCCCGCGCAACATCGAGTACGACTATCCGAGCCCCACCGCCATGACGCCGGAGGCGCTCGACCGCATGCGCGAGCGGGCCAAGTCGCTGGGCACCTACTACTCCAGCGTGACCGGGTGCCCGGCCGCGCTGGGAGGCGCGCTGGTGTTCATCGAGAGCGGGACCATCGTGTGTACCGGGAACAGCACGTTCAACTCGGACGAGTACCCCGGCGTCCTGATCGTGGCGAACGGCACCGCGGAGTTCGGCGGCACGACGGTCTTCTACGGGCTCATTCACATGGCGAACCTGCAGAACTCCTCGGACTGGATCCTGCGCACGTCCGGCACCGGGCTGATCAAGGGCGCGGTGTCGGTGGACGGGCCGGGCGGCGTGCTCATCGAGGCGAGCAAGGAGAACCTGGTGTACGACGACGGCGTGTTCTCGCGGGTGGTCTCCTACGGCAACGCCGGGATCATCCAGAACACCTGGCGCGAGATCGTCCCGGCGAGCTAGCCGAGGCTCAGCTGGCCGGCCGAGGCGCCGGGCGGCGGTCCCGGGTCCTGGCCCAGCAGCTCGCGCATGCGCCGCGCGGACGCCGGCGCGTCGGCGCCCCGGTTGTTGTTGAAGGCGACGTTCACCAGCGCCGCGGTGCCGGCCAGCTCGCGCGCCCGGCCGGCGATCTCCTCCAGCTCGTCGTCGGAGTAGCGCCAGCCGAAGCGCTCGGCCACCGTGCGGCCCTTCAGGTAGCCCTCGGCGTTGCGCCCGTGCGCGCGCAGGTAGGCGATGCGCGGGTCGGTGACCGCGTCGATCGGCGGCATGATCGTGAAGTGCTCGGCGCGCGGCGCGTCGACGCCGACCCAGGCCGCGCCGCGGTCGGCCAGGTGGTCGAGCACGTCGCGGATGCGCTCGTCCGCGGTCCAGTTTCGGTTGCGCAGCTCGACGGCCACGGGGTGCGGAGCGAGGCGCTCGATCAGCGGGTCCAGCTCCTGCAGGCGGTGGGCCTTGGGCGAGAAGGCGGGCGAGAGCTGCAGCAGGAAGGCGCCGAGCTTGCCCGCCTCCCGCAGCGGCGCGGTCGCCTCCAGCGTCGCCGCGGCCATCGCCTCCTCGACGCCGGGGTCCAGGCGCACGCGTCCGCGCCCGTCCACGTCGGCCCGCGGGCGGATCTCCGGCGGCAGCGACTCGGCCGGCGCGGAGTGGCGCGAGAGCAGTCGGTGCAGCTTGACGTGGAAGGTGAAGCCGTCCGGCGTCACCTGCGCCCAGCGCGCGACGGTCGCCGCGTCGGGGACCGCGTAGAACGTCGAGTTGACCTCCACGGCCTCGAAGCGCTCCGCGTACCAGGCGAGGCGATCGCGCGCGGCCATCCCCTTCGGGTACCACTCCGCCACGAAACCGGGATCGGCCCAGCTGGAGGTCCCCACCAGGATGCGGCCGGCCATGCGTGCGAGGATAGGGCGCGTGCCCCAGTACGCCGTCTCCGCCATCGGACGCGACCGGCCGGGGATCGTCGCGGCCGTCACGCGCGTGCTGCTCGACCACGACGTCAACGTGGAGGACTCGCAGATGACGATCCTGCGGGGCCGCTTCACGATGATGCTGATCCTGGCCACGCCGGAGGGCGGCATCGACGAGGCGAGCCTGCGCGCCGAGCTGGAGGCGGCCGCCGGCGAGCTCGAGCTCGACGCGATCTCGCTGAACCCCGTCGGCGCGGCCGAGGAGGGCGGTCCCGTCGAGCCGTCCCACATCGTCACGGTCTACGGGATGGACCACCCGGGGATCGTGCAGGCGGTGGCGACGGCGCTGGCCGACGCGAGCGTCAACATCACCGACCTGGAGACGCGGCTGGTCTCCGACGACGACGGCGCGGACCTCTACGCGATGATGCTGGAGGTCGCGCTGCCCGCGGGGATGTCGCAGGGGGACCTCGAAGCGGCGCTCGCGACGATCCCGCGCGAGCAGGGCGTCGAGGTGTCGATCCGCGAGTTGGAGCGCGACGAGCTGTAGTACGCGAGGTCCTGCGCTACCCCCACCCGGCGCTCAAGCGCATCGCGCGCGACGTGGAGCCCGGCGAGGCGGCGGCGGTGGCCGCCGACCTCCGCGACACCATGCGCGCGCACCCGGGCTGCGTGGGCCTGGCGGCGCCCCAGATCGGCGCGCCCGTCCGGGTGATCGTGGTGGACGTGAGCGCCCACCGCCGCGGGCGAAGATCGCACGGCGAGCTCGTCCTGCTCAACCCGCGCGTGGCGTTCGCGCGCGGCGGCGAGGTCGCGCGCGAGGGCTGCCTGTCGATCCCACACCTCACCGCGAACGTCCGTCGTGCCACCGACGTGGTCCTCGACGCGACCGGTCTCGACGGCGCCCGGCGCTGGATCGGCACCGCCGGCTTCGAGGCTCGCTGCCTACTCCACGAGATCGACCACCTCGACGGCGTGCTCTTCCTCGACCGCGTCGACTCCCTCAGCCGCGACGTCTTCCGCCGCCGCAACTACGCGTTGGCTTCTGGGCTGGTATCGCCAGCGTCCGTATCCCGAACCAAGCGACGCTGATACTCCTCCAGTCGCTGCGCTGACTGACCTGCCAGACTCGATACAGCTCTCAGCTCGTCAATTAGTCCTGTCAGCACGGGGTCGACCGGACCATTCTGCTCTAGGGCCTCGGAGACGCGCTCGAGCGCTTGTCCTTCGATCCGCCACGCGATACCGAGGACGTCGGCGACCAGCTGAGCGTCGATCTCCTCTTGCTCATCCACCGTGCCGTCGCGCGCGAGGAGCTCCGCGAGCTTCAGAGCGTTACGCCGGACGACCAAGGGTCCTCGCCGGACCGCCGTCGCGTTCCATGCGACCTCAAGCTGCTCGCTGAACGGCTGGTCTAAGGAGACGATCCTGTCGTCAGTTCCTACGTCGCGGACATCGACGGTGAATGAGCGGCCGAGCTCGGCGATGCCGCCTTGGAAGTCCATGCCATCTGCGTCGTTCGCAGGTGGAAGCGGAAACCGGCCATAGACTGGGCGCTCCTGAAGCCTCGCGATCTGCTCAGGTGGTGCATCCATGATGGGTGCGAACAGCAGCCGTCCGCGACGTCGCCTACCCTCGCGCTGTTGCGCCATAGCCGTCTCGACCGCGCAACTGTCGCTCAACAAGATCGCCCGACGAGATTCCTGTGGCGTTCCATGGGCGAGTACATAGCTCTGGTCCTGCCCAGGCGGGAACTTCGGACTGTAGAGCGGTACGTGGGCATCGTTGCCCGGCAGGGGCTTGTTCATCGCCTCTGCTAGCCGTTCCGCCAGACGACGCGGCATAAGCCCCCCTCCCATCGCGGCCGCGTCGGATCGAACAAAGACATCGATAAAGAACTCGTTCTCGAAGATGTCCCCGAAAAGAACCTCGTCGGAAAGGGGGCGGAGATACACGGGGGCTATTCCAATAACGTCGTCAATCGACGGGACATCGCGCCACCCCCACGCCAGGTCTCGCGCGGTGCCACGAGTGGATCTCGATGCAGGACTGGGGGCTCCTCCTCCAACGTTTCTTCCACAGGTGCCGCGACGGGCCGGGGATGCCCCATCGCTTCCTTGAACCAGTCGATGAGCTCGTCATCAGTGGAGGTGGTTTGGTCAGCGTCGAAATCAACGGGTTGAAGGGTGGGCAGCAGAAACTCGCGCGAATGCGGCCCGACGCTGACGGTTTGCCAGGTGACCCAAGCGCCAGGCTGAAGCGCCTCTGGCGCGGATTCCTCTGAGACGCGGCGAAGTTCGTTCGTATTCGAGAGCCAAACACTGTACGCGCGGCCCCGGACAGCCTGGATCCGGCCCGTCGCTGCGGCGATCCGAACACCCGCATCCGTGAGTTCGAGCTCCTGCGCGGCAACCTCTTCCCTCCACTCGCAGAGCGCATCTGGCGACTGCTGCTCGAGTTCCTCGAGCAGCAGTTGATACGTCCAATGACGTTCCTTGAGTCGAGAACGGACAACGGCGGTGATCTCTTCGAGCGCCGGAGCCTGATAAAGGCGGTCACATGCCTCATGGACCAGAGGAACGATGGAGCGCGCGCTGGAAAGCCCACGGGGGACGACCAGACAGATCAAGACCAACTCGGGGAACAACAGCGCGCGCTGACGATAAGCATTCACGCGGCAGGGCGCCGGAAGGTGTCCGCTTTCCTGCCAGCGCTCCCGCTTGCGCGGGTACCCGACGAGCGGATCCAGCTCACGGTGCGTGATGAATCCAGCACTTTCGACGCCCATGACAGGCGTAAACCTCCTTTGCCGCCTTAGCTTAGCACTGTGGACGACAAGTTGTCGTCTATATGCGTCGTCCAGACATAGTGTCGCGACATTCTGTCGTCGATAGCAATGGTTCTGCGTAGCTTCGGTGGCGATTATCGGCTGCGCTTCCAGCGCAGGCGTACCAGGCGTGAGCCAGCGTGCCCTCCAGCGAGACGACCACCGCCAGCGCCTGACCCAGCGCACGTACGGAGTAAAGCGCTACAGGCCCTTGACCTCTTCGGCGATCTCGCCGACGGCGCTCTTGGCGTCGCCGAAGAGCATCTGCGTGCGCTCGTCGTAGTAGAGCTCGTTGTCGATGCCCGCGAAGCCCGGGTTCATCGAGCGCTTGATCACGATCACCGAGCCGGACTCGTTGACGTTGAGGATCGGCATGCCGTAGATGGGCGAGTCCGGGTTGGAGTTGGCCGCGGGGTTGGTGACGTCGTTGGCGCCGATGACCAGCGAGACGTCGGTGCGCGGGAACTCCGGGTTGATCTCGTCCATCTCCTTGAGCTGGTCGTAGGGCACGTCGGCCTCCGCCAGCAGCACGTTCATGTGGCCGGGCATGCGCCCCGCAACCGGGTGGATCGCGTACTTGACCTCGATCCCGCGGCTCTCCAGCTCCTTGGCCAGCTCGCGTACGGCGTGCTGGGCCTGTGCGACCGCCATCCCGTAGCCCGGGACGATCACCACCTGCGAGGCGTAGGAGAGCTGGATCGCCGCGTCGGCGGCGCTGGTCGACTTGACGGTCTTGCCCTCCAGGTCCGCGGGGCCGCCGCCGGCCACCGCGCCGCCGCCGCCGAAGCCGCCCGCCACGATGTTGGGAATCGAGCGGTTCATGGCGTCGGCCATCAGCTTGGTCAGGATCGAGCCCGACGCGCCGACCAGCATGCCGGCCACGATCATCGCCACGTTGTTCAGCGCGATCCCCGCCGCGGCGGCCGAGAGACCGGTGAAGGCGTTGAGCAGCGAGATCACGACGGGCATGTCCGCGCCGCCGATCGGCAGCACGACGAAGTTCCCCAGCAGCGCGGCGGCGACCAGCAGCCCGATGATCAGGATCTCGTCGTCGCCCCCCGCGGCGATCGCCACGCCCAGCGCGACGCAGGTCAGCAGCAGCGCGCCGTTGACCACCTGCTGCGCGCGTCCCAGGGTGATCGGCCGGCCCGGCAGGATCTCCTGCAGCTTGCCGAAGGCGATGTTGGAGCCCCAGAAGGACACGGAGCCGACCACGGCGGCGAACAGCGAGGCGATCGCGACGTAGAGCGGCTCGTGGGCGAAGCCGGCGGTCTCGCGGAACTCCACCCAGGCGATCAGGGCGATCGCGCCGCCACCGACGCCGTTGAACAGCGCCACCATCTGCGGCATCGCGGTCATTCGCACATTGCGGGCCGCCGGCACCCCGACGACCGTGCCGATCACGATCCCCAGCGCGATCAGCCCCCAGTTGCCCATGCCCTCGATCAGCAGCGTGGCGCCGATCGCGATCGCCATCCCGGCCGCCGCGATCCAGTTGCCGCGCACCGCCGTGCGCGGGTGGCGCAGCCCCATCAGGCCCACGATGAACAGGCCGAAGGCGAGGATGTACGCGGACCGGATGAAGTTCGGGTCCTGGACGAACGACGCGGTGATCACTCGGCGGCTTCTCGCTTGGGCTCGGGCTTGGACTTGAACATGCCGAGCATCCGGTCGGTGACCAGGAAGCCGCCGACCACGTTGATCGTCCCGAACGTGATCGCGATCACCAGCAGGACCTTGTTCAGCGTGCCGTCGCCGGACAGGCCGAGGACGATGAGGCCGCCGAGGATCACGATCCCGTGGATGGCGTTGGTCCCCGACATCAGGGGCGTGTGCAGCGTGTTGGGGACCTTGGAGATCACCACGAAGCCGACGAAGCCGGCCAGCACGAGGATCGCGAGGTTGGTGACGAGCACTACGCCGTCACCCCCGCGGCCTTCTTCGCGCCCTCGTGGACGATCTCGCCGCCGCGGGTGACGCAGGCCCCGGCAACGATCTCGTCGTCGAAGTCCAGGCTCAGGGCGTTGTCCTCGCCGGTCACCAGCTCCAGCAGCGCCAGGATGTTGCGCGCGTAGAGCTGCGAGGCGTGCTCGGCCATGGTGGACGGGACGTTCAGCGGCGCGGCGATCGTCACGTCGTGGCGGACCACCGTCTCCCCCGGCTCGGACAGCTCGCAGTTGCCGCCGGCCTCGCCGGCCAGGTCGACCACGACCGCGCCGGGCTTCATCCGCTCCACGGCGTCCGCGGTCACCAGCTTGGGCGCCGGCCGGCCCGGCACGAGCGCCGTGGTGATCACCACGTCGAAGCCCGTGATCGCGTCGGTCAGCTCGCGCTGCTGGGCCGCCTTCTCCTCGTCGGTCAGCTCGCGCGCGTAGCCGCCCTCGCCCTCCGCGCCCCTGCCGGCCTCCAGCTCCAGGAACGTGGCGCCCAGCGACTGGACCTGCTCGGCGACGGCGCTGCGCACGTCGTAGCCGGTCACGGCGGCGCCGAGGCGCTTGGCGGTCGCGATCGCCTGCAGGCCGGCCACGCCGGCCCCGAGCACCAGGACCTTGGCGGGGCGGATCGTCCCGGCGGCGGTCATCAGCATGGGATAGAAGCGGCCCAGGAGCTGGGCGCCCAGCAGGGCCGCGCGGTAGCCGGCGACGTTGCTCTGGGACGACAGCGCGTCCATTGACTGGGCGCGGCTGATCCGCGGGACCGCCTCCAGCGCGAAGGCGGTGGCGCCCGCGTCCGCCAGGGCGCGGGCGGTGTCCGGGGCGGTCAGCGGCTGCAGGAAGCCGATCAGGACGCTGTCGGAGCTCAGGCGCCCGATCTCCTCGCCGCTGGGCGGCGCGACCTTCACGACGACGTCCGCGCTCCACACGTCGCCCGCGTCGGCGGCGATGCGGGCGCCCGCCTCCTCGAAGAGCCCGTCGGGAATCAGCGCGGCCTGGCCGGCTCCGGCCTCCACGACCACCTCGTGCTCCTGGCCCGTGAGCTTGCGCACGACCTCGGGCACGAGCGCGACGCGCTTCTCGCCTGCGGCGGTCTCCCTGGGAACTCCTACGCGCATGAAGGGCGGGAACCCTAGCGATTCGCCAACGATCGGGACGGCTCAGGTCAGCGGGTGCAGCAGCACGCCGAAGGCGACGCCCGCCAAGCGCGCGGCGGCCAGCAGGGCCGGGGATTCGGCGCGGCGCGAGGCCGGTCGCGTGGCCGCGGGCGAGCCGCTTCGGAGCCGGGCGGTGGGCGCCGCCGGGGTCGCCGCGGCGGCCGCACGGCGGCGCGGGACGGGGCGCAGCGGCAGCGGCTTGCGCGCCAGCGCCATCGCGGCCTGGGCGGTGACCCACACCGGCGTCTGCGCGCTCGTGCGCGAGTAGCGGACGAGCCCGTTGGACTGGGTCAGCGAGCGCAGGTAGGACAGCGGCGAGCGCGAGCCCGCGCGCCGCACGCGCCGCGGGTCCCGTCCCGCCGCTACGAAGGCCTGGACGGCGTAGGCGGTGGACTGGGCGTTGGAGGCGCCGCCCGCGTTGAGGGGGAAGCCACCGTCGGGGTTCTGGGCGCGGCGCAGGTAGGCGACCGCGCGGCGCACCGCGCGGCTGCCACGCCGCCCTCCCGCGACGAGACCCTCGACCGCCGAGGCGGTGTCGTCGACGGCGCTCTGGATGCCGCGCCCGCCGACGCTGAAGCCGCCGTCGCGGTTCTGCTGGCGCTCGATCCACGCCACCGAGCGCCGGACTCCCGCGCTGCGCCCGCGCCCGGACGCCTTCAGGGCCAGGACGCTGAAGGCGGTCAGCACCGTCCCGCCGACGTAGGAGCCGTCGCGGCGGCGCCGGCGCTCGAGCTCGCGCACGAGGTCGCGCCCGCCGAAGGCGCGCGGGCTCACGCCGGCGGCGGCGAGCACGAGGATCGTGCGCTCCAGCTCCCCGGTGTCGTCGAGCTGTCCCAGGTTCGCGCGGATGAAGTCCACGGGCGTGCGTCCTCCGCGTCGCGCGTCCCGGGGATTGACGCCGGTGGCGGCCAGGCCGAGCGCCGCCCACCCGGTGTACAGCTGGGCGGAGGACTGCCCGCGCGCCCCGCCCCAGCCGCCGTCCCGGTTCTGCACGGCGCGCAGGTAGGAGGCGGGGCTGGCCGCCTGGGCGGCGGGCGCCGCGAGCAGCAGCCCGCCGGCGAGGAGCGCCAGCGCGACCAGCGGGGCGGCGGCGGGCGCGGGGCGCCACGTGACCTCGAAGCGGCGGCGGAACCGGCGCAGGGCCTTGAGCAGCGCGGGGCCGAAGGCGAGCGCGAACACGGCGTTGGCGGTCGCGTGCGCGACGTCGAAGGGCAGCGCCGTGCCGGCGATCGTCCCGTAGGCCGCGAGCGAGTGGTCTCCGGTGTAGGTCACCCAGGTCGAGAAGTTCATCACCGCCCCAAAGGCCAGGCCGGCCAGCGCACACGCCCCGGCGAGCGTGAGGCGTCCGAGGCGGTCGCCCGCGATGCGACCCAGTAGCGCGCCCGCGATCCCGACGCCGCCCCAGGCGGCCATCTGCCACGGCGTCCACGGTCCCTGGCCGAAGAAGAAGTTCGAGGTCAGCGCGGCCAGTGCGCCGACCGCGAATCCGGGCGCGCCGCCGAGCGCGACGCCCGCGATGAGGACGATGTCCGTGGTCGGCTTGACGTTTGGCAGCGGCGCGAAGGCGATGCGCCCGAGGGCGGCCAGCGCGGCCATCGTCGCGACGAGCGCGAGGATCCGCGCCGACGGATGCGCCCGCTCGTACCAGGCGAAGCCGCCGGCCAGGGCGAGGCTCAGCAGGGAGAACGAGGCGAGCTGCCAGCTCACGGCGCCACCTCGACGGTCATGCGCCGCCGGAGGAGGTCGGCTCCCGGTGCCGGTTCCAGGACGCCGCCGGCGCCGCCCAGGATCCGCGCCGTCTCGGTGGCGAAGTACCAGCCCCCGCCGAGGATGTCGGCGGGCGCGCCGTCGGCCACCACCTCGCCGTCGCCGAGCAGCACGACGCGGTCGGCGAAGGCGGCGGCCAGCTCGGCGTCGTGCGTGGCCACCAGCACGGCCGCGCCGGTGGCCGCCAGCTCGCGCAGGTGCGCGGCCAGCGCGCCCTTGTGACCGCGGTCCATGCCGCGCGTGGGCTCGTCGAGGCAGACCGCGGCGGCCGGGTCACCCGCGAGGACGATCGCCAGCGCGAGCCGCTGGCGCTCGCCGCCCGACAGGTCGCCCGGGTGCCGGTCGGCTACGTGCGACAGCCCGGCCGCCTCGAGGAACGCCGCGGGGAGCTCCTCGCGGACGTGCTCGCGGACGAGGTAGTCGCCGGGCGCCTGCAGCAGCAGCGCCACCCGTCCGGCCGCGCGCACGCGGCCGCGCGTCGGCTGGGCCAGGCCGGCCGCGAGGCGCAGCAGCGTGGACTTCCCCGCGCCGTTGCGGCCCATCAGCGCCACCCGCTCGCCCGGCGACACCGCAAGGGTGAGACCGCGCAGCGCCGCCCGGCCTTCCGGCCATTCGAACCAGGCCCGGTCCAGCTCGACGGCGCGGGGCTCGCGCGCGCCGCGCCGGAACAGGCCTCGCTTCACGGGACGGGCATCCCCGCTCGGCGCTGCGTCTCGCGGCGAAGCGTCCTCGCCGGTTCGCGGCAGGAGGCCGTGGTCGCGCAGCGTGGCGCGGGCCTCCTTGACGCTGGCCGGCGGGGGTCGCAGGCCGGCCCGCCCGAACAGCTGTGCGCCGGGCGTTTGGAGCGCACGCGAGTGCGCGGCGGCCCACTCCAGGAACTCGCGGGGACGAGCGTCGCAGGCGACCGTTCCCCGGTCCAGTGCGACGACGCGGTCGGCGGCGGGTAGGCAGCGCTCCAGCCGGTGCTCCGCGAGCAGGATCGACGTCCCCCACTCCTCGTTGAGCCGGCGCAGCAGCCACACCAGCTCGTCGCCGGCCACCGGATCCAGCTGCGACGTCGGCTCGTCGAGCGCCACCAGCGCCGGGCGCCCCGCCAGCGCGGCGCCGAGCGCTACGCGCTGGAGCTCCCCGCCGGAGAGCTCGTGCGTGGGGCGGTCGAGGAGATGCGCGATGCCGAGCGCCAGGGCCGCCTCCTCCACCCCGCGCGCGACCGCCGCCGCGGGCTCGCCGCGGTTCTCCAGCGGGAAGGCCAGCTCGGCGCGCACGGTCCCCATCACGACCTGCGTCTCGGGGTCCTGGAACAGCGCGCCGCAGCGCGCGGCGATCTCGCCCGGCCCGTGCTCGCGCGTATCGAGGCCGTCCGTGACGACGCGGCCGGAGATCTCGCCGCCGTGAAAGTGCGGGACCAGCCCGGACGCCGCGCGCAGCAGCGTGGACTTGCCCGAGGCGGAGAGCCCGCAGACCACGACCAGCTCGCCCTCGCCCACGCTCAGATTCACGTCGCGCAGCGCCGGCTCCGTGACGTCCGGATAGCGGTAGGTGAGCCGCTCGACGGTCAGGACGTTCACCGCGTCACCCCCCGACGGTCGGCGAAGGGCGCGAGCGCGGCGGCGACGAGCGCGGCGGCGAGCGCGAACTGTGCCGGTCCCGCTTCGACGTCCAGCACGGGATACGCCTGTACGCCTCCTGCCCCGGCGAGCGTCCCCGCCAGCGCGAGGGCCATCATGGCCGCGGCGGCCGCCACGAACCCCAGGTCGTGACGCGACCATGGACGGCGCGTGCGCGGCGGGCGCCTCGCGGCGCCGTACCCGCGCACCTCCAGCGTCGCCGCGACGTCCACCGCGCGATCCAGGGCGCCGCCGGCGACCGCCCGCACCAGCGCGAGCCGGGGCGCCGGCCGCGCAGGCCGGCAGCGCTGCGCGTCGGCCAGGCGCCGCGCGTCGCGCGCGAGGACCGGCACCATCCGCGTGGCCAGCGTCGCCGTCAGCGCCGAGCGGTACGAGACGCGGCGGAACAGGCGCAGCACGTCGTCGGGATCGACCGCGGCGGAGTACAGCGCGAAGGCCTCGATCAGCACGAGCGCGCGCAGCCCCAGCAGCAGCCCGTAGACCGTGGCCTCCAGCGTCACGTCGAGCTGGCCCAGACCCGGGACCTCGCCGAGGCGCGCGATCACCGTCATGCCCTCGCGGGTGACGAGCGGGTTGATCGCGGCGATCATGAGGGCGAGCGGGACGGCGATCCGGCCGGCGCGGCGCAGCTCGCGCCCGACGCCCGCGGCCGTCCCCGCGCCCACCACGCACAGCAGCGCCGCGCCGAGCACGATCGGGTTGTCGCACAGCAGGGCCACGAGCGCCGGCGCGGCGCAGTACGCGAGGCCGGCGGACGCGCGCGCCGCGTGCAGCGGGGTGTCGCGGCGGCGGTAGATCACCGCGCCACCGGGAGGGGGATCGGGCGCCGGCCGTCCACGGCCAGCGCGAAGCGGTTGCGCAGCGCCGGCTCCGAGAGCGAGCGCGCCGCGGCGAGCGCGCCGGCGGCGTCCGTCCCGGTCAGCACCCACGTGGGCGAGCGGTCGCGCAGGCGGGTCGCGGCCACGAGGCCGCCGGCGGCGCGCAGCGTGGCCGCGCTGCGGCCGCGCGCGTCCAGCAGCTCGATCCGCTCGCGCGCCGGACGCGCGAACACCCCGGTCGCGCCCGGCCCGTCCTCCAGCCGCCCGGCCACCAGGTCGCGGCGCAGCTCGCGCCACGGTCCCACCAGCACGCGCAGCGTCAACTCCCCGGGCGGCGAGCCGAACGCCGCCGCGCCGAAGTCGATCCCCGCCGCGGACATGCGCCGCTTGGCCTCGGCGCAGGCCGCGCCGGCGCCGGGCGAGCATGCCACCTGCACGGGAAAGCGCTTGCCGGCCACGCCGGAGCGGAAGGGCTCGGGGAACGAGCCGACGACCGCGGGAACGCGCATCGCGCTGCCCCAGTCGTGGCGGTCCCACCAGATGCGGTCCCCCGCGTGCAGCCGCGTCGCGGCCGCCCCCTCCCCCGCCTCGAGCCCGTTGACGTAGAAGAACCAGTCGAGCGGCCGGCCGTCCTCGCGCCCGCCGGACACGCCGTCGATCGACTGCACGAACCCGCCCCCGTAGCGCGTGCGCACGCGGAAGCCCCGCTGCAGGAAGCGCATCACGGTCTCCCCGCCGGGCGCCTCGTCGCGGTGCTCGGTTCCGAGCACCCGCGCGCCGTAGTCGCGCGTCACGGTGAGCGAGACGCCGTCCGCGCCCTCCCCCGCGCCCACGCCGCAGCCGGCGAGGGCGGCGGCGGCGAGCGCGAGCGCGAGGAGACGGCGGTGCCTCATCCGACCCGAACCCCCAGCGGGAACGAGGGGACCGTCCCGGGCGCCGCGGCGCTCGCGCGGTGGCGTCCGGGTGCGGCGGGCGCGGTCATCGTGACCGTGCCGTCGGGCGCCGCGGTGGCGGTCGCGCCGCCGAAGCGCACCAGCGCGCCGGCCGCGGGCGCGCCGCGCCCGCGGTCGTCGTAGCCGCGCACGGCGAAGGTGACGGGCGCGCCGGGCGCGGCGCGCGCCGGCCCGGAGATCTCCAGCGTGCGCTGGCAGCCGCGCGCCCCCATGCGGCAGTAGAACCACAGCACGCGCCCGCCCGCGCGCAGGCGCGCGCGTGGATTGGCGGCGCCGATCCCCGGCGCGCGGCGCCCGACCTTGAACACCCAGCCGTCCACGCCGCGCGCACGGTCGCGGCCCACACGCGTGACGTAGAGCAGCTCCGAGGCCGCGGGGCTGCGCGCCGAGCACGCACCGAAGTCCCGGACCGCGAAGGACGGCGCGCGCAGCGCGGCGAGCGCGGCCAGCGGCGTGCCCGCCGCCACCGCGCAGCGCCGGCCGTTCGCGCGGAGGGTCCGGGCCCGCGCGAGCACCTTCGCGGGCGGACGCAGGACTTGCGTCCGGCCGACCACCATGACCTCGACGCGCGGGGCGGCGGCGGCGCGCGTTTCGTTCGCGCCGGCCGGAGCTGGAACGCCGCCGGTCAGGAGGAGGCCCGTAGCGGCGGTTAGCGCCGTGCCGGTTCTCACCGCCGGCCCCTCAGCACCGTGAAGCGCACGCGCTTGTTGACCTCGCGACCCCAGCGGTCCATCACGCGCACGTCGAGCACGTAGCGGCCGGGCGCCAGGCGCGCCGGCAGCAGGTACTCCCACGTCGGCCGGTTGCCGACGCGATACAAAAACCACGACGCGTCGCAGCGGCCGCGGCGAAAGCGCTCCTGCACCGTGCTGTAGAACCAGCACCGCCCCGTGGTCGCTCGGCGCAGCCGGAACCGCACGGCGTGCACGCCCGCCGCGCCCGGATCGACCGTGCCCCGCAGCAGCCGCGGCGCCCGCCGCCGGCTGAAGCGCTGCCGGTTGCGAATCCCGGCGATCGTGGCGACGGGCATGCGCGTGTCGACCGCGGGAGGATCGACCGGCGCGACTCCCGGGACGACCGTCCCGCAGGTCCCGTCGTTGCCTCGATGCACACAGATCGACAGCGCATTGGAGCGGATCGCGTCGGCTCGCTGCGCCTTCAGGCGCTGCACTCCGGTGGAGGAGAACGTGAGCTGCGCCTTGCCGTCCGGGCCGGTCAGGGCGCCGCCAACGGAGGCGCCCGCGGCCGGCGCGCCGTTCTGGCCGTCCACCACCGTCACGGTCACCGGCTGGCCGGCGTCCGCTGTCGCAGGACCGGTGAGCTTGAGCAGCGCGGACTTCGACCAGTAGTCGAACCCGAACAGGACCTCGTCGCCCGAGGTGACCTGCACTTGGCACCCGCCCTTGCCAGCCGTCTGATAGTTGAGCGCATAGCCCCAGAACTCCGAGCTTGAGTTCGCGTCCGGGCCGATGCGGTCGATGCCGAAGTCGCCGAACGAATACCAGGTGCCGTCCCAGGTGAAGCCGCCGGCGATCGCGCCGTCGTCCAGCGCCGTCGTCATGGTCGGGCCGGGCGTGGGATTGGCGCCGCCGTTGGTCCCGTCGCACGCGTGCGGACCGCTGGCGTCCTTGGTGAGGGTCTTGCCGTCCGTCGTCACCGGGCCCTCGAAGATCGTCGCGGTCTTGCCCTCCACGCGGAGGTTGACGGTGACCGGCGCGGCGAATGCGGCCGGTGCGACGACGCACAGCGCCGCCAGGAGGGTTGCGACCGCCAAGGCGGTGCGATTGCGGAGAACCTGCATATGAGCCACCCCTTTCCACGAGGGCTTGTCGGGCTTGTCGCCGGTGGCAGGTCTCCTGGCTTCCGGGAGTCGACCCTCCGCGCCTTCCCGAGCCGCCGGGGGCGACTCAGTGGCTCACGCTCG
This sequence comes from Solirubrobacteraceae bacterium, assembly GCA_031177685.1. Lineage (GTDB taxonomy): Bacteria > Actinomycetota > Thermoleophilia > Solirubrobacterales > Solirubrobacteraceae > AC-38. The sequence continues at coordinate 64,357 of JAPSGI010000013.1, read as the reverse complement.
TGGCGCCAGCGGGGGCGTTCCCCGGTCACAGTGGCGGGTCCGCGCCGGATTCTCACCGGACTTCCCTTCGCCTACCGGCCCGTGAACGCGGGCATCGTAGCGCGGCGTATCCTGGAAGGCGTGACGGTCAACCTGACGCGCATCTACACGCGCCTCGGCGACAGCGGCGAGACGCACCTGGGCGACATGAGCCGGGTGCCGAAGAACCACCCGCGCATCGAGGCGTACGGGACGGTCGACGAGCTCAACGCGCTGATCGGGGTCGCGCTCACGGTCGACGGGCTCCCCGACGGCTATGCGAAGTGGCTGCGGCGCGTGCAGAACGACCTCTTCGACGTCGGCGCCGACCTGTCGGTGCCCGAGGGCGGCGAGCGCGAGCGCCTGCGCGTCACGCCCGAGCAGACGGGATGGCTGGAGAAGGCCTGCGACGAGGTCAACGAGACGCTGGAGCCGCTGCGCTCCTTCCTGCTCCCCGGCGGGACACCGGCCGCCGCGCACCTGCACGTCTGCCGGACGGTGGCCCGCCGCGCCGAGCGGCGCGCACTGGAGGTCGAGGGCGCCAACCCCGAGGTGATCCGCTACCTCAACCGTCTCTCCGACCTGCTGTTCATCCTCGCCCGCGGCGCAAACGCCGGCGGCGAGGAGCCGCTCTGGCAGCCCGGCGCCTCGCAGTCCTAGCGCTGGAGGAACCAGCGCCCGCCGACGAGGTCGTGGAAGACGACGACGTCGCGGCCGCAGGTCGTGACGACCTCCCAGTAGCGCCGGCGCACCGGCTGCTCGGTCCACCAGCGGTCCTCGACCAGCCAGGACTCGCGGACGGCGTCGACGTAGCGGCGGTCCACGACGAGCGGGCGCCCGTCCGGCGCCACGCGGACCGCGGCCGCGCGCGGCACTCCCAGCCGCCGCGGGCCCGTCACCGCCCGCGCCCCTCCTCCCCCTCGAACGGGGCCAGGATCGAGCGGCGCTCGGGGACGCGCGACCGCGGGTCGACGTCCACCACGCGCAGTGCCGCGTCGGTCCCGGCCAGCGCGCGCGTCTGGCGCACCGCGTCGCGCAGGCGAGCGTCGCGCATCTCCGCGGCCTCGTCGAGCAGCGCGCGCTGGTCGGTCACCGGCGGCCCGAAGCTCTCCACCGCCACGCGCAGCGCGTCCGCCGGCGCGGGCAGCAGGGCCAGCCGCGGCGCCAGCGCCAGGCGCATGCGCTGGGGATCGGCCAGCGCCTCGCGGAACGTCACGCGCTCGCGCCACGTCCCGCCCTCCACCAGCACCGCGGCCAGGACGACCGTGCGCAGCGTCCGCCCCCGCCGCTCGCGCCGCGCCAGCAGCCGGTCCACCAGCAGGCCGAGCGCGTGTTCGAGCTGCGGTCCCGACGCCGCCTCGGGCAGCTCCAGCGACTCGCGCAGGACCTCGAAGGGCCGGCGCGGGCGCAGTGGCGCGTCGTCGCCGCGCGCCAGGTCGTGCGCGCGCAGGCCCGGACGCCCGAAGCGGTCGGTCACCGCGTCGCGCGGCAGCGCGGCCAGGGCGCCCAGCGTGGAGAGCCCCAGCCGCTCCAGCGGCTCCACCAGCCCCGCGACCTCCTCGCGCAGCGCGAGCAGCCCGATTTCGCGCGGGGCCAGCCAGGCCCGCGCCTGCGCCGGACCGCCCTCCACCACGACCGGCCGCACGACGCGCGCCCGGCTGGCCGCCGCCAGCGCGCAGAACGCGCCGGGGGCGGCCCCGAAGCGGGCCGGCCGCCGCAGCGCTCGCGCCGCCGCCGCGATCGCCCCCCGCACCCCGCCCCCATGCAGCGCGCGCAGCTCGCCCGCGTCGAAGCAGACCTGTCCCGGGCGCCCCGGCGCCACCGCGGCCCCGATGCCCTCCAGCCGCGCCAGCGCCTCCTCCCACGCCTCCGCCACGCCAGCCGGGTCGGGCGGGACCAGCGCCAGGCGCGGGCAGCGCGCCAGCGCCTCTCCCATCGGCATCCCGGGCCGCACGCCGAAGGCCTCCGCCGCCGCGGAGACCTCGCCGATCCCCTGCGTGGTCCCCGGCATGGGCGCCAGCGCCGACGGCCCCCGCAGCAGCGCCGCCCCGCCCCCGGCGGCTACCGAGAGCTCGAAGCGGGGCAGCAGGGCAGCGACGACGGACACGAACACATGTTCGCATACGTGCCAAGCAGTGTGGAGTTGACCGCGCTATGCGCGGCTAAGTCACCAAAGCTCAGCCGGGATAGAGCGCGCGGAGCGTGAAGGGGCCGGCGCCACTGCGCCGGATGACGCGGATCAGCACGCGGATCGACGGGCTGTCCGGGTCGCGGCAGACCGTCGTGCGCAAACGGTCGCGGCTCCCCCGCGCGCGGGTGCGGTCGACCAGCCGCCGGCGCCCGTCGTAGACGGCGATGTCGTAGTTCGCGTCGCGCGGCCCGGACAGGCGCAGGTCGACCCGGCCGTCCAGCGTGGCCCGGAACGTGGTCGCGCGCGCGGTGCGCCCGGCGCGCAGGCTGCCCGACAGCAGCTTGCGCCGCGAGCCCCGCCACGGGTCCAGCACGTCGCGGCGCAGCGCCGCGAAGGCGCCCGCGTCCGGGCGCAGCGCGTCGTTGTACTGCCACGGGACCTCCGGGTAGTGGAAGTGCGCGTAGGCGTCGGCGAAGCCCTCGCCCGGATCGTCGAGGTAGTGCTCGCCCTGATTGCCGGGGAAGAGCTTGCGATCCTCGACGCCCGCGCACACGTGCTCGTAGGAGGACCAGTACTTCGGGCCCCAGTCCAGCGCGGGCCACGGCGAGTTGGAGCGGTACCCGGCGATGTGATGGCCGTACTCGTGCGTGATTGCGTAGTCGCGGGTGAAGCCCGCGCGGTTGCCCGCCTGGGGATCGCGGTCGGGGACGTACATCCGCCGCTCCCCCGCGGCGTAGCACGCGAGCACGCGCATGTCGCCGCCGCACGCGCTCTGGATCTCGTTCGGCGTGCCGACGAACATGCGCAGGCGCCCCAGCTCGAGGCCGTGCAGGCGCGTTCCGAGGAAGTCGACGAGCTGCTGCGCGACCGCGGGCCCGTTGGGCACGGAGCCCGACACGCGGACGAGCACGACCTGCCCGTCCTGCGCGCGGTAGCCGGTCTCCGGACCCGAGCGCAGCTGGGACGTGCGGGCGATCGGTCCCTTGAACACGCGGTCGCGGAACTGCGGTTCTGCCGCGCCGGGCGCGGCGGCGGGGGCCGTCCCGAAGACGGCGAGCGAGCCCGCCAGGACGGCGGCCGTGCGGCGGGCGATCCGCGCGCGCATCAGTACCCGGGCTCTCCGAACATCTCGCCCAGGCGCGACGCGGCCATGACGTCGCCCTGCAGGCGGAGACGGCCCTCCAGCAGGGCCCGCCCGGGATCGAGCTCGCGGGCGACTAGCCGCGCGAAGTCGGCCATGTCCATCCCGATCGTCACCCGCGGCGCCGCGGCGCGACCGGGCCGCGCCGAGGCGCGGCCGTGGCCGATCGAGACCACCCAGCTGCGCGGCGCGCCGGACGTCGGGGTCAGCTCGTACTGGACGTCGCCCTCGAAGTCGCCGGCGCGGTCGGGCCGGAACCGCCGGGTCATGCCCGCGAAGATCAGCCGCAGACCGGGCTCGGAGCCCAGCGTGCGCTCCAGCTGGCGGTCGTCGGCGCGCCGCACGAAGGCGCCCAGCGCGGCCTCGCCGTGCGCGGCCAGCCGCGCCGCGAGGCCGGGCCCGCCGTTGCCGTCGGCGCCGGCCCCGGACGGCGCGGCGGGCGGGCCGGAGTCCAGCGGCTCGATCGTGTAGTCCGGGGCCGCCTGGCGCGCGGGCGGGCGCCGGGCCAGCGCGGCCTCCATCGCGGGGGCGAGCCGCGCCAGCTTGTCGGCGTCGCGCTCCTCGGCGTGCGTGGCGAATTCCGGCATCACTTCCTGTGCGAACACCTCCAGGGACTCGCAGATGTGGTCATGACGATTGTTTCCCGCCTGCGAGACGAATATGACCTGGTCGACGCCGGCCGCCTCGTAGCGCCGGCACAGGTCGCGGACCTGCTCGGGCGTGCCTATCGCGCCGCGCAGCGAGCCCATCCCCTCCTGCATGATCTTCACGCCCAGCGGGGCCTGCGCGGGCGTGACGATCTCCCGCGCGAACCCCCGTTCGCCGCGGTTGCGCTGAAACTCCTCCCAGATGCTGGTGCGCCCCGGGTGGTGGTCGCCGAACACGTAGTAGTGCGCCAGCGAATATCCGAAGAAGTGGGCGCCGTCGATCCCTCGCTCGATCGCCGTCGCCTCGTCGGGATGGCACATCATCGGCAGCACCACGGCGAAGTTCGGGTTGACGGCGAACCCCGCCGGGACGCAGCGCGACGACGCGAGGATCCCGTAGTACTCGTCCACCCACTCCTTCGCGGCCTCGGGCTCCACGAAGGAGAACGACAGCGCGCCCAGGCCCCGCTCGGCGGCCAGCTTGATCGTGTCGCGCCGCGAGCAGGCCACCCACAGCGGCGGGTGCGGCTTCTGGACCGGCTTGGGGACGACGTTGCGCGGCGGCATCCGCACGAAGCGCCCGTCCCAGCCGGCGAACGGCTCCTCCACGAACATCCGCGTGGTGACGTCGAGCGCCTCCTCCCACTGCGCGCGCTTGGAGTCGCGCTCCACGCCGAAGCCGGCCAGCTCGGCGCCGGACGACGTCTCGCCGGACCCGAAGTCGCAGCGCCCGCCCGAAACGAGGTCGAGCATCGCCACCTTCTCCGCCACGCGCGCGGGATGCTGGTAGCCCGGCGGCATCGCCACGATCCCGAAGCCCAGCCGGATGCGCTGGGTGCGCTGCGAGGCGGCGCCCAGGAACACCTCGGAGGCCGAGGAGTGCGAGTACTCCTCGAGGAAGTGGTGCTCGACCTCCCACACGTAGTCGAACCCCAGCCGGTCGGCCAGCTCGACCTGGTCCAGCGCGTCAGCGATCAGTCGCTGCTCGGCGCCGTCGTCCCAGGGGCGCGGGAGCTGGTGCTCGTAGAAGACCCCGAAGCGCACCGCGCCATGGTAGTCGGGGCCTCGCCATGCCCTACATGGCCACGTTGCGGTTGGAGGCGAACACGTTGTCGGGGTCGTACTTCGCCTTGACCGCGCGCAGGCGGTCGAAGTTGGCACCGTAGGTGGCGCGGATGCGCTCGTCCCCCTCGTCGGCGGTCTGGAAGTTGATGTAGTTGCCGCCGGTCGAGAAGCGCCGGATGCGCTCCCCGCGGGTGCGCACCCAGTGCACGAACGTCTCCCCGCGCGGGTCCTCGGGCAGCCACGCGCCCTTGACGCCAACGGCGTAGCGCGCGTCGCGGTTGCCCACCGCCCCGTCCTCGCCCGGGCGCTCGTTGAGCGCCCCGCCCAGGTGCAGGAAGCCGATGTCACCATGCGGAATCGGGCAGTCCGCCGCCAGCTCGCGCGCGGCGTCCAGCAGACCGTCGTCGAGCCGCTCGACGAACTCGGTCTTCCAGTAGTAATGGTCGCCCTTGGGTTCGGTGCCGTCCAGGTGGGATTGCAGCTCGACGTAGGGCTGGTCGCGCAGGAGGTCGAACACCGGCTCGCCGAGCGTCCGGACCGGCCGCAGGACCTCCCCGGCGCGCGCGACGTCTCCGCTGTAGCAGACGGACATGGCGCAGACCCGGCGCCCGTGCCAGTCCGGCGGCACGAACGGCGCGGGCGGAGCGTGCATGAGGACGAGCCAGACGCTCAGCTCGCGCGGCGCGCTCTCGGTCAGGTCGCGGTAGGCGCGCAGGATCTCGCCGGCGCGCTCGAACGGCCAGGCGATCAGGCCGCCGTGGACGGTCGGGCCGACCTCGTGCAGGCGGAAGGTGAAGCGGGTGACCACGCCCAGGTTGGCGCCGGCGCCCCGTACCGCCCAGAACAGGTCCGGGTGCTCGTCGGGCGCGGCGCGGCGCACGCGCCCGTCGGCGGTGACGATCTCGACTTCCAGCAGGTTGTCCACCGTCCAGCCGAAGCGGCGAGTGAGGTAGCCGAGGCCGCCGCCGAGCGTGAGGCCGGCGACACCCACGTCGGAGACGAACCCCAGCGGGGTGGCGAGGCCGTGGGCCTGGGTGGCGCGGTCGACGTCCTGCAGCAGGCAGCCGGGCTGCACGGTCGCGGTCCGTGCCTTCGGATCGACGGCGACCCGGCGCAGCCGCGACATGTCGAGCGTCAGCCCGCCATCGACGAGCGCGGTTCCGGCGATGTTGTGCCCGCCGCCGCGGACCGAAAGCGCGATCCCGCTGGCGCGGGCGAAGCGCAGGGCGCGCACCACGTCCTCGGTCCCGGCCGGCTGGACGACCAGCGCCGGGCGCTTTTCGATCATCCCGTTCCACAGGCGCGTGGCCTCGCCGAAGCCGGCCGCGCCGGGGACGAGCACGGAGCCGGTCACCGCCGGGCGCAGCTCGAGCTCGGCGCGCAGGGCGCGCAGGAACGCCTCGGGCTGCTCGACGGGCGGGTCGTCCGCGCAGTCCTCGACGACGTGCAGCGGCCAGTCGTAGCGCGCGCTCGCGCTCTCGGCGACCTCCAGGCGCGTGGCCAGGTCGTGGCGCCCCCAGATCAGGCTCGTGGGGACCGAGATCCGCGCCAGCTCCTCCCTGGGGATCGACGGGCCGCCGAACTGCGCCATCAGCGCGCCCAGCGCCTCGGCGACGGCCGGCGTCCGGGCGCGGTCGAGGTTGTAGGACTCGAAGGCGTCCCAGCGCTCGCCCATCCGCGCGCGCAGCCCGTCCAGGTCGCGCGCGCAGTGGCGCCACAGCCGCTCGTGGGTGTCGGCGTTCGGTTGCTCCAGGAAGCCGTGCAGCGCGGCGCCGAAGTCCGGTGCCGGCTCGAGGGGCACGAGGCCCAGGGTGTCGACCAGCACCAGCCGGCCGAGCCGGTCCGGGTGCGCGGCGGCGAAGCGGGCGGCGATCGCGCCGCCCAGCCCGTAGCCCACCACCGTGGGCGGCGTCTCGCAGGTCGCCGCGATCAGCTCGTCGAGCCAGGTCAGCACGGTTTCGGCGTCGAGCGCGACGCCGTCCAGCTGCGACTCGCCCTGGCCGGGCAGGTCGGGAGCGATGGGCCGGTGCGTCGTCACGAGGTTCGGGAGCGTCCGGACCCAGTGGGCGCCGTTGCCGCCGGGGCCGTGGAGCAGCACGACCGGCGAACCGTCGCCGCCCTCCAGGACGGGCGTGTCGATGCCCGCGAGCCGGAGCCGCCGCTCGGCGACCGGGACGCCGGCCAGCAGCCGGGCGCGGTGGCCGGTCGTGGAGATGTCGCGTGCCTGGGTCGCCATGAGTGCCTCCTCGCCGTTTGCCCGAGCGAAGGTAGGCCGGGGACGGCGAGCTCTCATCGGCGAGACCACCCAACTCGCGCATGCGCGCGGAGTGGGTGGTTTGGTCCGGCCTCAGAGCAACTCGTGCTCGTACGCGAAGGCGGTGGCCGCCGAGCGCGAGGACACCCGCAGCTTGGCCAGGATGTTGCTGACGTGACGGTCCACCGTCCGCTCGCTCAGCACCAGCTCGGCGGCGATCGCCTTGTTGGTCGCGCCGGCCGCCACGAGTCGCAGGACCTGCAGCTCCCGGGCCGTCAGGCCGCCGGCCGGCGCTTTTGCGGTGAGCCCGGTGAGCCGCGACACCTCATGCACCGCGCCCAGGCGCTCGAACACGGCGCGGGCAGCGTCCAGCTCCAGGGTGGCGGCCTCCTCGTCGCCCAGCGCGCGGCAGGCCTGGCCGAGCAGCACGCGCACGCGCGCGATCTCGTAGGGCGCGTCGAGCTCGTGCCACGACTCGCAGGCGCGGCGCAGCGACAGCAGCGCGCGACCCGGCTCGCCCTCCGCCAGCTCGACGGCGCCGCGCGACTGCGCGACGAGGGCGTCGAGCATCGCGCTCTCGCGCTCCGCGGCGATCTCGGCCAGCTCGCGGCAGCCGGTGCGGGCGGATTCGACGTCGCCGGCGGCGAGCATGGCGTCGACGTAGGCGGGGAGGAGTCGGGCGCGGCTTAGACGATCGGGCGTCTCGGTCAGCAGCCGGCGCATCGCCGTGGCGGCGGCGTCGGAGTTGCCCTGCGCGAGGCGCAGAAGGGCGAGGCCGGGCTGCGGCTCGAAGCCGTGGCGGCTGGCGGTCCGGTAGGCGTCCTCCGCGGCGTCGAAGTCGCCCGTCATCCGGTGGATCTCGCCCTGGCGGTAGAGCGCGTGACCGGCCGCCGTCTCGTTGCGCGCGCGGGCGAAGCGCTCGGCGGCGCGGCGCGCCTCGTTCAGGGCGTCCGGCCAGGCGCCGTGGACCTGCAGGATCTCGGCGCGGTGGACGAGGCACTGGCCGGTGTGGGCGACCATGTCGGGCTGCTCTTCGCACCAGCGCGCGAGCCCCGCCGTCCACTCCTGCGCGCGTCGCAGGTCGCAGATCTCCTGGCAGAAGGTGATCACGCTGCAGTACACGAGACCGGTGACGATGGGCGACAGCTCGCCGGCCGTGGCCGCGACCATCGCCTCGTCCAGCAGCCGCACGCCCTCGGCCCCCTGTCCGCGCCGGATCATCGAGCAACCCTGATCCTGTACCGCGAGGGCGAGGAGGTCGCGGTCGCCGAAGCGCTCGGCGATCGCCGCCGTCTCCGCGGCGGTGGCGTACGCCGCGTCCCAGTCGCCGGCGGCGCCGTGGGCCAGGCCGAGCGGGATCAGCAGGTACCCGCGCTCGACGCAGTCACGCTCCTCGCGGCCGAGCAGCCGCTCGGCCCGTCCGAACCAGCCGGTGGCGCGCGCCGAGTGGCCGCGCAGCATGAGGGTGATCCCGATCCAGAACGCGCACCGCACGGCGCGGGGGATCTCGTCCGCGTCCAGGTGGGCGCGGTGCGCGCGCTCCAGCGCGGCGACGAACCCGTCGTCGCGGCCCAGCATGTAGGCGGCGGTGGCGAGCAGCTCGAGGTCGGCGGCCTGCAGCGGCTCGGACGCGTCGGCGCGCGACAGCGCGGCGTGGGCGTCGGCCCACGCCCGGCGCGCGCAGGACTCGCGTCCTTGGGCGAGGTCGCCTGCCGCCTGTACCTGAGTCGAAGATCGGACCACCGGACAGAGCTCCCGTCGCGTGGGAGGGTACTCGCCGCCGCGCGGGCGGCCGGCTCAGCGGTCGAACGGGCCGGACCGGAACTCGACCGCCTCGCATCCGTGCAAGCGGTCGCGGCGGTCCGCGCGCACCCGGTCGCGTCCGGCGCCGCAGCGCAGGACGTCGATGCGCCCGTCGCGGGCGTGCAGGCGATCGTTCCCGGCCCCGCCGAGCATCACGTCGCGTCCGGCCTCGCCGTACAGGTCGTCGTCGCCGGGACCCCCGTCCAGCCGGTCAGCGGCACCGCCTTCGTTCCCCCACGAGTCTCCTGAGAGCACGTCGTCTCCCGCTCCCCCGTCCAGCACGTCGCGGCCGCGCCCGCCGACCAAACCGTCGTGGCCGGGACCGCCCCGCAGCACGTTGCGGCCCGACCCGTCGCGCAGGAGGTCCTCGCCCGGCCCACCGATCAGCCGGTCGTCGCCCGGCCCGTCCTCGACGAGATCGGGCCCCGCGCCGCCGTCGTTCGCGTCGTCTCCCGGCCCGCCGTCCAGCCCGTCCTGTCCCGGCCCGCCGCGCAGGGCGTCGTCGCCGGAGTCGCCCCGCAGCCAGTCGGGGCCGGACTGCCCGGCGAGCGCGTCGCGTCCCGGGCCGCCCAGGAGCGCGTCGCCCTGCGGCCCGCCGCTCAGGCGGTCCGCGCCCCGCTCCCCGAACAGGCAGTCCCCTCCCCGTCCGCCGGCGATGCGGTCGTCGCCCGCGCGGCCGGCGATGCGGTCCGGGGAGTCCGTGCCGGGCAGCACGTCGTCGCCCGGGCCGCCGCCCAGGATCCCGGGAGGCGCGCCCGCCCGCCCCGGTGAGTACAGGAAGACGGTGCCCCGCGAGAGCATCCGCGCGCCCCAGCGTTCCCCGAGCAGGTTGTCCGCGCGCGCGCCACCGGCACAGGACCAGCCCGCTCCGAGGATGAGCTCGGCACGGCCGTCGCCGTCGAAGTCGGTTGCGGCCAGGCTGCTGCCGACGCGCTCCGTGGGCAGGCCGCGCAGCGCGAGGTCGCGCGGGCTGGCGTCCACATGGCGCAGCTGGTCGTCCGCCGTGCCGGTGCGACCGTGCACGACGTACGCGCGGGCGGGCGGATGCTCGCGGTCGGAGTCGAGTTCGATCGCTCCGACCAGCAGGTCCGCCAGGCCGTCGCGATCGAGGTCGCCGGCCGGCGCCACCGCGGTCCCTGCGCCGGGCACGGCGCGATGTCCCCGGATGGCGAACCCGCGGCGGCCGAGCCGATCGACGTCGACGCGGGCCGCCGATCCGCCGAAGACGACGAACGCCGCCCCGGCGCCGACGCGCCGGCGCCGGGCCGGCCGGTGGACCGGCGCGCCGACGACCACGTCGTCGCGGCCATCGCCGTTGACGTCCCCTGCGCCGGCCACCGTCCAGCCGGTGAGGCCGAAGCTCCGCGCCGCGATCCGAAAGCCGCCGGAGCCCAGCCGGTCGAGGCGCGTGCGGCGGCCGGAGGCGCGGCCGAAGATCACGTACGCCGCCCCGGGCCCGTAGATCTCGCCCGCATCCTCCGGAACCGGGGCCCCGACGCTGATCGGCGCCCCGGCCACCACGTCGCCGAGACCGTCCCCGTTGACGTCGCCCGCCCCCGCCACGGCGCGTCCGGCAACCAGGTCGCCCGGCGCGCCCGGGAACGAGACGCCACGACCTCGTAGAGCGCCGACGTCGAGCGTCCCGGTCGCGCCGCCGTAGACCACGTGCACCCCGCCGTCCGTCGTGCTCTGGTCGTCGCCCACCACCAGGTCCGAGTGCCCGTCGCCGTTGAAGTCACCCGCGCTCGCCGCGGCGCCGGATCCGATGCCCCTGACGATCGCGCCGCGCGCCCCGAGGCTCCCCAGGTCGACGTCGCTCGGCGAGCGAGTGCCGAACACCACGTACGCCGCGCCCTTGACTTCGCGACGAAAGCGGGAGCCGGGGATTCGCCGGAAGAACGGCTCGGCCCGCGGGAGCGTGAGGACGACGTCTGATAGACCGTCGCCGTTGAAGTCGCCGGCGCCCGCGACGCGATCGGCGTCCGCGGAGACCGTAGGCGGTCCGACGATCCTGAACCCCGTTGGTCCCAGGCGAGCGAGGTCGACGACCCCGAGCGCCGGGCGGCCGAAGACGACATAGGCGCCGCTGCGCGGGTCGGGAACCTCCTCTTGGCCCCGCGCAGCGTCAAAGGGGTGACTGACGATCACGTCTCCGTAGCCGTCGCCGTTGACGTCTCCGGCCGCCGCGACGGGACCGATCCCGTTCTCCAGGCGTCCCGCGGCTGCGGTGGCGACGTCGACGGAAGCGGCGGTCGCGTGGCCGGCGGCAGTGCCTCCGAACGCGACCGCCAGCGCCGCGGCGGCCAGCACGCGCGCAGTACGCCTTCCCGGCGGCGCCAGTGGCTGCACGCTTCGAGCGTACGCGCTAGAAGCCGCCGACGGGCCGGACCATCGCCACGCACTCCAGCGTCACGCCGTCGGGCATGGGGACCTGCGTCCGTCCGGTCTCCTGGAAGCCGAACGCGCGGTAGAGCTGCTCCCCGGGCAGCGTGGCCATCAGCGCGAGGTCGCGGAACCCCTCGGCCCGGGCGGCGTCCTCGCAGGACTCCAGGATCGCCCGCCCGATCCCGCGCCGCGTCCAGTCCTCGCGCACGAACATCGCCCGCACCCGCGCCGGCTCGGTGCGCGGGTCGAGCAGCCGCGCATCCCCGTCGCTCTCGCCCGACCCGGTGTAGAGCTTGTCGCGCCGGCTCCACCCTCCGCACGCGACGATCTCGCCGTCGGCCTCGTGGACGAAGTAGGTGCCGTCCTCGATCAGCGTCATGTCGAGGTCGGCGACGTAGATCGCGGCGCTCGCCGTCTGACGCTCGTCGTAGAAGCGGGGGAACAGCGCGAGGATCGACGCGCGCATCAGCTCCGCGATGCGCGGCGCGTCCGTGGCGAGCGCGAGCCGCTGGGGCGGCAAACCGGGCGGGTCCATCGGAGCGAGTGTCTCGCACCGAGGCGAGCCGCGCTAGCCGGGAAGGCGCCCGAAGCGCGCCGCGTTGCCGTCGTAGACGAGCGCGAGGACGTCGCCGTACAGGCTGGCGGGGACGCTGCCGGGATCCACCTCGGCTTCCATGGCCAGCCCGACCGCCAGCGCGAGGAACGCCGTGGCCAGCTGCTCGGGCGGCAGCGCGAACGGGACGGCGCCCAGGCGCTCCTGACGCACGCGCAGCGTCTCGACGAGCGCGCCGCGCAGCCTTCGCTGGCGGGCGACGTAGCGCTCGCGCATCGCGGGGTCGCGGGCCGCCGCGGCCCAGTACTCCTGCATCAGCTGGACCAGCCGGGGCTGCGAGGCGAACAGCCGCGCCACCTCGGCGCTCACCGCAGGGGCGCTGGGCTCCTCCGGCGACGCGGTGCGCGTGATCTCCATGACCGCCTCCACCGGGCGGTCGAAGCGCTCCTCGAGCAGCGCCTGGAAGAGATCGGCCTTGCTGTCGAAGTGCCAGTACACGGTGCCCTTGGAGAGCCCGGCCTCGGCGGCGATCTCGTCGATCGTCGCCCGCTCGTAGCCGCGCCGGGCGAACACCTCGACCGCCGCGTCGAGCAGGCGGTTGCGCGAGCCCTCGGGGATGCGCTCGTCCGCGCGCGGCCGGCCGGGCCCGCGGCGCGTGCGTTGGCTTCTTGACTTCTGGCTCATCCGCCTGCTAAATATACTGGCTAGTCTATTTCTCTCCGGGGAGGGTTCGATCATGCAGAGGCCCCAGGACGGACGGCGCGAGGCGGTGGCGTCATGAGCGCGACCGGCCTGCGGGCGCTCGAGAACCGCTTCTACGCGCTGATCCGCGATCGCCGCGCAGCGGCGGCGGGTGAAGGGGAGCCCGCGACCGACGGCGGCCTGGAGGCGCTGCTCGATCAGCAGTTCTGCCTGCTGGTCACGTACCGCCGTGACGGCACGCCCGTGCCCACGCCCGTGTGGTTCGCCCTGGACGGCGAGCGCCTGGTGTTCGAGTCGGACTCCGACGCGGGCAAGGTGAAGCGCCTGCGCTGCGACGGACGCGTCCGCGTCGCGCCGTGCACGTCGCGCGGCCGCCCCCTCGGCCCGCCGGTGGAGGCGGTCGCCCGCATCCTGGATCCCGACGACGCGCCGGCCGCCGAGCGCGCGCTGGCCGAGCGCTACGGCCGCACCCGGCGGATCGCGCAGCGCCTGCGTCCGGCGGCGCCCGGACAGGCGTACGTCGAGGTGCGGGTGGGCCCGCGCGCGGAATAGGTCACGCGCGAGCGGTTCGCCGGGAGCGCAGCCAGTCGAGCCCGAGCAGCAGCGTCCGGCGCAGGCCGAGCTGTCGCAGCACGTCGAGGTTGTCCGACGCCGACCAGTCCTCGGCGATCTCGCCATCGGCGATATGGCTGATCGTGATGCCCCACAGCCGCAGGGGCCGGCCGCGGTTGTGTCCCTCGGCCACCCACCGCGAGACGACCCGATCGCCCTCGCTCACCTGGTCCTCGACGGTGATCCGCAGGTCGCCGTCGCGGAAGAGCAGCTGGTACAGCGCAAGCGACTTGACGATCCCCTCGGGCCCCCGGTAGTCGCGCGCGTTGACGTGATCGAGGAAGTCGGCGCTGTAGACGCCGCGAGCGGCATTCGGATCGCTGCCCGAGCAAACGTTCTCCAGGGCGTGACGGGCGAGCTGCTTCTCGTCGCGCGTGACGGCCATGCGGGAGCGAGTCTAAGGCGCGCCCGCGCCCAGACGAGTCGATCGCCTCGAGACGTAGAAAAGCCCCGCCGGAGCGGGGCTTTTCCTTAGCGGGCCTGTAAGCCGGATTCTGTCGGGAGCAACCATCCATCTGAGCGGCCTACCTGGACCTGGGCGGGCAGCCTCGTCGCGGTCCTGCTTGGCCTTGCATCGGGTGGGGTTTGCCTGGACGCGCCGCGTCGCCGCGACGCCGGTGCGCTCTTACCGCACCATTTCACCCTTGCCGGCCCGGGTCGCACGTGCAGACCCGGACGTAGGCGGTGTGTTTCTGTGGCACTTTCCCGCGGGTTTCCCCGGGTCGGCGTTACCGACCACCCTTGCCCTGTGATGTCCGGACTTTCCTCGAAGGCGATACCTCCGCGGTTGCTCAGCTCGCACGTCCAGGGTAGCGCCTGTCGGGTGCCGGACCAAGGATTCGCAGCGCGCTGCCGGGGTCCGGTAGCGTCGTCTCGCACGGGAAACGAAGAGGAGGAGGGCGGTTCATGTCGAGCTCCAACGTCGAGGTCGTCAAGGGCGCATACGACGCCTTCGCGCGCGGGGACGTCGAGGGCGTCCTGGGCGCGATGAGCGCGGACATCGAGTGGAACGAGGCCGAGGGCATGCCCTACGGCGGTCGCCACATCGGCCCGCAGGCCGTCGCCGAGCGCGTGTTCGGGCCGATCGTCGCCGACATCCCGAACTTCTCGGTCACGCCCGAGGAGCTCATGGAGTCCGGCGACAGCGTCATCGCGGTCGCGCGCTATGCCGGCACCGGCAAGGAGACCGGAAAGGACCTCGACCTGAGCGTCGTCCACATCTGGGACGTCCGCGACGGCAAGCTCACCCGCTTCCGCCAGTTCGCCGACACCGTCAAGTTCGCCGAAGTCGTCCCAGCCGAAGCCCGCGCAAGCGCCTAAATCCAGACGTGCCGTAAGTTCCGACGATAGGTTGGACGCAACTTACGGCACGTCGCTTGAAGACGCCGCAGACGCCGTTCGGCTGACGAGCGGCTGGGCGCCGCTGCCCAGGACGCAGGGGGGTGGGACAGTGCGATCAGCACGGCCCACCCCCGAGGACGCCGGCAGCGGCGTCCAGACGCCGTCAGGCGGACGGCGTCAGCCGCCTACTTGGTAGTTGACGTTCCCCTCGTCATCCTGCTGCGTCACCTTCACGGTGGCGGTCTGGCCGCTCGTCGTGGTGGCGCGGCAGTTGAAGTTGTCGCCCTTCTTGACCTTGACGTCGTCGGGGCAGCTGACCGAGCGGATCTTGACGCCCGCCTGCTTCTGGATCCCGTCCTTGATCTTGCCCTCGAGCTTGCCGGTGTCGAGCTTCTTGTCGCCGCATCCGCCGGCGACGACGGCCGCGGCGGCGATCAGGGGCACGAGCAGGCGGTGACGCGTCATCGGTCCTCTTTCGTCGTGGCTGGCGCGCGAACCCTACGCAAGTTCGCTGCCGCACCGCGCGCATTGCGCGACGGGCTCGGCGCCGGGACGGCGCTGGAGCGTGCCGTCGCAGATGGGACAGGCGGCGGGGGCGCCGGCGCCCACCGCGGCCCAGGCGCCCGAGACGAGCTCGTCGAGCGTCACGCGCCCGTGCGACAGGCGCTGCACGCGAGCGCCCCTCCCCCGCTCCGCCGGCGGCCGCAGCGGCTCGCGAGCCGGCTCGGAGCTGGGAAGCGTGAAGAGCGGTGCGGGCGCGACGGCGGGCGTCATGACACCTTCCTCAGCAGACCGACGACCCTCCCGAGGACGCGGACCT
Source organism: Solirubrobacteraceae bacterium (assembly GCA_031177685.1). GTDB lineage: Bacteria > Actinomycetota > Thermoleophilia > Solirubrobacterales > Solirubrobacteraceae > AC-38. The sequence continues at coordinate 48,885 of JAPSGI010000013.1, read as the reverse complement.
CCTTGGAACGGATGGGCTCCATCGCGTCGTTCTCCGGCTGCAGGCGCACGTGGTCGGCCTCGCGGAAGAACCGCTTGACGGTCGCCTCCTCGCCGACGAGCGCCACGACGATCTCGCCGTCCTGCGCGGTGTCGCGCGGCTGGACGACGACGAAGTCGCCCTCGAGGATCCCGGCGTCCTTCATCGAGTCGCCGCGCACCCGGAGCAGGTAGTCGCCCTCCTCGCCGCCGGCCACGCCGGGCACCTCGACGTAGTCCTCGATGTTCTCCTCGGCCAGCACCGGCTGCCCGGCCGCGACGTGGCCGACGAGCGGCAGCCCGTTGGGCTTGACCAGGCTCTTGACGCTGTCCGCGGCGCGGTCGAACAGCTCGATCGCGCGCGGCTTCGACGGGTCGCGCCGCAGCAGGCCGATCTTCTCCAGGTTCGCCAGATGCGCGTGGACCGTGGACGAGGAGGCGAGGCCGACCGCCTTCCCGATGTCGCGGACCGTCGGCGGATAGCCGTACTTCGCGGAGTAGCGCTTGATGAAGTCGAAGATCTCCTGCTGGCGCTTCGTGAGGTCCAGATCCACCATGCCGAGCCCCTCTCTAGCCAACGATTCTCGTAGTCGAAACGAACATGTGTTCGTGAGAGTAGCGCGGGGCGGGGACGGAAACAAGGCGCCGGGGAGCGCCGAAGGCCCAGGGCTATACTCACCGCCCCCAGCGCCTGTGGCGGAATTGGTAGACGCGCAAGGTTGAGGGCCTTGTCGGCCGTAAGGCCGGTGGGTGTTCGAGTCACCCCAGGCGCACTCGAGGAACCCCGTGGTTACGGGGTTTTTCGCTGTTCGTGGTCCTCCCCCCACCCCTGCCGTCCGGACCCGCTGACAACATCCTGACAACAACGGAACGGCCCGTTAGGACCACGACGGCAAGGGAGGCGGCAGGCACGATGGCGAGGCGCGAGTACCCGGGCGTCTATCCGTATCGAGTGGGGAGCCAGACCCTCTATCGCTGCGCCTTTCGCGACTCCGCGGGCCAGCAGCGCAGCAAGCGCGGCTTCCCGAGCGCCACGGCGGCCGCGAAGTACCGATCGCGGATGATGGAGAGGGCTGAGCGCGGGGAGCTGCGAACCACGCGCCAGACCTTCGGTGAGTGGTTCGACGAGTGGCTGCGCGGCCATCACACCGTCAGCAAGGGCACACGCGAGGACTATCGCCGGCACGGCGCCAGCCGTCTCAAGCCGTTCTTCGGCTCCAAGCGGCTCTCGGCGATCGACGTCCCCCTCATGCGCGCGTGGATCGGCCTTATGGTCGAGGCCGTCGAAGCCGGCGATGTCGCCCCCAAGACGGTCAACAACGCGCTGACGTGCATGAGCACCTGCATGAAGGAGGCCGTGGCGCTGGGCAAGCTCGCGTTCAACCCGTGCGAGCACGTGTCTCACGTGCCCGAGCGGCACATCGAGCGCGACTATCTGCACCGTGTCGAGATCCCGAGGTATCTGGATGAGTGCTCGGAGGTCTACCGGCCGCTGGCCGAGCTGCTGATCGCGACGGGGATGCGGATCAGCGAGGCGCTCGCCCTGCGATGGGAGGACATCGACTTCGGAGCCAAGGCGATCCGCGTCTATCGCCAGCGGACGGCCGAGGGCGTCGGCGCGACCAAGAGCCGCCGCTTCCGGCAGGTGATCGTCGGTGACCGGCTGTTGAGTCTGCTGAGCGACCTACGTGCTCGCCGAAGCGAGCATGCGACCGGCGACCTCCGCGGCGAGTTCGTGTTCGTCATGCCGACGCGCCGACTCAAGGGCGACCAGGGCCGGTGGGAAGGTCGCGGGGACGGCGAGCCGATCGACCGCAGCACCGTTTCGCGGGACTGGCACAAGGCCGCGCTCATGGACGCGGGCCTCCGGGACATGCCCTTGCACTCGCTGCGTCACACCGCCGCTGCCGCCTGGCTGTCGGCGGGCCAGCCGCTGATGTTCGTCCAGCGCCAGCTCGGCCACAGCTCGATCACGATCACCGAGCGCTACTACGGCCATCTGGAGGACACCCGCCAGCAGACCGCCGCCAATGAGACGGAGGCTGCGATCTGGGGGTTGGGCTCGGCGGCCTGAGGCGCCGTGACGGTCAACAGCCCTATTGCGGAATAGGGGGCTGTATCGCGACTCCTTCAACCGAAGGAACCTGGAGCGGCGTGCCGTCGGGCGTCGTCAGCGAACTCCACACTTGTTCAGTCTCGCGGCGCCACACCCGGCCCAAGTCGTTTCCGGTGAAGAGGGCGAGGAGATGGGCGTAGGTCTCAAAATCGAACTCATCAAAGATGGGCTTGTTGCTCATTCCACCCAACGGGAGGGTGATCAGCTGATCTGGCGAGCCCTCACCGCCCACCGACAGGTACTTCGGAACCCTGTTTAGGCGCGTGAGCCAATGCGCGCAAAGCGCCGCAACCTCACAAAACTGCGTGGGGTGCAACTCCAGCTGGCGGGCGGTACCGAGCTTCTCGATTTCCAAGTCACCGACCGCTCCCCAATCGAGGAGGCAGGCCACCAGGCCCACGGGCCCCATACGGATCGCAAGGAACGGCGGTGCCAGCAGATCGCGATAGTCGAACCGCAACAGGCTCTCCCGTGTATCCAGCGTCCTGAACACAAGCACGGTCGCCGGCGCCTGTCCGAGCGTCAGCTCGACTCGCTGCCGAGCTACCTGCAGCACGTGATGTAGCTCGGCGAAGTGCTTGAGGGTCTGGTCGTCGAGGATCGTGTTGCCCGTCGGATGCAGCCGATCTGCTGCAAGAGACAGATCCTTGAACATCAGGCCATAGAAGATCTTGGTCATCCAAAGGGCTAGCGTGACCGAATCCAGAGCCTCCACTGCGTCCGGCCCGGCGCGCACTGCGACAGAAACCACGTTCTCGATGCGGTTCAGCCAAACCGTGTTGCAGTCGTTGCAGCAAGGAATCTTCAAGTAGCGATACGGGATCGTGGTCCCGTTCGGGAGCGTCAGACGCTGGTTGTGAAGGTCGAACTCCCGGAGCACCCACCGTGGAACAACGTGCTCATCTCTTCTCGGGACTTCATTGAGATCGACGCCACAGAGGAAACACCGATCGTGGTCAAGGGCCTGGTCACGCTCCGAGACATAAGAGAAGCTCGCCATCGAGTCCGGGCCGGGCGCTCTCGGTTGCTTGGGCATCACCGATCTGATTGTGACTGGTCCGGGACGCCGAAATCCGGCGTTGAACCCGCCCGCCTGACTCCCCCGTTGCCGCGTCGGCGAAGCCAAGCCGCAAGCTCGGCCGAGTCGTACCGGACCGGGCCGTCGTCGCCAAGGCATACGGACGGGATCCGGCCGGCGCGCGTGGCCTCGTACAGCCACGTCCGAGAGACGCTGAGCATCTTGCAGACTTGTGATGGCCTAAGTAGCTCCATCGCCATTGGTCGGGATCACGCGAAGGACACGCACATCGGGCTTAGGGTGCTTGCGGATTAGGACGGCTTCGCCGGTCCTGAGGGTCTTGAGGGTGTTGGGGTGTACGCGGTATTCGTCTTGGATGCGCTTGCTGCCCATGCCGGTGTCGAAGTTGGTGGCGCTGCCGGCGATCAGGGCGTCGGTTTGGTAGGTGCGATGCCAGGTCTGGCGGGTTCCGGCGATCAGGGCGAGGGTGTCGGCGGAGAGCGGTACGTCTTGGCGGTGGGCGATCTTGGTCGCGGTGTTGCCGAGCACTTGGTCGCGGAAGCCGTCGGCGGCGCGGTCGAGGTCGGCCAGCTCCTGGGTGGCCAGCAGGACGCGCACCCCGGCGCCGCGTGCCCGCGCGAGCAGGGCGAGCAGGTGGTCGGCGGCCAGGGCGGAGAACTCGTCCACGGCAATGTAGGCAGGCAGCGCGCCGGGGGCGTGGAGGAGGTCGCCGGCGGCGGTCTTGATGTCCTGGATGACGAGGGCGCCGAGGTGGGCCGCGAGTTCGCCGTAGGTGCTGGAGTTCAGGCTGAAGGCGACCCGCCGCCGTCGCGCAGCGTGGCCCGCAGATCGATGTCTGCTCCCGGCTGGGTCGCGGCTAGGAATGGCCCAGCGACCGATTCGGTGATGACGGCGAGCCTGGTTCCCAGGCCACGGATAGCGCTTTGCTGGTCAGCCGCGAGGGTGTCGAGGTAGCCGCCGATGCGCTGCGCGAGCTCGTCGGGCAGGTGGCGCAGCTCGCGGTTCAGGCGCGCCGGGTCCATCAGCTCCACGACCCGCGCGAGGTCGGCGGTGGCGTCCTGGTGGGCCAGGACGGTGAAGACGGCTTGCAGGTAGCGCTCGGCGGCGCGTCTGTAGTGGGGTTCGCTCCACTCCTCGAGGCCGAGCAGCTTGTCCTTGAGCTCGGTGGGATTGCCAGCGGCCAGCGGGTTCCACAGCGCGCCACCGTCGATGCTCCACGCGGCGAACGAGCGCCCGGCATCCGCGGCGGTGGCTTGCAGGTCGCGCAGCAGTTGGGGGTCGCCCTTGAGGTCAACGACGACGAGCGGGTGGCCGCGACGGATCGCGGCCGCAAGGATCACGAGCAGCGTCGTGGTCTTGCCCGAGCCGGTCGCGCCGACGATCAGCCCGTGGCCGGCCAACTCCTCGTCGCGGACCCGGATCGTCCGTCCACGCTCGTCGACGCCGAGGATGACGCCGCGCCTAGCCAGCGAGCGTTCGGGCTGCGCGTGCGCCCGCCGCGCGGCCCGCGCGATACGGACACGCCCCGCCCGCGGTCGGTGGTCTGAGCGCTGCGGCCGCGAGCGTTCGCGTCCCACACAGACCAGCGCGGCGCAAGGCAACCCGCCGGCAGCGCGAACCACAGCGTCGGCGCCATCCACGCGCGCCACCGGCCGCCCCAATCGCGCTCGCGGGCCCGCGGATGAAACAGAGCGCGGAGCTGTTCTTTGCGCGAGCGATCAAGGTCGGCGATGGCGACATCCCAGCGCGCCACTAGGACGACGGCGAAGGCGGCAGCGAGCGCCAGCGGCGCCCACCAGCGCAACGCCGTGACCTGGACGAGCGTCCACAGGAAGATCATCACGACGAAGGCGGCCACGACGCCGAGGGGGGTCAGCAGGGCTGCGAGCAGCGCCATCGCTACCGCGCCGAGCGCCATGAAGTCCTGCTGCGGATCGGACCGGCGCGGCTCAGCCATCGCTCGCCACCCCCGCGAGCAGCGCGCCCCCGTCGATGCGCAGCCGCCGCCCCTGCCCGACGACCTCGCAACGCCGGACCTCCACCAGGTCGTCTACCGCCGCGCGCTGAGCTGCGCGCTGCACGCTGGCGGCCACACCCGCACGGTCGGTCAGGTAGACGACTCGGCGCAGATGCGGCTGACGACCGTACGCGCCTAGGACCCGCGCCAGCCGCGCCCGTCCCTTGGCCGACAACTCGACCTCCAACGCCACGAGCACCCGCCCCTCCTCGTCCACCACCGCCACGTCCGGGATGCCGCCCCTCCCTCTCCCGGCGCCCAGCCCGCTCAACCCGAACTGGCGGGCTGCGGCGCCGCCGCTAACCAGCGCCCTGAACTCCCGATCGCCGACCACCCGCAGACCCACCGACCCGTTCCCGGCGATCTCCGCCTCCACCGCCAGCGCCACCCACACCGCCGCGAGGTCGTGCCGGTAGGTCGCCAAGTCCAGCCGCGCCGCGGGCAGGCACACGTCGGCCACCGCCAACCCGCCCGCCGTCGCGACGTAGACACCCGGCTCGCCGCAGAAGACCTGGCGCTGAAAGAGCAACCCCATGTCCACCAGCCCCCGCAAGCGCCGGTAGCAGACCACCGCGCCGATCCCGAACCGCGCCTGCACCTGCGCGGCCAGCACCGAGCGCCACCGCCCCACCCACGCGACCAGCTCCACATCGCGCTGGGTCAACCGCCAGCCACGCGGCCGCGATCCACGGCGGCCCGCCTGCTGATGAGAAGCGACCTGCGACATCGCTGGCTGCTAGGCGCGAACCGATCGAGGTTTGTCAACGACCGCCGGAAAGCCGGCCCAAAGAGATGGAGAGGGACTCACGCTCACTAAGCGCGCGAGCCCCCAAACTGGCCCCCCTGGAGCCGCGTGATCCGTAGTCGGGCGAGCGAGCATCCTCATGCTCAACACGACCACGAGCCCACAAACCGACTCCCGCATCCGTCGCGCTTGCACCGCGTCAATGGCGAGCAGTCCCATGCCCTAAAGGAGGGCCGAACCCCGAAAGTGGCCCCCACCCCCCGGCCCGCTTCCTCGACCGTTTCTGGCCTCCTCCACGGCCTCATCGCGGGGTTTGGCGCCGACCCCGATCGCACGAAGGGCGGGCGGGGTCGGCGGCAAACCCCGCGCCACGCAGGCGAAAACCCGGCACCCCCATAACACCCCAATCAACACCGAGGACGGGCTTAGTGCCGCGCGACCCGGCCTACTCGCAGGGCGGCAGCACGCTAGTGACCGCCGTCTGGGAAGCCGCGAGCTCGACCCCGCCGAGTCGGCGTCGCTACACGGTCAGGCGCTCGAAGAACTCCCAGACTTGTTCGGGACTCGCGAGAACAGCGAGCGGCGGCTGCGTGCCGCGCTTATAGCGGTCGTAGACCTTGATGGTCGTGGCATCGTGACCCGGCTCACCAGGACGGAAGTGATACTCACGACCGTCTGAGAGACGCAGGGAGTAGCTCTCGGCGCCGGGCCGGCTCTGCCTCAAGACGTGCTCGTGGCGGTCGCGTGCTAGCGGACAGCCAAGGAGCAGCGTGACTGCCGCTTCCAGGATGAGGGGCACGGTGCCGTGCGTGTGGTGGCGGGCACGCTTGATAGCCGCCGCCGTGTCCGGTCCTTCCACTCGAATCATGTCCTCGCCGTCCTGTTTGGGGCCGCGGCTAGGATGACATCGTGATGTCCGCGGGCCTAGCCACGAAGTGGGAGCTGCTGGTCGGAGACGAGCCATACCCCTCACATCGCATAGAGGCATCGTCAGAAGCCGGCCTCCTCGCCGAAGCCGAGGATGTGAGTCGCGGAGAGCCTGATGCGGTGGTCTTTGCCATTCGCTGGGACCTCGGCTCTGACGGCTGGTGGGGCGGGCATCGACTTGCCGAGTTCGAGAACGGGCGACGCTTCGAACCCCGGTCCTGAGCGGGCGCTCATTAGGACATGTCAAGCGCTCAAGGCTAGTGGTCAGCGCTTCCTGGACCCGCCCCAAACGATCTGAGCGACGCGCTGGTGGCTCATGCCGACGAGTTCGCCGATTGCTCGCATAGACATACCGGCCTGGTGGGCCTTGCGGAAGGCTCCGTCACGTTCGGCGCGTGCCCTCTCCATCGCAGCATCGAGTTCGGCCGCCTTCTTCTCGTAGCGCCGTTGAGCGTCGACCAGGGCCTTCTTGTCCATCGAAGGCGAGTCTACGGCGGACCACCTGGGCGGCGAAGTGTCTAGCGACGCTAGACAGGCGTGGTACGCTTGTGTCTAGTCCCACTAGACAGCACCTTTTCCGCGCTTGGATCCATTTGACCTGCACATCCTTGTGGACGCCGCCAGGGATCGGATCGGCTTGCTCGTCCACGACATGGTCGAACTCATCGAGCAGCACGACGCGCTGACGGCCGTGAGCTGGCGGGACATGGCTGACTGGAGCGGCGAGCTGGCAGGCATCACCCGCGCGATTGCAGATGCAGCGGACCGAGGCGAATTGCTCTGAGCCGCGACGAAGGTGTCCGCAGGCTGCGGGACCATGAGGTCATGGTTCGACTGATGGACGCTCGCCCATGAGACTTGATGATCTCCGGCGCATAGTCCGTGAGAGCGAGCCCGAGGACTGGCATGACCTGGGCGGCGGACCCACATTCCTCAACGAGTTCTGCGAGGGGAGCGTCGGAGAAGAGTGGCGGCTATTCCACGACGAGTACCAGGGGCGGGCTGTCCTCAAGGAGAACATCGACGTCGGGCTCGCCTGGGGCTTGCCGTGGCGGAAGCACTTCAGCGAGCCGTGGACCCAGCCCTTCGCCGACACGTCGGCGAGCGGCTACCACGCCGACGTCCTCTGGCGGGGACAGCCGGTTCTGCGTGAGCGGTACGTAGCCGTGGATGGAGGCCGGTACGCGCTCCCGCTCCCGGCGGTCACCCTCGAAGAGGTCCTTCCTGGAAAGCAAGTGCAGATGCCGTACTCGATCACGGAGTGGCAGTACCGGCTGCTGAGGATCGTGCATGGACTATCCGCTAGCCACGACTACGACTCGGGCCTTCGCCGCGCTGGAATCGAGCTCGTCGGCTAGCGCGCTAACGTCGCCTGGTAGCGTCGCGAAACCAGTCTCCGGCAACGGTGGCCGAGCGCTAGGAGGCGGTGCTCACCGCTCTACGTGTCTTCGAGTGGCTTGCCGAGCTCGACTCGCTGGCGCGGCGTTGGACGGACGAGAGGCCGAGGCGGCCCTGGATTTCATCGACGAGCGCCGGGCTGGCGACCCAGACGCGGTGACCACGCTCCTTGACGCCGCACCCCTCGACGGCGAGTCCTCAACCGCGAACGAAGACGCCGCCGTACGGGGCGCGCGCCAGGACTACGAGCGCGGCGACGTCTTCGAGGCCGACGAGATCAAGCGCGAACCGGTTAGTCCCGGCCACGTCGATCCCAGCGTTGGACACGATCAGATGGCGTCAGCTCAGGCGGCGGCGGTCAGCCGCGTCTGGCGAGCGAGGACCCCGATCCACCGATCCAGGTGCTCGAATGTGGGCAGGTCCGCACCGCCGTTCGAGAGAGCCTTGCGTACAGCGCTGCCGGCGCCTCGGGCATCGCGTAGGCGCTCGTGGACCCAATCACGGCGGAGTTCTGCAGTGGGCTGGTTCGAGAGCTCCTTGACCTCGTGATGGCGGACCCAGAGATAGTGCTTCCGGCGACGGTTGGGCAGTTCCTCGAACCCGCCGTGCTGGCAGCAGCCAAGCGAGCACGTGAACCGGGCCCGCAGCTGGCGATCGCTCAGGATGGCCCGCGCGTGCCGGCCCTTGAGCGTCGTCTTCAGTAGCTCGAAGTAGACCCGCCTATCGCCCCCACCAGACGACCCATCGGCCCGGCGCTGGCGCTCTCGCTCTGTAAGCGGCCGGTTCAAGCTGGCCAGATCGAATGCCTCGGCCTGACACAGTCCGGAGTCGAAGCTCGGGATGCCCAGCGCCTGAAGCACCAACCCGAACGCCCCCACCCGGCCCGCGATCACACTCACGCCGCAGTCCCGGATGGCGAGTAGGAACTCGACGTACTGAGCGAGCTTCTCCAGGCTGTCGTGCGCGGGATTCAGACGCAGAGGTTGGACGTACACGGCGTCGATTGGGTGGTCCATAAGCCGATTCATGACCAGCTCGGGGCTCGCGAGAGTCTGTCGCCCAGGTACGACCTGCGCGATCAGGGGTCGCCGTTCGATTTCCCCGGTGCCATTGGCCGCACACGACGCCGCCAGAAGCTGCTCGTTGTGGATCATCCACGCTTGCAGGTCGGCGTCCTGCTGCGGAAGTACAGCGGCGAGGTAGCACGAGGCGCCTACGTCCTGCTGGAAGCGCATCACTGCAAGCGCAAGCTCGGCCGCCGCCGAGTTAGTCAGGTCGCCTGGTCGAAGCGGAGCTTTTGGGGCATACGGGATTCGTTCAAACTGGCCCACCTGGAGAAAGCGCTCGCCGGTGAAGCGAACCGTTTGTGGATCGACCACGTAGGGCACGCGGTCGGCCCGGAGTCGCTTGAGCAGAGGCGGGTCCGCTGCGGCATAGGTCGCTTCGACGACACCCCCGGCCAGTTTGACCCCCTCCTCGAAGAGTGTGGGCCCCCCGAGCGCGTCCTCGATCGCGCGGCCGTCCTGGCGGGTGATCCGCGTCAGGAACGTCGATTCGTCCAGGAAGAGCGGGCGCTCCGCTACGCTGTCCGACATAGAGCCGACACTGTAGGTGACACAGCGGACGACAGAGAGGAGACGTGTTGGCGGCCCTGGCGCACAAGCTGGAGCAGGCGAGTTCATTGATCGCGCTTCAACAGGCGGACATCGCCCGGGTCCTTGACGCGAACCCCCGCACCGTGGCGCGCTGGCTACAGGGCGAGACGGAGCCGCGCCCGGACGCGCGGGAGCGCCTCCTGGAGTTGATCGCAGTGCTCGAGCAGCTCTCCGGTGTCCTCAGGCCCCAGGCGGCGCACGACTGGCTCTTCACACCGAATCCGCTGCTTGACCACCACAAACCTGTTGAGCTGCTGCGGGATCGTGAGTACCGACGTGTCCTTGGCGCCATCGACGCCATGGCCGAAGGCGTCTACGCGTAGCCCGCTGAGTGCCGTCTCCCGATCTCGTCGCGGCGGTTGACGGCCTCGCACCAACCGCCTACGAGGGTCCAGCGTACCGCCACCTCGCGGCTAGATGGAACCCTCTGTCGGGAGCGGGCGCCCGCAGCCAGGGCGGTCGATGGAACCCGCGCGGAAGCTTCGCAACCCTGTATCTGGCTGTGGAGCGCGCGACGGCGATCGCGGAGTTCGAGCGCATGGCCCGCCGCGTCGGCCGTCGCCCCGAGGACTTCCTCCCTCGCCGCCTGTACCGCTACGAACTTCACGTGGTCGAACTTGTAGACCTGCGTCCGGAAGCGGCGCGGGCCGCGGTGGAGCTCAAGGATGAGGACGTGCAAGGCGACGAGCTCAGGGCCTGCCAAGCGATCGGCGAGGCCGCCGAGTACACGGGACGGGAGGGCATCATCGCGCCCTCGGCGACGGGCTCGGGGACCGTGCTGGCGATCTTCTTCGACCGCCTCGAACCCGCCTCGATCGTTCGGACGCTGGACTACGAGGCTTGGGAGAGCCCACCCATGGCCTAGGACGCATCAGCGGTGGCCAGGGATCGCGGCCATCCGCCCATGACAACGCCGTGACAACATCCGCGTTGTCACAGAACGTTCGCCACGTTCGCCCAACCCCGCCCCCACGGGCATTTCGAACCACCGCGAACACCACGAACCAGGCACGGCCAAGGTTGAGGGCCTTGTCGGCCGTAAGGCCGGTGGGTGTTCGAGTCACCCCAGGCGCACTCGAGGGACCCCCGAGTAGGGCTAGCCGACCCGGGTGACGCTCTCGCAGCCGCGCACCGTGTCCTGGCGATCGACGCGGGCGCGGTCGCGGCCCGGCCCGCAGGACACCAGGTCGCGCTGGCCGTTCACGGCGAGGATGCGGTCCCTGCCGGGGCCGCCCGAATACGCGTTGCGCCCGCGGCCTCCGACCAGGAGATCGGCTCCTGCGCCGCCCCTCAGCCGGTCCCAGCCGTCGCCTCCGTGGAGACGGTCGTCGCCGGCCGCGCCGAGCAGGCAATCGTGGCCGGACCGGCCGCGGATCAGGTCTCCGCCGCCCAGCCCGAAGATCAGATCGCCGCCGCCGGAGCCGATGAGCCGGTCCGGTCGCCCCGTGCCGACGACCCGGCGGGCGCAGCCGCCGCGCCGCAGGGGATCGGTCGAACCGCCGCCCAGGCCCCCGCCCCCGCCGCCACCGCCGCCGGACGGATCCACCCGGCCGTCGCCGTCCTCGTCCCCGCGCGCGGGAACGGTCACGACGTTGCCGACGACCTCCTTCGCGCCGGAGCCGTGCAGACCGGGCCCGTTTTCGAAGCAGGACGCCTTGAGCCGCGGCTGGACTCGCCGCGGCCGGGTGCGCCTGGCCACGGACTGGCGGTCGCTGCCCGACGGCTGGAAGGTGCCCCCCATGTAGATCTGCTCGCCGGTGTCCACATCCACGAGGTACAGGTTGCCGCCGTGGGATGGATTCGCCGCACCCCTGCAGTTGATGCTCCAGTCCACGACGACGATCCAGGACTGGGAGCCCAGGCGCTCGCCGAGCCTCGCCGATGCCTCTGGCTCGGCGCTGACGTGGGCGGCGGGCGCAGCGGCCGGCTGAATCGCGCCGGCCAGCGCCAGGCAGGCGAGCGGCGCGATCAGGTGGCGTTTGCGCACGAGCCCACGGTACTCGCGATGCGGCGTCAGCAGTTCAGACCGCCTCGCCCGCCACGAGCCGCGTCCCCAGCCGGCTGTAGCGCCGTTCCGTGTCGGCGGTCCGCGCCGCGCGCGCCACGGCCTCCCGCGTCCCGACGACCACGGTCGCGAGCCTGGCCCGCGTCATCGCCGTGTAGAGCATCTCGCGCCGGAAGAACCAGCGGCCCGCCGCGGGATGCGCGACCACGACGGCCACGGGCAGCTCGATGCCCTGGCCCTTGTGGATGGAGCAAGCGTAGGCCAGCTGCAGCGAGTCCAGATCCTCGGCGCCGAGATGGAAGACCTGGTCCTCGCCCGCGACGACCGCGCCCGCGACGCGGTCCTCGTCATCCGGGTCCCGGCGCTCGGCCACGAGCCGCACCAGCGTCCCGTTCATCAGACCCAGCTCGTGCAGGTTGCGACCGGTGAGCATGAGCTTGTCGCCGATCCGCAGCCGTCCCCCGCACGCGGGCTCGCCGTCCGGGTTGATCGCGGCGCGCAGGGCCGTGTTGAGCTTCTCGGTGCCCAGCTCGCCGCCGTGCACCGGGGTGAAGACCTGGACGTCGGCGAGCAGATCGACGCCGTAGTGCGCGGGCAGCCGACCCCGGACGAGGTCGACGATCTCCTCGCGCGCCGCGACCGGGTCGGAGCGCTCGATCAGGAACAGGTCGCGCTGCATCCCCTCGCGGTTTTCGAAGGAGGGGACGTGGCCGCGGCGCACGGCATGCGCGCCGACGACGATCATGCTGCCGGCGGCCTGGCGGAAGATCCGCTCGAGCCGCGCGGTCGGCACCAGCTCGGACTCCACGAGCTCGGCGAACGGCTTGCCCGCCCCCACCGGGGCGAGCTGGTCCGCGTCCCCCACGAGCACGACATGGGTCTCGGCGCCGACCGCGCGCAGGAGCGTCACGAGCACCTCGAGGCTTGCCATCGACGCCTCGTCGACGATCAGCAGGTCACTCGAGAGCGAATCGTCCTCGTCCAGCAGCGCTCCCTGCCCGGGGATCCACCCCAGCGCGGAGTGGATCGTCGAGGCGGGCAGCCCCGTCGCCTCGGTCATCCGCTTCGCGGCCCGACCGGTGGGCGCCACGAGCAGCACGTTGAGCTCCTGCTGCGCCGCGATCGCGCCGATCGTCTCGATCGTCGCGGTCTTGCCGGTGCCCGGTCCGCCGGTGATGACCGACAGCCGGCTCGCGAACGCGGCGCGCACGCCCTGCCACTGCTCCGGGGCCGGCTCGATCCCCGCGGAAGCGACCTCCTGCTCCGGAAGCCGCAAGCGCTCGCCCGGCTGCGAGCCCGACAGCCCCAGCACCAGCTCCGCCAGCTCCGCCTCCAGCCGCTCGGTCTCCGCGCGATAGACCCACGGCCCGCCGTCCGGCTCGCCCTCGACCCACGCCAGGTCACCCGCCGCGGCGAGCGCGGACAGCTCGGCCTCGGACGGCGGCTCGGTCCCCAGCAGCTCGGCGGCGTCCGCACGCAGCCGGCCGACCGGCAGGCAGGTGTTGCCGCGGCGCTCCGCCTCGACCAGGCAGTGGAGCACCGCGGCCGCGGCGCGCTGCGGGCTGTCGGCCGGCACCCCGGTGCCGCGGGCGATCCGGTCGGCGACCGCGAACCCCACTCCGAAGACGGCGGTCAGGTCGTACGGTCGCTCGCGGATGACGCGGTGCGCCGCGCCCCCGTAGTGCTTGTGCACGCGCGCGGCGAGGTACGCCAAGCCGTGCGGAGCCAGCAGCAGATGCAACTCGCGCAGCGTGCGCAACGCGTCCCACGACCGCGCCGCCTCACTCGCCTTGCGTGCCGGCATCCCGACCGCGGCGAACGCCTCGCCGGGATCGCGATCGATCGCCTCCAGCGTCCCGTCGCCGAAGCGCTCCACCAGCGACCTCGCTCGCCGCGGACCGACGTGCCGGACGCGGCTCAGGTAGCTGACGACCGCCTCGTCGTCCGCCGGGGCGAGCGGACGGGCCTCGCGAACTTTCACCTGGCGTCCGTAGCGCGAATCGTCTTCCCACGCGCCCATGACGTACGCGCGGTCCTCTTCCTCCAGATGGGCGATCGGACCCTTCAGGACGACCCAGTCGTCCTCGGCCTCGCACTCGAGCACGGCAAAGCCCGTCTCGGCGTTCACGAACCGGCGATGGGCAACCGTGACCTCGCCCGCGAACTGGTCGTCCTCGTCAGCCATCGCAACGGAAGCTTCCCCCGCGAGCCAGACGTGCAGCGCCCTATTCGAACGCCGCCAGTCGCGGCTGGTCGCCGCCGGCGATCCGCATGAAGTCGCCGCCGGCGTAGAGCCGGCCGCCGACGCTGGCGAGCATGCATACCGAGCCGGTGACTCGGATGCTGCTGCCGGGCCCGCGCCGGCCGGTGCGGGCGTTCAGCGCTGTGAGCTGTCCCGCCTCCCGTGCGGAGCTGTTGACGTACAGCCGCGAGCCGAGGACCGCGAGCTGCGTGGCCGTGTGCAGTCCAGGCGGCCGGAAGCGGGGGTCGGCCGCTCCGGAGGAGGGGTCAAGCGCGGCCAAATGCGGGCGCGGCTTGCCGCGCACCGCGGTGAAGTCGCCGCTGACGTACAACCGGCCTCGGGCGTGTGCGATCCCAGTTACCACGCCGGTGGCATGCGGCTTGATGCGCGGGTGGAAGCCGCCTGCCCGCAGCCCCGTCGCGGGCTGAAGCGACACGACGCCGAGATTCGGCGCATCAGGCAGGGGCGTCTTCTCGCCGCGCGCGAGCGGCTGGAGGAAACCGCCTGCGAACAGCCGGCCACGGGCCGCCACGAGCGATGTGACGGTTCCGCCGAGCCGCGGGCGGAAGCGAAGATCGGGAACGCCGGTACGGGCGTCCAGCGCCGTCACGACGCGCCGCCCGGGCAGGCCCGCCACGAAGACTCGCCTGTCCGACGCCGCAAGGCTCCGGGCCGCGCCGCGCCGAGCTCGGAAGCCGGGCGACAAGCGCCCGTCCGCCGCGTCGAGGGCGACGGTGCGCCCTTCCCTCGGCAGGGCGTCGCGCCCGGGCGCGACGCCGGTCGACGACCGCCGCACGAGTCCCGCGTACACGCGCGACCTGGACGCCGCGAGCGCGGTGACGCGCGCGTCCACGCGCGGGTCGAAGGCCGGGTCGGGCTCGCCGCGAGGCAGCCGCAGGGCGGCCAGCCCGTACCGGCTCAGGCCGCCCACGCTCTCGAAGAACCCGCCGGCGAAGACGCTCCCTCCACTGACCGCGACCGTGTTCGCGTTGTCGTCCGCGTTGGGATCGAAGGCGGGATCGACGGCGCCGGTCGTCGCATCCACGGCGGCGAGGCGATTGCGCTCGAGCCCGTCGATCGAGCGGAACGCGCCCGCGACGTACAGCCGGCCGCCGGACAGCGAGAGCGCCTGGACCGTGCCATCGGCCACCGGTCGAAAAGTCGGGTCCGCGGTGCCCGTGGCGGCGTCCAGCGCGGCCAGGCGCGACCGCGCCGCACCGCCGATGCTCCCGAACGCTCCCGCGACGTACAGGCGCCCGCCCGCCGCGACCAGCGAGGTGAGCCGGGCGTCGGGCAGCGGGTCGAAGACGGGATCGACGGCGCCGGTCAGCGCGTCGAGCTTGGCCAAACGGCTGCGGCTACGCCCCGCCACGCTCGTGAAGGCCCCGGCCACGTACAGGCTGGAGCCCGCGACCGCGAGTCCGTCCACGGCGCCCGCCGCATCGGCTCGCCGCCGGCGCGCCGAGGGCTGGTAGCCCGGGTTGTTGGCGTCGGGATCGAAGCCGGGGTCAAGCTGGCCGGTCTGTGCGCTGACCGCCGCCAGGTTCTCGCGCTCGATCCCGTTCACGCTCGAGAACCAGCCGCCCAGGTACACGCGCGAGTTGGCGACCGCGAGGGCGAGGACACCGCTGCGCTGGACCTGGACCTGCGCCGCTGAGCTACGACCGCTCGTCCGGCACTGCGACGTACCCGGGATCGGCGCCGGAGTGGACGACACAAACGGCGTCGGAGGCAGAACCTCGGGCCGCCCCGCGAGGCTTGAGTCGCCGACGTTCGGGTCGAACTCGGGATCGACCGCGCCTGTGCCGGCGTGCAGCGCGGCGACCCGGTTGCGGCTGCGCCCCCCGATCGTCGCGAACTGGCCGCCGACGTACAGCCGATCGCCGTCGAGGAGCAGTGCGAGCACCTCGCCGTCCGGGTGGGGTGCGAAACCAGGGTCCACCTCACCGGTCGACAGGACATGGGCGAGGTTGCGGCGCGGCGCGTCGCCCACGCGCGTGAAGCGCCCACCAATGAAGAACCCGCCCGCGCCATCGCCGATCGCAACCGCGACCGGGCCGTCGGCCGCGGGCATCGCGCCCGCGACACGGCCGCTCGCTGGGTCCAGACGCACCTGCGGGCCGGTCCGTGGCCCTACGTGGGTGAAGGCGCCGCCGAGGTACAGGCGGTCGCCCAGCCGGACGGCGGACGTGACGGGCCCGTCCGGGACGACGGTCGGCACGGCCCGCAGCGGGGCCGCCGCGGCGGGAGATGCGATCGCGAGCGCCAGACCCACCACCCAAGCCACACGTCCCATGCCCGAACAACTCCGGCCTGCTTCGCGCCGTGACGGCGGGCGTTAGGGTCACCCCATGCCCACCGGAACCGTCGTGGTCACCGGCGCGTCGAGCGGGATCGGCGAGGCGACCGCGCGGCGGCTGGCGCAGGCGGGGTTTCGCGTGCTGGCCGGCGTGCGCAAGGACGCCGATGCCGAGCGCGCGGGCGCGCTGCACGACCGCGTGGAGCCGGTGCGCGTCGACGTGACCGACCAGTCGACGGTCGACGCGCTGGCGCAGACGGTCGGCGACGGGCCGCTCGCCGGCCTGGTCAACAACGCCGGGATCTCGATCAGCGGCCCGCTGGAGTTCGTACCCCTGGACGAGTGGCGGCGCCAGCTCGAGGTCAACGTGATCGGGCAGGTCGCGGTGACGCAGGGGCTCCTCCCCGCCCTGCGCCGCGCACGCGGGCGGATCGTCAACGTCGGGTCGGTGGGCGGGCGGGTCGCCGCGCCGCTCCTCTCCCCCTACACCGCGTCGAAGTTCGCGCTGGAGGGCATCAGCGACAGCCTGCGCCGCGAGCTGCGCGGGCTCGGCGTGCACGTCGCGATCGTGGAGCCCGGCGCGATCGCCACGCGCATCTGGGAGAAGGGCACCGCGGCGGCCGAGGACATGCTGGCCAGCGCGCCGCCCGAGGCCGAGCAGATCTACGGACCCATCATCGACGCGATGCGCAAGCAGGCCCGCCAAGCGGCCGAGAGCGCGATCCCGGCGGACGAGGTGGCCAAGGCGGTCGAGCACGCGCTCACCGCGCCCCGCCCGCGCACCCGCTATCCGATCGGCCGCGACGCCAAGCAGCGCATCCGCATCGCCGGCCTGCTCCCGGACCGCGCCTTCGACGCGCTGATGGCGCGCGTGTTGGGCGCCTAAGCCGCGACCAGCCGCCCGCGGCCGCGCTCGGCGTACTCGCGCGCGGCGTCCTGCAGCAGCTCGAGCATCGCCTCGACCGCTGGGGAGCGGTAGCCGTTGGACAGCGTGGCCGCCCAGACGTGGCGGATGGGCGCCTGGCGGCCCAGCGGGCGTACGACGACGTCCTCGCGCAGGTTCGTCATGGCCAGCTCGGCGATCAGCGACACGGCGACCCCGGCGGCGACGAGGCCCTGGACGACGTTGTAGTCGTTGGTCTCGAACCCCACGCGCGGGGTGAAGCCCGCAGCCTGGCAGGCGGCGATGTGCATCTGCCCGCACGAGCCGGTGCAGTCGCCCTGGACCCACAGCTCGTCGGCGAAGTCCTGCAGCTTCACCGTGCGGCGCCGTGCCAGCGGGTGGTCGGGCGGCAGCGCGAGGTGCATCGGGTCGTCGATGAGGTGGACTAGCTCCACGTCAGCGCGGTCGAGACCCCGGTCGCTGGGGCGCAGCCCGGCGTACTCGAAGACCAGCGCGACGTCCAGCTCGCCCGCCTTGAGCTGGGGGATCGCCTCCTCGGGCTCGGCCTCCACCAGCGAGAGCTCGACCGCGGGATGCCGGCGCGAGAACTCGGCGATGGCCAGCGGCAGCAGCGTCGCGCCCGCGGTCGGAAAGGACGCCAGCCGCAGGCGGCCGCCGCGCAGGCCGGCGATGGCCTCCAGCTCCTGCTCGGCGGCGGCGAGCCGGGCCAGGATTCCGTCCGCGTGCTCCACCAGCGCACGGCCAGCGTCGGTCAGCCGCACGCCCCGCGCGTTGCGCTCCACGAGCGTGGAGCCGGTCTCCCGCTCCAGCGCCGCGATCTGCTGGGATACGGCGGGCTGCGTGTAGCCGAGGGCCTCGCCCGCGGCGGAGAACGAACCCTGCTGGGCGACCTCGCGCAGGACGCGCAGGCGGCGGACGTCGAGCATTAGCGCACCTTATCGCAGGCCCAGGCAAATGTCATTTGCTCTTATCTCACGGAAGCGGCATCGTACGCGTCGTTCTCCCATGAGCCGACGCGAGGAGCCCGACATGCCCACCACCATCACCGTCCGCCGCGCCACCGACGGCGACGCGCCCGCGCTCAGCGCGCTGGCGGAGCTCGACAGCGCGCGCCCGCTGCCCCGGCCGGTCCTGGTCGCCGAGTCCGGCGGGCAGCTGCGCGCGGCGCTCTCCCTGGCCGACGGCTCCGCGGTCGGCGACCCGTTCCACCCCACCGCCGGCCTCGTCGAGCTGCTGCGCGTCCACGCGGCGCAGCTCACCGCCCCCCAGCGTGAGCGCCGGCTGCGGCACGCCGCGCAGGTCCTCTCCCCCCGGGCCCTGCTGCGTGCCTCCTAGCCGGGCCGGCGCGTCCGGCCGAGCGCCCCCGCCGCTCGCGCGAGTGGCGGGGGCGCTCGCGATCATCTACCTCGTCTGGGGCTCCACCTACCTGGCCATCCGCGTGATGGTCGAGACCGTCCCGCCGCTTCTGGGCGCCGGCGTCCGCTTCCTGGTCGCCGGCGCCGCCATGTACGCGTGGGTGCGCCTGCGCCGTGACGCGACCCGCATCACGCGCGAGGAGCTGCTCGGCTGCGCGCTGGTCGGGATCCTCCTGATGTTCGGCGGCAACGGTCTCGTCACGGTCGCCGAGCGCGACGTGCCGTCCGGGCTCGCCGCGCTGCTGATCGCCTCCGTGCCGCTGTGGATCGTCGTCCTGCGCGCCGTGTGGCGCGAGCGGCTCGGACGCATGTCCGCGCTCGGCGTGTTCGCGGGATTCGCCGGGGTCGCGCTGCTCCTGGTACCCGGCGAGCGGCCGGAGGACGCCAGCCTCGCCGCGTGCCTGCTGGTCGTGTTCGCGGCGATGTGCTGGGCGGGCGGCTCCTTTGCCGGCAGCCGCGTGCGCCTGCCGGCGGACCCGCTGTACGCCACCGCCCTGCAGATGCTGCTCGCCGGCGCCGCGATGACGGCCGTCGGGTTCGTCGCCGGCGAGCCGTGGTCGCTGGAGCTGAGCGGCGTCTCCGGCGACTCGTGGCTGGCCTTCGGCTACCTGATCGTCGTCGGCTCCGTCATCGCCTTCACCGCTTACGCCTGGCTGCTGCGCAACGTCCCGCTGTCCACGGTCACGACGTACGCGTACGTCAACCCGGTGATCGCGGTCGTGCTGGGCTGGGCGATCCTGTCCGAGCCGGTCGGCGCGATCACGATCGCGGCCACCGCGGTGATCGTCGCGTCGGTCGCGGTGACCGTGCGCCACGAGGGGACCGAACGCGAGGTCGAGCCCGCGGCGTAGAGTCGCGGCGATGGACTTCCGCTGGCAGGACGGCGAGCGCCTGATCCGCTTCGGCCGCGGCGCGCTGGCCGAGGCCTCCGAGCTGCTCGGCACGGGCTACACGCTGCTCACCACCGAGCGCGCGCTGCACGCCGCGCCGCAGCTGGCGGAGAGCGCCGCGACGGTCCACCACGTACCGCCCGGACGGGTGGACGAGGTGGCCGGACAGCTGCGCGGCGCGGTGAGGGGCGAGCTGCTCGTCGCGCTGGGCGGGGGCCGGGTGGTCGACGTCGCCAAGGCGCTGGCGGCGGCCGCCGGACCGACCGTGCGCGCGGCGGCGATCCCCACCACGCTGTCGGCGGCCGAGATGACCACCGTGCACCGCCACGCCGCGGGCGTGGACCCCGCCACCCCGCGCGTGCGCGCCGCGATCGTCCTCAACGACCCGGCGCTGTCGGCCTCCCAGCCCGTGCCGGAGCTGGCGGCCAGCGCGGGCAACGCCCTCGCCCATGCCGTCGAGGCGCCGGTCACGGTCCTGGCCAACCCGGTCAGCACGCTCGCCGCGTTGGACGGCGCGCGGCGGCTGGTCGCGGGCCTCGACGCCGGCGACGCGTCCGACCGCGACGAGCTCGCCCTCGGCGCGCTGCTGTCCGGCTACGCGATCGACTCCGCGCTGTACGGGCTCAGCCACGTCATGTCCCAGACGCTCGTGCGCGTCGGCGGCGCGGCCCACGGGCCAGCCAACACGGCGCTGCTGCCGCACACCCTGGCCGCCCTGGAGCGGCGGTTCCCGGACAGGCTCGTGCCGGTCCGCGTGGCGATCGGCGACGCGCCCGAGCGCCTGCGCGCGCGCGCCGGCCTCGCGGGCATCCGCGACCTCGGCGTCCCGCGCGACGCGCTCGCGGCGTGCGCGGATGCGGCGGCGCAACGTGCAGAACTCGATCTCACCCCCCCGCGTGCGACGCGCGAGGAGCTGCTCGACGTCTACGAGGCCGCCTGGTAGGCGGCGCCGACCCGCGGGGGAGGCTCGTCGAGGGAGTCCAGCAGCGCGCGCACGACCGCCGGGTCGAACTGCGTGCCGGCCCCGCGGCGCAGCTCCGCCGCCGCGTAGTCGTGGCCCATCGCCTGGCGGTACGGGCGGTCGGAGGTCATGGCGTGGTAGGCGTCGCACACCGCCGCGATGCGGCTGGACAGCGGGATCGCCTCGCCCACCAGGCCGTCCGGGTAACCGGCGCCGTCCCAGCGCTCGTGCTCGTGGCGCACCGCCCGCGCCACGCGGCCCAGCCCCGGGACCTGCCGCAGGATGCGCTCGCCGATCAGCGGGTGCTCGCGCACCGTCAGGCGCTCCTGCGCGTCCAGCTTGCCGGGCTTGCGCAGGATCGCGTCGGGCATGCCGATCTTGCCGACGTCGTGCAGCAGCGCCACCGCCTCGACCTCGGCGATCGCGGCGTCCGCGAGGCCGAGGCGCTCGGCCACGCGCCGCGCGAGCGCGACGGTCGCCTCGCCGTGGTCGCCCGTGTAGCCGTCGCGGGCGTCGAGCGCCGTCCCCAGCGCCACCAGGCTCGCGCGGTACTGCTCGGCCACCTCGCGCTCGCTGCGACGCGCGACGTCCTCCAGCCGCGTGTTCTCGCGCTCGACCGTGCGGGCCCGCATGTGGCGGACGATCAGCGTCGCCACGAGCAGCACGGGGACCGCGCGCGGGATCGAGCCGTGGATCGCCAGCGCGAGCAGCAGGCCGCCCAGCAACACGTTCCCGATCACGATGCCGGGCAGGTCGCGCTGGTGGGTGGCCGAGGGCAGGACGCGCGCGCGGTTGCACGCGCGCAGAATCGCTCCGCCCGCCGCCAGGGTCGCCGCGAGCGGGAACACGACGTGCCAGCCCATGTCGGGCAGGCCGGGTGCGCCGGCGAAGCCGATCGTGAACGGGACGACGGCCGCGGCCGAGATGCCCACCGCGGCGGTCACCAGCCACAGGTCCGGCCGCTCGCGCGGGCGCGTGCGCGTCACGACCACCAGCACGCACGCCATGCCCAGGACCGCGATCGCCACCGTCCCGTACGGCCGGGGCGGCGTCACGTCGTGCAGCGCGGCGTACGCGCTGAGCGGCGGGACCAGGAAGGCCACCGCAAAGCACCCCATGGTCACGACCATGTCCGCCAGGTCGAGCAGCTCACGGCGCGACGGCGGCCACGCGATGCCGCCCAGCAGCAGGATGGCCAGCCCGAACCCGATTCCCGCCGGCGCGCTCAGGTACGGGACCCACCCGATCACCGACCCGAAGGCCACGAGCAGCCAGCCGGCGCGCTCGCGGCCCTGCGCGCGCGCCGCCGCGGCGCCCAGCGCGGCGACGAGCGCCAGCGTCGAGACGATCGTGACCACCGCGCGGACGAGCCCGCTGTCCGGCGTGAGCGGCGCCAGCAGCCAGCTGGCGGCCACGAGCGAGGCCAGCGCCCCGATCGCCGCCAGGCTGCCCCGGATGCGCCAGGCCGGCTGCGCGCGGCGGGCGTCTGCCTCGCCCGGCCGCAGACCGGCGAAGACGTCGGCCTCCGGCACCGTGGCGCCCGCGGGGATCGCGTAGTCGCGCGAGGCGCGCCGGGCGTCGAACGCCCGCTCGGACTTGACCCGCAGCAGCTCGGCGTCGGCCACCGCGAGCAGCGCGGCGACCGTCGCCCCGTCGGTCGGGTACGTCGCGCCGCCCACGCTGGCGCTCAGCCCCGCCAGCCGCGCGTCGTCGGCCGCGATCCGCTCGACCGCGGCGACGATGCGCGCCGCGACGCGACGCGACTCCTCCTCGCCGGCCCCCGGGAGCAGGATCGTGAACTCGTCCCCGCCGTGGCGCGCCACGAAGTCCTCGCCGCGGACGGCCACGCCGATGGCCAGCGCCACGCGCCGCAGCAGCTCGTCGCCCGCCGCGTGCCCCGTCGCGTCGTTGACGCGCTTGAACCCGTCGAGGTCGAGGTAGAGCAGGCCGAACGTCAGCCCGTGCCGCCGCGCCCGGGCGAGCTCGGCGGCGGCGCGCTGCTCGAACCCGCGCCGGTTGGCGACGCCCGTGAGCGGGTCCTGCAACGCCAGCGCGTGCGCCTGGTCGGCCGCGCGGCGCACGCGCTCGCGCTGGTGCTGGAGGACCAGCGCCAGCGCCGTGGCCATCACGCTGACCAGCACCCATTCGAAGACGCGGTCCGTCAGCGACGCGTGGTGGTCGTAGAAGATCGGCAGGCTCGCGCAGATCACGACCACGGCCGCGGCGAACACCGTCTGGCGCCGCGACGCGAAGTAGGCGGCCAGCGTGGCGACGTAGAGGTAGAAGACGGCGAACGGGCTTCCCTCGCCGCCGGTGTTCCAGCACGCCAGCGCGGTCAGCAGCGCCCCGGTGACGACGGGGAACGCGACCCACGCCCGCGACAGGCGCCGCCAGGGCAGCGCGAGCGAGGCGGTCGCCACCACGGCCGCCAGCACCATGCCGACGACCACCATCGCGCCCGACTCGATCCGCGCCGGCTCGAAGACCCACAGGACGGCGCACCCGGCGATGCCTCCGACGGCCGCCAGCGCGGTGATGCGGCCGAGCAGCGACAGGTCGTCGGGGACGACGTCGCTGGCGAGGTGGGTTGTGGGAGCCGGTACGGACACGGGCGGCGGTCTGGCCCTATGACGGTTCATCGGCAGGCCTCGATGGGCGCTTGAGGCGCTGGGGTAGCCTGCGCCGCCATGCTGGAGCCCCTGGAGGAGACCGTGCAGCGCGCCGCCGGGCGCTGCGACTACGCGGAGGCGCGCCGCGTGGTCCGCGCCGCCGAGCGCATCGACACGCGCAACGGCGAGGTCGAGGCGGTGGACGTGGGCGAGTCCGACGGGATTGGCGTGCGCGTCCGCCGCGGCGGCGCGTGGGGCTTCGCGTCCGCGCGCGAGCCGACGGCGGCGGCCGCGCAGGACGCGCTGCGCCGCGCCCTCGCCGTGGCCGAGGCCCAGCCCGCGGCGCCCGCCGGCGCGCTGGCGCCCGTGCCGCCCGCGCGCGGGCACTGGGAGAGTCCGTGCCGCGAGGACCCCTTCGCCGTCCCGCTGGAGCGCAAGGTCGACCTGCTGCTGCGCGCGGACGAGATCATGCGCGGCGATCCCCGCATCGTCCTCGTGCACGGAAGCTGCGTGGCCCTGCGCACCACGCGCGCCTTCGCGTCCACCGAGGGCGCGGCCTGCACGCAGACGATCACCGAATGCGGGGCGGCGATCGCCGCCACCGCGGTCGCGGACGGCGAGCTGCAGACGCGGTCGTACCCCGGCAGCCACCAGGGGGGTGTCGCGGCCGCGGGCTGGGAGCGCGTGGAGGAGCTCGACGTCGTCGCCCACGCGCCCCGCGTGGCCGAGGAGGCGATCGCGCTGCTGGTCGCCCCACCGTGCCCCGCCGGGATCGAGACGGTCGTGCTCGACGGCGAGCAGCTGGCGCTGCAGCTGCACGAGTCGATCGGACACGCGCTGGAGCTGGACAGGATGCTGGGCGGCGAGGCGTCCTACGCCGGCACGAGCTGGGTCTCTCCCGCCGACCTCGGGTCGCTGCGCTACGGGTCGCCGCGGCTGAACGTCGTGGCCGACGCGACGGCGCCGGGCGGGCTGGGGACGTTCGGCTGGGACGACGAAGGCGTCGCCGCGCGGTCGTTTCCGCTGATCAGCGAGGGCCGCCTGGTGGCCGCGCTGTCGGACCGCGAGTCGGCCGCGGCCATCGGCCTGCCCGCCTCCGGAGGCTGCGCACGCGCCGACGGGCACACGCGTCAGCCGATCGTGCGCATGACCAACGTCTCGCTGCAGCCGGGCGACGCCGGGTCGCTGGACGACCTGATCGCCGGCACCGACCGCGGCCTGTACCTGGAGACCAACCGCTCCTGGTCGATCGACGACCGCCGCCTGCATTTCCAATTCGGCGTCGAGCTGGCGCGCGAGATCCGCGGGGGCGAGCTCGGGCGCATCCTGCGCAACGCCTCCTACGCGGGCGTGACGCCGCGCTTCTGGGCCGGCCTGGACGCCGTGTGCGGGCCGTCGGAGTGGCGGTTGTGGGGCGTCCTGAACTGCGGCAAGGGCGAGCCCGGCCAGGTCATGCACGTCTCGCACGGCACTGCGCCCGCGCGCTTTCGCGACGTCGAGGTCGGCGTCGCGTGACCTCTCCGGACCCGGCCGCGATCGCCCAGCGGGCGCTGGCCCACGCGCACGGCGGCGAGGCGCTGGTGACCGTCGTGCACGAACGCTCGCTGACCTCGCGCTTCGCGCGCTCGCGACCAACCCAGGCCACCGCGGTCGACGACGTAACCGTGGAGATCGCGTGCGTGCGCGACGGCCGGGTGGCCAGCGCGAGCGCGCGCGGGACCGGCGACGACGAGCTGCGCGCGGCGGCGCGCCGGGCGGCGCAGGCCGCGGCGGCGGCCGCGCGCGGCGGGCCCGGCGACTACCCGGGGCTCCCCGGCCCGGGCGGACCGCCGCACCCACACGACGGCTGGGACCACGAGACGGCGCGGCTGGAGCCTTCGCTGCCGGCCGCCGCGCTGCGCAGCGCGTTCGACGTGGCGGCCGAGCATGGCCTGGAGGCCTACGGGATCTGGACGGCGGGCGAGGTCCGCACGGCGATCGCCTCGACCACCGGAGTGCTCGCCGCTGACGCGGTGACGGACGTGCACCTCAAGGTCGTCTGCCGCGACGCGACGGGCGCGCGCAGCGGCTACGCGGCGCGCACCGCGACCGCGGCGCGCGCGGTGGACGCACGCGCCGTGGCCGGCGCCGCCGCGCGGCGCGCGCCGGCCGGCGAGCGCGCGA
Source organism: Solirubrobacteraceae bacterium (assembly GCA_031177685.1). Classification (GTDB taxonomy): domain Bacteria; phylum Actinomycetota; class Thermoleophilia; order Solirubrobacterales; family Solirubrobacteraceae; genus AC-38. Next base: position 23,483 of record JAPSGI010000013.1, on the reverse strand, counting down.
CGCTGCCTCCCGGGGAGTATCCGGTGGTCCTCGACGCGCACGCCGTCGGCCTGCTGCTGGAGTTCCTGGGCGCCCTGGCCTTCAACGGCCTCGCGCACGCCGAGGGCCGCGGCGCGCTGGCCGGGCGCCTGGGCCGGCGGGTCGCCTCGGCCGCGGTCAACCTGTCCGACTCCCCGTCGTTCCCGGGCACGCTGCCGCGCGCCTTCGACGCCGAGGGCGTCCCCAAGCGCCCGCTGCCGCTGATCCAGGACGGCGTCGCGCACCGCGTCGTCCACGACACCCGCTCGGCCGCCGCGGCCGGGCGCGGCGCCACCACGACCGGACACGCCCTCGCGCCCGGCGGCACGCCCGAGGGCCCGGCGCCCGCCAACCTCGTGCTGGTGGGCGGCGGCGCGCGCGACGTGCACGAGCTCGCCCTGCCGGTGGAGCGCGGGATCTACGTGACGCGCCTGTGGTACGTCAACCCCGTCCACCCCAAGCGCACGCTGCTGACCGGCATGACGCGCGACGGGACGTTCCTGATCGAGGACGGGCTGATCACCCGCCCCCTGCGCGACGTGCGCTTCACCGATTCGGCGCTGCGGATCCTCGACGCGACCGAGGCGCTGACCGCCTCCCAGCGGCTGGTCACCGAGGCCGAGCACTACGGCCGGCGTCACGCGACCGGCGTGGTCTGCCCGGCCCTGCGCGCGCGCGGCTTGCGCGTGACCGGCGCGACGCCCTAGAGCTTGAGGAGCACGATCGTGTTCACGACGAACGCGATCGCGACGACGACGGTCCAGATGTTGAGGTTGCGCTCGACCAGCGAGCCGCCGCCCACCGAGCTCCCGCCGCTGCCCACGCCGAAGGCGCCGGACAGCCCCGCGTCCTTCCCGGAGTGCATGAGCACCAGGAAGATCAGGACGACCGAGAGCCCGACCTGGACGACTCCGAGGATCACCGCCATGGCCGGCAGGGTAGCGAAGCTCGGCCCCCTAGACTGAGCCCGGTGCGGTTGGCCAGGGCAGCTGTGTGCGCGGCGGCGGTGCTGCTGGCGCTGCCCGCGCCCCCCGCGGCGGCGCAGAGCGGCTCCTGCGCGCAGGCCGGCTCGCGCACCGTGCTCAGCACCGCGACCGCGCGCGTCTACTACACGCGCGCGGGACGGCCGTACTCCTGCTACCGGATCACCGGCCGCCGCGTGCCGCTGGACGTGTCCGTCGACCGCTTCTACGCGCCGGGCGACGCCCGCCTGGGCAAGCTGCGCACGACGGGCCGCGTGCTCGCCTACACCTGGATCGACCCGGGGATCCCGGCCGTGTACGTCCACTCGCTCGACATGCGCGTGGCGCGCTTCCACCGGCGCGTGAAGGTCCAGCCGTACACCACCGCCGATCCGTCGGCCGTGCGGGTGAGCGATCTGGTCGCGCGGCGCAGCGGGTCGATCGCTTGGATCCAGCGCGTGGAGGGCGAGACGTCGGTGTGGCGCTTCGACGCGCGCGGCCGGCGCCGGCTCGACCGCCACCCGCGGGTCGGCCCGTTCTCACTGCGGCTGGCCGCCGGCGGGCGGTTGACGTGGACGCGCGGCGCCCTGCGGCGCTTCGCCTCGCTGCGCTAACCGCCGCCCGCGCGGTCGATGCGCCGCAGGATCTCCAGCGCCTCGGCGCGCAGCTGCTCGTCCAGCGCGCGCCAGTCGGCGTCCGAGAGCTTGCCCGTGCGGTGGTCGAGCTCGGCGTCACGGATCTCGCGGTACTTGGCCTCCTTGGCCGCCTCCAGCGGCGCCAGCTCGTCCTCGTCCCCGGATTCCGCCGCCGGATGCGCGCGGCGCAGCGGCGCGGAAACGAGCAGAACGACCGCGACCACCACGACGAGCACGAGCAGGAACTGCATGAGGTCCAAGGCGCTACGCGCGCCCGAGCTCGCGCGCCAGGCGCGCCGCGTAGGCGGAGGCGGCGCGCCGGCGCGCCGCGGCGGGCGGCGGCCACAGCGCGATCAGCGCACCGCCGGCCACGACCAGCGCGCCCAGCCAGATCCACGTCACCAGCGGCGAGACGATGATCCGGAACGTCGCCTCGGCGGGCTGGCGGCGGTAGCGGTCGGCGATCGCGGCGATGAGCAGGCCCTGGAGGTCGGGGCGCGCGTCGCGGAAGCGCCGGTCGGCCTCGCGCACGAACGGCTCGAGCGCCTGTACGTCGGGCTCGATCGCCATCCACAGGTCGCGGCGCAGTCCGGCGCGCAGTCCGACCTCGCTGGTCGCGGTGCCGTCGAAGTAGCGCGCCACGGGCCCCAGGCTCGGGTTGTTGGACGGGTAGTAGCCGCGGGTCGTGCGGATGGTCGTGACGCGCCGGCCGTCGCGGCGCACGTCGAGCACCGCGCCCAGCGAGATCTTCTCGCCCTCCAGCGCGGTCGTCGCGCGCCGGTAGGTGACGTCGTAGCCGCCGACGCGAACGCTCTCGCCGGGGCTCAGCCGCACGTCGCGGTTGGCCTGGAAGGCCGAGGAGGCGGCCACGCCGACGAACAGCACCGCCATCCCGGCGTGCACGACGTAGCCGCCGTAGCGCCGGCGGTTGCGGCGCACCAGCGACACCAGCGCCGCCGGGACGCTCTCGCGCGTCATCGCGCGGCGCGCCCGCGTGCCGCGCCAGAACTCCTGCCCCACCGCCCCGAGCACGAACGCGGCCAGGCAGAACATGCCCAGCGCCGCGGGCCGCTCCCCCAGCCCCGTCGCGAGGCCGGCCACGAGCATCGCGGCCAGCGCGCCCAGCGGGAAGCGGAATCCGCGCCACAGGTTGGCGGGCGTGGCGCGCCGCCAGGCGATCACCGGGCCGATGCCCGAGAGCAGGACCAGCACGAGCGCCAGCGGCACCGTGTAGCGGTCGAACCACGGCGGGCCCACGGACGCCTTGGTGCCGGTCACCGCCTCGGAGATCAGCGGGAAGAACGTCCCCCAGAACACGACGAAGGCCAGTCCCACGAGCACGAGGTTGTTGAGCAGGAAGATCGCCTCGCGCGAGACCAGGGAGTCCAGGCGGTGCTCGGAGCGCAGCTCGCGCCGGCGCGAGGTGACCAGCGCGATCGAGCCGCCGATCAGCACCGCGATCAGCACCAGGAAGGGGCGTCCCAGCGTAGAGGCGCCGAAGGCGTGGATCGAGTCCAGGATCCCCGAGCGAACGAGGAATGTCCCCAGCACGGCGAGGATCCCGGTCGCCAGCACGAGCGAGACGTTCCACACCTTCAGCATCCCGCGCTTCTCCTGGATCATCACCGAGTGCAGGAACGCCGTGCCGGTCAGCCACGGCAGCAGCGACGCGTTCTCCACCGGGTCCCACCCCCAGTACCCGCCCCACCCCAGCTCGACGTAGGACCAGCGCGCGCCGAGCAGGATCCCCACCCCGAGCGCGAACCACGCGGCCAGCGAGAAGCGCCGGGTCACCGAGATCCACTCCGCGTCGAGCTTGCGGGTCACCAGCGCGCCGACCGCGAACGCGAACGGGATCGTGAACAGCGTGTACCCCGAGTACAGCATCGGGGGGTGGATCATCATGCTCGGGTGGCGCAGCAGCGGGTTCAGGCCCGAGCCCTCGGCGGGCACGGGGCTGGAGGTGGCGAAGGGGTCCGCCAGGAACAGCGTGATCGCCGCGAAGAAGGCGCCGAACCCCAGGAGGACCGCCGTGGCCCACGGCTGGACCTGGCGCACCCGGCGGCGCACCGCGAACAGCACGAGGCTCGACCACAGCGACAGCAGCCACACCCACAGCAGCAGCGAGCCCTCCTGGGAGGACCAGGCGGCGGTGGCCTTGTAGAAGGCGGGCGTCGTGGTGCTGGAGTGGCTGGCCACGACGTCGAAGGCGAAGTCGTCGCGCAGGAAGGCCGCCTCCAGCACGACGAAGGCCACGGTGAGGACGCCCGCCAGCGCGTACACCGAGCGCCGCCCGGAGTCCACCCACTCGCGCCGACCCCGGCGGGCCCCGTAGATCGAGGCCGCGATGCCGTAGAGCGAGACGGCGAGCGCCAGGAGCAGGCAGGCGCGACCCAGCGTGTCCATCAGCGCGGACCTACGTCTGCTGCTCGGACTTGGAGAACTTCGACGGGCACTTCGTGACCAGCGAGTCCTTCTCGCCCACGAAAACCGCGCCCTGCTTGCGCACGTCGACGATCACCTCGCGCCCGGCGCGGAAGGGATCGGGCACCGCGCCGTCGTAGCGGACGGGAACCGAGGTGGAGCCGTTGCGGTCGCGCACGCGGAACAGCAGCGTGGCCCCCTCGCGGCGGTAGCCGGGCACGACCTTGCCCGTGAGCTGGTAGGAGCGGCCGGGCTCGGCGTTGCGCGCGAGCTTGCTGGGCTCCGTGGCCTCGCTGGAGGCGCTGAAGCTCGTGTAGACGAGCGCGCCCGCCAGGAGCACGGCGGCGCTCAGCGCGGTCAGCAGGCGGATCTTGCGCTTGCGGCGGGGGTCCATCGAGGTCCCAAGTATCCCAGAGCGCGATTGCATGCTTTCGCCCACGAGCCGGCGTAACGAGAAACTTCGTGGGCGAACTTACGTTCTAGGTGGGTAGAGGAGATGCGAACCGCGATCGCAAAGTCGATGAGACAGCGCCAGGGCCTCCGGCCCAGCCGTCGCCGGCGCGAAGAGAGCGCCCGGCCCGCCCGCGAGCGCGAGGCGCCACCCGCGGACCCCCGGCCGCCCCGCCCGCGCAACCCCGAGGAGCGCTCGCGTCGCGAGGGCGGGCCCCAGGATCAGGCTCTGTTCGTGTGCCGCTGCGGCTCGGCCTTCCAGACCGACGTCACCGCGTCGGTCCGCTGCCCGCACTGCGGCGAGCCGCAGGCCTGGTAGCGCCCCCGCAGGGGTATCCTCGGGTCGATGGCAGGCCTGAGCAGAAAGGCGCTGGCCGCCCTCATCGTCGTTGGTATGTCAGTCGCGGCGATGACGCTGTGGATCGGCATTCCGCTGGGCTGGCTGTGGATCGGTTCGCAGCTGGTGGACTCCTCACAGCCCTCGATGGGCCCGTACATGGTCGTGGCCGTCGGGATCATCGCCTCGGTCGTGATCGACGCGCTGCTGATCGCCCGGCTCAACCGCGAGTACCAGCGCGTGACGGGCAGCCGCGGGAACGTCCGCGTGCAGCTCCCGTGGATGAAGTCGATGCGCGGCGAGCGCGAGAAGCCGCGCGAGATGACGGTGCTCGACGCGATCATGGTCGGGACGGTGGCCCTCGCCGCCCTCACCATGCTGCTGTGGTTCATCTTCCTGGCCGGCTCGCCCCTGCCGAACGCGTAAACACCCGGTTGCGCCCCGGCTCCGGCGCCGGATAGGGTCTTCATGATGACTGGGAGGGCACGGGTCGCGGTGGCCGCGGCCGTGATGGTCATGGCGGGCCACCTGGGGGCGGGAACGGGCGTCGCGGCGCCGGTGACGCAGACGTTCGGCTTCACCGGCGCCGAGGAGCACTTCACCGTCCCGGCCGGAGTCACGCAGCTGCAGGTGGTGGCGATCGGCGGGCGCGGCGGCGCGGGCTCCGACGACGTCGCGGCCGGCGGCGCGGCCGGCTTCGGCGCGCGCGTCGCCGCCACCCTGACCGTCGCGCCCGGCCAGGTGCTCTTCGTACGCGTCGGCGGCAACGGCGCGCCGGGTGGAGGCGCAACGCCGCCTGCATTCAACGGCGGCGGCGCGGGGACCGGCGGGACCAACGGCGCCGGCGGAGGCGGCGGCGGCGCCAGCGACCTGCGCACCTGCTCGGCGGCGATACCGAGCTGCCCCGCCCTCGGCTCGGCCGACGATCCGCGGCTCCTGGTCGCGGGCGGCGGCGCGGGCGGTGGCGGCGGCTCGGACGGCACGGGCGGTACGGGCGGCTCAGCGGGCGCCGCGCCAACCGCCGGCACGAACGGCGCCGCCTCGCCCAACGGCGCGGGCGGCGGCGGCGGAGGCGGCCCCGGCACCGCCACGGCGGGCGGCGCGGCCGGGACCGCGGGCACGGGCTCGCCCCCCGGCGCCGCGGGCGGCACCGGCGGTGCGGGCACCGGCGGCGCCGGCGGCCCCAACCTCGCCTCCGGCAGCGGCGGTGGCGGAGCCGGCGGCTACTTCGGCGGCGGCGGTGGCGGAGGCGGCGGCTTCAACAGCGGCCAGCGCGCCGGCGGTGGAGGCGGCGGGGCTGGCTCGAGCTTCGCCGCGGCGTCCGCCTCGGGCGTGGGCGTCGCCACCGACGGCACCGGTACCCCCTCGATCGCGATCACGTACGAGGCGGCCTCGGCACCCTCCGGCCCGTCCGGCCCGGCCGCGGCGCCGTCGTCCTGCCCGCCCGGCAACAGCCCCGGCGTGCGGTGCTTCCCGCGCCCGGGCGGCGGCCTGACGATCCTGGGCACCGCCGGCAACGACACGATGGTGGGCGCCGAGGGCCCCGACGTGATTTCCGGGCTCGCCGGCGACGACAGGATGAGCGGCCGCGCCGGCGACGACCGCGCGTTCGGGGCCACCGGGGACGACTTCATGTCCGGCGAGGATGGCGCCGACCTGCTCTCCGGCGGCGCCGGCGAGGACCGCGGCCTCGGCGGCGCGGGGAACGACACGGTGGCGGGCGGGGCCGCGGCCGACCGCCTGCTCGGCGGCGACGGCGACGACCGCCTCCTGGGCTCGGCGGGCGGCGACCGGCTGTACGGCAACGCCGGAATGGACCGGCTCGTCGGCGCGGGCGGCGGCGACCGGCTGCTCGGCGGCCCCGATGCCGACCGCCTCTACGCGATGGACGGCGACGACCGGCTGTGGGGGCAGGACGGCGACGACCTGCTGAGCGGCGGCGACGACGACGACCGGGCCAGCGGCGGAGACGGCGACGACCGTCTCTTCGGCAACCGCGGCGACGACGTGCTCAGCGGCCGTGCCGGGGACGACCGGCTCGTCGGGCTCGATGGAAACGACCGGCTGTTCGGCGGGCCGGGCAACGATCGCCTGACGGGCAACCGTCACTTCGACACCTACTCGACCGGGCCGGGCGACGACCGCGTCCGCTCCCGCGATGGCGTGCCGCGCGAGCCGATCGCCTGCACGGGCACGTTTAAGGTCATCGTCGCGGATGCGGACGACCGCCCGGACCGCGACTGCTTCCCCCGCGCGCTGCCCTGAGCCCGCCGCTCAGGCGACGCGGCCGCCGCGCGTGCGGATCTCGTCCAGCGCACGCCGCGAGTCGTCGGCGTCCACGCCGCGCACCGCGTGCGCGGGCACGGTCACCTCGAATCCCTGCTCCAGTGCGTCCAGTGCGGTGTTGCGCACGCAGTAGTCGGTCGCCAGGCCGACGATCGTGAGCGAGTCGATGCCGCGCTCGCGCAGGAGCGCTCCCAGCTCGGGGCGCTCGAAGGCGGAGTAGCCCTCGGTCTGCGGGTCCTGTCCCTTGTCGAGGACCACGTGCACCTGCTCGCGGGCCAGATCCGGGTGCAGCTCGGCGCCCTCGGTGCCCTGCACGCAGTGGACGGGCCAGGTCCCCCCGTGCTCCTTGAACGAGCCATGGTCGGGCGGGTGCCAGTCGCGCGTGGCCACCACGAGGTCGAAGCGCCCGGACGCGGCCAGCTCGTTGACGTGGTCCGCGATCGCGTCCCCCTCCGGCACCGCGAGCGCGCCCCGCGGCGGCGTGAAGTCGTTCTGGAAGTCGACGATCACCAGCGCCTCTGGCATCCCCTCCAGGGTACTCCTGCGCTAGCCCGCCTCCGAGTAGGCCGGCTCGGCGCCGGCGGGCGCCGCCTCGGGACGCGGGAGCCGCTCGAGCACCGTCACGGCGACGACGAGGGCGGCCAGCACGAGCGCCGCGCCGATCGCGAATCCCAGGTGGTAGCCGCTGGTGAGGGCGGACGCCGTGGCCCGGCCGCCCTCGATCAGGTTGTCGGTCCGCGTCGCCGACAGCGTCGCGAGCACGGCGAGCCCCAGCGCGGCCCCGACCTGGGCCGTCGTGTTGACCAGGCCCGACGCCAGCCCGGCGTCGCGCTCGGTGGCGCCCGACATGGCGAGCGTCATGAGCCCCGGGAACGACGTGCCGGCGCCGATCCCCAGCAGGAGCATCACCGGCAGCAGGTGCTCCACGTAGTCGCCGTCCACGGGCGCGCGCACGAACAGCGCCAGCGCCCCGAGCAGCAGGACGAGGCCGGCGGTCACCGTGGCGCGCGCCCCGAAGCGCATCATCAGCCGCTCGGAGTAGCGCACCGACATCAGGCCCATGGTCAGCGTCGCGGGCAGGAAGGCGAGGCCGATCTCCAGCGGGTCGTAGCCCAGCACGCGCTCCATGTACAGCGTGCCGAGGAAGAACATCCCGAACATGCCCGAGACCGTGAGCGCCTCGATCGCGTTCGCCCCGGCGACGTTGCGCGAGCGGAAGATCCGCAGCGGCACGAGCGGGTTGCGCGCGGTCGCCTCGCGCACCACGAAGGCGACGAGGAGCGCGAGCGAGATCCCGCTGAGAACCAGCGTGGTCGCCGCGCCCCAGCCTTCCTTGGCCGCCGGCTCGACGATCGTGTAGACGCCGAGCATCAGCGATGCCGTGATCAGGACGGCTCCGGCGACGTCGGCGCCGTCGCCGAAACCGATCCCCTCGTCCGTGGGAAGCAGGCGCACGGAGGCCAGCGCGGTCACGATGCCGATCGGGATGTTGATGAAGAAGATCCAGTGCCAGTTGATCGACTCGGTGAGGATCCCGCCCGCCAGCAGGCCGACCGACCCGCCCGCGGACGCCACGAACGCGTAGACGCCGATCGCCTTGGCCTGCTCGCGCGGCTCGGGGAACATCGTGACGATCATCCCCAGGATCACCGCGGAGGTCATCGCGCCGCCGACGCCCTGGACGAACCGCGCTCCCACGAGCACCTCGGGGCTCTGGGCAAAGCCGCACAGCAGCGAGGCCAGCGTGAAGACCGCCAGGCCGGACATGAGCATCCGCTTGCGCCCGAAGATGTCGCCGAAGCGCCCCGACAGCAGCAGCAGCCCGCCGAACGCGATCAGGTAGGCGTTGATCACCCAGGCCAGGCTGGACTGCGAGAAGCCGAGGTCGTCCTGGATCGAGGGCAGCGCGACGTTCACGACCGTCATGTCGAGAACGATCATCAGCATGCCCACGCAGAGCACGTAGAGGGCGATCCAGCGGTTGCGTTCAGCCATGTCCGTCCTTCGCTTGCTCGTCGTGACGTCCGGCGAGCCCCCCACTCGCGGCCGGCCACCATAGCGAGGCGGCCGGCCGGGCTAGGGTCCGACGTGTGTCGCGAAACGACGAGGGGTTGGACGGAACCCGTCACACGTCGGTGTGCTGCTTCGTGCGCGATTCGGTCGAGCTCGCTCCGACCGGCGAGGGCGATCTGTCGCCGCTGCGGATGGCGCTGAAGGACATGTTCGACGTGGCCGGGCGCGTCAGCTCCTTCGGCCACCCGCGGTGGCGGGAGACGCACGAGCCCGCGCGGGCGCACGCGCCGGTCGTGGCGGCCCTCCTCGCGCACGGGGCGACGATCGCCGGCCTGGCCAAGATGGACCAGCTCGCGTACTCGCTGATCGGCAACGCCGGCGAGGGGACGCCGCCCGCGAACGCGTTCGACCCGGAGTGCTTCTGCGGCGGGTCGTCGTCGGGCTCGGCTTCCGCGGTGGCCGGAGGAGTCGTGGACGTGGGGATCGGCACGGACACCGGGGGCTCGGTCCGCATCCCCGCGGCGGCGTGCGGGCTGTGCTCGCTGCGGCCGACGCACGGCGCGGTCTCGACGCAGGGCGTCCTCCCCCTCGCCCCTTCGCTGGATGCCGTGGGCTTCCTGGCGCGGCGGCCGGAGCCGCTCGCGCGCACGCTGCGCGTCCTCGCGCCCGAACTCGGCGCGGGCGTCCTCGCGCGCGTCCTGGTCCCGACCGATCTCGGGCATGCGTTCGAGCGGCTCGGCCGCACGGTCGCGGCGGCCGCCGGGGCCGGCGTGGAGGAGGTCGCGGTGCGCGGCCTGGTCGACGCCCGCACGGGGGATCTGCACGCGCGCATCCAGGGCCGCGAGATCTGGGCTCACCACGCGGACTGGGTGACCGCGAACCTCGCGTTCCTGGCCGAGGACGTCCAGACCCGCCTGCGGCGCTGCGAGGCGCTCAGCCGCGACGGCCGCGAGGCCGTCGAAGCCGACCTGCGAGCGCGCGCGGCCTACGCCGCGGACGTCGTCGCGCGGCTCGGCGCCGATTCGGTTCTCGTGCTCCCGGTCCTCCCCCGCCGCGGCCCGCTGCGCGCCTGGTCCAGCGCCGAGCTCGCCGCCTTCCGCGCCGAGTGCTTCCGCCTCACCGCGCCCAGCAGCCTCAGCGGATGCCCCCAGGCGGTGGTCAGCATGGCGGTCGGCGAAACGGTGCGCTCGATCGGGCTGCTCGGGCCGCGCGGCTGCGATCACGCGCTCCTGGAGCTCGCGGATGGCGCCCGCGCGGCCGCCGGGCGGGCGTAGGGCAGGGCGGCGGCGGCGTCGCGCATCGCGGCGACGAGCGCCCGTGTGGACGGACGTGCGGCGTCCGCGTCGCGGATGACGGCGAAGATCGCCCGGTCGACGGGGCCCTCGGCGATGGCGCGCACCGCTATGCCCGGATGGCGCGGCGGCATCGGGAGCTCGGGCAGCATGGTCACGGCCAGTCCGCGGGCGACGAGCCCGAGGCTGACGCTCGCGTCGTTGGCCCGGTGGCGGATGTCGGGGTCGAAGCCCCCGAGGCCGCGGCAGGTGCGCTTGGTCATCTCCTCCCACCCCATCCGTACGTGACCTGTCGCCCACGGCTCGCCCGCGAGCTCGGCCAGCGGCACGGCGCGTGCGTGCCGGCGCGCCGCCGGGTGGCGGGCCGGCAGGACGAGGTTCACGGCGTCGCGCAGCAGTTCGTGGCGCTGCAGGCCGGCGCGCAGGCGGCGCGGCTGGTCGCGCCACTCGTCGGCCAGCACGAGGTCGAGATCCCCCAGCGCGAGGGCGGGCAGCGCCTCCTCGGGCTCGGCCTCGCGCAGCTCGCAGCGCAGCCGCGGCGCCTCGCGCGCCAGCGCCTCCATCGCGGGCAGGGCGATGCGCAGCATCACGGACTGAAAGCCCGCGATGCGGCCCCGGCCCGTGACCGTGCCGGCGGCCGCCGCGAGGTCGGCCTCGGCGCGCGCCGCGCGCTCCAGCAGCGCGTCGGCGTGCGCGACCAGCACGAGCGCGGCGTCGGTCAGGCGCACCCCGCGGCCGGCGCGCTCCAGCAGCTTCACGCCCGCCTCGCGCTCCAGGATGGCCAGCTGCTGGGAGACCGCCGACGGGGTGAAGCGCAGCGCGTCGGCGACCGCGGCGATCGTCCCGCGCTCGTCGAGCTCGCGCAGCAGGCGCAGGCGGCGCAGGTCGAGCATCGTGAAGCAACGCTACCTGGTCTGGGTCAGCAATCCGAATCGATGCTGAGGCTTTCGCCCGGGAGGATTCGGCGCCATGCGGACCTCGGGAACCCTGTTCTGCCTCGCCTCGGGCGCGTCGTTCGGCGCCATGGCGATCTTCGGCAAGCTGGCCTACGAGGACGGCGCGACCGCCGGCACCCTGCTCGCGGTTCGCTTCGCCCTGGCCGCCGCCCTGTTCTGGCTGCTGGTCCTCGCGGGTGGGGCCATGCGGGAGGTGCGGGCGCTCGGCGGCCGCGACCTGCGGATCGGACTGGCCCTGGGGGCGTGCGGCTACGCGATCCAGGCCGGCTGCTTCTTCGCCGCGCTGGAGCGCATCGACGCCTCGCTGCTGTCGCTGCTGCTCTACACGTTTCCCGCGATGGTGGCGGCCGCGGCGGTAGCGCTGGGTCGCGAGCGCCTCGACGGAAGGCGCGTGGCGGCGCTCGGGCTCTCGTTCGGCGGGCTCGTCCTGGTCGTGGCCGCCGCGGGGCCGGGCGCGGTGGACCCGCTGGGCGCGGCGCTCGGGCTGGGCGCGGCCGTCGTCTACACCACCTACATCCTGGTGAGCCAGGGCGTGGCCGGGCGCGTGCGCCCGCAGGTGCTGTCGGCCCTGGTGTGCACCGGCGCGGCGGTGTCGCTGACCGCGGCCACCGCGCTGCTCGGCGAGCTGCGCCCCGGCGAGGTGACGGCGGCCGGCTGGGGCTGGCTGGCCTGCATCGCCGTCGTCTCGACCGTGGTCTCGGTCAGCCTCTTCTTCGCCGGACTGCGGCGCGCCGGGCCGACCACCGCGTCGATCCTCGCCACGGTGGAGCCGCTCGTGACGGTGCTGCTCGCGTTCCTGGTCTTCGGCGAGGCGCTAGGCGCGCTGCAGCTCCTCGGCGGCGCGCTCGTGCTCGGCGCCGTCCTGGTACTGCACGCCCGGCTCCCCCGGGCACGTCAGCCCGCGTTTGCCCAAGGATGAGGCGATGAGCCGACCGCTGCAACGGCCAGTCGCTGTCCAGCGGTCAGCTCGCGCAGGTCTACCGCGGCTACCGCTGAGCGCTACCCGGGCGGGTGCGCGAAGCACCCGCGATCGATCGCCTCGAGCGAGCCGTCGTCGAAGTAGGGCGCCGTCCAGCGGTCGTCCGGACACAACGTCCCGGGCGGCCCGGGGCACGGGTCGGGGCGCTGGGGACCTGTGCCGTCGGCCTTGTGGCGCGCGTGCCAGCGGAAGCGGTAGTGCTCGTAGAGGCGCAGCAGCTCCACGCCGTAGCAGTCCGCGACGTCCGTGTCCCCGCGCACGATCAGGAAGTTCTCGTCGTTGCCGGTGGACGCCGAGGCCGAGAGGTTGTGCGAGCCGCTGATGACGGTCGGCGCGTCCGACGTGAAGTCCACGACGACCAGCTTGGTGTGGATCAGCAGGTTTCCGCGCTGGCGTGCGGTGGACTCCTTGAGGTAGCCCTCCAGCCCCTTGTTGAGGAAGGCGGTGGCGCTGAAGTTGGCGGTGCGGTCGCGGTGGAAGCCCGTGATGGCGCTGCGCGAGTTCTCCAGGCCCAGGCGCAGGATGTCGTCGTTGTCTTCGCCCAGCAGCGCCTCCTCGATGCTGTCGTGCAGGTCGAAGGCGGTGCAGAACAGCACGTCGCGCCGGGCTTCGCGGATCTCCCTGGCAAAGAGGTCGAGGTCGTCGCCCGCGCTGCGCGGCGAGAAGCCGACGACCAGCGGGGCGTCGGGCGAGAGCGGGTTGTTGGCGTCGATCCACTTCCTCGTCTCCCCGGGGGTGGCGCCGCCGAAGAGCTGCTCGAACAGGTCGAGGTAGCGCTGCGCCACGTCGGCGCGCTGCACGACGTGGACCACGTTGGCCTGGCGGTAGACGCCGTTCTCGGTGAAGTTCGTCGACCCGCAGAGCACCGCCTGCGGCGTGCGCGTGCCGCCGTCCACGCGGCTGAGGACGATGAACTTGTCGTGACAGATCCGGGAGGTGAGGCGGGCGCGCTTGTCCTCCTTCGGCCAGCCGGTCAGGTGCTCCTCGTTCTCCGCGGTCTGCGGGTCGCGGCGCTTGGCGTGGTAGACGATGCGCACCTCGGCTCCGCGTGCCCGTGCGGCGTTCAGCGCTTCCACGATCGCGGGCAGCTCGAGCTCGTAGATCGCGACGTCCAGGGCCCAGGTGGGATCGAGCGCGCGGCCGCACATCTCGACGATCTGCTCCAGCGCGCCCCGGCTGAGCCACGCCAGCGCGTCGGGCGGCAGCTTGACCTCGCGCTTCTGCGCGCGCGCGGCGTCCATCTCGTCCGCCACCTCGGGGAAGTCGCGGCTGAAGGCCTGGCTCGCCGCGGCGGCACGGTTGAACACGATGCGGTGATCGCCCTCGGTGACGCTCGACGTCTTGACCTTGACCGTGGGGCCGGCGCGCACCTCCGGCGCGGCCGGATCGCCGTAGACCGGATGGACCGTGTACTCGTAGGCGGTCCCCGGGAAGACGCGGTAGTCCGACCAGCGGAACTTCTGCACCGGCCCCTCGTTCGTCGGCACCGGCCGGCCCGGCGGGTGGTCGGCGCCGGGAAAGTGCAGCAAGCCGTTGAGCCACTGCCTGGGCCGGTTCCCGCCCTCGCGCTCGATGGCGAAGCCGAGCAGGCCGGCGCGGCGGTCCGCCCGGACGTCGAAGGCCAGCAGCACGCCGGTGGTGCCGGCGTAGGCCTTCACCGACACGCCGTTGCGGCGCCTGGCCGCGCGCATTGCTCAGGCCATCTCGATCGTTGGCATCGGATCGACCCTATCCCATGCGACGGGGTCGACTGTCGCGGGCTTTACACGGGCAGCCGCGTCGTTCCGACAGACGCGCCGGCGAGCCGAACGTAGCTTCCTTGCCACCAAGTCAAACGAGCAGGGAGACACACAAATGAGCCACTTCAAGCGCACGATCACCCTCTTCGGCCTCCTCGCCGCGCTCGCCGCGGTCCCGGCCACGGCGCACGCCGCAGACAACGACGGCGGTCCGGCCGGGCCGGGCGGCTGCTACGTCACCGACAGCGACGGCTACGAGATCCCCGTCCACGACGGCGAGTCGGTCTTCGTCGACGGCAAGATCTACAGCTGCCGCAACGGGACCGTGATCGTGACGACCGCGCCGAGCCGCGTCGACGAGGGCTCGGTCAACGACCAGGTCGCGACGTGCCGCTCGCGCGTCCTGCGCCGGATCGGCTCGACACGCCGCTCCCGGCTGTCGCTGCGGACCGCGTCGGTCCGGACGGCCAACCTGGCCTGCCTCAGCGCGACCCGCGCGGCCAAGGTCACCCGCGCCGCCGCCTGACGCCCCCCGACGACCGCGACGCAAGAGCCCCGGCCACGCGGCCGGGGCTCTCTGTGCCCCAGGCAGGTCCGCAATCCGAGGTCACGGATCATGCGGCTCGCCCGTTTTGCCCCGTATGGAGGAAGGGTCGCAACACACGACACGAGGAGCGGATGCAAATGGCGATGACGGGGTCCATCGGAGCTAACCGCTGCGCGCTGCGCGCGGCGATCGTCCTTTTCGGCCTGCTCTTGGGGGCGGCTGTGGCGCCGAAGGTCGCTGGGGCGGAGCAGCCCTGCCCGGGGTACCCCCACGTGGACTGCGAGTCCGCCTGGTTGTCATCGAGCAACGGAATCCCGTCGCCCTCGAATCTCGAGAGCGTGTCGTGCCCGACCACGAGCCGGTGCTGGGCTGTGGGTTGGCGCAGCCCAACCGTCCCGGGGGCGAGAATCGTCGCAACGTCGGACGGAGGCCGGACGTGGACGTCTCAGACCTCGCCTGTGACCGACGCGCTGGAAAGCGTGTCGTGCCCGAGCGTGACCCACTGCTGGGCCGTGTCGATTAGCGGGCAGATCATCGCGACCACCAACGGCGGCGCGTCCTGGTCGACTCAGACGTCGCCGACGACGGCCGGGCTCCGCGGCGTTTCGTGCCCGACCACGAGCCAGTGCTGGGCCGTGGGAACCCTCAGCGGGAGCAGCACGACGATCATCACCACCAGCAACGGCGGTACCACGTGGACGTCGCAGTCGGCGCCGAGCGCGGCGTACCTCATGGACGTCTCATGCGCGACGACGAGCAACTGCACGGCGGTCGGCCAGACCGCGGCGCCCTGCTGCGACCCCGCGATCTTCGCCACGACCAACGGCGGAGCGACCTGGACGGCCCAGACAGCTCCGAACCTGGCCGCCTCCGACCTCGTCAGCGTCTCCTGCCCCACGGCGAGCGTCTGCTGGGCTGCGGGGCACTGGACCCTCATCAGGACTTCGAACGGCGGCTCGACGTGGACGTCTCAGTTCATCCCCGACGCGTACGTGGGGCGCGGCGTGTCGTGCGCGAGCACGACGCACTGCCGGGTGATCAGCGGCGGAGCCGACGGCGCCGTGATCTACTCGACCTCCAACGCGGGGACGAAGTGGTGGGCGCCGCTGATCCAGAACTCCAATACGGTGCCACCGGTTGGACTGAACGTGGAGGGCGCGCAGGACACGTCATGCGCCAGTACGGACCGCTGCGTTGCCGTCAGCAATAGCGGTACGGCCTTGCGATACGTCAAGTTGACCGACCCGTCGGTGTAACGGCGGCGCTTCGACCGCGCCGCGCCGCGGGCCGGCCGGCTTTTCAGCGCCTGCGCGCGACCACGAGCACGTACTCGTACGGGATCTCCGCCGGCCCCCCGGGCGGCCCTTGGTTCGCGCGCTCGGCGAAGGCGAGGAAGTCGCGGTCAAGTGCGTCGGGGTCTTCCGCGCCCGCCCGGATCGCGATCACCGGGCCGAACGTCTCGTAGAAGAAATCGCAGTAGCCCCGCGGACCTCCCGGGTGGCGTTCCACGTACGTCCTGGGCACCATCTCGAGCGAGGCGACGCGGTCGCCGAACAGGTCGCGCACGTGTTCCTCGCTGCCCCACAGGACCGGTGGCTGCGCGCCGGGATCCGGCGCCGGGGCGTGCGGCGCCAGCGCGCCGAAGAAGTCCGCCGCGGTTCCCTCCGGCGTGAAGTTGGCCATGCCGATCGTCCCGCCTGGACGGCAGACGCGCAGCAGCTCGCCGGCCACCGCCCGGTGGTCGGGCGCGAAGATAGCGCCGAAGGAGGAGGTGACCACGTCGAACTCGGCGTCCCCGAAAGGGAGCGCCTGGGCGTCGGCCTGCACCCAGTCGATCGCGAGGCCGAGCTCACGCGCGTTGCGCTCGCCGGTGGCGAGGCTCTCCCGGGTCAGATCCGCGGCGACCACCTCGGCCCCCGCCTGCGCGGCGCGGATCGCCACGTTGCCGGTTCCCGTCGCGACGTCGAGCACGCGCCGGCCGGGCCCGATCGCGCACGCCTCGACCAGCTCGGGTCCCAGGCTCCAGATCAGCTCGCGCGCGAAGCGGTCGTAGTCCCCCAGCGCCCACGGACTCGACATCTCCTCGATCCGTGCGCGGGCCGCCGTCTGGGCCATCGCCTGCATGGTTGTGGTTCGTTCGCTCATGCCCTGGACGGTAACCCGGGCGGGACGCGCCGGCTTCGCCCGTGAGGGCCATCTTCCGCCGGGTCCCGCGTGGCCCGATCGGGCTACGGGCGACGCTCGGGCAGCAGCCCCGCCTGCGCCGCCCGGGCCGCGGCCGCGGTCCGGGAGGGCAGGTCCAGCTTGCGCAGGATGTTCGCGACGTGGCGGTGGACGGTGTGCTCGCTGACGACGAGGCGCTCGGCGATCTGCTGGTTGGTGAGACCCTCGGCGAGGACGCGCAGCACGTCGCGTTCGCGGGCGGTCAGCTCGGGCAACGGACCCGCTCCGTCCGCCGAGACGCCGAGGCGGCTGCGGACTCGCGCCGCTTCGCGCTGCGCGCCCAGCTCGTCGAGCGTCTGGAGGGCGGCATCCGCCTCTCGCTCGGCGGCATCGTCGCGTCCGAGCGCGGCGAGCGTCGTGGCGAGCTCGATGCGCGCCTGCGCGAGCTCGTACGGGGCGCTGCTGGCGGCGAAGCCGTCGGCGGCGTCCTCTAGCAGCTGCCGGGCGCGGTCGTGGTGGCCGCGGGCGGCGGCGAGGACGCCCTCGGCCAGGTCCGCGCCGGCGCACAGCGGAGCGGTCCCGACGCGCTGCGCGACGTCGCGCAGCTCGGTCAGCGCTTCCTGGGCCCTCTCGACCTCCCCGCACGCGGCGCCGGCGTGCACGACGAGCTCGAGCCCGGGTGCCCGGTCCAGCGTCCGCGCGCCGGGCGTCTGGCGCAACAGTCGTTCGAGCAGCTCCATCGCTTCCCGCGCATCCCCGCGGTCCAGCGCGAGCCGCGCGCGGCAGCGTTGCGCGGCGGCGGAGGTCCCGGCCCGGTCCAGGAGCGCCGCGGCGTCGTCGGTGCGCCCCTGGCGGCGCCTGAGCTCGGCCAGCCCGGCGAGCGGGCCGCCGACCATCGCCGGGCGCGACTGGGTGAAGTCCTCGACCGCGGCCTCGAACAGCTGCCCGGCCTGCGCCCAGCGGCCGCGGAAGAGATGGACCGCCCCGTATTCCGCCCGGCAGAAGGCGAGCATGTAGCGACTGCCGAAGCGCTCGGCGAACTCGTCAATCCGCGCACACCACTCCGCGGCGCGGTCGTAGTCGAACACCGCGGTGCACGCGGTCACGAGGAAGCAGAACGTCCAGGCGCTGGACATGGGGATCGCGGCCTCTCCCTCCAGCGCGGTCGCGGTCGCCTCGTCCAGGCAGCGCATCCCGTCGTCCACGCGCGCGCCGTCCACGAGCGTGGCGCCCTCCAGCGCGAGCCCCAGCATCTCCAGGTCCGGGACACCGAGCCGGCGCCCTACCCGCGCGGCGACGGCGGCGCACGCGGCCGCCGCGACGTCGTCGCCGCGCAACCGGGCGACGTAGCCCTCATGGAAGGCGAGCCAGCCGTGCTCGGGGGCCTCGTCGAGCGGCTCCAGCAGGCGCCGGGCCCGCCCGAGCCACCCGCTCGAGACGCTGAGCGCGCCGTTGAAGTCGAGCTCGTCAGCGGCCAGCCACGTCGCCATGCGCGCCGCCCCGGCGCTGTCGCCGCGCTGCCGGTACAGCGCGTAGGCGCGCTCGCGCGCGGCGAAGACTGCGCCCGCGTCGTCGCGCCACCACGCCGCCCAGCTCAGCGCCTCGAACGCCTCGGGCGTCTCCTGCGCCGCCGTCACCCGCTCCAGGATCGCCCGGGCGTCGTCCCATCGGCCGCCGCGAAGCGCCTCCCAGCCGGCCGCCAGCTCGTCCTTCATGGGGAGCATTGTCCCGCGCGGCGGGGTGCGGCGGGGGTCGGCGGCAGCGCTCGCACAGTTCGCCTAAAGCGGACGACGGGTCTCGAACCCGCGACCTTCGGCTTGGGAAGTTGGGGGTGGTTGGCCTGGGGGCTGGGGTTTGGGGGTGGATGGGACCGGGATGAGACCAGAAGCCAGAGCCGGACTTCGCAAGTCCGTCGTCCATGACGGCCGCCCGCCGGCTCTACTACGGCTTGGCCGCAAGCGCCGCCGCATTTGCGGGACGAGCCTGCTGCATCCGCCGAACGGCGCAAGCTCGCTCAGGTTGCGCAAGGCGCCGCGCTTCGTCGTGGGCTCGGCGCTGTCGTCGAGCCGTATCTCGCGCCGACCACCCGAGTCTCGCTCCAGGGCGCGAACCTGGGTCGCACTCGCAGATGATTCGAGTAGCAGGTGATCGACCTCCTCTGCTCCTGAACCCGGGCATCGGAGGCTCGTGCCGCAATCACTGTCCACGAGCATAGGCACTTACACGCCCGGTCGGCCCTCCTGCTCCGCCAGCGAGATGTGCCACTCCGCTCTGGCGAGAAGTTCATCGAAAGTCACGATCTCCGGCTCATACAGATTCCGGCGGTACAGCTCGAACGAGCGGTACTTCGCTGTATGCACGCCGCCAGGACCGCGCAGTTGATCAAGTTGTCCTGCGATCAGGAACGACCGGGGACGCACCACCTGGACTGCCTCACCCGTTTCCGCCCCATGTTCATCAACATCTCGTAGTTGCTCACCGATGTCCCTGACTGCAATATCCACGGTCTGCTGCGCCTGAGTGACAGCCCCAGTCAGCTCGCCGGATGGAGCCCAGCATCCGCTGCGGTATTCGGTGCGGGCAAGCAGATCGGTCTCGTGATGCTTGATCTCAGCGAAGACCAGCGACCGGATTCGGCCGCTGGTTTCAAGCAGCGCATCCACTCGCTTCCCAGGTCCTGTGATCGACGGGCCAGCCACGAGCTGCTCCGACCGGCTCGAATCCCATGCCGTTAGGAGTTGCGCGGAGAGGCTTATCCCCAGGATCCACGGGTTAGCTTCGAGAAATCGCTGCCATACACCCTCTGGGCCACCGGCTCCCTCGCTTTCGGCAGCTGCAAAGGCCTCAGCGTCCGTGAGGAGTTCGCGATAACGCCGGACGACCTGACGGCGGTGCGCAAGGGCCACGACGTCGTCAGCGGACGTGTCGCTCTCAATCATCTCCCGGATGCGTTCGGGGTCGCTCTCGTAGAGCCTCGCCATGGCATCAGGATCAGCGAAGAAATCCCTAAGCGTCTGGTCGTCGATCCGGACGCTGCTCGCCTCTCCTTCAACAGGCACGTGCTGAAGCGCTGCGACCACGTCGATCAAGCGTCGTGCTCCATCTCGATCAAGGCGCAGTATCTGTTCGAGCTGGGGAACGCCGCCGACGAGCTTTACCTGCTCAATCTCAATCTGACGAATCCGACCCGCTTCACGAGCAACTTGGAACTTGACCTGCCTGCGTCCACCTGGTGTCTCGAACACAACTTCCTCCGTCCACTCGAGATCCGACGAACCGCCCCGCTCGATCCACACTGCTGGCTCGTCAAAGACCTTTACCACGTAACGCGCCCACTCGCCGAAGTCCCTGGAGGTCGGGAGCCGGAGTTGGAAGCTGGCGTGGATGTAGGTCCGGTCGGGTCGCCTGCCGATGGCGTATTCGGCAAGGCTCGGCTCTGAGTCGTCACACACCGAGCGCATTCTCGGCGATGCAAGACGTGCCGTCTATGGCCTTGGATCGATGACCGTGTGGTCGGTCTCAACGAGGACGCCGATTGGGCGCGATCAGCCGTCCGAAGGCAAGCAGTCGCCAGCTCCACGTTCGTTGGCGCGCTCTTGCCGTCATCTGTTGCTGCGCCAGCAGTCGCGCCGGCAGGTTCCCCGCGTAAGCGACGCCCCTGCTCATTGAGGGCGCCTTCTGACGGCCCACGCCGGATAATCGGCTATGTGCTGAGCGTCGAGGTCTATCGCGAGCTGGCTGAGCTCATGAGTGCCGTGAATCGGGTCACCACTGCGGCTACCGAACGGGTGGCATTCGACGAGATCGACCTTCGGGTTGATGAAGCACTGTCGTGCGCCAGCCGCCTTGAAGCAATGATCGGCGCGGAGTTTCATGGACTGCGCCGCCATCTCGGATGGCTCCGTCGGCGCCACAGAGAAGGGAGGCCCGAACTTGCCGACGGCGACGTCGTGGATCTTCGAGAGCACGACCTCCCGGTGGCGATCAACACCGTCGAGAGCTGGAGTCGGGCCACTCTGGATCCGGCCTTGGTGGCCAGCGTTGAACGCTCGTGGCGAGCGCAGCAATACGACGCAGCCGTCCGCGAGTCTTTCGTCCTACTGGAGCAGCGTATGCGCGAAGTAGCGGCCGTCGCGCCCGGCGAGGGCGTCGTCGGTCGTCGCCTGGTGACTCGTCTCTTGCCAGGAGATGGACCTAGCGATCGCTGGAGTACCAATGGGTTCATGGGGCACCTCACAGATGGCGAGCAGCGCGGCGCACGCGAGCTACTGAACGGTACGCTGGGGCTGTTTCGGAACGCGACCGCGCATCGCACGACCGCGTACTCTCGCGAAGAGGCCGAGGACGTCATACGCCTCGTCAATCTTTGCTTACGACTACTCGCCAAGATCGGCGAACCAGCAGCACCAGATTTCGTCGCCTGATAGACGCACGGCTCTAACCCGCCCGGTCGAAGCCATGGTCTCAACGACTTATGCCCGCCGGTCGAGGGTTAGGTCAGGGTGAAAGCTTGGAGATCCGCAGCACGCGGCCCGGTGGACCGTTTGACGAAGGTGACGCGGCCATTTGGCGAACCTACCGAGGGATCCAGCCCTGTCGGGGACTATGCGCCGTCCGCTACCCGATCAACCGACGGATGTCCCCAAATGACCGGCCGAGAGCATGCGAGTACCGCCCGATCATGGTCTCAAGCGTGTGGCCTGTGACCTGCGCGAGATCCGCGTCGTTGATGCCGGCCACCCGCAGGTACGTGACGTAGGAGTGGCGCATCTCATGGGGACGAATGTCTAGCCCGGCCTCGCCCTGCGCCGGGTGCCAGATGTCGCGGTAGAAGTTGCGTTCCCGCCAGAGCTTGCCTCTCGACGTCGGGAAGAGCAGGTCTGTGTCGATGCGGGGTGGAAGCGCGCGAATCATGCGTTCGAGCGTCGGTGGGCACGGCGCGGTCCGGCCCGCGGTCCCATCCCCGTGGTCGGTCTTTGTGCCCTCGAGAATCGTGCCCTCATGTGCGGTGCGACGGATCTCGAACACGTGCCCCTTCAGGTCTCCGCGCCGAAGCGGCAGGATCTCCCCGAGTCGCCCGCCGGTGTCGCAGAAGGTTCGGACGACGGCTTCGACGAGCGGCGCGTAGTCCGGTCGACCTGGGTGTCCGGCGAGCCACGCCTCGCGGGCGGCTACGGCGAACGCGTGCATCTGCTCGAACGTGAAGACCCGGACCTGGCGGCGGGACTTCCTGATCCGCGGGTCGTTCGCGCGGACCTTGACGCCCTTGACCGGGTTGAAGTCGGCCTTCTCGTCGGTGATGGCGTCCTCGCACATCGCCGACAGCGAGCGAAGGATGTTGACCGCGCCCGTCTGCGCTCGTCCTTGCTGACGGAGCATCGCGTCGACGAGCACGTGAACGTGGCGCCGCCGCAGGTCTCGCAGCTCCCAGTCCCGGAACGGGACGCCTTCGACCTCGATGTCCAGGAGCCGCGAGATTCGATGCTCGTTCGTTTCGTTCGTGCGCTCCGAGCGCGGATGGATCTCGCTCCACGTGGCGAAGTACCCGCCGACGGTCTGAGACTCCGGGCGGTCCTCCTGCTCGTAGGCCCAGTCGATCGCCTCCTGGGCCTTGTACTCCCGGTCGAAGGTGCCCTTCCCGTTGTTCCACGGCGGCTTCGCGATGCGCCGGCGACCGCGCTTGTCTGTGTACCGCGCGATCCAGACAACCTTCCCGGAAGGATTGATCCGCTTGACCGGGTTGTCGCGGCGCCTCCTCATGCCGACCCCCGAGCGGTGCGGTCGCGGCAGCTGCGTCGGAGCCAAGCATCGACGTCGACGGGATCGACCCGGCGCGACCCCGCGATCTTGTAGGACGTGATCTCACCGGCAGCGATCAGGCCCCTCACCGTGCGCTCGGATAGCAAGAGGTAGGCGGCAAGCGTCTTGGCCGTGAAGAACGGGCGACGGGAGGGCGGTTGGGCGGGAGGCCTTGGCACTGTGACGGTCGCTCCTGCTGTAAAGAGGCGCGAGCCGCCCGAACGGCCCCTTGCAAGCCGCAACGCCGAGTCGATCACCTCCAACTCGTGGCGGGTGATGTCCGGCGGCGCATAGAGCAGCTGGACGTGCTCGACCGCATCGCCAGCGGCCTGGGCGCACGCGACGAGCTCAGCGAGCTCCGGGTGCGACTCGGCGACGAGGAGGTGCCCGGCGACGCGCGCGAGATAGCAGCCTATAAGTGCCACGACGAAGAGAGGCGCCGACCGAACCGATCTCGCCCCCAGCGACGCGGTCGACGGCTTCACGAGATAGGGCCCAGCGGACCCCGCCCCCACTTCGCTTCCTAGCGACCGCTACCGCATGTCCCCTCAACCCTTGTCCCACCCACCTCATCCATCTCGTGCCGGAAACACCCTGGCCGCAGATCCCGATCCCCGTCTGTCCGCCCCGCGAGCTCAACGTTTCGCCCCGGCTCAGGCCCATGCCCGCCGTGCCTGGGCTGCCCTGCCAGGTATACCTGGCAGCTCGAGGAAGGGGGTCCGCGGGGTTAGGCGCGGGCCCCCGTCGTAGAAAGCCCTGGGGCCCCGGGGGAGTTGGGTCGGAGCCGGGGGGGCGGTCGATCGGTCGGGGTCGGGGTGGGAGACGGCGTCGGCGTGGCGGTCCGGGTGGGCGTCGGCGGTGTCGTCGCAGCCCACGCCCAGCC
>JAPSGI010000031.1 GCA_031177685.1 Solirubrobacteraceae bacterium | reverse complement strand
CGCGATCGCCTGCGCGACCTCGTGGAACGTGGTGCTGGTCATCGCATACCTCCTGGGCTGCAGACGCTCGGGCCGGCTTCTTGTCAAAAGGACGCTACGGCCGACCCGCCGGCCGCGCCATCGGGAGTTCTCCCCATGCGACGAGCCCGTGCTCTATGGCGAACAGCGTCGCCGCGGCACGGCTCGAGACGCCGATCTTGCGGTAGGCGTTCTGGACGTGGCGATCAGCGGTCTTGACGGAGATTCCCAGCGCATGGGCGACCTGCTTGGTCTGCAGGCCGCGTGCCAGCATGGCGACCACCACGGCCTCGCGCTCGGTCAGGCCCGCCGGGCGCTGCAGCCGCGGGGCTCGCTGTCCGGCGGCCTCCACGACCGCGGTGACCGCGTCGACGTCCAGCCGTCCCGCTTGAGCCTCGCGGGCCAGCTCCTGCGCGGCGGCCGCCGGCGGCATGGCGGGACGATGAGGGCGCGGCTCGGTCATCGCCTGGTAGGCGTCGGCGGCCGCGAGCACGCGCGCGGGCAACCCCAGCTCCGCACCCGATGCGCCACGGTGATAGCCCGAGCCGTCCAGGCGCTCGTGGTGGGCACCGGCGACCGGACACAGCGCGGACAGGAACGGCGAGCGCGAAAGGACGCGCTCGGTGTGGTACGGGTGCAGCCGAACCTGCTCCCACTCGCCGGCGTTCAGCGGCCCCGGCTTCTGCCACACCTGCGCCCAGATCGCCACTCGCCCCAAGTCGTGAACCAACCCCGCACGGCGCAGTATCGTCGCGCCCGCCGCGTCGATCCCGCATCGCCTGGCTGCTGCGACCGTCAGCTCAGCGGCACCGGCCGAGTGCGCGGCGAAATACGGCGAGATCAAATCGGCGAAGTTGCCCATCGCCGCGAGCGCCCGATCGACCCCCTCCCCAGCGAGCACGAGCGGTGGCCCCGGCTCGCGCGCCAAGATCTCATCCCAGGACTCCTGTTCCTCGCGCGCAAGGATCTCGCTGGCATGGTCGGCGAGGCAGGCTGCAATATCCGGGTCGAGCCCAAGTCCCGCGCGCTCGCGGAGGAGGCGCACCGCGTGCTCTGAGCCCCCCAGCACACGCTGCAGGGCCGCGTCTTTGGCCACGTGCACGATGCGGATCGGCAGCGGGATCTGCTCCCCCTTGGCGCGGCGGAGCGGCCCCCGGCCGTCCCAGCGCTCGGTGAGGTAGGCGAGCAGTTCCGCCACCGAGGGGGGGACACCGACCGCGCCGGCCAGCATCCCCGCTACCTCGCACGCCGCGGCGCTCTCCCGACGCTGCACTCGAGCCAGCCTCGGCAGCCTGGTCGCGACCTGGAAAGCCCGGACTGGCGCCGTCCGATCGGGCTCCGGCAGCGCGCGCAGAATCCCGAGCATCGCCTCGCGCCCGGACCCGTACATGACCGGGTGGAATTGGACGGTCATCGAACCGCCGAAGATCTCGGCGGCGATGTGCGCATCGGTGGTGCAGCCCGCGTGGGACAGCAGGCAGGCGTAGTAGGTCTGCGACGCAGTCGCGCGGTCGACGCCG
>JAPSGI010000025.1 GCA_031177685.1 Solirubrobacteraceae bacterium | reverse complement strand
CCACCACGTGGTCGGGGCGGCGTGGGGTACCGCCTCGCGGTGTCCGCCGAGACCCTCAAGCACGTCCCCGCGGCCGGCAAGCCGGTGGCCCTGCACGCGCACCTGGTGGTGCGCGACGACCAGCTCTCCCTCTACGGCTTCCACTCCGAGGAGGAGCGCGACCTCTTCCTGATGCTGCTCGGCGTGCAGGCGGTCGGTCCCAAGGTCGCGCTGGCCGTCCTCTCCGGCGGGCCGCCGCGCGAGCTGCTCGCCGCCCTGGCCGCGGGCGACGCCGCGCGCTTCCAGGCGGTCCCGGGGATCGGCAAGCGCACCGCCGAGCGGATCATCGTCGAGCTGCGCGAGAAGGTCGCCGACGCGCCCTCCGACGACATCACGATCACGCGCACCGACGACCCGCGCCTGCTGGCGCGCGACGGCCTGGTCGGGCTCGGCTTCTCGGTGCAGGAGGCCGGGGAGCTGCTGGAGGACGCGCCGCCGGGCCTGTCCACCGAGGACCTGATCGCCCACGCCCTGAAGGCGGCGCGGCGGTGAGCGAGGCCCGCATCCAGACGCCCGGCGCGCTCCCGGAGGACGACGTCGAGCGGTCGCTGCGCCCGCGCGGCCTGGACGAGTTCGTCGGCCAGGACGCCGTCAAGTCGCAGCTCGCGGTCTCGCTGGAGGCGGCCGCCGCCCGCGGCGAGGCGCTGGACCACGTGCTGCTGGCCGGCCCGCCCGGCCTCGGCAAGACGTCGCTCGCCCAGATCGTCGCCTCCGAGCTGGGCGTGCCCTTCGTCCAGACGGCCGGCCCCGCGCTGGAGCGCAAGGGCGACGTGGCCGCCTTCCTCACCGCGCTGGAGCCCCGCAGCGTCTTCTTCGTCGACGAGGTCCACCGACTCCCGCGCGCACTGGAGGAGACCTTCTACCCCGCGATGGAGGACCGCCGCCTGCCGATCACCGTCGGCCAGGGAGCCGGCGCGCGCGTGGTGACGCTCGAGCTGCCGCCCTTCACGATGATCGGCGCCACCACGCGCGCCGGCCTGCTCACCACGCCGCTGCGCGACCGCTTCGGCATCCAGCACCGCCTCGAGCACTACGGGCCCGACGACCTGGCGGCGATCGTGCGCCGGTCGGCCGCCATCCTGGGCGCCGACCTCGACGAGGCGGGCGCCCACGCGATCGCGCGGCGCGCGCGCGGCACCCCGCGCGTGGCCAACCGGCTGCTCAAGCGCGTGCGCGACTACGCCGAGGTGCGCGCCGGCACCCGCATCACCGCCGAAGTCGCCGACGCCGCCCTGGACCTGCTGGAGGTCGACTCCGCGGGCCTGGACCGCCTGGACCGCGAGATCCTGCGCTCGCTGTGCGAGAAGTTCGGCGGCGGGCCCGTCGGGCTGTCCACGCTGGCCGTCGCGGTGGGGGAGGAGGCGGACACGATCGAGGACGTCTACGAGCCCTACCTGCTGCAGCGCGGCTTCCTCCAGCGCACCCCGCGCGGCCGCGCCGCCACGGCCGGCGCGTGGGAGCACCTGGGCCTGCGTCCGCCCCGTGACGCGGCCCTGTTCTGAACCGAAGGTCCCGTTTAGGCGCGCGGTTATCCTGGCGGGCTCGATGGCTCACCTCTTCATCTGCCCCAACTGCGGGAACCGGTCGACGGCGAGCGAGCGCACGGCGGGGTTCCGCACCCAGGCCAAGGCGTGCGGCAAGTGCGGCTTCGGCTTCCTGTTCGAGCTGCTCGACGACTACTACCCCGCCCCCAACGCCGCCTTCTTCGTGTGCGACCGCCAGGGGCGGCTGATCGGCCTGGGGCGCGGCTCCACCGAGTTGACCGGCCTGACGGAGGAGCGCGTGATCGGGCGCTCGGTGCAGGAGGTCCTCGGCCTGCGCTTCGAGAGCGGCGACGACCACGTCGCCACGGCGCTGGAGTGGGGCGTCCGCGTGCTCAACAAGCCGGTCGAGGTCAACGCCGAGGGCGATCTCCCGGCCCAGGCGACGGCCGATCTGTTCCCGGCCTACGACGACGACGGAGGGCTGCTCGTCGTGCTCACCCCCAAGGGCTGACCGGCCGCGGCTACGCTTTAGAGAAGAATGTCCGACCGCCGCCGCAACGGCTTCATCCTGCTTCTGGTGGCGGGGCTCCTGCTCGCCTCGTTCGCCGTCATCGCGACGAAGCCGACGCGACTGGGCCTCGACCTCAAGGGCGGCGTCGAGCTGGTCTACCAGGCCAAGCCCACGCCGGCCCAGCCCGATGTCACCCAGGAGGCGCTCGACCGCGCGATCGACATCATGCGCGAGCGCGTCGACCAGCTCGGCGTCGCCGAGCCGGAGATCCAGCGGTCGGGCAACGACCAGATCGCGGTCGGCCTGCCGGACGTCAAGAACGCCGAGCGCGCCCAGCGCCAGGTCGGCCGCGTCGCCCAGCTGTTCTTCTACGACTGGGAAGCGAACGTCCTGGGGCCGAACCTGCGGCCCGATCCCTCCAACCAGGAGGTCACGGGCGGCCAGGCGGCCGGCCAGTCCGGCGGGCTTCCGCTCTACGAGGCCGTCAAGCGCGCGTCGGAGCGCCCGCCCGTCCGCGACGGCGACAACACCAACAACGACGTCTACTACCTGTTCGGGCCGGCGCCCCAGCACCGGCTGCTGGCCGGGCCGGAGGAGAGCGAGGCCGACCTGGTCTCCGAGCTGCCGGGACGCAAGCGCCCGCCGAAGTCGGAGGTCCTGAAGATCAACACCGGCACGCTGGTCGTCAAGGCGGAGAAGCCCGACGACGCGGCCAAGGGCACGCCGGACACCTACTACGTGCTGGACGACGACCCGGCGCTCAGCGGGACGGACATCAAGGACCCCGAGCAGAGCACCGACCAGGGCGCCGCCGGGACCGGCCAGCCGATCGTCACCTTCGACTTCACCGGCGAGGGGCGCAAGAAGTGGGAGAAGGTGACGCGCGAGATCGCCCAGCGCGGACTGTCGCTGCAGGTCCCCGGTCAGCCCCCGGAGGCCTCCTTCCAGCACTTCGCGGCGGTGCTCGACCAGGACCTGATCACCGTCCCCTTCATCTCGTTCGTCGACAACCCGGACGGGATCGATGGGCGCAACGGGTCCCAGATCGAGGGCGGGTTCACGATCCGCACCGCGCAGGACCTCGCGCAGCTGCTGAAGACCGGCGCGCTGCCGCTCAAGCTCGAGCTGATCTCCCAGTCGCAGGTCTCCGCCACCCTGGGGCGCGAGGCGCTCGACCAGGCCGTCCTGGCCGGCGGCGTCGGCCTCGTGCTGGTCGTGATCTTCCTGCTGGGCTTCTATCGCCTGGCGGGCGTGGTCGCGGTCACCGCCCTGGCCGTGTACGCGGCGTACTTCTTCGCGCTGATCAAGCTGATCCCGATCACGATGACGCTGCCCGGCATCGCGGGGCTGATCCTCACGATCGGGGTCGCGGCCGACGCGAACATCGTGATCTTCGAACGGGTGAAGGAGGAGATACGCGCGGGCGCGTCGATCCAGCGCGGGATCGCGGCCGGCTACAAGAAGGGACTGACCGCGATCGTCGACGCGAACGTCGTCACGTTGATGACCGCGTTCATCCTGTTCATCCTCGCCACCGCGGGGGTGAAGGGCTTCGCCTTCACGCTGGGCATCGGCACGATCGTCTCGCTGTTCACCGCCGTCCTGGCGACGCAGGCCATCCTCGTGACGATGGGCCGCTCGCGACTGCTGACGAGTCCGAGCGCGATGGGCGCGGGCGAGCAGAAGCACCGCTTCCGCTTCGACTTCATGGGCAAGTCGAAGTGGTTCTTCTCCATGTCCGGCGTGATCCTGCTGATCGGCGCGCTGGCCATCGGCGGCAAGGGCCTGACCTTCGGCATCGACTTCGAGTCCGGGACCAGGATCACCACGGCGCTGGAGCGCCCCGCCGACGAGGACGAGGTCCGCTCGGCCCTGAGCGCCGTCGGCTACGGCGACGCCGAGATCCAGCGCGTGCAGAACCCCGAGCTCGGGCGGACCGTCTACCAGATCTCCACCTCCACGCTGCAGCCCGCCAAGGTGCAGGAGGTGCGCCGCGCGCTGGACCAGCGCTTCGGCGTGGGCGACAACTTCTCCAACCAGTCGATCGGGCCGACGTTCGGGGCGACCGTGGCGAGATCGGCGGTGATCGCGATCATCGCCTCGCTGCTGGTGATCTCGGTCTACGTCGGGCTGCGCTTCGAGGCGAAGTACGCGGTCCCCGTGATGATCGCGCTGCTGCACGACCTCCTGATCACCGCGGGCGTGTACTCGCTTGCCGGAAGGGAGGTGACGAGCGCGACGGTGGCCGCGCTGCTGACCATCCTGGGCTACTCCCTCTACGACTGCATCATCGTGTTCGACCGCGTGCGCGAGAACGTGCCGCGCATGCCGCGGGCCGCCTTCTCCCAGATCGTCAACCGCTCGATGTCCGAGGTGCTGCTGCGATCGCTGATCACCGGCTGCAGCGCCCTCGTCCTGGTCATCTGCCTGCTGATCTTCGGCGGGGCCACCCTGGGCGACTTCGCGTTCGCGCTCATGGTCGGGATCGTGTCGGGCGCCTACTCGTCGATCTTCATCGCCGCGCCGGTGCTGACCCACTGGAAGGAGCGCGAGCGCGTCTACCGTCAGCGCGCGGAGCGCATCCGACAGGAGAGCGGCGGCCTGGTCCCGGCCTACGCCGTCGCCACGGTGGGCGGTGAGCCGGTGGAGGCCGACGTGGCGCCCGCGGCGCGGCGTCGCCGGCGGCGCTCGACGCTGGCGCCCGACCAGCCCGAGGAGGTCTCGGCGGACGAGTTCGAGCAGATGAAGGCGGACCTCGGGTTGGAGGCCGGCGACGGCGAGCCGGTGGCGCCGGTGGCCCCTGCCGCGCCCTCGCGCTCCTCGCAGACCGGCGGCGCCCGGCCCAAGAAGGACAAGCCCAAGCGCCCCCGCAACCGCCGGCACGGGAGGAACCGCTGATGGGCATGCTCGCCTGGGCCATGATGGGCCTCGCCATCTGGCACTTCACGATCTTCCTGCCCGACCGCTTCTGGGGCGGGATCGTCGGCGCGTTCGTGGGCGCGCTGGTGGGCGCGATCGTCGTCGGGCTGCTGATCAGCGGGCTCACTGTCCCGGGCCGCGACGACACCGACGTGCTGACCGTCCTGTACGCCGTGCCGGGCGCGCTGGCGGGCATCGCGGCGGTCTACCTCGAGGGCGCGCGCCGGGAGAGCGCCGGCAGCTGATTGCGCGCGGCGCGCGGCCGGGTTTCGCCCGGTCTTCGTGCCCGATGTCAAGCGGCCGGCCCAGCGGACCGATGGGGAACGAGATGTCAAGGTCCACCGCCCTCGCAAGTCCCGACTTCCGGCGGTGGACCCTGGTCAGCGCCCTGGCCGCGTCCGTGGCCGTCGCCGCGCTCCTCGGCGCACCGGCACCGGCACTGGCCGCGGGAGCGCTGCTCTGCGCCGGCGCGGCGCTGGCCTTCCTGGCGCGCTGCGCCCGCGGCTCCGCCGGCGCGGCGGGCGCCACGCGCACCGACCCCGTGACCGGCTGCCTGGACGCGACCGGCCTGCGCGAGCGCCTGGAGGCGGAGATCGCGACGGGGATGCGGCGCGGCGAGCCCGCCGCCCTGGTGCTGGCCGAGCTCACCGAGGTCCCGGCCGGAGCCCGAGGCGCGGAGCTGCTGCGCTGGGCGGCCGGCCGGCTCGCGCAGTCCACGCGGCCCGGTGACGTGCTCGCCCGCCTGGACGGCGGCGAGTTCGCCCTCCTGCTGCCCGCGACCGTGAAGTCCGACGCCCGCGCCGTCGCCGCGCGCGCCCTGGACGACCTGCGCGAGCGCGGTCCCGCGGCCGTCGGCGTCGGCGGCTTCCCGCAGGACGGCGCCGGTGCGGCCGTGCTGTGGCACCACGCGCGCGAGGAGCTGCGCCCCGGGCGCGCCGGTCCGCCCGCCGAGCCCGCCGCCGTGTCGCTGTCGCTGGCGGAGTCCTTCGCGCGCGCCCAGGACCGCCGGATGACGGCCCGCCACGACCACTCCGTCGTGGTGGCCGGCCACGTCTCCGCGGTGGCGCGGCGCCTGGGCTGGGACGACGACGAGCTCGAGCAGCTGCGGCTCGCGGCCTTCCTGCACGACGTCGGCAAGGTGGCGATCCCCGAGCGGGTCCTGGCCAAGCCCGGACCGCTGACGCCGGCCGAGTTCGGCCTGATGGCCGAGCACCCGGCCGTGGGGGCGCACATGCTCGCCGGCGTCGAGGGCCTGGAGACGGTGTCCGAGTGGGTGCTGCGCTCGCACGAGCGCTTCGACGGCTCGGGCTACCCGGACGGGCTGGCGGGCGAGGCGATCCCCCAGGGGTCGCGGATCCTGCTCGTGTGCGACGCCTTCGACGCGATGGTCGGGCCGCGCCCCTACCAGTTCCC
Organism: Solirubrobacteraceae bacterium; assembly: GCA_031177685.1. GTDB lineage: Bacteria > Actinomycetota > Thermoleophilia > Solirubrobacterales > Solirubrobacteraceae > AC-38. The sequence continues at coordinate 15,437 of JAPSGI010000025.1, read as the reverse complement.
GCTGGGGATCGACGAGGCGCTGGCCGAGCTGCGCCGCCACGCCGGCACCCAGTTCGACCCGGAGGTCGTCATGGCCTTCGAGGCCTACGTGCACGAGCTGGTCGCCTCCGACGAGGACGACGGCTCGCACATCGCCTGAAGCGGCTCTCGCGATCTCAACGCGGGTCGCCGGCGAAGGGCGCCGGCGTCAGGCCGGCCGCGGCGGCTTCGCACGCGCGCGCGTCGCGCGGGACCGTCAGCGCGCCCGTGGCCGCGTCGAAGAGCAACGCGCGCCCGTAGGGGGCGGCGTTGCGGGGCCCGTAGCCGTCCTGCAGCGTGCCCCAGGGGCCGGGAGCCGCCTGCGGGTACAGGCGCCCGCGCTCGCAGCGGATCCGCACGCCCTGCGCGAGCGGGTACGCGTTCAGCGAGGCGTCGTCGTAGCGCAGCCGCACGGCGCTGGAGAGGTCCCACGGTTGGGAGAAGATCGAGACGCCGGGGGAGACGACCAGCGGCTGGCCGTAGGCGTAGACGACGGTTCCGCGGGCCGGGTCCGCGATGGCGCGCTCCAGGCGCGACAGGATGCGCTCCTGCGCCGTGGCCGCGCGGTCCCAGCGCACGACGTCGCCGCGCACCTGGTAGGCGTAGGCCCCGCCGAGGACGAGCGCCGCCCCGGCCGTCAGCGCGAGCGCCCGCTGGCGGGCCAGGGCGACACCCGCGAGCGCCAGCACCGCGTACGCGAGCGCGGCCAGCGGCAGGGCGGCGGCCATGTTCCCCCGGTTGTTGAGGCCCTCGTCCAGCGGGTGCAGCCCGCTGCCGGCGAAGGGGGCCAGCGCCGCGACCGTGCCCAGGGCCGCGACCGCGGCGACGCCCGCCCAGCGCCGCACCGCGGGTTCGCCGAGCCGCCCGCGGAGCACCAGCAGCGCTCCCACGGCGGCCGCGAGGACGAGCGCCACGAGCGCCGCGCCGCGCACCGGTACGAGCGTCTGGCCGGCCAGCTCCAGGCTCTGGCGCGCGAATGTGGGGACGTCGTCCAGCACCTGGTCGGTGGAGGAGAGCTGGCGCACCTGGCCGCTCTCGTGGCGCGCCCAGACGAGGAGCGCGACGGCGAGGACCGCGTCCGTCCCCCAGCGCGCCAGCGCGCGGCGGGCCGGACCGCGCCGGGTCAGGACGTAGAGCGCACCGGTCGCGATCACCAGGCCGCCGACCGCCTCGTAGGTCAGCAGCGCGAGCGCGTACAGCGCCAGCGCGCCGGCGTGCCAGGCCGCGCCGCCCGGGCCGCCGCTTCGCAGCCCGCGCAGGGCGACGAGCGCGCCGCCGAGCCACAGCAGCAGCGCGAGCTGGTTGAGCCCGCCGATCGGCCACAGGCGCGTCGAGTCCGCCCACGGGAAGACCAGGGCCAGGCCCGCGATGGCGAGCGCGGGGAGGAAGGGCAGCCCCAGGACGCGCAGCAGCGCGAAGAAGGCGATGGAGACCGCCACGGCCAGCGCGACGGCCAGCGCGACGTGCAGCGCCGGCCGTTCGCCGAAGACGGCGTGCGGCAGCGGCTGGGCGTGGGCGAGGACGGGGCGCGCGCCCAGGATCGCGCGCTGCACCCGCGCGGCGTTGCGGTAGCGCGGCTCGGGCGCGAAGCGGTACGTCGCCGCGCTCGCCCAGTCGTCCGAGTACCAGCCGCCCTCGGCGACGTGCGGCGCGAACACGAACGCGCCCAGCGCGGTGAGGGCCAGCGCCGCCGCCAGGAGCTCGCGCACGGGGCGCGACGATAGTCCAGCGCGCGGCTACTTGTAGGCGATGCCGGCGCTCGTCGGACCCGTGAGCGGGCGGATCTCCACGTCGCGGAATCCGACCTCCCGGCACCAGCCGGCGAAGTCGCCGCCGGTGAAGTCGAAGGCGTCGCCGAACTCGATCAGCATGTTCAGCGACATCATCAGCCCGAACGCGTTCTCGCGGCGCGCGTCGTCGATGAGGTTCTCGATGACGATGAACGCGCCGCCGTCCGGAAGGGCTTCGTACGCCGACCGGATCAGGTGCATCTTCCGGTCCAGGTTCCAGTCGTGCAGGATCAGGCCCATCGTGACGACGTCGGCCGAGGGGAGGGGATCGGCGAAGAAGTCGCCCGAGGCGACCTGCACCCGGTCGCTCAGGCCGTCGGCGGCGATCGCCCGCTCGGCGATCGGAGCGACCACGGGGAGGTCGTAGCTGATGCAGCGGAGGTGCGGATGGCGCGCGGCGACGATCCGGCACAGCAGACCCGTGGCGCCCCCGACGTCGCAGACCGTCTCGTACTTGGAGAAGTCGAAGGTCTCGGCCAGCGCGTGGAAGTTGCCGAGCGAGATGCCCTGCATCGCCTCCATGAACTGCTCGAGCCGCGCCGGGTCCGCGTAGAGCTCCTCGAACATCGCCCTGCCGGTCTGCTTGACCTCGTTCTGCGGCTGGCCGGTCCGCAGCGCCTCCGTCAGGTCGCCCCAGAAGCCGTACAGCCGCGCGTTGCACATCTCCAGGATCCCGCCGATGTAGGTGGGGCTGCGCTTGTCCAGGAAGGCGGCCGTGTCCTGCGTGTTGCGGTAGCGGCCCTCGCTCCCGTCGCCGTCGCGCTCGAGCAGGCGCAGCGCGACCAGCGTGTCGAGGAAGTCGTAGGTCGCGCGCGGGTGCAGGCCGAGCCGCTCCCGGATCTCCTCGCCGGTCAGGGACTCGGACCCGAGCTGCGTGAACAGCTCCAGCTCCACGGCCGAGAGCACCGTCTTGGACGGCCAGAACCCCATCCCCACCTGCATGATGTGCGACGGATCGGGCGCCATCGCGGCGACGATAACGGCTGGGCGCGCCGGTGGGGCGGTTCCGTCGGGGCCGCGACCTACGGTGCGGGAGTGCCCTCGCTCCGTCCCGACGCCCGCCTCGAGGTTCCCCCGGCCCCGGTGGGGCGGGTGCTCGCGCTGCGCGAGGCGCTCGGGGTGTCCGACGTGCTGGCCCAGGTGCTCGTCCGGCGCGGTCTGGCCGACCCGGCGGCCGCGGCCGCGTTCCTGGCCGCCGAGGAGGAGCATCCGCCGTCCGCCTTCGCGGGGATCGACGGCGCGGTCGCGCTGATCCTGCGCCACGTCCGCGACGGATCGCGGATCGTCGTCCACGGCGACTACGACGTGGACGGCGTGTGCGCGACGGCGGCGCTGGTGCGGTCGCTGCGGCGCCTGGGCGCCTCGCCGGGTTGGTTCTTGCCCAGCCGGCTGGAGGACGGCTACGGGCTCTCGCTCGCGACCGTGGAGCGCCTGGTGCGCGAGGGCACGGCGCTGCTGGTCACCGTGGACTGCGCGATCACCGCCGTGGAGGAGGTCGCCGCGGCGCGCGCCGCCGGCCTGGACGTCGTGGTCACCGACCACCACCGCCCGCGCGCGGACGGCGCGCTCCCGGACGCGCCGATCGTCCATCCCGCCCTGTCCGGCTACCCGTGCGCGGACCTGTGCGCGGCGGCGGTGGCCTGGAAGCTGGGGCTCGCGCTCGAGGAGGCCGCGGGCCTGCACCCGCGCGCGCCGGGGGAGGACGACCTGGACCTCGCCGCGCTGGCCACCGTGGCCGACTGCGTGCCCCTGCAGGGCGAGAACCGCGCGATCGTCCGCCGGGGAATGCGCGCGCTGGCCAGCACCGCCAAGCCGGGGCTGCGCGCGCTGATGCGCGTCGCGCAGGTGGAGCCCGGCGCCATGGACGCGCACGCGGCCAGCTTCCGCCTCGCGCCCCGGATCAACGCCGCCGGCCGGCTGCGGCGCGCCGACGCGGGGCTGGAGCTCCTGCTCACCGAGGACGAGGAGCGCGCGGACGAGATCGCGCGCGAGCTGGACGCCGCCAACCACGACCGCCGCGACGTCGAGACGCGGATCCTGTTCGAGGCCGAGCGGCTGGTGGCCGAGGCCGGCGATCGCCTCGCCTACGTGCTCGCGGGCGAGGACTGGCACCCCGGCGTGATCGGCATCGTCGCCTCGCGCCTGGCCGAGCGCCACCACCGCCCGACGATCCTGATCGCCCTGGACGGCGAGCGGGGAACCGGCTCCGGCCGCTCGATCGCCGGCTTCGACCTCCTGGCCGGTCTGAACGCCTCGGCCGAGCACCTGCTGCGCCACGGCGGTCACCGGGCGGCGGCCGGGCTGGAGGTCGCGCGCTCGGAGCTGGAGGCGTTTCGCGCGGCGTTCGAGGCGCATGCGGCCTCGGTCCTGTCCCCTGAGAACCTCGTGCCGGTCGAGACGGTGGACGCGGTGGTCTCCGGCGACGCGCTGCATCTCGACCTCGCCGAGGAGCTCGAGCGCCTGGCGCCCTTCGGGATGGGCAACCCGTCCCCGGCCCTGCTGCTCCCGGCGGCCCAGCTCGCGGACCCCGTTCCGATGGGCGAGGGCAAGCACGTGCGCTTCACCGTCCACGGCGGCGGGCACCGCGCCCGCGCGGTGGCCTTCGGCTCCCCACGGCTCCCCGTGGACCCGGACGAGCCCGCGGACACCACGTTCACCCTCGAGCGCAACCACTGGAACGGCGCGACCGAGGCGCGATTGATCCTGCGCTGCGCACGCAAGTGCAAGCCCGATCCGATCCAGATCCTGGGCGAGCCACCGTCCTTCATGGCCGGGGTACTCGAGGAGTTCGCACGAAAGCTTCCTGGCAGGACGCTTTCGTTACCCACACCCCCGGAACGCCGGGTCCTGGACCGCCGCGGCGCCGGGCTCGCGGGAACGATCGGGGCTCTCGTGCACTCCGGCGAGCCCGTCCTGATCGTGTGCGCGGACGTACCGAAGCGCCAGCGCGGCCTGCAAGCCCGCCTGGGCGGCTTCGCACTCTGCTCCTGGCACGCGCTCGAACGCGACCCCCTGATCGCCCAGCCGTTCCAGCACCTCCTGGCCCTCGACCCGCCCCTGTGCAAGGAACACGAAGCGGTCCTAAACCAAGGCACCGGGCACGCCCACCTGGCCTGGGGAGACCCTGAGCTACGCTTTGCCCAGCAGATCATCGAGCTGGAGTACGGCCTCCGTGCCCCGCTCGCCGCGCTGTACCGGTCCCTGCGGGACGCGGGCGGTGCGGAGGGAGAGGAGCTCGAGGGGCAGCTCCGCGGAGACGCCGAAAGGCCCCGGTCCCCCGCACTGGCCGGGCGCCTCCTGCGGGTCCTGCAGGAGCTTTCCCTCGTCAGCCTCGACCTGGATCGGCTCGCCGTCACCGTCCCGGCGGCGCGAAGGACGGCGCTGGAGCGTTCCGAGGCCTTCCGCGCCTACGAGCGCAGACGAGAGGAAGCCCACACATTCCTGGAAAGAGCGACAGCCCGAGCGGCGTGAAGCCCGGCGCCAACGGCGCCAAGGACAAGCCCCGCGCGCGCAAGGCCGCCGCTCCCAAGCCCGAGAAGGCGGCCGCCAAGAAGTCCAAGCCGCGCGCGAAGAAGGCGGCCGCGAGCGACGGCGGCGCCCGCAAGGCCGCCGCCGGCAACGGCGCCCGCAAGCCGCCCGCCGGCGACGGCGCCGTCGCGACCGTCGGCGCGGTGACCGCGCGCACGCCCGTCGGGACGATCGAGCGGCCGCGCAGCAAGCGCGCGGGCCGCCGCCACGCGGGCCTCACCGAGTCCGAGTCGCGCCTGCTGGACGACCTGTTCGCGATCGTCGAGGAGCACGCCGCCGACTCCGCGGTCACCGTGGACCGCGACGAGGTCGAGCACGCCTTCGTCTTCGCGTGCGAGCACCACGCCGACCAGCGGCGCAAGTCCGGCGAGGAGTTCATCGTGCACCCCATCGGCGTGGCCAAGATCTGCGCGGGGATGCGCCTGGACACCGAGACGCTGTGCGCGGCCCTGCTGCACGACACCGTCGAGGACACCAGCGCCTCGCTGGAGGAGGTCCAGGAGGCGTTCGGGGACGAGGTCGCCACGCTGGTCGACGGCGTCACCAAGCTCACCGGCATCACCTTCCAGTCGCGCGACGAGGCGCAGGCCGAGAACTACCGCAAGATGATGGTCGCGATGGCCTCGGACATCCGGGTCATCCTGATCAAGCTGGCCGACCGCCTGCACAACATGCGCACGCTCGACGCGCTGCCCAAGCAAAAGCAGATCGAGAAGGCCAAGGAGACGCTGGACATATACGGGCCGATCGCGCACCGGCTCGGGATCCACGCGATCAAGTGGGAGCTGGAGGACCTGGCCTTCGCGGCGCTGCACCCGCGCAAGTACCAGGAGATCAAGACGCTGGTGGCCCAGCAGCGCGAGGAGCGCGAGCGCTACGTGGCCAAGGCGGGCGAGTACCTGCTCAAGGAGCTGTCCGCGCTGGGCATCGGCGCCGAGATCTCCGGCCGCGCCAAGCACTTCTACTCCATCTACTCGAAGATGACCAAGAAGGGCCGCGAGTTCAACGAGATCTACGACCTCACGGCGATGCGGGTCATCGTGGACTCGGTCAAGGACTGCTACGGCGCGGTGGGCGTCATCCACTCGCTGTGGAAGCCGCTGCCCGGGCGCTTCAAGGACCTCATCGCGATGCCCAAGTTCAACATGTACCAGTCGCTGCACACGACGGTGATCGGGCCCGAGGGGCGGCCGCTGGAGATCCAGATCCGCACGCGCGAGATGCACGACATGGCGGAGTACGGGATCGCCGCGCACTGGATCTACAAGGCCGGCGACGAGCGCGCCGCGGCCGGGCCGCGGGGCGACGACAAGCTCAAATGGCTGCGCCAGCTGCTGGACTGGCAGCAGGACCTGGAGGACTCGGGAGAGTTCGCGGAGCGCCTGAAGGTCGAGCTGTTCGAGGACGAGGTGTTCGTCTTCACACCGAAGGGCGAGGTGAAGTCGCTGGCCGCCGGCGCGACGCCGCTGGACTTCGCCTACGAGATCCACACGGACGTCGGGCACCGCTGCGTCGGCGCCAAGGTCAACGGGAAGATGGTTCCGCTGGCCTACAAGCTGCGCAGCGGCGACATCGTCGAGGTGATGACCTCCAAGCGCGAGCGCGGCCCCTCGCGCGACTGGCTCGCGCTGGTGCGGACCACCCGCGCGCGCAACAAGATCAAGCAGTGGTTCAAGGCCGAGTCGCGCAAGGACACCGAGCACGCCGGCCGCGATCTGCTGCAGGAGCAGCTGCGCAAGCAGGGCCTGCCGCCGCAGAAGGTCGTCGGCTCGCCGCTGCTGGCGCACGTGATCCGCGAGATGGGCTTCCGCAAGGCCGACGACTTCTACATCGCGCTGGGCGCGGCGAAGATCTCGCCACGCCTGGTCGTGCAGAAGGTCATGCAGCGCCTCAAGCAGGGCGACTCGGCAGCCGGGGAGCCCACGGCGGCCGACGTCCTGTCTACGCGGCGCAAGCGCCGGCGCCCCGAGTCGTCCTCCACCGCCTACGGGATCCGCGTCGAGGGAATCGACGACGTGATGCTGCGCCTGGCCAAGTGCTGCCGGCCGGTTCCCGGCGACCCGATCGTCGGCTACATCTCGCTGGGCCGCGGGATCACGATCCACCGCGAGGACTGCCCCAACGTGCGCGCGCTGCGCAAGGACCCCGAGCGCTTCACCGCGGTGGCGTGGGACGGGGAGGGCGCGACGACGTTCAAGGTGGAGATCCACGTCGACGCATGGGACCGCCACCGGCTGCTCGAGGACCTGTCGCGCACCTTCGCCGAGACCGGGATCAACATCCTGGAGGCGCGCTGCGTGGTCTCCGACCAGATGGTCAAGAACCGCTTCGTCGTGGAGGTGGGGGACACGCAGGCGCTGGACGGCGCGATCAGCCGCCTGCGCAACACCGAAGCGGTCTTCGACGCCTACCGCGTGACGCCCACCGCCGCCTAGCGCCTCAGCTCGTAGACGGTGGCGCAACCGAAGCGCCGGGTCGCGGCGACCGAAGGTCCCAGGAGCGCGCCGAGGTCTGCGCCGCCGCACTCGGATACGACGACCCGCGCGCCGGTGTCGCGCACGAACGCGCGCGCGAGGGCGGGCGCCATGCGTCCGTCGAACAGCGCGTGCGCCTCGCGGGCGCGCTGCGCGAACGCGGGCGTCCAGGACGCGTGGCCCATCCACGTCGGGCGACCGGTGTGCGCGGGCACGGCCGCCGCCAGCGGGAACGGCGCGAGCACGCCGCCGGGCGGGGCGTCCGCGCGGACGTGACGCAGAGCGCGCGCCTCGCCGTCCGACAGCCACAGCTGCTGCACGGGGGAATCGGCCGCTCGATCCAGCTCGCGGGCCACGTAGGCGGCGCCGGGGAACACCATCAGCGTGAGCGCGGCGGCGCCCGCCCAGGCGGGCGCGCGCAGGCGGTCCCAGCCGCGGACCGCCAGGACGCCCAGCGGCAAAGCGATGCCGCCCAGCGCGTGCGTCGGAAACGCCGGCACGAACGCGTAGGAGGCCAGCGACGCGGCCAGCCACAGGACCAGCGCCCGCTCGACGAGGTCGTCGCCCGGCCGGCGCAGGCCGTAGACGGCGGGCACGGCCAGGGGCAGGAGCGCGGCGAGCACGATCCACAGCGGCGGGCGCCCGACCTCGTTGACGCGCGCCGCCAGCTCCCAGGCCCCGTCGGCGCGCGACAGCACCCAGTAGTAGGCGAGCGGGGCCAGCGAGCCGGCGGCCGGGATGGCCAGTGCGATCCGCGCGCGCGGCGATGGCCCCGGGAAGGCCGCCAGCCCGGCGACGATCAGCACGAGCGTGACGCCCTGCCATGGGTGCAGCCAGGAGGCGAGTCCGCCGCAGATGGCCGCTGCGGCGAGGTATTGCCCTGCGTCACCGTCGCGCGCGCGGCCGCGCATCTCCGCGAGCCCCCGGTCGATCGCCAGGAGCGTCAGCGGCATCAGGCCGATCGCGACGATCGTCGGCAAATAGCCCCACAGCGAGGCGGCGGTGAAGCCCTCCGAGGCGGTGGTCAGCAGGTCGGCGCGCTCGGTGTCCGTGCCGCCGCCCGCCCACAGCGCCAGCGCCGTGAGCGGGCTGAAGGAGAGCAGTCCCAGCGCCGCGGCCGCCGCCTGCGCGCGCGGGCGCGCGGGCAGCAGGCGCCGCGCCCACGCCAGCGCGCCGATCAGCAGGACCGCGAGCGCGACCGGCTTCCACAGCAGGTAGGCGAGCTGCACCGAGACGCCGAGCGCCACGAGCCCGCCCGATGGGGTGAACATCGGATGGGCGAAGTCGTGCGTGCGCGGCGCGAGGTCGAAGAGGTTGGCTGCGAGGCCGTGGTCCGCGGCGTCGCGGATCCACGCGAGGTACTGCAGCTGGTCGGCGCCGATCACGCCGTCCGCGCCGGTGAGGGGGCGCCCGTCGGCGAGCAGGAAGGCCAGCGGCACGAACGTCCAGGCCGCCAGTGCGACCAGCAGCCCCCAGTCCCACCGCGACAGCCGCGTCATGCCGGCGCTCCTCGCGCGCGGACCGCCGCGCGGCCCAGCGCGAACAGGCCGGCCAGCCACCCGGCCCACAGCACCAGCATCAGCGCCGCGAACACGACCACGACGCCATGGTCTTCCCACGGCCCGCGGTAGAAGAGGATCGCCGGCACGATCGCCAGCGCCTGCACGGCCAGCGCGGCGCGCAGGTGGCCCGCCAGCAGCAGGAACGGCAGGCCCCAGATGAGGTACTGGAAGAAGAACCCGGTCCCGAACGCCCACACGGCGAGGAACACGATCGCGGCGGCGCGCGGCGCGTCGACGCGGAAGCGCAGCAGGAAGGCGGCCACCGCCGCCAGGACCGCCGCGTTGACCAGGCCGGCATGGTCGGCGATCCACGCGTTGACGCCGTTGGGCGCGACCGGGTTGGTGAGCCAGCGCTCGGCCAGCTCCGGCTGGACCGCCAGCGTGAGCCCGCCCATCCCGGGCGCGCCCGCGTAGCGGCGCAGCTCGAGCACGGCGTTCGGGTCCGCGACGAAGAACGGCAACAACATCGCCACGGGCACCGCCACCGCGCAGCCGACCAGGACCCCTGCCTCGCGCCAGTCGCGCGCGGTGGGAAGCAGCGCAAGCACGACCAGCGCCGGGACGGTCTTGACCGAAGCGGCCACGCCGATGAGCAGCCCCGCCTGCCAGGCGCGACTCCCGCCGGCGCGCTCCCACACGACGAGCGCGGCGGCGGCGGGGAGGACGGCCACGGAGTCGATCTGCACCGCATACCCCGAGATCACCAGGAAAGACGGTCCGAGGGCGACGAGTGCGGCGCCGGCCAGCCACACGCGCTGCGGCGCGCCGCGGCCCCGCAGGAAGGTCGCGACGAGCCAGGCCAGCGCGCCGTCGGCGAGGATCGGCGCAAGCTGGACCCAGTTGAGGAAGGCGATCCCGGTGAGCCGCTCCAGCCCGGCCGACAGCTCGATCCACGCGAAGAACCCCGGCGCATACGGCCAGCGGTACAGGCCGACCGCGTCGTAGACCTCCAGCGGCCGGTCGGCCAGCGCGTGGCGCACGATCGCAAAGGACTCGACGTCGAACGGCAGCCCCTCGGTCGCGGCGGCGACGGCCAGGCGCAGCGCCGTGCCGGCGGCGACGAGCGCCCACAGCCATCGCGTCGCCCGGGACACGGGCGAGACTGTAGCGGCGGCCCTCTCAGGCGACGACCTGCAGCGCGCGCGGGCGCACGCCGAAGTCCGCCTGCGGCACGTCGTCGACGTGGTCGCCGTCCACCTGCAGCGGCAGCGCGCGCTCGTCCAGCGAGCGCACCGACACGCGGTCCAGCCCCTGGAAGCTCGACACGCGCCGGTGACGCGCGATCCGCGCGCGGCGCGAGAACGCCCGCCACGCCACGGTCGGCATGTCCAGCGGGTTGGCGCGGCGCAGGACGACGCCCGAGAGCGTGCCGGACTGAAGCGCCGCGCCCTCCGCCAGCTCGATCGGGCGGCGGTTGAAGTAGGTGTACGGGGCGGCGTTCTGGACCACCGCCGTCACGCCCGCGATCGTCTCGTCGCCCGCGCTGACCTCCATCCGCGGCGGCGCGAACACGTAGCGGCGCGCAAACGTGGTCACCGCGGCCCACGTGAAGTACCACTCGCCCAGCCGGGCCTTGAGATGGGGGTGCGCGTCGACGCGCTCGACCACGCTGGCGTCCAGACCCAAGCCGGCGGAGAAGGTGAAGGCGCGCCCGTTGACCTCGCCCAGGTCCGCCGCGCGCGGGCGCCAGTCGTCCACGAGGCCGAGGATGTGCTCGGTCGCGTCGACGATCTCGGCCGGGATGCCGAGCAGCCGGCAGTAGACGTTCGTGGACCCGCCGGGCAGGCAGGTGAGCGGCGTGGTCGACCCGGCCAGCCCGTTGGCGGCCTCGTTGACGGTGCCGTCGCCGCCGAAGGCCACGACCGCGTCGTAGCCCTCCAGCGCGGCCTCGCGGCACAGCTCGGTCGCGTGGCCGCGGCCCTCGGTGTCCACCGCGTCGATCTCGTAGCGGCCGCGCAGCGCGTAGACGACCAGGTTGCGCAGGCGGTCGGAGACCGTGGACGCGTACGGGTTCACGATCACGAGCATCCGCTTGCTCGGTCGAGCGCCTTCCGCGTGCTCGACACCTACGCACCACTCCTGTCGGACATCCGACTGGTACATCTCGGCGCGTCGGTTTACTGGCGCGACCCAAGCCAGGGAGAGGAGACGCGCTTTCTCACCCGGCCGGAGCCGCATATCACCGATGTACGTCTGGTCGATACCGGCGTCCTAAGTGGCGTCGATGATGTACAAACTTACGGCTTGGAAGCGGCCACGGTATGGGGGCCATTCCATACTGAAGGTGAGTACCTATTGTTCAATGTTAATGCGTCAGTCGGTGACTCCGACTTCGATGGCTGGTATGTACAGGGTGGATACTTCTTAACGGGCGAGTCGCGCCCCTGCAGCGCGGAAGAGGGTAAATCGGAGCGCGTGAAGCCTCGGGGCCCCATGGCGCGTGGGAGATGGCGGTGCGTTACAGCACCGTCGATCTAACCGACGGCGCGATCCAAGGCGGTGAGGAGGATAACTTGGGCGCGGCATTGAACTGGTATCCGAACTATTACCTGCGCTTCTCCGCCAACTACATCAAGGTCATCGACCACGAGCGGCAAGGCATCAGCGACGAGCCCGGCATCTTCCAGTTGCGCGCACAGGCGGCATTCTAGTGCTCACGTCCAGTTGCGCAACGGCCTGTCCCACCGGCGCAATCACCTATGCCTGACCGGCGGCCAGGGAGCTGTTGGATAAGCTCCGGCAGGCGCTCAAGGCCTACCGGGAGACGGGCGGCCGCGAGGCCTACCTGCTTTTCCACGACGGCGAGCGGGGTCGCGAACAGATCGATCTGCGGCTTTTGTGAGAAGGCTTGCCCGGAGGATGCCATCACGCTCGTTCCCCGCATCGTCTACGACGAGGAGGCGCGCCAAAAGCGGCGCACGCTCAGCGAGGAAGCGCCGTTTTGCTGCGTTGGCTGCAGCAAATCCTTCGCCACACAGCGCATGATGGAGTAGATGACGGCCAAGCTGACGAGTCACTGGATGTTTCAGTACCCGCAGACGCTGCGACGCATCCAGATGTGCGACACCTGCCGCGTCAAGGGCCTGTTCAGCCGCAATTTGACATCCAATGTCTACGCCAAACTTCGGCGCAGTAGCGTGCCGGCGCGCTCGGCGAGGCGTGGGTGCGACGATTACTCGATCCGCATGACGACGCGCACCGATGCGTCAACCTCTGAGGCCGGCACATACCCGATCGCGTTCGGGTCGGAGGCGACGTATAGCCGCACCGCCTCCGTCGAGGCGAGTGTCGCCGGCGGCAGGATCCCAAGGAAGTATTGCCGGTTCCAGTAATCTGCCAAGCGCGCCTGGGTCTGGTTAAGCACCCGCTCTGAAAAGCGCGCGCGCAGCGGTGCGCCGGAGCTCAGGTTCAGCGGTACGATGGCGGCGCCATCATCCCAGAAGCGCCTGCGGCGAAGATAGATCTGCGCGATCTCCTCAAGCGAGAGCTCGGCGCGGCGCTCGGGATTCACGATGACCGCTACGCCACTCTCGCCAGCCGCAAGAATCGCTGGCGCTAGGACCAGAACAACGATTCCCAAGATGCGCGCAACCATATCGGCTCAGAAGAGAATCGACAGCGACATGCGCAGTCCCGGTTCGGTGAGCTCGTCGAGTTGATCGGCGATCAGATAATCGGCCTTGAGACGTACGTAAGGCGCCGGTATCCAAGCCACACCCACGTCGAAGAGGTCGGCGCGCCTCGTGCCCGGCGTATCGAAGTGTTCATATCGGCCGACGGCATACAGTGTGGGCACCGTCTCGACCGCGCCCTCAACGTAAAATCCCCATAACGCGCCGTCCTCGCGACTCCCCTCGCCGAACACTGCTTCGCCGCTCACTTCCAAGCGCCCGCTGGGCTGCCATAGGAAGTCGGCCCCGCCCAGATGGTTCCATTCGCCGTGCTCGATCTCGGAGGCGAAGTACGACATCCCGAGCGTGAGGCCACCAAGGCTCGCCCACTCCAGACGCGCCCCCGCGCTATGCTCGGCAGGAGGCGCATCCAAGTCCTCATCGATTGGATCCAAAAACTGTCCATACAACGAGTACGATAACGCCCCGCCCGGCGGGAACACTGACCCGAACAGCATCGCGCCCGATATCGACTCGTCGAAGACCTCCTCCACGATCAGCGGCTCAGACGTCGTCCACGTGAGCGGCTCGGCCGGCGCCAGATTTCGCCGCCCGATAGGCGTTAAAAACTTGCCTAACCGGACGCTCAGCGCATCGCTGTTGCCCAGATCGAGGTACAACCGGTCCAGATCCAAGTCTGGATTGGAGCGCGCACCCTCCCCAGTTGCCAATTCCAATAGAGGACCAACCTCTAGCTCCGCGAACAGGTGCGCGAAGGAAACCGGATCGAAGAACACGAAGAGGTTCAGCCCCTCCAGCCCGCCCCGGCTCCCGCCCTCTACCGACTCCCCACTTTCCTCGTCCTGCTCCGGATCCTCATCACTATCATCTTGCTCCGCGTCCTCGCTGGTCGCGCGCTTCTCCAGGCGCTCCGCCTCCAACGTGGCGAAGCCGCCCAGCACCAACCCCGTCTCTCCGAACCGCAAGCCCCGACCCGCCTGGTAGGAAAGTCGCCCAAGCGGCATGTCAGTCCCGAATACGTCGGCGTAATCGACGGTCGGTATGGCTTTGTTCGCGGGCGCAGCCCAAGCGGCCGGGGAGGCGAACGCCACGAAGACAAAGAGTGCAGAGATCAGCGGCAGACGGTGTATCCTCTTGGGTGGCCGAGCTCGTTGGACCAGTCGGAGGCAGAGAGCAGGTACCGCCAGAGCGTAGAAAGGTCTAGGAAGAGAAGGTGGGTCTAGCCGCACTTGGGAAGGGCTGGAGACGTACGTGCGCGCGCAAGTGCGGCGGTTCATTTGGCGTTTATATGAGGAACAAATGGATGCCGTCGATTTCACCCACAGGCGATGGCCGCGTGAGTCCGTGCACATGCTTCAACGTGATCCCGTGCCCACAGCAATGTGCGTGACAAGGGAGCCGGCCGCTTGAGTGCGGGGATCGTACAGTTTTTTTCGCTACGCACCAAACTCCTCTTTTTCGCCGCGGCGCTCGTTCTTATTCCGGGCGGCATCTTTGGAGTAATCACGCTCTCGAGCAGCCGTGCGGCGCTTGCGCAGGTTGTGGGGCGACAGCTCGTCGAGGAGGCCCGTAACGGCGCCGACCGGCTCGCGACGACCCTTCGCTCGGAGCGCGAACGCCTCAAGTCATTCGCCGCGCAGGACGTGATGCGTGAGATTCGCATCAATGACCTCGATAAACGGATCGCCTCGTTCCTCATATCGATAAAGCACGGCTGCGCGGCCTGCGTGGACTTCCTCGTGCTCGACCAGAGTGGTCGCGTCGTAGCCTCTAGTAATCCAGCCTTGATTGGGAAGACCGAAGACGCAATACCCGGTGGTAAAGGCTCGGGAGAGATGATCGAAGGCCCATTTCATGCAATCGGCGCCGCAGAGATGCTCATCCGCTTCAGCGTGCCGGTACCGGATCCCGATGCCCCCCAGGCGACGCTCGGCCGGATCGTGGCACTCTTTGATTGGAGACGAGGAACGGACGCCGTCGCTCGCGTGCGCGCGAACCTTGTGTCGGTCGGCGTCGATGCCGACGTGCTCATTCTTGATGCGCACGAAGTCGTGATCGGCGGTGCCGCCCGGCCGGGTGGACCGTGGCAACTCGGGGACACGATCGCACTGCGCCGATCGACAGCCGAGGGACCAGCGGCGACAGGCTTTATCGACTCCGCTGCAGGCATGCTCGTCGGTCATGCCGGACTTCCGAACGATCTGCCGCCCTGGACAGTCGTCGTCGCTCAGCCGCTCTCGGAGGCCTTCGCACCCGCGCGACGGATGGCGAAGCTTCTAGCGACAGCACTAGCGGGCACCTTGCTCGTCGCCCTGGCGGTTGCCCTGCTTGCCGCCCGCCGGGTAACCCGGCCCCTGGCGCAGCTAACCGGAGCGGCGGAGGCCGTCGGTCGTGGAGAGAGGCCGGCGTCGACCGTTTCTGTACGCTCGCGAG
>JAPSGI010000012.1 GCA_031177685.1 Solirubrobacteraceae bacterium | reverse complement strand
ACCAGACCGCGGCCAATTTGTTCCCGGCGTCTGGCCGCGCCTGCCGCCACCCGCGGGAATCGCCGATGCTTCGGCATCGACTCATCCCGCGTGCGTCGTCAGCCACGCCCAGCCACTCGGCAAGCTGCAGCCGGACTTCCGACTCAGGACACTAGAGCGAGCGCAGCAGCCCGCCGTCCACCGGCAGCGCCACGCCCGTGACGTAGCTCGCGGACTCCGAGCACAGGAACACCGCGGCCGCCGCGAACTCCTCGGGCGTTCCCAGCCGTCGCGCCGGGACGTCGCGCTGCGCCGCCTCGCGCGCCGCCTGCACCGAGCCGTAGATTCGCGTGAGGCGGTCGGTGCCGATGCGACCCGCCAGCACCGTGTTGAGCGTCACGCCGGTCGGCGCCAGGCGCTTGGCGAGCGTCTTGAAGGCGGCCAGCGCGCCGGTGCGGTGCGCGTTGGACAGGATCAGCTCGTCCAGCGGCTCGCGCACCGCGGTCGAGGAGACGTTCACGATCCGTCCCCAGCCGCGCTGCGACATCCCGGGGGCGACCGCCTCGATCAGCGCCATGGGGAACAGGACGAAGGCGCGGTGCGCGCCCTCCCACTGCTCGCGCGGGAAGGCGAGCGGGTCCGGACCGGCCGGGGGCCCGCCCGTGTTGAGAACCAGGACGTCGATCGGACCGAGCGCTTCGGTGACTTGCTGGACGAGGCCGGGGACGCCGTCGAGGTCGAAGCTGTCGTGCACGAAGGCGGTGGCGCCCATCTCGCGGGCCGCCGCCTCGATGCGCTCGCGCGAGCGCGACGTCACCGCGACGCGTGCGCCCTCGGCCGCCAGGCCGGCGGCGATGGCCCGTCCAATGCCGCTGGAGGCGCCTGTAACCAGGGCGACACGCCCCTCTAGACCCGTGTCCACGGCGGCGATTATGGTCTACGCGAATGGCCGGGGACACCGCCATCTCGGTGCACGACCTGCACAAGTCCTACGGCGACCACGAGGCCGTGCGCGGGATCACCTTCGAGGTGGCGGCCGGGGAGATCTTCGGCTTCCTCGGTCCCAACGGCGCGGGCAAGTCGACCACGATCGAGATCCTGGAGGGCTACCGGGCGCGCACGGCGGGCGACGCCTGGGTGCTGGGCGCCGATCCCGGCAAGCCGACGCGGGCGTGGCGGGACCGGATCGGGCTCGTGCTGCAGGACTCCGAGCTGGAGCCGGCGCTGACGGTGCGCGAGACCGTGCGGATGTTCGCGGGCTTCTACTCGCGGCCCCGGCCGGTGGACGCGACGATCGAGCTGGTGGGGCTGGCCGAGCAGCTCGACGCGCGCGTGGGGTCGCTGTCGGGCGGCCAGCGGCGCCGCGCCGACGTGGCGATCGCGCTGATCGGCGACCCCGACCTGGTGTTCCTCGACGAGCCCACGACGGGGTTCGACCCGTCGGCGCGCCGGGACGCGTGGAACATGATCGAGGGGCTCAAGGACCTCGGCAAGACGATCTTCCTCACCACGCACTACATGGAGGAGGCGCAGAACCTGGCCGACCGCGTCGCGATCCTCGCGCAGGGCAGGATCGTGGCTTCCGGGAGTCCCGACGAGGTCGGGGGCGGCGACGTCACGGTGGTGCGCTTCCGGCTGCCCGAGGGGATCGAGGCCGGCGAGCTCGGCAGCGCCGCGGGCGCGGAGGTCCAGGTGGAGGGCAACCACGCGACGATCCGCACCGCCCAGCCGCAGCGCACGCTGTTCCGGCTCACCGGCTGGGCCGAGCAGGCGGGCGTCCGGCTGGCCGACCTGGAGGTCCGGCGCCCCAGCCTGGAGGACGTCTTCCTGGAGCTGACGGACAGCGGGCGGGCGCCGCGATGAGCGGGCTCGTGCTCACCGTGCGCCAGGCCGGCTACGGCCTGCTGACGCTCTCGCGCAACCCGCGCGCGCTGGTCTTCGGCGTGGTGTTCCCGGTCGTGCTGCTGGTGATCTTCGCCTCGGTGTTCGCCAAGGGCGGCGACGAGACGACGCGCTTCCAGGGCACCGACATCCCCACCGACGCCTACTTCGCGGCCGGGATGATCGCCTACGCGATCATGTTCTCGGCCTTCTCGAACACCGCCATCGCGCTCACCTCGCAGCGCGAGAGCGGGCTGCTCAAGCGCTTCCGCGCCACCCCGGTCCCCGCCTGGACGTTCATCGCCGCGCAGGTCGTGCGCGCGGTGGCGCTGGTGACGGTGATGACGGCCGCGCTGCTGGCCGTGGCGCACTTCGGCTACGGGGTGGACCTCAGCGTCGAGGGCCTACTCGAGCTGGTCGTGTTCGCCGTGCTCGGCACCGCCGCGCTGTGCGCGCTGGGCGTGGCGATCACCGCGATCACCACGACGCCGGACTCGGCCTCGACGCTGGCGCCGTTCGCGACGGTGCTGCTGGCGTTCGTGTCGGGCGTGTTCATTCCGACCGACCAGCTGCCGGAGTCGCTGGTGGAGATCGGGCGCGTCTTCCCGCTCGCGCACCTGGCCGAGGGGCTGCAGGCGGCGTTCGGGACCGGCGACGCGCACCTGTCCGGGCACAACGTCGCGGTGCTGGGGCTGTGGGGCGTCGGGGGCATCATCGTGGCCGCGCGGACGTTCGGGTGGCAGCCCAAGGCGGCCGCCGGCTGACCGGCGTGCGCGCGCGGGACGGGAGGTAGGCTTGCCGCGATGGGGGGAAGACGACTTCTTGCGGCGGTCGCCGCGCTGTCGCTCCTCGGCGCCGCGTCGGCCCAGGCGGCGGTGGTGCGCGGCGAGTCCGACCGCGACGCCCTGCGCGGCACCGCGCGTGGAGACCGGATCTTCGGCCTCGGCGGTTCGGACCGGATCGCCGGTCGCGCGGGGCGGGATCGCCTGTACGGCGGGTCGGCGCGCGACCTGATCTTCGGCGGTCGCGGCAACGACCGGATCTTCGGCGGCGGCGGCCACGACCGCGCCTACGGCCAGGACGGCAACGACCGCATGTCCGGCGGGGCCGGCGCGGACCGGCTGTTCGGCGGCCCGGGCGGCGACCAGATCTTCGGCGGGCGCGGGAACGACCGCCTGTTCGGGTCGGGCGGCGCGGACAGCGTCTTCGGCGGGAAGGGCAACGACCGCCTCGACGGCAAGGACGGCGACGACGAGCTGGACGGCGAGGACGGCAACGACACGCTCGGCGGCGGCGTCGGCGACGACGTCGTGGACGGCGGCGCGGGCAACGACCGGTTCGTGAAGGACCCGGGCGACGACGACATCGACGCCGGGCCGGGGGACGACTTCATCGACGCGCGCGACTTCGCGGCCGACCGCATCGACTGCGGAGACGGCGAGGACACGGTCGTGGTCGACGACGCCGAGGACGGCGTCTTCGACTGCGAGAACGTGCAGTTCCCGACCTAGGCGCGCATGTCAGCGCGATGACTGCTCCGCAGGCGGCCGCGGCCGCGCGACGCGCCTGAGCGTTTCCCGCTGCGCCGGGAGCGGGTAGGGCTGCTGACAGGAACGGGAACGGGGGTTCTTCGGGCAAGGGGGAAAGCATGCGCTTCAAGCTGGTCTTGGCGATGACGATGGCCGCGCTGCTCTGCGCGTTCGCGGCCCAGACCGCGTCGGCGGAAATACAGACGAAGATCCCGCGCGCGCCCTCACCGGAGTGGCTGACCGACGACCTGCGGGCCGAGATCCACGCCGCGGGCGCGAAGGGCGTCCAGGTGCCCGAGGAGTACCTGAACACCGAGTGCCCGGGCTACCAGAAGCCCGGCGTGAGCGCCAACGGCTGCATCGTGGAGCCGTACGGCTGCACCGCGAACTTCATCTTCACCGACGGGTCCAACTGGCGCGAGCAGCCCTACGTCGGGACCGCGAGCCACTGCACCGACCGCAACGGCGAGCCGGTGATCATGCAGGTCGACAGCACGACCCTCGCCGAGGTCGGCACGGTGTACCGCCAGACCGCCGAGGAGGAGCCCGGCGACGACTTCGCGCTGATCAAGGTGTACCCGGAGGTGGCGTCCAAGTGGGGCGTCAACCCGGATTCGCCGAGTGGCGGCCCGCAGGGCATCTACACCGGCTGCGAGCCGACCGCGGTGAAGTACTGGGGCCACGGCTACGGCGTCGCGGTCGCGCAGGGCAAGCCGGAGGGCGGCGTCGCCCCGTTCTGGTACCGCGAGGGCTACGGCTGGGAGGGCGTCGGCGCGCCGGGCGACTCGGGCAGCGGAGTCACGCTTCTGGACAACCGCTCGGCCGGCAACTTCACCCACATCATCATCTTCGACCCCGACTTCTTCTACACGCCGGGGACGCTGACCGGCATGCGCACCACCGCGATCCTGGAGTTCCTGGGTCAGGGTTGGTCGCAGGTCAACGCCGACGGTACGACCGCGACCGCCGGACCGGCGCCGTGTGAGCCGAGCCTCGATGGCGGGAGCGGCGGCGGCGGCGGCAACGGCGGCGGCAAGGGCGACAAGGGCGGCGGCAAGAACGGCGGCGGCGGCCCGAAGGCGGGCGGCGGCGGCAACGGCAAAGGCGGCGGGCGCGCGTAGTCAGTGGAACGGCGGCGGGCCGGCCCGAAGGCCGGCCCGCTCTCCGCATCCTGCTGGGTGCTAGCGGCGGACGATCCGCCCGCAGGCGACCGGCAGCTCGCCCTCGAGCGGGGCCTTGAGCACCGTCGTGCGGCCGTTGTAGGCGCCGTTGCCGTCGATGTCGTGACCGTGGACGACGACGTGCAGCTCGTCCAGGCGCGAGGCCAGCGCGCGCGGAACCGTCAGCGTGCGCTGATAGTTCAGCGTGCCGGCCTTGGTCGCGACCGGGAACCGGTCGAGGGCCAGCAGGCTCTTCGCGCTGGTGTCGCCGCGCTCGGTGAACGAGACGAGCACGGGGCCATAGTCGTCCAGGCCCTCCGCGGTCTCGATCAGGCGGTCGTCGACGATGTCGTCACGCCGATCGGCACCCGGACAGCGAGCGATCTCGCCGGCCGCCTCCTTGCCATGGATGTGCATGGCGTGCGGCAGCCGCGGCGAGACGCCACGCGCGTTGACGACGACCTGCACGCGCGAGCCGCGCCGGACCAGCTTCGCGCTACCCCGCGCATTGGATCCGCCATCGGCCTGGGCCGCATGGGGGACAGGGCTCAGGGTGGCCCGGTACTGCCCGCTCGCCCTGTGGTCGGCGCCAGCGCCCGCTGCCACGACCGCCATCGCGGCGAGCGACATGGCAGCGAGCGCCGCCAGGAACAACTTGCTCTTCTTCGAACTCATAGAGAAAACCTCCGGTAAGGGATTGATGATGGGTGTACGGCCCGGAGGGTCTGTTGGATCACTCCGGGCACCGGTGGCGGTCCCGCCGTAGCATTCGGACCGCGGGGCGGTTAGCTCAGTTGGCTAGAGCGCCTGCCTTACAAGCAGGAGGTCGCCTGTTCGAGTCAGGCACCGCCCATCTCGTTGTTGCAGGGCTTTTGCGTTGCGGGCCGCGTCTCGGCCCTAGCGCGAGGTACGTGGCGGGTACGGGTCCTTCGGTGTAAGCCTCGCGGGCAAGCTCCAGGGGCCACTTCGCGCGTTCGCGCCTCTTTGAGTCAGAGGCGCATGAACTTCCGCTCCGCATATCTCGGGGGGGCCACTTTGGCGGCATCGCCGCTTAAGGGGCGGCCATGACGCCGAGATTCCTCCTCCCAAGCGAGGCGGCCGAGCTGGTCGGCCTCTCGCCCCGCGCGATCTACCGCGCCGTCCAGCGCGGGGAGCTGGAAGCCGTCCGCCTCTGCTCACGGATTCGCATCCCGCGAGAGGCGTTCGAGAAGTGGATCGAGAACTCGCGCGTAGAGCCCGGCGAACCGGCGCCGCCGCGTCCGCCGGTGCCTCCCCCACCCCCGCCCGAGCCGCCGCCCGCCGGCAGCTTCCGCGCCTTGCTGGCGCAGAGGAACGGAAGGCGATGAGCGTCGAGCGGGTCGAGCGCAAGGACGGCAGCGTCGTGTGGCGCGTGCGCTGGCGCCAGGGCGGCAGGAATCGGTCCAAGGTGCTCGGCCGCAAGCGTGACGCCGAGGCATTCGACGCCGAGCTGCGCCGACGCAAGCGGACCGGCGAGCTGGCGCTGCTCGACGCGGGAAAGCAGCCGCTCGCGGAGTTCGGCGAGGAGTGGTGGCGCCTGCACGCCGAGCCCAACCTGGCGCCCGCGACGCTGGAGCTCTACGCGATGCTCTGGGACACCCACGTCCTCCCGAGGCTCGGCGCGGTGCCGCTGCGCGAGCTCACGCCCGAGCTGATCCACCGCTTCCGCCTCGACCTTGAGGCCGCGGGCACCGGCCGGGTCTCGGTCCGCAAGTCCCTCACGCTCCTCCACGGAGTCCTCCAGCGAGCCTGCGAGTGGGGCCGCCTCCAGTCCAACCCGGCGCGCGTCGTCCCGAAGCCCTCGGCGGCCAGGGCCCGCAGCATCCGCCCGCTCTCACCCGAGACGGTCGAGGCGATCCGCGTCGCGCTGCTGAGCCGCGGTCTCCCGCGCGACGCAACGCTCGTCTCCGTCCTCGCGTACGCCGGCCTGCGGCCAGGCGAGGCACTCGCCTTGACGTGGGGCCACATCCGCGAGCGCACCATCCTCGTCGAGGCGTCCGTGTCGCTGGGCGCGATCGCCGAGACCAAGACCCGCAAGCGCCGCACCGTCCGGCTCCTCGCACCGCTCGCCCAGGACCTGGCCGAGTGGCGCCTCCGCGCCGGGCGGCCAGGAGAGGAAGCGCTCGTCTTCCCCGACAGCCGCGGCGAGCCCTGGACGAGGACGACCTACCAGAACTGGCGCCGCCGGATCTACGTCCCGGCCGCCGAGGAGGCCGGCATCGCCAACGCCCGCCCCTACGACCTGCGCCACTCGTTCGTCTCGCTGCTGATCGCCGAAGGCCAGAACGTCGTCGACATCGCCCGCCAGGCCGGCCACTCCCCCACGATGGCGCTCAACACCTACGCGCATGTCTTCGAGGAGTTCGACCCGGCCGAGCGCATGAGCGCCGCCGACCGCATCCGCCAGGCGCGAGAGCAGGTCCGCTTCGCGGCCATGCAGCCCCGGCTGTTCGACGTGGCATGACGGCTGAGCGGCCGGACACGCTCGCCGAACTCCGCCTGGCCGAAGGCAAGCTCCTCGGATGGGACGAGCGCAAGAACGGCGCCCGATGCGCGCTTCAGCCGCGGGACGCGGAGATTCTCATGGCCCTCGCCCGGTACCGCTTCCTGACCACCGCTCAAATCGCCGAGCTGTGGTGGAACGGCTGCGGGATGCGCGCCGTCCGTAAACGGATGACCCAGCTCTTCGAGGCTGGCCTCGTCGAGCGCTTCCGGCCGCAGACGATCCGAGGCGCCTTCCAGTGGACCTACTGCCTGACGAGCGACGGCTTCCGGGCAGCCCAGCAATCGGGCGAGCTGCCGGCCGGTTTGAAGTTCACGCCCCGCCGCGAGCGCCTCTTCGACTACCGCTACGTGATCCACGACCTGCGCGTCAATGAGTGGGTGATCCGATACCGCCAGCTCGCCGGCGAGAACCTCTTCGGGTGGCACGGCCCCGACGAAGCCGTGATCGAGCCGCCGCGCAACCTGAAGGAGGAGATCAACGCCCACGCCGACGGCTACTACGGCGACCTCGATCACCACGCCGTGCGCCCAATCCAGCCCGACGCCCGATTGGACGTCGCCGGCGCAGCGGGCGACCTCATGATGTTCGTCGAGTACGACCGCACCCGCCGCGTCGACAAGAACTACGACAAGTTCCGCCGCTACGAGGCATTCCTGACCGGGTGGTGGCACATGGCGATCCCCGACGACTGGCGCCCACCCCTCGTCGTGTTCGTCTGCCAGGACGAAGACCACCAGCTGCGCTTCCTACGGGCAGCAGATCACGAGCTCGTCGCGTACTTCTCCCCTCACTACAGCGGAGCCGCCGATCACAGGTACCCAGCGCGCGAGCGCATGCTCTTCGCGCTCGAGGAAGACATCCACCAAGCGCGAGCAATCGCGATGCGCGTCCCACCCTGGCCGCGCGGCCACCAGCGGCGTACCGACAACGTTGCCCTACGAACCACCCTGCCTGGAGTGCCCGACGACTGAGGAGCCACCCGGCCCCTCCGGCCCGTTCCCTCCGACCCATGCCCTCCGCCCATACCGACCCGAGCAGAACAGGCACCGCCGCCCCGCGCCCCCGAAATCCCGCTCCCCGCCTGGGCTTCCGAGGAAGGGGGTCCGCCGCTCACGCGCCGGACCCCCTTCCTCGACCTGCCAGGTAAACCTGGGCAGGGCAGCCCAGGCGGGAGAGCCACGGGGGGCGCGGGCGAGTGGCCAGGGGATCCAGCGGTTCGGAAGAAGCCAGACGGATTCTCAATCATGAAACGTGGCGGACGGTTCGAGAGGAAACGGGGCGATTCAGGGATCAAGGTGCGTGCGGGACCTAGTCATTGAGGCGAGTTCGAGGTGAGTAGGACGTCCGACGAGCGAGCGCGTCGGTGCGCATAAGCGGCAAATCGAAGTCGCCCTTCATCCGTTGCGCGCTCCTCGTTTCGGGATCCTTCCTTCGCCCTATGCCAGCTCTCGTTGTCGTGCCCGGCGTCTCCGCCGGCATGGCGTTACCGTTCGATCGTGCCGCGTGGTCGATCTGACATCGCCAACACCGCCCTCCGCATCTTCCTTCAGGAGATGGGCTCGGCCTACGACGAGGAGCGCGAACGACCCCCATACAAGGGCGGCAGGCATTTCGAGGAGGTCAAGGACTTCTTTGGCGGTCGCTGCTGCTACTGCGGGATCGCGTTTGGGCGCACCACGCCCGCCGTTCAGGACCATCTCATCCCCATGAACAAGGCGGACCTAGGGCTTCACGCATGGGGCAACGTCGTTCCCGCGTGCCAGCCGTGCAATGCAAAGAAGCAGCGAGCCGACTGGCGTGACTTCATTATCGAGCGCGCGGGTTCGGACGCGGGTGAGCGGCATGCCCGCGTCAAGGCGTTCCTAGAGCAGTATCGGTACCAACCGTCTTTCGATCTCCGGGACGTAGCCGAGGAGCTGTACGAGGAGGTCGGTTCCATCGCTATGACGCTGATCTCGACCAAGATCAAGCGGTTGCGAGACAAGCTCTAGTCAGGGCGACGGGTCGTGAACGCGAACCGAGGGAAGAACTAGTGCGCTCGGAGCCTGAGCTTCGCGCGTTGAGCGAGCATCTGCTGTACGAGATCGAAATGTTGTTCCGCGCCGGCGGCTGGCTTAGCTCAGATGGCCTCCCCTGGGAGATTGAGATGGCGCTGCTCGAGTCATTCACAGTTCACGCGCGTGCACTGATCGACTTCCTGTGGCGTGACTCGTCGCGCCATCAGGACGATGGTTTCGCGGCGCACTACTTCGAGCCGGAAGAGTGGGCAAAGCTCCGGCGACCGATGGAGCCCACGCTAAACGGCATACGCGATCGCGTAGGCGAGGAGATCGTGCATCTCTCCTACGCCCGGATGCGACTGCCCGAGGACGTGAAGGGATGGGAGTTCGATCAGATCTCCGCATCTATCGGCCGCTGTCTTCGGCTGTTCCTAGAGCACGTCGAGCCCCGACTCCTCATCCCGGACTTCGAGCGCCGAGCCCGGAAGGCCATGCCGGCCTTTCTAAGCTATCCGGCTGCTATCTCGTGGCCGCCAACTGAGGGAACACCTTCGGCTGCGACTCGCTCCAACCCCGAAGCGAGTAGCTTCGGCAGCAAGACCAGGACGAGCCGGTAGCCGCCCCGCGAGGCCCGCGTTGCCGTCCGAGCGGCGTGATCCGCTTGTCTCTGAGAGTACGCGAGCGAGGATCCAGCCGCGCATCCGTGCGGCATGGTTGACTCCCGAGGGATGCAAGCCCTATCGGAGCCCTTGCGCCGCCCCACTTCTAGACCTTACGACTCGCGGCAAGGACGTTCTGTCCTGTGAGGGTTCTCTCCCTCTACACCGGCGCGGGCGGCCTTGACTTAGGGCTTGAGCAAGCAGGGTTTGAGATCGCCGGCTGCGCGGAGGTCGACCCGGCCGCGCTACTTACCCTCCGTACCAATCGCCCCGATTGGCGGCTCGCAAACGATGGCGATGTCGTCGGTCAGCGCCCGGAAGCCCTCCTCGCGGACCTAGGTCTGCAGCGTGGTGATGTGACCGTTGTATCTGCGGGTCCGCCATGTCAACCGTGGTCCGGGGCAGCACGTTGGGTGGATGGAACGGAGCGGGGTTTCGCAGATCCTCGTGCTCGAACTCTCCTTGCATACATCGACGTAGTAGAGGCTGCACTCCCGGAGGTCACGATCCTCGAGAACGTAGGTGGCTTAGCGCCACGCCAAGACGGTCGTGGGGCCATGGACTTGTTGCACCAAGGATTCGCACGAATCAACCGCCGGCATCGCACGCGTTATGAGGCGGCGCTTCTTAGGCTCAACGCGGCGGACTACGGAGTCCCGCAGCAACGTGAGCGGATTTTTCTGATCGCCGCGCGTGACGGCGCAGAGTTGCATAAGCCGGCATCTACGCTCAGCGTGAATGGGGCAAACAACGGCGGCCATGTGTCGCAGCGGACGCGGACAGCTTGGGATGCGATCGGACACCTGGATGATCCTGATTTTGATCCGGCCTTAGCTCCGCGCGGCCGCTGGGCGAGGTTGCTCCCTTCCGTTCCGGAGGGACAGAACTATCTCTGGCATACCCCTAGAGGCGGCGGTGAGCCACTCTTCGGCTGGCGCACTCGGTACTGGAGCTTTCTGCTCAAGTTGGCCAAGGACCGCCCCTCTTGGACGATCCAGGCGCACCCTGGACCGGCCACGGGACCGTTTCATTGGCGTAGCCGGCGCCTCACCATCGAAGAGATGGCGCGATTGCAGACCTTCCCGGCTGGTTACGAAGTCAAGGGTTCCTATGACGATCAACGTCGTCAGCTTGGCAATGCGGTCCCGGCAGCACTCGGCGAGCTGCTTGGCCTGGAGATCCGTCGCCACCTTCTTCAGCAGCGGCCACGGCGCCGCTGCCCCAGCCTGTTGCCGGCACTACGCGATGACTGTCCCGGGCCAGAGCCCTTGATCCCTGTGCCTAAGGAGTACCTCTCGCTCCGGGACGCACACGCCGACCATCCTGGCGCTGGACTTGGTCCCGGCGCACAGCAACGGCAAGCCGGGGCCGTGTAAGTGATAGCCCAAATCGGGTGAGAAGCTCCTGTATCCCAGACCGCTGAATGCAGCCGTATCCGAACGGATGCGCCGCAACCCGCGGAGCGGTACGCGACCGGAGGCACGTCTCCGCTCAGCGCTGCACAGGCGCGGGCTGCGCTTCCGCAAGAACTACCCGCTCCGTGTGGGTGGCGTACTCGTTCGCCCAGATATCGTCTTTTCGCGCGCGCGTGTCGCCGTCTTCGTGGACGGCTGCTTCTGGCACCGGTGTCCAGAGCATGGCACTGAGCCGCGGCATAACAGCCGCTACTGGAACGCCAAGCTCAACCGGAACGTCGAGCGGGACTACCAGGTCACAGCAACATTGAGCACTGGCGGTTGGCGCGTCATTCGCGTCTGGGAGCACATGCCTGCGGAGGACGCGGCCGAACTTGTGATCGAGGCCCTTGAAGCCGCCACCGGTCCGGCGCCTATCCGAGGAGCCGGCGCGAGCTAGCCATAACGTGGGTGGTAGACACCCTCCGCGACAACGGCGTCGATCATCTCCTGCTGGGGCCTCGTCACTGGATCTATGTGGCGGCAGAGCCGGAGCCGGTCCAGTACCAAGCGGCTGGTACCAGTCGACAAATGCATCATCTGAGCAGTCTCTACATGGTGCGGCACTGCCAAGTACGCCGAAGGCCTAATGGAAGAGCCCAGCATTAGCTGCCACTGGTCCTGCCAAGGCTCTTGGATCTTTCCTTGCCAGGAACCGCTCTGTCCGCACGTCGCCTGGCCGATGAAGATCCAATGCCCTGGGCGCGTATCCCCCCACCCCAGATGACTAACAGTATCGACACCCTCTTCATTAGCGTGCGTTCGAGATGGCGCGGCGTCAGGCGCTGCGACCAGGCCGATCTCTCGGCCGGCCGCCTCCACAGCATCTCGGAAGTCACCAGGCCCTCTTCCGGCGTCGGCCATGTTGAACGTACGGAGTCCTCGGGCACGCATGGCCTGCGCTACCACCGCCTCGAACACGCGCTCAGCAGGCGTGCCGGTGGCGACGTCGTAATGGTGTGCCACCGTGATCGCCAGGAGGACTAGGTATGCGTCGTGCTGAGCTTCAGGGGTCCGGCGGACCGTCCGGCCATCGGCCAGCTCGAACGGGTACAAATCGCCAAGGAGTTCCGCACGGTCCGCGAGAAGCTCGAAGACGCGATCCGAGGCTTCGGTTGCTGGCGACATTCCTGGCCCACCTTCAACGTCATCTTCGTACGGTTCCTCGTCGGGCCCGGTAACGGCGGCGTGATACAGCTCACGCGATCGGATAGTCCATTTCAGGTCGTCGAGGTAGTCAGCCAGCTCGGCACGACGCATAGGCCTATCGGCAATGGCCAGGAGCTCGAGGTAGTCGGCCAAGTGCGTACTGTCGGCCTCGGCGCCGTAGGCGTCCTTGCGCGGCTCGATCACTCGTCCGCCTCTTCCGCGAGGTCTCGGACAGTCGCGCGCAGAGAACGCGCGGAGCCAAATAGCACATCGGCCGCGTTCATCAACTCGTCGCTGTAATCCGCGCGCTGTGCCTCGTCGCGCGCCACATCGACGCGCTCGGCCAAGTCGTGAATCCGGTCAGCTAGCTCAGCAAGCTCAACGATTTGCCGCGCGATGTCCAGATCGCGATGCCGCCGCAGAACATCGTGAGCTACCTCGTGATGCAGGACCTTGCCGTAAGCAGTGACGTCCCGCGAGTCATTGAGCAGCGGCCTATCGCCGTTGGAGGGAGATAGATCGCCTAGTACTTCGCTAAGGCCATCCTCGTCAGTTTCACCGATTGCTTCCCGGACCTCGTCGTATGTCCGGGGCTGATCCAGGCCGATGTAGTGGCGTACGTCTTGCGCCGTCATGCACCGCAGCCATACGCCAAACCGACGCTCCAGCACGTAGTTGATCGATATCCCAAACTCGTCACGCGCGTGTCGGAGAAGTGTTATCGCGGTGTACGAATTCCGGACACCCTGCGAGTTGCTACCAACACGACGCGCGACGTCAAGAAATGGGTTGTCCGAGCCAGTAGCCGCAGCCTTATCCGCTTCGATCATGAGGTATCGCGCCTTGGCTTCGGCGCTCCAAGTCTTGATGCCTCCGATATGGCGATACCCCAGGTACTTATGGACCTCGTCGCGATCCGCGACTACATAGACCGGAACCTTCCTAAGACTGGCGAGTTGCTTTGCGTTTGGAGGTTCCGCCAGGAGCGGTTCAAGGCCTTCATCCTTAGCCTCGGGCTCGCCAAGGAGCACCTTGAGCGCCGCCAGCCGCCGGTTCCCTTCAAGAATCACGAATCCGAGCTTGTCGTCCTCGTAACCGATTAGCGGTTCATGCTCGAAGAAGGAGTTGTCAACGAACGACTGGATCAGCTCATCGAGGACCGTCTCGTTGCTCAGGTACCTGAGAAGCTGCTGCTGATCGGCGCCCTGCAAGTCCTCCGGCAGCCGGGGATTGTCGGGATCGAGCCGCAGGTCGGCCACAGCGATCTCGCGGCGCTTAGGTTGTGCCATCGGCGCCTTCTATCACCGCGTCTGGCATGAGGCCAACCCTCGAATGTCACATGACGGCCTGCGTGCAGACCTGGCTCGTTGCCCGAGTTCCTCCACGCGCTAGCGCCCCTCCAGCCGATCTACGTGGGCTGCGAGTTGTCCCATGGAGACACCCAAGGCGGCGGCAATGCCCTTGATAGTGGCCCATGTCGGATTAGACCGCCCACGCTCAATCGAGGACAGCGTGCTCGTCGTCACACCCGCCTGGTGTGCAAGGTCTTCCTGACTGATCCCGATCTTGCTTCGGAGTGCGCGAATGGCGCTGCCGAGCGCAGGCTGCGGTTCCGCAGGCGGCCCCATGAGGGGGAACAGTGTTGGGTCTATGCGCTGAAGTCCAGGGACTTGACTCTATGGAGTCAGCTATTAGTATCCGCTGGATACCCAGGAGGAGGCGATGCCGGCGCTCACAATCGACGTCCCGCCTGAGCAGCACGACGATCTGCTCCGCGTCCTCCTGGGCCTCTATGCACAGAAGGCGGAGGCGGTCCAGAGCGCTGCCGAGGATTACCTGGCCAACGAAGCGTCGCTCCCCGCGCTCGCCAACCAGCGCGCGGAGCTCGCATCGCTCGACGCGCTCCTCGACCAGCTGGGTTGGCGCCTCAACGAGGCGCCCGAGCCTGCCAGAGTCACGGGCGAGCGGCATCTCCTGGCCGCGCTCAGCTTCGGCGCGCTGCACACCGCCATCGAGGACCTTGGGGAGTCCGTTTCGGCCCCGGCACCGGGACCCCGAGAGGTCGAGGCGATAGGCCGCGTGCTGCGGCGGGTGTCCGCGCTGTTCACGCTGCTTCAGACCATCCAGCGCCCCGCGTCCTCCCCCGCCTGACCGGATGCCAACGCCACAGGTACGAGACGGGTACATGCCCCTCGAATCCCCCGGATCGCACGGCTTCGGCCGACTCGCCCTTTACCGGCTCATGCAGGGAAATCCCGCCAGCGCACCCCGGATGGAGACAGCCGAAACGCACTCTCCCGACCCTTACAAGCAATAGGTCACCGGCTCGAGTCGAGCACCGCTCACGCGGAAGGCCCCTTTCCTGTGCTGGGGGCGGTACCTCGGTTTCGCGGGACGGACCATGGCAGCGCTGCGGCGGCGTGCATTGGGGTGTAAGCACCCCGGGTGCTCCGTTCGGTCCGCTCCATCGCAACCCCGTGCGCGACGGACGCGGACCGCGCCAATCGCTGAGCGGGCGGCCGCCACGGCCGCAAGCTGCACGCCGGGTGCAAGCTCGACGCCCCAACCGGGTGCAGAAGTCGCGCATCGGCTGACAACGCGGGCGCGGTCGAGCACGGTTCTCGGCGCGTCCGGGCAGGAGGCGAGGTAGGGGAACGACGACAACGATGCCCGGTGCCGGATGGGAGGCGTCGTGTCAGCGCGGGCTCTCGCGGAGGTGCAGCGAGGCATCAAGATGGGTTGGCGCGGGAGGGTCGCGGTCGCGGCGTTGGCGCCCGTGCTCGCCGCCGTCGCGTCGGCGGCGGTGGGAGCCTCGCCCCTTTCCCTGTCCGCCGCGCCGGCCGCCGCGGCCGGCGCCAAGGCTCGGGTGGCGATCGTGGCGCCTCGCGCTGACGCCCGCGTCTCCGGCGTGGTGAGCGGCCGGCGCTGCGTGGCGCGCGTGCGCGCGCGGCGGGTGCGCCGCGTCGTGTTCCTGCTGGATGGCCGACGCTTGCGCGTGGACCGCCGCGCGCCCTACACCTGCCGGCTGGACGCGCGCCGGCTGCACCCGGGCCGCCACGTGCTGCGCGCGGTCGCCCACACTCGCGCCGGGCGGCGGCGCGGGGCACGTGTACGGATCAGGGTCGTGTCGCCGGCCGCGCCTCCGCGGGCGCTCCCGCCTCCGCGGGCGCTCCCGCCTCCGCGGGCCCTCTCGCCCGCGCTGCCCCGAACGCTTTCGCCGGCCGGCGGACCGCCGGCACCGGCGCCCTACGCACCGCTGACCATCACGGGCAGGACCTTCTACGTGAGTCCTTCCGGGTCGGATGCCAACGCGGGCACGAGCGACGCGGCCCCGTGGCGCACGGTCAACCGCGTCAACGACGCGTCGCTGCAGCCGGGCGACGGCGTGCTCTTCCAGGCCGGCGCCACGTTCTCGGACGCCACGCTGATGCCGCCCACCTCGGGCAGCGGCTCGGCGCGGATCGTCTTCGGCTCCTACGGGACCGGCCGCGCGACCCTGACCAAGGGCGTGTGGATGTCCAGCCAGAGCTGGCTCGGCTTCAAGGACCTCGCGATCACGGGCCCCACCCAGGGCATCGTCGCCTCGGCCGGCGGCAGCGGCGTGGACGAGGTCGTCGTGCAGAACGTCGCGATCGCCGACGTCGGGATCGGCGTGAACTCGGCCAGCTCGGCCAACGACAACTGGACGATCCAGGCCAGCACGATCGACGGGACGGGCGACTCCGGGATCATCCTGCAGGGCAAGGGCCACCTGGTGTCGGGTAACAGCATCCTCAACACGGGGACCGACACCTCGATCAGCTACGGCAAGCACGGCATCTACCTCAAAGCCGCTAACAGCCGCGTGGTGGCCAACACCATCCGCAACTTCCACGCCAACGGAGTCTCCGTGCGCTACCGCAACAGCCGCGTCGAGGGCAACACGATCGAGGGCGGACCGATCGGCATCGCCTGGTTCCAGAACGACGACACGGCCGGCACCAGCCACTGGAACCACAACAAGATCACCGCCACCACCGCCGCCGGCATCTACGTATCCGAGTCAGAATCCGCCACACCCACCCAGGAAAGCTTCACGATCGCCCACAACACGATCCGGAGCGGCGGCGGCTCGCCGCTGGACCTGCGTCCCACCACCGGGACCTACACGGTCCACGACAACGCGGTGAGCTGAGCGCGCGCGGCGCCACGGGTCACGGAGCGCGCTGCGCGGCGGCGACCATCCCCGCTGCCACCTCGACCGCCTCGTCGTCGTTCAGCCCGCCCCGGCGGGTGAGGGCGTGCCAGGTGGCGAACGAGGCGGCGTGCGTCGTGGCCGCACGGACGCGGCGCCGTCCCCGGCCACGCTCCCGGCGACCACGGCAGATCACGCCGACCAGCGCGTCGAATCTCCGCTGCGACTCCTCGACCAGGGGCCGCAGCGCCGGAACCAGGTCGGCGTCGCGCGAGGTGTTGACGAACATCCCCTCGTCCCCGGCGTACCACGCGTACAGCTCGCGGAGGGCCGTGCGCAGGCGCGCGTCCGGGTCGGCGATCCTCGCCCAGCGGGCGCCGTCCGGCGGCGGGTGCAGCGCGGCCCAGTGGGCAGAGCAGGCGCCGAACAAAGCCGCCTCGTCGGGAAAGTGGCGATAGACGGTCGTACGCTGCACGCCCGCCCGCTTCGCCACCGCGCTGATCGTGGTGCGGGCGGGACCGACGCTGCCGTGGAGCTCCATGGCCGCCTGAGCGATGCGCCTGCGAGTCTCCTCCTCGCGCTGGGCTCGGGCGCGCTTGCGATAAGGGCGGGGAAGACTTTGGGAAGACATCGCTGTCCAACGAATATTGACACACCCGGCCGGCCGCTGCTAGGTTCGCACAACACCCCTGTTCTGTGAAATTTAGGAGGATCCGCATGCCCGCCGTCACCCCCGACCAGCTCCGTCGCTTCGACGCCTCCCAGGGCCCGCGCAAGGTCGGGCCGAGCGACGGCAAGTACGTCGACCTCGGCTCGGTCGGGGTTCGCTTCATGGCGTGGATGGAGGAAACCGGCGGGGGATTCTCGCTGGTCGAGCACCCGATCCCGCCCCGCACGCTGGTGGCGCCGCTTCATCGCCACTCGCGCGAGGACGAGTACAGCTACGTCCTCGAGGGGCGAATGGGCGCGCTGCTGGGCGACGACGTCGTCTACGCCGACGCCGGCGACTTCGTGTTCAAGCCACGGGAGCAGTGGCACACGTTCTGGAATCCGGGCGACGAACCGTGCCGGATCCTCGAGATCATCGTGCCCGGCGGCTTCGAGCACTTCTTCGACGACCTCGCGGCGGCACAGGAGAACCCGGACCACTCGCCCGAGGCGGAGGCCGCGATCGGCGCGCGCTACGGACTGGAGTTCGACCCGGACAGCGTCCCGCGGCTGTGCGCCGAGCACGGCCTCGAATTCCCGGCCTGACCGAACAGCCGGTCACTCCGGTGGCGGGTGGAAGGGCAGCCAGGCCTGCTGGCGCAGGGTCTGCGAGTCGGCGACCCGCAGGCCGCCCTCGGACACCGTGTAGAGGCGCCCGCCGTGCATCGCGCTGCGCGTCACGCCCCGGACCTGTTCGAAGCGCCCGACCTCGTTGAGGGTGCGGCCCGGGCCGACCCGCAGGCCGACGGCGCCGGCGAACAGCGGGCGCTCGTCGTTCCAATCCGGCGCGTCGACGGTCAGGGGCAGCACGGCCAGGCCGGTGGGCTCCCAGAACATGAACGCGCGGTGGTCCTCCTCGACGGGGGAGCCGGATCGCGCCCCGAAGCCGCGCTGGGCGACGCGCACGGGGCGGCGCAGGTCGGACACGTCGAACAGCGAGACCTGACTGCCGCGCAGCTCGCCGCGGGCGGTGGCGTCCTGTCCAACGCCGAGCAGCAGCCCGTCGCCCACCGGATGCAGGTACGCCGAGTAGCCCGGGATCTTCAGCTCGCCCGCCACGCGCGGCGCGCGCGGGTCGCGCAGGTCGAGCGCGTACAGCGGGTCGGTCTCGCGGAAGGTGACCACGAATCCCACGTCGCCCATGAAGCGCACGGCGTAGATGCGCTCGCCGCGGCC
The DNA here is from genome assembly GCA_031177685.1 of Solirubrobacteraceae bacterium. Classification (GTDB taxonomy): domain Bacteria; phylum Actinomycetota; class Thermoleophilia; order Solirubrobacterales; family Solirubrobacteraceae; genus AC-38. The sequence continues at coordinate 87,026 of JAPSGI010000012.1, read as the reverse complement.
CAGGCCGGACACGCGGCCTACCCGCACGAGCCGGCGCTCGCGGGCCGCCAGCACGGTGACCAGGCTCTCGCTGCGCCCCTCGCGGGCGTCCTCGCTCCAGGGCGGGTCGGCGGTGGTGGCGACTCGCAGGTAACCGGCGTGCTCCGACAGCGCGAACTGCCCGATCAGGTAACCCGGCACGGCGGCGCTGCCAGCGTACGTGGTGACCGGACGTTCGCCGCCCGTGAGCCGATGCACGAGCGTCGTCGTGTCGGAGGGCAGCTCGTCGGGGTCCACCCCGGGCTCCAGCCAGCGCTCGGTGGCCACGTAGAGCGCGTCGGGCGACCCGTAGACGGTGTCGCCGTCGGTCATGATCGCGTCGGAGTCGACCGGGAACAGGCCGCGGTCGAGGTCGAAGGTCAGCACGCTCAGCATGCCCAGCCCGGCGAACCTGGCGGGGCGGCGCACGCGGCGGCACGCGACCAGCGCCCGGGTGGCGCTGCGCCCGCTCGGGCGGTGGCGGAAGCGCGCGCGGGGCCGCCAGCGCGCGCGCCGGACCTTGGCGGGCGCGTCGAAGTAGGGCGCGGGCGTGGAGATAACCACCCGCGCGATGGCGCCGTTGCGCCGGGAGCTCACCGCCCAGCCGGGCACGTCGATCGTTCGTACGACGCGCAGGGCGCCGGGGTCCCGTACGTCGACCTCGGTGAGGCGGGTGGCCTCGCCGTACTCCCCGGCGGTGGCGATCGCCACGAGGCGGTCGCCGTGCAGCAGCAGCTCGTGGCCCTCGCCCGGGAGGTCGAGCTGGTCGAGCAGCCGGGGCGCCGGGCCGGTGAGGTCGAGCGCGCGCAGCCGCCCGCCCACCGCCGAGAACATGCGGGTGGCGTCGAGCTTGATCGCGTCCGGCTCGTCCACCCCCGCCTCCTGGACGTTGGTGCTCGAGTGGTCCGGCGCGGTGGCGGCCTGCTCCCGGCTCATCGGATCGCCGCCGATTGAGGGCGCCGGCGGGGGAACCGGCTGGCGCGAACGCGCCTCCAGCACCTCCGTCGCCTGCCGCCGGGCGTACGCGCCGAGCTGGCCGCACGACGAGAACGCGGACAGGCGCGGCGTCGCGGCGGCGGCCGCGTGAGCGGACGCGGTGAGGAGCCCAACCGCGAGCGTGGCTGCCACGGCGGCCGGCCACAGGCCGTGAAACGGCAGGGGATCACTGCGGCGGTTCATCGGAGCTCCTCGGGTTCGGGTTGGATCGGTCGTCGGGCGGTGGGGACGGCGCCGGGGTGGCCGGAGCGCAGGTGGGGGGCGGCGGGGCCGGCTCGGTCTGCGGCGAGGACGGGGGCGGCGGCGGGCCGGCGGCGGGCGGGCAGCTCGGCTGCGGGTCGGTCTCGGGCTCGGCCGGCCCCCCGGTCCCGGGCTCGGCCGGGCCGACCGCGCCGGGCGCGGGCTTGCGCCGCGGCGCCTCGACCGGCTCGTCGCGCTGCTCGGCGGGCGGGGTGGGGGCGGCGGCTCCGCCGCCCAATCCCCCGCCGGCGGGCGGCGGCGGGGCGGCGGGGGCCGGGGCGGGTGCAGGCGTCCCGCCGCCGCGCGGCGCGGGGCGGCGCGGGGGGGCGTCGCGCGGCTCGGGGGTCGGCTCGGCCTCCAGGCGCGGCGCGGTGGGCGCGGGTGGGGAGACTTCGGGGTCGTCGACCACGCCGATTGCCACCACGGCGGCGAGGGCCGCGGCGGCCGTCGGCGCGGCGCCCCCCCGCGCCGCCCGCCACCACGGCTCGCGGCGCGGACGGGGCGCGCGCGCCGCCCCCGCGATGTGCGCGTCGAGGCGCCGCCGCGCCGCGGCCTGCGCCTCGGGCGACGGCCCCGGCACGCGGTCGGTCAGCTCGCGCAGATGGTGGATGACGTCGGTCATCGGTCCTCACCCGTTGTTGCCGCGTGCGCGTCGAGGAGTTCCCGAGTTCGCGCCCGCGCCCGGTGGGCGCGCGAGCGCACCGTCCCCACCGCGACCCCCAGCGCGAGCGCCGCCTCCTCGTAGGTCAGCTCCCCCCACGCCAGCAGGGCCAGCACCTCGCGGTCGCGTCGTGGCAAACCTGCGAAGGCCTTCGCGACCGCCGCGCGGGCGCCGACCTCGATCGTCCAGCTCAGCTCCTCGTCGAGGCCCGGCGTGGGACGCCCCGGATCCAGCCGAGCCACCGCGCGCAGCCGCGCGCCCTCGCGCCGGCGCTCGCGGCGCAGCAGGTTGGTCGCAATCCCCAGCAGCCACGGCAGCGCGTTGTCGTACTCGCGCCGGTAAGTCGCGCGGCGGTCGAAGGCCACCTCGAACGTCTGCGCGGCCACCTCGTCGGCCACGTCCGGCCCGGCACGCGCCGCCGCGTAGCGCCACACGCGGCGGAAGTGGCGCTCGAACACCAGGCCGAACGCGGCCCCGTCCTCGAGCGACCGCTCGATCGCCTCCGCGTCGGTTTGCGGCACGGTGGCCGGTGATGCTAGAGCCGTCACCCACCCGTACTTGCCAGCACGCGGTCATCCGGTTCCCCCGGCTACGGGTCCGTCGGGTCGTCCTCAGCGGAGGTCGTCGATGACGTAACGGTCCGGGTGGTTGTAGCCGGGCTCGTTCGGTCGCAGCATGGTGAGGCCGTGGAGGTCGGCGCGAAAGCCGCGCGCGAGGAGCCGGCGGTAGGCGTCGTGGCGGGCGGTGTTCATGCCGACCAGGAGTCGTTCCAGGCCACGCCTGGCGGCGAGGGCCTCGCAGGCGTCGAGCAGGCGCTCGAACCGCTCGGGCGCGGACGGTCCGGGGCGCGCCGCACCGAACTTCACGAAGCAGGTGCCACTGCCGGCCTCGGTGCCGCCGCCGCAGTGACAGACGGCGAACGCGCTGAGCTCGGAGGCCTCGTGAATGAGGACCGTCTCGCCGAGGCCCAGGCGCTCGACCGCGACGATCTCCCGTTCGACGTCCAGCCCCTCGAAGACCTCTCCGGTGAGCCGCCGCGTCGCCTCGACGATCGTCCCCTGTTCCTCCTGCGGCGTGTCGCCGTAGGTCGTGTACTCGACGGCCTCGGGGTCTGCCACCGGCTTCGACAGCAGGGGCGTCAGCTGCTGCGGCCAGAAGCCGAACTTCTGGTAGAGGTGGACGTGGGCGGGGCTCTCGGGCCAGGTGAACAGCGCCGCCTGCCTCACCTGCCACTCCTCGAACAGCTTCAGAACCGGCTCCATCAGCCGGCTGGCGATCCCGCGTCCCCACAGGTCCACCCGGACCGTGAGCGGTCCGAAGAACGCGAAGCTGCCCCAGCGAGTGGCGAAGTTCGAGCCCACGACCTCGCCCTCGAGCTCTGCGGCAAAGGCGCACGCGGGCGCGGCGGCGAATCGCGTCCGCACGTAGTCGGAGTCGCCGAACACCCCAAGCGGATCGGGTGCCTTCAGATAGGTCCCGAAGGCCATCCGCATCACGTGGTCCGCGACTTCGAGGTCGTCTTCGCGAAGAGTCCGGACCACCAACTCGAGGGGTGCGCCCGTGCCCTGCTCTTGCTGCTTTGCCGTCGCGGTCATCTCTGCCTCCCCCGCGGCTATACGTCTGGCTTCCCGCGCACAATACGTCGTGGGATATCTTGAAGTCAAGAGATTCGATGCCGAGAGACATCAAGAGAACTTCGCCGGGAGGCCGTAGTCCGCGGGGCGAGCGGGACCGGCTCGACGAGATGCTCGACGAGTGGCGCCGAGAGCGTCCGGAGATCGATGCGTCCGGGATGGCGCTCGTGCCGAGGTTGATGCGGCTGGCGTACTTCTACGACCGGGCGATGCAGACGGCGTCGCGGCAGTTCGGGCTGAAGCCGGGCTGGCTCGACGTGCTGTCCTCACTGCGCCGGACGGGAGCTCCGCATCGCGTGCCGGCCACCGAACTGGCCCGTTCGGTGCTGCTCTCCTCCGGCGGCATGACCAGCCGAATCGATCGCATGGAGGAGGCCGGACTCGTCCGACGGCTGCCGGACCCCAGTGACCGTCGTGGCGTCTTGGTGGAGCTGACCGGCAAGGGTTACGACGTCATCGACCGCGCGATCGACGCTCACCTCGAGCTCTACGCCCGCCTGACAACGGTCCTGGGGAGCGCCGAGCGAAGCACCTTCGTCGACCTCATGCGCAAGCAGATCGTCGCCTTCGAGCGAGGCGACGCGTCTACCTGACTCTGGCGCGATCCTCGTCGGCTCCTGTAGCGTCGCCGTCGTGGCGATGCCCGGCGAGACCATCGAGAATCCGGTGACCGGGGAGCGGGTCACGTGGATCGAGACGGCGCACAGCACCGGGGGCGAAGTGCTCGCCGCCGACGTCTTCGTTCAACCCGCTGCCGCCGTGGGGCTGGCACACCGCCACGTTCGCCAAGAGGAGCGCTTCGCCGTCCGTTCGGGCACCGCCGGATTCGAGCTGGCGGGAGAGCCGCGCGTGGTTACTCAAGGTGAAGAAGTGGCGATCCCGATCGGGGTTGCCCACCGCTGGTGGAACGCCGGCCAAGACGAACTCCGGATACGCATGGAGCTTCGTCCTGCGCTCGATACGGAGACGTTCTTCGAGACCTTCTTCGGCCTGGCCCGCGATGGCAAGACGAACGCCAAGGCCAAGGGCGTACCCGGGCTCCTGCAAAGCGCGGTGCTGCTTCGCGAGCTTGGCGATTCGTGCCCCCAACTCGTCAAGCCGCCACCAGGGGTGCAGCGCGGCGTGTTCACAGTCCTCGCCCCGATCGGCAGGCTCGCCGGGCGGCAGGCTGTCTACCCGAAGTACAGCCCTCGGCATCAGAGTCTGGCTCGCTAGCCGCGAGCGATCCCGTCCTCGCAGCTCACGCGTCGGTTGAAGTGGGCGAAGATCCCGGCGGGGTTCTCCTCCCACAGCCAGACGTGGAGATCGTAATGCCACGGCTGGTGCGGGTGGTGGCCCTGCATCGGCCCGTCGAAGGCCTTCCCGCCGAACATCCGCGGCGGGGGAGTCGTGCGGTCGGCGGGCGGCGGCTCGATCCCGTAGTAGGGCAGTCCGCCTACGAAAGCCGGTCCCCGCTGGATTCGCTGGAACGACCATTCGACGGCCACCAGCCTGCGCCCCGTGGGGGTGTTGAGGTAGAGCAGGATCTCCGGTTCGCGCGGATCCAGCCTCTCGTCCGAGAACCGCTCGATGTGGACCCAGTGCTCGCCCACGGCCCCCAAGGCGGGGTCTTCTCCCTCGTGCGCGGCGTCGTCGCAGTCGTCGGTTTGGACGAACCCGTCGCGCTGCGCGACCGCCGGGTCGCGGTACTTGGCGGTGGCGTCGCGGGCGACGCGAAGCTCCGCCACGCACTCGGAGACCCGGACACCTTCCGAGGCATACCGGGCGCACGAGGGCGTGAGGTCGGGCTCCGCCGCGCTGGCCGAGGCGGACGCGCCCACGCCGATGAACAGGGTCAGGGCCGCCGCTCGCGCGGGACGCCGGAGGACTCGCGTCAGTTGATCGATGGATCGAGACATTCAGGGCTCCCTTCCGGGGCGATGGCAGGTGTGGCAAGCGAATAGACCGCGCTGATCAGCTCCAGCCAGCCCGAGAACGCGCTGACCGTGTCGCGTTCATCGCGCAGCTCGCCGATGACGCGGTCGCCGTCGAACTCGATCGTCAGCTGCGCCTGCCGTGGCCGTTCGCTCATGACCGGCATCGTCCGCGCCGCGTGGATGCGGCACAACGGAAGCCCCCCTCCAGGGTTTTGGGGTCAGTCCGAGTTCGAGAGCGCCGCCGCCAGCTCGTCGCGCGAGGTCACGTCGAGCTTGCGGTAGGCGTTTGTGAGGTGGAAGGCGACCGTCTTCATCGTCAGGAACAGCTCCTGGGCGATCTGGCGGTTGGTCTTTCCGGCTGCCGCGTGCTGGGCGATTCGCAGCTCGCTCGGCGTCAGCGAAGCAGGCCCCGAAATCGCGGCGCGGCGCGGCTTGGCGCCGGCGAGCCGCAGCTCCTCGCGGGCGCGTCCGGCGAGCACTGTCGCCCCGCAGCGCTCGGCGAGACTGAGCCCCTGACGCAGCGGCTCCCGCGCTTCGGTCCGGCGTCCCGCGTGCCGGATCGCCGCGCCGAGGTCGGTCTGGGCGCGCGCCAGCGCGAGGTGAGCCCCCGAGCCATCGAGCGCGGCGACGGCCTGCTCCAGGAACTCGATCCCCTGATCACCCGGCGTCACGAGACCCTTCGCTCGCAGCGCCGTCCCGAGGGCGCGCCGGCTGCCCCATTCCCGCGCGATCTCGAGCTCCTCGTCGGCCCGCCTTGTCGCCTCCTCGGGGCGGCCGAGCGCCGCCAGCGCCGGTGCGGCCCACCAGCGATAGGTGATCCCGGCGGCTCCTCGGGCGCGGTGCCGCCACTGGGTCTCCCGGCGCTCGGCATCTGCGATGTCCTCGAGCACTCCGGTGCGGTCACCTTCCGCCAGCCGCAGCCGGCCACGACTGCCGGCGACCGAGTGATAGAGCCACCCGTCCGGGATCGTCTCGGCCATGCCGTAGGCCTCGAGCTCGGCGCGCGCGCCGGCCACGTCTCCTCGCTCGAGCAACGTGTCGATCAGGTAGGCGAGCGTGATCGGAATCGCGTTCGGCCAGCCGGCGTCGCGGGTCGCATCGATCGAGGCGCGGGCGTCGGCCTCGGCGCGCATCACGTCGCCACGCAGGAAAGCGTTCATCGCTCGGAAGGTCGATGCCATCGCAAAGCCGAAGAGCGAACCTCGCCGCTGCGCATCCTCGACCGCCAGCGAGACGATCGCTTCAGCCTCTTCGAAGCGATCTGCGCCCTGGAGGACCGCGAGCGCGATGTATATCGACGGGGCGTCAGCGGTCTCCTCGGCGACGAGCGCCCCGCCGCCGAGAGCGCGACTGGCGGCGTCGCCCGCCGCTTGGGAGCCCGCTCCGGCGTTTTCCAGATACCGGGCCACGTTGGCCAGCACAAGCCGCTCCGCGGGCGTGTCTCCCTGCAGCCGGGCCCGGGGGGCCAGGCGCGTGTCTGCAAGCGGCGCGGTCGCCGGGTCGAGCGAGGCGATCGCCGCGAGCTCGGCCTCCAGACGCAGCTCGAGCTCTCGATCTGCGATGCCCTGCAACGCGCTTTCCAGAGCCGCGACAGCGCGCGCGGTCTCTCCCCGCGAAGCCAGCGCGATCGCCAGCGCCCGCGCGGCCTGCCCCCGCGCATCCGGATCGCCGGCGGTCGTCACCGCCTCCAGCTGCTCGATGCCCGCCGCGTCGCCGGCGCGCAGCATCGCGATGCCCAGCAGGCGCCGGACCGCCGTGTCGTCAGGCCCGGGCTCCTGACCAACGCGTGAGAGAAAGCGAACGGCCTCCGCGGGGACCCCGCGTTCGAGCGCCGACTCGGCGGCCTCGAGCAAGACGCCGCGTGCGCCCTGCGCCAACCCGGGTTCGCCGGCGAGGATGTGCGCGGCCACCAGTTCGGCCTCGACGCCATCCTCGCGGAGAACGGTCGCGGCCTGGGCGTGCAGCAACCCGCGTGGAGCGGCCGGAATGTCGGTCTCCACGGCCGAGCGCAGCACCGGGTGCGCAAATGCCAGCGGCATGCGGTCGGCGAAGACCGCCGACCGCGTGAGTCCGCCCGCTGCCGCAGCGGCCTCGCTCGGGGTCAGGCCGGCCACCGCGGCGGCGTGGCGCATCGCGACGCCGTCACCGAGCACGGCCACGGCGCGCGCGAGCCGGACCGCTTGCGGTCCGCGCGCCGCGATCCGGACCAGCACGCTGCGCGCCACGCCCTTCGGTCCGACCGATCGCACGACCGGGATCGACTCGACGCTCGGCGGGACCCCCTCCCGCGCGAGCTCCGCCAAGAGCTCCCCGGCCAGAAACGGGTTGCCCCCGGTCACCTCGTGGCAAGCCTCCGCAAAGGCGTCGTCCACGTCTTCGCCGAAACGCCGCTCCGCCAACTCGGCGACCGCCGCGGACGACAGCGGCTTGGGCTCCAGCACTCCCGCTCCCGCCGCCGCGAACTCGTGCCACGGGTCACCGTCGTCGCCGACCTCGGTTCGCGCCGCCAGGCAGAGGATCAGCGGGAGCCCCTCGAGGCGGCGAGCCGTGTGCGAGAGCACCCGTAGCGACGGCCCATCGACCCACTGGAGATCGTCGACGGCGATCACGAGCGGCTCCTCCGCCAACGACGCGATCAGCCAGTAGAACGAATGCACGAGCGCGCCGACCGGGTCGCTTCCCCGCGGCTCCGTGCCGGGATCGCCGACGCCGAGGAGCGCCGCCGCCGGCGGCCCGGCGGCCTCCAGCAGCCGCCGCCGCTCGGCGCCCCTGGCCGAGCGGACCGGTCCTTCCAGCAGCTGCCTGACCGAGCCGAAGCCGACCCCCGCTTCGATCTCGGCGCCGCGCGCACTCAGGACGGCGATCTCGCGGCTGGCCGCCTGCGCCCGCACCGCCTCCAGCAGGCGGGTCTTGCCGATGCCTGCGGCGCCTCGCAGGAGGATCAAGCTGCTCTCTCCCTCCTGCAGCCGGTCGAGCGCGGCCACCAGCGCGGACAGCTCGAGATCGCGCTCGAGCAATGTCCCGGCGGCTCCAGACCCCTGTCGACCCGGCTCCAATGAGGACATCCTTCGATAGCATCGCGGACCGCCGGTGAGCGCCGCGCGCCATCGGGGTACAGCAGGCAAGGGAGGGCCACGCATGCGAAGGCTTCTGGTAGTCGCGGGGACGATGTTGTCGATGGGGCTGCTGGCGCCGGCCGGCGCCGCGGCGGACGGGGGGCCGCAGCCGCTGTCGCAGCCACGCCCGGCCTGGCTCACCCCGGCCCTGGAGGCGAAGATCGTGGCCGCCGGCCCGCGCGGCGTCGAGGTGGCGCTCGGCAAGCGCGGGCAGACGCTGGAGCCCGGCTGCCTCGGCTACGCCCCGCCCTACGCCGGCGCGGACGGCGTGTCGCCCACCGCGGTGTCGGCCGGCACCTGCATGGTGGCGCCGCAGGGGTGCTCCGCGAACTACGTGTTCACCGACGGCGCGTCGCATTACCTGGGCACCGCGGGGCACTGCCTGGTCGGCGGCGGCACCGTGATCGCGCAGATCGGCACGCGGGTCGACCCCACCGACACCGTGCTGGTCACGCTGGCCGCGATCGGCAAGTCGGCGCGCAAGTGGAACGGCGGCATCGGCAAGGACTTCGGCCTGATCAAGATCGACCCGCGCTTCAAGGTCGTGCCCGGAGTAGCGGGCGCGCTGGGGCCGACCGGCGTGTTCTGCGGCGATCCGGTGGGCCAGCCGGTCATGCACTACGGCCACGGCTACGTGTTCTTCGTCAGCCAGGGCAACCCGAAGTTCGGGCAGGTGATCCCGGACAGCGACCTGCTGCTGCGCTACGACGACGACCGGGGGTTCGGCTGGGTCGGCTACGGACTGCCGGGCGACTCCGGCAGCGGCGTAGCCAACGACGCCGGGCTCGCCGTCGGCGACCTCACGCACGGCATCGGCGTGGGCGGCATCCCCGTGCCCGGACTGAACTTCGGCACCGAGATGCGGGCGATCTTCGAGCTGATCGGGCGCGGGTACAGCCTCGTTACCGCCGATGGCCGGCGCGTGCGCTGCGAGCCCGGCGCGCTGGTCGACGTCGCCTAGCCCTCAGCCCAGGCGCCGGATCTGGCTGCCGCTCGCCTTGCCGTTGGCGCTCAGGTTGAACGTGCCGATGATGTCGAAGCGCACGGTCCGGAACCCCGGCTGGGCGAACTCCACGATGTAGTGGGCGGCGTAGGCGCCGCGGCCGGCGAACGTGCGCTTGGCCACCACCGCGAGCCCCCGCTCCCCGGGGCCGACGAAGACGCTTCCCCGGCCGGGCAGCGAGACGCTCCGGCGCGGGAGCCGAACGGCGCACGGGTCGGGCAGCACCAGCACGAGCTTGGGCGAACGTGCGGTGGGAGCCGGCGGGATCGGGACGCGGCGCGGCCGCCCCTTTGGCCCAAGCCGGTAGCGGACGGTGACCGTCACCGGCGCCGCCACGACCGCCGCCCGGCAGCCGGGGAACACGAAGTCGGCCACGATCCCGTTCTCGAAGCTGGTCTCCTCGCCCCGGACTCCGATCGCCGCCGGCCGCGCCGCCCGCAGCACGATCTGCGTGGTCTGCGTGCAGGTGATCACGCGCCCTTCGTAGTCGGCGGGCGTGTCGGCGCTCACCTCGTCCCAGGAGATGGTCAGCCGCACGGTCCCGGCGGCGGGCAGGGCGAACGCCAGCGAGTACCGGCCAGGCGCGGTGCGCGTCGCCTGGACGGCGCCCGGCGCCGGCACCGAGGCGACCACGTTGGTGATCTCGCCCTCGTCCTGGCCCGAGATCTTGATCGCGCGGGTAGAGCGACCGGTGGCGACCACGTTGCCGTCGTCCAGGCCCTGCACCACGGCGCTGATGCTCTCGCAGGGCGGGGCGGCGGAGGCCGGCGCGGCGGCGATGCCGAGGGCGGCGGCGGCGAGCGCGAGGGTCGCCGGACCGCGCATGGTCATACGCCCCTCAGCAGGCCGGCGTCCGCCGAGCAGAGCCCGACGACGATCGCTTCGATCACCTGGTACGGCGAGTCCGGCGCGTAGAACAGCGTGCAGCGGCGCTGCTGGCGGAACAAGCCGCGTGACAGCCCGGCCTCTCCCTGCCCGCGCACGCTGAACCCGTAGGCGCGCCGCGCCGCCGCCATCGTCGACTCCAGGCGGATGCCGCGGCTGGTGCGCACGCGTCGCAGCTTCGCGTCGGCGGCCGCGTTCTCCGCGGTCTCGATGCTCACCGCGACCACCCGCCGCGCGCGCACGTAGAACCCGGCGAACGGCTGCGGGTAGGGGATCACCTGTCCGCTGTCCAGGGTCTTGATCGCGGTGTACATGAACCAGGTGGCGCTCCCATCCGGCTGGCTGCGGTCGGGCCGCCCCCAGACGGCGACCGCCTGCGCCTTGGTCATCCCGACCTTCACGCCGCCGATCGACGTGCCCGGCACGATCGTCGGCGGGCTGAAGCGGGGGATGCGCGCGGTGGCGGAGCTGGCGAGCAGGAGCGACAGGCCGATCGCGCTCACGATGGCGAGCGCGGCCCATTGCCGGTGCATGGAACGCATGGCGGAACCTCCGTCCGTGGGGTCCCTGGAGTGAAAGTCGAAACTGCCCGTCCAAAGGAACTTGGACGGCCACCGTAGCAGGCGACCCGGCTCGACTGCTCGGCTTTTGTAGCGTCGCGTCATGCAGGCCATTCCCGAGCCCGGAGCCCGTGGCGTCGTGGCCACCGTGCGCGCGTTCGGTCGCCGTCACCGCACGGCAATCACCGTCGTGGGCTCGCTGCTCACCGCGGCCGTTCTCGCGCTGGTGCTCGCCGGGCGGCGCCACGAGTTCACGCAGGCGCTCGCCGAGGCGACGCTGTGGGTGCTCGCGCTGACCGCGCTGCTGCAGATCGTGGCTCTGCTCGCCCGCAGCGAGGCGTGGCATCTGACGATCGAGGCCGCCGGCGGGACGGTCGCGCGCCGCGTGCTCTTCCGCGCGTCGAGCATGCAGGTCCTGGGCGGCGTGATCAACGGACACCTCGGGATCGCGGCGCGGATCGCCGCGCTGCGCCGCTCCTCCCCGGAGGTGAGCCCGCAGATCCCGACGCTGATCGCCGCGGAGTTCCCGATCATCGCGATCGAGGCGGCGCTGGCGGCGTTGACGTCGTTCACGCTCGTCGGGCCGCTCGGGTTGCCGTGGTGGCTGCCGCTGATCCTCTTCGCCGTGATCGGAACGGCGAGCGCGGGTCTGCGCCACCTCGCGCTCCGTAAGGGCCGCGAGCTCTGGAAGGGCCTGGCGGTGCTGCGCAGCTTGCGCGGCGGCACGCGCGTGGTCGCCTTCGTGCTCGTGGCCGTGTTCGCGCAGATCCTCCGCAACTGGCTGCTGCTGCACGCGGTCGGCGTCGACGCGTCCCTGTTCGACGCGATCGCCGTGCTGATCGCGCTGGTCACGCTCAGTCAGCTCCCGGTCGGTCCCAGCGTCGGCGCGGCGGCGGCCGTGCTCATCCTCGGCAGCGACGGGGTGGCCGCGGCGGCGGCCGCCGGCGTGCTGCTGACCGTGACCGGCACGGTCGGCGGGCTGTGCTTCGCGGCGTGGGCGGGCGCGGACCGGCTGTGGATCGGCCGGCGGCGGACCGCCGCGCGCCGCGCCGGTGCGTGAGCCTGGCGCCTGGTAGGTTCGCCCCGTCGGCGACACGAGGAGGAGTGATGTACGCACGCATCGTCAGGTTCTCGGACGTGGACCCCGATCGCCTGGCCAGTCGCGTGGCTGGCGCCCAGGAGCGCGGGGGACCCCCCGTGGACGCTCCCGTGCAGCGAATCCAGATCCTCCAAGACGCCGACCAGCGGACCGCGGTGGTGATCCAGCACTTCGAGACGGCCGAGGACATGGCGGCGGCCGAGGCCGCGTTCGACGCGATGGACCCCTCCGACACGCCCGGCACCCGCGTCTCGATCGACCGCTGCGAGCTCAAGGCCGAGCTGGACCGCGGCTAGCTCGTGATGGTCAGCGGGACGCCGGCCGCGATGCGGCGGGCCAGCCACGTGATGTCGCGCGTGGGCAGCCGCACGCAGCCGTGCGAGGCAGCGGTCCCGGGGGCGCCGGAGAGATTCCGCGTTCCGTGGATGGCGACCTGGCCGGGGCCGCCGTCGAAGAACTGGAAGACGGCCGAGCGCGCGCTGGTCGCCAGGGCGAAGGGACCGCCGCGCGGCGCGGTCGTCGCCACGGCCTCCTCGATGAAGAAGCGCCCGCGCGGCGTCGGCGTCGAGGGCTTGCCGACGACAGCGCGCAAGCGGCGCTGGACGACCCCCCCGTGGTAGACCGTCACGCGCCGGGCAGAAAGGTCGATCGCCAGGTGCCACGCGGTGGCGCTGCGCCGCGTGTTGCGCGCGCGGATCCAGCCGCTGTGCCCGTTGGGGCGGCCCGGAAGCCGAACCCGGACCCACGGCTTCGCGCCGGCGTCGTCGAGCACCGGCAGGACGGTTCGCACGCGGGTGAGCGGCCGGCGCGCCGCCACCGTCTCGATGCGGCGGGCGTCCAGGTCCGGCGCGGTGCGCGCGACGTGATCGGTCAGCAACGCCACCGTGGGCTGGCTCGCCGGGACGGCGGCCGGCGCGGGACCGGCTAGGGCGCAGCCGGCACCGGCCGCGAGAAACGCCACCGCGACCCCCCGGCGTGAGCCGGGGAGTCGCGGGACGTCGCGGACGGGTTGGTTCATCCGGTGAACCGCGAGGGTCCGCGGCGCGGACGCAGCGGACCGGCGGCGCAGGCCCGGTAGCGAAGCGTCAGGGTCCGGGCGCGGGTGGCGTCCGTGAACGTGACGCGCGCGGTGAGCCGATGACGGCCGGGGGCGGCCCGGACGTAGACGCCGAAGGGGCCCCGGCTGCGGGTCCGCACGCGCTTGCCGTCGAGGTAGAACACGACGCGCTTGATCATGCGGCCGCGGACAATCGCGCGGTACCCGGCGCTGCAGCCCGCGTTCGCGCGGCGCCGCATGATTGCGCGACCGATGCGGGTCAGCCTGCGAGCGCTGGCGGGCTTGACGAGCGGCACCGCCGGGAAGGCGCCCGGCGCGCCGTTCGCGCCGCCGGAGCTCGATCCACCGGTGGTGGTGGTTCCGGCCGGCGACGTAGTCGTCTCGGTCCCGGTGTCGGTCGGATCGGGGTCGGGGTCGGTGCTGCCCGTGACGCACGGCGAGTTGTCGAGGACGTTGTTGATCAGGGTGATGCTGCCGTCGCGGGCGAACAGCCGCCCGATCACCGAGGCGCCGTCGTTGAGGGAGATGTCCGCGAGGGCCATCACGTTGCCCTGGAACGCCGTCGTCGTGTCCAGCGTGGCCGAGCTGCCGACCTGCCAGAAGACGTTGCACGGCGAGGCGCCGTTGATCAGCCGGACCGAGCTGGCCGGCGCCGTCGTCAGCGTCGAGCCGATCTCGAACACGAACTGCGCGTTCGGGTCACCCGCGGCGTCGAGCGTGAGCTGCCCGGTGAGCTGGGCCGAGCTGTCGTAGCGGTAGGCGCCCGCCATGAGCGTCCGGTTGCCGAGGTCCGTGCCGGTCAGCACGTTGCCGGGCGGGACCGGCTCGGAGGCGGCGACCCCGTACGCGGTGTCCACGTCCGCCTGCGCGGTGTTGGCGACCTCGTCGTTGTTGTGGGTGGCGCCGTTGACCACAGCCGGCGAGCCGAAGCCCACGAGCGACGTGCCCGGGGCGACCCCGAGGTCGCCGGTGAGCACCGACGGGCCGGTGTTGGTGACGGACTGCGCGCCGAGTACGACGAAGGACGCGGCGGTGCCGAGTTGGACGGTGGCGGCCTGCGCGCCGGCCGGGAACGCCACGAACGCGGACACGGCGGCCAGGGCGACGCCGAGGCGCCAGAAGCGATTGCGATGGACGGGGTTGGACACGAGGTCCTCCCTAAATGTGACGAGCAGCCCCTACGACATTCCTGTGGCGTCCCGGACCGCCCGAGGGGCGATCAGCGTGGGGCGCTTGGTATTAGCCCGGCCGACTCCGATGGAGTCCCGTGGCTCTGCGGACCCGTCTCACGACGAGGGTGCCCGAGTCGAGTGAATCTCCTCTGATGTCCAACCACTATTGCGCGCCGGCTGCCCGGCCCCGAGAAGAGCACCAAAGCGGGGAGGATTAGTCCACGAAACGCATCACGATCGTGGAATCTACGGCCGGTACTCCAAAGCGCGCAGGGCGAACCGGCCCGCGGCGCGCCCGCCTACGTAGGCGACCACGGCGCGGCCCGAGGCGTCGATCCCGACGTCCCAAGCGAGGATCCCGGCCGCGTCACGCGCGATCACCCGGCTCGCCGCGAAGCCCCGTCCGGGGCGACGCACCACGGCGCGCAGCTGCCCGCGCGGCTGCTCCCACAGCACGATGGCGTGTCCCCGGGAGGACACGGTGGCGGTGCGCTCGCCTTCGCGTGGCATGCCCAGCCGCCGGGGCCTGTGCAGGCGGCCGCGGCGGTCTGCAAGCAGCGCGTAGAGCACGCTGCCGCGGCGCCCCTGACGCCAGGTGACCAATCCGTCTCCGCGCTGGCCCATCTCCGCGCGCGGGTCGACCGCACCCGCCGGCCCGACCGTGCGCGCGGCGCCGAAGGAGCCGTTGCCCCGCCGCTGGGCGACGCGCACCCTGGGCGCGAGTCGCAGCGCCGGCGCGCTCGACCAGACAGCCAGCGCATCTCCCGAGGGTGCGACCGCGACCTCGGCCGACAGGTTGCAGTACGGCGCCTCGTCGTCCTGATTGCAGGCGTAGCGCCCCAGTCGCTGGTGGGGCCCAAGTACGCCCGCGGAGTCGCGGCGCTGGATGGCGAGCACGTTGCCCGGCAGCTCCCGCATGAACGTCAGTGCGCCCGACGCGTCCAGGCCGAGGGGCCGGCCGAGCGCATCGTCCGGTGCGATCGCACCCGGCGGCAGCGGGTGCTCGGAGAGCGAGCCGTCGGCCCGGCGGACGAGCAGGCCTTCGCCGGCGGTCTCGTAGCTCACCCACATCCAGAGCGCGCGCGCGCCGTCGAAGGCCAGCGCACGCAGCCGTCCGTCGGTGCGTCCTGCCTGCAGGACGGCCGTGTCCGAGAACGAGCCTCGCGGCGGTCGCGTGGCCAGCGCGATCTCGTCGAGACCGGCGCGCCGGAACGCAATTGCCGCCTCGCCGTCCGCGGCGATCGCAACACGTGGGAAGAGTCCATCCGCGCCGCGGATCCGCTGCCCGGCGCCGAACCGGCCGGGCCGGTCGCGCAGGGCGACGAGCGGCCCTCCGGCGTCCGTCCCATACGACCACGCGACGGCCGCGGCGCCCGAGGCCGCGACCGCGACGTCCACGTCCTCCGGGGCGGATTCGCGAGGACGACCGGGCGAGAGATCCGGCATTCGCACCCACGCTGCCTGCGCCGCCGTCGAGATGCACAAGCAGAGGGCTACCGCGACGGATCCGAGAACTGCGGTTCGTGCGCGGCGCGCGTCCATGGCTCGGCACGAGCATGACCCGAGTTGGCGCACGTGCCATCGGGAGGGCCCCCCGAACTTTCAGGGTCGTCGCATGGCCGCGGCGAGCTGCGCCCGGCCGGCGATCGCGAGCTTGCCGTAGACGTGGCCGAGATGGGTCTCGACCGTCTTCGTCGAAACGAACAGCTCCTGGGCGATCTCGCGGTTCGTGCGGCCACGCGCGGCGAGCCGCGCGACCCGCAGCTCGCTCGGCGTCAGCGAGGCCGGGCCGCTCAGCTCGCGACGCCGCGGGCGGGCGCCCGTCGCGCGCAGCTCTTCGAGCGCCCGCTGCGCGACGAGGTCCGCGCCGCAGTCCTCGGCGACACCCATCGCGCGGCGCAGGGGCTCGCGTGCGTCGGTCGGCCGTCCCTCCAGCCGCACCATGCGCCCGGCGTCCAGCAGCGCGCGCGCCAGCCGCTCGCGCTCCCCCGCGCGCTCGAGCAGCGGCAGCCCTTCCTCGACGAGCGCGCGTCCTTCGGGTCCGCCGATCGCCAGCCCCAGACCGCGCAGCGCGAACCCGACCTGTCCGGGGGCGCCGACGGCCCGCGCGAGCCGCAGGTCCTTCTCGGCCAGCGCGCGCCCCGCCTCGACGTCCCCGCTGCGCACCAGCGCCTCGACCAGGAACGGCCGCGTGGCGGGCGCGGGCGCCTCGTACTCCATGTGACGTCGCGCGAGCCCGCGGTCGTAGGCGCCGAGCAGCTCCACCGCGCGCGCGACGTCGCCCCGCTCCAGCGCGATGTAGCCGGCGGCGCCGCGCACGCCGTCGTGGGCGTACGAGCCGCCGTCGCTCGGCGGCAGCCCCTCCTCGTCCACGAGCGCCTGCGCCTCCTCGACCAGGCCGCGCGCGGCAAGCACGTAGAGCATCGCGGCAAGGCCCGACGACCAGACCCAGGACCAGCGCCGATCCTGGCGGCACGTCTCCCAGTAGCCACGGACATCGGCCTCGGCCTCGCGCAGCCGGCCCAGCCGCCAGTTGGTGAGCAGCCGCAGGCTCACGAGCCCGTACATGGCCGCCAGGTTTCCGCGGCTTCGGTACTCCGCGATGCCCGACTCGACGGCCTCGAGGACCTCCGCGCCCGCGCCCATGGCGGCGGCCACGAACCCCGCCGTGACCGGCGCGTGAGGCGGGGTCTCCGCCGGCGAGCGGAAGGCGCGCCGGGCCATCGCGAGCAGGCGCGGCGCCGGCAGGGCGGCCTCGACCCCGGCGGCCAGGACGGCCGCGGCGAGCAGCTCGCGCTCGGATGCGGAATCCCCCGATAGGGGCTCCGCGCGCGCCACGAGCGCCTCCGTGGACGGCGGCACCTCAGGGACGCCCAGCCAGCGCGCCTGGACGGCGAGCATGCCGTCCAGCCGCGCACCGCCGTCGTCGCCCCGCCGCGGAAGCTCGGCCGCCCGACGGACCACCTCCTGCATCGGCGTCTCGGCGTCCAGGAGACCGGCCCAGCCGGCGTACTGGACGAACTCGAGTCGGGCCGCGACGTCCGGGGTCGCGTCGGCGGCCGCGAGGAACGCCGCCGCCGCGCCCGGCACGCGCGCCCACAGCCGCGCGAATCCGAGGCCTCCAAGAAGCGTGGCGCGCTGCTCGTCCGGCGGCGGCTCGGCCAGCGCCCGTTCGGTGAGGCGGGCGGCGTGCGCGATCGCGCCCTCGGCCAATGCCTGGCCGGCCGCCACCGTCAACGTCGCCACCGCCTGGTGGTCTGCGGCCGGCTCGACCTCCAGCAGGTGCGCGGCGGCTCGGCGGTGGTCGGCGTCGCGCTCGAACAGCACCGCGGCCGCGCGATGCAGCGCGCCGCGACGGCGAGGCGGCACGGTCTGCCGGACGGCCGCCAGGACGATCGGGTGCGTGAAGCGCAGCGGGCCGTCCGCGGGGAGCAGGCCCTGCGCCGCCAGCCGCTCGGCGGCGGCATCGAGCTCGGCGGAGCCGAGTCGCGCGAGGGCCGCCGCGTGGCGCCGCTCGGGGTTCTCGCCGAGGACCGCGCAGGCCCGCGCGAGCTCCGCCGCGTCCTCGCCGGCGCGTCGCAAGGCGCCGGAGACCCAGCGGCGCACCGCCTCGGGCGCCAGCGCCGCCAGCGCGTCCGCTCCCTCGCGCGTGGGCGCGATCTCCTCCCCGGCGGCGGCGTCCAGCAGCGCGTGGGTGTGGAAGGGGTTGCCCCCCGCCGCCGCGTGGCAGGCGCTCACGAACTCGTCCGCGGCCTCCGGCGCGTACAGGCTGCGTACGAGCGCCGCGACCGACTCGCGCTCCAGCGGCGCCGGGCGCAGCCGCTCGACGTCCGCGAGCTCGCGCAGGGCGCTCACGGGCTCGGCCTCGGCCTGCGCGTCCGGTGGCCGGGCAGCCAGCAGCAGCGCCACCGGCAGGTCCGCCACCCGCCGGGCCAGATGCGCCAGCCACCCCGCGGACTCGGGATCCGCCCAGTGCACGTCGTCCACGACCAGCGCCAGGGGCGCCTCGCCGGCGAGGTCGGTGACCAGCCAGGTCAGGCCGTAGTGCACCGCCTCGCTCTCGGGCGGGGCGCCCTCCGACGCTCCCAGGCCGAGCGCCGGGAGCGCCACGGCGCCGGCACCGGCGCGCAGGCGCGCCGCCAGGGCTCCGGAGGCACGCGCGACGTGCCGCGCGAGCAGGTCGCGCGCCACCCCGAAGGAGAGCGCGCGCTCCAGCTCACCGCCGCGCGCGCGCAGCGTGCCCAGCCCCCGCTCGCGCGCCAGCGCGGCCGCCGCGTCGAGCAGGGCGCTCTTGCCGATCCCGGGCGGGCCTTCGACGGCGATGGCAGAGCCGGCTCCGCGCGCCGCGCGCGCGAGGACGTCTTCGAGCCGCGCCAACTCGTGCTCGCGTTCGAGCAGCCCGCCGGCGACCCCAACCCCCATCCCGAGAGCCTCGTGTCGTGCGGGCGCGCTGTCAACCGCAAAACTTCAGGGGCGTATCCCGATGGACGGCCCGGGCCGCCGTGGGACAGTCGCGGCGTGACACGTCCGGCCGATACCCGCGACCCCGACGACCAGCGCGCCGCCCGCTCGCCGGTGACACGCCTCGGACTCGAGCTGACGACCGGTCGCCAGCCGCTGACGGGTCAGGTCATCGCGACGGACGGCGCGGTCGTCCGGTTCAACGGCTGGCTGGAGCTCACCGCCGCCATCGAGCGCGCCCGCCTCTCAGGAGAGTCGAGATGAGGCGCGCGCGGCGGCTGGCCGCCTGCGTCGCCGCGGCGACCGCCGCGACGTGGACCACGTCGATCGTGCCGCACGCCCCCGCGCACACCGGCTTCGTGGCCGGCTCCGGACGCACGATCGTCATCGGCCCCGGCCGCCCGCTGCCCCGCGCCGTCCAGCTCGGTGGTGTGCGAAATCCAGTCGGCTGCCACGTCGGCCGCGTGGTGCACGTGTGGCAGACGACGCCGAGCGGCGCCAAGCTGCGGCGTGTCGGCAGCTACACGACGGGCCTGCATCCCACGCGCCGCGTCGGCTACGCGTCGTTCGACTACTCGTCGATCGCCCCGCTTCCCGAGCGGTTCTACGTCGTCGCCGAGACGCCGGCCAAGGTCCTCGGCTCGAGCGGTGGCGCAACGCCGGGGCAGACGTCGCCGCGCGGCGGCGACTTCGGCTTCGACGTGGTCCGCGAGCGCCGGCGCACGCGTCATCGACACATGTGCCGCCCGGCGCGCAGCCGCGTGGTCACGGAGTACCGCAGGGGGTACCAGCCGTGACGCGCAGGTCCGCGGCTCGCTGGTTTTTGGCCGCCGCGGCGGCCTGCGTCCTCCTGCTAGGTGGACCCGCGCCCGCCTCGGCGGCCACCGCGGACGCCGTGCGCGCCGTCGAGGCATTCGATCCCGCAAACCCGGCGAGCTACCGGCCGCTGACCGGCGCGGTCGTGCTCGGCGGCGTCGACGTGCGGGCGCTGCGCGCTCACCTGCGCAGCCGCGACCTGCATCGGCGCTGGGCGGCGACGTACGTGGGGCACAACCTCGCCAGGACCCGCGCCGAGCTCGACCTGATCCGCGAGCGCCTGCGGGACGCAAACCCGTCGATCCGCGCGATGGCGATCTTCGCGCTCGCCGGCCGCGGCGAGAAGGCGATGCTGCCCCGCCTGATCGCCCTGCTGCGGTCGCGTCGCTTCATGCTCCACGGCGAACCGCCGAGCCGGCTGGCGTCGCTCGCGAACACCCGCCTCGTCGCCCTCACGGGGCGGGACTTCGGCTTCGCGGCCAACGCGAGCGAGCGCCGTCGCCGAACGGCCATCCGGCGCTGGGAGGAGTGGTGGCGCCGCGGCGCCCGTGGGGCCGGCTATCGCGCGCCGCGGCGGGTGCTCGGGCACGGTCGGATCCACGGCCGCACCGCGACCAACCACGACGCCGTGTTCGCGGCGCGCACTGGCGAGAACGTCACGATCACGGTCCGGCTCGAGTTCTTCGGCCCCGGGACCACGTCGCAGACGGCGCGAGACCGGCTGCGCCGCCTCGTCGGCGAAGCCGAGGGGATCCTCAACGGAGGGGGCCGGACCGGCCAGTGCTTCGACATCCGGCTGCGCCTGGAGCCTCGCTTCGGTCAGAACACCCCTGGCCACAACCAGGTCTACGTCACGTCGCTGACGTCGGCGTTCGTGCGCTCGGAGGTCCACTCGCGGCCCGGCGGAGCCCCGGAGATCGGGATCTGGTCCGGCGTGGACATGCAAGGGGCCGAGGCGAAGTGGATCGTCGCGCACGAGACCGGCCATTTCCTCGACCTCGACGACGAGTACCTCGACGCCGCGACCGGCTCGGCGATCCTCGATCCCGACTCGCTGCTGGCCGAACACGTCAACGGCGATCTGCGCCAGCGTCACCTCGACTTCCTGGCGAACGCGTGGGTCAGCGACCGGATCGGCTGTCAGCGGTGGCGGCTGAAGGTCGGGTGGACGGGGCGGCTGGTCGCGCACACGGTGGACGACGGGACCGAGAAGACCCACCACATCAGCCATGCCGCCACCGCGAGCGTTCACGCGGACTTCTGGCTGGCGACGGACAGCGGCAGAGTGCGCCCGGCGGGCCACCGACCGGGGGGCGACGTGTTCGTGACGCGTCGCCACCACGACGTGCATGGCGCGAGCCGGGTCGACGCGCTCTCCGCCGACCGGGGCAGCGCTCCGTGCTCGCGCGTGAGCATCGGGCACGTCCGCCGGCGCTGGGACACGCGCGTGACCGGTCAGCGCGCCGGCGGCGACGTGCGCCTCCAGCTGGGCGTCGACGACCGTCAGCGCACGCGCAACCGCTGCACCCCGGCCGCCGAGCCGCCGGCGGGTGGCAAGTCCCTCATCCGCGGCAGCATGCAGGCCGCCGGCGCCCTCGACTTCACGATCCCCCTGCGCGACGGAGCGGAACGACCGTTTCACTTCGACCAGGGTCACCGGACGGCCTTCGGGACGGCGGTGCTGGGGATCGCGCCGTGATGCGCGCGACGAGCAGGCACACGTCGTCCGCGTGATCGGGATTGTGGTGCGCGGCGACGATCGCGTCGAGAAGCTGCGCCGCGGACGCGTGGTCGTGTGCCGCCACCGTTTCGCGCAGCCGCTCCAGGCCCGCGTCCAGCGGCTCGAAGCGCCGCTCGACGAGACCGTCGCTGTAGAGGACGACCGTGCTGCCGGGAGTCAGCGCCTGCGACGCCTCGGCGAGCGGCCGCGCGTCCAGGTGAAAGTCGAGGGGCGCCGTCCGGCCCTCCCACGCGAAGAACGGCGCTTGGCCGGGGATGGCGAGCAGGGGCGGTGGATGGCCGGCGCACGCGAAGCGCAGCCGGGGCGGGGCGAGCTCCAGCTCCGCGTACACCAGCGTCGTCGCCGGGCCGACGCCGTGGCGCCGGACGTATCCGTCCAGCGCGGCCAGCAGGCGCGCGGGCGCCAGGCCGGTCGACGCCAGCGCGCGCAGGGCGCTGCGCAGCTGGCCCATCGTCGCCGCCGCGCCGATGCCGCGACCGGCCACGTCTCCCACCACGAGCCCCACGGCCTCGCCCTCCCGCAGCCAGAACGCGTCGTACCAGTCGCCTCCCACCGCCAGGCCGCTGACCCCGGGCCGGTAGGCGACCTCCAGCTCCAGCCCCGGCGCGGTTGGCAGCGTTCCCGCCAGCAGGCCGCGCTGGAGCGCGTCGGCCGTCTCCTCCTCACGGCGCCGGGCCCGCAGCAGCTCGTCCTCATAGCGCCGCCGGTCCGTCGCGTCGAAGACCGTCGCCCGCACGACCCGCGGACGACCCGCCTCGTCGCGCCCCAGCGTGGCGTTGACCAGCGCCGGAAGCCTGGATCCGTCGGCGCGCACGAGCTCGATCGCGATCTCGCGCACCGCGCCCTGCATGTGCAGAAGCGGCGCGAAGTGCGTCTCGTAGTAGATCCGACCCCCCGGGGCCAGCATGTCCTGGAAGCGCCGGGCGGCGACGAGCTGTCCACGCGAGTATCCCGTCCAGGACTCGAAGGTCCGGTTGACCTTGACGATGGTCCCGTCGGGTCGCGTGAGAACGTAGCCGCACGGCGCGTCCTCGAAGAGGTCGGCGGCCGCCTCCTCGAGGAGCTCCGGCTCCGCCTTCACGAGTCCAGGAAGGCCTGCATCGCCGCGATCGTCTCCTCCGGCGCGCTGAGGTTGGGGCAGTGGCCGGTCGCCTGAAGCCGCACGAAGCGGCTGTCCGGCAGCTCGCGGTGCACGTACTCCCCCACGGCCTCCGGCGCGATCGCATCGCTCGAGCACTGGAGCACGAGGCTGGGCGTCCGGACGCGAGCAAGGTCGTCACGGTTGTCGGACAGAAACGTGACGCGGGCGAACTGCGCCGCTATGCGCGGGTCGGCGCGGCAGAAGCTGTTGGTGAGCTCGTCGGCCAGCTCGGGGCGGTCCGGGTTGCCCATGATCACCGGCGCCATCGCGCTCGACCATCCGAGGTAGTTGCTCTCCAGCGACTCCAGGAGACCCTCGATGTCCTCGCGACTGAACCCGCCGACGTAACCGTCGTCGTCGACATACCGCGGCGACGGGCCGATCAGGACCAGCCGCGCGAACCGCTCCGGCTCCGCGGCGGCGGCCAGGGCGCCGATCATCGCGCTGACCGAATGCCCGACGAACACGGCGTCGCGCAGCTCCAGTTCGCGGCAGATCTCCAGCACGTCGTCCGCGTAGCCGTCCAGCGAGGCGTACCGCTGCGGGTCCCAGGCCCCCGGGTCGGCCCCGCCGGCGCCCACGTGGTCGAAGAGGACGATGCGGTAGCGGTCCGCAAATGCCGGCCACACGTAGCGCCACATGTTCTGATCGCAGCCGAAGCCGTGCGCGAGCACCATCGGCTGTCCGTCCGGCGGCCCGTGCTGCACCACGTTGTTGCGGCTGATGACGGACATGCCCGGAGATTGTGACGGGCTGGACCTCCGGCGTCGGTCGCTTGCCACGCCCCTCCGGCGCGGTTAGATTCGACTGATACAAAGCAACCGAGGGGATCCAGATGGCTTCAGTCGAGATCAAGACGTTCGAGTCGCCTGACGAAGTGCGCCAGTTCCAGGGCAACGGCCACGCGGACGTGGTGCAGGTGGGCGGTAGGACCATCGGGCGGGGCGTCTTCGAGCCCGGCTGGAAGTGGTCGGAGAACGTCAAGCCGATCGCCGGGACGGACTCGTGCCAGGTCTCGCACCTCGGCTACGTCGTCTCGGGACGGATGCGGGTCGTCATGGACGACGGCACGGACGGGGAGGTCGGGCCCGGCGACGTGTGCGCGATCCCGCCCGGGCACGACGCCGAGGTCGTGGGCGACGAGCCGTGCGTCCTCGTGGACTTCGGCGAGTTCGGGGACTACGCGAAGAGCAGCTAGACGTCCCTGCGGCTCTACTCGCTCAGCGGCGCGAAGCCCTGCATGCGCACGTAGAGCTTGTAGAGCCGCAGGCTCTCCGCGTAGGCCGGCGCGCAGGCGCGCTGGAGCAGGCGGTAGGCGCGCTCGTCACTCAGCGGCGAGGCCGCCGTGCGCGAGCGCTGGGGGGTCAGGTGTCCGCGCAGGCGCTCCACGGTCACGCGGCGGGCGGCGGGGCTTCCCCGTCGCCAGTCGCCGCAGTCCGCGTACTGCACGACGGACCCCGCGCTCTCCGGCCCGACCGGCTTGACCGCGGCGCCGGACGCGCGGCCCTCGTCCTGCCCGCCGCATCCCGCGACGGCGGCCGCGGCCGCGACGGCCACCCACGCGCAGGCGCGGCGCACCGGCCTAGCCCTTCCCGGCGGCGAGCGCCTCCATCCGCTGGCGTAGGCGGCGCGCCTCCGGCGTCAGCGCGAAGCGCCGCGACGCGACGGCCACCTCGCCGGCGCGCTGCGCGGCGGCGGCGCTGCCCGGCCGCGGCGGCGTCGTCCACCAGTCGCAGTCGAGCGGGCCGGTGTCCTCGTCGGGCCCGTTGGCGCAGTCGATCAGGTACGCCTCCTTGGCCACGTCGCCGTTCCCCACGCTCAGGTCGGGGTTGGTCCCCCCGAGGCAATCCGGCAGCAGGTTGGGCGGGATGCCGGGGAGCCGGCCCGCGTCGCCGGAGCCCGTGACGCTCGCGCCGGTCCCGTCGGGCCCGGTGTTGCCGTACCAGCAGTTCCACCGGTTCGAGACGAACTCGTCCCACCAGAAGTCCACGCCGTTGGGCAGCGACTGCGCGCTCGCCTCGCCGTGCGGCACGCCGTAGCGGTCGAGCGCCTCGGGGAACTCGAACCCGGCGGGGACCTGTCCCATGCGGTTGTCGAACTGGTCGTTGCCGCACGACGTGGACAGCCCGTTCTCGGGTGCCCCCAGGCACGACACGCCCGGGTACACCTCGCCCTCCGGGCCGCCGAAGCTCGTCAGCGCGTCGGGCACCGCGAACAGCATCGTCCCGAAGCGCCAGTTGTCGAAGAACCAGTTGTCGTGGATCCGCGCGTCGTTGTAGCCGGCGTAGATGATCCCGCCGCCGATCGGGACCCCGACCAGCGGGTCGACCGGCGAAGTCGGGGAGTAGACGTCGAAGTTGTTGGAGTAGATGAAGTTGTTGTCGACCTCGGCGCTGTCCGCCGGGAACCCGGGGTGGCCGGCCGAGGACAGCGTGTCGCTCGCGATGCCGGTCGTGTTGCCGTAGATGTGGTTGTTCGTGATCCGGACCGCGTTGCCCATCGACCCCGAGTAGCCCAGCGCCGAGTTGCGCATGTCGCAGCGCTCGATCACCGTGTTGGCGCGCGGCGCGTCCGGATAGAAGTCGGTGGCCTGGGAGCCGGTCTCCGGCGTGGCCCCGGGGTAGATCGCCGCGTCGCCCGCGCCCATGCCGTCGCAGTTGCGCACGACGTGGTGGTCGCTGGTGAAGCTGAGATGGCCGTAATCGGCGTTCCAGAAGAACTTCGTGCGGTCGAGCAGGACGCCGTCGGTCTCCTCGGTGTAGAAGCCGAACTCGCTGCCGCCGCGCATGAGCATGTTGCGCCCGACGAAGCCGTCGGCGCGGTCGACGCGCAGGACGACGTGCTTGGCGTGCGCCCCCGGGCGCGCCTCGGGGCCAGTGCCCGCGTAGGCGTCGCCGGCGTCGATGATCACGTCCTCGGGCTTGGCGCCGCTGCCCTCGATCTGGAGGTTGCAGCGCACGCACTCGCCCAGCTCCTGCTCGGGGATGCCCTGGCGGTCCTCGCGCGGCTGCTCGAGCGGCTCGCCCTTGACCGCGCGGCCCTGCACGTAGACCAGGTTCTGGTCGTTGGGGCAGGTCGCCTGGTACTCGTAGCTGGGGGTCGCGTCGCCGCTGGCGTCGCGCTGGAGCAGCTCGGGAACGCAGCGCGGGTCGTTCTGCGGCTGGCTGCGCGACTCCGGCTCGGTGTAGCGGCCGGGCATGATCACGATGCGGTCGTTGTTGCCGGAGTCCGTGACCGCGCGCTGGATCGAGTCGTACGCGCACATCCGGCGCAGGGCGTCGTTGAGCCGCAGCAGGTCCTGGGCCTGCGCCTTGGTCAGGTGCTCCTCGGGCTGGCTCGGACGCAGCCGGAACCCCTGCGTGCGCGCCGCGGCGATCGACTCGCGGGCCAGGGCCATCGACCCGCTGCCCTTGCGGCCCTGGCACACGACGCGGACCTCGCCGGGCCCCTCGCCGGTGACCGCGGACTCCAGCGAGCGCGCCGTGGGGACGCCGCCGCCGGCCGGCGGGCTCACCGCGGTGTCGGGGGCGGGGTCGGGCCAGTACGACGGGCGCTCCAGGTGCGCCGCCGCGGCAGCCGGCATCGCCAGGCCGCCAATCAGGATCCCCACCGTCAGTCGCCACGCGCTCGTTCGAGTCGTGCTCATATCCCCCCCTGCGCTAGTACCCCCTACGACGGCTTCGGAACATAGCGCCAGCGCCGCGGCGCGCGCGCAGGTAGGGCCGCGCCGCCCTACGGTTCACATTCGTCCGCGTTGACATCGGGCCGGCCGCCCGACTAGCCTCGCCCACGGGACGGCGGGGAGCTCCCCGCGCGGCTACGACGGGAGCATGCGATGGGCAGGTGGAGCTTGCGCCGTGCGGCGCGACTCGCAACGGCGGCGACGGGGATTTGGCTGACCGCCGCCGCGACGGCCCACGCCGTGACCGTCCCCCACTCCGGCTGGGAGTGGGGACTGCCGCAGCCGCAGGGGAACAACTTGCGGGAGGTCGAGTTTGCCGGCAACCGCGCCTACGCCGTCGGCGCGTTCGGGACGCTGCTGCGCAGCGACGACGGTGGCACGAGCTGGACGGGGATACCCACCGATGCTCCGGCGGAACTGAGCGTCCTCGAGATCGCCGGCCGCCCCGATGCGCTCGTCTTCGGCGGGGAGTGCGAGCTCTGGCGATCCGACGACGGGGGCCGGACGCTGAGCGGCTCTTTCCGGTCGCAGACGACATGCGACAGCTCGGGACACGTGGTCGACGCCTCGTTCCCCTCGCCCGACGCCGGCTACGTCGTGCTGCGGGACAACCGCGTCCTGCGCATGGTCGGCGGACGGCTGTCGAGCGCCGATCCGGCCACTCCCGTACCGAACGTCAGCTACCCGGTCGCCATGGAGTTCGTATCCGCCAGCACGGGAGTCGTGCTCACCGGTACCGGCACGATCTTCCGCACCACCGACGGCGCGGCGTCGTGGACGCAGGTGGTCTCGGCTGACGACGTCGGCGAGCTGGCGAGCGTCCACTTCGTCGATGCCTCCACGGGGTACGCCGCCGGCAACCAGACCTGGCTCAAGACGAGCAACGGCGGCGCGAGCTGGCAGCCGCTGGCGATCCCGCCCGGCGCGAACCGCCAGCTCCAGCAGATCCGCTGCGCGGACGCCAACACCTGCCTGATCACGAACTACTTCCCCGGGACCGACCTGCTGCGCACCGGTGACGGGGGGGCCACGGCAGCCCAGGTCGCGACGCCGACGGCCGTGGGGTCGGTCGCCTTCGCGTCGCCGGCGCGCGCGGTCGCGGTCGGAGCGCGGACGGCCGGCTTCGCGTACCGCTCGGCGACCACGGTGTCCGACGACGGCGGGCTGACGTGGCGCCAGATCGGATCGGCGCCGGCGCACGGCTTCGCGAAGGTGCGCGCGAAGACGCAGAACACGGCGTTCGCGTTCGGCGGTCGTGGCCTCGTGCGCACGAGCGACGGCGGCCGGACGTGGCTGACCCTGGGGGAGATCCCGCTCCTGCGGGGCGATGACCGCATCCTCGACGTCTCGTTCCCGGCCGCGACGGTCGGCTACGTGCTCGACAACAACGGGCGCGTGCGGCGCAGCGCCAGCGGCGGCACCACTTGGCAGGTCGTCAGCGAGCGACAGTTCGCGTACGCCCTTCATGCGCCCGATCCTTCGACCGTGCTGCTGATCGGCAGCCGTGGGATCCGCCGCTCCACCGACGGAGGGCGCCACTTCCGGCCCGCTACGGTCGGGCGGTTCGCGCCCGGCTCGACGCGCGAGCTGGCGCAGCTGACCGACGTCGACCAGGCCGGCAGCGCGCTCGTCGCGTCTGGCCCGCAGGCGCTGTACCTCTCACAGGACCAGGGACGCACCTGGCGGGAGCTGCGCAGGCCCGGCCGGGGACTGCTGCCCGTTCGTCGCGAGCTCGACGCGGTCGACTTCGTCAGCGCCCGCGCCGGCTACGCGGTGTCCGGCGGGCGACTCTTCTTCACCCGCGACGGCGGCAGGCCGTGGAGGGAGGTCGTGGCGACCGGTGTCGACGACGTCTACGACCTGGCGTTCTCGACCGAGCAGTCGGGGTGGCTGGCGGTCAAGGAGCGCTTCGGGCGCGGCCCCGCGAGCGAGGACGGCAGCTACGTGCTGCGCACGACGAA
Source organism: Solirubrobacteraceae bacterium (assembly GCA_031177685.1). Taxonomy (GTDB): domain Bacteria; phylum Actinomycetota; class Thermoleophilia; order Solirubrobacterales; family Solirubrobacteraceae; genus AC-38. Next base: position 58,867 of record JAPSGI010000012.1, on the reverse strand, counting down.
CGGCGGCCGCGAGTGGCGCCCGCAGCTCGTCAGCGAGCGCGCGATCCTGTCGCTCGCGGCCATCGGCCGCACCGGCCTGATCGCGTTCAACCCCGTGCGACCCACAAGCCCCGCCTCGGGGGTGCTCTACACGCACTCCGGCGGCGACAGCGGGGCGGCCAGTGCGCTCAGGCTGACCACAGGATTGAGGCGGCTTCCGCGACGGGCGAGGATCACCGTCCGCGGACGCCTCGTTCCGGGCGGCTCCGGTCGCGTGACGATCGCCTACAGGGGCGACTTCTTCGTGGACCTGTTCGGAGGAGGGCGGCAGCAGCGGCGGTACGCGGAGTGGCAATACGCGAGCGCGCGGGTGGGACCCGACGGGACCTTCTCGCGCCGCTTCCCCGTCGACGGGACCGCGGAGTTCGTCGCGCTGTTCCCCGGCGACCGCACGCGGCGACCGGCCGGGTCCGCGGCGCTCGAGGTGACCGCGGAGAGCCCGTTCTGAGCGGCCTCAGAACGGATTCGTGAACGGCCGCCGCCACGAGGCGCTGACCGCGTGGTGGACCACCCAGTGCGGGCAGGGCTCGCTGGACCTCAGCCGCCGGTGGACGGTCAGCTGCCTCCCGGCGCGGCGCGGACCGTGCCCGAGGCATCGCAGCTCGCCGTAGCGGTACCAGTGGATGGGCGTCACCACGGTATGGGTCCGGCGGATGTCGACGGTGATCCACCACACCTGCTTGGGATCGGTCTCACGGCAGGTCCGCTGGACGATGTCCGCGCCGGCGCTCACCGTGCCGGCGATGCTCAGGCACTTGCCGGAGTAGCGGCTGACCAGTTTCGCGCGCGAGCTGCGCGTGTTCCCTGGCTTGCCCTCGAAGCCGGGGACGCAGATGATCAGCCAGCAATCCCACCCTGTACCGCCCCTCACTACCTCCTCCGGCAGGTTCGGGTACTTGGGATCGATCAGCAGCCACTCCTGCCTGGCGTTGAGGCCGGAGCGCGTCGCCAGGATGACCGGGTCTCCGATCCGGTTGCCGTTCCCGACGCCGCCGAGCGTGGCGTACAGACGCGTGTTCGGCGGAGCGTCGTCGCGTGCCGGGATCTGAAGCGTGTAGTACCGCGGCGGAACGTGGTTCGCGCCCGCCGAGGGTGCGGCGACCAGCGCGCACGCCCAGACCACCACCATCATGGACGCGTAACGAACGACGGCGAACCCTCCGAGCTTCGTCATCCCCACTCCTCCCAACCCGCTCCCGAATCGAGCCGCGACCCTACCAGCAACCGGCGCTCCAGAGCCGTATGTTCCGACGCCGTCAATGACCATCTGAAGGAGGAACGCTCGCCATGAACGCCCCGCCGATCGTGTCGCCCCAGGAGTGGGAGGCCGCCCGTCAGGAGCTGCTCGTCAAGGAGAAGGAGCTGACCCGTGCCCGCGATGCCCTAGCGGCCCAGCGCCGCCGGATGCCGCGAATGGCGGTCGAGAAGCACTACCGCTTCGAGGGCCCGCGTGGGGAGGCGACGCTGCTCGACCTCTTCGAGGGCCGCCGGCAGCTGATCGTCTACCGCTTCTTCTACGAGCCCGGCGTGAAGGGCTGGCCGGAGCGGGGTTGCCGCGGCTGCTCGTTCCTCGCCGACCAGGTCGCCCACCTCGCCCACCTCAACGCGCGCGACACCACGCTCGCCTTCGTCTCGCGCGCGCCGCAGCCCGACATCGAGCGCTGGAAGGCGCGGATGGGCTGGGACATGCCCTGGTACACGCTGACCGACGACTTCGATGCCGACTTCGGCGTGGGCGAGTGGCACGGGACCAACGCGCTCATCCGCGACGACGAAGGCCGGATCTTCCGCACCTACTTCGTCAATGAGCGCGGCGACGAGGCGATGGGCAGCACCTGGAACTACCTCGACATCACGGCGCTCGGGCGCCAGGAGGAGTGGGAGGACTCGCCCGAGGGCTACCCGCAGACCCCTCCCTACGGATGGTGGAACCTGCACGACGAGTACGGGAAGGACGGCTAGCGCCGGACGATCCGGAACGTCACGGACGCGCGATTCGCGGCCGAGGCGGTGAGGCGGTACGTGCCGGAGACGAGCGTTCGGCGGCCGACGCGGCCGGAGAAGGCGACGGAGTTCGCGCCCGTCCGGCTGCGGCGCAGCATGGTGGTGACGCGCGTCACCCGGGTGCAGCGCCGCCGGCCGCGGTTGGCGCGCGTGGGCGCGACGCAGCGGCCCCGGGCGACTCGGCGGCCCGGCCGGACGCGGACGATCCTCATCGTGACCAGTCCGGCGCGGCTCAGTCGGTAGGTGATCTGGGCGCCGCGGGCGATCGTCGCCGTGCGGCGATTGGCGACCGCGAAGCGCCTCGGCGCGATCCGCAGGCGGCTGAGCCGGCCGGCGGCCGGTCCCGGTCCCGCTCCCCCGCCCGCGGGTCCGCCGCCGTCGGCGCCGGCGTCGCGCCCGGGCGGCGTGGCGGGCGGTGGAACGACGGGCGGCGGCGGCTCGGCCGGGGGCGGGTCCTCCGGCTTGGTGTACGTGAGCGCCAGGTTGTCGAAGTAGGCGTCGTTGGTGGTACCCGCGCGGCGCGTCGCGGTGAGCGTCACGCGGACCTTCCGGGTCCCCGCGGGCAGCGTCGCGGTCTGCAGGCGGCTGACGAAGCGGGTCGCGTTGCCGCGGTCGGCCGGCGTCACGGGCCCGATCTGGACGAGTCCCAGCGCCTTGCCCGTCGCGTCCAGGAACGTCCCCACGACCGTGCCCTCGTCGGTCTCCGTCCCCCGGCCGCCGAGGAGGCCCGACAAGGTCACGCTGGCGCGCCCCGTGTCGATCTCGGCCGCCCGCTCGGCGAGGTCCACGCCCTGGACCGCCGTCGAGACGGCCTGCACGCCGCCGAACAAAAAGCGCCGGCCGCCGTCACCGGGCCGCACGCCTCCCACCGGGAAGCGTCCCGCGGCGACGACGGGCGGCGGGGTCGCCTCCGACGGGAAACCCGGAAGCCCGTAGCGCAGCGCGGTCAGGCCACCGTTGGTCTCCCAGCCCGGGACCAGGTACGGGACCCCGACGAAGTAGCCGCCGAACCCGCCCTCCGCGCCGCCGTCGCGCAGCAGCGAGGCGGGCTGGGCGCCCCGGTCCGCGAAGGGCTGCCAGTCGATCGAGACGGCGGAGGGGCGGCGGTCGATGCCGATCACGAGCGACGCGCCGCTGCCGTCGGCCCGCATCACCCACACGTCGAACGGCCTGCTGTCGCCGCTGCCGCGGCGCTCCGTGAACGCGATGAACCTGCCGTCCGGGGACCAGACGGGCGAGTAGAGGAGATAGGGCGTCTTGTAGACGCGCTTCATGCCGGTGCCGTCGGCGTTGGCGACCCAGATCTCGCCGCCGCGGTTGTACGAGGACCAGAGGATCTGCCGGCCGTCCGGCGACCAGGCCGGCGAGCTGTCCTGCACCGCCGGACGCTCGATCAACAGGCGCTGGTCGGACCCGTCGGCGTTCATGACGTAGATGTCGAACTTCGACCGGTTGGTCTCGCGCGAGCTCCAGGCGATCTTCGTGCCGTCCGGCGACCACACCGGACTCGCGTCCTCCAGCGGCCGGAAGGTGAGCCGCCGCACGTTCGTGCCGTCCGCGTCGGCGACGTAGACCTCGGTGGTTCCGGTGCCGTCGCGACCGCTCAGGAAGAGGATCTTGCGCCCGTCGGGCGACCAGGACGGCCCGTAGTCGTAGCTCGTCGGGTGGGGGGCGAGCCGGCGCACGTTCGTGCCGTCGGCGTCGGCCACCATCATCTGCGCGCGGCCGGTGCCGTAGGAGACCCAGCCGACCTTCTCGCCGTCGGGCGACCACCTCGGGTTCTCGTCGCGGGCCGGGCGGACGGCGACGGGCCGCGCGTTGCGCCCGTCGAAGTCGATCGCGAAGAGGTCCGGCGTCGGGCCCGTCGAGAAGACGATCTGGCCGTTGCGACCCGGGAACGCGGCGTGCGCGGCGGTGGCGGCGACCCCGAGCAGGCAGGCCGCAAGTGCGGCCACCGCCGCGCACGCGTGTCGCAGCCGTTCCAGTTCCGCGGTCACCCCCACCGGGGCGAGCGTAACGTGGGGAACGGCTTATGCCTAGTCGGAACCGAGCCGCCTCAGGAGGGGCCCTCGGTGATGTAGGCCCAGTTGACGTTTCCGGACTCGGCGACCTTGATCTGCATCCGCGCGACGATGGCCGAGAACTTGCCGACCGACAGGCGCTTGGCGTTCGTGCAGTCCAGCGTCTGGTTCTGGCGGTGAAACGCGAACCAGCCGCCGCCGTAGCGGACGCGGATCTTCGCGCCGGCCGGACACAGGAACTCGGCCTTGGCGCTGGTGTTCCACAGCGTGGCCAGCGTGCGGTAGCTCCCGGCCTTGACGTAGGTGGTCTGCTGGTGCACGCCCGCCCGCGCGTCGGCGGCGCCGAGCGCCGAGACGAGCAGGATGGCGGCGACGAACAGGCCGATCAGGCGGCGGTGCGATGGGGCGGCGAAGGTCATTCTCAGAGGCTCCTCGGAAGATGTTTAGGGGACCTCTCGCAACGTACGGCCGCCCGTGGAGCACGTCTGTCCCGCCCGCGACCCGCCTTGTGTAACGACCGCGACACCTGTCCGTATCACGTGTGATACGGTCTTTGCATGGCCAGAGTGAGCATCCGCGAGCTTCGCAACCACGGCGGCGATGTCGTCGATCGCGCGGCACGCGGGGAGCAGATCACGATCACGCGCGCAGGAAGGCCGGTTGCCGAGCTGCGACCGGCTTCACCTAGCCCTCTCTCGGCGGAGGTGCTGCTCGATCGCTGGCGCCGACTTCCGGCTGTCGATCCGCAAGCGCTGCGCGCCGATGTCGACCGGCTCCTCGATCCCCGCCTGTGAGCACGCGCGGAATCCTCGACACGTCCACGGTGATCCGGCTGCGCCGCCTTCAGGACGCCCGCGCACTTCCGGCCGAGCCGCTCATGACGACCGTGACCCTCGCGGAGCTGTCCGTTGGCCCGCTCGTGGCAGATGACGAGCAGGAGCGCGCTGCGCGTCAGGCCCATCTCCAGCAGGCCGAGGCCGACTTCGAGCCGTTGCCATTCGACGCCGCCGCGGCGCGCGCCTTCGGACAAGTCGCCGCCTCGCTTCGCCAAGCCGGGCGCAAGACCGCCGCGCGCGCCTACGACGCGATGATCGCCGCGATCGCTCTCGCGAACGACTTGCCCGTCTACACCTTCAACCCCGCGGACTTCGTGGGGATCGAAGGACTCGAAGTGGTCGCCGTGCGCGAACCACCCGCCCCGTAGACCGCCCTACCCCGGCGGGATGTTCTGGTTGAGGTGGAAGAAGTTGTCCGGGTCCCAGCGGCGCTTGAGTTGCTTCAGGCGCTCGTACTTGGCCGGCCCGTAGGCGCGGCGGATGCCCTCGTCCCCCTCGTCCATGAGGAAGTTCACGTAGACGCTCGTGTGGTGGGGCTCCAGCGCGGACCAGAAGGTCCGGACCCACTCGCGCTGTGCGTCGAAGCCGTCGGGGCCCTCGGTGACGCCGCTGAGGTTGAAGGTGTGGCCCGCGCTGCGGCCCTGGAACGCCGTCTCGTCCTCGTCCACCCGCGCCAGCGCGCCGCCCAGCTGCCAGATCGGGAAGGACGTGCGCGGGGAGTCGATGCGCAGCGCGTGCGCGACCGTGATGTCGATGACGTCGTCGCTGAGCTCGGCGACGTCGCAGGCGCGGAAGTAGTACCACCAGCCGTGCGGGAAGCTCGGGTCGAACATCGACTGGTGGTCCACGTAGGGCTTGGGCACGCAGGCGTCGAGCACCGGTGACCCGAAGCCCTTCAACGGGCGCACGACCTTCTCCCCCTCCTCGATCGGCCCCGCGTAGCAGCACGCGACGATCGCGACCAGCTTCCCGTGCAGCTCGCGCGGCACGAAGTCCAGCGCGGGCGCCTGGCGGTGGACCACGATCGTCATGAGCTCGTCGGGCGCCTCGGCGATCCAGTCGCGGTAGAAGCGCAGCAGGTCGGGCGACTGCTCGATGGGCCAGAAGATCGGCCCGGCCAGCACGGTCGGGCCGACGGGGTCGAGGCGGAACTCGAACTCGGTGACGATCCCGAAATTGCCGCCCGCGCCGCGCAGGCCCCAGAACAGGTCCGGGTTCTCCGTGGCGCTCGCCTTCACGACGTCGCCGTCGGCGGTCACCACGTCGGCGCAGACCAGCCGGTCGATCGTGAGCCCGTGCTTGCGCTGCAGCCAGCCGATCCCGCCGCCCAGCGTCAGACCGGCGACGCCGGTGTGGGTGACGATCCCGCCGGTCGTCGCCAGGCCGTGCGCCTGCGTCGCCCGGTCGAGCTCGCCCCACAGCACGCCGGCCTGAGCCGTCGCCGTGCGCGCCTGCGGATCGACGCGGACGTCGCGCATCGGACCGAGGTCGATCACCAGCCCGCCGTCGCACACGGACAGGCCGGGGAAGCTGTGTCCCCCGCCGCGGACGGCCACCTCCAGCCCCGCCTCGCGCGCGAAGCGGACCGCCGCGACGACGTCCGCCACTCCCGCACAGCGCGCGATCAGCGCCGGGCGCCGGTCGATCGAGCCGTTCCAGACCTTGCGGTGCTCGTCGTAGCCGGGATGGTCCGGCCCGACGAGCTCGCCCTGGAAGGACTCCGAGAGTGCGCTAGGAACCCTGGTGCTCATTCACCTCGGGTCGCGCCACATCGGCCACAGGTTGGGCCCGTCGGGCAACGGGAGTTCGCCCGTCAGCTCGAACCCGTGGCGCTGGTACAGCTTCACGTTGCGCTCGCAGGTCGCCTCCAGGTAGGCGGGCAGCCCGCGCTCGTCGCAAGCCTGCAGGACCGGGCGCATCAGCGCCGAGCCCAGGCCGCGCGACTGCCACCGCGGCCGGGTGCCGAGGAAGAACAGGTAGTAGTGCGACTCCCGCGGGTGCGCCTCGCTCATCAGCTCGAAGACCTCGTACAGCGTGTCCGCGTACTCGCCGCAGCGCGCCCCGAGCTCCGCGACCAGCGCCTCGTCGTCGCCCTCGACGTCCGGCGGGTTCCACACCGCGCCGGCGACGAGGTCCTCGACGGCGTAGATCTCGTCGTGCTCGAGGTTCGCCTCGACGATCGCCCCGAAGAATTCGGGCAGGATCTCTCGCCGCCGGTCGTCCTCGGGGATCCACCAGCTGAACACCGGATCGGCGAAGAACGCTTCCGCCAGCGTCTGCGAAAGCTCCGGCAAGTCGTCCGCGCGCGCCTTGCGCGGCGCGATCGTCGCGGTCGCGATCGGATCGATCATGGGCACCTCCCGTCAGTTGAAAGCCCTGCGCGAGTCTGTATCGCCGGGGCAGGCGAAGTCAAGGCCACGGCGCTCCGCCACGCCGTTAGGATCGGGCGAAGCGAATAGAGCGGGGAGAGACATGAGCACCCAGACGACGCTGGACTCGCAGTTCACGGGCGAGCTGATCCGACCGGACGACCCGGGTTACGACGAGGCACGCCAGATCTTCAACGGGGCGATCGACAAGCGCCCCGCCCTCATCGCCCGCTGCGCCACGCCGGGCGACGTGCAGGCCGCCCTCGCGCACGCGCGCGAGCAGGAACTGGCCGTGGCGGTGCGCGGCGGCGGGCACTCGACCGCCGGGTACTGCTCCTGCGACGGCGGGCTCGTCATCGACACGGGCCCGATGAAGAACATCGAGATCGACGCCGAGGCCCGGACTGGCCGCTTCGGCGCCGGACTGACCTGGGGGGAGTTCGACGCCGCCACGCAGGAGCACGGCCTGGCCGTCACGGGCGGCCGGGTCACCCACACCGGGATCGCCGGCCTCACCCTGGGCAGCGGCTCGGGCTGGATCGACCGCAAGCTCGGCGCCACGTGCGAAAGCCTGATCTCCGCGCAGGTCGTGACCGCGGACGGCCGCGTGCTGCGCGCCAGCGCCGACGAGAACCCGGAGCTCTTTTGGGGCCTGAAGGGCGGCGGCGGCAACTTCGGGGTCGTGACCGAGTTCGAGTTCCGCCTGCATCCAATCGGGCCGATCGTCTACGCCGGGATGATCATGCACCCCCGGTCGGCCGCGCCCGAGCTCATGCGCTTCTACCGCGACTTCGTCGAGCAGGCGCCCGACGAGGTCGGGGGCGGCCTGGCGCTGCTCACCGCGCCGCCCGAGGAGTTCGTGCCCGAGGAGGCGCGGGGCAAGCCCGCGACCGGCCTGATCGTGGTCTACGCCGGCGATCCGCGGGAGGGCGAGGAGGTCCTGCGCCCGCTGGTGGAGTGGGGCGAGCCGCTGGTGAAGATGGTCCAGCCCATGCCCTACGTGGCGGTGCAGCAGATGATCGACGCCGGCAATCCGTGGGGGATCTCCGAGTACCTGAAGGTCGACTACCTGCGCGAGCTGCCCGACGAGGCGATCGACACTGCAGTCGCGCTGGCCGCCGAGCCCCAGTCGCCGTTCACCCAGATCATCTTCGCGCCGCTCGGCGGCGCGCTGGACCGCACGGACCGCGACGCGATGGCGCTCAACCTGCCCGAGTCGAAGTGGTTCTACTTCTACCTGGCGATGTGGCAGGACCCGGCGCTGGCCGAGCACGAGACGGCGTGCGCGCGCGCGTTCATGGAGGCCATGCGGCCGTGGACGCACTACCAGGCGCCGCCCAACTTCATCGGCGCCGACGAGGGCGCGGCGCGCCTGCGCGCCTCCTACGGCGACGAGAAGTTCGCCCGGCTGGTCGCGCTCAAGGACGAGTACGACCCGGACAACGTGTTCGCGCTCAACCAGAACATCCCGCCCACCGTGCCCACCGGGTGAGCTTCCTCGGCCGGCTGCTGCTCGGCAAGGGGACGCTGCGGCCGAAGCTGCGCGCGGCGCTGGAGTCCGAGGGGCTCGTGCTGATCGAGGAGGGGCTGAGCGGCAGCCTGCGCTACAAGCACTTCAAGGCGCCGGGCCGGCGTCACCACGGCAAGATCACGCCTGAGCGGATGGCGCTGGGGATCAGCGAGAAGCGCTTCGTCCTGTACTGCCGCAACGGGCGCGTGAAGCTGGCCAACAGCGAGTTCTCCAGCCCGCACCTGGGCATGGTCGACGTCAGCCTGGAGGGGGACGACACCGTCGCGATCCGCGTCGACTACGACCGCTCCGGCCAGCCCAAGCTCTCCGGCGAGATCACGATGCGGGCCAAGACGCCCAACGCGCCGCACATCGTCGAGCAGCTGCGCGCGCGGATCGCTCGCGCGCGCTGAGCGCGGCGCCGGTCAGCGCCGCGTGCCGACCGCGAGCAGGTACTCCTTCTCGAACCGTGCCCCGTCCTCGCCGCCGCGGTTCCACTCCTCGCAGAAGCGGTCCAGCGCCTCGTCGAACTCGGCGGCGCGGCCACCGCGCTCGGCGTTGGCACGCGCCGCGATCGTCGGCCCGTAGCGCGCCTTGAAGTGCTCGTCGTAACAGCGCGCCCAGCATGCCCTCCGGCGTCCAGCTCAGCAAGCCGATCGTGCCGTTGGGACCGCACACCCGGACCAGCTCGTCGGCGACCGTGACCTGCGCGCCGCGCTGCGCCGCCGGAATCGAGGCGTTGCCCGTGCCCGCCGCCACGGCGAGCACGCGCATGCCGACCATCGACGGGTAATCGCCCGAATGCCCACATCGCGCGATGGCGGCCCTTGAGCTCCATGTCCCGCGTGGTCGACGACAAGGCATACCCCTTTCTGTTGACTGCGGCGAACGTGCAGGAGCGCAGACGGCGCGTCCAGAAACGCCGCGGCCGCCCTACTGAGCCGAGCGCGCGGATTGCAGCGCCGCGCGCACGCCGCGTGTCCACGGTTCGCCGTGGCCCGTGAGCAGCAGCGGCGCGTCGAACTCGTCCAGGCGGTCGAGCGAGCGCAGCGCGAGGGCGCGGTCGGCCTGGATCGGCAGCAGCCGCGGGTCGCCCTTCCAGCGCAGCGTGTCGGTGGTGGCGAGCGCGTCGCCGGCGAAGACCACGCCGCGGTCTGAGAGCACGAAGGCGCAGTGGCCCGCGGTGTGCCCCGGGACGTGCACGACGCGCGGCCCGCCCGGCACGTCGAGCACGTCGCCGTCGCCGAAGGTGCGCACCTCACCGGCCACGGGCTTCACGCGCGCGGCTCCCTCGCGAACGACGCTGGCCAGGTAGCGGACCATCGTGGGACGCCACAGGTACGGGAAGAAGTTCGGCGTGTGCATCTTCTCCTCGCCGCGCACGATCGCCGCGTCCGCCTCGTGGACGTAGACCGGCACGCCCGCCTCCGCGCCGATCCAGTTGGCGTTGCCCAGGTGGTCGGCGTGCCAGTGCGTCAGCAGCACCGCGCGCACGTCGTCCATGCCGCGCCCCATTCCCCGCAGCAGGTCCGGGAGCTGCTCCCGGTGCGCCGGAAGCCCTGTGTCCACCACGACGATGCCCGCGTCGGTCACCAGCAGGTACCAGTTGACGTACCGGCTGCCGAGCCGGTGAATCCCCTGCGCAATCTCGCTCATCCCGTCATCTCCTCTTGCGCTACGCGCATCGCCTCCTCGCGGTCCAGGTACGCGCGGAAACGCACCACGCGACCGTCGCGGACGGTCCACACCTGACCCACGGGTTGCTCCACCGCATGGCCCGTGCCCTTGATCCGGCCGCTCAGACGCGCGAACACTACGACCTGTTCGCCAACCTCGCGAACCTGTTCCGGCTCCACCGAGAAGTCGTCGAACGTGTCGGCCTGGTCGCGCAGGACCTCCTCGACCGCAGCCTGGCCGCGGAAGACGCCGCCCCCGGGGAGCTCGCGTGTCGTGTGCCACTCGACGTCGGGGTCCGTCAGCTCCCGCATCGCGTCGGTGTCGCGCCGCGCTGCCGCGTCGAAGAAGCGCTCGACGACTTGAACGTTCGCCACAGGCGCAGCGTACGCGGCGCTCCGCCGTTAGAGTCGCGCCGACCATCGGACACGGGGGAGAGACGATGACCGCGACGACTTCCGCCGCGCAGGTGACTTTGCGCGAGGCAGGGCCCGACGATGTGGAGGCCTGCGCCCAGATCTGCTTCGACGCGTTCGGCGGTATCCAAGACCACCACCGGTTTCCGCGCGACTTCCCGGCGCTGGAGGCGGCCATGGGCATCATGCAGGCGTGGATCCCCCATCCCGAGGTGTGGGGAATGGTGGCGGAGGTCGACGGCCGGGTAGTCGGCTCGAATTTCCTCGACGAGCGCGATGCGATCCACGGCGTCGGGCCGATCACGATCGATCCCGCCGCCCAGAACATGGGGATCGGACGCAAGCTGATGGAGGCGGTGATCGAGCGCGGCGCCGGCGCCCGCGGGATCCGGTTGCTGCAGGACGGGTTTCACATGCGCTCGCTGTCGCTGTACTCGTCGCTGGGCTTCGAGGTCACGACGTCGTGCGTGCTGGTCAGGGGTCAACCCCGCAGCGCCCCCGACGGCGCCGTCACCGTACGGCCCGTGACCGAGGACGACCTCGAGGAGTGCGCCGCGCTGTGCCAGCGGGTGCACGGGTTCCCCCGCACGGGCGCGCTGCGCGACGCCGTCCACGCCACGGCACCCTTCGCCGCGCTGCGCGACGGGCGCATCGTCGCCTACGTGACCGCGGCCAACTTCTGGCCGATGGCCCACGGCGTGGGCGAGACCGACGACGACATCGAGGCGCTGCTGCTGGGAGCCGCCGCCGCGATCGGCGAGCCGATCGCGCTGCTGGTCCCGCTGCGCTCGGAGCTGTTCCGCTGGTCCCTGCGCGAGGGCCTGCGGGCCGTCAAGCCAATGAACATCATGGTGCGCGGCGACTACCAGGAGCCGCAGGGCGCCTGGTTCCCCTCCGTGCTCTACTGAGACTCGTCCTCTTCTCCCGGGCCGCGGACGACGATCCACCGCGAGGTCGCGTCGGTCGCGCCGCGCCGGTCGGTCACGCGCAGCCACACGCGCTGGCGACCCGAGCGGGCGAATGCGTGCGTGACCTCGCCGCCGGTCGCGTCGTCGAACTCACCGTCGTCGTCGAGGTCCCACTCCTGCGCGACGAGGGGGCCGTCAGCGTCCGTGGAGGTGGACCGCAGCGCGACCGCCTGGTGACGCCGCGGGCTCGCCGGCGAGACCCCGAACTCGGCCACGGGCAGGGCGTTTGGCGGGGCCGGCGCGACGTCCACCTCGCGCACGGCGACGTCGGTGGCGCCGGCCGCGTCGGTTGCGCGCAGCGCCACCCGATGGGTCCCCGGCTCGGTGAACGTGTGGGTCACGACTCCACCCTGGCCGTCCTCGAACTCGCCGTCGCCGTCGAGGTCCCACGCGAGCGACGCGAGCGCGTCCTCGGGATCGGTCGAGCTCGACGTGAACGTGATCTCGTCCCAGGCCCGGGGCGCCTCCGGCGCGAACGCGAACGCGGCCGCGGGCGGCTCGTTGCCGCACGCGCCGCCGCGCCAGTCGACCGTCACGCGCTCGCCACGGCGCACCGCGACCGTGCGCGTGAACTCCGGCTGACCCGGGATCTGGCAGGTCATCGTCCACACCTCGTTGGGCACGAAGGGCCGTCCGGACGGGTTGACATGCCACTCGTAGCCGTCCGTACCCGTCACCTCCAGGCGCGTCTCGAGCACGTCGTCGACGAACAGCGTCGGGGCCTGGCAGGAGGTCTGGCACGTCGGCGTTCGGAAGGACTTGGTCAGCTTAAGCGTCGCACCCGGCGGCGCCGTGCCGGTCAACACGCCGTGGTCGATCGGGTCGGCGGCCCGCTCCACGGAGCGCAGGAACGCCTCCCGCACGCCGAGCCCGGCGCGCGCGCCCGTACCGACGTACTCGTTCACCACGACGGTGTTGTAGTCGCCGTGGAAGTTCGGTCCGCGACCCTCGGGTGTGTATCCGAGCGAACCCTGCGCGAAGTAGTTCCAGTCCTCCGTCGCGCCCGTGATGTCCCCGATTGCCCAGCCGAGCTGGGACGCCCAGCCGGTCGCCGCCGCCATCGCGTCGCCCAGGGACTTCATCGAGGCCTCGTCCGGGACGGTGTTGCCGAAGGTGCGAAACCCGGGCTGGCGCAGCCACGTGCCACCCGTCGTGAACGTGTGGTTGCTGATCACAACCGTCGGGTGCAGCCTTGCGGAGAGCCGGTGGATCGCCTCGGCCTCGGACTCCGAGAACGGTGCCGTGCCGCGGTAGTTCTGGGCGGTCGGCTCGGTGCTCGCGCCGCCGCCGCCCCAATAGGCGCCGTAGTTGCGGTTGAGGTCGACCCCCAGGCCCACGGGGCGCGCGACGCACGGCACCGTCGCCAGCTGAGCCGCGGGCGGGCGACAGTTCTTGCGCTTGTAGGCGGCCGCGTCGGCCAGACTCAGCCCGAGCGTCGCGTTCTGGTTGCCGTCGACCGGCGTGGCCCCGAAGGTCCGCGAGACCAGGAACCCGTCGACGTTGACCACCGGTACCGCGATGACCCGCACGCGGTGCAGGAGGTCTCTGATCCGGCCGCCCTCGGCGAACCCGTCGACCAGGTCGTGCGCGAACTCCATCGGCATCTCGCCCGACGGCCACTCCCGCGCGTGGTGCACGCCGAGGTTCAGGTAGGCGGGGCGGCCGTCGTCCGTGCGCGCGACGTCCGCGGCGATCTCGAGGCCCTCCAGGGGACGCCCCTCGAAGGTGGTGCCGAGGACGAGCGGGCGCACGAGACCCGGGTTGGCCTCCGCCAGCTGCTTCATCTCGGACGTGTAGTCCTCGTAGACCCGGTAGCCCGTGCGCCCGGAGGGCAGCGCCGTCGGCACCGCGAGCTCGGGGTCCCTCGCCTCCTCCAGGCGGTCCGCGCGATCGGCCGCGGCCATGTCGTGCACCAACGTGCGGGACTCGAAGCCAGCGCCGACCAGCTGCGCCCGCTCGGCGTCCGAGTACAGCGCGACGGTGGCGGACGTCGGGCCCACGTCGTGCGTCACGTCCAGTCCCAGCGCCTCCAGCCGCGCCACGTCGCGAAGGCCGGAGATCGACACGGACTCCAGCGAGAAGCGCTCCGCCGATGGGCTGGGGGGTGGCATCTCGAACAGCCGCAGCGTGAGCGGTACCGATGCCGCCCCGCCGACTCGCCGGCACGCCTGCACGACGAGTTGCTCACCGGGCTTCACCCAGGCGCTCGCCTGCTCCTCGGACGTGAACGACGTCGAACCGGCGAGCGCGCCGGCCGCGGGCTGCCGGAACACGGCCAGATCCCAGTCCCCGCCGTGCCCGCCATGGAGTTGCGCCGTCAACAGTCCGGGCGCCGTTGCGGTCCAGGCGCGCGTCGCCACGCCGGGCGTCCCCGCCGGCCGCAGCGCGGCGGAGCAGTCGCGGCGCACCGCCTCCTCCGCGCGCAGAACCGCGCGCTCGTCGCCCGCGGAAAGGGGCGCGGCTGGCGCCGGAGCGCTCCCGGCCACCACCGTGACCACGACTGCACCGGCCAAGACCGAGACCCGCCTGAACATGTGACCCCCCGAGTCGCTCCGCTTCCCGAACCCCCCGTTCGAGGCTGCGGAGAGTACCTACCGATTCGCCGGGCGGCGGCGCTTCACGCGTGAGCGCGGCAGAACGTGCGCACGGCCTCGTTGAACGACTCGGGGCGCTCCAGATTGCTGACGTGGCCGGCGCCGGGGATGACGGCCAGCTCCGTGTCCGGTATCGCTCGCTCGAATTCGCGCGCGATGGCGAGCGGCGAGCGGACGTCCGCCTCGCCCCACACGAGGAGCGTGGGCACCGCGATGCGCGGCAGCAGCTCGTTGAGGTCGGCCTGCGCCATCACCTCGAGCTGCCTGCGCAGGCTCTCCCGCCGGACGTCCGCGGTCATCTCGGCCAGCAGCGGCGCGAACTGGGCCGGCGGCTCGCCGGCGAACAGGCCGGGCAGAGTGGGATCGAACTGCTCGGGAGGGGCCGCCAACATCCGTCGAACGCCCGTCACCCGGGCCTGCAGCTCCCGCGCGGACAGCGATCCCTTCCACCCGGCGTAGGTGTCCACGAGGATCAGCGTGGACACCAGCCCCGGGTGGTGGCGATAGAGCTCGAGAACGACCGTCCCGCCCCACGACAGCCCGGCGACGTGCACCGGACCCAGTCCAAGCGACTCGATCAGACTCGCCAGGCAGCTCGCGTAGTCGGCCAGCACGAAATCCGCCGGCACGTCCGACGAGCGCCCCGCGCCCGGCTCGTCCCACGCGACGACGGTGTACTCGTCGGAAAGGGCTTCGAGCTGCGGCGTCCAGACACGGCCGTCCTCGGCGGCGCCGTGCACGAACACCAGCGGCGGCCCGTCGCCGGCGCGCCGGTAGGCGACGTCGAGACCGTTCGCCGTGACGACCTCCACCGGTGCAACGTACCGCTGTCGCGGGAACGGGCGCTTGCCGTCAGTCGCGCTCGATGTCCCGCAGCGCTCTCAGCGCGTCTCGGAGGCGCTTGGCCTCCGGGCTCGCGGGGGCGAGCGCGTCGAGCCGAGCCTCGATCTCGCGCATCTGATGCGCGATCGGCGAGGTGTTTTGCCTGTCATGGCGCTCGACCGCGAGCGGAGCGGGTGCCCCGCGCGGCGCGCCATACGCCTCGAGGTAGTGGCGGGCGGCCTGCACGCGGTTTCGCGAGCCCGTCTTCCTGTAGACGCTGGTGAGGTGGGACTTGATCGTGTTCTCGGCGATCCCGAGCTGCTGCGAGATGGCCGCCGTCGGCAAACCCGCCGCGACGAACGCGAGGATCTGAACCTCGCGGCGGGTGAGAGGATCGCCCGTCCGGAAGGCCCGCCCCTTGGTGGTGGTTTGGCGACTCATCTCTCCAAGATGCGGCGCGGCCTCCCGAAGGAGGCCGGGCGCCGCCCCCCCCCGCGGGCCCCCCCGCCCCGGTCTTGCCGTTAGCCGGTGACGCCACCGGCGCCAAGCACGGCGCCGCCGAGCACGCGCACCGAGCGCCTGGCCTGCGCGCCGCGGGCGTCGGGCGAGGTGGCGGTCGCGCGGTTCGTCTTGCGGCCGCTGGTGCCGCGCAGCGCACGCACCCTCATCACGATGGTTCGCGTGCTGAGCGCCGGGAGACGCCTGTAGGTGTAGCAGTAGGCACCCTTGACGAGCCTCATCCGCCGGCTCGACCGTACGAGCACCAGGCCCTGCGGCAACCTGTCGCAGACCCGCACGTTGTCGAGCGTGGCGCGCGACGGGTTGCGGACGCGGATCCGGAAGGTCGCGGTATCTCCGGCCCGCAGCCGCGGCGGGGTTACCGTCTTGCCCAGCTGGAGCTTCGGCTTGGTGACCTCCGTCTCCTCCTCACCGGTGACGCACGGCTGGGTCTCGCACTGCGGGTCGGTGACCGAGGCCACGTTCTTCGCGCCGCCGGCCCGGACGGCGACGGTGTTCACCGTGACCGTGGCCTGCTCTCCCACCGCCATTGCGCCGAGCTCGCACGTCACCCGGTTGCCCGCCATCGCGCACTGTCCCTTGCTCGCAGCGACGCTGCGCACGTCGAGGTGGCTCGGCACCCGGTCGAGCACGGTGGTGCTCGTGGAGGGGTCCGGGCCGGTGTTGCGCACGAGGATCGTGTAGGTCAGCGGGTTCCCCAACATCACACGCTGCCCGTTCGCCGTCTTCGTTATCTCGAAACGGGAGACCAGCGTGCACGTCTGCCACGTGGCCCTGTCGTTGATCGGGTTGGGATCGACGTGCTGGCCGGCGACGCTGGCGACGTTCGAGAAGCACGCCTTGCTCGTCGGAGCGTCGCCCGTGACCGTCACCTGCGTCGACTGACCGACCGCTAGCACGCCAACCTGGCAGGTCAGCTGCCCGCCGGCGATCGTGCAGCCGGGTGTGGAGGTCGTCGCGTTCGTCACTCCGCCCGGGATTGCGTCGGTGATCGTCGCGCCCGCGCTCACGCTGGGGCCGTTGTTGGTAGCGGTGATCGTCCAGCTCACCTGACCGCCGGGCGTCACCGCACGTGTCCCTGTCTTGAGGAGACTGAGATCCGACTCACAGATCACATGGATCGTCGTGGGGTCGCCGAGCAAGGACGTGTCCGGGTCGTCCGATTCGACGGTCACCGGCGGCAGCCCCGAAGGACTGACCGTCGCCGACGCCTGATTCTGAAGGTCGACGTCACATCCCGCGTCGGGTGCTACACGCACCCTCGCGGTGACCGTCACGGTTGTGTTTTGTTCAACCACCCCCGTGATCTCCAAGGTGTTCGTGCCGTCGTAGGCGTTGGTGGTGCCGAAGCTCGGGTCCAGCGTCACGCCGCCCGGCACGTACGTCAGACCGGCCGGGAGCTGATCGACGAACTCGATCTCGTTGTCGGTCAGACCGGCGCTCGTTATCTCGTACGTGTAGACGACCTCCTCGCCGGCGACCACCGTTCGCGGCTCCGCGTCCTTGCTCACGAAGATCGTGTTGGCGCACGACGTCCCGTCCGCGTTGCTGAATGCCGGGCCGGATCCGCGGAAGCTCAACTGCCCGGTGTCGAGGTCGAGCGAGTAGATGCCGTTCCCGTCGGGGCCCGGGCCGCCGTTGTTGTACTGCATGTAGGTGCCGTCGGCCATGAACCACTGGCCGCCCGCGCTGGTCGAGTCGCCGACTCGGTCGCCACGCACGATGGTGTTGCCGATGAAGTTGAACTCGTACACGCCGAAGGTTGAGCCGCCCGGATCCAAGTCGATCGAGTACAGCTGACCAGTAACCGGATGGATGGCCATGTCGCCCCTGGGAACCTGGGTGGGGTCGACTGCCGTGATCGTCCTCACCAGGACCGCCGGGTCCTGCGTGACGTCGTAGACCTCGCCCGTAGTGCCCGACCAGACGAAGTAGTTGCCGTCTCCGAGGACCACCCCCACGACGGTGCTCGTTATGGTGGCCGTTGGCGGCAGGGCGATCGGGAAGAAGAGCGGCTCGCCGCTCGCGTTTTGCTCGATCCGGACGAGCCTGGTGTTCGTGTTGTCGAACGCGTACATGAACCCGTCCTGTGGCCGGAACCCGATCGCGTTCAGGTGAGTGTTCGCTTCTGCGCCGAGCTCATCTCGCAGGATCGTGCCATCGGGCTGGGGTACGAGACGGAAGAGCCGCGTGCCCTCGGCGGGGTTCGTGGCGTCGAACTGCGTCATGTAGGGGCTGTTGTCACACGGCCACGGCGCGGCGCTGGCCGCGGGGGCGGCGACGGCCATCAGGATCAGCGCGAGGACACAGGCCAGCGCGGCTCGAACCTCAAGTCGCCGCCTTAGCCCGACCTGCCAGTCACTGTACTTCGGCTTTCCAGATGCCGTCATGTGAATGCCTCCCGTTCTCGCGTGCCGATCCATGGTTCATCGCGACGCGACCGCGCCGGGGCCGTGACGGTGCCGCCTGCAGGCGTGGCGCCGCAGCCTGTTCGCGACGCTACATCGGAGTCACTTTCACCGGAAGGTCTTGCGGGGCTTTTCACCCGGGTGAAACGGAACCCTCCAATTGGGGGGGTTACTCCATGGCGACCGAGGAGCCCGCCGGGCGTCTCGCAGCAGCGCCTCGCTTGAGGCCCCCGAGGACGGGGTAGGAGGGAAGCCGTGATCGCGGGGGGAAGATGGATCGTGGTGGTCGTGGCCGGCCTGGCCCTGGTCTTCGCCGCGCCGGCCGCCGCGGCCCCGTTCACGACGCTGCAGCGCACGATGCTCGACTGCGACGGCGACGACCGCCTGGAGCCGGCGCCGGGGGAGGACTACGTCGCCCCCGGAAGCGGCGACGACGAGGACGAGTGCGCTCCGCGCGAGGGGACGCGACCGCGCCTGGCCAACCCCCACTCCATCCTGCACTTCGTCCACCTGACGGACTTCCAGATGGTGGACGAGGAGTCCCCCGCGCGCGTGGAGTTCTTCGACAGCTCGCAGCGCGGGCCGTTCAACCCGTTCTCCGCCGCGTACCGCCCGCAGGAGTCGCTCACCACCCAGGTGACGGAGGCGATGGCGCGGCAGGTGCGCGAGTCGGTGTCGCCGGTGACCGGCGAGCGCCCGGCGCTGAGCATCCTGACCGGGGACAACGCCGACTCCCAGCAGCTCAACGAGACCCGCTGGTTCATCGACGTGCTCGACGGCCGCCGGAGGGTGGACCCGAACTCCGGCGTGCCGGTCCCCGGCTGCGAGGCCACGCCGGGGAGCGTCTACGACGGCGTGCGCGACGGCGGCCGGCCGGGGCAGCCGGACGACGGCTACTACGAGCCCGACGAGTCCGAGACGGACGGGGACGGCTACACGCCCGACCGCGCGGTCAACTTCGCGGAGACGGGCCGCGCGGTGACCGTGCGCGACTTCCCGCAGCTCTTCGAGGCCGCCAACACGCCGTTCGAGGCGACGGGCGTGGACATGCCGTGGTACTCGGCCTTCGGCAACCACGACGCGCTGGTGCAGGGCAACTCCCCCGACGCGTACTTCGGCCCGGGCGGCCCCACGAACCCCGCTCCGCCCGCGCAGGAGAGCGTCAACCCGATCATGCACTCGATCGCCACGGGCTGCGTGAAGCCCTCGAACGCGCAGGCCCAGGCGGTGGTCGACGACTACGCGCAGCACGCGCGCGTCCTGTCCGCGGGCGGGCTGGGCGCGGGATCGCCCGCGATGGACGCGCTGGTCGCCGACTTCGAGCACGCGATGGAGGAGCAGGTCGAACAGGGCAACGCCGTGGTCGTCCCGCCGGACGCGCGGCGCTGCCATCTGGCCAAGGACGAGCCGGTCGCGGGGGGTCCGGGGCCGTGCGCGGCCACGAGCTTCATCGACCAGCACTTCGCCACCACGGGCACGCCCGTGGGCCACGGCTTCGCCAACCGCCCGCCGCAGGCGCGGGTCAACCACGACGGCTATTACTCGTTCAAGCCCCGGCCCGGCCTGCGCTTCGTGGTCCTCGACACCGTGACCGACGAGTGCGGCTCGCAGTTCTGCTTCGAGGGCTCGGTCGACGACGTGCAGTTCCGCTGGCTGGAGGACGAGCTGTCCGCCGCGGCCTCCGCCGGCGAGTACGTGCTCACGTTCTCCCACCACACGCTGCGCACGACCCGCCAGCCCACCACGGACGTCACCGAGCAGCCGATCCACTACGGCCGCCGCGGCGACCGCGAGAACCCGCTCAATCCCCAGAACGTGTCCGTGGGGCGCTCGCTGGAGGAGCTGTACTGCGAGCACCCCAACGTGCTCGCGCACGTCAGCGGGCACGAGCACCAGAACTACGTGGAGCACCACGACTGCTCGTTCGAGCAGGCCGGTCCGGGCGACTTCTGGGAGGTCTCCACGGCCGCCCACCTGGACTGGCCCCAGCAGGCGCGCCTGCTCGAACTGGTCTCGGACGGCGGGCAGATGTCGCTGGTGCTGACGATCGTCGACCACACCGGGCCCGCCAACCCCGGCGGGGCGCCGGCGCTGTGCCCCGGCCGCCGTCCCGCGGGCGGCTGCGGCAACGCCGGCGAGCAGGTCGTGCGCCTGGCCGGCATCGCCCGCGAGCTGGCCTACAACGACTACCAGGGCGGGCGCTTCGGCGGTGCGCGCGGCGAGCGCGACGACCGCAACCTGATCGTGCCGCTGGGCCGGCCCTGGCCGGCGCGCTAGGCGCGCGCGAGCACCTCGTCGACGAAGCCCAGCACCTCGGGCGCCGCCGGGTCGATGAGGTGGCCGCCCTCGACGGCCACGCTGCGCGCGTCGGGCAGCGCCCGGGCCAGCGCCCGCGGCGGACCGTGGAACTCGGGCGGCGAGTCGGCCGCCGTCAGCACGAGGACCGGCTGCTCGATCGTGGCGAGCGCCGCGACGTCGGCGGGCGGGCCGTCGTAGCGCAGCTCCGCCAGGATCGCCGGCCCGTTGCCGGTGAGCGTCCGCCGCACCTCCTCGGGAAACGAGCGCCAAGTATCCGCACCCGCCACCTCCGTGATCAGCGCCTCGCCCAGGGCATCGACGCCGTCGCGCGCCGCCACGGCTTCCATCCGCTCGCGAAACGCGACCAGCCACGCGTCGGCCTCCCGCGCTAGCCCGGGCGCGTCGGGCTCGAGCAGCACGAGCGCGCGCACGCGATCGGGACGGCGCAGGGCCAGCTCGGTCGCCACCCAGCCACCGTAGCTGCGCGCGATCACGACCGCGGGTGCGGCCGCGAGCGCGTCCAGCAACGCCGCCGCGTCGTCCGCCTGCTCGCCGACGGTCGTGCTCACGTAGGGCTCCGGGCGCTCGCTGCGCCCGCAGCCGCGCCGGTCGTAGGCGATCACGCGGCCCAACCGCGCCAGCTGCGGCACCGCGCCGGCCCACCCCAGCGCCGAACCTCCCGCCCCGTGGACGCAGAGGATCGGCGCCCCGCCGCCCTGCTCCTCGTAGTACAGCCGGATCCCGTTGACCCGCACCTCGGGCACGGGAACGAGCCTACCGCGCGCCCGCGCCCTCCCGGCGGGCCACCTCGGCGGCGAGCTCGGAGCGGTTGCGCACGCCCAGCTTGGCGTAGACGTGGGAAAGGTGGACCTTCACGGTCCCGCGCGAGATGAACATGCGCTCGCCGATCTCCGGATTGGTCAGCCCCTCTGCGGCGTGGCGAACCACGTCCAGCTCGGTCGGCGTCAGCGACTCCCAGCCGCCGGCCGGACGCTTGCGCGAGCCGCGGGCGCGGCGCACGAAGGCCACGGCTTCGTCCATCGCCATGCCGAGGCCCTCGGCCTCGGCGGCCGCGTAGGCCTCCTCGCCCAGGTCCTCGCGCAGCCGCTGCGCGAGCGCGTCCCAGTGCGCCTGCTCGGGCAGCCAGCGGGCGACGCCGAGGTCGCTGCGGGCGCGCCGCCCCGCCGCGAGCAGCCGCGCCGCCTCCGCGTGGCTCTCCAGCCCGGCGGCCACCTCGCCCAACGCCTCCAGCGCGTCGGGCACGAAGATCGGGTGCTCGCCCTCCACGTACGCGCCCAGGGCCTCGTGCAGCAGCCGGTCGGCCTCGCCCCAGTCGCCGTTCGTTGCCGCGCAGCGGGCCAGCTCGCGCCGGGCGCCCGCGAGCAGGACGGCGCTGCCGACGCGCTCGGACACCTTCCCTGCCTCCCGCGCCTGCGCGACGGCGGCCGCACCGTCGCCGCGCAGGCGCTCCACCCCGGCCAGCCAGGTGTGGACCCAGGCCAGCATCCAGGCGAACCCGTCGGCCTCGCGCTCGACCAGGTCGACGAACGTGGCGCGCGCCTCGTCGAGCCGGCCGAGCGCGGTCTGCGCCACTGCCATCCACGTCTCCACGCTGGAGAGTGGCATCGCCGAACCCGCCGCGAGGAGCCGGGCGTGGCAGCGCTCGAGCCGCTCCAGGGCCGCGGACGGGTCGCCGGTGAGCGTCTCGAGGTGCGCCATGAAGCCCTCGCCGAAGCCGGCGCTCGCGACGTCGCCGATCTCGGAAGTCGCGGCGAGCCCGCGCTCGAGCTGCTGGCGGCGGCGCTCGAAGTCGGCCGATCCCCACGGCGTGGTGGCCTCGGCGAACCAGTAGAAGGCGATGATCTCGCGGTTGCCCAGACGCTGGGCGGCCTCGTAGGCCGCGGCCTGCTCGCGGCGCGACGCCTCGTAGTCGTCGCGCATCCAGTGCGCGTAGCCGATGGTCTGGCTCGTGTCGGCGACGACGAAGTCGTCCCCGGCGGCCCGCGCCAGGTCGCGGGAGCGCGTGCCGATTCGCTCCGCCCCGCCGGGGTCGGAGAGCACCAAGACGATCGACAGAGGATGCAGGGCGCGGCCCTGGACCCATTCGTCGTCCAGCGCCTCGCCGATGGCCAGCGCGTCCCGCGTGCACTCCTCCACCACCTCGGTGTTGCCCGCCCACACGTTGATGTACGCCCTCCCCCACAGGGCTCGCGCGCGCAGGACGGAGGTCCCCTCCGGCGCGGCGTCCAGCGCGCGCTTCACCGCCGCGTCGCCCGCCAGGAACAGACCGCGCAGCCGCCACCACAACGCGAGGGCGCTGCACAGCCGCAGCCCCAGGTCCGGGTCCGACTGCGCGGCCCACTCGATCGCGGCGTGGACGTTCGCGGACTCGGCGTCGAGCAGCGCGAGGGTCTCGGGCTCGCGCTCGGTCAGCAGGTCGGGCTCGACGCGCTCGGCCAGCGCCACGAAGGCGTCGCGGTGGCGGTCGCGCAGGGCGCCGGTCTCACCGGCCTCCAGCAGCCGATCGAGCGCGTAGTGGCGCACGGTCTCCAGCAGGCGGTAGCGGGTGAACGGCCCGTGCTCCTCCACCAGCACGAGCGACTTGTCCACCAGCGACGTCAGGAGGTCGAGCACCGCGTAGCGATCGAGGTCGTCGTCCGCGCACACCTCCTCGCACGCGTCGAGCGTGAAGCCCCCGGCGAAGACTCCGAGCCGCCGGAACAGGATGCGCTCGGCGTCGTCGAGCAGCTCGTGGCTCCAATCGACCGAGGCGCGCAGCGTCTGCTGGCGGGGCAACGCGGTCCGCGCGCCGCCGGTGAGCAGCCGGAATCGGTCGGCCAGCCCGGCGGCGATCTGCTCGGGCGCGAGCATCCGCACGCGCGCCGCGGCCAGCTCGATGGCGAGCGGGATCCCGTCGAGGTCGTGACAGATCTGCGCCACCGCCGGCGCGGTCTCGTTGGTCACCGCGAAGTTCGGGCGCACCTGCACGGCGCGCTCCACGAACAGGCGGACCGCGTCGGACTGGGCGAGCGACTGGATCGTCTCGCCCGCCGGCGCGCGCGGCAGCGACAGCGAGGGCACGCGCCAGCTCGTCTCCCCCGGAAGGCCGAGTGGCTCGCGGCTGGTGGCCAGCACGGTCACGTCGGGGCAGCCACGCAGCAGCGCGTCGGTCAGCTCGGCACACGCGGCGAGCAGGTGCTCGCAGTTGTCCAGCACGAGCAGCGCGCGGCGCGCCGCGAGGTGGGCGACGACCGCGTCGGCGGCGGTCTGGCCGGGCAGCGGGCGCACCCCGACCGCGGTGGCCACCGCGTCGGCCAGCAGCGCGGCGTCGGCCAGGGGCGCGAGCGCCACCCACCACGCGCCGCCGGAAAACCGGTCGAGCGTGTCGGCCGCCGCCTGCAGGGCCAGCCGCGTCTTGCCGCAACCGCCGGCCCCAGTGAGGGTAAGCGCGCGCGCCGTCCTCAGCGCCTCGGCGATCTGGGCCAGCTCCCGGTCGCGGCCCACGAAGCTCGAGGGCTCCACCGGCAGGTTGTTGGGCAGCGTGTCCAGCGAGCGCAGGGGCGCGCGGATCGGGGGGACGTCGGGATGGACGAGCGCGAAGACCTGCTCCGGCCGGCCGAGGTCGCGCAGCCGGTGGGCGCCGAGGTCGACCAGCTCGGCATCGTCGGGCAGGGCGTCCTGCACCAGGTCGTGCGTGGCGCGGGAGAGCAGCACCTGGCCGCCGTGTGCGATCCCGCGCAGGCGCGCGCAGCGGTTGACCGCGGTGCCGAAGTAGTTGCCCTCGTCGCGCAGCCGCGCGTCGCCGGTGTGCAGCGCCATCCGCACGCGCAGCGGCGCACCCTGCGGCCAGGGCTCGGCGAGCAGCGCGCGCTGCGCGTCCAGCCCCGCGGCCAGCGCGTCGCCGGCGCGCGCGAAGGCGGCCACGACGCTGTCGCCCTCGCCCTGCTCCACCGGGCGCACGCCGCCGTGCAGCGCGACCGCCGCGTCGAGCAGCTCGTAGTGGCGCGCGACTGCCGCGGACATCTCTTCCGGCGCGGCCTCCCACAGGCGCGTGGAGCCCTCGACGTCGGTCAGCAGGAACGTGACCGTCCCGGCCGGCAAGGCGAGCGCCCCGACTTCCGGCGTCGTGTGGGCCATGAGCAATGCTCTCACGATCCGGCGCCCCGGTCCGCATCCGCCGGCTCGCGCCACATCCGCCACATCGGCGGGCCGTCCCCGGGCAGCGCGATCTCCTCGACGACCGCGAAGCCGTGGCGCTCGTACAGGGCCCGGTTGCGCGGGCTGCTGGCCTCCAGGTAGGCGGGGATGCCTTCGCGGTCGCAACGCTCCAGCACCGGGCGCAGCAGCGCCGAGCCGATCCCCCGCCCCTGCGACGCCGGCTCGACGCCGAGGAAGGCCAGGTAGAAGTGCGGCTCCGCGGGATGGCGGTCCTCGATGTAGTCGAACAGGCGCACGACCCGCAGCGTCTCCCGGCCGTAGCAGCGCGCCATCGCGGGCAGCATCCGCAGCTGCGCCGCGCCGCCGAGCTTCCACTCGCCGGGCGGGGCCCAGATCGCGGCGCCGCTGCGCTCGGTCGTGGTGAAGCACTCGTCGTGGGCGAGGTAGTGGCGTTCCAGGAAGATCGTGAATCCGCGCTGCAGGCGGCGGGACCGCCGCGCCGGATCGGCCAGGCAGTGGGCGGCGACGGGGTCGTCGTAGAAGGCGCCCGCGAGCGCGTCCGTGACCTGCGGCGTGTCGGCGGCCGTCACCTTGCGGATGCTCGTCGCGGCCATCACGGGCGTGGGACTCTCGATCATCGTTGCCTCCCGAGTCGTGGACTGTGCGAGGGGAACGATGCACCGTTTCAGGGCGCGCTACATCTGCCAGGTGGCATATCCCGGCCGCCGGGATGGCCAGTGTTTGCACGCACGCGCCGCAAGCAGTACGGTCGCGACGATGCTGATGCGAAAGGCGCCTCGCCGAGCTCGCCGGTGGTCGCCGTTGCCCGTCGCGCTGCTCGTCGCGCTGCTCGCGGCCTCCCAGGCCGCCGCCGCGCGGGTCGCGTACGTCAGCAACGGGCTGGGCGGCACGCAGAACATCTCCGCGCTGACCATCGGCAGCGACGGCTCGCTGACGCCGATCGCCGGCTCGCCGTTCGCGACCGGAGGCACCGTGATCGAGGGACTGGGCATCACCCCGGACGCACGTCACCTCTACCTCGCCGCCTTCGGGACCAGCGACGTGCGCGGCTACAGCGTGGCGGCCAGCGGCGCGCTCAGCCCCGTCCCCGGATCGCCCTTCCCGGCCGGCAGCACGCCGCTCGGCGTGGCGCCCGCACCGGACGGGTCGCGGCTGTTCGTGTGGAACCACGGCAGCACCGTCGGGTCGTGGAACATCGCCGCGAACGGCTCGCTCGCGCAGGTGCCGGGGTCGCCGTTCGCCGTCTCGGCCGGGCACACGAACCCCTTCGGCGGCTCGGTGTCGCCCGATGGGGACCACGTCTACGTCCCCAACGAGAACACCTCGCCGGGCGGCGGCAACCCGGACCGGATGACGGTCTACGAGGTCACTCCGAACGGCGCGCTGGCGATCATCCAGAGCATCGCCACCGGCAACAACCCGTTCGGCTCGGCCATCACACCGGACGGCAAGTTCCTCTACGTGTCCAACCCCGAGGCCGATCCGGGGTTCGCCAACGGCAGCATCTCGGCGTACGCGGTCAACCCGAACGGCACGGTCACCGAGCTGCCCGGCTCGAAGTTCGCCGTGGCGCCCGGCAACCATCCGCTGGGCATGGCGATCGCCCCCGACGGCGAGCACCTCTACGTCGCCACGCGCGTGACCAACACCGTCAACGCGTACCGGATCAACGCCAACGGCTCGCTGACCCCGGTCCCCGGCTCGCCCTTCGCCACCGGCGGCACCAACGGCAAGATGGTCGCGCTGACGCCCGACGGCCGGCGCCTGTACGTCAGCAACCAGGGCTCCAGCAACGTCTCGGGCTTCGACGTGGCGCCCAACGGCGCGCTGACGCCGATTCCCGGCTCCCCGTGGGCGACCGGCGGGACCAGCCCGGACCTCGAGTCGATCGCCATCACGCCCAACCAGGCGCCCACCGCCGCCTTCACGTCGCAGCCTCAGCCGGCGGGCTTCATGACCGAGCTCGACGCGACGACCGCGACCGACGGCGACGGGTCGGTCGACACGTACGAGTGGGACTTCGGCGACGGCAGCACCCAGACGCAGTCGGCGCCGATCGTGCGCCACGTGTACGCGCGTCCCGACACGTACACGGTCACGCTGACCGTCACCGACAACGAGGGCTGCTCGGTGCAGCGCATCTATACCGGCAAGGCGACGCTGTGCAACGGCGCCGCGACCGCCCGCGTGACCGCCGACGTCGTCGTGCCCGCCCCGCAGCCCGGAGTGACCCCGCCGCCTCCGCCGCGGTGCCTGGGCCGGACGGCGACGATCATCGGCAGCCGCGGCCGCGACGTCATCCGGGGCACCAACCGCGCGGACGTGATCTTCGCCCGCGGCGGCAACGACCGCATCGCGGCGCGCGGGGGCGGCGACCGGGTGTGCCTGGGCAGCGGGAACGACCGCGCGAGCGGCGGCAGCGGCCGCGACCGCATCGCGGGCGAGCTGGGCAACGACACGGTGTTCGGGAACTCGGGCGACGACCGGCTGTCCGGCGCGCGCGGGCGCGACCGCCTGTTCGGCGGCTTCGGACGCGACGTCCTGCTGGGCGGGCCGGGCGGGGATCGGCTTTCCGGCGGGCCGGGTCGCGACCGGCTGCTCGGCGGCTCCAGCCGGGACTTTCTTTTCGGCGGCGGCGGCTTCGACCGTCTGCTCGGCGGGCCCGGCCGCGACGCGCAGAGGCAGTAGCCCCACCCGCGTGCGACGGTGGCTGACGCAGCGCGGGGTCCTCGTGCGACGGCGCCTCGCGTGGCGCGGGTGCGCCGCCGGGATGGCGCTGACGCTGCTGGCGTGCGCGTCGGCAAGCGCGGACGTCTTCTGGGCCAACCAGGAGAGCGGCAGCATCGGCCGGTCGAGTGCCGGCGGCCGTGACGTGGACCAGTCGTTCGTGCGCGGAGCCGCCGCGCCGCGCGCCGTCGCCGTGGACGGCGCGCACGTGTACTGGGCGCACGGTGACGAAGCCGGGCGCATCGGCCGCGCGGGCCGTTCCGGCCGGCGCGTGGACCAGGCGTTCCTGAAGGTCGGCAACTCGCCCGGCGGCGTCACGCTGGACACCTCCGGGATCTACTGGACGCACACCGCCTTCGGGTTCGGCTTCGTCGGCCGTGCGCTGCGCGACGGGTCGCGACCCGATGCGGCGTTCGCCGAGACGGGTCCCGCGCCATGCGGAGTCGCCGTCGATCCCGACCACGTGTACTGGGCCAACGGCGGCGAGCCGGGGAGCATCGGGCGCTCGCACGGGCGCTTCGACGTCGAGCAGGACTTCGTCCGCCGCGCCGCGGACCCGTGCGGCGTCGCGGTCACGCACACGCACGTCTACTGGGCCAACCGCGCCGGCAACGCGATCGCGCGGTCCCGACTGGACGGGACGCGCCTGCAGCCGCGCTTCATCCCTGCCTTGCGGCCGTGCGGCGTGGCGGTCGACGCCCGGCACGTGTACTGGAGCACCGGTCGCGACACCATCGGGCGCGCGACGCTGCGCGGCGCGCGCGTCGACCAGCGCTTCGTGCGCAACGCGCACGGGCCGTGCGGCGTCGCGGTCGATCCCACCGTGCGAGCGGTTCCGCGCGCGCACCAGTTCGGGCCCGCGCGCGCCGGAGGGCCGGGCGCGATCAAGGCCTTCGTGCTCCTCGACACCAGCAGCTCGCCGCTCGACGTCGCGCGCATCCGCATCCTCGGCTCCCACCGCCGCGACTTCGTCGTGACGGGCGACAGCTGCGTGCCCAACGTCGTGCCGGCCGGCGGCGCCTGCGTGTTCAACGTGCGCTTCGCGCCCCGCGCGACCGGCGCCCGCCGCGCTCGCGCGCGGGTGACGTCGAACGCATCGAGCTCGCCGACCGAGATCCGCCTCACGGGCTGGGGGACGTAGTCCCGCGCAGCCGGTAGGCCGCGGCCTCGGTGCGGTTGCGCAGCGAGAGCTTGGCCAGCACGTTGCCGACGTGGTGCTCCACCGTCTTGGGCGCGATCACGAGCCGCTGCGCGATCTCCGCGTTCGACAGTCCCTCGGCGAGCAGGTCGAGCACCTCGAGCTCGCGCCGCGTCAGCTCGCCGCCGCCGCGCTGCGCGCTGCGGCCCGAGGCACCGAGGGAGCGCAGAAGGCTCGCGGCCGCGTCGGCGTCCAGCCCGGCGCCCAGGCGCTCGCACGCCGACAGCGCGGCGCGCGCCTCGGGAACCGAGAGCTGCGATCCGGCCCGCGCGTGGTGGCGGGCCAGCTCCAGGCGCGTTCGCGCCTCCTCGAGCGGCATGTCCAGGCGCGCGAAGAGGTCGAGCGCCGCGCGCAGGTGCGCGCCCGCGGCGCCGTCGCCGCGCGCGGCGCTCACGCGGGCCGCGGCCAGCTCGGCGAACGCGACGAGCTGCTCGCGGCGCAGGGCCCGGCCCAGCTCGCGCAGCCGCTCGACGGCCGCGGCCGCGCCGTCGAGGTCGTCGCGCGCGACCCGCACGTCCACCAGCAGCGGCAGCAGCGGCGCGGTGGCGGGGCCCCCGGCCGGCAGCTGGGCGAGGCGCTCCTCCAGCCGCGCGGCCGCCAGCTCCAGCTCCCCGCGCGCCAGATGCAGCGCGACCACGGGCCCCACCGCGAGCGGGTGCTCGGTGTGGCCCTCCAGCAGGCGCTCGGCCTCCTCGAGGCGCCCCTGGCGCAGGCGCAGCTCGGCCAGGCGCGCGAGCGCGTAGACGCGGCTCGAGCCGGCCAGGCGGTCGTACTCGCGCAGCGAGGCCAGCAGCTGCTCCTCGGCGCGCGTCCACTCGCCCAGCGTGGTGAGCACGCCCGCGTAGATCGTCCGGCACCACGCGGCCAGCGGCGTGTAGTTGCGCCGCCGGGTGAACTCGACGACGACGCGGCACCACTGCGCGGCGCGCTGGAAGTCCGCCCACTCGTCGCACGCGACCAGGGTCATGCAGCACGTCTCGCCGATGGCCAGCGGATCGCTCGCCTCCCCGCCGGTCGCGGCGGCCATGGCCTCGTCGAGGATCGCCATGCCGCCCGCCACGTCGCCGGCCATGGTTCGGGCCAGGCCGAGGTGGGCGAGGGCAGCGACCTCCAGGTCGCCGTCGCCGATCCGCTGGGCGATCTCCACCGCCGTGCGAGCGTGCGCCTCGCGGGCGGCGGATGCGCCCTCCTGCTTGGCCCGTTCGATCGCCAGCCAGCCGAGCTCGGCGCAGTCGCCGGCGCCTTCGAGCAGCCGCTCGGTGCGCGCCAGCCATCCCCGCGCGGCGGCTTCGATCCCCTCGATGCGCGAGGCCTCGGCCAGCGCGACCGCCACGCCGCCGGCGCGGCGCACGTCGCCCCGGCGCCGGAACTCCGCGTAGGCGCGCTCGCGCAGCGCGAGCGATTCGCGCCAGTTCCCCGTCACCCAGAATGACGTCTTGCCCAGGCCGTCGAGCGCCTCGGGATCCTCGGGGTCGGTGGCCAGCGCGTCGGCGTAGAGGGCTCGCGCGCGCTCCCAGTCGGCGCGCAGGCGCGCCTCGTCCGCCGCCCTCAGGAGGTCGTGCGTCCCCTCCACCGCGCCCCATGTTCCCACCGCGCGGCGCGCGGTTCTACGCGTCCGGCGCGACGTTCTGGTTGAGGCGGAAGACGTTGTCGGGGTCGTAGCGCCGCTTGAGCGCGCGCAGGCGCTCGAAGCTCGACCCGTACGCCTCGCGCACGCGCAGCTCGCCCTCCTCGCCGAGGTCGTTGACGTAGTTGCCGCGCTGCGCGAACGGCTGCATCGCCTCCCAGGCCGTGCGGCTCCAGCGCACGCCCGCGTCCACGTCCGCCGGGTCCTGCGCGTTGAGCATCGCGCCGCAGTTGAAATGGTCGTAGCGATGGGGGAAGGCGGTCTCCTCCGCGGCCACGCGGGTCGCGGCGCCGTGCAGCTGCTGCAGGTAGATCACCGACTCCGGCGTGGGCTTGCGCGCCGCGTGCTCCAGGAGGGCCTCGATCGCGCCGTCGTCCAGCTCGCGCACCAGGCTGGACTTCCAGTAGTAGAGCCGTCCGCGTGGCCAGGACGCGTCGGTGATGCGCTGCATCTCCACGTAGGTTCGCGGCGCGACGTCGTCGAGCAGCGGCTCCGCGAAGGCGCGCAGCGGGGCGAGCACGCGCTCGCCGTCGTCCACGCGCCCGCAGTGACAAGCAACGACGGCCAGCGCCGGCGTGCCGTCCGGCGCCGACGCGAGCAGCCCCGCCGCGCTCACCTCGTCGGGACACCAGCGCGCCCACTCGTCGAAGCGGCGCAGCGCGTCGCGCGTCGCCCGGTGCACGAGCATCCCGCCGAGCACGACCGGGCCCACGAGATGCAGACGGAACTCCAGCGCGGTCACCACGCCGAAGTTGCCGCCGCCTCCGCGCAGTCCCCAGAGCAGGTCCGGGTGCTCGTCCTCGCTCGCCGTCAGCAGCTCGCCGTCCGCGGTCACCAGCTCGGCCGCGACCAGGTTGTCGCAGGCCATCCCGTGGCGGCCCGCCAGCCACCCGTAGCCGCCGCCCAGCGTGAGGCCGGCCACGCCGGTGTCGGAGGCGATGCCCAGCGTGGTGGCCAGACCGAACGCCTGCGTCTCGCGGTCCACGTCGCCCAGCCGCGCGCCGCCTTCCACGCGCGCGCGCCGGCGCGCCGGGTCCACTTGGACGCGGTTCATCCTCGACAGGTCGAGGACGAGGCCGCCGTCGCACAGCGACTTGCCCGCGATGTTGTGCCCGCCGCCGCGCACCGCGAGGACGAGGTCGTGCTCGCGCGCGAAGCGCACGCCCTGTGCCACGTCGCCCGCACCGGCGCAGCGCGCGATGAGCGCGGGCCGCTTGTCGACGAGGCCGTTCCAGAGGGACCGCGCCTCGTCATAGCCGTCGCTGCCGGGGCGCAGCAGCTCCCCGCGCAGGCTGAGCTCCTGCTCGATGATCGGGTGCATGCGCCAAGCATCCGGCGCCGCGGGCCGCCGCGCATCGGGAGAATCCCCTATCTCGCGCCCCAAAAGTCAGCTCGCTGCCCGGGCCCTTGCGTCTCGTACAGCGCGGTCGTAGGTTCGTCGCGTACGCGATCCGAGGAGGGCGGCGAGATGGCCGAGATCGAAGCGAACGGGGTGCGGCTCTACCACGAGGTCCAGGGCGAGGGGCCGCCGCTGGTCCTGGTGCATGGGTCCTGGGTCAACGGCTCGAGCTGGCAGGCGCTGGTGCCGCTGCTGACCGACACCTTCACGGTCGTGACCTACGACCGCCGCGGCCATTCGCGCAGCGAGCGCCCCGACGCGCAGGGCAGCGTCCACGAGGACGCCGCCGACCTCGCCGCGCTGATCGAGGGGCTCGAGCTCGCGCCGGCGCACGTGGTCACGAACTCCTACGCCGGCAACTTCACGCTGCGCCTCGCCGCGCAGCGCCCGGAGCTCTTCCGGACGCTGTCCTGCCACGAGCCGCCGCTGTGGGGCCTGCTGGCGGGCGACCCCGAGGGCCAGGAGGCGCTCGAGCGCGGACGCGGCAGCATCGAGTCCGTGGGCGCGCGCCTCGCACAGGGCGACCACGAGGGCGCGGCGCGCCAGTTCGTCGAGGAGGTGGCCTTCGGTCCCGGCGCGTGGGAGAACGAGCTGCCGCCGCCCGTGCGCGCGACGTTCGTGGAGAACGCGCCCACCTTCCTGGACGAGCTGCGCGACCCCGACCAGCTGGCGGCGGACGTGGAGGCGCTGCGGACGATCGACGTGCCCGTGCGCTTCACGCAGGGGACCGAGAGCCCGCCGACGTTCTTCATGGTGATCGACCGGCTCGTGCAGGCCATGCCGCAGGCCCGGCGCGAGACCATCGAGGGCGCGGCGCACGTGCCCCACCTCACCCATCCGGAGCCCTACGCCGGGAGGATCCGCGCGTTCGCCGGCCAGGAGGCGGTCACGCCGTAGGCACGACGAGCCGGCCGGCCTCGCCGCGCAGCCCCCGCCGCTCCAGCTGCTCGCGCAGGCGCAGCAGCGCGAGGTCCTTGGCCTTGGCCTCCAGCATCACGTCGAAGTCGCGCCCCGCCCGCGCATCGCGCAGGAAGTGCTCGAAGCCGATGGGATCGACCAGGTCGGCGTGGGCGCGCAGCTGGGGCAGCACGATCCGCCGGCGCACGCGGCGCCCCTCGCGGACCTTGCGCTCCTCTACGTCCAGGCGCGGCGACGAGTAGTGGATCTTGGGGACGGTGTCGCGCGGCCACGTGGCCAGCGCGGCCGCCAGCGCCGCGCGGTCGTCGATGCCCTCGGGGTCGTGGCAGCGGTGGTGCAGGACGTCCCACACCACGCGAATCCCGGCGCGTCGCGCCAGCGCCACGACGTCGGCCGTGCCGAAGGAGCGGTCGTCGTTCTCGATCGTCAGCCGCGCCCGCGCGCGCTGCGAGAGCCGCTCGAAGCCCGCCAGGAAGCGGTCGCACGCCGCGCGCTTGCCGCCGGCCATCCCCCCGACGTGCAGGACGACCACCGCCTCGGGCCCCAGTCCCATGGCGTCCAGCAGCGAGGCCTGCACCTCCAGCTCCGCCACGGCGGCGTCGCGCACGCCGGGGTCCTCGGAGTTGAGCACGGTGTACTGCCCCGGGTGC
The DNA here is from genome assembly GCA_031177685.1 of Solirubrobacteraceae bacterium. Taxonomy (GTDB): domain Bacteria; phylum Actinomycetota; class Thermoleophilia; order Solirubrobacterales; family Solirubrobacteraceae; genus AC-38. The sequence goes on along the minus strand of JAPSGI010000012.1, from coordinate 25,691 downwards.
GTGGAGAGCCGGACGTCGCGCGCGCGGACGGCGTCGCCCACGTCCGCGAGCTCGCGCGCGCACTCCGCGACCTGGTCGTGGAACTGGTTCAGCTGCGGATGGCTCGCGTACGGGGCCAGCGCCGTGGCCATCCGGTACATGCGGACGTCGTGGCGCTGCAGGTAGTCGAGGATCGCCCGCAGGCACTCCAGCGAGTGGCGCAGGTGCGGGCCCGACTGCCAGCGCCGGGTGTCGTGCGAGGGCAGTCCGCCCTCGCCGAGCACCTTGACGGCGAAGCCGAGGCGGTGGGACGTGGTGGACGGGGCGCGCGCGGACACCCCCCGCTCCTACCCCGCGGCGGCGGCCTCCAGCTCCACGTCGTCGAAGGGCGGCGGTCCAAGGAGCTCGATCGTGTCGGAGCGCTCGGCGGCCTCGCGCAGGCGCGCGAAGTCCGGCGGGCGCTCGGCGTCGGCCTCCGACCTCGCCGGCTCGCTGACCGCGCGGTAGAACGCCTCGCCGGTCCCGGGCGTCTGCAGCGCGAGGAGGTGCGCCGTCTCGGACGTGACGAGGAAGGCGTGCGGCACGCCGCGTGGAGCCACGAACAGGCCGCCCGTGCCGATGCGGTGGCGCTCGCCGTCCATGTCGACGAGCAGCTCGCCCTCGAGCACGTAGATCGTCTCGTCCTCGTGCGGGTGCAGGTGCAGCGGGGTCGTCTTGCCGCGCACCACGCGGTCCTCGAACAGCACGAAGGCGTCGTTGGTCTCGGCGGCGCTCGCCTTCATCGTGAACAGCCCGCCGCCCGCGAACCAGAGCCGCTCGCCCTCGCCCGCCTGCCGGATGATCGGCGTCCCGGTGTTCATCTCCTGCCCCTCCCTGCGGCGTCCCGGCGCCGCGTCTCTCGTTATGGGACTACACTGTCCGTGAAGAGACTATAGTTCCGTAATGGGCATGTCAATCCCATATGAGCTCACCGGACGGACCCGCCAGAAGGCACGGACGCGCGCCGCGCTGCTCGCGGCCGCGCGCGAGCTGCTCGCGGAAGGCGCGACGCCGACGGTCGAGCAGGCGGCCGACCGCGCCGGGATCTCGCGCACCACCGCCTACCGCTACTTCGCCAACCAGCGCGCGCTGGTCGCCGGCACCTACCCCGAGATCGGCGTCACCTCGCTGCTCGGGCCCGCCCCGCCGCAGGATCCCGTCGCACGGCTGGACGAGGCGGTGGAGCGCTTCACGCGCCAGGTGCTCGACCACGAGCCCGAGCTGCGTGCCCAGCTGCGCCTCTCGCTGGAGCCCGGCCCGCACGGCCCCGACGAGCTGCCGCTGCGCCAGGGGCGCGCCATCGGGTGGCTGGAGGACGCGCTGGAGCCTCTGCGCGAGCGGCTCGGACCGCGCGAGCTGCGCCGCCTCGTCCTGGCGATCCGCGCGGCGATCGGAATCGAGGCGCTGGTCTGGCTGATCGACGTCGCGGGGCAATCGCGCGAGGAGGCCACCGCGATCGTGCGCGCCACTGCCCGCGCGCTGCTGGATGCGGCCCTGGCCCAGGCGGACTGACGCAAGTTTTCGCCGGCCGCGCCGTTTCAGCCTTGGGGGATGAGCGGGATGCGCCACGGACGTCGCGGTTGGCTGGCCGGCACCGCCGGCGCCCTCGCCGTGCTCGCGCTCGCCCCGGCCGCGGCGGCGGCTCCCTTCCTGCACGCGCACCGCGGCGGCCCGCTGGTGAACGGCGCGCCGGCCTTCGGCGAGAACACGCTGGCCGCCTTCGCGCACGGCGCCGAGCGCGGATTCGTCCTGGAGGCCGACGTCAAGCTGACGAGCGACCGCCGGCCCGTGGTGATCCACGACGCGACGCTGGACCGCACGACGAACTGCGCGGGCCTGGTCAAGGACCGCACGCTGGAGTCCATCCGCGCGAACTGCGTGGTCGACGTGCGCGGGATCGGCGCCGTCACGGCCCCGGACCCGGCGTCCACGGAACGCGTCCCCACGCTGGAGGAGCTGCTCGACCTCGCCGCACGTACCGGCGCGCGCGTGAACGTCGAGATCAAGAACGTCCCCACCGACTCCGCGGACTTCGATGCCTCGCAGGGCTTCGCGAACGTCGTGGTCGACGCGCTGGCGGCCTCCGACGTTCCCCGCTCGCAGATCGTGGTCCAGTCGTTCTGGCCGGACAACCTCGACGTCGTCGAGCGGCGCCTGCCGGCGGTGGAGACGTCGCTGCTCACGCTGGCGGCGATGAACGCCGGCGCCCCGGAGTTCGCCAAGGCGCGCGGGTACGAGTGGATCTCCCCGGGATACGACGCCGGTCTGCTGCCGGGGATCGTGCAGCGCGCGCACGCCGAGGGGCTGCGGGTGGTTCCCTACACGCTCGACGACCCGGCGCTCGTCGCGCAAGCCACCCGCGCGGGCGTCGACGAGATCATCACCAACGACCCGACCCTGGCGCGCGCCGCCGTCGCCGCGGCCTTCCCGCCCCGGCCGCAGATCCCGCCGCCGCCCACCGAGGCGCAGTGCGAGCAGGCGCGCGCGTCGCGCCAGGCCGGCACCGTGGAGGCGCTGTACCGCCCGCGCCGCGACATGCCGCGCGTGTTCGCGATGCAGCTCAAGCACGAGGGCCGCCACGTCGCCTCGTACGCGTCCTTCCGCACGAAGATCGAGTGCATGATCCGCGAGCACGTGGTGCCGCGGCTGTCGCGCCGCAACCCGAACGTGATCGCCTTCAACGAGGACGTCGGGCTGGCCACCATCGCGACGGGGGCGCGCGGGGCGGCGGCGCGCGAGGCGTTCACGCGGCCCGGCAGCCCGAGCTGCGAGCCGCAGGGCGCGCCGTGCGGGACGCTCGCGGCGCTGGCCGCGGTGCGCGCCGGCTACTCGCGCGAGCTGGCCGCCTACCGCGCGCGCTTTCCCGGCGGCAGCGCGATCGCCGACTCCTTCGTGGCGCCCACCGACACCTTCGCGCGCGGCTGGATGCAGGTCTTCTCGGACATGGCCCGCCGCTACGGCGTCTTCATCCTGGGGTCGAACAACCAGGCCGCGTTCCGCGAGTCGGTGGACCCATCGGAGATCGCCACCTTCGCGGACCCCGAGCTCGGCGGCCTTCCCACCAGCGTGTTCGTGGCCACGAGCCCGCGCGTCCCCAACGAGGTCTTCATGTGGGGACCGGACGACGTGCGCCAGGAGGGCCCGTGGCCGCTGCGCAACGTGGTGGCGTCCAACGAGAAGGTGCCGCTGACCGCGATCGAGCAGACGCTCGAGCTGACGCCCGGGCCGTCCGGCGGCCCCGACGCCGTCGCCAACCTGCGCCCCTACGCGCTGCCGGGCACGCCCGCCCGCATCGGGTTCGCCACCAGCCTTCCGGCCTTCGTGTACGGGAATCCGCCGGCGGGGACCGACCCGTGCTCGGACACCGCGCGCTACTACATGCGCTGCCTGGACCGGCTCGGCACCAACCTCGTCATGCAGGACGAGGCCAACCCGGGCCGCTGGGCGAGCCAGGCGCCCTTCTGGCAGCCGCTGGAGTGGATGTCCTCCACCTGGCGCGCGGTGGCCGACCCGAGCGTGTCGTTCGACTACAACGTCACGCCGCACCTGGTCGGCAACCTGGCCGACCTGGCCTTCGACGGCCAGACCGCGATCACCCAGCGCGGCGGCACCCGCGGGCCCGGCTGCCACTACGTCGGCAACGCGACGTGGGTGGCGGGCGAGGACCCCGAGGGCTACCGGCAGTACGCCGGGCCCAAGACCGAGTTTTTGGCCCTGCTGCCCTGGGTGGCCCCCGACGCCGGCCGCGCGCAGCTGCGCGCGACCGCCGCCCGCCTGGCGCCCGGGTCGGGCGACCAGCTGGAGAACGACTACGTCGAGGGCGCGATCGTCGCCGACCTGCCGTTCCCGCCAGACGTCAAGCGCCGCGGCTGCGCCGGGTAGCCCACGTCAGCATGCGGTCTTCCGGTGTTTCGCCGGACCGCCGACGGGGCAAACGACGGCCGCTCCGCCGTGCGGGGGGAGCCCGTTGTCGAGCCTGGGGGGGTTCTCGTGTCGAACCGATTTCGCGCGTTCTGCGTCCTGTCCGTCCTGCTGGCGCTGGCGCTGCCGTCCGCGGCCGCGGCCGAGCACGGAGTCGAGCCGACGTCGGAGAACATGACGCACCTGGCCAACTCCCCCAATCCGGGCACGACCAACAGCGACATCGCGTTCTGGGAGGACCTGGCCTTCGCCGGCAACTACCGCGGCTTCCGCGTCCTGGACGTCCGCAGCCCCGAGCGCCCGCGCGTGCTGTCGGACTTCCGCTGCAACGGCTCCCAGGGCGACACGGGCGTGTACGGCCACCGCGGCAGCCTCCTGCTCTTCCAGTCGGTCGACCGTCGCCAGACCCGCTCGGACTGCGCGAGCAGCGACGACCCCACGCGCGCGCTCGGCTGGGAGGGAATCCGCATCTTCGACGTGAGCAACCCGCGCAAGCCGCAGTTCGTCAAGGCCGTCGGCACCGACTGCGGCTCGCACACCCACACCGTCGTCCCCGACCCGCGGCGCCCCGACCACGTCTTCGTCTACGTCTCGTCCTACCCGCTGACCGAGCATGGGGCGCACACGCACGACGACCACGGGTCGCCGGACGAGGACTCCGACTGCCTGCCGCTGCACCACAAGATCTCGATCGTCGAGGTCCCGCTGAAGGCGCCCGAGCAGGCGCGCGTCGTCAACCAGCCGTCGGTCGCGCCGGCCGTGGGCTGTCACGACATCGGCGTGTTCACGGAGATCGGCAAGGCGGCCGCCGCCTGCCTGACCGAGGGCCAGATCTGGGACGTCTCCGATCCCGCGAACCCACGGATCACCGACCACATCTACAACCCGGCGGTGAACATCTGGCACTCCGGCGGGTTCACGTGGGACGGCGAGGTCGCGATCTTCGGCGACGAGGAGGGCGGCGCGGCCGCCACCCACGGCTGCGGGGGCTCGCCGCCGGGCGCCGCCTGGTTCTACCGCGTCGCCGACCCGCAGCTGCCGCTCGGATTCTTCGTGCAGCAGCGGGCGCAGGCGCCGCAGGGCGACCTCATCTGCACGACCCACAACTACAACGCGATCCCCGTCGAGGGCAAGTACCTGCTCAACTCGGCCTTCTACGAGGCGGGCACCGGGATCGTGGACTTCAGCGAGGTCGCGGAGCGCTCGCCGTCGCCCACTCCGGCCCCGGCCGGCACCGAGATCGCCCACTACGACGCGGAGGACGCGGACGGGGCAGGCCAGGCCGACACGTGGTCGTCGTACTGGTACAACGGCCACGCCTACGCGAACGACATCACCCGCGGAGTCGACGTCTTCGGATACACGGGCGAAGCCTTCGCGGGTACGCAATCGCTGCACCACCTCAACCCGCAGACGCAGGAGCGCCGGCTCGGATCGCCCTAGGCGCCTACGGCTTGAGCACGACCTTCATGCACTCGTCGCGCTTGTGCTTGAAGGTCTCGTAGCCCTGCGGGGCGTCGTCGAGGCTCATCGTGTGCGTGAACACGAAGCTCGGGTCGACGTCCCCGCGCTCGATGCGCTCCAGCAGCGGCCGCAGGTAGCGCTGGACGTGCGTCTGCCCGGACTTGATCGTCAGCGACCGGTTCATGACGGAGCCCATCGGGAACTTGTCGACCACGCCGCCGTAGACGCCGACGACCGAGACGATCCCGCCGTTGCGGCAGGCCATGATCGCCTCGCGCAGGGCGTGCGGGCGCTCGGTCTCCAGGCGCGCGGCCTGCTTGACGCGGTCGTAGGCGTGCACGGGTAGGCGCGCGTGGTGCGCTTCCATCCCCGCCGCGTCGATGCAGGCGTCCGGGCCGCGCCCGCCGGTCATCTCCTTGAGCGCCGCGACGACGTCCGGCTGCTCCTCGTAGTCGATCACGTCGGTCGCGCCGGCCCGCTCCAGCGCCATGCGCAGCCGGTAGCCGAAGCGGTCGATCGCGATCACTCGCTCCGCGCCCAGCAGTCGCGCGCTCGCGACGGCGAGCTGGCCGACGGGCCCGGCGCCCCACACGGCGATCGTGTCGCCCGGCTCGATCTCGCAGTTCTCGGCGCCCATGTAGCCGGTGGGGAACACGTCGGCGAGGGGCAGCACCTGCTCGTCCGCCAGGCCGTCCTCGATCTTGATCGGCCCGACGTCGGCGAACGGGACGCGAGCGTACTCGGCCTGCCCCCCCGCGTAGCCGCCCATCAGGTGCGAGTAGCCATAGATCCCGCACGCCGCGTGGCCCCACAGCTTCTCCGCCATCGCGGCGTTGGGGTTGGAGTTCTCGCACAGCGAGTACAGCTCGCGCTGGCAGGGCGTGCAGTTGCCGCAGGCGATCGGGAACGGCACGACCACGCGGTCGCCCAGTTGCAGGTTCGCCACCTCGCTGCCCTTCTCCACCACCTCGCCCATGAACTCGTGGCCGAGGACGTCGCCGCGCTTGGTCGTGGGGATGTAGCCGTCGTAGAGATGCAGGTCCGAGCCGCAGATCGCCGTGGAGGTGATGCGGACGACGGCGTCGCGCGGGTTGACGATCCGCGGATCCGGGACCTGCTCGACCTGCACGCGGTTGCGCCCCGAGTAGACCGTCGCCCTCACGGAGCGCCCACTTCCACCGGTTGGGCGGGACGCTGCTTGAGCTGCCGGCGCGCGCTGTGGCCTTCGGGGCTGCCCTCGGAGCGCGCGACCTCTCCGGTCTCCATCACCTGCTTGAACCGCCGCAGGTCGTCGTTGAGCTGCTGGCGCGGTTCCTCGCCGGTCAGCTTGGACAGCGCGACGCCGGCCGAGCCGCCGCGCGCGGCGTATCGCAGTTCGACGTGGACCTCCGTCCCGCGATCGCCCGGGGCTTCGCGGAAGCACACGGAACCCTCGTGCTCGACGTCGGAGCCGTGCAGCGAGCGCCACGCGATCAGCTCCCCCGGCCGCTCGTCCACGATCTCGGCGTCCCACTCGACGGTGCCGATCGGCGCCCGCGCCTTCCAGTGCGAGCGCCCGTTGCGGGCCAGCTTCACCGACTCCAGATGCAGCATGAAGGCCGGCAGGTTGGCGAAGTCGCGCCAGAACGCGTAGACGTCCGCGCGGGGGCGGCGAATCGTGACGGCGGCTCGCGCCCGCAGGTTCGCGTCCGCGCGGCTCACGCGCCGCGCCGCCACGACGTCCGCCGCCGCGACGCCGGCCACCGCTGCCATGGCGGCGCCCGCGCGCCGCGGATCGGCGCGCCGGGTCCCCAGCGCCGCCCCGAGCAGCGCCAGGTCCAGGAGGTCGCCGGCGACGCGCGCGCGCAGCGTGCGCAGCGGGCGGCGGCGTTCGAGCGCGAGGATGCCCGCGCCGGCCGCCAGCTCGCGCGCGCCGCAGGCGACCGCGGTGATGACCCGCGTGCGCGCGCCGGGCCGCACGCCGACGGCGCGGGCAAAGCGGTCCGGCGCGAGGAGCTGCGGCACGCCGAGACCGAGGCTGGCCCACCCCAAAGCGCTCGTGAGCCGCTCGTCGGTCATGGCTGTCCCGCTACCCCGGCGCCGCCCGGCAAAACGCGGGACACGAGGGAAGATCTGAAGCGTCTCGCGCCGCGAACCTCCCGAAAAGCGGTGCACAGTGCAGGCGCCGCGGCGAACGGACCGAAACCCCGCCCGGGCCAACAAAACCGCATAACGCACCACCGGAGGCCGGGCAGCGCCCGGCCTCCCGCGTTCGGCGGCGGCTCAGCGGGTAGGACGCCGGCATGGAGAGATCCCAGGACGTCGGCAGCGATCCCGAGCAGGAGCGCGAGGAGGAGCAGGCGGACTTCGGCGACACGCCGCCGGACGAGACAGTCAACGCCGGCCAGGACCGCGAGACGGACGTGGAGGACGAGCAGCCGCGCCGGTAGGCTCGCGGCGTGGCCGACGAGATCAACCTGCAGTTCACGCTCGACGAGACCGCGGCGAGCGTGCTGGCGGCGTGGCGCGCGCAGCCTCCGGAGCCGATCCGCGACGCCAAGTTCGAGCTGCACGACGAGGCCGTGGACACGCTGATGTACGAGCGCCGCTACCAGGACGCCGTCGCGCGCACGATGAACATCGTGTCGCTCGGGATGAACCGCCTGTGGGGCGGCCCGACCGAGAACTTCTTTCGCATCTCCGTGCGCTTCGACGCCGACGGCGACTACCGCACCCGCGTGACGATCGTCGGCAACGCCTCCGAGCAGACGCGCGCCGCGCTCGGCCGGTACGCGGCCGAGCGCGGAACGGTGCTGCGCGCGGGCGGCGTGCCCGCGGCCTAGAGGTCCGCGAGGATCTCGGCCTTCTTGGCCTCGTACTCGGCGTCGTCGATCAGCCCGTCCTCGCGCAGCTTGCCCAGCTTGGACAGCCGCGCCGCCGCGTCGTCGGCCGCGGGCTGCGCGGCCGGGGCCCCGCCGGCCTGGGCCTGGCGGTACGCGGCGTCCGCCACGCCCCCGTAGGTCTGCTGCAGCCCCGCGGTGACCGCGGCCATGTCGCCGCCCGCCGCCGCGATGCTCGCCTTCTGCGCGTCCCACTGCACGGCGATGCGGCTCGGGTCGTCGGGCATCACCTTCACCGGGATCTCCATCCCCACGGAGATCGCCGCCTTCATGCGCGCCGTCGGGAACACGTGGTTGACCTCGTAGGGCGCCCCGCTAGGCGGGTGGATCTCCAGCGGGATCTGCATCGCGAAGCGGTCGTCGGGGACCGGGGTGGCGAAGCCCTTGCAGATGGCCTTGGCCGGCACGCCCTTTTCGAGCACCTCGGCCTCGCCGCGATCGTCCGCCACGCCGCGGATGTCCTGGAAGGCGCTCTTCATCGACGGCATGCCGCCGTGGTGGTCCCCCAGCTTCTTGAGGTCCTTCATGTCCTTGAAGAAGCCCATGCGAGCCTCCTTTCCGCCCCTGCCGGGGCTACCAGCCGTAGATCAGCGCCTGTGACGGGTCGTCGGCGTCGTACTTGACGGTGATCGCCGCGCCCTCCGAGATGCCCTCGAGCATGGCGGGGAGCATGAACTGGCGGATCGTCGTCTGGTACGGCTGGCCGCCGGCGGGCGTGATGGTCACGTCGAAGTCGGTCTCCTGCCCGCCGCCGGGGTCGGTGACGCCGGTCGTGCGGATCGCGTGCACCTGTCCCGGGGCCTCGACGCCCTGGCTGTGCAGCTTCTGGGCCTTCTGCGCGTACGCGGCCTGGGCCGCCATGTCGCCGCCCATCGTGGACATGTCCGGCATCCCGGCCATCGCGCTCTGCGCCTGCTGCTGGGCGTCCTTCATCTTGTCGAAGAGTCCCATCGGCTCCCCCATCCTCTCGTCGGTGGCTTCCCGGTGCCGGGCCAGACTAGAAGGCGGCGTGACCGCGCGCAACGCCGCCGCTATCGTCACCGGTGATGGGGGGCCAGGAGTGCTCGCGCTGCGCGACGGAGAACCCGGCCGGGGCGCGCTTCTGCATGACTTGCGGCACGCCGCTGGAGCGCCGCTGCGTCAACTGCGGCGAGGCGCTGCCCGAGGTCGCGCGCTTCTGTCCGGCCTGTGGCGCGGAGCAGGGGGCGACCGCTCCGGCGCCCGCACCGCGCCCGGCGGTGCCCGCCGAGGAGCGCCGCCAGGTCACCGTGCTGTTCGCCGACCTGTCGGGCTACACCGCGATCGCCGAGCGCATGGACCCGGAATCCGTCAAGGCGGTCGTCGAACGCTGCCTGCGCCGCCTGGGCGAGGAGGTCGAGCACTACGGCGGCACGGTGGACAAGTACATCGGCGACAACGTGATGGCGCTGTTCGGGGCGCCGGTGGCGCACGAGGACGACGCCGAGCGCGCGGTGCGCGCCGCGCTGGGGATGCAGGCGGCGATGGAGGAGATCAACGTCGAGGTCAAGCGCGAGTTCGGCGTCTCCTTCGAGCTGCGCGTGGGCGTCAACACCGGCGAGGTGCTGGCGGGCGCGGTGGGCGACTCCTACACGGTCACCGGCGACACGGTGAACGTCGCCGCGCGGCTGCAGGCCGCCGGCCGCCGCGGTGCGGTGACCGTGGGCGAGCGCACGGTGCGCGCGACCCGCGACGCCGTGCGCTACGACGAGATCGGGCCGCTGGTGCTGAAGGGCAAGTCCGAGCCGGTCCACGCGTGGGAGGCCACGGGCGTGCTGGCCGAGCGCCCGCGGCGCCGCGCCCCCTCGCGGCGCGAGGCCCCGCTGGTCGGCCGCGACCGCGAGCTGACCGAGCTGGAGGCCGCCTTCGACCGGGCGGTGCGCGACGGGCGCCCGCACCTGGTCACGGTGATCGGCCAGGCCGGGGTGGGCAAGTCGCGCCTGGCGCGCGAGCTGGCCGCGCTGCTGGAGCGGCGCGACGTCGCGCCGGCGCTGCGCGAGGGCCGCTGCCTGCCGTACGGGTCGGGCATCGTTTACTGGCCCCTGACCGAGGTTCTGCGGGCGGAGTGCGGGGTGGCCGACGGCGATCCGGCGGACGTCGCCTGGTCCAAGCTCTCGCGCCACATCGCCGACCTGCTGGGCGGCGCGCGCGACGAGCCGGGCGCCGAGCCCGCCGAGCGCAAGGCGGCGCTGATCGCGCGGCTGCTGGGGATTGGCGCGCCGCCGCCGGACGGAGGCGCCGAGCCCCTGGACCCCCAGCGCGCACGCGAGAACTTCTTCTCGGCGGTGCGCTCGGTCATCGAGGCGATCGCGCGGCGCCGGCCGCTCGTCCTCGTGCTGGAGGACATCCACTGGGCCGACTCGGGCATGCTGGACCTCGTCGAGTACCTGGCGCAGTGGGTCCGCGCGCCCGTGCTGATCCTGTGCCTGGCGCGCGACGACCTGCTCGACCGGCGCGAGAGCTGGGGCGGCGGGCGGCGGCGCGCCACGTCCGTCTTCCTCGACCCCCTGACGCGCGAGGAGACCGAGGACCTGGTGGCGGCGCTGATGCCACAGCTGGCCTCCAGCCTGCCCCCCGCCGTGGCGGAGCGGGCCGGCGGCAACCCGTTCTTCGCCGAGGAGATCGTGCGCCTGCTCGACGAGGAGGGCGCGGGCCACGCGGACCAGCTGCCCGACACGGTGCAGGCGCTGCTGGCGGCGCGGCTGGACTCGCTGGAGCCGTTCGAGCGGCGCGTCGTGCAGCAGGCCGCCGTGGTGGGCCGCACCTTCTGGGAGGACGTGCTCGCGCCCGTCGCCGCGGAGGAGGGCCGCGACCTGCAGGAGGCGCTGATCTCGCTGCAGGAAAAGGAGATCGTCGTGCCCGAGGCCGGCGGCCGGCTGGGCGACCCGGAGCTCGCCTTCAAGCACGTGCTGATCCGCGACGTCGCCTACGCGATGCTTCCCAAGTCGGTCCGCGCCCGCAAGCACCTGGAAGTCGGCGACTTCATCGAGCAGCGCGCCGGCGACCGCTCCGACGAGGTCGTCGCGCTGCTGGCCGAGCACTACGGCCGCGCCGCCTCGCTGGCCGGCGAGGCGCGGCTGCCCTCCGACGAGGCGGTCGCCATCCGCGCCAAGGCGGTGCGCTTCCTGGAGGCCGCGGGCGACGCCGCGGCCGGCCTGTACTCCAACCGCGAGGCCTACGCGCACCTCAAGGCCGCGCGCGACCTGGGCGGGGACGAGCTGCCCGAGGAAGCGCGCGCGCGGATCGGCGAGAAGCAGGGCGACGTGGCGCTGCGCCTCGGGCGCGTCGACGCGGCGATCGCGGTATGGGAGGAGTGCCTCGACTACCACCGCGGCCGCGAGGACCTCGAGCACGTCGCCGACCTGCACCGCCGGATCGGCGCGGGGCTGTGGCACAAGGGCGACCGCAAGGCGGCGATCGAGCACCACCAGAAGGGCATCAACCTGCTCAAGGACGGGCCGCCCGTGATCGAGCTGGTCCGCCTCTACGAGGAGGCCGCCTGGCTGTACATGCAGACGGGCGACAACATGCTGGCCATCTACGCCGCCGAGAAGTCGCTGCGGCTCGCCGAGCGGCTCGGCGAGACGCGCGCGGCCAGCCGCGCCCATGGGATCTTCGGTCGCGTCTTCGGCCGCATCGGCGACGCGGCCAAGGCGCGGGAGAACCTCGAGCGCGCGGTCGAGCTGGCGCGGGGCTCGGACGAGTCCGAGACCATCCTCGCGCTGCTGGCGCTGGGCCACCACCTGGAGGTCTTCGAGGCCGACTACCCGGCCGCGCAGGACGCCTACGCGGACGCCCTGGCGCGCGCCGAGCGCCTGGGCGACGTGCCCGCCGCGGTGGAGCTGCAGTCCGCGCTCGCCCAGCTGGCCGTCCACCGCGCCGACTGGGACGGGGTCGCGCAGGCGTGCCAGGCCGCCACCGAGCTGGCGGAGCGCGAGGGGCTGATCGGCAAGCTGTGCCTGCCTTACGCCCTGCGCGGGCTGCTGCACTGGCGCGACGGCGAGTGGGACGAGGCCGAGCGCCTGTTCCGCCGCTCGCACGAGCTGGCCGAGCAGGTGGGCTGGTCGGAGGTGGCCTTCTCCGCGCTGTTCGGCCTGGCGGTCACGCTGCGCGACCGCGGCGACGTCAACGGGGCGGTCACCGCGCTGGGCCAGGCGCTCGACGTGTGCGAGCGCGCGGGACTCATCGCCCAGTCCATCCAGGCCACGTCGGCCCGCGCGGTGACGCTGTCGCTGGCGGGCCGCGACGCGCAGGCGCGCGAGGCGGCGGAGGAGGCGGTGACGCTGTCCGAGCGCCTGCACTACCCGACCGGCCGCGCCGCGGCGCTGGAGGCCGACGGCGCCACCACACCCGGCGACGACGGCGCCGCGCGCCTGCGCGAGGCGCGCGAGTGCTGGGTCGATCTGGGACGGCCGCTCGACGCCGCGCGCTGCTCCATGCTGCTCGGGCGCGCGCTGCGCGAGCACGACCCCGGGGGGGCCGTACTGGCGCTCGACGCGGCGCGCGAGGAGTGGGAGCGTCTGGGCGTGGCGCACCAGGCCGAGCGCGTCCGCGAGCTGGCCTCCTCCTGACTGCTCAGGTTTGTCGGTCTATCCGCCGATGTAGTGACCATGGCGGATGGCCCACGGACGGATGTCCGTCCCCATACCCGTTCGCGCTGGCTGGCCGTAGGCCAATCGCGCGACCCGAACGCGCGCGTCGCCGGCCGCGCGGCGGTCGACGCTGCCCTGACGGGGGAGGACGCGCGGCTGCTGATCGTCTTCGCCTCCGGCGCGTACGACCTGGAGGCCCTGCTGGCGGGCATCGACGAGCGCTCCGGCGGCGTTCCGCTGATCGGCTGCTCGACCGCCGGGCAGATCGCGACGTCCGGACCGGGTGACGCGGGCGTCGTCGTGACCGCCCTCGGCGGCCCCGGCTTCGCCGCTGCGACCGCGGTCGCCACGGGCGCGTCGGGCCGGCTGCGCGAGTCGGGCGCGCAGGTCGCCGGAGCGCTGCGCGATCTCGACGGGCACCCGCACCACGCGATGATGCTGCTCACCGACGGGCTGGCGGGCGACCAGCAGGAGATCGTCCGCGGCGCCTACTCGGTCGTCGGCGCCTCGGTCCCGCTGGTCGGCGGCTGCGCGGGAGACGACCTCAAGATGCAGGCGACCTACCAGCTGCACGGGACCGACGTCCTGAGCGACGCCGTCGTCGGCGCCGCCATCGCCTCGGACGGCCCGATCGGCATCGGCGTGCGCCACGGCTGGCGGCGCGTGGGCGAGCCGATCATCGTGACCCGCAGCCGCGGCAACCGCGTGCGCCTGCTCGACCACCAGCCGGCCCTCGACGTATACCTCGAGCAGCTGAGCGCGCCGCCCGCGGCGCGCGAGGACCCCGCTGCCTTCACCCGCTTCGCGCTCACGCATCCGCTGGGACTGGCGCGGCGCAGCGGCGAGGACCAGGTCCGCTTCGTGCGTGAGGCCGACTTCGAGGAGCGCTCGCTGGGCTGCGTCGCCGAGGTGCCCCAGGGCGGGCTGGCCTGGTTCATGGAGGGCGACGCGGCCTCGGTGCTCGCGGCCACCGACCGTGCATGCGAGGACGCGCTGGCGCCGCTGAACGGCACGCCGCCCCTCGGCCTGATCGCCTTCGACTGCATCGCCCGCCGCGGCGTGCTCGGCGAGGACGGGATCGAGCGGGAGGTCGAGCGCGTGGCGGCGCGCGCCGGCGGGGCGCCGGTCGCCGGCTTCTACACGTACGGCGAGATCGCGCGCACGCACGGCGTGAACGGGTTTCACAACCAGACGCTGGTGGTTCTCGCGCTGAGCTGAGACGCCCATGACACTTCGCGCCGCCGAAAGCTGGTCCACGCAGCAACTCGCCGACTTCCTGGCGCTCGTGTCGTCGTTCGCCGACGAGGCCAGCGCCCTGCGGGGGGCGATCGAGCGCGCGGCCGAGGCGCTCGACGCCGAGGTGGGCGCGATCGTGCGCGGCGGCGAGGTCCTGGCCTCGATCGGGTTCCCCGCGGGCACCGACGTGGCCGCGGCGCTGGCGCGCGTGGCGACCGCGGAGTCCTCGTGCACCGACCTGCCGCGCCTGGGGCGCTGCAGCGTGGTGGCGGCGGACCTCGAGGACGACGACCGGGGCCGCCTGCTCGTGGCCCGCCTGGGCGAGGCCACCTTCTCCCGCGAGGAGGCCGATCTGCTGCGCAGCATGGCGCGTGTGCTCACCCTGACGCGGCGCATGCTCCAGCGCCAGGCCGTGCTGGAGCGCCTGTCGGGCATCCAGCGGCTGATCGTCTCGCGCGCCACGCGCCGCGAGGTGCTCGACGCCGTGGTGCAGGGTGCGTGCGGGCTGACCGGCGACGAGGTCGCCGCGCTGCGGCTGGTGGACCCGCTCGACCGCAGCTCCATGGTGGTGGTCGCCAGCAAGGGCATCGGCCCCCAGCGGCTGGAGGAGATCCGCCGCGAGCGCGTGGGACAGGGCGCGGGGGGACGCGCGATCGCGGAGGACACGCTGGTCGTGATGGAGGGCCACGCCGACGCCCAGGACGCGCTGCCCGAGTACGCCGGCCGCGGCTTCGAGGGCGCGATGGCCGCTCCCGTGCGCGAGGACGGCGTCGTGGTGGGAAGCCTGGTCGTGGCCACGCGCCGGCGCGCGCGCACGTACGCGCCCGCCGAGCGCGACGCCCTGCTGGCGCTCGCCGAGTCGGCCTCGCTGGCCCTGACCGACGCCAAGACGGTGGACGACGCGCTGCACCAGGCCTTCCACGACTCGCTCACCGGGCTGCCCAACCGCGCGCTGCTGGTGGACCGTCTGGACCAGGGGCTCAAAAGAGCCCAGCGCAGCCGCGTTCCGCTCGCGGTGCTGTTCCTCGACCTCGACCGGTTCAAGATGGTCAACGACTCGCTGGGGCATGCCGCCGGCGACGAGCTGCTGGTCTCGGTGGCGCGCCGTCTGTCCGCCTGCATCCGCCCGGGCGACACGGCGGCGCGCTTCGGAGGCGACGAGTTCGCGATCCTGCTGGAGGACGTGGCCGGCGACGGCGCCGCCGAGCGCGCGGCCATGCGCATCCTCTACGCGCTCGAGGCGCCGTTCCAGGTGTCGGGGCGCGAGGTGTTCGTAAGCGCGAGCATCGGCATCGCGCTGGGGCACAACCTCGCGGACGACCCGATCCGCGACGCGGACCTCGCGATGTACCGGGCCAAGGCGACGGGCAAGGGGCGCTACGAGGTGTTCGAACCGCGCATGCACGCCGCCGTGATGGAGCGCGTCGAGCTGGAGGCCGACCTGCAGCACGCCGTGGAGCGCGACGAGCTGCTCCTGCACTACCAGCCGATGGTCGACCTCGCCAGCGGAGAGATCCACGCCGTCGAGGCGCTGGTGCGCTGGGCGCACCCCGAGCGCGGGCTGCTGCCGCCCGAGTCGTTCATCCCGCTGGCGGAGGACACGCACCTCATGCCGCAGCTGGGACGCTGGGTGCTCGAGCAGGCGTGCCGGCAGGCCGCCCGCTGGCTGCGGAACCGGCCGGCCGACCTGCAGTTCGGCGTGACGGTGAACCTCTCGGGTCGCCAGCTGCAGTCCCCGGGCCTGCTCGAGGACGTCCACGCGGCGCTCGCGCGCGCCGGGCTGCCGCCCGGGCGCCTGGCGCTGGAGATCACCGAGACGGTCCTGATGAGCGACATCGAGGCCACGATCGGCAAGCTCAAGGAGCTCAAGCAGCTCGGGGTCGCCCTCGCGGTGGACGACTTCGGCACCGGCTACAGCTCGCTGCAGTACCTGCGCCGCTTCCCCATCGACATCCTCAAGATCGACAAGGCGTTCGTGGACGACATCGACGGGCCGGACGCCGACTCGACGCTCGCCCGGGCGATCATCGACCTGGGCGAGTCGTTCCACCTCGAGGTCGTGGCGGAAGGCATCGAGCGCGAGGCGCAGCGCGTGCGCCTGCTGGAGCTGGGCTGCGACCTGGGCCAGGGCTTCCACTTCACGCGCCCGCTGGAGCGGCCCGAGATGGACGCCCTGCTCGCGGGGCGCCGGCCGTTCGCCGCCATCCAGGCGCGCGTGGCCTGACGCCGGCGGCTACGGTGCCCGGCGTGCGCGCCGCGCTCGCCCTCTGTCTGCTCCTCGCGCTCGCGCCGGCGAGCTGCGGCGGCGACTCGTCCGCGCCGCCGCAGCGCACGAGCACGGCCGCGCCGCGCGCCGCGGCGATGGCCGAGGTCGATCGCCTGTCGCTGCGCCGCCAGGTCGGCGAGGTGCTGGTGCTGGCCTTCGCCGGGACGACCGCCCCGCCCTACGTGACGCATGCGCTGCGCGAGGGACGCGCGTCCGGCGCGATCCTCTTCGGCGGCAACGTGGAGGGACCCGCGCAGCTGCGCGCCCTGACCGGGGCGCTGCAGCGCGCGTCGGGCCGGCGCGCCCTGGTGATGACCGACCAGGAGGGCGGCGACTTCAAAATCGTGCGCTGGGCGGCGCCGCACGTCCGGCAGTCCGAGCAGACGACCCCCGCCCGGGCCGCGGCGCAGGCGCGCGCGGCGGCGCGCGACCTGCGCGCCGCCGGCGTCAACGTGACCCTGGCGCCGGTGGCGGACGTCGGGCGCCCCGGCTCGGCGCTGGCCGCGCGCACGTTCCCCGGCGGGCCCGAGCGCGTCGCGGCGGCGGTGCGGGCGGCCGTGGCGGCCTACCGCGCGGGCGGCGTGGCCGCCACGGCGAAGCACTTTCCCGGGATGGGCGCCGCCGCGGCCAACACCGACGACGCGCCCACCACCATGCCGCTCACGGCGGGCGACCTCGTCCCGTTCCGCGCCGCCATCGCCGCGCGGGTCCCGCTGATCATGGCCGCGCACGCGACCTACCCGAACGTCGATCGCCGGCGGATCGCGTCGCAGTCGCCCGCGCTGCTGCGCGGACTGCTGCGCGAGCGCCTGGCCTTCCGCGGCGCGGTCATCACCGACTCGATCGAGGCCGATGCGGTGCTGCGGCGCTCCTCCGTCGAGACCGCCGCGCAGCGCTCCCTGCTGGCGGGCGCCGACCTCGTCCTGATGACCGGCGACGGCTCGTTTCGGCCGGTCTCGCGGGCCTTCCTGCGCCGGGCGCGGAGCGACCCCGCCTTCCGGACGCGCCTGCGCGAGGCGGCCGCCCGCGTGCTGGCGCTCAAGCGCGAGCTCGGGCTCAGGTCGCCGGCAGCGCGCTGACCATGACGTAGCGCGGCGACCCGCCGCCCGGCGCGGGGTCCTCGCGCGCCATGATCAGCGTGTAGTACGCGCGCGCCCGCGTGCGCAGCCGGTAGAACGCCAGCCACGCGTTGCCGCCCATCGAGACGGGGCGCGCGCGGCGGTTGGCGACCAGCTCGCGGCGAAACGGGGCGTCGCTCACCCGGCGGCACACCTCCGCGTCCGGTCCGACGCCGAGCCCGGCCGTGCGGGCGGAGAGGCGCAGGAACGCGTCGCAGTCGCCAGTCTGCAGTGCCCGCACGACGGCCGCCGCGTTGCGGTCGAAGGCGGCCGGCTTGCGCGTGCCCACCGTCGGGCCGGGCACGTCCATGACGAAGGCCAGCCGGAACGTGCGGTCGGCGTCGAGGACGAGCGCGGCGGTCCGGTGCCGGCCGGACGCGGTCCGGAAGTCGATCGCGGCGCCCGTCCCGTACTGCGCGCCGCGCGGGTCGCGGAAGGTCGAGAGCTCCGCGCGCACGGCCTCGCAGGAGCCGTCGGACACCTGGCCGTAGGTCGAGTGCAGCACGCCCTTGACCGCCTCGCACCCGCTGGCGGTGACGGCGCCCGCGATGCGGTCGATCGCGTCGCCCACCGACTCGGCCGGCACGGGATCCGCATTGCGGGCCAGCCCGCCGGCGCGGCGCTTGTCCGGCGATGAGTCGCCGCCGTCGCCGCCGCAGGCGGGGAGCGCGGCGGCGGCGGCCAGCAGGCACGCGAGCGGGACACGGAGGCGGGGCACGGCGGGCGCGAACGCTACCTGGGGTGCCCGCTACGCGGCCGGGACCGGCGCGTCGCGCTGCTCCACCAGCATCGGGAGGCCGCCGTCCGGGGAGAGCGTCGGCATCTGGCGCACCCGCATGGCGTGCCCGGGGCGCAGTGCGAGCCGCATGCGCTGCAGCAGCAGCGTGGCGATCGTGCGGATCTCCATCTGGCCGAAGCGCATGCCGATGCACGTCCGCGATCCGCCACCGAAGGGGACGTAGGCGCCCTTGGGCAGCTTGGCCCGGTTCTCCGCCGAGAAGCGCTCGGGGACGAAGGCCTCGGGCTCGGGGAAGACCTCCGGGAGCCGGTGCGAAACCCACGAGCAGTAGCTCGCCGGGACGCCGCCGGGGATGCGGAAGCCGCCGAACTCGAACGGCTCCACGCTGCGGCGCGGCCCGATCCAGGCGGGCGGATACAGCCGCAGCGTCTCGTCCAGCGCCATCTCCAGCCGCGGCAGCGCCTCGCCCGTGACGTCGGCGGCCGCGGGCTCGCGGCCGCCGAGCACCTCGTCCTGCTCCTCCAGCAGGCCCGCGAGCACCCGCGGGTGGCGCGCCAGCTCGTAGAAGAGGAAGGAGACGGTGGACGTGGTCGTGTCGTGGCCGGCGAACAGCAGCGTCATCAGCTGGTCGCGCAGCTCGCGGTCGGCGTAGCCGGAGCCGTCCTCGTCGCGGGCCTGCATCAGCAGCGACAGGACGTCCTCGCCGAAGTCGCCGCGTTCGCGCCGGCGCGCGATCTCCGCGTAGATCACGCGGTCCAGCCGCCGGCGCGAGGCCTGCATCCGGCCCCACGGCGTCAGCGGCCCGCGCAGCGTACGCAGCGCGTAGTCGGTGCCGTAGTAGGACAGCGCGCGCTCGAACTCCACCGCCATGTCGACGCCCGGGCGGTCGAGCCGGAAGCCGAACAGCGCGCGCATCGCGATGCGCAGCGCCAGCGCGCGGGTCCAGTGGTAGACGTCGAGCTCCTCGCCGGGACCATGGCCGTCCAGCGCGCGCAGCGTCTCCTCCACCATGGTCCCCTGGGCCGCGGCGATGCGGTCGCGGTGGAAGGCCGGCAGCATGATCCGCCGCGCGCGGCGGTGGTAGTCGCCGTCGATCGTCAGCATGCCGTCGCCCAGCAGCGGGATGAGGTCCACGAACCCGCCGTCGCGCCAGCGGAAGTTCTCGGCCTTCTCCACCAGCATGTAGTGGTTGGCCGCGGGGCCGAGCATGAAGATCCCCGAGGCGTGGAGGATGCGCATCGAGAACACCGGCCCGTACTCCCGGTAGGCGTCGAGCAGCATGGGGAGCGGATCGCGGGCGGCCCGGCGCGTGCGCTCCAGCGAGAAGCCGGTCGGGCCGGGCGGCAGGCGGCCGTCCCACGCGCGCTCGATCCGCAGGTCGCTGGCCAGGCGCTTGAACGGGTTGAACGAGATCGGCTCGGGCGCCGCCGCGGACATCAGGCTCCCAGGTTACCGACGCCGCTGGCTGGCCGGCCAGCCTGGAGCTAGAAGTCGGCGGCCTTGACGCCCGTGAGGATCAGCAGCAGCACGACGGCGGCCGCGATCAGGCGGTACACGACGAAGAAGTCGTAGGAGCGCCGGCGCACGTAGGCCAGCATCCACGCGATGGCGGCGTAGGAGGAGACCGCCGCCGCGGCGACCCCCGCGGCCATCGGTCCGGCGGCGCCCGCCGGCAGTCCGTCCTGGATCACCCCGACGCCCTTGAGCACGACCGCCCCGCCGACGGCCGGGATCAGCAGCAGGAAGGAGAAGCGCGCGGCGGCGTCGCGGTCCAGCCCCAGGACGCGTCCGGCGGTGATCGTGACGCCGGAGCGCGATACGCCCGGCGCCAGCGCCGCCGCCTGCGCGACGCCGATCTGCAGCGCCTGCTTGGGCCCCACGGCCTCCATCCCGTGGCGCTGGGGCAGGCGGTCGGCCCACGCCAGCAGCAGCCCGAACAGCGCGAGGAGGATCGCGATCTGCCACGGCTCGCCGAGGTGCTCGTCGATCCAGTCCTCGCCCAGACCGCCCACGATCACCGCGGGAATCGTCGCGACCGCGACGATCAGCGCGAGGCGCTCGCTGGCGTTGGTGACCGCCCGGTGCCGGGCCAGGCCGCCCAGCCCGCGCAGCATCATCTCGACCTCGGCGCGGAAGTAGGCGATCACGCCGAACAGCGTCCCGAGGTGCAGGGCGACGTCGAAGGTCTTGTTGAAGTCGGGGTGGTCCTGCAGGTAGCGGATGTCCGCCAGCCACGGCACGAGGATCAGATGGCCCGACGACGAGATCGGCAGGAACTCCGTCAGCCCCTGGACCACCCCGAGTAGGATCGCTTCTAGGACGTTCATGGGCGGCGGCGCACCCTAGACCATGTTTCGGCGCGCGAGCGAAACTCGCGGCGCCCCGCCGGGTTGGCAATCGCGGGGGTGTCCTCGAATGAAAGGGTCTCAGTGGGTGCGATGAGCGGTGTGCGTGGCGGTGCCTGGACTTGCGGAACGCTGGCCCTCGCGGCGGCGGCGCTGGCGGCGTGGTTCGCGCCCGGAGCGGTCGCCCACGCCGACGGACCTTCCGCCAAGGCGAGCCGGACGCTGTGGTACGAGTGGTTCCGCTCGCGGCCCGACCTGCGGCCGCCCAAGGTGCGCGTCGGCACGGCGGCCTCCGGCGTGGCGCCGGGCTACGTGTTCCTCGCCGGCATACCCGCGGTCCACCCCACCGCCCACCGGGGCCCGATGATCGTCGACAACGAGGGCAACCTGGTGTGGTTCAAGCGGCTGCCCCAGGGCGCGGCGCCCGCCGACCTGCGCGTGCAGACGTACCGGGGCCAGCCGGTCATCACCTGGTGGCAGGGCCGCTTCATCCCGGGCGGCTTCGGCTGCGGCGTGGGCGTGATCGCCGACACGTCGTACCGCACAATCGCCACGGTGCGGCCCACGGATCAGGGGCGCTACTGCCCTGACCTGCACGAGCTCCAGCTCACGCCGCGCGGGACCGCGCTGATGATGTTCTACCGGCGCGCCCGGGTGAACCGGCGCATGCTGCTGGACAACATCATCGAAGAGGTCGACGTGGCCACCGGCAAGGTGCTGTTCCGCTGGAGTGCGGCGCACCACGTGCCGATCGCCGAGTCCTACGTGACCGCGTACAAGGACCGCTCGCGGCCCTTCGACTACTTCCACGCGAACTCGGTCGACCAGGACGCCGACGGGAACTTCCTGGTCTCCGCGCGCCACACGTGGGCCGTCTACAAGATCGATCGCAACGGCAAGATCGTCTGGCGGCTGGGCGGCAAGCGCAGCGACTTCCGCGTGCCGGCCGACGGGCGCTTCGGGTGGCAGCACGACGCCCGCTTCCAGCCCGACGGCACGATCTCGCTGTTCGACAACGCCGCGCGGCGCGGGCGCTTTTTGGTGCGGCGCAACTCCACCGCGTTCGTGTTCCGGCTGGACGAGGCACGGCGCACCGTCTCGGTCGTGCGCAAGTACGTGCACCCCGATCGCCTGCTGGCCCGCAGCCAGGCCAACTTCCAGATCCTGCCCAACGGCAACGCGTTCGTGGGGTGGGGCGAGGCACCCGCGGTGTCCGAGTTCTCGCCCGGCGGCCGGCTGCTGTTCGACCTGAGGCTGCCGCCCATGGCGCCGTCGTACCGCGCCTACCGGTTCCCGTGGACGGGCCGGCCGGCCGAGGCGCCGCGCGTGGCCGCCGTGCGCTCGCCGCGCGGCGGGGTGGCCGTCTTCATGAGCTGGAACGGCTCGACCGAGCTGCGGCGCTGGCAGGTGCTGGCCGGCAACACGCGTGGCGGCATGCGTCCGGTGGCCACGGTCACGAGCACCGGCTTCCAGACGTCGCACCGGGTGACCACGCCGGCGCGCTACTTCGCGGCCCGGGCGCTGGACGCGCGCGGGCAGGTGCTGCGCAGCGCCCGCAGCGTCGCCGCGTCGGGGTAGGTGGGGCCGGCGCTGGCCCTCGCGGCGCTGGTCGTGCTTGGGGTCGCCGGGCCGGCGGCGGCTCCAAGCGCCTCGGTGCCCCAGGCGCAAGGCGGCAGCTGGGTGAGCCGGTTCGAGTCGCGACCGGATCTCCGGCCGCCGGCGGTCGTGGTGCGGCGCCGGGGTCCTGGGCGGGGTGAGGGACTGCTGTTCCTCGGCTCGATCTTGGGACCGGGCCAGCGGGGGCCCCTGGTCGTCGACGATCGCGGGGAGGTCGTGTGGTTCAAGCGCCTGCCGCGCGGCGTCGTGGCGACGGACGTGCGGGTCCAGACGTACCTGGGCCGGCCGGTGCTGACGTGGTGGCAGGGTCGCTACCGCTCGGGCCACGGGTGCGGCGTCGGGGTGATCGCCGACACGTCGTACCGGACGATCGCCACGGTCGGGCGCTGCGCGGACCTGCACGAGTTCCGGCTCACGCCCCGCGGGACGGCGCTGATGCTCGACTACCCGGTCGTGCGCCGCGGCGGGCGGCGGCTCTACGACGGCGTGGTGCAGGAGGTCGACGTGCGGTCGGGGCGGGTCCTGTTCCGCTGGAGCGCGGCGCAGCACGTCGCCTTCGCCGAGTCCTACGTGCGCCGCCCGCTGCGCCCGGGGCGGCCGATCGATTTCTTCCACGTCAACGCGGTCGACGAGGACGCCCAGGGCGACCTGCTCGTCACCGCGCGGCACACCTGGGGCGTCTACAAGGTCGATCGGTCCACGGGCCGGGTGCTGTGGCGGCTGGGCGGGAAGCGCTCGGGCTTCGCGGTGCCGCGGACCGGGCGGTTCTCCTGGCCGCACGACGCCCGCTTTCTCGCGGACGGGTCGATCAGCCTGTTCGACAACGCGGCCGGCGACGTCGCGACCGGCCCGCAGCGCGAGTCCAGCGTCATGGTGTTCGGGGTGGACGAGGCAGCGCGGCGCGTCACGCTCGTGCGCCGGCACACCCACGCGCCCCGGATCCGCTCGCTCAGCCAGGCCAACGCGCAGCTGCTGCCCAATCGCAACTTCCTCGTCGGGTGGGGGTTCGTCCCCTACGTGTCCGAGCACGCTCCCGATGGCCGTCAGGTGCTGGATCTGCGGTTGCCGCCGCGGAGCGGCACCTACCGCGCGTACCGCTTCCCGTGGACCGGCCGGCCGGCCGGGCGGCCGTCGCTGGCGGTCCGCCGCCGCGTCGCGTACGTGAGCTGGAACGGGGCGACCGAGGTGGCGCGCTGGCAGGTGCTGGCGGGACGCAGCCCGCGGTCCCTGCGGCCTGTGGCCGAGGTGGCCAGGCGCGGGTTCGAGACGGCCGCGCGGCTGCCCGCCGGCGTGCGGTGGGTGTCAGCACGCGCACTGGACGGCTCAAGGCACGTGTTGGGGAGGTCGATGACGTTCGCGGTAGGCTGAATCAGCCTGCTTGAATAGTTGGCTATGCGGCCGCGGCGTGGCGGCCCGAAGGAAGAGGTTCTTGAGACGAGCTCGCAGCATTTCGGCGGCCGCCGTCGCGGTCGCACTGATGACGATGGCGCTGATCGGCGCCGCCAACGGCTGGGCCGGTTCCGGCGGCTCCGGCGACCCCGCGCAAGAGGGCGCTCCCGCAGTCCTGGGCGCCCCCGCGGGCCCGGGCGTCCCGGCGGCCCAGGGGGCCCCCTCCAGCGACCCGCGCCGGCCCAACATCGTGTTCGTCCTGACCGACGACTTCTCCTGGAACCTCGTCCGCTACATGCCGCGGGTGCAGGCGCTGCAGCGCAGCGGCACGACGTTCTCGCGCTACTTCGTGGCCAACTCGCTGTGCTGCCCCTCGCGCGCGGCGATCATGACCGGCGCGTTCCCGCACAACAGCGGGATCTTCACCAACGCCGGCCAGGACGGAGGCTTCCTCTCGTTCCGCCGGCGCGGCCTGGAGGACAAGACGATCGCCACGGCGCTGCGCCCCGCGGGCTACCGCACGGCGCTGATGGGCAAGTACCTCAACAGCTACAAGGCACAGACGGGCTACCGGCCGCCGGGCTGGACCGACTGGGTCGGCTCGGACCGCGTCTACACCGGCTACGACTACGTGCTCAACGTCAACGGGCGCCTGGAGCAGCACGGCTTCCGCCCGAAGGACTACGTGACCGACGTCCTGGCCACGAAGGGCGAGCAGTTCATCGACGACGCGGCCGCCGAGAAGCGTCCGTTCTTCCTGGAGCTGTCCACCTACGCGCCGCACAAGCCCTACACGCCGGCACCCCGCCACGCCCAGGCGTTCCGGGGGCTGCGGGCGCCGCGCGGGCCGGCGTTCGACCGCGCCAACCGCAACGCGCCCTCGTGGCTGCAGCGCCGGCCGCGCACGCGCGACGAGATGCGGCAGTTCGACCGGATCTTCCGCGAGCGCGTGCGCTCGGTGCAGGCGGTGGACGAGATGGTCGGCCGCATCCAGGCGGTCCTGCACGCGCGCGGCATCGCGGACAACACCTACATCGTGTTCAGCTCGGACAACGGCTACCACCTGGGCGAGCATCGCCTGATGCCGGGCAAGATGACGGCCTTCGACACGGACATCCGCGTGCCGCTGATCGTGGCCGGGCCGGGCGTCCTGCCGGGCGCGACCCTCGACCACATCACCCAGAGCATCGACCTGAACCCGACCTTCGCGGACCTCGCGGGCGTGCCCCCGTCCCCGCTGGCCGACGGCCGCAGCCTGGTCCCGCTGTGGGAGGGCCGCCCCGTGGGCCGCTGGCGCCGCGCCGCGCTGGTCGAGCACCGCGGCCAGGACTTCCAGCCCGACGACCCCGACCGTCCCGGTCCCGGGAGCGGCAGCACCCCGCCCACGTACAAGGCCATCCGCACCGCCTCGGCCCTGTTCGTGGAGTACCGCAACGGCGAGCGCGAGTTCTACGACCTCGAGCGCGACCCGGCGCAGCTGAACAACCGCTACTGGATGATGCGCCCCGAGCGCCGCCGCCGCCTCCACGAGACGCTGGTCCGCCTGCGCCAGTGCCGCGGCCAAGCCGACTGCTGGGCCGCGGGGCTGTAGGCGCCGCCCGGGCGCAGCGCGGGGCGGCCCGCCCGAACTTCCGTGCCTTTGAGCCGCTATAGGCGGCCGAACGGCACGCAAGTCCCGCTCGCGGTCCCCCCGTCGGCGCCGCGGTTGCGGTCCTATACTCCGAGGCCCACCGCGCGGCGGCCACCGCCCCGCGCATCCCGGGGGCGTAGCTCAGTTGGTTAGAGCGCCGGCCTGTCACGCCGGAGGTCGCGGGTTCGAGTCCCGTCGCTCCCGCTCGAAGAGACCGGCTGGGCGGCGCTGCTGATGCTGAGGCGAGTCTCGAATCATCTTCTCCTCCCCCGTCGGTCTAGGCGCAGGCCTGCTGCGTCGCGACGGTGACCGAGTGCTGGTCCGACGCAGCCGGTTCGCGGTCGCGTAGCAGGAGGTTCGCGACGATCGCGGCGGCGGCCAGTACGAGCACGCCGCTGACCGTGGCGGCGACCTCGAGCGCTTGGGTGAACGCCTCGCGCGTGGAGTCGAGCACGTCGG
>JAPSGI010000030.1 GCA_031177685.1 Solirubrobacteraceae bacterium | reverse complement strand
GAGATCTTCCAGGGCGAGAACCAGCTCTTCTGAGATGGACGCCCGTGTCAAGGGGCGGTTGGTGTTGGCTGGTTTTGTGGTTCATGGTGATGGTCCTGTTGCTGGGGCCGGGCGGCCGGCGCGCGATGGCAACGACTGGCTGGTCACTCTGAGATTCGCGGGTCGGGACCGCATGACGGTGTCCGGTCGTGAGCTGCCTCGCACTAGGGTCGCGAGTTGGGATCGCATAGAAGAAGTCGAGGTTCCTCCGGTGATTCGGCGCCGGCCGCCCGGCCCCAGCAGATGTTGGTGTCTAGGCAGCGGCGGCCTCCTGGTCGCGCAGGGTCTGGCGGGTCATCGCCGCCCAGACGAACCCGCACAGTTCGCGGGCGACGGCGACGTTGGTGACGGTCGAGCGTTTGCCGTGCTGGGTGAGCGTGCGGTGGCGGTGGTTGAGGCGCAGCTGGGCTTGCCAGGCGCGGGCGCTGACGTCGCCGGGAACGCGCTCGACAAGCTTCGTGGTGCGCCGGCTGGCGCGCGGTCGGTGGCGGTAGTGCCAGGCGGCTTCGACGAGCAGCCGGCGGGCGTGCTGGTTGCCGCACTTGGTGATGTGGCCGCGGTGTTGCTGGTCGCCGGAGGAGTACTCCGAGGGGGTCAGGCCGAGGTAGCTCATCAGCTCGCGCGCCGATCGGAAGCGCCGGAAGTCGCCGATCTCGCCAAGCAGCCCGAGCGCGGTCCTGGTAGAGATCCCGCGAAAGCAAGAAAGCCAGGCGACCGGGTCAGACCACGGCTCGCGCGCAGCGATCTGCTCGAGCTCGTGGTCGAGCGCCGCGATCTGAGCGTCGAGGCCGTCGAGGTGGGCGAGCATGTGCTCCACGGCGCGCTGGGAGAGCGGATCGTCAAGGCGCTGGCGGCGCACCCACGCGTAGTGCTGATGTGTCCAGGACCCCTTTCCCTCGCGGAAGATGTGGCCGTGGCGCAGCAGCGCCTTCGCGACCCGGTGACGCGCCGCGCGCCTGGCGCAGACCAGATCGTCGCGGCAGCGCACGAGATCCCGCAGGCCTTCCTGCTCAGGCGATGGCGGCGCGACGAAACACAGCTCGCCGGCGCGAAAGAGTCGCACGAGCTTCTTGGCGTCACGCCGGTCTGTCTTGACGCGGTCACCGGCACGCACCGGCACCAGCGACGGCGCGATCACGTCGCACGCCACGCCCAGACGCTTGAGCAGCCGCAGCAGATCAAAGCCACAGGGCCCCGCCTCGTAACCGACGGCGAGACCGTCCGGGCCGCCGAGTCGGTCGATCAAGCGCCGCACCGCCCGTTCGGTGTTCTCGATCCGCACCACCTCCGGCTGTCCGCCCCTCGGCGGCAACGTCGCGGCGACAATCGAGTTCTTGTGCACGTCGAGCGCCACCCAAGTCGTGACCTCGGCAGGGGCTGTGGAGCTAACGTCAGCCATGGGCTGGTCCTCCTTCGTATGCGGCACTGGCCGCAGCGGTCATTGACAGCCGCGACGCTAACCCGCGACAGATGCGAACGCCGAGGGCCAGCCCGCCTCGGCGTCCATACTGACTAGGCGGGCGGGTCCAGGGGCTCCCCTGCGACCCCTGGAC
>JAPSGI010000011.1 GCA_031177685.1 Solirubrobacteraceae bacterium | reverse complement strand
AGTGAATTGGTTCAAGCGACTGTTTACCAAAAACACAGGTCTCTGCTAAGTCGTAAGACGACGTATAGGGGCTGACGCCTGCCCGGTGCCGGAAGGTTACGTGGAGGTGTTAGGGCTTCGGCCCAAAGCACCGAAACTAAGCCCCGGTAAACGGCGGCCGTAACTATAACGGTCCTAAGGTAGCGAAATTCCTTGTCGGGTAAGTTCCGACCTGCACGAATGGCGTAACGACTTGAACGCTGTCTCAACGAGGGGCTCGGTGAAATTGCAGTCTCGGTGAAGATGCCGAGCACCCGCGGCAAGACGGAAAGACCCCGTGAACCTTTACTACAACCTGGTATTGGGGTTCGATGCACCTCGCTCAGGATAGGTGGGAGGCTGGGAAGCGCCGGCTGCGGCTGGCGTGGAGCCAACCTTGAGATACCACCCTTGGTGTATTGGATCTCTAACAGCGCTCCGTACATCCGGGCGCTGAACAGTGCCAGGCGGGTAGTTTGACTGGGGCGGTCGCCTCCCAAAATGTAACGGAGGCGCGCAAAGGTTCCCTCAGCACGGTCGGAAATCGTGCGTAGAGTGTAAAGGCAATAAGGGAGCTTGACTGCGAGACTGACAGGTCGAGCAGGTGCGAAAGCAGGCCTTAGTGATCCGGCGGTAGCAAGTGGAAGCGCCGTCGCTCAACGGATAAAAGGTACTCCGGGGATAACAGGCTTATCGGGCCCAAGAGTCCACATCGACGGCCCGGTTTGGCACCTCGATGTCGGCTCGTCGCATCCTGGGGCTGAAGTAGGTCCCAAGGGTTGGGCTGTTCGCCCATTAAAGCGGTACGCGAGCTGGGTTCAGAACGTCGTGAGACAGTTCGGTCCCTATCTGCCGTGGGCGTTGGAGAGTTGAGAGGATTCGTCCCTAGTACGAGAGGACCGGGATGAACGGACCTCTGGTGTATCAGTTGTCGTGCCAACGGCACTGCTGGTTAGCTACGTCCGGATCGGATAACCGCTGAAGGCATCTAAGCGGGAAGCCGGCCTCGAGATGAGCTCTCCCATCCCCATGAGGGAGTAAGACCCCTGGTAGACCACCAGGTTGATAGGCCGGATCTGGAAGGGCGGTGACGCCTGAAGGAGACCGGTACTAATGGGTCGAGGGCTTGACGGATGTTTTGTTTGGTACCCGTTTGACGCAATCGCTGTGCAGTACTCAGGGCCCCGGAGAGGTGGTCTCGCAACCTTTCGGTGGCTCTAGCGAGAGGGATACACCTCTTCCCATTCCGAACAGAGAAGTTAAGCCTCTCAGCGCCGATGGTACTTGGGCTTCACGGCCCCGGGAGAGTAGGTCGCCGCCGGTTCTTGAATCACGAAGCGCCGCCCCCGACCGGGGCGGCGCTTCGTCGTTTCTCCCGTGAAGTTCCTAGCGCCGCGATGCGAGCGGGGTGAGGCACGGCTGCGGCCGGGGCGCGACTCTTCCCGGCCGGCGCGGCCGGGCGGACCCCAGCGGGCGGCGATGCGGGTGCTCGGAAGCCGCCGGCGCGCCCGGGTGACCGGGCCTCCCAACGCGGGCGGACTTCCTCTGAGACCTCGACAGGAACATGTGTTCGCCAGGCTAGGAGCGCCGTCGGACGGAACGCTTGTTCTGCACGCGATCTTGCAGGCTCACAGCGACGCCCACACCTCCAGCTTGGTCCGCGTGCGCGAGAGCACCTCGTCCGTGAACTCCGTCGTGGTCGCGTGGCCGCCGAGGTCGGGCGTGCGCACGCCGGATGCCGAGGCCTCCAGGACCGCCTCGTAGACGGCCCGGGAGGCGGGGGCCGCCGCCTCGTGCCCGCACTCGGCCGCGTGGTGCAGCACCGCGCCGCAGGCCAGCAGCATCGCCATGGGGTTGGCCACGTCCTTGCCCTGCAGCGCCGGGGCCGTGCCGTGCGGCGCCTCGGCCATCGCGACCTGCGTGCGCAGGTCCGCGTCGAAGGACAGCAGCACGGACTCGGCGCCGGCGATCGAGCCGAACAGCGGCAGCACGAGGTCCGACAGCAGGTCCCCGTCGCGGTTGAGCGCGGGGATCACCAGGGGCACGTCCGCGGCGCCCGTCACCAGGCCGGCGTACGTCGCGTCGATCAGCACCGGCTGGTAGGGGACGTCGGGGTGCCGTGCGGCCGCCGCGTCGAGCTCCTCCTTGAGCATGCCCTCGTACACGGGCGAGACCGTCCACTTCGGACCGCCGTACACGCGCGCGCGCATGCGCTCGGCCGCGCGGAAGGCGTACTCCGCCACCGCCCGGCACGTGGAGCGCGTGATCTTGTCGCGCCGGTAGGCGACCTCGTCGGCGCCGCCCTCCGGGCCCTCGCGCCACTGCTCGGCGCCGTAGGCGTCCTCCACCGCCATCCGCACGACGGCGATGGGGTGGTGGACGCCCGCCACCGGCGTCACGCCCGGGATCCGCCGCCCCGTGCGCACGATCACCTTCCCGCCCACCTCCTCGCGCAGGATCCGGTTGGGCGAGCCGACGTCGCCGGAGCCCTCGGGCGTGATCGTCGCCGCCTTCAGTCCGAGCCCCGACGCCCGCATGGCCTTGGCGGCGGCGCGCACGACCTCGTTCTCGGTGGCGCGGCGGCGCTCCAGCGACAAGTCAAATCTACTCAGCTCGAGCGGGAGCCCGCCCAGCACGCCGGGATCCAGCACCCGCAGCGCCTGCTCGAGGAGCTCCTGGCCGGTCTCGTCCCCCTCCAGGACGGTGATCTTGACCGGCGCGGGCGCGCTCACGCCGCGGCGGAGCCCTCCAGGCCCAGCTCGCCGGCGCGCTCCTCCAGCGCCGCGATCACGAAGGCGACGTGCTCGTCGAAGTCCTCGCCCAGAGCCTCGGCGCCGGCGCGCAGCTCGTCGCGGTCGACGGCGGCCGCGAAGCTGGGCTGCTTCATCTTCTTGCGCACCGACTTCGGGGTCATGCCGCGGATGCCCTCGGGGCGCACGTACGCCACCGCGGCGATGAAGCCGCACAGCTCGTCCACCGCGTACAGCGCCTTCTCCATGCGCGACTCGCGCGGGACGCCCAGGAAGTCCGCGTGCGAGGCCACGCCGCGCACCACCTCCTCGGGGTAGCCGAGACGCTCGAGCTCCTTGAGCGCGTGCCGCGGGTGGCCGGTCTCCAGGTCCGGGTGGCGCTCGTAGTCGAGATCGTGGAGCAGGCCCGTCGCGCCCCATACGTCCTCGTCCTCCCTGTATTTGCGCGCGTAGGCGCGCATCGCGGTCTCCACGGCCAGCATGTGACGGCGCAATGACTCCGACTCGGTCCACTGGCAAAGCAGGGTCCACGCCTCGTCGCGCGAAAGGGGCAGCGACATGGGTGTTACCCTAGCCCAGCCCCGCCGGGCGGCCCCGCGCAGGGGCTCTCGCGGGCGCCCCCTCATGCAGAAGTTCGTCATCGAAGGCGGGGTCCCACTGTCCGGGACGGTGGTGCCCGCCGGCAACAAGAACGGCGCCCTGCCGTGCCTGGCCTCGTCACTTCTCACCGACGAGGAGGTCGTCGTGCGCAACGTCCCCCGCATCCGCGACGTCGACGCGATGCTGGAGCTGCTGGAGGACCTCGGCGCGACGGTCGAATGGCGCGGCGAGAACGAGGTCGCCGTCTGCTGCGCGGGCGTGGGCGAGCGCTCCGCGCCCGATCGCGACCTCGCGGAGCGCATCCGGGCGTCCTTCCTCCTGGCCGGGCCGCTGCTGGCCCGGCATGGCCGCGCCGAGATGCCGCCCCCCGGCGGCGACGTGATCGGACGGCGGCGCCTGGACCCCCACCTGGACGCCTTCGCGGCGCTGGGGGCCGAGGTGGAGGTGGGCCGCGACATCGTGCTGCGCGCCCCCGGCGGGCTGCGCGCCGGCGACGTGTTCATGGACGAGCCCTCGGTGATGGCGACCGAGAACGCGCTGCTGGCCGCCGCGCTGACGCCCGGGACCACGCTGCTGGCCAACGCGGCCTGCGAGCCGCACGTCCAGGACCTCGCGCGGATGCTCGTGAAGATGGGCGCCGACGTTCAGGGCATCGGGTCCAACATGCTCACGGTCACCGGGGCGGCCCGGCTCGGGGGCTGCGAGCACGACCTCGCGCCCGACCACATCGAGATCGGGTCGTTCATGGCCCTGGCCGGCGTCACCGGCGGCGAGCTGCGCGTCGTGGGCGTGGTGCCCGACGACCTGCGCATGATCCGGCTGGTCTTCCGGCGCCTGGGGCTGCACAGCGAGCTCGACGGGGACGACGTGGTGGTTCCCGGCGGCCAGAAGCTGATCTGCGAGCGCGACGTGGGCAACTACAAGCTCACGGTGCAGGACGGGCCGTGGCCCGCCTTCCCCGCCGACCTGACGAGCATCGCGGTCGCCCTGGCGACGCAGTCCGAGGGCTCGGTCCTCATCCACGAGTGGATGTTCGAGAACCGCCTGATCTTCACCGACAAGCTCGGGATCATGGGCGCCGACATCGTCCTGTGCGATCCGCACCGGGCGATCGTCACCGGGCCCTCGCGCCTGCGCGGCGAGCGCCTGGAGTCCCCGGACATCCGTGCCGGCATGGCGATGCTGATCGCCGCGCTGTGCGCGGAGGGGCGCAGCGAGATCGGCAACATCCGCCAGATCGACCGCGGCTACGAGCGCATCGACGAGCGCCTGCGCGCGCTCGGCGCGCGGATCGAGCGCGTCGCCGTCGAGCCGGTCCATGCCGCCTGAGCGGCGGACGCGGAGCTTGCCACCGTGATCCACCCGATTCCCAGCGGAACGCGCGACGTGCTGCCCGACGAGATGCGGGAGCTGCGCGCGATCGTCGAGGCCATCCGGGCCACCTTCGACGCGCACGGCTACGGCGAGGTGTCCACGCCGGCGCTGGAGTACGCGTCCGTGCTCGAGCGCGCGGAGCTGGCCGAGGCGCGTCCCGCCTACCGGCTCTTCGACGAGTCCGGGGAGGTGCTGGTCCTGCGCTCGGACATGACCGTGCCGATCGCCCGGCTCGTCGCCACGCGCTACGCCGACGCGGCGGCGCCCCTGCGCTTCTGCTACTTCGCCCACGCCTGGCGCGCGGTGCGCCCGCAGCGCGGGCAATCGCGGGAATTCCTGCAGGCCGGCATCGAGCTGGTCGGCGCGCCTGCGCCCGAGGGGACGGCGCAGGCCCTGACCGTCCTGTGCGCCGCGCTCGACGCGACCGGGCTGCGCGACTACCGCGTCGGCATGGGGGACGCGTCCCTGTACCCGGCGCTGCTGGACTCCTTCGGCGTCGCCGCGCCGGCGCGGGAGCGGATCCTCTACGAGCTGGGCACGCGCGACTTCGTCGGCCTGGAGCGCGAGCTGGGCGCGGCCGGCCTCTCGGCGCAGGACGCCGCGCTGCTGCTGCGCGTGCCGCAGGAGCGCGGCGGGATCGACGTGCTGGAGACGTCCGTCGCCCCGCTGGCCGACGCGGTGGCGGGACTGGCGGCGATCGGCGAGCTGGTGGCGCCCGAGGTCGCGGCGCGGGTGATCTACGACCTGGGCCTCTCCCGGCCGCCGGGCTACTACACGGGGGCGATCTTCGAGGTCTACGACCCGGCGCTCGGCGCGCCCATCGGTGGCGGCGGGCGCTACGACGAGCTGCTCGGGCGCTTCGGCCGCCCGCTGCCCGCCGTCGGCTTCGCGGTGGACGTGGAGCGCGTGCACCTCGCGCTGACCGGAGAGGAGCGGCGCTCGTGAACGGCCTCACCGTGGCGGTGCCCCGTGGGGCGCTGTTCGGCGAGACGCTGGACCTCCTCGACCGTCTCGGCGTCGACACGGCCGAGGTGCGCGCCAACGACCGCAAGCTGCTGTTCGAGGACGCCGGCCTGATCACCATGCGCCCGTCCGACGTGCCGACGTACGTGGAGGCCGGCGCCGCCGACGTGGGGATCACCGGCAAGGACGTGCTGATGGAGCAGGCCGAGCGCGACGTCTACGAGCTCGCCGACCTCAACTACGGCGGCTGCCGGATGGTGCTCGCCACGC
Organism: Solirubrobacteraceae bacterium; assembly: GCA_031177685.1. Lineage (GTDB taxonomy): Bacteria > Actinomycetota > Thermoleophilia > Solirubrobacterales > Solirubrobacteraceae > AC-38. The sequence continues at coordinate 155,559 of JAPSGI010000011.1, read as the reverse complement.
GGGCCGGGGACGACCCGGCGGCCGAGGCGCTGCGGCGCCTGGGCGTCATGCGGATCGCGACCAAGTACCCGCGCATCGCGGCGCGCTACTTCGAGCGCACGGGTCGCCAGGCCGAGATCGTCGAGGTCAAGGGCTCGGTGGAGCTGGCGCCGCTCGCGGGACTGGTCGAGGGCATCGTCGACCTGACGGCCTCGGGCGCGACGCTGGAGCAGAACGGGCTGGTCGTGCGTGAGGAGATCGCCCGCAGCACCGCGCGCCTGATCGCCAATCCCGTCGCGCACAAGCTCAAGGCCGGCGCGATCGACGACGTGCTGCGCCGCGTGCGGGCATGACCGTCGCCGAGCGTGTGGCTCGCATCGTCGCGCGCGTCGAGGCGGAGGGCGACGCGGCCGTGCTCGCCTTGACGCGCGAGCTCGACACCGAAGGGCGCGAGCCGTGGCCGCTGCGCGTGGATCCGCTGCAGCTGGGCGAGGCGCTGGCGGCCCTGCCCGCGCCGCTGCGCGAGGCGCTGGAGCTGGCGGCCGGCAACGTGCGCGCGGTCGCGCTGGCCACGGTGGGCGCCGACCGCGAGGTGGCGCTGCCCCAGGGGCAAGTCGTGACGGTTCGCGAGGTTCCCGTGGGCCGCGCGGCGACATACGTCCCGGGTGGGCGGGCTCCGTATCCGAGCACCGTGATCATGGGCGCGGTGACCGCGCAGGTCGCGGGCGTGGCGGAGGTCGCGGTGTGCTCGCCGCCACGCGCGGACGGCGACGTGGACCCAGTGGTGCTGGCGGCGTGCGCGCTGTGCGGCGTCGACGAGGTCTACCGGATGGGCGGCGCGCAGGCGATCGCCGCGCTGGCGCTGGGCACCGAGACGGTCCCGCGCGTGGACGTCATCGCCGGCCCCGGCAACGTCTTCGTCCAGGAGGCCAAGCGCCAGCTCTCCGAGCGGGTGGGGATCGACTCGTTCGCGGGGCCCAGCGAGCTGGTGGTTGTCCTGTCCGAGGGCGCCGACGCCCGGCTGGCCGCCTTGGACCTCCTGGCCCAGGCCGAGCATGGGCCCGACAGTCGCGCTGTGGCGGTCTCGCCCGATCTCGACCTGCTCGCGGCGGTCGCGGCGGCGCTTGGAACGGCGGCCGGTCAGGAGGGCGCGTCCAACGTGGAGGTGCGCCCGGTCGCGGATCTGTCCGACGCGCTCGACTTCGTCGAGGACATGGCGCCTGAGCACCTTCAGCTCATGGGCGCCGACGCGGAGGCGCTGGCGCCGCGGGTGCGGTCGGCCGGCTGCGTGTTCGTGGGCGCGGGGTCGGGAACCGCCTTCGGCGACTACGTGGCCGGGTCCAACCACGTTCTGCCGACGGGCGGCGCGGCGCGGTTCGCGTCCGCGCTGTCGGTCAAGACCTTCCGCCGGCACGTGACCGAGGTGCGGATCGGCGACGCGAGCCAGCTGGCGCGGGCCGGCGCGGCGATCGCGCGGGCCGAGGGCTTCACCGCGCACGCGGAGTCGATGGAGGCGCGCATCCGGGAGAATGGCGCCAATGGCTGACGCGGTGCGCAGCGCGCGGATCTCGCGCGAGACCAAGGAGACCCAGGTCGACCTCGACCTCGTCCTCGACGGGACGGGCGCGGGCGTGCGCGCGACCGGAGTCGGGTTCCTCGACCACATGCTCGACCTGCTGGCCCGCCACGGCCGGCTCGACCTCGACGTGCGCGTGGAGGGCGACCTGCAGACCGGCTCGCACCACACCGTCGAGGACACGGGGATCTGCCTCGGGCAGGCGCTGGACGCCGCGCTGGGCGACCGCCGCGGGATCCGGCGCTACGGCCAGGCCATCGTCCCGATGGACGAGGCCCTGGCCACCTGCGCGCTCGACGTCTCCGGACGCCCGTTCTGCCGCTGGAGCGCCGATCTGCCGCCGGGGACGATCGCCGGCTTCGACCACGAGGAGGCGGAGGAGTTCTTCCGCGCGGTGGCGTCGGCCGCCAAGGTCACGCTGCACCTGCGCGTGGAGGCGGGTACCAACGCGCACCACATGATCGAGGCGGCGTTCAAGGCGTTCGCCCGCGCGCTGCGCGGCGCCGTCGCGCTCGATCCCACGGAGACCGGCGTGCCCAGCACCAAGGGGGTGCTGACGTGAGCGCGCCGGCGATCGCCATCGTCGACTACGGGATGGGCAACCGCCGCTCGGTGGAGAAGGCGCTGGAGCGCGTCGGCGCCCGTCCGCTCATCACGCGCGACCCGGCGGACCTACGCGCCGCCGAGGGGCTGCTGCTCCCCGGCGTGGGCGCGTTCCCCGCCGCGATGCGCGCGATCCGTGAGCTCGAGCTCGAGGACGTGCTGGTCGCCCAGGCGCGCGCCGGCGTGCCGTTCTTCGGCGCCTGCATGGGGATGCAGCTGCTGTTCGACTCCTCGGAGGAGGGGGAGGGAGCCACCGGGTTCGGTCTGCTGCGCGGGGAGGTCCGCCCGCTAGACACGCGCGGCCTGAAGCTGCCGCAGATGGGCTGGAACGACGTGCGCTGGACGCGGGAGACGCCGCTGAACCGCGGCCTGCCGGACCCGTCGATCTTCTACCACGTGCACTCCTACGTTCCGCACCCGGCGGATCCCGAGGACGTCCTGGGGACGAGCGAGTACGGCTCTCCCTTCGTGACGGTGGTGGCCCGCGACAACGTCTACGGCGCGCAGTTCCACCCCGAGAAGTCCTCCGCGCACGGGCTCGCGCTGCTGGAGAACTTCGCGAGCATCTGCGCGCGCGTCGCGGCGTGATCCTCTATCCGGCGGTGGACATCCTCGACGGCCGCGCCGTCCGGCTGGTGCGGGGCGAGTTCGCGCGCGAGACGCGCTACTTCGACGACCCGGTGGACGCGGCGCGCGCGTGGCTGGAGGCGGGGGCGCGGGCGCTGCACGTCGTCGACCTGGATGGGGCGCGGGCGGGGAAGCCGGTGAACCTGGACCTCATCCGCTCGATCGCGCGGCTCGCGGACGTGCCCGTCCAGGTGGGAGGCGGGATGCGCTCCCTCGAGCACGTGTCCGCCGCCCTGGACGGCGCATCCAGGGTGGTGATCGGGACCGCTGCCTACCGCGATCCCTCATTCCTGGATGCCGCCGTTTCGTCGTTCTCTGATCGCGTGGCGGTGGGGGTGGACGTGCGCGGCGGACGGGTCTCGGCCGCGGGGTGGACGCAGGACACCGGCCTGGAGCCGCTCGCCGCGATCGAACGGCTGGCCGGTCAGGGGGTGAGCTCGTTCGTGTACACAAACGTCGACGTGGACGGGATGCTCACGGGGCCCGATCTCGTCGAGGCGCGGGCCGTCGCTTCGGCGGTCTCCGGGTCCCTGGTCTGGTCGGGCGGGGTCGGGACGCTCGATCACCTGCGCGCGCTGGCCGAGCTGCCACTGGAGGGCGTGATCGTCGGCAAGGCGCTTTACGAGGGCCGCTTCACGGTCGCCGAGGGTCAGGCGGCGCTGGAGGGCTGATGCACTACAAGCGCGTCATCCCGTGCCTGGACGTGGACGCCGGCCGCGTGGTCAAGGGGACGAAGTTCCTGGAGCTGCGCGACGCGGGCGACCCCGTCGAGCTCGCCGCCCTCTACGACCGCGAAGGCGCCGACGAGGTGGTTTTCCTCGACATCACGGCGACGCACCACAAGCGCGACACCGTCGTGGGGCTGGCGCGCCGGGCGGCGAACGACGTGTTCGTGCCGTTCACGATCGGCGGCGGCATCCGGTCCGTCGAGGATGCGCAGGCGGTGCTGGACGCGGGCGCGGACAAGGTGTCGGTGAACTCGGCGGCGGTCTCTCGTCCGGGGTTGATCGACGAGTTGGCCGGACGATTCGGCAATCAGTGCGTGGTGCTGGCCATTGACGCCAAGCGGGTGAACGACGGCCGGTCGGGGGAGGGTGCCGTTGGGGGCGGCGCTCCTTCGTGGGAGGTCTTCGTCGCGGGGGGCCGGACGCCGACCGGTCTGGATGCCGTGGAGTGGGCGCGCTCGGGTGTGTCGCGGGGGGCGGGGGAGATCCTGTTGACCAGCATGGACCGCGACGGGACGCAGGACGGCTACGACCTCGAGCTGACCGCGGCCGTCTCGGGCGCGGTGGGCGTGCCGGTCATCGCCTCCGGCGGGGCCGGCGAGCTCGACCATCTCGTCGCGGGCATCCAGGCGGGCGCCGACGCGGTGCTGTGCGCGTCGATCTTCCACTACGGCCAGTACACGGTGCGCGAGGCCAAGGAGCGCCTCGCCGCGGCGGGAATCCCCGTCCGGCCGTAGAACACCGGGCGGGTGCGGCCCGACCTCCTCTCCAACCCGTCGGTAGCCCGCCTGCGCGAGGCGTTCGCGGGCGTGACGGGCGCCTGGCTGGTAGGCGGTGCGGTCCGCGACCTGCTGCTGGGCCGCGAGGTGGTGGACCTCGACGTGGTCGTCGAGGGGGACGGCGTCGCCGCGGCGCGGACCGCGGCGGCCACGCTCGACGGCTCGGTCCGCGAGCACGGCCGCTTCGGCACCGCGACAGTGCTGGCGCCCGACGGCTTCGCGTTCGACGTCGTGACCGCACGCGCGGAGTCCTACCCGGCGCCGGGCGCGCTGCCCGAGGTGCGCCCGGGGACGCTGGAGGAGGACCTCGCCCGCCGCGACTTCACCGTCAACGCCCTGGCGCTCGGCCTGGCCGGCGGCGAGTTGCGCGAGCACCCGGGCGGGCTGGAGGACCTGGAGGCGCGCGTGCTGCGGGTCCTGCACTCAGGTTCGTTTCGGGACGACCCGACGCGGCTGCTGCGTCTGGTCCGCTACGGCGCTCGTCTGGACTTCCGGCCGGACACCCGCACGGACGCCCTGGCCCGGGATGCGGTGGCGGCCGGGGCTGTGCAGACGGTGTCCGGTCCCCGGGTCCGTGGCGAACTGCTCGCCCTGTGCGCCGAGGCCTCGGCCATCGCCGCCCTGGCCCGGGCGTCGGAGATCGGGCTGGCCCGAGCGCTGTTCGCCTGCTTCGACCCCCGGCCGGACCTCGCCGCGGGCGCCTTGAACTACGCCGGTCAGGGGGGTGGGCCCTTTGAGCCTCGCTATCCGAGGCTAAACGTGACCACCCCCTCGGCCCGGCGCGATCTCGTCGTCCTCGCCACCTCCCTGACCCGCTGCCGTGAGGGCGATCTGCGGCGCTGGCTGGATGACATAGGGCTCACCGCGGCTGAAAGAGAGGCGGTGACAGAGGCCGCCCTGCACTCCGAGACGCTGGCGGAGCGCCTTCGCCGCGCGCACAAGCCCTCCGAGGTCCGTCACCTCGTCCTGGGCCGCCCGCCCGAGCAGCTCGCGGTCGCCGCGGCGCTCGGCGCCGGCGAGCCGCTGCGCCGCTGGCGTGAGGAGTGGAGCGCGGTCGCGCTGGAGATCGACGGTGCCGACGTGGTCGCCGGCGGCGTTCCGGAGGGTCCCGCGGTCGGGCGCGCGCTGGATGCCGCGTGGGCCGCGGCGCTCGACGACGGCGTCCGCGACCGCGACGGCCAGCTCGCGGTGGCGCTGCGCGTGGCGCGAGCCGAATAGCATCCGCGCCGGGATGGCGGGAAACCTCAACGCGCTTCGTTGGGACGGCGGCAGCGGCCACTACGAGGTCTACTACCTCTCGGCCACCGATCGCGCGAGCGGCTGCGGGCTGTGGATCCGCTACACGATGGTCGCGCCGCTGGACGCCGACGCGACGTGCTCGCTGTGGTTCATGGCGATGGACCCGCGCGACGGCGGCCTAATCGGGCGCAAGCACACCCGCCCCGCGGCCGACCTGACGTTCACCGCGGAGCCCTTCGAGCTGCGGATCGGCGACGCGGTTCTCACCGACGGCGGGATGAGCGGCGGGTTCGAGGACGTCCGCTGGGACCTGCGCTGGACGCCCGTCGAGCCTCCCGCCGAGCACGTTCACCCGCTCCTGCAGCGGACGAAGATCGCCAAGACCGTGCTCGTCCTCCCGCATCCCGCGTTCGACGTGGAGGGAACCGTCGCCTTCGACGGACACGAGGTACAGCTCGACGGCTGCCGCGGCGGGCAGGCGCACCTGTGGGGCTCCAAGCACGCGGCGCGCTGGGCGTGGGTGCACTGCAACGACTTCCAGGGCCTGGACGGCACCACGCGGCCGGACACGTGGATCGACGGCGTGTCGGTGTTCGTGCCGCGCTTCGGCCGCGAGCTGGGCCCGAACTCGCCGATCGTCGGGCGCTTCGCGGGGCGCGACTTCCGCTCGATCAGCCCCGTGCGCGTAATGCGCAACACCAGCCGCTTCGGCCTCACGACGTGGCACTTCGAGGCCACCGACGGCGACCTGCAGATCGTCGGCGACGTGGACGCGCCGCGCGAGCAGCTCGTCGGCGTCACCTACCACGACCCCGACGGCGATCTGGCCTACTGCTACAACAGCGAGACGGCGTCGATGCGCGTGCGCGTGTGGCGCAAGGACAAGGCGGTCGAGGAAGGCCGGCGCCTCGTCGACGAGCTGGTCTCCGACGGCCGCGCGCACTTCGAGTACGCGCAGCGCGAGCCGGTGCCGGGCCTCGAGCTGCACGTCCGGTGAGCGAGCGGCCGCGCCTGCCCGAGCCCTTCCGCTGGGAGGGAGAGCACGTCGCGGTCGACCTTCCCGGCGCCCGCGCACTGTTCACCACGCGCCGCGGCGGCGTCTCGCAGGGACCGTACGAGTCGCTGAACCTCGGCCGCTGGACCGACGACGACGCCGAGGCGGTGGCGGAGAACCGCCGGCGCGTCGCCGCCCTGGCGGACGCCGAACTCGTGCAGGGTCGCCAGGTCCACGGGACGACGGTGCGGCGCGTGACCGCGCCGTCGGGCGAGCCGTCCGAGGCCGACGGCCAGGCCACGGCGCTGACCGCCGTCGCGCCGACCGTCCTGGTCGCCGACTGCCTGCCAATCGCCGTGGCCGGCGAGGGCGCCGTCGCGATGCTGCACTGCGGCTGGCGCGGGCTGGCCGCCGGGGTCGTGGAGGAGGGCGTCCGCGCGGTCCGGGAGCTCGGCGCCCGCGAGCCACTGTCCGCGGCGATCGGCCCAGGCGCGGGCGTGTGCTGCTACGAGGTGGGGGAGGAGGTGTACGAGGCGTTCGCGGACCTTGGGCCGTCCGTCCGTCGAGGCCGCCGGCTGGATTTGAAGCTGGTCGCCCGTCTGGCCCTGGAAACGGCTGGCATTCAGGAGGCGGTCGACACAGGCTTGTGCACGATCTGCAGCGATCCCGGGCTCTTCTTCAGCCATCGACGGGACCGGGGCGTCACCGGCCGGCAGGCCGGCGTGGTCTGGCGAGACCCCGTGCGACATTGACCACATATAGCGTGGTCAATGTCGCAAGCGCCGAGCCCATCACCCAGCTAGACCCGGAGCGGGTCGCCCGCAACCTCGACCGCGTCCGCGCCCGGATCGCGGCCGCCGCGGAGCGGGCCGGCCGGGACCCGAGCGACGTCGAGATCTGCGTGGCCACGAAGTACGTGGCCGCCGAGGCGATGCCGGCGCTGGCGCAGGCCGGCATCACGCTCGCGGGCGAGAACCGTCAGCAGGACCTCGCCGCGAAGAGGGAACTCGTCGGCGACCGCCTCACGTTCGACTTCATCGGGCACCTGCAGAGCCGCAAGGTCAAGCTCGTGCTCCCGCACGTCCGGCTGATCCACTCCGTCGCGAGCGACTCGGTCCTCGGCCAGCTCGAAAAGCACGGCACCCCCGACACCGAGGTCCTCGTCGAGGTCAACCTCTCCGGAGAGCCCGGCAAGAGCGGCATCCCGCCCGACCGGCTCGAGGAGTTCCTACGCCGTTCCCCGGTCGCCGTCGTGGGCCTCATGACGATGCCCCCGCTGACGGAGGACCCCGAACGAAGCCGCCCGTACTTCAAGCAGCTGCGCGAGCTGGCCGCGAAGCACGGGCTACCCCGCCTCTCCATGGGCACCACCCAGGACTTCGAGCCGGCGGTGGAGGAGGGGGCAACGATCGTGCGGGTCGGTACGATTCTGTTCGGGTGAAGGGGAGGGAATCGCGTACCGCGCGCGAACACCCGCGTTGTCATGGCATTCCGCGACACCTGGCATCGAGCCCTCGTCTACTTCGGCCTCGCCGAGGAGCACGACGAGTATCTGGAGGAGGTCCCCGCCGGCCGCCAGCTCCCGCCGACCCCGGGTCCCGAGCCAGAGGCCGAGCTGGAGGACCGCTACCGCGACCGCCCGAACGTCCGCCGCCTGTCCGGACGCCGCCGCCGCGACGAGATCGACGACATCTTCGCCGACGAGCCCGCGGCCGAACGGCGCACCACCGTGCTGCGCTCCGTCCCCGGCGGACGCAACGGCGGGGCGCTCGGCGACGTGCGGGTCCACCTCGTGGTGCCGAAGTCCTTCAACGACGCCCAGCAGGTGGCCGACCGCTTCAAGGACATGACGCCCGTGATCCTCAACCTGCAGGGCGCCGACACCGATCTCTCCAAGCGCCTCATCGACTTCGCCAGCGGGCTCACGTACGCGCTCGACGGCGGCATGCAGCGCATCGCCGACAAGGTCTTCCTCCTGACGCCGCGCAACGTGGAGGTCTCCGCCGAGGAGCGCGCGCGGCTCATCGAGAAGGGCTTCTTCAACCAGTCGTAGACTCCCGGCCCCATGCAGGTCGGCCTCATCGGAGCGGGGAACATGGCGCGGGCGCTCGCTCGGGGCTGGGGCGATCCCGTGCTGTGCGCCGATCCGGTGGCGGGCCGGGCGCACTCGCTGGCGGCAGAGGTCGGCGGGCAGGCACTCGATTCGAACCCGGAGGTCGCGCAGCGCGCGGACGTCGTCGTGCTCTGCCACAAGCCGGCGCAGCTGGAGGACGTGGCCGGCGAGATCGGCGGGACGGCCAAGGCGGTCGTGTCGATCCTCGGCGGGCGGACGCTCGCCGACCTCGAGGCCGCCTACCCCGACACCCCGGTCGCGCGTTTGATGCCCAACACGGCGGTCGAGGTGAACAAGGGAGTCATCACCTACGCTCGCGGCGCGCGCGTCGACGACGACCTGCACGCCAGCCTCCAAGACCTCCTCGGCCGCCTCGGGCACGTGATCGAGGTCGACGAGCACCTGATCGACGTGGCCACCGGCCTCAACGGCGTCGCGCCCGCCTACCTCGCGCTGTTCGTGGAGGCCTGGGTCGACGCGGGGGTCAAGCACGGCCTGCCGCCGGCGCTGGCCTCCGAGCTGGCCGTCGAGTCGGCCGCCGGGGCGATCGCCCTGCTGGCCGCCCACCAGGGCGACACGCTGGGCGTTCGGCGCGCGGTCACCTCGCCCGGGGGCGTGACCGCGGCCGGGCTCGCCGCGCTGGAGCGCCGTGAGCTGCGCGCCGCGCTGCTCGACGCGATGGACGCCGTGATGACGAAGCTGGGGCGATGAGCGAGGTGCTCGTGCTGGCCACCGTGCGCGACGACGTCGCGGACTTCGTCGGCGCGCTGTTCCTCGTCTACGGGGTGATCATCTTCCTGTACGTCCTGACGTCGCTGATCTTCGCCCTGGGGGTGCGGCCGCCCTACGCGCGCTGGTCGGACGTGGTGCTCGGCTTCCTGCGCGACGTCAGCGAGCCCTACCTGCGGATCTTCCGGCGCTTCATCCCCATGATCGGGCCGCTCGACCTCAGCCCGATCGTGGCGCTGATCCTCCTGCAGATCGTGGGCGGGATCGTCGTCCGCCTCATCCAGGGTTGATGCTCGCCGCCTGGGGCCGGGCCGGGCTGGTCGCCGCGATCGTGCTCGCCTGCGACCAGGCGACCAAGGCCCTCGTCGTCTCCAGCCTCGCCCGCGGCGACCGGCGCGACGTGTTCGTGGGGGTGGACCTGGTCCACGTGCGCAACAAGGGGATCGCCTTCGGGCTGTTCGACGGCTGGAGCGGGGCCGCCGTGACGATCGTGATCGCGGTGGCGCTGGTGGCGCTGCTCCTCTACTTCGCCCTGCACGCCAACCGGGCGTTCCTGTGGCTGCCCACCGGCCTGCTGCTCGGCGGCGCGCTCGGGAACCTGCTCGACCGGGCGCGCGAGGGCGCCGTGATCGACTTCGTCGACCTGCCGCTGTGGCCCGCGTTCAACGTCGCCGACGTCTCGATCACCGTGGGCGTCGTCGTGCTGCTGCTGACGCTGGAAGCCTCCCGCGATGGAACTCCCAGTCCCGCCTGAGGCCGCGGGCGAGCGCCTCGACGTCTTCCTGAGCGGACCGCTCGGCTCGCGCTCGAGCGCGCAGCGGCTGATCGACGCGGGCCAGGTGCGCGTGGACGGCGAGCCGCGGCCCAAGCGCCACCGCCTCGCGGGCGGCGAGCGGATCGAGGTGGACGAGGCCGAGACGCGGCCGGAACCCGAGGCCGAGCCGGTCCCGGTCCGCGTCGCCTACGAGGACGACGCGCTGCTGGTGGTCGACAAGCCGGCGGGCGTGGTCGTGCACCCGGCGCGCGGCCACCGCACGGGCACGCTGGTCCAGGCGCTGGCGGGACGGGCGCAGGGCGGCGAGGACCCCTGGCGCGCCGGCATCGTGCACCGGCTGGACCGCGACACCTCGGGGCTGCTGGTGGTGGCCAAGAGCGACGAGGTACACCGGCGCCTGAAGGCCATGCTCCAGGCGCGCGCGATCGAGCGCGAGTACCTGACGCTCGTCGAAGGGCGTCCGCCGGCGCGCAGCGGGACCATCGACGCGCCGCTGGGCCGCGACCGCCGCGACCGGCTGCGGATGTCCGTGGAGACGGACACGCCCCGCACGGCCGTCACGCACTTCGAGGTGGAGCGCGCGCTGCCGGCCGCGACGCTGCTGCGCGTGCGCCTGGAGACGGGGCGCACGCACCAGATCCGCGCGCACCTGCAGGCCATCGGCCATCCCGTGGCGGGCGACCCGCAGTACGGGCGGCCCGGGCTCTACGGCCTGGCGCGGCAGTTCCTGCACGCCTCGCGGCTGAGCTTCGACCATCCGGCCGGAGGCGCGCGGATCGACGTGCGCTCGCAGCTGCCGCCGGACCTGGCCGCGGCGCTCGCGCGCGCGGCGGAGCCCTCCTGAACGGCGGCGGGGCGGCCCGTCCAAAGCCGCCCGCGCCGCACTCTCTTGGTCCGCCCGCCGGACGTAGGGGAAGGGAGGGCGGGCCGTATGCCGAGCCGGTCCCACCGGAGGTAGGGGAAGGGAGGAGCCGGCTCATCGCTCCAAACGCAGGAGCACCGGGGAACTTGCGTATGCTGTCCCGAATTCGCAAAGCGACCCCGCCGGGGCCCCGCGGGCGGCCCTGCCCGGCAGACCTCATGGTTGGCCGGGATCGCCCCCGGTCCGGCGGGAACTACGGACACCAACACACAAGGGAGCACCCGCAGTGGCCCAAGTAGGAATCAAGGAGCTGCTGGAGGCCGGCGTGCACTTCGGCCACCAGACGCGCCGCTGGAACCCCAAGATGCGCCGCTTCATCCACGGCGAGCGCGACGGGATCTACATCATCGACCTGCTCAAGACGGCGACGCTGCTCGAGCAGGCCCAGGAGTTCGTGGACGAGCTGTCACGGCGCGGAGGGACCATCCTCTTCGTCGGGACCAAGAAGCAGGCGCGCGACGCGGTGAAGGAGGTCGCGGAGGCGGCCGACATGCCGTACGTCAACCACCGCTGGCTCGGCGGCCTGCTGACCAACTTCAACACGATCTCCAAGCGGATCAAGCGGCTGCACGACCTCGAGCGCTACGCCGCGGAGGGGCAGCTGGAGCTGCTGCCGACCCGCGAGCGGATCACGGCCCAGAAGGACCTGGAGAAGCTGCAGGCCAACCTGGGCGGCGTCAAGAACATGCAGCGCCCGCCCGACGCGATGTTCGTGATCGACCTCAAGACCGAGGTCATCGCGATCCGCGAGGCCCAGCGCCTGCGGATCCCGATCATCGGTCTCGTCGACACGAACTGCGACCCCGACGGGATCACCTACGTCGTCCCGGGCAACGACGACGCGATCCGGTCGTGCTCGGTGATCGCGCATGCGATCGGCGACGTCGCGGCCGCGGGCCGCGGCCAGTTCCGCGTGGAGGAGGAGCGCGCCCGCAAGGAGCGCGAGGAGCAGGAGCGCCGCGAGGCCGAGGAGCGTGCGCGCCGCGAGGCCGAGGCCCAGGCCCGCCGCGAGGCCGAGGAGGCCGCCAAGGCGGCCGCCGCCGCCCAGGCGGAGGCTGCGCCGGCGCAGGCCGAGGCCGCGCCGGCACAGCCCGCCGCTCCCCGCGCGCAGGCCAAGCCACCGGCGGCGGCCGAACCCGCCGCGGCGGAGGCGGCTCCGGCGCAAACAGCGCCGGCTGGGGATGAGTCCGCCGCGGCGGAGGCGGCTCCGGCGCAAACCGCGCCGGCTGGGGATGAGTCCGCTGCGGCGGAGGCGGCTCCGGCCGAGTCCTCTCCGGATGCGGCCGTTTCGGGGAACGAGGCGGCTCCGGCGGAGTCCGCTCCGGCGCAGGAGGCGGCGCCGGCGGAAGAGTCCGCTCCGGCGGAGGAGGCGGCTCCGGCGGAGGCTGCGACCGGGGATGGCGACGCTTCCGGTGAGGCCGCGGCCGAGGAGGCGAAGGCGGAATGAGCGTCGAGATCAAGGCCGTGGACGTCAAGGCCCTGCGCGACCGCACCGGCGCGGGGATGATGGATGCCAAGACCGCGCTGCAGGAGGCCGGCGGCGACGCGGAGAAGGCCGTGGAGATCCTCCGCGTCAAGGGCCAGGCCAAGGCCGCCAAGCGCGGGGAGCGGGCGGCCGCCGAGGGCGTCGTGCAGTGCTACATCCACGCCAACCACAAGGTCGGCGTGATGGTGGAGGTCGACTGCGAGACGGACTTCGTGGCGCGCAACCCCGAGTTCGTGGAGTTCGCGCGCGAGGTGGCGCTCCACGCCGCCGGCAGCGCGAGCGTCCAGTACGTGTCCGACGAGGACGTCCCCGAGAAGGCGCGTCAGGCGGAGCTGCGCGTGTTCGAGGAGCAGTCCGCGGACAAGCCCGAGCACGTCCGGCCCAAGATCGCCGAGGGCAAGCTCAACGCCTGGCTCGACGACGTCGTCCTGCTGCGCCAGCCCCACGTCAACCAGGACAAGCACGAGGGCAAGACGATCGAGCAGATGCGCGCGGAGATCTCGGCCAAGACCGGCGAGAACGTCGTGATCCGGCGCTTCGCCAAGTTCCGCGTCGGCGAGGAATGAGCCAGGACGGCGACTCGCCCGCGTTCCGGCGCGTCCTGCTCAAGCTCTCGGGCGAGGCGCTGATGGGAGAGCTGGAGTACGGCGCCGACCCGGATCGCATCCGGGCGATCGCCACCGCGATCGCCCGCGTCCAGTCACGCGGCGTGGAGATCGCCGTCGTCGTCGGCGCCGGCAACATCTACCGCGGCATGGCGGGTGCGGCCGCCGGCATGGACCGCGCGACCGGCGACTACATGGGAATGCTCGCCACGGTTCTCAACGCGCTGGCCCTCCAGGACGCGCTGGAGGACCAGGGCGCGAACACGCGCGTGCAGTCGGCCATCACGATCTCCGAGGTCGCCGAGCCCTACATCCGCCGCCGCGCGATCCGACACCTGGAGAAGGGCCGGATCGTGATCTTCGCGGCGGGGACCGGCAACCCGTTCTTCACGACCGACACCGCCGCCGCCCTGCGGGCGTCCGAGATCCACGCCGAGGCGATCCTGATGGCCAAGAACGGCGTGGAGGGCGTCTACAGCGCCGATCCGCGGGTCGACGCGCAGGCGGAGTTCCTCCCCGAGGTCTCCTACATGGACGCGATCCAGCGCCGTCTCGGCGTGATGGACGCCACCGCGCTGACGCTGTGCATGGAGAACGACCTGCCCCTGTACGTCTTCAACCTGGACGACGAGCGCAACATCGACAAGATAGTTTCCGGGGAGCGTGTGGGCACCCTGGTGACGACGTGAGCGACCTGACCGACGAGCTGATCGACGACGCGCGGGGCCGCATGGACAAGTCCGTGGAGGCGATCCGCCACGAGTTCGGCTCCGTGCGCACCGGCCGCGCCAGCCCCGCGCTGCTGGACCGCATCAACGTCGACTACTACGGCGCGATCACCCCGCTGCGCCAGCTGGCCACCATCTCCGCCCCCGAGGCGCGCCTGCTCACCGTCCAGCCCTACGACAAGAACTCCATCAAGGCGATCGAGAAGGCGATCCTGGAGTCCGACGTCGGCCTCACGCCCAACAACGACGGCTCGATCATCCGCCTGCAGATCCCCGAGCTCACGGAGGAGCGCCGCAAGCAGCTCGTCAAGGTGGTGCACGGCATCTGCGAGGAGGGCCGCGTGGCGGTGCGCAACATCCGCCGCGACGTGATGCACGACCTGCGCGAGCTCAAGGGCGAGGGCGAGGTCGGCTCCGACGACGAGCACCGCGCCGAGCAGGCGCTGCAGAAGCTGACCGACGAGAAGATCGCAGAGCTCGACGGCCTCATGCGCAACAAGGAAGCGGAGATCCTCGAGGTGTGAGCGAGGCCGGCAGCGCTCGTTACGTCGCGATCATCACCGACGGGAACGGGCGCTGGGCGAAGCGCCGCGGGCTGCCCGTCGTGGCGGGCCACGACGCGGGCGCGGACAACGTCAAGGCGCGGCTGCGCGACGCCGTGGAGCTCGGCGTGCGCGAGCTGACGGTCTACTCGTTCTCGACCGAGAACTGGTCGCGTCCGCGCGCGGAGGTCGACGCGCTCATGGCCATGTTCGCGCGGCGCATCGACTCCGAGACCCCCGAGCTGCGCGAGGAGGGCGTGCGGATGCGCTTCATCGGGCGCCGCGAGGGCGTCTCGGCGGACCTCGTCGAGCGCATGGACTGGGCCGAGGCGCAGACCGCCGCCAACGAGCGCATCACGCTCTACGTGGCCTTCAACTACGGCGGGCGGGCGGAGATCCTCGACGCGGCCCGAAACTTCACGGGTACGAGCGAGGACGACTTCCGCCAGCGCCTCTACGCCCCCGAGATGCACGATCCCGACCTGATCATCCGCACCAGCGGCGAGCAGCGGCTCTCCAACTACCTGCTGTGGCAGTCCGCCTACGCGGAGCTGGTCTTCCGCGACGAGCTGTGGCCGGACTTCGGCCGCGGGGCCTTCGAGGCGTCGCTGGACGAGTACCGGGCGCGGCGCCGGCGGTTCGGCGGCCGCTGATGGGCGACTTCGGCGCACGCGTGCTGGCCGCGCTGCCGGCGATCGCCTTCGCGATCTTCATCGTCTACCAGGGCGGGGAGATCTTCGCCGCGGGGATCCTCGTCCTGGGCTTCGTGTGCCTGCACGAGCTCTTCGCGATGCTCGAGGCGGCGCGACCCGTCAAGCTCGCCGGGTTCCTCGGCCTGGCGGCCCTGGTGGCCGCGGCCCTGTGGGGCGACCAGTTCCACGTCCTGCTCGTCCAGGCCGCGCTAGTCCCCGTGCTGTTCGGCCTGCTGCTCGTCTCGCCCGTGCGCCGGGGCGCCTCGGCCTCGATGGCGGTGACGCTGTTCGGGGTGTGGTGGATCGGCCTGGCGCTCGCCCACGCCGTGCTGCTGCGCGAGCTCCCCCACGGGGGCGGCATCATCGTGGACGTGCTGGTGGGGACGTTCATCGGGGACACGGGCGCCTACCTCGGCGGGCGCATGTACGGCCGCCGCCTGATGGCGCCGCGCATCTCGCCCAACAAGACGATCGAGGGCCTGCTGATCGGGATGCTCTTCGCCGTGGCCGCGACGTGGTTCGCCGGCCTCTACCAGGACTGGCTGAGCGGCACGGACGCCCTGCTGATCGGCGTGGGCGTGGCCCTGTCGGCCCCGGTGGGCGACCTGTTCGAGTCGCTGATCAAGCGCGATGCCGGCACCAAGGACACCGGGCGGCTGTTCGGCGCCCACGGCGGCGCGCTGGACCGCCTGGACGCCGTGTTCTTCTCGATCCCGACGGCGTACTACGTGTGGGTGGCGCTGCTGTGAGGAATCTGCTGGTCCTCGGCTCCACCGGGTCCGTCGGGACCCAGGCGCTGGACATCGTGCAGCGCTCGGACGGCCTGCGGGTCGTCGGCCTGTGCGCCGAGCGCTCCTGGGAGGAGCTGCTCGAGCAGGCGCGCCGCCACGGCGTGCGGCGCGTGGCGCTGGCGGATCCCGACGCGGCGGCCCGCGCCGCGGAGGCCTGGACGGAGGGCGAGGTGCTCAGCGGCCCGGAGGGCCTCGTGCGCCTCGTGACGGAGTCCGAGGCGGATCTGGTGCTCAACGGCCTGGTGGGCGCCGCGGGGCTGGGGCCCACGGTGGCCGCGCTGGGGGAGGGGATGGACCTCGCGCTGGCCAACAAGGAGTCGCTGGTGGTGGGCGGCGAGCTGGTCATGGCGCTCGCGGAGGCGACGGGCGCGCAGGTCCTGCCGGTGGACTCCGAGCACTCCGCGCTGTTCCAGCTGATCGCCGGCGAGCCGGCCGGCGCGGTCGAGCGCCTCGTCCTGACGGCGTCGGGCGGGCCGTTCCGCGGGCGCTCGCGCGACGAGCTGGCCGGCGTGACGGTCGAGCAGGCGCTCGCCCATCCGACGTGGGCGATGGGCGGCAAGATCACGATCGACTCGGCCACGCTGATGAACAAGGGCCTGGAGGTGATCGAGGCCCACCACCTGTTCGGCGTCCCCTACGAGCGCATCGAGGTCGTCGTGCACCCGCAGTCGCTGGTCCACAGCCTCGTGCAGCTGTGCGACGGGGCGACGCTGGCCCATCTGGGGTATCCCGACATGCGGGTGCCGATCTCCTTCGCCCTGCACCATCCCGACCGCGCCGCGGTCCCCGTTCCGGCGCTCGACCTCGTCGAGGTCGGCGCGCTGACGTTCGAGGCGGTGGACGAGGACGCCTTCCCGTGCCTGCGCCTGGCGCGCGAGGCCGCGCGGGCGGGAGGGACGGCGCCCTGCACGCTGAACGCCGCCAACGAGGTGGCGGTGCACGCGTTCCTCGACGGACGCCTGGGCTTCCTGGGCATCGCCGAGACGATCAAGGCGGTGCTCGACCGCCACGGCGCGCGCCCGCTGCACTCCTGGGACTCGCTCTACGACGCCGACCGCGCCGCCCGCGAGGCGGCGCAGGAGCTGATCGGCGCCCGCCGATGAGCTGGTTCCTCACGTTCGCCGGGTTCGCCGCGCTGATCGTCCTGCACGAGCTGGGCCACTTCCTCGCGGCGAAGGCGGTGGGGATGCGCGTCGAGCGCTTCGCGCTGTTCTTCCCGCCGCTGCTGCTGCGCCACCGCCGGCCCGGCAGCGAGACCGAGTACGCCGTGGGCGCGATCCCGCTGGGCGGCTACGTACGCATCACCGGGATGAACCCCAACGAGGAGATCCCCGAGGAGGTCGAGCACCGCGCGTACTACCGCCAGGCCGTGTGGAAGCGGATCTTCGTGATCAGCGCGGGACCGGCGATGAACGTGCTGATCGCCTTCGCGATCCTGTGGGGGCTGTTCCTGATCGAGGGCAAGGGCGAGCCGACGACCCGGGTCTCCGACCAGCAGATGATCGAGCCCGCGCGCGGCGTGCTGCGCCCGGGCGACACGGTGGTCTCGATCGACGGCCGCCGCGGGGGGCCCGAGGAGCTGCGCGAGGCGACGCGGGCGCATCGCTGCCCCGGCCGTCAGGTCGACGGCTGCCGGGCCGCCACGCCGGCCGTGGTGGTCGTGCGGCGCGCGGGGCGGCTGCACACGTTCCGCCTCACGCCGCGCTACGACGCGCGGGCCCAGGGGGCGCGGATCGGCTTCGGCTTCGATGTGAATTCCCGTCCCGTGGGGCCGGTGGAAGCCGCGTCGCTGAGCGTCTCAGGCATGTGGCGGGTCACCAAGGCGACGGTCAGCGCGCTGGCGCGGATCTTCGACCCCGAGCAGCGCAAGCAGATCTCCGGCGTCGTCGGGACCTCCGACGCGCTGAACCGCAGCTTCGACTACGACACGGTCCAGGCGCTCAACGTCCTGGCGATCATCTCGCTCTCGCTGGCCATCGTGAACCTGTTCCCGTTCCTGCCGCTGGACGGCGGCCACATCTTCTGGGCGCTGGCGGAGAAGGTGCGGGGGAGGCGCATCCCGTTCTCGGTCATGGAGCGCGCCGGAGTGGTCGGCTTCCTCCTCGTGATGATGCTCTTCTTCATCGGGCTGACCAACGACATAGACCGCCTGCGTGGGGAGGGTTTCGGAGTGCGATAGCGAAGGAACTCAAGAAGGGGAGGCGCTTGTGTCGATCAGGGACACAAGGAGGCGGACATGAAGACCCCCATCGTGAGAGAGACCCGTCGGGCCGGCGAGACGCCAAAGGAGGCGCACCGCCGTCAGGTCAGCCTGGTAGCCAGCTCTCTACTCGCCGTTCCCCCGCGCAAGGCGGGCTGGGACGAGCGCACGCGCACCGAATCTCGCGCCGCCTAGAGCCCCACGGTAGCTTTCCTCTCGACGCCCTAGCGAGGAGGGGAGCGAGATGGAAGGCAGCACGGTTTCCAGGACCCTGACCGCCACGACCCTGGCGGAGGCGTTCCGCGACACGGTCGCGCGCGTACCGGACCGCGTCGCGGTCCGCACGAAGGACGACTCGACGTCGCTGACCTGGGCGCAGCTGCGCGACCGCGTGGACGCGCTGGCGGGCGGCCTGCACGAGCTCGGCGTGCAGCGCGGCGACACCGTCGCGCTGATGTTCTCCAACCGGCCGGAGTTCCACCTCGCGGACCTGGCCGTGATGACCCTCGGGGCGACGCCGTTCTCGATCTACAACACGTACACGCCCGAGCAGATCCGCTACGTCGTCGGCGATGCGGGGGCACGCGTGGCGCTCGTCGAAGAGCAGTTCCGGGAGGTCTTCGAGAAGGCGCGCGAGGGGCTGGACCTCGAGCACCTGGTCGTGTGCGAGACGGACTTCGAGGACCTGGAGGCGCGGGGCGCCGGCTTCGACGCCGAGGCGCACTGGCGCGCCATCGAGCCCGACGACGTCCTCACGCTCATCTACACGTCGGGGACCACCGGCCCGCCGAAGGGCGTGGAGCTCACGCACGCCAACCTGCTGGCGGCCGTCGGCTCGATCGAGGACATCATCGAGTTCCCCGACGAGTCGCGCGTGATCTCGTGGCTGCCCTCCGCCCACGTCGCCGAGCGCAACGCCCACCACTACATCCCCATCGCCTACGGGATGACCGTCACGACGTGCGACAACCCGCGCGAGATCGTCTCCTACCTGCCGCAGGTGCGCCCGACGTGGTTCTTCGCGGTCCCGCGCATCTGGGAGAAGCTCAAGGCGGGGCTGGAGACGATGCTGGCCAACCAGCCCGACGAGCAGCGCGAGCCGGTGGAGAAGGCGCTGGCGGCGGCGCGCCAGAAGGTGCGGTTGGAGCAGGCGGGCGAGGCCGTGCCCGAGGAACTGGCGCGCCAGGTGGGCGAAGCCGACGAGAAGATCTTCTCGGGCCTGCGCGGGATGCTGGGACTCGACCAGGTCGTGTCCGTCAACGTGGGCGCCGCGCCCACCCCGCCCGAGGTCCTGGAGTTCTTCCATGCGATCGGGATCGAGCTGGCGGAGCTGTGGGGGATGTCGGAGACCTGCGGCGCCGGGACCTGCAACCGCCCGGGCGAGGTCAAGCTCGGCACGGTGGGGCCGCCCGCGCCCGGCATCGAGATCAAGCTGGCCGAGGACGGCGAGGTGCTGATCCGCGGCGGCGTGGTGATGAAGGGCTACCGCGGCATGCCGGACAAGACCGCCGAGACGATCGACTCCGACGGCTGGCTGCACACCGGCGACATCGGCGAGATCGACGAGGACGGGTTCCTGCGGATCGTGGACCGCAAGAAGGAGCTGATCATCAACGCGGCGGGTAAGAACATGTCGCCCGCCAACATCGAGTCCACGCTAAAGGCGGCCAGCCCGCTGATCGGCCAGGCGGCGGCCATCGGCGACGGGCGGTCCTACAACACGGCGCTGATCGTGCTCGACGCCGACTACGCGCCGGCCTGGGCGGCCAAGCAGGGCATCGGGGAGACCTCGCTGGAGGCGCTGGCCGGCGAGGAGAAGGTCGTGGCCGCGGTGCAGGAGGGCGTGGACGCCGCAAACGAGAACCTGGCGCGCGTCGAGCAGATCAAGAAGTTCACGATCGTGCCGGGCGACTGGGCTCCGGGCGGCGACGAGCTGACTCCCACCATGAAGCTCAAGCGCAAGCCGATCGCCGAGAAGTACGCCGAGCAGATCGAGGCTATGTACGGCTGAGGTGCGCCAGGGTGCGCTCGGCCACCAGGTCGGGCGCCTCGTCGGCGATGAAGTGGCCGATGCCGGGGACGCGCTCCAGGCGCATGTCGTCGGCGTAGGGCTCGAACCCCTCGACGTAAGACGGGCGCACCACCAGGTCGGCCTCGCCGTAGAGCAGCAGCGTGGGCGTGCGCAGACGCAGGCGCCGGTAGCCGCCGCGCAGCGAGCGCGGCAGGTCCAGGAGCTGGAAGGACCGGTACAGGCGCTGGCTGGCGCGGGCGCGGGCCGGCTCGCGGAACTGACCCAGGAAAGACTCGCGCTCCGCGGGCGTCCAGCTCCCGATCCCGAACCGCTCGGGGTCGAGGGCCGCCACCTCGGGCAGGCGGCGTACCAGCCGCGGCCCGAGCACCGGAGCGGCGATCGCCGTCTGGTAGGCCAAGCGCCAGGCCGAACCGGTGCTGGCGAGGTCGATCCGCTGCCAGGGGTGCGCGATGTTCATGGCGACGTAGCGGCGCACGCGCTCGGGGTGGTGCAGGCACAGCAGGAACCCGACCCAGCCGCCCCAGTCGTGGCCGGCGAGGTGGAAGCGCTCGACTTCCAGCGCGTCGAGCAGGGCGACGATGTCGCGGCGCAGCGTCTCGAGGTCGTAGCGCGCGTCGGGAGCGTCCGACCAGCCGAATCCGCGCAGGTCCGGACACAGCACGTTGTGGCGCTCGGCCAGGCGGGGGATGAGATGGCGCCACTCGTACCAGTGCTGCGGCCAGCCGTGCAGGAGGACGACGGTCCCGCCGGGCGCATCCGGCGCGCCCGCCTGCGCGACGTGCATGCGCAGGCCGCGCACGTCGACGAAGCGGTGGGAGACGCCCTCGACGTGCGGCTGAGGACGGGTCACCCGTCCAGCCGGTCCGCGATCGCGCGGCGCGCGCGCTCGAAGGCGCCGTCGTCGCGCAGCAGCCGCCGGTAGGCGTTCGCGGCCAGGCCGGTGGCCCACAGCTCGAAGGCGACCTGATCGGGATCGGGCAGATCGGCGACGCGCGCCTGCTGCGCAAGCTCGGCCAGCCACGCCTCCACGCCGCCGCGGATCGCGTCGCGCACCGGGCCGGGACGGTCGTCGAACTCCGCCGCCGCGGCGGCCCAGAAGCAGCCGCCGGGGAACGAGCCGCGCTCCAGGTGGGCGACGTAGCCCTCGCAGTAGCGGCGCAGGCGCGCCGCGCCCTCGGGTGCGTCCTGCGCCGGCTCGATCACCTCGGCGACGAAGCGCCGGGTGGCGGCGTCCACCGTGGCCAGCTGGAGCTCCTGCTTGGAGCCGAAGTGCGCGAACAGCCCGCTCTTGCTCATGCCCAGCTCGCCCGCCAGGCGGCCGATGGTCAGGCCCTCCAGGCCCTCGGTGGAGGCCAGGTCGACGGCGCGGACGAGGATTGCGTCGCGGGTCGAGGGCGTGTTGGCGACGGTCGGCATGGTCTTGACAGCGTACCGTACGAACGTTCGTGCTATACATACAGCCTGTACGCAACCAGGAGGGGCAAGACATGGCGGACGTGACGGTCAAGCGCATCGACGACATGGAGGGGATCTTCGGCGGGGCGTTCAAGCGCGCTCGAGCCGAGCTGGGGGTGGAGTCGTTCGGGATGCAGGTGATGGACCTGCCGGCGAACATCGACCAGTACCCCGAGCACGACCACGCCGCGAGCGGCCAGGAGGAGGTCTACGTGGTCATGCGGGGTCGCGGCGAGATCGAGGTGGACGGCGAGCGCCACCCGCTCGAGCCCGACACGATGGTCCGCGTCGGCCCATCCGCCACGCGCAAGATCTGGCCGGGCGACGAGGGCCTGCGGCTGATCGCGCTGGGCGGCACGCCCGGCGCGGCCTACGAGCCGCCCGACATCACGCAGCTCGGCGGTCCGGAGGCGCTGCCCCAGAGCCAGAGCGCCTAGCCCGGCGGGACGGCGCGCACGCTGATCCAGCTCTTGGCCAGGCCGAGCACGCGCTCGGCGAGCACGGGCTCCCCGAACAGCGCGCGCATCTCCCGGCGGCGCAGCAGCTCGATCTCCTCCCATTCGCCCGCCACGCCCGCCCGCCAGTAGGCGCGGCGGGCGCGAGCGGGGAGCCAGTGCGCGAAGGGCAGCAGCGCGTGGGGCTCGAGCGGGAAGGAGAACGCGGGCGTCTGCACCCACCACCCGCGGGCCACGCGGCGCAGCTCGGCCGCGAAGGCCGGGCGGTCGGCGGGGGCGAGGTGCTCGACCAGGCTGCTGCAGAAGGCCAGGTCGAACTCACCGTCGTCGAAGGGCAGGCGCTCGGTCACGTCGGCCTGCACGAACGGCCCCGGGTAGCCGGGCCGGGGGAGCCGGTCCACGCCGGTGACCTCGAGGTTCGGGGCGAACGCCCGCAGTCCCAGCGGTCCGCACCCCAGGTCCACCACCCGGCTGCTCGGCGTGACACCCGTGAGGGCGAACAGGCGCGCGTGACGCCGGGCCCGCGCGCGCGCCGCCAGCGGGGACGCCAGACGCGTCCGCCACCCCTGGCGCGCGGTGGCGTAGACGTCCGGCGGGGAGCTCACGCCGGCCATCTTTACACTGACCCCATGGCTTCCAAGCGCCAGATCGTCGTCGGCGGCGTCCCCATCGGGGGCGGCGCGCCCGTCGCGGTGCAGACGATGACCAAGACGGAGACCGCCAACCTGCAGGCGACGATGGACCAGATCCGCACCGTCGCCGAGGCGGGCGCCGACCTGGTGCGCGTGGCCGTGCCCCGCGACGACGACGTGGAGGCGCTGCGCACGATCGTGCGCGAGTCGCCGATCCCGGTGATCGCCGACATCCACTTCAACCACACGCTGGCGCTCAAGGCGATCGACGCGGGCGCGCACTGCGTGCGCTTGAACCCCGGCAACATCGGCGGGCCCGAGAAGGTGGGGGAGGTGGCCGAGCGGGCGCGCGCCGCCGGCACGCCGCTGCGCATCGGGGTGAACTCCGGGTCCCTGCCCAAGCACCTGCACGCGCTGGAGCGCGAGAGCCCCGTCGAGGCGCTGGTGGCGGCCGCCGTGGAGTTCGTCGAGCTGATGGAGCGCCTGGACTTCCAGGACTTCAAGGTCTCCATCAAGTCCACCAGCGTGCCCAACACGATCGCCTCCAACCGGCTGCTGAGCGAGAGGATCGACTACCCGCTGCACCTGGGGATCACCGAGGCGGGCACCAAGTGGTCGGGGTCGTTGAAGTCGGCGGTCGGCCTCGGGACGCTGCTGGCCGACGGCGTCGGCGACACGATCCGCATCTCGCTGTCCACCTTCCACGCGGAGGAGGAGGTCAAGGTCGCCTGGGAGATCCTCAAGGCGCTCAAGCTGCGCGAGCGCGGGCCGGTCCTGATCGCCTGCCCGACGTGCGGGCGCCTGCAGTTCGACATGGACAGCGTGGTCGCCGAGATCGAGGAGCGCCTGCGCGCCTACGAGGACCCGATCGAGGTGGCCGTGCTGGGGTGCGCCGTCAACGGCATCGGCGAGGCCTCGCACGCCGACTTCGGCATCACGGGCGCCAAGAACGAGGGCGTCGTCTTCTCGCGCGGCAAGCCGCTGCGCAAGGTGCCCCAGGCCGAGCTGGTCGACGTGCTCTTCGAGGAGATCGACAAGTACGCCGAGCGCAAGACGGTCGTGGTGGACGACGAGGCGCAGGCCGCGGCCGGCGCGGAGTGGCTGGCCGAGATCGAGGCCGAGAACGCCGGCGAGCTGACCCCGGAGCGCCTGGCGGCGATGGAGAAGGCGGCGGTGCAGCTGGACGAGGCCGAGTCTCCCACCGCCGGCCGGCGCTTCACGCGCGCCTAGCGCCGCCTATGGCTTGAACGGCTTGGTGTGCCCGCGGAAGCGCGTCGTCCCGCCATCGTCGCGCACGCTCAGCTCGAGCACGAACGTCCCGTCGACGGCCGGCAACGGCACCCAGAAGCGAGGCGCGAACTCCTCGCAGTTGCTGGAGCGCTGCTTGATGACGTGGGCCCGCCGGTGCCCCACCCACAGGTAGGGCAGCCGGCGCTCGCGGCCGGTTTCGAACATCGACCAGAACACCTCGACCGGCTTGCCGCCGAATCCGCAGAGCCTCGCCCCGTAGTCCACGATGACGCCGAGCGGCCGCTTGCGCCCGTCGGGGCCGCGCTCGGACCTCGTGTTGCGCAGCTGCCGCAGCGCCGCGCGCGCGAGGGCGAGCTGCTCGCTCTCCCGCGCCTTGCGCCCAGCGGGCGTGCGCCGCGCGGGCCTGTGCTCCACGGTCGTACGCTCCTGCGCGCCCGCGGTCGGTCCCGGCTCTGCCTCGTCCGCGGGATCGCCCGCACCGGGCGGCGCGCCGGGCGTATGCATGAGCGGGGTGCTCGATACGCCGCTCGTGAGGGGACACTCCGGGCTCGTCGGCCGGTCGTCGCAGGCCTCGCCCAAGACGTACCTCTTCTCGATCTCCGCGATGACCTCCTGGCGCTGGCGCCTGAGCTCCGGCGGGCTGCGCCGCCGGTCAGCCGGCCGGATGAGTCCACCGCAGGCGGGGTCGCTGGGCGGCTCCAGCGGCTCGGCCGAGGTCGGCGGCTCCTCGCCGGGCTCGGTCGTCTCCTGCGCGCAGCGCGCCTCCTGGAGCGGCGGCACGACCGGCTCGTCGGTCGCGGCCTCGGTGCCGGTCTCGCCCTCGCCGGTCTCGCCCTCGCCGGTCGTCTCGCCTTCCTCGACCGGCGGGTCCTCGCCGGTGGTCGTCTCGCCGCCGGGCGTCGTGGTCGCGCCGCCGGGGTCGCTCGACGTCTCGCCGCCGGCGCCGGCGCTCGAAGCCGGTGAGTCGCCTCCCGCGCCCGTCGACTGCGCCGTCTCGTCGTCGGCGACCTGTGCGAACAGCAGGGTGCCGGCCCGGACCACGGGGGCGGCCAGCGCCACGCCTCCCGACTCGTTCGCAGATGCGGTGATGAAGGTCTCGTGTGCGGCGAACTCGTCGAGGGCGACGCCGACTCGCAGCTTGATCGGGTCCAGGTTCGCCTCGAGGTTCACCGGGTCGGTGTCCTTGGGAAGCAGCTCCCTCACGGCCGTGAACGCGCCGGCGATCGCGACCACGACGCCGGCGATCGCGGCGATCCGCTTGGCCACGGTGTCCAGGCGGTCGAACACCGACCGTCGCTTGCCGGCGCCTTCGTCGTTCGACTCCTCAGTCGAGTCCGGCATCTCGACGTCCGGTGCCTCGACGCCGGGTCCGGGCTTGCGCGCGCGCTTGCGCTCACGCTCCTGCCGGCGCTTGCGCTTCCCTTGCTGTCGTCTCGAGTTCGCCACCCGCCCAGCGCAGCCGTACCACAAGCCGGTCTAACGCGTCAAGAATGTTGAGGAATAAATGTCAAGCTACGAAGTGCCACGTCGCGAAACGTGCCGTCGCGTAGGCGAGCATCGCGGCGAAGACGGCGACCGTGGCCCAGTAGGCGCGCCGATCGCGCAGGACCAGCGCGAGCCACATGAACAGCGGGAAGACCACCGCCACGTAGCGGATCGAGGACGCGAGCGGGCCGGGAGGATAGGGGAAGGAGAGGATCGACAGCATGGCGACCGCGGCGTACACGCCGTAGGCGGCGGGGAGCCGGCGCAGCACGCCGACCGTCGCCGCGAGCGCTCCGCAGGCGATCGCCAGCTGGCCGCTCTTGCGCGCGGCCTCTCCCAGGCCGCCTGAGCCGTCCAGCCAGGCCCTGACGGCCTCCCACGCCCGGTCCGCCCCCATGCCAAGCGCGCTCAGCGGGCCCTCGAACGAGCGGCGGAAGTGCTCCTGGGCGTGCAGCGGCGCGAGCCAGTCGCCGAAGTGGACCTGCATGTAGGCGAGGTAGGCGACCAGCCCGAGGGGGATCGTCGCGATCCACAGGACGTCGGGGCGCAGGCGGTAGCGGGGGCGAATTCGCGCGCGCCAGCCGCTCTCCCGGGCGGGCGGGGTGTCCGGCGGGCGGTCGGCACGCGGGCCGTAGAGGTAGAGGACCAGCAGGGCGGGCGCGAGCAGGGCGCCGGTGTTGCGGGTGGCCGCGCCGAGGATCCCCAGCGCTCCGGCCCAGCCCCAGCGGCCCCGGCGCGCCGCGTAGAAGGCCCCCACCTCCAGCGCCAGGAACAGCGCCTCGGTGTACACCGCGCTGAAGAACAGCGCCGCGGGGAAGAAGGCGACGAGGGGCGCGACGCGCCGGGCGGCGTCCGGCCCCATCTCCAGCTCGGCCAGGCGCCCCAGCAGCACGAGCGCCACCGCGAAGGCGACCATGGAGATCGCCAGCCCCGCCACGACCACCGATCCGGTCAGCTCGCCCAGCGCCCGCATCAGCAGCGGGTAGAGGGGGAAGAACGCCGGCTCCACCGCCTCGTGGCGGTAGCCGTGCGACGCCAGGTCGACGTACCAGTTGGAGTCCCAGCGCACGGCCGGCGCCGCCAGCGCGTTGCCGACCTCGCCGAAGCTGCGCGTCAGGCCCGCGTGGTCGAAGCGCTCGTGGACCGAGAGCGGGAAGGCCAGAAACGCGGTGACCCCCGCCCCCCACACGAGCAGGCGCGACGCGACGAGCGCGCCGAGCGCCTGCCGTGCGGAAGGGGGGAACGCTAACGAGCGTGCGCGATGTCGCTCGTGAACGTCTGGCCGTTGTACGTGTACTGGAACCTGTAGTTCGAGTTGCGGGCGAGACTCGAGCGGATGGAGAAGTACCCGCGCGAGTCGGTCCGCCGCGTGCGCCAGGGCGCGAACGCCCCGCCGCCGACCTGGCGGAAGATCTGCACATTATGTGCTCCGCCCGGTCGCACCTGGCCCCACAGCCGCGTCGTCCGGCCCCGCCGCTGATCGATGAAGATCGGATGCGGGAACGAGGACAGCGACGGCTTGGGGATGCCGTTGAACGTGTTCAGGCCGGTCTGGAAGCCGACCAGGCGCCCGCTCGGCGTGAAGCCGTCGTCGCGCCACAGGTACTGCGTCCATAGCTTCACGCGCGGCGTCGACCACGCGATGTAGGCCGACCACTGCAGGTAGGAGTTCTGCCGCGCCCACGAGACGCCGTTGCGCCGGTCGGGCGGGTTCGTCTCGTACCCGTACTCGGTGATGTAGAGGTTGAACTTGCGCCGCGGGGCGATGATGCGCCGCGTGCGGGTCAGGCGGTCGATCACGCCGAACAGCCGGCGCAGGTCGCCCAGCTTGGCCAGGTTCGGGTTGCGCTGGGGCTGGGTCGGGCGCTCGCGCACCTGGTAGGGGTGGTACCCGAAGGCGTCCGCCTTCGCCGGGCGGAAGCGCCGGCAGGCGCCGACCGTGATGCGGCGGTAGCGGTCGTCCAGGCACCCCATGGCGCGGATGAAGGGCAGGGGCGCCAGGTTGCCCGCGCGCGGGCCCTTCGCGCCGATGGGCGCCAGCTCGCCCAGCAGGACCTGGTCGCGGCTGCGGTCGGCGCGCTTGATCGCCGGGTAGGCGCGGCGCACCAGCTCGCGGTAGATGTTGGCCCCGGTCCGCTCGCAGATCCGCCGGCGCCCGTAGCGCTTGCACTCGGTCTGCGGCTGCAGGAAGACCTTCTGGTTGGGCTCGTTGCCCAGCAGGTAGCGGTCCACCTGACCGCCGTAGCGCCGCGCCACCGCGGTGGCGAACTGCCCGTACAGGCGCGGGCTGGGCTTCCAGCCCTGGCGCGCGCGGCTGGGCTGCGTGCTGGCCCAGCGCGGGTTGAACTGGTGCACGGTCAGCATGACCTTCATGCCGTTGGCCCGCACGCGCGCGATCGCGTTGTCCAGGCTCGACCAGTCGTAGCGCGGGTCGTTGGGGTTCGCCACGTTGAAGCCGCTCGGCTTGCGCCGCGAGTTCGGACTGGGGGAGAGCGCGTTCCAGAACGCCTGCACGCGCACCCATTGGACGCCCATCTGCGACCAGCGTGCGATCACCGCGGGGGCGTCGCCGGCGGGGCCGGGCGCGATCGCCGGGTCCTCGAACCCGATCTCCACGGTGCGGTCGGCCTGGCTGGGCGCCGCCGTCGCCAGCAGGGCGACGAGCAGCAGGGGTACGAGTCGAAGCGAACGTCGGATCATCGAGTTGCCTCCTTGGCGGTGCGGGAAATCTCCGGACGGCCGGCTTCCGGCTCCCAGTACAGCCGCCACACGCCGCGGCGGCTGAGGACGTTTCGGGCCAGCACGAATCCCTTGCGGTTGGGTCTCACGGAGCGGTACGTGGTGAAGTCGCGGCCCGGCAGGCGTACCTGTACGCGGACGACTCCGCGCGCCCCGTCCCGCGCCTGCCGCACCTGGCCGAACACCGTAACACGAACGCCGCGCCGGACCACGTGCACGGGGAAGCGGTACGCGTGCAGCGCGGGCTTGGGCCGGCCGTCCATGAATTCGAGCCCGGACTGGAACCCCGCGAGCGTCGGGTCGTCGCGCAGCAGGTACTGCGCCATCCCCCGCACGCCGCGGTCGCGGTAGGCGATCCAGTCGGACTGGTTGAGGTAGGCGGCCTGGCGCGCCAGCGAGACGCCGAGGTTGCGGTCCGGCGGGTTGGTCTGGAATCCGTACTCGCTGTACCAGAGCGGCAGTCCGCGCGGGAGGCGCCCGCGCCGGGCGCCCTGGGCCAGGATGGCGCGCAGCCGGCCGGGATTGGCGATCGTGACCTCGTCGGGCCGCGGCCGGGTGAGCGGGGCGCGGCTGCCGCCGCGGACGTAGGGATGGTGGGCGACGCCGGTCGCGCGCAGGCGCGGCGGGCGCACGCAGTCGAGGTACCGGGCGGTGCGGCCGCGCAGCGGGCGGCCCGAGCCGTCGAGGCACAGCAGCGCGCGCCAGAAGCGCGCCGTGGAGACGGGACGGCGGACCAGGGGCCCGGTGGTGTTGCCGATCGGCGCCGTCTCGCCGAGCAGGATCGCGTCGCGCGCGTGGCCGGTGGCGCGCAGCGCGCCGATGCCGGCCGCGGCCAGACGGCGGTAGCGCGCGGCGGACACCGGCACCAGCCGGCCGCCGCGGCGCACCCACTGGGGAGTGAGCCAGCGACCCACGTTGGGCTCGTTGAGCAGGCCCCAGCGCGCGATCCGCGGCAGCGCGGCGCCGCCCTCGTTCTCGTCGGCGTAGCCGCCCGAGTACCGCGTGCCCAGCGCGCGCAGGAAAGCGCCGAACTCGGCGGGGTTCGGGTTGCAGGTCTGCCGCGCGGCCACCGACCCGCGGCACTGGGAAGCCCAGGCGGGCGCGGGCGTGGTCGGCGTCAGCAGGACCTGCATCCCGCGCGCCGCGGCTCCCCGCACGACCGCGTCGTAGCGGTCCCACAGGTCGAACGGGTAGTCCGACGGGTCCGCCGCGTCGAAGCCCGCCGGGCGCTGGGTGGAGGAGGCCTCCGGCGCGACGGAGTTCCAGAACACGAACAGCCGGACGGTGTCCACGCCGAGGTCGTCCATCTGGGCCAGCGCGGCGTCGCGGCGCTCGGCGCCGGAGAAGAGCAGCTGCAGGTCGTCCTGGAAGATCGATTCCTGCGTGCTGCTCGCGCCCGCCGCGGAGGGCAGGGCGAGGAGCGCCAGGCAGGCGAGCAGGACGGATCGGCGGGGCATCGCTGTACGAACTCGGCGCGGGGCCGCGAGTTGCGCACGCTATCCCGTAACGGAGACTTCGCGCGAGACGAACGGGTTGCCGTGGTAGACCAGGGCCACCCGCCACACCCCCGGCCCCGGCGAGGGCATCGAGTGCTCCCAGTAGCCGAGCGCGTTCTCGACGGGAAGCGGTCCCGCGGCGAACTGCCAGTCCTCCGACCCCGCGGGCCGGAACTGGAGATAGACGTCCTGCTTCTCGAACGGCGGCAGGAAGCGGACCTGGCCCCACAGGCGCACGTTGCCCGAGCCGTCCGGCGGTCGCACGTCGAAGGGCACCAGGTAGGCGTTGTACGCCGGCTTGGGACGGCCGTCGGCGAACAGCAGCCCGGACTGCCAGGTCGCCCAGTACTGGGACAGGCGCGAGCGCTTGCCGCGGTAGCGCGCGCGGGGACGCACGTCGCGCAGGATGAACTGGGTGTCGATGATGATCCGCGGGTGGTCGTAGGCCAGCCGCTGCATGCGGTTGATGTACTCGCTCTGGCGCTCCAGGGGCACGCCGCGCGTCGGATCGGGCGGGAGCGTCTCCCAGCCCGCCTCGGTGAGCGCGACCGGCAGGCCCTTGAGGATCAGGCCGGTGCGATCGGCGACGTCGTCGAGCAGGCGCGGAAGGTCGCCGATGTTGGCCATGTTGATCGAGTCGCGCACGCGGTCGCGCACCGTCGGCCCGTTCTTCTGCGTGTAGGGGTGGTGCGCCCACCCGGCCGCGTTGAACGGCCCGTTGCGGCGCAGCAGGTCGCACCGTCGCACGCGCGCCTCCAGCCCCGTGTAGGGGCGCAGGTCGCGCCGCAGGCAGAACAGCTCGCGGATGAACTGCTTGGGCCACAGGCGGATCCGCGGCTCGAACCCGCCCAGGGGAGCCGTCTCGCCCATGAACAGGGCGCTGTCGTCGTGCCCGGCCTCGCGCAGGGCGCCGGAGGCCGCGTAGTACAGCTCGCGGTAGAGGATCGGGGCCACCGGGATGCGCTTGCGCAGCCGTGGCTCGTAGGCCAGCTGGGGCGCCAGGCTGGCGGGCTGGTTGACCTCGTTCCAGATCGACCACAGGCGCACCTTGGGCAGCAACTGGCGGTCCTGATTCTCGTCGCGCCAGGTGCCGGAGTAGCGCTTGCCGACCGCCTTGACGAAGCGCCGGAAGTGCACCGCGTTGGGCCGCCAGGCGGGCTGGTCGAAGCGATTGGCCCGCGGCGCCTTCGGGTGGGCCCACACCGGGCCGGGGCCCGTCACGTTGAACAGGACGATCATGTTGTGGTCGCGCGCCAGCCGCACGACGTCGTCGAAGCGGTCCCAGATGTCGGAGCGGTAGGAGCGGGGACTCTCCGCACGGCGGCCGGTGAAGCGCGGCGGCCGGCGCTTGGGCCGTCCCTCGGACTCGCCCGACACGAACTTCCACGGGACGCTGACGCGTACGCCGTCCGCGCCGGAGTTCTTCATGTAGCGCATGGCGAACTCCCGCGTCCCGTACGTGTCGAAGATCAGGAGGTCGTCGTCCATCATGAACGACAGGAGGTTGGGGTTGGCCCGGGCCGGAGGCGCGGCCAGCAGCGCACCCAGCGACAGGGCGGCCGTGGCCGCGGCGAGCAGGCTCGCCGCATAGCGAACCGTGGAAGTTCGTAACACCCAAAGCACGGTAACAACCCTCTATTCGGCGGGGCTCAGCCGGGAGTTGAGTCGTTCCTGCGCATCTCGGCGGCCGGCGTCGCTACCCTGCGCCGGTGCTCGCATCAGCCACGACGCTCGCCACGGCCCTCCTTCTGGCCCTGGCGACCGCCCCGGCCGCCGCCGGCCAGGCCCGCGAGCGACCGGCGCCGCGGCCGCTGCCGGCGCCCAAGCCCCCGCTGACCTACCTGCTGACGCCCACCGACCAGCTGGGCTTCCCCGGGCACAAGCCCGGGACGCTGGTCACGCCCGAGGGCGATCTCTTCACCGGCTGGACCGAGCTGTCGTTCAACGTGGGCGGCAACGAGCAGTTCGAGCCGCGCAGCCACACGCTGCAGAACGGGCGCTATCCGGTCGTGCACCTGTTCAAGGAGGTGCGCGGCGTCCTGTACGAGCTCGACGCCTTCCAGGGATCGGTGGCCGGCCGGCCGGTGCTTTTCGCCCGCGTAAGCGCCAAGAACCTGCTTCCCCGCTTCAACCGGGCGCGCATCGCGGCGGGCGCGCGCTACGACGGCGGGGAGTTCGGTCCGCGCGGGATCAACCGCTGCTGCATCCGCATCTACCGCTACCCGCGGCCGCGCACGCCGGATCGCGAGGGGCTCTACGACCAGCCGGGCATCGGCTTCAACGCGGCCTGGGCGTACTCGCTGTCGGGGACGCCGCAGGGCGGCTCCACGCTCCTGCGCGACAACCTCGCGCTGCTGCTCTACCCCGGCGGCGGGCCGGGCGTGCGGGTGTCCCAGTCGCTGCGGCCCGACCCCCCGCCGGTGACCACCCGCACGCAGTTCGGGCGCACGATCTACGACGTCGGCCTGCGGGCCCGCGAGCGGCGCAGCTTCGACTTCCGCGTGCCGATCGAGCCGCTGCCCCCGACCGACCCCGACTTCGCGGCGATCGCGGCCGCGCGGTTCGACCAGTACCGGGGGATCGTCGTGCGCTACTGGCGCTCGCTGCTGGGACGCGCGATGCGGGTCAGCGTGCCCGAGCAAAAGGTCGTGGACACCTTCTACGCCAGCATCGTCAACGACGCGCTGTCGCGCTACCGCCTGGCGAGCGGCGCGTGGGTGCAGACGGTCAACAAGCTGCGCTACCACGCCTTCTGGCTGCGCGACGGCTCGATCATCACGAACATGTACGACCTGGTCGGGCTGCACGACCTGGCGCGCGAGAACCTCGAGTACTTCCCCGCCTGGCAGCGCGACGACGGGCTGTTCATCTCGCGCCCCGAGGAGTACGACGGCTTCGGACAGGCGCTGTGGGCGATGGGCGAGCACGTGCGGCGCACGGGCAACGCCGACTTCGCGCGGCGGATGCTGCCCGCGGTGAGCCGCGCGATGGATTGGTTCGAGCGCCAGCGGGCGAGCGACCCGGGCGGGCTCATGCCGCCCAACGCCAACCTCCAGGACAACGAGCTGATCAGCGGCCACCTGGCCGGCGACAACTTCTGGGCGGCCGCCGGCGTGTCCGCCGCCGTCGACCTGGCCCGCACGGCCGGCGACGCCGGCGCGGCGGGCCGCTGGCAGGCCGTCTACGACGCCTTCACGACCCGCCTGCGCGCGCATTTGTTCAACGCCCAGCGCGCCAACAACGGGCAGATCCCGCCCTCGCTGGACGTCCGCGGCGGCCAGGACTGGGGCAACCTGTGGGCCGCCTACCCGCATCCGGTGCTGGAGCCCGACAGCGCGGTGGTCGGGCGCACGCTGCAGCGCGCGCGCCGGCGCTTCCGCGAGGGGATTGCGACGTACGCCGACACGCGCCTGCTGCACCACTACCTCGGGTTCCGCGTGTTCCAGACCGAGCTGCTGCGCGGCGAGCAGCGCAAGGTGGTCGACGGCCTCTACGACGAGCTGGCCCACACGACCGGGACGGGCGCCGGCTTCGAGGCCGGGACCGCGCCCTACGGCGACCGCGTGGTCGACGACGTGACCGTGCCCCACGGGTGGTTCGCCGCGGAGTACGTGGCGCTCGTGCGCAACATGCTGGTGCGCGAGCAGGGGAACGACGTGTGGCTGATGTCGGCGCTCTCGCCGGCCTGGCTGCGGCCCGGCAAGCGGATCTCGGTCTCCGGCGCCCCGACCACGCGGGGCCGCGTGGCGTACACGCTCACCGCCACGCGCAACGGCGCGGTGCTGACCTGGCGCACCGACGTGCGGCCCGGGACGCGGCTGGTGTGGCCGGTGCCCTACATGGCGCGCGACGTGCGCGCCCAGGGCCTGAACCGGCGCACCGGCACGATCCGGCTGCCCGGGCGCTCGGGCCGGCTGGCCGTGCGCTGGCGCCTGGTCGGCGAGGACCCGACGTACGAGCGCGCCTTCCGCCGCCTGATGCGCCTGTACTTCAACAGCTCGGGCGGAGCGGTGGAGGCGGCGCGCCAGCGCACGCCGCTCCCGACCGTCCCCTCGAACCCGGGCTAGGCGACGGCGGAGTACCCCTCCGCCACCTTCGCCCAGTTGACGGTGTTCCACCAGGCGTCGATGTAGTCCGGGCGCTTGTTCTGGTACTTGAGGTAGTACGCGTGCTCCCAGACGTCGACGCCCAGCAGCGGCGTCTGGCCGTCGGAGATGGGGTTGTCCTGGTTGGCCGTGCTCACGACGGCGAGTCCCGAGCCGTCGTGCACCAGCCAGGCCCAGCCCGAGCCGAAGCGCGCGACGCCGGCGTCCTTGACCTGGGCCTTGAAGTCGTCGAAGGAGCCGAAGGCCGCGTCGATCGCGGCGCGCAGGTCGCCGTCGGGCTCGCCGCCGCCGTCGGGGCTCATCCACTCCCAGAACAGCGAGTGGTTGAGGTGGCCGCCGCCGTTGTTGCGCACCGGACCCCGCTTGTCCTGGGGAAGCGAGTCGAGGTTGCGCAGGACCTCCTCGATGGGCTTGTCCGCCCACTCGGTTCCCTCCAGGGCGGCGTTGGCCTTGTCCACGTAGGCCTGGTGGTGCTTGTCGTGGTGCAGCTTCATCGTCGCCTCGTCGACGTGCGGCTCCAGCGCGGCGTAGTCGTAGGGGAGGGGTGGGACCTCGTAGGCCATCGAAAGCTCCTTGTCGGTTTCGAGGGCTGTTCTATCACTACGCTTCGCGGCCGATGACCCGGCTGTCCGGCTATCTCCTGCCCACCGAGCGCGAGCCGCCCGCCGACGCCGAGGCCGTGTCGCACAAGCTGATGGTGCGTGCCGGGCTGATCCGCCAGGTCGGGGCCGGGCTGTGGTCGTGGCTGCCGGCGGGCTGGCGGGTGCACCAGCGCGCCGTGGGGATCGTGCGCGAGGAGATCGACGCGATCGGCGCGCAGGAGATGCTGATGCCCGTCATGCATCCCGCGGAGGTGTGGCGGCGCACCGGGCGCTACGGGATCGACGAGCTGTTCAAGCTGCAGGACCGCCGCGGCGCGGACCTCGTGCTCGCCATGACGCACGAGGAGATCGTCACGCTGCACGTCGCCCAGGTCGTGCGCTCCTACCGCGACCTGCCGTTCGTCCTCTACCACTTCTCGATCAAGGAGCGCGACGAGCCGCGCCCCCGCGCGGGCGTGCTGCGCACCCGCGAGTTCATCATGAAGGACTCCTACTCCTTCGACCGCGACCTCGAGGGGCTGCACGCCTCCTACGACCGCCACTTCGACGCCTACGCGCGCATCTTCGAGCGCTGCGGGCTGGAGTGGTACGCGTGCGAATCCGACGTGGGGATGATGGGCGGGTTCGGCGCGCACGAGTTCATGGCGCCGTGCGCGGCCGGAGAGAACGAGGTGGCGCTGGCCGACGGCTACGCGGCCAACGTGGAGGTGGCGTCCGCCGACGCCCAGCCCGTCGAGCTGCCCGCGCCGCGCGACGCGCCCGAGCCCGTGGAGACGCCCGGGATGACGACCGTCGAGCAGGTCTCCGGCGCCCTCGGCGTACCGCCCGGCGCGCTGCTCAAGGCCTTCCCGGTCGTGGTGGACGGCCGCGGGCTCGTCATGACGGTGGTGCGCGGCGACCACCGGGTCAACGAGGTCAAGCTGCGCAACGCGCTGGGCGCGGAGTTCCGCCCCGCGCGGCCCGAGGAGGTCGCCGAGTCGATCGGCCCGGGCGGCTTCATCGGGCCGGTGGGGACCGACGTGCCCATCCTGCTGGACGACGCCGTGGCCCCCGGCGGCTACGTCACGGGGGCCAACGAGGCGGATCGCCATCTGCGGGGCGTGGAACCCGAGCGCGACTTCGCCTTCGAGCGCGCGGACGTCCGCCGCGTGGAGGCCGGCGACACCGTGGGGGGGCGCGCAATCCGCCTCGAGGCGGCGATCGAGGTCGGCAACATCTTCAAGCTGGGGACCCGCTTCTCCGAGCCGCTGGGCGCCACCTATCTCGACGAGGCGGGCGCCGAGCAGCCGATCTGGATGGGCTCCTACGGGATCGGCCCCGCCCGGATCGCCGCCGCCGCGGTGGAGCAGTCCGCCGACGAGGCGGGCATCGCCTGGCCGCGCGCGCTGGCCCCCTTCGACGTCGAGCTGGTCGTCCTGGGCAAGGAGGGCTCGGACGAGCGCGCGGCCGCCGACGGCCTGTACGACGAGCTGACCTCGCTCGGGCTGGACGTGCTCTACGACGACCGCGACGCGGGGCCGGGGGACAAGTTCGCCGACGCGGAGCTGCTCGGCTGCCCGCTGCGCCTGACGCTCGGCCGGCGCGGCCTGGAGGCCGGTGAGCTGGAGGTCCAGCTGCGCCGGGGCCGCGAGAAGCGCACGGTGCCGCTCGACGGCGCCGCGGAGGCGGTCGCCGAGCTGTGGCGCGCCGTCCCCTGACCTTCCGGCGGCTGTCGGGCCTGGACCGCTCGGGTCCGCCGCCGCCCGAGACCCAGGCGGGGGCGCCGCTGCGCCCCTGGACCGTCCCCAACGCGATCGGCTTCGCCCGGCTCGCGCTCATCCCGGTCTTCCTCGCGGTGGCGCTGTCCAGTGACGACGGGACCGGCGCGTGGCCGGCGATCCTGTTCGCGGTCGTCGCGTGGGGGGACTACGCGGACGGCATCGCCGCGCGGGTCACCGGCCAGTACAGCCGCCTGGGCGCGCTGCTGGACCCGGTCGTGGACCGGCTGCTGGTGATCGCCGGCGTCGTCGTGTGCTGGGACCACGAGCTCCTCCCGCGCTGGGCCCTGGCCGTGCTGGCGGCGCGCGAGGTGACGGTGATCGTCCTCGCGCGCCTCGGCATGCGCCGGGGCGTGGACCTGCGAATCAACTGGCCCGGGCGCCTGGCGGTGTGGCCGCTGATGTCGGCGATCTTCTTCGCGCTGGTCGAGCTGGAGACGACGGCCGAGGTCCTGCTCTACGCCGGGCTGGCGCTCGCGCTGGTCGCGACGGCCCTGTACGTGCGCGACGGCCTGCGCAAGACGGCGCCCGCACCCTCAACCAAAGATTGACCCTGGCCCGGCCGGGGCTATACTCGGCCGCTCGCCCGCGCCTCCTCAGGAAGGACCCAAATGGAAACGTTCCCCGACCTCGGCTCCCTTTCCGACCAGGAGCTCAAAGACCTCATCCAGCAGCTCACCGAGGAAGAGCTCGAGATCTCCTACAAGCGCCGCATCCTGCACGGCAAGATCGACATCCTGCGCGCGGAGCTGGTCAACCGGCTGCGCAAGAAGCACGAGGGCGGCGAGGAGGTCATCACCGGCGCCGACGTGGACAAGCTCACGGACATCCTGTCCGGTCGGGTGCCCGCGGGCGCCGACGAGTAGCGGACGGCCGGAGACGGGGCGGGAGAGGCTCAGAGGTGGCTGTCCACTGTCCGGAGTGCGGGTTCGTCAACGCGGAGGGGGCGAACTACTGCCAGAAGTGCGGGGCCTATCTCGCGCAGGGCGAGCCCGACGACGCGACCACCGCGACCTACCGCGTGGGCGAGACCGGCGAGATCGAGCCGGTGGAGATCGAGCAGGTCACGGCGGGCGGCGCCGCGCTGGTGATCCGCGCGGGCGGGGGGCGCGTGGGGGAGACGTTCGCGCTGACCGCCGAGCGCATGGCGATCGGCCGCCGGCCGGAGTCCGACATCTTCCTCGACGACGTCACGGTCTCGCGCGACCACGCGCTGCTGGTGCGCCGCGGCGGCGAGTACTACCTGGACGACTGCGGGTCGCTCAACGGCACCTACGTCAACCGCCAGCGCGTCGACTCGCACAAGCTCGCCGACGGCGACGAGCTGCAGATCGGCAAGTACAAGCTGACCTACCTGGAGGGCTGACCCGTGGCCGCGGATCCCCCGGTGCAGGCCCCGCCCCGCCGCAGCGCGATGACGATCGGCGCGGTGTGCAAGGCGCTGCTCCCCGAGTTCCCGGACATCTCGATCTCCAAGATCCGCTACCTCGAGGACCAGAAGCTGCTCAGCCCCAAGCGCACGCCCGGCGGCTACCGGCTCTACTCGCAGGGCGACGTGACGCGGCTGCGCACGATCCTGCGCCTGCAGCGCGACGAGTTCCTGCCGCTGCGGGTGATCCGCCAGGAGCTGGCGTCCGGGCGCACCGACGCCCCCGAGGCCGGCGCCGGCCCGCGCGACGGTCGCCGCACCGCGCGAACCGCGGTGACGGTCCGCGAGCGCGGGACCATGCACTCGCTCGACGACGTGCTGGAGGAGACCGGCGCGGACGCGGGCCTGGTGCGCGAGCTGGAGGAGTTCGGCGTGATCCGCGGCGAGACGCGGGCCGGCGCGCGCTACTACGACGAGACCGAGCGCGAGATCGTGCGGGCGGTCAACGAGCTGGCGCGCTACGGCGTGGGCGGACGCAACCTGCGCGTGTTCCGCACGTCCGCGGACCGCGAGGCCGCGCTGCTGCAGCAGCTGCTGGGACCGGCCCTGCGCTCGCGCAACCCGGAGAAGCGCAAGGAAGCGATCGAGACGCTGGAGAACCTCGCCGCTGTGGCGACGCACCTCAAGCATCTGCTCCTGATCCGCGACCTGCGCAAGCTCGCGGGTTGAACCTGCGCGAGCGCATCCGCGACGTTCCCGACTTCCCCAAGCCGGGGATCGTCTTCAAGGACATAACCCCGCTGCTGCTGGACCCGGCGGCCACCGACGCCGCGGTGCGCGAGCTGGCCGCGTACGCGCGCGAGCGCGAGGCGGAGCTGGTCGTCGCGGCCGAGGCGCGCGGCTTCATCCTCGGCGGCGCGCTGGCGCGCGAGCTGAACACCGGGTTCGTCCCGGCGCGCAAGCCCGGCAAGCTCCCGCACCAGACCGTGTCGGCGGAGTACATGCTCGAGTACGGCGTCGACACGCTGGAGCTGCACGCGGACGCGCTGCAGCGCGGAACGCGCGTGCTGGTCCACGACGACCTCGTGGCCACGGGCGGGACGGCGCGCGCGGTGTGCGACCTCGTGCAGCGGCTGGGGGGCGACGTGGTGGGGTGCGCCTTCGTGGTCGAGCTGTCGTTCCTGGAGGGGCGCGCCCGCCTGGCGCCGTTCGACGTCCATTCCCTGGTCGCCTACGACGCGGGATGACGCGGTGCCCACCGTCTCGCGCACGCGCACGGTCCAGGCTCCCCGCGACGCCGCGTGGAACCTGGTCTCCGACCCGCACCACCTGCCGCGGTGGTGGCCGAAGGTGCAGCGCGTGGAGCACGTGGGCGCGCACGGCTGGACGAAGGTGTTCGTGACCGACCGCGGGCGCACCGTGCGCGCGGACTACACGCTGCTGGAGGCACGGCGCCCCGAGCGGCTCTCCTGGCGCCAGGAGCTGGAGGGCTCGCCCTTCGAGCGCCTGCTGGAGGAGGCGGTGACCGACGTGGTCCTGGCGGGCGACGGCCCGTCCACCGAGGTGACCGTGGTGCTGCGCCAGCGGCTGCGCGGCTGGGCGCGCTTCGCGCCCTTCCTGGTGCGCCGCGCCACCCGCCGGCTGCTGGACGACGCGCTGGACGGGATGCAGCGATGCCTGACGGGGTGAGCGCCGGTGCGTGACCCGGTGGGGCGCGAGATGCGCTGGTGGGGCTGGGGCGACCCCGACCATCCACCGGCGCTGCCCGAGCACGCGCTGCCGTTCCTGCGCGAGGAGGTGGGGATGGCCGAGCGGGCGCGCCCGCCGGTGGACCTGGCCGACGTGCGGCTTCCGGAGTCCGCGCTTCCCGAGGCGGTGCGCGACGCGCTGGCGGGCGCGGCCGGCATCGTGCGCGACGACCGCGCCGCGCGCGTGCTGCACGCCGCCGGCAAGGGCTACCCCGACCTGGTGCGCCAGCGCGAGGGCGACTGCGCGCAGGCGCCGGACGCCGTGGTGCTGCCCGGCGACCACGCGGAGGTGCGCGCGGCCCTGGCGGCCTGCGCCGAGGCGGGCGTGGCCGTTGTGCCCTTCGGGGGCGGGACGAGCGTGGTGGGCGGCGTGGAGCCCCTGCGCGGCGAGTTCGAGGCGGTCGTCTCACTCGATCTCTCCCGCCTGGACCGGCTCGTGGCGATCGACGAGACCTCGCAGATCGCGGTGCTGGAGGCCGGCGTGCGCGGCCCGGACGCCGAGGCGATGCTGCGCGCGCACGGCTTCACGCTCGGCCACTTCCCCCAGAGCTTCGAGTACGCGTCGCTGGGCGGGTACGTCGCCACGCGCAGCGCCGGGCAGGCGTCGACCGGCTACGGGCGCATCGACGAGCTCGTGCTGGGACTGCGGTGCGCCGCGCCGGCGGGCGACGTCGACGTGCGCGCCCTGCCCGCCAGCGCGGCGGGGCCCAAGCTGCGCGAGCTGATCATCGGCTCCGAGGGGACGCTGGGCGTGATCACGCAGGCCGCCTTCCGCGTGCGCCCGGCGCCGCACGAGCACCGCTACGAGGGC
The DNA here is from genome assembly GCA_031177685.1 of Solirubrobacteraceae bacterium. Taxonomy (GTDB): domain Bacteria; phylum Actinomycetota; class Thermoleophilia; order Solirubrobacterales; family Solirubrobacteraceae; genus AC-38. The sequence continues at coordinate 115,516 of JAPSGI010000011.1, read as the reverse complement.
TGGTTCTTCCGCGACTTCGCCGAGGGCGTGGCGGCCTTCCGCGCGCTCGAGCAGCAGGAGGCCGCCCCGGACGTCGCGCGCCTGTCGGACGAGGAGGAGACGCGCCTGTCGCTCGCACTGGCCGGCGGCGAGGGCGTGAAGGCGCGCGCGGGCGGCGCCTACCTGCGCCTGCGCGGGTACGAGGGCGGCTGCGTGGCGATCTTCGGCTGGGAGGGCGAGGAGGACGAGGTGGCGCGCCGCGCGGGGCGCACGGCGGCGGTGGCGCGCCGCGCCGGCGGGCTGTCGCTGGGGCGCTCCCCCGGCGAGGCGTGGGCGCGCGGGCGCTACGAGGGGCCCTACCTGCGCGACGACCTGCTGGCCCGCGGCGTCATGGCCGAGACGCTGGAGACCGCGACGCGCTGGTCGAGCCTGCTGGACCTGCATGCGGCGGTGTCAGGCGCGCTGCGCGAGGCGCTGGGCGCGCGCGGCACGCCCCCGCTGGTCATGTGCCACGTCTCGCACCTGTACCCCACCGGGGCCTCGCTGTACTTCACGTTCCTGGCCCGCCAGCAGGAGGGCGCCGAGCTCGAGCAGTGGGAGGCGGCCAAGCGCGCCGCGAGCGAGGCGATCGTGGCGGCCGGCGCGACGATCACCCACCACCACGCGATCGGCCGCGATCACCTGCCGTGGATGCGCGACGAGGTCGGGGACACCGGCCTGCAGGCGCTGCACGCGGTCAAGCGCGAGCTCGACCCCGCGGGCATCATGAACCCGGGGAAGCTGCTGCCCGCGGGCTAGTCGAGCTCGACGTCGCCCTGCAGGACGATGGTGCCGGGGCGGCTGGGAGGCTCGCGCGTCTCGCCGGTGACCCGCTCGCGGGTGACGACGAGCTTGTCGAAGCGCTCGGCGTCGCGGGGCAGCTCGCCCTGCGTGGCGAAGCGGCCGTTGCTCCCCACGCGCTCGGGGACGAAGCCCAGCAGGCGCGAGTCCGAGCGCGAGTTGTAGAGCCACAGCGCGTAGGCGCCGGGGCTCAGGCCCTGACCGGCCACGATCAGCGCGCGGCGGTTGCCCTGCTGGAAGACCTGCGCCAGCCCGACCTGCCGCGAGTTGCCGGTGGCGGAGAAGAGGTTGATCTGCGCGATCGGGCGTTGGGCCGTGGTGCCGGTCTGCGTCGGCGCGGTGCGCGACACCGTGTTGCCCGGGTCGTCGTCCCCGCCGCCGCCGTTGACGACCAGCACGATGACCACCGCGATCACGATGCCCAGGCCGGCCAGCAGCAGCGCGCCGCCCAGGCGCGACGAGGGGGCGCTCGGCTCGCGCTCGCGGCGGGGCCGGCGCTCGCGCTCGGGGGGTATGTCGAAGGCGGCGGGCTCCTCCTCTCGCGCCGGTCGCTCGCGGCGCGGCTCCTCGCGGACGGGCGCGGCGGCCGCCGGGATCTCGGGCAGGGCGTCGCCGGCCAGCGGTCCCAGGGCGTCCGCGACCGCGTTGGCCCACTCGCCGGCGGCCGGCGAGGAGGCGAGCAGGTCGCGCGTGGCCTCGCGCTGGGAGACCGACTGCTGGCCCAGCAGGTAGTCGGCGACGTCGGCCCGCGCCGCCGCGTCCAGGCCGGCGCCCGCGCCCCCGGCCAGCGTCTCCAGCGCCGAGTGCGCACGCGCGCGCACCCCGGCGGGGTCGATCCCGAGCAGGCCGGCGAGCTGTTCGTAGCTCTGGCCCTGCTTGACGAGCAGCTGTACGGCCGCGCGCTGGTCTGCCGGAAGGGCGTCGAGCTCGCTCATGCCGCGCGAAGGCTATCGTCCCGGCCGGTGGTCGCACCGCAGCTCCCCCACAGGGTCACGGACGGCTTCGACGGCCTGTACGGGCTGGAGGTCACGGACTTCGAGGACGGCGTGGTGCGAGCGCGCGTGGAGGTGCGCGACGAGCTCAAGCAGCCCGCCGGCCTCGTGCACGGCGGGGTGTACTGCGCGGCCGCCGAGTCGCTGGCCTCCATGGCCACCTACCTGGCCGTCCAGGCCGACGGCCTCACGGCGATGGGCTTGAGCAACCACACGAGCTTCGTGCGCCCCATCCTGGCGGGCACGATCCACGCCGAGGCCCGCCGCCGCCACCGCGGCCGCACGACCTGGCTGTGGGAGGTCGACTTCAGCGACGACGACGGGCGCCTGTGCGCGACCTCGCGCGTCACCATCGCGGTCAGGCAGCCTCCGGCCGCGGGCTAACCCCGGTATCGGTTCGTGATGGGCATGCGCCGGTCGCGCCCGAAGGCGCGGGTGGAGATCTTGATCCCGGGCGGGGCCTGGCGGCGCTTGTACTCGGCGAGGTCGACCAGGCGCGTCACGCGGTCCACGTCGGCTTCGGCATGGCCCTGGGCCAGGAGCTGCTCGCGGCCGGCGTCGAGTTCCACGTACTGCGCCAGGATCGGGTCCAGGACCTCGTAGGGGGGCAGCGAGTCCTCGTCGCGCTGGTCGGGTCGCAGCTCGGCGCTGGGCGCGCGCTCGAGGACCGAGTCCGGGATGGGGGAGTCCGGGCCCGCGTTGCGGTGGCGCGCCAGCGCGTACACGAGCGTCTTGGGGCAGTCCTTGATGACCGCGAACCCGCCGGCGGTGTCGCCGTAGAGCGTCGAGTAGCCGACCGACATCTCGGACTTGTTGCCGGTCGTGAGCACGAGCCAGCCGAACTTGTTCGACAGGGCCATCAGCAGGTTGCCGCGGATGCGCGCCTGCAGGTTCTCCTCGGCGATGTCGGGCTCCAGACCCTCGAAGACGGGCGCGAGTATCTGGTCGTAGGCCTCCATGGCCGGGCCGATCGCCAGGTCGAGGCACTGCACGCCGAGGTTGGCGGCCAGCGCCCGGGCGTCGCCCTGCGTCTCGGCGGACGAGTACGGGGACGGCATGACGGCCACGCTCACGCGCTCGGGCCCCAGCGCGTCGACGGCCACGCACGCCACGAGCGCGGAGTCGATGCCGCCCGACAGGCCCAGCACGACGTGGGTGAAGCCGTTCTTCTCCACGTAGTCGCGCAGGCCCAGCCTGAGCGCGCCGTAGACCTCCTCCTCGGCCGACAGCAGCGGGGCCACGCGCCGCGGCGGGGCCGGACCGTCCGCGGGCGGCGCCGGCACGCGCGCGAGCGTGTCGACCGCGGGCTGCACCCGGCGCGCGGCGGGACGGTGGCGCGTGTCGCGCAGCCGCGCGGCGCTCGGGCCCTCGGGGTCGACGTCGCAGACCAGCAGCTCCTCCTCGAACTGGGCGGCCCGGGCCAGCACGTTGCCCTCGTGGTCGACGACCAGCGAGTGCCCGTCGAACACCAGCTCGTCCTGCCCGCCGACCAGCGCGCAGAACGCCACGGTGGCCAGCGAGTCGCGGGCGCGCTGCACCAGCATCCGCTCGCGCTCGGCCCCCTTGCCGCGGTGGTAGGGGGAGGCGGAGACGTTGAGGATCACGGTCGCGCCGGCCAGCGCCTCCTCGGACAGCGGCGGCCCGGGCTCCCACACGTCCTCGCACACCGTCAGCCCGACGCGCACGCCGTCGATCTCCACGATGCCCGCGCCCGGCCCCGACTGGAAGTAGCGCTGCTCGTCGAAGACGCCGTAGTTGGGCAGGTAGACCTTGCGGTACACGCCGCGCAGCTCGCTGCCCTGTAGCACCGCCGCCGCGTTGTAGACGTCGACGTCGCGCTCGGGGAACCCGACGACGACGACCAGGTCGCCCGCCGCCCGCGCCAGCCGGTCGACGGCCGCGCGCGCGTCGCGCAGGAAGTGCTCCTTGAGCAGCAGGTCCTCCGGCGGGTAGCCCGTGACGTAGAGCTCGGGGAAGGCGACGAGCTGGGCGCCCGCGGCGCGCGCGGCCTCGAGCGTCTCCAGCGCACGCGCCTCGTTGCCGGCGATGTCGCCGACGGTCGGATTCAGCTGCGCGAGGGCGATCCGCACCGGTTCAGCCGTTCGCGCCGCGTCCTAGCCACGCCTCGGCGAAGCGGCGCAGCCGCGGGTCCGCCGCCGAGGACACGGCGAGCCGGCGCCCCGCGGCCAGCGCGACCACGCCGCGCGTGCCGGGGCGGCGCACGAGGATGACCGCCTGGCCGGCGCTCTCCAGCGCGGGGTCGTAGGGGCCGCCCGCGACCTCGCGCGCCAGCGCGCGCAGCCGCGCAGGGGCGTCCCGCGGGCCGTACACCAGCACGACGTTGCCGGCGCGCAGCGCCCGCAGCAGGCGCGCGCGCCCGGCGGCCGGCAGGTCGGCCGCGCCGGCGCCCGGAGCCGCCGCTCCCGGCCCGCGCGCCGGGGTGGTGGCCGCGTCGCGCTCCTCCACCGGCGCGTCGTCGCGGGCCACGAAGAAGGCCAGCAGCCCGAAGCCGCCGGCCAGCGCGACGACGACGGTCGCGAGGACGCCGGCCGCGCGCCGGACGCGGCGGTGCTCGGCGGCCACGGGGCGCTACCTCGCGGCCCGCGGCTGCGTGGCGCGCGTGCGGCCGCCCCCGCGGCTGCGCGGCATCTCGATCCCCAGCGCCGGTCGCGCGGACGCGTCCGCGGGCGCCCCGGCGACCCCCGCGGCCAGGGACAGCTCGTCGATCGCCGCCCCGAGGTCCTCGCCCAGCCGCTCGAGGTCGGGCATGGCGTCGAAGTCGCCCAGCAGCCCGAAGTGCAGGCGGCCGTTGTAGCTCATGATCGCGATGCCCAGGCTCTGGCGCGGCGCGAGCGGGACCTGGGGATAGATCGCCTGCAGCTCGCGGCCCAGCAGGTACAGCGGGATCTGGGGCCCGGGCACGTTCGTCACGACCAGGTTGAAGAAGCGCTGGCGCGCCGTGAGCCGGGCGGCCTGCGACATGATCGTGGGCGGCGCGAAGTCGGCCAGCTCGGTGAGGACCTGCGCGCCGACGGCCTGGCCCGAGGACTTCAGCTCGGCCATCGCGTCGTGGACGACGCCGAAGCACTCCACCGGGTCCTCGATGCCCACGGGCAGCGGGGCCCACATCGTCGCGACGCGGTTGCCCAGCGCGCCGCGCTCGGCGTCGGCGCGCACCGACACGGGCACCATCGCCCGCAGCTCCAGGCGCGAGGTGTCGACGCCGCGCGCGCGCAGGAAGCGGCCCAGCGCCAGCGTGACCGCGGTGAGCACGACGTCGTTGACCGTCCCGTGCAGCGAGTCCTTGATGTCCTTGAAGCGCCGCAGCTCCGCGTCGACCCAGGTGAAGCGGCGGTGCGGCCCGATCGGGACGTTCAGCGGGGTGGGGGGCGCGCCGCCGCCCGCGGAGGCGAGCGAGCCGACCGCGGCGACCGCCTCGCGCGCGCGCTCGAGCGCCTGACGCGGTCCGCGGGCCAGCGCACGCACGCCGCGGGCCATCTCGCCCGGCGCGGTCGCGCGCTCCAGCAGCGCGTCGGCCAGCAGCTGCGCCGGGCTCGGCATGGGGCGCGGGATCCACGGCTCGGGCTCGGGCGCCGGGGCCGGCTCCGGCGACGTGTCGAACAGGACGGTGGCGATGTCCACGCCGGAGACCCCGTCGACCAGCGCGTGGTGGGTCTTGCTCACCAGCGCGAAGCGCTCTCCCGACAGGCCGACGGCGAGCGTGATCTCCCACAGCGGCTTGTCCCGGTCCAGCGCCTGCGAGAACAGGCGGCCGGCCAGGCGCTTGAGCTCGGCGTCCGTCCCGGGGCGCGGCAGCCCGCTGTGGCGCACGTGGTAGGTGACGTTGAAGTGCGGGTCGTCCACCCACACCGGGCGGCCCTGCTGGAACGGGACCTCGGCCAGGCGCTGGCGGTAGCGGGGCACGAGCGGCAGCCGGCGCGCGATGTGGTCCACCAGCTCGTCGTAGTGCGGCGGCGTCCCCGCGAACACCAGGCAGGACCCGACGTGCATGTGCGACGCGTCGCGCTCGAGGTGCAGAAACGAGGCGTCGAGCGCGGTGAGCCGGTCCGGATTGGCCACGGGGCGATTCTACGGCGATAGCCTGCCGGGCGCGATGGCCGCTCCCGACCCCTTCGACGCGCTGCTGGGCGACCTGTACCGGGCGCACGCCGCGCTGCTACCGGCCGACACGCCGTGGTTCGACGCGCACACGCACACGGGGAACAACGACCCCGACGGGTTCAAGGCGACGGCCGCGGAGATCCTCGCCGTCCTGGACCTCGCCGGCCACCGCCACGCGCTGGTCTTCACCACGATGGAGCCCGACGGCTACCCGCGCGCCAACGACCGCGTGCTCGCGGAGGCGGCGGCGTCCGGCGGTCGCCTGCGGGCGCTGGCGCGCCTGGACCCGCACGACGATCCCGTGGCCGAGGCGCTGCGCTGCCTGGACGCGGGCGCGGTGGGGCTCAAGCTGCACCCGCGCGCCGAGCGCTTCGAGATGCACGCGCCGAAGGTCCGGGAGATCGTCGCGCTGGCCGACGAGCGCCGGCTGCCGATCGTGATCCACGCCGGCCGCGGAATCCCCGCGCTGGGTCGCGACACGGTGGAGCTGGCCCGCCGCCATCCCGGCGCCCGCCTGATCCTCGCGCACGCCGGGATCAGCGACCTGGCCTGGATCTGGCGCGACGCCCGCGAGCTGCCCAACCTGTTCTTCGACACCGCCTGGTGGAACGTCGCCGACCTGCTCGCGCTGTTCGCGGAGGTCCCGCCCGGGCACATCCTCTACGCGTCGGACATGCCGTACGGGCACGCGGTGTTCAACGGGCTGGCGCTGATCCGCTGCGGCCTGGCGGTCGGCCTCCATCCGGACACGCTCGCGCAGATGGCGGGCGGCCACCTGACGCACCTGCTCGACGGCGGCGATCCGCTCGACCTCGGCCCCGCGCCCGGTCCGCCCGCGCACCCGCCGCCCTCCATGCCGCCGCGTGTGGTCGCCCACCTGACGGGCGCGGTCGCGCGCGCCATGGGCGGGGGGGACCCCACGGAGCCGCTCGCGCTCGCGCGGCTGGCCTGCGACGTGCCCGCGGACGACCCGCAGCGGCCGCTGCTGGCCGTGGCGGAGGAGATGATCGCCGCCGCGCAGGCGGCGTGCGACGGCCTGCCGCAGACGCTGCGCCGGGTCGTCGGGCCGGCGGTCAGCGCCGCGCTGGTCGCCGGAACCCCCTCCGTTCGGGTGGACTCCAGTGTGCCCGCGGGCACACAAGCCGTGGCCTAGTGCCTTAGCCTGGGACCCAGTTCACAACAGCCGAACCGTCGCCGCGCCGCGTGCGGCGGACGGGGGACCCACTCGCCGGCCCAGCCGGCATGGGGCGAATCGGCGGCACAGCCGCCGCCGTAGCGAGGGCCCACAGAGGGGCCGCAACTCGCGAGCCCGACAGCTAACCCCGTAGGCGCCCAGACCGCAGCAATCGAGGAGGTGAGCCTCACCCGTGAGGCCCCAGACCGACCTGCGCGCCGGCCGTGCCCGCGTGGCACTGACCGGTGCGCTCGCCATTGGAATCTGCACCGCCGCCGCGACGCCGCTCGTCGCAGACGAGGCGCGCGCCCAGTCCCAGCCCGCGATGCGCGTGGCCGACCCGTCCATCCGCTACGGCCAGGCCGCCGTCGTACGCGGCAGCGTCGGCGCTCAGAACGCCGGGCGCCAGGTGGCACTGGAGTACGGCTCCGACCGCCGCGGCTGGCGGGTGATCCGCACGGCCGTGGCCGGGGCGGACGGCCGCTACGCGTTCTCCACCCGGCTGCGCCGCACGGGCGAGCTGCGCGTCGCCCTGGGCGAGGCGTCCGCGCTCAGCGCGGGCCAGCCGCCGCCCGCGACGGCGGCCGCGCGCAGCGCCAGCCGCCGCGTGACCGTGGCGGCGCGCGTGCACGCGCCGTACCGGCGCCTCGACGTCGCCGCAGGTGAGCGAGCCGTCGTGCGCGGCAGCGTCGCGCCGTGGCGCGCCGGGCGCCTCGTGCGCCTGGAGCTGCTGCGCGGCGGGCGCTGGCGGATCGTCGCCTCCGACCGCACCGACGCCCGCGGGCGCTACGCGCTGGCGGACCGCGCCGGGTTCGTCGGCGGTCGCTACGCCCGCGTGACGTTCCGTGGCGACGTCGCGAATGCGCGTGCGCAGCGGCGGATCGGGCGCGTGTACGGCTACCGCGCCGCGCTGGCCTCCCGCTACGACATGTACGGCGGGCCGCTGGCCTGCGGCGGCCGGCTCGGCTACCACGCGCTGGTCGTCGCGCACAAGACGCTGCCGTGCGGCACGCGGGTCCGAGTGCGCTACCGCGGCCGGTCGGTGACCGCCACGGTCCGCGACCGCGGTCCCTACGTGGGCGGGCGCGAGTACGACCTGGCCGGAGCCGTCGCCCGCCGCCTGGGCTTCAACGGCGTCGGCACGATCTGGGTCACCCGCTAGCCGCCGGGCCATGCGCGATCCTGGCGGCCATGGAGGGCCGCCGGGTCATCGCGCATCTCGACCTCGATGCCTTCTACGCGAGCGTCGAGCTGCTGCGCGACCCGTCGCTGCGCGGCCAGCCGGTGATCGTGTCGGGGTCGGGCCCGCGCGCCGTGGTGACGACGTGCACGTACGAGGCGCGCGCGTTCGGCGTGCACTCGGCGATGCCGGCGTCGCAGGCGCGCCGGCTGTGCCCGCAGGCGGTGGTCATCCGCCCGGACTTCCCGGCCTACCGCGAGGCGTCGCGGGGCGTGTGGGAGATCGTGCGCGCGCACGTGGAGACGGTCGAGCAGGCGGGTCTGGACGAGGGCTACCTCGACCTCTCCGATCTGGTCGCGCCCAAGGCCGCGATGCGCCGGCTGGTGGGGGAGATCCGCGCGCGCACCGGGCTGAGCGCCTCGGTGGGCATCGGGCCGAACAAGCTGGTCGCGAAGATCGCCTCGGACTGCGAGAAGCCCGCCGGGCTGGTCGCCCTGAGCCGCGAGATGGCGTGCGAGCGCTTCGCGGGCGCCTCGCCGCGGCTGCTGCCGGGCATCGGCCCCAAGACGGCCGAGCGGCTGGAGGGGATGGGGATCCGCACGATCGCCGATTTGCGCGCCCGGCCGGAGGCGCAGCTGCGCGAGGCCTTCGGGGAGCGCCATGGCCACGACCTGGCCCGCCGCGCGCGCTTCGAGCACGACGGCGAGGTGGCGCCGGTGCGCGAGACGAAGTCGCAGTCCAGCGAGACGACGTTCGACGTCGACGTGGCCGACCGCGCGGAGCAGGTGCGCGTGCTCGACCGGCTCGCCGCCGACCTGTGCGAGCGCCTGGCGCGCCGCGAGCTGCGCGGGCGCACCGTGGGGATCAAGGTGCGCCTGGACGACTGGACCACGGTGACGCGGGCGCGCACGCTCGACCACGCCACGAACGAGCTCGACAGCGTCCGCGCGATCGCACGGGAACTGCTGCACGCCTACGACCCGCCGCGTCCCGTGCGACTCCTCGGCGTGCGCGTCGCCGCCTTCGAGGGCGGCGCGCCGGCGCAAGACGGCGCGCCCCAGCTGCGCCTGTCGGTCTAGGAGGGGTTGACGAAACGATTGGCGAAACGGTTGGGGGTCACTGGCTAGCTCCCTTACGGTCGCGGGGTTCGTAGGCAAAAGTTGGCCCCGGCGGTGCGCTAACACCCCGGGGCCGTGGCACAGGAGGGATTAGCTCCCATGCACGACCAGCGTAGCTCTGCGCCCGCTGAGGGCGAGACGACCATCGACGGGGCGATCTTGTCGATGTTGCTCAACGAGGACGCGCCGTGGCCTTGGACGGCCGATGAAGTCGCCCGCGAGATGGGCGACGCGCTCGCGGTGGCGGATTCGCTCGCGCGCCTGTACGGGGCCGGGCTGATCCACCGCTTGGAGGGGTTCGTGTTTCCTACGCGGCCTGCGGTACAGGCCGAGAGGATCGGCCTGTAGGCCGCGACCGAACGCGGCTCAGCGCGCGGGAGAGCTGAGCCAGCACGGTCAGGTCGGCGTGCAGGCGCACGCGCTCGATGCCCCGGACGCGCAGGGGTGCCAGCGCCCAGTCGTTCTTGAGGCGCCCGAAGGAGCGTTCGACTGAGGCGCGGCCCCGGTAGAGCTTGCGCCAGCGCAGCGTCTCGCGGGGGATCAGCGGGTGCAGCCGGTCGGCCTTGACCCACACCGAGGCGGGCTGACATTCCCCGGTGGGGCAGCGCCACTTCGACGCGCCGCGCTTTGCGTCGGACCCGGCGAACCGCCATTTCCCGTGCTCGCAGGTCGGGGGGCGGTGCTCGCCGCGCTTCACGTCGGGGGAGGCGCGTAGCGGCATGATCGGGCGCACATCGCGGGCCTCGCACTCGGCGTAGATGGGGGCGAGGTCGTAGCCCTTGTCCATCGCGCACGTCTCAGCGGCGAACCCGCGAGCGCGTACCGCGTCGATCAGCGGGACGGCGAAGCTGGACTCGTTGCGCCGCCCCGTCTCGACCTGCCAGGCCAGCGGAAGATCGGTGTCCGCGCACACCGCCATGTGCAGCTTGTAGCCGTAGAACCCGCCGCCCTTGCGCGTCGAGACAGCCGAGCGGTGGCCCCAGGAGGCGTCCGGGTCGCTGTACTCGTCGGCGTCGCGCTCGCGTCCGCCCTTAGACACGAACCGCTGGCCGTTCGCGTACGCCGCCATGTCCGAGGCGTCTATCGCGACGTTCGCGCCCATCTGCGGCAGCCGCTCGTGCAGCCCGGCGGTCACGCGGTCAAGGCAGCGGGCCAGCGCGTCGGAGTGCTCCCTGAGCTTGCGCGTGAAGCGGTAGCACGCCCACTCAGACGGCACCTTGCCTGGACAGCCGAGAGCGGCCTGAAGGGCGGCGTGCTCCCCGACCAAGCGGACCGTGCGCGTCCAGGTCGGGATCGCGTACAGGCTCTTGGCGAGCGCCATCCCGACCATCGTGCGGATCGGGTAGCCAGGCCGTCCCGTCCAGCGCGTTGCCTCAAGCTCGCCCACCAGGCGCGCTATCTCGGGCGAGACGAGGAGTGAAGCAAGCTCGGAAACCGCCGAGCGCGGTGCTACTTTGGGGACTGCCATCGAGCCTATACCTCGGTGGTCAGGCCCCCGGAAGCTCCAACTTCGCGGGGGCCGCTCTTTCTTACCTTCCGACTGTCACACTACGCTATGGATCGGACAGAAAAACCCCTCTAAACCGGGAAAAACGAGCGGATGAGCGACACGGTCACGCTGGAGCTTCAAGGGAGCGTTTCGCTCGAACAGTTCGCCGAGGCCGTCAGCCACTTCCACGCCCTGATCACCGCTCTCTCGGCCGAATCCAAGGCCCAGGACGTGCGCTGGGAGATCGAAGCTCTCAACGCGAGCAGCGCCATTGCCACGGTGCGCGGCGTGTCGAAGAACGGGGGGAAGCCAGGCCAGGTCGAGCAGGTCGTCCGCAACTACCTCGAAGTCGGGCAGGCGCTCGAAAGCCGGATGACCGTCCCGTACTCGAACAAGGTCCAAAAGGAGGCCACCGGGCTCGCCGGGATGCTCAAATCCGGCATCGAAGGGGTGCGGTTCGATACAGCGGAAGGCGAGGCAACGCTCCGTGCGCTACCGACGGCAGCGCCTTCCCCGAAGCTCGTCGAAGCGCCATCGGCTGGCGCCTACGGAGCGGTGAGCGGGCGCGTTCAGACCCTCTCCAGCCGAAGCCAACTGCGCTTCACGCTCTATGACCGGCTTTGGGAGCGGGCCGTCTCCTGCTATCTCGCCGAGGGTCGGGAGTCCCTAATGCGCGAGATCTGGGACAAGCTCGCAACCGTAGAAGGGTGGGTCACGCGCGACCCGCAATCCGGGCGACCGCTCGCCGTCCGCAGGATCACGAACGTCACGGTGCTGAACGAAGTTGGGCCGCAGGCATACATGAACGCTCGCGGCGTCCTTCCGCTTGAGCAAGGTGATCCGACCCCGGAAGAGGCAATCAGGCGCGTCCGCGACGGTGGCTGAGCCTGAGCGCATCTACTGGGACGCTTGCGTCTTTCTGTCGTACATCAACGGCGTCCCTGACCGCCTGCCGACGATTGACGAGCTACTGAACAAGGCGCGCGCTGGCGAGTTCGAGCTTGTTACGTCGTCGCTGAGCCACGCCGAGGTCGCGTTCGCTGACATCGAGAAGACCCAAGGTCAGCTTGACCCCGAAATCGAGGCGAAGATCGACGATCTTTGGAAGCCGGGGGGGCCCGTAAAGACGGTCGAGTTCTACGACCTGATCGGCATCGAAGCGCGCGATCTCATGCGCCAAGGGATCGCACAAGGCTGGGGTTCTTTGAAGCCGAACGACGCGATGCACCTGGCAACCGCCAAGCGCCTACAGGTCGCCCGGATGCACACCTACGACGACCGACTCTTGAAGTGGGACGGCCACACGGCGTTCGCTATCGAGGAGCCGGTCGTCGCCCAAATGCCTCTGTCTCCTGAGCCCGGAGCCGCGTGATCACCCCGCCGCCGTATGGCGAACGCGGCGGGTATGCGCTTTTCCTGCTCCGCGAGCATCCAGGCTGTTCCCTGGCGGAGCTGGAAGCCATCGCGCTGAAGCACAGATTTGTCGGGTTGAGCGCCGGTCTGCGGGAGCTTGAGAGCGCAGGGCTCGCTCGGCAGGAGTCCGGGCGCTGGGTTCTCACCTCGACCGGCGCAAGCCAGCCCTAACGCCCCACGGAAACACGTGGGGGTAGACCCCGCTGCAATCTGAGGTACCGCCCATGAACCTGCATCCGCAATCCCCGCTACCTACGGGCCTGGCGAGTTTCGCCAATCCCTCCTAGGCCTCCTCGTCGGGGAAGCGCCGGCGCTCCCAGGCGGAGATCGCGAACGGCTCGCCACGCGACGCGCCGATGGCCAGCACGCGCGTGCCGTCCGCGCGCGCGACGGCGGCCCGGCGCGAGTCCGGGTCGGGCACGAACACGAACGTGCCGGCGGGCGCGTGGACCGTCTCGCCGTCGACCTCGAAGTCCGCGGCGCCGTCGAGCACGAGGTAGAGCTCCTCGTGGTGCGACGGGCTGTCCTGGCTCTCCACGTGCGCCTCGATCACCTCGTCGCCGGCCCGCGGCGCCTCGAACAGGTTGATGCCGAAGGCGCGGATGCCGAGGTGGTGGCGGACGGCGCGCAGGGCGGTGGGGTCGTCCGGCACGCCGCCCGCCGCGACGGGCACCTCATCCGCGCGTGCGGTGCGCACGGCGCTCACCGGGCCGCGACGGCCAATGGCCGGGTCGTCGCGTGCGCCGCCGGGCGCGCCGCCGCGCGCAGCTGCGCCGCGTGCACCTCGAGCAGCTCCACGAGCGCCCGCGTGGGGCGGAACGGGTCGGCGAGCGCACGGCCGCCGGCCACGGGCAGCGCCGCGTGCACCTCGCCACTCACCTCGGCGACCAGCACGTCGCCGTCCGCCAGGCGCCCCGAGTTCAGCTCCTCGAGCGCGTGCAGGGCGGGCGCGTCCGCCGCGCCAGCCATCCTGATCGTGACCTGGTCCTGCATCGTGGGCCTCCTCAGTCGCGTAACCAGCAACAGTATATTGCAGGTGATGCTAACCTGTCAAGTAGATTTACTGGTGATCCCATGAGCCACACGAAGCGGCAGCGAGCCCCCGGAGAGCTCGAGCTGGTCCGCCAGTTCGTCAACAGCTTCGACGTCGAGGACGCGCAGGACGCGCTGGGCGACCCGGCGGGGCTGGCGGCCTGGCTGCGCGAACACGACCTGCTCGAGGCACAGGCCGAGGTGGGGGAGGAGGACCGGCGCCGCGCGGTCGCGGTACGCGAGGCGCTGCGCGCGCTGCTGCTGGCCAACAACGGCGGCGAGCGCGATCCGGATGCGATCGCGACGCTGCACGAGGCGGCCGGGCGCGCGGGCGTGGCCCTGCGCTTCACCGAGGACGGCTCGGGGCTGGAGCCGTCCGCCGGCGGCGTGGACGGCGCGCTCGGACGCCTGCTGACGATCGTCCACGCCGCCGAGCACGACGGCACGTGGCCCCGGCTGAAGGCCTGCCCGTGGCACACCTGCCACTGGGCGTTCTACGACAACACGAAGAACCGCAGCGGCGTGTGGTGCACGATGGAGGTGTGCGGCAACCGCGCCAAGGCCAAGGCCTACCGTGAGCGGCGCGCCGCGGCGGCCCGCCGGTAGCCTGTGACGCCATGCCGCACGCCGAGGTCGCCGGTCGCCGGCTGCACTACGTCCGCCAGGGTCGCGGCGAGCCCCTCCTGCTCGTCCAGGGGCTGAGCGGCAACCACCTGCACTGGGGCGACGACTTCCTCGAGCTGCTCGGCGAGGACTTCGACGTCGTCGCCTACGACCACCGCGGCATCGGGCACTCCGACCACGCCGCCGAGCCGTTCACGATCGGCGAGCTCGCCGCCGACGCCGCCGCGCTGCTCGACGCGCTGGGCTGGGAGTCCGCGCACGTGCTGGGCATCTCGATGGGCGGCATGGTCGCCCAGGAGCTCGCGCTCGCCCACCCCCGGCGGGTGCGCACGCTGACGCTCGGCTGCACCTACTGCGGCGGGGAGGGCTCGCGCCTCACCGACGCGCAGGTCGTCCAGCGCCTGGGCGAGCTGATGCTCAACGGGCGCACCGAGGAGGCGCTGCGCTACGGCTTCGAGGTCAACGTGTCCGGGGACTTCGCGCGCGACCCGGCGCACTACGAGATGGTCAAGCGCATCGCGGGCGAGCTGCCCGCGAGCCTGAACGTCCTGATGCTCCAGCTGCAGGCGGTGGCCGGGCACGACACCAGCGCGCGCCTCCCCGACCTCGACGTACCCACGCTGGTGGTCCACGGCTCCGAGGACCGCATGCTGGACGCCGACAACGGCCGGATGATCGCCGCGCTGGTCCCGGGCGCCCGCCTGGAGATCCTCGACGGCGTGGGCCACGCGTTCTGGTGGGAGCGCCCCGAGCACGCCGCCGGGCTGATCCGCGAGCACGCGGCCGCCGCGGCGACCGCTCAGTAGAGCGCCGCCGCGAGGCGGCGGCGGTAGTCGCGCGCCACCGGGTGCTCGACGCCCAGCTCGTCCAGGACGGCCACGACGACGCGGCGCACGTCGTCGCGCGAGTCGCCGGCCTGCGGCATCACGTCGAGCAGCAGGTCGAGCCCGCGCGGCGCGTCGCCGGCGTCCAGCGCCGTGAAGGCCTCGCGCAGCCGCGGCCCGAGCTCCGGGTCGTCCTCCAGGCGCAGGCGCGCGGCCAGCCCGTCGGCGGCGAAGCTCCCGGCCGCGCCGTCGACCACCTCGCGCGCCTGCTCGCGCTCGCCGCGCTCCAGCAGCGCCCGCGCCAGCGCGACGCGGGCGTCGGTCCGGTGGGGCTCCAGCTCCAGCGCGCGGCGCAGCGACTGCTCGTCGCCCTCGGCGACCAGCGCGTCGGCCTCGCTGGGGACCAGCGAGTCGAAGAAGCGCTCGACGGCCGGCGGCGGGTGCGCGCCGACGAACTCCTGGACCACCCGTCCCTCGCAAAACGCCTTCACGGCGGGGATGCCCTGGATGCCGAAGGCCTGCGAGATGCCGGGGTTGGCGTCCGTGTCGAGCTTGGCCAGCACGACCTTGCCCTCGCGGGCGGCGGCCGCCTTCTCCAGCACGGGCGTGAGCTGGCGGCAGGGCGCGCACCACTCGGCCCAGAAGTCCACGACCACCGGGACGTCGCGCGAGCGGTCGATCACCTCGGCCTGGAACGTCGCCTCGTCGACGTCGAGCACCATGCTAGGACGCCACCTGCTGCCCGTCGGCCGCCCGGCGCAGGGCGGCGAGGTCGAGCTTGCGCATCTTCAGCATCGCCCGCATCGCGCGCTCGGCGCGCCCCGGGTCGGGATCGGCGAACAGCTCCTCCATCCCCATCGGCACGACCTGCCAGGACAGGCCGTAGCGGTCCTTCAACCAGCCGCACGGACCCTCCTCGCCGCCCTCGCTCAGCCGTTCCCAGTAGCGGTCGACCTCCTCCTGGTCCTCGCAGGAGATCTGCAGCGAGATCGCCTCGGTGAACTTGAACTCGGGACCGCCGTTGATGGCGACGAAACGCTGACCGTCCAACTCGAACTCCACGGTCATCACCATGCCGGCGGGCCGCGGCCCGGCCTCGGTGTAGCGCGTCACGTTGACGACGCGCGAGTCGTCGAAGACGGAAACGTAGAAGTCGGCGGCCTCCTCGGCCTCCGTGTCGAACCACAGGTTCGGGACTATTCGCTGCTGCACGGCGCGGGCTCCTTTCGACGGTCGGCACGTAGGGTACGGGCCCCATGGAGCGGGTCGTCCACAGCAACGGCGTCGCCCTGGCGCTGGCGGACGAGGGGCAGGGACGCCCGGTCATCCTGGCGCACGGGCTGACCGCCACCCGGCGCTACGTCGTCATGGGCTCGCGCGCGCTGGAGCGCTCCGGGCACCGCGTGGTCGCCTACGACGCCCGCGGGCACGGCCGCTCCTCGCCGGCGCCCGCGCCCGGCGCCTACGGCTACGACGCGCTGGCCGGCGACCTGGCGGCGATCCTGGACGACCTCGAGGTGCCGCGCGCCGTGCTGGCCGGCGCGTCCATGGGAGCCCACACGATCGCGCGGTTCGCCCTGGAGCGCCCCGAGCGCGTGGCCGCCGCCGTCTTCGTCACGCCGGGCCACAGCCCGGACCGCGCGGACGACCCGCAGGCGCTGGCGCGCTGGGACGAGCTGGCCGCGGCCCTGCGGACCGGCGGGATCGAAGGCTTCGTCTCCGCCTACCTGGAGCGGGGCGTGGACGCGCGCTGGCGCGAGACGCTGGAGCGCGTCCTGCGCCAGCGGGTGTCGGCCCACGAGCACCTGGACGCCGTCGCGGACGCGCTGGAGGCCGTGCCGCGCTCGCGCCCCTTCCCGTCGTGGGAGGCGCTGCGCGGGATCGACGTCCCGGCCGTGGTGGTGGGCAGCCGCGACGAGGCCGACCCGATCCACCCGCTGGCGATCGCGCAGCGCTGGGCGCGCGAGCTGCCCGGCGCACGGCTGGTCGTGGAGGAGGAAGGGCGCTCGCCGCTGGCCTGGCAGGGCGGGCGGCTCTCCAAGCTCATCGCGGAGCTCGGCGCGCAATAGGATCGGCCCGATGGTCGGGTACTCGGGGACGCCGCTGCCGGTCAAGCTCGGGATCGGGGACGGGAAACGCTGCGCTTTCCTCAACGCGCCGCCGGAGTTCGAGGGGCGCGTGGGTCCGCTGCCCGAAGGCGCGGAGGTAGTGGATGAGCTGAAGCCCGACCTCGACGTGGTCGTGTTCTTCACCCTTTCGCGCCGCGAGCTGGAGCGCCACATCGAGACGCTGCGCGACGCGATCGCGCCGGACGGCGCGGTGTGGGTCGCGTGGCCCAAGCAGCGCTCGGGCGTTCTCACGAACATGACCGAGGACGTCGTGCGCGCGGTCGTGCTGCCGCTCGGCATGGTGGACAACAAGGTCGCGGCGATCGACGCGACGTGGTCGGGGCTGCGGGTCGTGATCCGCCGCGAGAACCGCTAGCGCTTGCGCCGGCGCCGGTAGGCGACTCCGGCGCCCAGGCCCAGCGCCGCCACGCCGGCCGCGATCAACCCGCGGCGCGAGCGCAGCCCGCGAAACTCGCGCTCGACCTCCGGCCACACCCGGCCCTCCACCAGCTCCCCGGCCGCCTCGGGCGTGGCGGGCAGGTCGGCCGGCGGGATCGCGGGCGCGAAGGCCAGCTGCACGCGCTTGGGCTTGGGGACGGGGCCCAGGAACAGGCGGTCGGTGCCCGTGATCGCCGCCGGGACCAGCGGCGAGCGGGTCTCCAGCGCCAGGCGCCCGGCGCCGCGCCGCGGCTCGCCGAGCAGCTCGGGGTCGCGCACGCGCGTGCCCTCCGGGAAGAGCGCCAGCAGCCCGCCCTGGCGCAGGATCTCGCGAGCGGTCTCCAGCGCGTCCGCGTCGGCGGCACCCCGGCGGACGGGGAAGGCGCCCAGACGGACGAGCAGGCGGCCCCACGGCCCCTCGAACAGCTCGTTCTTGCCCATGAACCGCAGATGCCGCTTCGTCGCGGCGGCGATGAAGAATGAATCCCAGAACGACTTGTGGTTCGGCGCCACGATCGCGGCGCCCTGCGCGGGGATGTGGTCGGCGCCGTCGACGCGCAGGCGAAACCACACGCGCATGAACGGGACGAGAACCCCGCGGACGATGGCGTACAGCATGCGCGAGACGCCCTTCTCGCGGGCCAGGCGGTGGGCTTCCTCGTTGGTCACCGGTCCTCCTCGCCTTCCAGCGCGGGCCCGAGCAGGGCCAGCGCGCCGGTCGCCACGAAGGCGAGCAGCAGCGCGAAGCCGGCCGGCTCGCCGTACTCGCCGCCGAACAGGGCGAGCGGGGTGCCGATCGCGCCGAGCGCGCCGGGGACGGTCAGCCGGCCGCGCGCGGAGGGCAGGGGCCGGCGGGCCGGCGCGACCTGCCCGGCCGCGGGCGCGTCGAAGCGGCCTCCCAGGACGAGCCGGAACAGCGCGAACAGGCAGGGCAGCAGGATCGCCATCCCGCCGATCACGCACAGGACGGTGGCCACCAGCGTCGCGCGGTCGGCCGCCGCCTCGCCGACCGGCAGGCCGGGGAGCAGGTCGGGCTCCTGGGCCAGGACCCAGCCCAGGACCACCGCCGCCACCGCGGCCGCGGCCGCGAAGCGCGCGGGCTCGAAGCGCCGGGCGTACAGCAGCGCGAGCGTCGCCGCGCCCGCGACGCCCGAGCCGATCACCGCGCCGAGGGCGACGCCGGACGTCAGGCCGTCCCACAGGTCCGGCGCGTCGCCCTCCACGACGGCCAGCCCGCCCGCCGCCAGCGCGCCCGCCGCCACGCCGGCCGCCAGCGCGCGGCGGCGAAACGCGTCGACGAGATCGGCGCGCCCGCGGCGGGCGGCGTCGCCGGCCAGGAACACGGCGGCCAGGTAGGCGCTGGTCGCCACGCCGAGCCCGCCGGCGAAGAGCGGCGTGGTGTGCGCCCAGGAGTCGATCAGCCCGCCCTGCGCGTTGCCCACCGGCACGCGCCCGGAGGCGATCGCGCCGACCGCCACGCCGAGGGCGAAGGGGGTCAGCACCGAGGAGGCGGCGAAGAGGAGGTCGACGCGCTCGATCTCGCGCGGCGTGGCCGCGCCGGCGCGCATGGCGTAGGCCATCCCGCGCAGGACGATCCCCAGGCCGGCGACGAACAGCGGCAGCGACAACGTCGACATGACCGAGCCGAAGGCGACCGGATAGGCGGTCCAGAAGACCACGAGGACGAAGATCAGCCACACGTGGTTGGCCTCCCACACGGGCGCCATCGCGTGGTGGGCGTGCTCGCGCAGCTCACGCCCGCGCCGCCCGGGCGAGACGAGCTGCCAGAAGCCCGCGCCGAAGTCCGCGCCGCCCAGGACGGCGTACGCGGTCAGGCCGAGCAGCATGAACCCGATGGGGATCTCATCCAGCAACGAGCGATCCCTCCTCGGGGTCGGCGCCCTCCATCGGGGCGCGGGCCAGGCGGCGCAGGACCCAGGCGACGCCGGCAAGCAGGGCGGCGTAGACCAGGGCGAGGGTTACATAACCCACGACGATCCCATCCGCCCCGGTGACGGCGTCCTCCGTGCGCATGAACCCGTAGACCACCCACGGCTGGCGGCCGACCTCCGTCGTCACCCAGCCCGCGATCAGGGCGACCACGGAGAGGGGCCCGGCGGCCACGACGGCGCGCAGGAACCACTTCGAGGCGGGCGGGCCGCGCCGGCGGACCATCGCGACGAGGTGCAGCGCCGCCAGCAGCGCCAGGAACGTCCCGATGCCGACCATCGTCTGGAAGGACATGCGTACGACGTTGACGGGGGGGCGGTCGTCCGCGGGGACCGTGTCCAGGCCGCGGACGACGGCATCGGGGTCGTGGTAGGCCAGCAGGGAGAGCAGCTTGGGGATCTTCAGGCCGTAGCGGACCTCGCCGTCCTCGTACCAGCCGCCCAGGTGCTCGGGGGCGCCCGCGGTGGTCTTCGACAGGCCCTCGAACGCCGCGAGCTTGATGGGCTGGTCCTCGGCCGTGTTGCGCGCCAGCCAGTCTCCGGCGACCACCTGCACGGGCGCGGCCAGGCACGCGACGGTGAGGGGGATCAGCAGCGCGGCGCGCTCGTAGGCGCCGCGGCGTCCGCGCAGCCAGCCGAACGCGTACACGGCGGCGACGAGGAAGCCGGCGACCAGGTAGGCGGCCAGGTACATGTGCAGCAGCTGCGGCCACAGCCGGGGGTTGGCGAACAGCGCCTCGAACGGCGCGACGTCGACGACCTCGCCGCCGCGCAGCCTGAAGCCGCCGGGATGGTTCATCCACGCGTTGACCGCGATGACCATCAGCGAGCCGGTGATCCCGGCGGCGATCACCGGCAGCCCGCTCAGCAGGTGCGCGCGCGGCGAGAGCCGGTCCCAGCCGTAGACGTAGATCCCGATGAAGATCGCCTCCAGGAAGAACGAGAAGCCCTCCAGCGCGAAGCCCAGCCCGAACACCTCGCCGTAGGTCGCCATGAAGCCGGGCCACAGCAGGCCCATCTCGAAGGACAGGATCGTGCCGGTCACCACGCCCGCGGCGAACAGCGCGAGCATGACCTTCGACCAGCGCCGCGCGAGCTCGCGGTACACGGGCTTGCCGGTCCGGTGGTGCAGCCACTCGCAGAACACCACGAAGCTGGGAAACGCGATCCCGAAGCACGTCAGCGGGATGTGCACCGCGAACGACATCGCCTGCATCTGCCGCGCCTGCGCCAGATGCTCCTGCTCGGCGGGCGCCAGCTGGGCGGCGGCGAGCACGGCGTCGAGCGGCATGGGGCCTAGCCTACGACCCGACCCCGTCGTGCCTGCGTCAATGCTCGATAACGGCGGTTATGTCGACCACCAGGCGTGGAACGCTCAGCCGGCCAGGCGCCGCCAGCCGGAAGGTGCGCGGGCGTCGCGCACGTAGTCGGGCGCCGGCGGCGTGCCCGCGACGCGGTAGCCCTGGCCGCCGTTGTCGATCTCCAGCACGCCGGCCTTCGCGCCGCTGCGCCAGTGGATCGCGGCGCGCCAGGTGCACAGGCAGTCGCGCGCGTTGGCGATCACGTACAGCAGCAGCGGGTCGGTGACCGAGACGGTCCACGGGAAGCGGATCGCACGGTACGACGCCGCCTCGTAGCCGGGCGGCACGTACTCGGCCTTGGGATTGTCCGCCGAGCTCGTCACGCGGACGGGATCTTGGTCGAGGTCGGCGGCCACGAAGCGCCCGGTGATCGGGCCTCCGCACGGATTGGAGAACGTCGCGCCGGCGGGCCGGCGGCGGCGCTGGACGTCGAACTCGATGCGGGTGAGCGTCACCGTACGCGCCGACTCGCCCTGGATCGAGACCTCGACCGCGTCGGTGCGCGCGACAGCCGCGTCGTTCTCGGCGCGGAAGGCGTTCCAGTCCGTGGGGCTCGGCGCCTCGCCCGACAGGAGCGCCTGCGCACGCGGCGCCCGGACGAAGAGCGTGGTCCCGCACTCGGAGACGAGCTCCTCCGCGGACAGCGAGATCGGCGCCTTCTCCTCCTCGCCGCCGTCGAGCGCGTCGAGCGCGCGCTCGCCAAGTCCCGTGCCGATCGCCCCCAGCATCGCCACGGCGACCACCCCGATCCCGCCGGCCACGCGCTTCCAGACTCGCCGCCTCCGCCCCATGCACCGGAAAAGCTACAAACCGTGGCGGCGGGCGATGGCGGCGCGAGCCATTTTGCACGGCTCTGTTAGGTTCGCCCTGCGGTGGCCGAGCATGACTACGTCGTCGTCGGGGCCGGGTCCGCCGGGTGCGTGCTGGCGAACCGGCTGAGCGCGGACCCGTCGGTGCGGGTGCTGCTGCTGGAGGCCGGCGGCTCGGATCGCAACATGAACGTGCGGATCCCCATCGGGTTCGCCAAGCAGTTCCGCACGGACCTCGACTGGGCGTACACCGCCGAGCCGGACTCCAACCTCATCGGGCGCTCGATGTTCCTGCCGCGCGGGCGCTGCCTGGGCGGCTCGAGCTCGATGAACGCGATGATCTACATGCGCGGGCACCGCCACGACTACGACACGTGGGCGTCGGAGCTGGGCGCGCCTGGCTGGTCCTACGACGAGGTCCTGCCGGTCTTCAAGCGCTCGGAGGCCAACACGCGCCTGGGCGAGCCCTACCACGGCCGCGACGGCGAGCTGGCGGTCACCGACCCCGTATGGGTCTCCAAGCTCGCGCAGCGCTTCGTCGCCGCGGCGTCCCAGGCGGCCGGCGTCCCGGTCACCGACGACTTCAACGGCGCCGAGCAGGACGGCGCGGGCGTCGTGCAGGTCACGCAGCGCCGCGGGCGGCGCTGGAGCGCGGCCGACGCCTTCCTGCACCCGGTGCGCGAGCGGCCCAACCTCGAGGTGCGCACGGGCGCGCAGGTGCGCCGGGTCGTCGTGGAGGGCGGCCGCGCCACCGGCGTGCAGATGCTGGACGGCGCCGTGGAGCGCGCCCGCCGCGAGGTCGTCGTGTGCGCCGGCGCCTACAACTCACCCCAGCTGCTGATGCTCTCGGGGATCGGGCCCGCCGACCACCTGCGCGACACCGGGATCGAGCCGCTGGTCGACCATCCCCACGTCGGCGCCCACCTGCAGGACCACCCGATGGCCACGCTGACCTTCCAGTGCCCCGAGGCGCTCACGCTGTTCGACGCCACCCATCCCCGCTACCTGGCGGAGTACCTGCTGCGCCGCGGGCGCGGCAAGCTCACCTCCAACGTCGGCGAGGCGGGCTGCTTCGTGCGGATCGCGCCGGACGCCCCCGCCCCCGACTTCTACGTCTACTTCGGGCCCGCCTACTACTTCGACAACGGCTTTCGCACCTACCCCGGCCACGCGTTCACGATCGCGCCGTCGCTGGTGCGCCCGCGCAGCGAGGGCGCGGTGCGCCTGCGCTCCGCCGACCCGCGCGATCCGCCGGCGATCCACCTCAACTTCCTCTCGACCCGCGAGGAGATGGACTCCATGGTGGCCGCCGTGCGCCTGGCTCGCGAGATCGCCGGCACGGCGCCGTTGAGCCACAGCGCCGGCACGAACATCGACCCGGGGCCCGGCGTGGCGTCCGACGAGCAGCTGGAGGCGTGGGTCCGCGCCGAGGCCCAGCACGTCTACCACGCGGCCTGCACGTGCCGGATGGGCCCCGAGGACGGCGGCGTGCTCGACGAGCAGCTGCGGGTGCGCGGCGTCGACGGGCTGCGCGTGGCGGACGCCTCCAGCTTCCCCCGCGTCCCCGGCGGCAACACCAACGCGCCCGCGATCATGGTGGGAGAGCGGGCCGCCGACTTCATCCTCGGTAACGTCCCGGCTCCCGCGCAGCCCGCGGGCGCCACGCCATGAACGACCTGACTCCCCGCTCCGGCCGCCGCATGACCCGCTCTCAGCGCGAGGCGCGGGCCTTCCGGCTGACGCTGGCCACGGGCGGCGGCGCCGTCGCGACCGCCGTCCTGCTCGTGCTGGCCGTCGTGGGCATCGGGAGCTTCGGCCTGGCCTTCCTGGTCGCGGTGCTCACCGCGGTCGCCTGGTGGATGCTGCGCCGCACCCTCAACCCGTAGGCGAGCGGACTTTGCCGCCTATAGGGCGGTGAACTCCACGCGCAGCACCGCGAAGAAGCCCAGCTTCGGCCCCAGCCGGCGCTCGAACTCCAGCCCCGTGGCCTCCGCGTGGGCGCGGATGCGCCCCTCCGTGACCATGTGCGGGTCGCCGAACAGCTCGCCCACCACGATCCGCCCGCCGGGACGCACGACCCGTGCGAGCTCGCGCATCGCGGCACGCTGGTCGGGCACCTCGCCCAGCACCGTCACCAGGTAGGCGCCGTCGAAGCGGTCGTCCTCGAAGGGCAGCGCCTGCGCGTCGCCCTGCGTCGCCACGAGGTTCGACAGGCCCGCGGCGCGGGCGCGCTCCAGCGTGTGGTCGAGGAACTCCCGCTGGATGTCGAAGATCTCCAGCGTCCCGTCCGGGGCCAGCCATTCCGCGACCGGCAGCGCGTAGTAGCCGGTCCCCGGCCCCACCTCCAGCAGCCGCTCGCCGGGGACCGGGGCCAGCGCCTCGCGCAGGCGCTCGCGCGTGATGAACGGATGCGGGGCCTGGACCCAGAAGCGCTGGTTGTAGGGGCAGGCGGACGGGTTGCGCCGCCACCACAGCGCCACGCCTCCCCCGCCGGCGGCGCCGAGTAGCGCGAGCTTGCCCAGCCGCCCCACTAGGCCCGCCGGATCAGCGTGACGCCGTCGCGCACCGTCAGCATGACGCTCACGGTACGTGGATCGTCGCGCACGTACGCGTTGAACGCGCGCAGCGCCTGCGTGGACTCCTCGCCGGCCGCCGGATCGGCCACGCTCCCGCCCCACAGCGTGTTGTCGGCCACGATCAGCCCGTGCGGCGCGAGCTTGGGGACGACGGCCTCGTAGTAGGCGACGTACCCCTCCTTGTCCGCGTCGACGAACACGAGGTCGAGGGGCCCGTCCAGCTGCGCGATCGTCTCCAGCGCGGGGCCGCGGCGGATCTCGACGCGGTCGGCGTGGGGCGACGCGTCGACGTGGCGCTGCGCGAAGTCGGCGTGCTCGTCGGAGATCTCGCACGTGACGATCCGCCCGCCGGGCGGCAGCGCCGCCGCCATCGCGAGCGCGGCGTAGCCGCTGTAGGTCCCCAGCTCCAGGACGAGGCGGGGCTGCATGACGTGCACCAGCGTCTCCAGGAACCGGCCCTCGACCAGTCCGGTGAGCATCCCAGGCGCCTCCAGCTGCTCCCGCGTCTGGGCTTCCAGCGCCGCCAGGTGCGGCGCCGCGGGCGTCGTGTGGTCTTCGACGTAGGCCTCGAGCGCCTCGGTCAGCTCCAGCGGCGTCATGCGCGCTCGCGCCGGGCGAGCGCCGCGAACGCGATGCTCATGGCGAGGTTTCCCAGGCCCGCGCCCCACAGCGCCTCGCGCGCCCCCGGCCGGGCGAAGGCCGCCGAGCGCGACCACAGCACGTCGGTGAAGACCTCCGCGCCGCGCAGCCAGGACAGCGCCCACCAGTCCCGGGGACGGTCGCGCGCCGCGGCCGTTGCGTGGGCGGCGGCGAAGGTCAGCCAGACCGGCGCGTTGCGGCGAAACAGCTCCTCGGCGTCCGGGCTGGGGTCCGCGTGGCCGAGCACCCGCAGGGTCGCGCGCGGCGCCAGCAGCGCCCCCGTCCCCAGCGCCAGGTCGAAGGCGATCATGCCGCGATTGGCACGGCGCACGTGCTCGGCGAGCGTCATGGCCGGGCGAGCATATCCGCGTAGACTGCGGCGCATGCCGCCCAAGCAGCGCCAGATCCAGATGCAGCAGCGCGGCGGCCTGGCGGCGATGCAGCAGCTGGAGTCGCGCACCGACGAGGAGCTGGAGCGCGAGACGCGCCACCGCGCCGCCGCCCAGGCGATCCTCGGCGCGCGCGCCGCCGACCGCTACGACGCCAAGGCGGCCCGGGCGCACTTCCAGAAGGCGCTCGCGGCCGCGCGCCCGCAGGAGCGCATGCATCTCAAGCGCATGGCCGACGCCTCGCTGGCGCTGGCCGAGCGCCGGGCCGGCGACCTCAAGGAGGCGGTGCAGAAGCTCGGGCAGGAGGCGCCCAGCAACCGCCAGCTGCTGGCGCTGCGCTTCATCGGCCTGATCGCGCCGCCGCCCAGCGCCGGGTTGCTGATCCGGGCGCGCGGCATCCTGCTCGCGCTGGCGATCGTCCTCGTCCTGCTCGCGCTGGGCTTCGGGATCGTGTCGCTGGTCGCGCTGCCGCTCGGCGGCGTGGGCACGGGGGTCGGGGCGATCCTGGGCCTGCTGCTGGTGATCGCCGTGCTGGGCGTGCTGGCGCTGTTCGGCCGCCGCCGCCAGGCCCGCGCGCGCGCGGCCGCCCGTCCCGGCTAGCCGCGCCGGCGCTCGACGATCCGCACGGAGCGGATCACCACGGGATCGACCGGGCGCTCGCGCAGCGCCGGGTCCGGGTTGGCCTGGTCGGTCGGCTGCGCCCCGATCAGCTCCACCACCTCCATCCCGGCGCCGACCCGCCCCAGGACGGCGTAGTCGGGGGGCAGCTGGGCGTCGTCGGCGGTGACGACGTAGAACTGGCTGCCGGACGTGCCGGGGTCCTCGATCTCGGTCTTGGCCATCGCGACCACGCCCTTGGTGTAGCGCGCGTCCCGGGGCGGCGGCTCGACGACGGAGTACCCGGGTCCCCCCCGGCCGCTCGCCTGCGGGTCGCCGCCCTGGATGACGAAGCCGGGGACCAGGCGGTGGAAGATCGTGCCGTCGAAGTACCCGCGGCGCGCGAGGTAGGCGAACGACGCCGCGGTGCGGGGCGACTCGCGCACGTCCAGGGAGATCGTGAAGCGCCCGCAGCTGGTGTCGAACACCGCGTCGTAGGCGCGCCGGCGGTCCAGGCGCAGGGTCGGCCGCGGCAGGCGCCGGACGGGCTTGGGTCGCGGCGCGCGGACCTTCAAGCAGCGCGGCGGCGGCGGTGGCGTGCGGCGGGTCGCGGTGGTCGCGGGCGGGCGCGGCTGGGTGGCGGTGGCCGCCCGCTCGCCCCCGCCCGGCTCGGGCTTCTCGTCGTCGGAGCCGCAGGCCGCCGCGCCGGCGGCCAGCGCGAGCGAGCACAGGAGGGTGAGGGGGGCGCGCACGGCGGCCAAGGATAATCGGCGGCGTGCGCCTCTCCCCCCTCCTCGCGCGCTACGACCGCGTGCTGCTCGACCTCGACGGCTGCGTGTGGGTGGGCGACGAGCCCACCCCCGGGGCCGTCGAGGCCGTCGCCGCGCTGCGCGAGGGCGGCAAGGGGGTCGCCTTCGTCACCAACGACGCGCGGCGCTCGGGCGAGGAGTTCGTGCGCAAGCTGTGGCGCCTGGGCTTCCAAGCGTCGCTGGAGGAGGTCGTCACGGTGGGCGGCGCGCTGCAGCACTGGCTCGCCGAGCGCCGCGACCGCGCGGGGACGGCCGTCGTGATCGGCTCAGCGGCGATCTGGCGCCACGTGGAGGACGCGGGACTGCGGATCGTCAACGACACCGACCTGGCGGGCCGCGCGGACGTCGTCGTGGTCGCCGGGCACGACGACTTCGACTACAAGGAGCTGCGCCAGGCCGTCCAGGCGGTCTCGCGCGGCGCGGGGCTCGTGGCCGCGGGACGCGACGGGACCTTTCCCATGCCCGACGGGCCCTGGCCGGGAACGGGCGCGATCCTGGCCGCCGTGGAGGCGGCCACGGGGGAGCGCGCGCTCAGCGTCGGCAAGCCCGAGGCCGCGCTGTTCCAGACCGCGCTGGACCGCGCCGGCGACGGCGGCAGCGCGCTGGTCGTGGGCGACCGCCTGGATGCCGACCTGGCGGGCGCCGAGGCGGCGGGGCTGGACGCGGCGATCGTGCTGACCGGGGCGACCGGGCGTCCCGCCGCCGAGGCGGCGAAGGACCCCGCGCCGGTGGCCGTCGCCGACACGCTCGCCGACCTCGTGCTGCGCCGTGCGTAGGCACACCCACCACAAGCACTCCTCGCGCAAGGGCTACCGCCGGTTGCTGGACGCGCTCGCCGCCCACGAGGCGGTGCACAGCGTCGCCACGGGACGGGTGAAGCCGCGCATGGGGTCGGGCCGGCCGGTCGCGCCGATCTCCAAGGTGCGCCCCGTCCGCTCGGGGCTGTCGATCACGATCAACACCGAGGGCGCGGTGATCGACGCCTACGTCGTGACGGACCGCCCGGACGACGTGATCGCCTTCATGCGCGACCGCGGCTGGGCGCGCAAGTAGCCTTCCGCGCGGCATGGCGCGCGCGGTCTCGCTCATCGTGAACCCGAACGCCGGGGGCGGGCGAGCTGCGCAGGTCCTCCCCGACGTGGAGGCGGCCCTGCGCGCACACGGGTTCGACCTGCGGGTCACGCTCACGACCGGGCTCGACCACGCGTGCCGGCTCGCCACCGCCGCGGTGAGCGACGGCGAGCTGGCCGTGACGCTGGGCGGCGACGGCCTCGTGGGCTGCGTGGCGGGCGAGCTCGCGGGGACCGACGGCGTGCTGGGGATCCTGCCCGGCGGGCGCGGCAACGACTTCGCGCGCGTCCTGGGGATGCCGCCCGAGCCGGTCGACGCGTGTGCGGCGCTGGCGCACGCCGCCGAGCGCCTGATCGACGTGGGCGACGTCGACGGGCGCCCGTTCATCGGCATCGCCAGCTGCGGCTTCGACTCCGAGGCCAACCGGATCGCCAACGAGACGACGCTGGTGAAGGGCAACCTCGTCTACGTGTACGGGGCGCTGCGCGCGCTGGCGACGTGGAAGCCGGCGCGCTTCGAGGTCGAGCTGGACGGCCGCGAGCTCCTGGCCTTCTCCGGCTACAGCGTCGGAGCCTGCAACAGCAAGGCCTACGGCGGCGGCATGTACGTCGCCTCCGACGCCGAGATCGACGACGGGCTGCTCGACGTGGTCATGGGCGGCGCCAACCCGAAGCGGCGGTTCCTGATGAACGTCGGGCGCTCGTTCCAGGGCCGCCTGCACGAGGCGCGCTCGATCCACTCCGTGCGCGCGCGCGAGGTGCGGATCTCGGCCGACCGGCCCTTCACCATGTACGCGGACGGGGACCCCATCGCCGAGCTGCCGGCGACGGTGAGCCTGCGCCACCGCGCGCTGCGCGTGCTCGCTCCGTGAGCGGCCCGCCTGCGCCGGCCGCGGTCGTGTGGCACGACGTGGAGTGCGGCTCCTACTCCGCCGACCTCCCGCTGTGGGAGGAGTTGGCGCAGGCGGCGCACGGTCCCGTGCTGGACGTGGGCGCGGGCACGGGGCGCGTCGCCCTGCATCTGGCAAACCTGGGCCACGAGGTCGTGGCCCTCGACCGCGACCCGGCCCTGCTCGCCGCGCTGGCGCGCCGGGCCGGAGAGCGGCCGGTCACGACGGTGTGCGCTGACGCGCGCGACTTCGAGCTGGGACGCGAGTTCGCGCTGATCGTCGTCCCGATGCAGACCGTCCAGCTGCTGGGCGGCGCCGCGGGGCGCGCACGCTTTTTACGGGCGGCGCACCGCCACCTGCGGGCGGGCGGCACGCTGGCCGTCGCGATCACCGGTTCGCTGGCCCCGTTCGAGCCCGACGATCCGCTGGAGCTGCCGGTCCCGGACGTGGGCCAGCACGGCGAGTGGACGTACTTCAGCCAGCCCGTGGCGGTGCGGATCGCGGACGACGGGACCACGGCCATCGAGCGCACGCGCAGCGCCGTGTCGCCCGCCGGCGAGCGGCGCGAGGAGCGCAACGAGGTCGAGCTCGACCCGCTGGACGCCGCGACGCTGGCGACCGAGGCGCGCGCGGCGGGCTTCGCACCGCTCGCCTCGCACGAGGTCCCGCAGACCGGCGAGCACGTCGGCAGCACAGTCGTGCTGCTGCGCCGCTAGCTAGCGGCCGGAGGACCCGAACCCGCCGGCGCCGCGCTCGCTGGCCGCCAGCTTGGCCACCTCGATCGGCTCCGCGCTCGCGAAGGGCACCAGCAGCAGCTGCGCGACGCGGTCGCCGGGCTCGATCTCGAACTCCTGTGCCGCGTCGGTGTTGAGCAGCAGCACGCGGACCTCGCCGCGGTAGCCGGAGTCGATCAGCCCGGGCGCGTTGACCAGCGCGATCCCGTGGCGCGCGGCCAGGCCGGACCGCGGCAGCACCAGCGCCGCGTGCCCCGGCGGCACCTCGATCGCAATGCCCGTGCCCACCGAGGCCCGCGCCCCGGGCGCGAGCGTCGCCGCCTCGGCCGCGTACAGGTCCAGCCCCGCGTCGCCCTCGTGCGCGCGCGTGGGGAGCGTCGCGGCCGCGTCCAGCCGCCGGACCGCCAGGTTCATCGCCGCGCGGTCACCGCGAAGCGCTCGTAGCGCGCCGCCACCGGCTCGGGCAGCCGGGCATGGACGCGCACGCCGTCCGCGGTGTCCTCCCGGCGCAGGTCGTCGGCCAGGTCGTGCAGCTCGGCCAGCCGGCCGCCCTCGTCGTAGGGCAGGAGCAGCTCCACGTCGCGCAGGGTGCGCCGGAACGCGTCCTGCACGCGCTCGCGCAGCTCGTCGAGCCCCTCGCCGGTCAGGGCCGAGACCAGCACGCCGTCGGGATGGCGGAAGCCCAGCTCGCGGCGGCGGTCCTCGTCGAGCACGTCGGCTTTGTTGAGCGCCAGCAGCCGCGGTACGTCCCCGGCGCCGATCTCCTCCAGCACGTCCTCGACCGCTCGCAGCATCTCCAGCATGTCGTCCTCGGAGGCCGACGCGTCCACCACGTGGACGATCAGCGCGGCGCGCAGCGTCTCCTCCAGCGTCGCCCCGAAGGCGTCCACCAGCTGGTGGGGCAGCTTGCGGATGAAGCCGACGGTGTCGGTGACCAGGAACGAGCGCCCGTTCAGCCGCACCGTGCGCGTCGTGGGGTCCAGCGTGTGGAAGAGCCGGTCGCGTACCTCGACGTCCGAGCCCGCCAGGGCGTTGAGCAGCGTGCTCTTGCCGGCGTTGGTGTAGCCGGCCAGCGCCACCTGCGGCAGGGCGGCGCGCTCGCGCTCGGCGCGCATCGTCTCGCGCGCGCCGCGCACGCGGTCCAGCCGGCGGCGCAGCGCCGTGATGCGGTCGCGCGCCAGCCGGCGATCGGTCTCGATCTGCGTCTCCCCCGGCCCCCGGGTGCCGATCCCGCCGTCGATGCGCCCGGCGCCGAGGCGCTCGAGGTGCGTCCACAGCCCGCGCATGCGGGCGAGGTTGTACTCCAGCTGGGCCAGCTCGACCTGCAGCTTGCCCTCCGAGGAGTGCGCGTGGCGGGCGAAGATGTCCAGGATGATCGCCGTGCGGTCGATCACCGGCACGCCGAGCGCCTGCTCGAGGTTGCGCTCCTGACGCGGCGAGAGCTCGTCGTCGCAGGCGACGAGGTTGGCGTCCGCCCGGCCCACCAGGTCCTTGAGCTCCTCCACCTTGCCGGCGCCCAGATAGGTGTTGGGGTGCGGCCGCTCGCGGTGCTGGATCAGCTCGCCGACCGTGGCCACGCCCGCGGTGCGCAGCAGCTCGCGCAGCTCGGACACGTCGTCGCCCTCCGGCAGGGCGGCGATGCAGATGGCGCGCTGGCGCGCGCGGCCGTTGGCGCTCGCTTCCACTCGACACAGATCGTAGGGGACGCGCGGTCGCCTCCGGGTAGACCGGCGGGCGATGCCGCAGCTCGTGCTCGGACCGACCCTGCGCTACGTCTCCGAGACCGAGGCGACCGTCTGGGTCGAGACCGACGGGCCGTGCCAGGTGGCGATCCTCGATCGGACGGCGCGCACCTTCGAGGTGGCGGGCCACCACTACGGGCTGGTGATCCTCGAGGGCCTGAACCCCGGCACCGCGCATCCGTACGCGGTGACGCTGGACGGCGATCACGTCTGGCCGCTGCCCGGCGACGTCTTCCCGGCCTGCGCCATCCGGACGCTGCCGGCGGCGGGCGAGCGCGTGCGCGTGGCCTTCGGGTCCTGCCGCGTCTCCGTGCCCCACCACGAGCCCTACACGCTGCCCAAGGACCAGGACCCGCGCGGCCGCGAGATCGACGCGGCCTACGCGCTGACGCGCCGCATGCGCGCCCAGGACCCCGCCGAGTGGCCGCACGCGATGCTGTGGCTGGGCGACCAGGTCTACGCCGACGAGGTCTCCCCGCGCACTCGCGCGTTCATCGCCCGCCGGCGCGGTGCGGACAGCGAGCCGCGCAACGAGGTCGCCGACTTCGAGGAGTACACGCGCCTGTACCGCGAGTCGTGGACGGACCCGTCGGTGCGCTGGCTGCTGTCCACGGTGTCCAACTCGATGATCTGGGACGACCACGACGTGCACGACGACTGGAACACGTCGGAGGCGTGGCTGCACGAGATGCGCCGGCGCTCCTGGTGGGACGAGCGGATCGTCGGCGCGATCATGAGCTACTGGCTCTACCAGCACATCGGCAACCTCTCCCCCTCCCACCTGCGCGAGGACGAGATGTTCGCTGCGGCCTGCGAGGAGCGCGAGATCACCGGACCGCTGCGCGCCTTCGCCGTGCGGGCCGACCGCGAGACGGCCGGGACGCGCTGGAGCTACTGCCGCGACTTCGGGGCCACGCGCCTGCTCGTGCTCGACTCGCGGGCCGGGCGCGTGCTGGAGGGCGACGCCCGGCGGATGGTCGACGAGCACGAGTGGGAGTGGATCTCCGACCACGCGCGCGGCGAGTTCGACCATTTGCTGCTGGGGACGACGCTGCCCTGGCTGCTGGCGCCCGGCATGCACCACCTGGAGGCGTGGAACGAGGCGGTCTGCGCCGGGGCCTGGGGACCGGCGGCCGCGCGGGCGGGCGAGCGGGTGCGCCAGGGGCTGGACCTCGAGCACTGGGCCGCCTTCGACGACTCCTTCGACCGCCTGGCGCAGCTGACGCGAGAGATCGGCGCGGGCGAGCATGGCGCGCCACCGCCCGCCTCGATCGTGGCGCTCTCGGGTGACGTGCACCACGCCTACCTGGCCAATGTCGCCTACCCGCGTGGCGCGGGCGTGCGCAGCCACGTGTGGCAGGCCGTGTGCTCGCCGCTGCGCAACCCGCTGGACGCGCACGAGCGCGCGGCGGTGCGCGCCGCGATGCGCCCGGGGGTGGCGGCGCTGACGCATGCCCTGGCGCGCGCGGCCGGCGTCGAGGACCCGCCGATCCGCTGGCGCGTGTGCGACGGGCCGTGGTTCGACAACCAGATCGCCACGCTGGACGTCGAGGGCCGCTCGCTGCGCCTGGAGATCGAGCGCGCCCGGCCCGGCGAGGACCGCGGCACCGCGCCGGGCGGCGAGCGCCGTCTGGAGACCGTCCTGGAGCGCCGGCTGGCCTAGACCGGCGCCAGCTTCCCCAGCCGCTCCACGGCCTCGACGAGCCGGTCGTCGGGCGTGGTCAGCGAGATGCGGAAGAACCCCTCGCCGTTGGGCCCGTACGCGCCGCCCGGCGACAGCACGACGGCCGCCTCCTCGAGCACGTGCTCGCAGTAGGCGGCGGAGGACTCGAAGCCCGCGGGGACGGGCGCCCACACGTAGATCGTCGCCTTGGGCGGCTCCACGTCCACACCGATCGCGCGCAGCGCCTCCACCACGAGGTCGCGCCGGCGCGCGTAGAGCTCGTTCATCTCGGCGACGGCGGCGTCCGCTTCGGGAGCCAGCGCGGCCGCGCCGGCCAGCTGGACCGCCTCGAACAGGCCCGAGTCGACGTTGGACTTCAGGCGCCAGTAGCTGGCCACGGCGTCGGGATTGCCGACCATGGCCGCGCAGCGCCAGCCGGTCATGTTGTAGCCCTTGGACAGCGAGAACACCTCGACGCCGACCTCCTTGGCGCCGGGGGTCTCCAGGAACGAGGGCGCGCGGTAACCGTCGTACGTCGTCTCGCTGTAGGCGTTGTCGTGGACCACCAGCACGTCGTGCGCGCGGGCGAACTCCACCACGCGCGCGAAGAACCCGTCGGGGGCGATCGCGCCGGTCGGGTTGTTGGGGTAGTTGAGGTACATGATCCGGGCGCGCCCGCGCGCCGCCGGGTCGATGGCGTCGAGGTCCGGCGTGAAGCCGCGCTCGGGCAGCAGCGGCATCAGCACGGCCTCGGCCCCGGCCAGCAGCGGGCCGCCGGTGTAGACGGGATAGCCGGGGTCGGCGGCCAGCGCGACGTCGCCGGGATCGAGGAAGGCCAGGTTGAGGTTGAAGATGCACTCCTTGGCGCCGATCGCGGGGATCACGTCGGTGTCGGGGTCGACGTCCGTCACGCCGAAGCGCCGCGCGTAGAAGGCGGCGATCGCCGCCCGGAACTCCGCGCGGCCGCGGTTGGAGGGGTACTGGTGCGTGCCGGGGTCGGCCACCGCCTCCTGCATCGCGCGCACCACCACGTCGGGGGTCGGGCGGTCCGGGTCGCCGATGCCCAGCGAGATCACGTCGATCCCCTGCGCGCGCTTGTCCGCGATCTTGCGCTCGAGCTCGGCGAACAGGTACGGCGGGATGCGCTCCAGGCGCTCACTCGGTCGCATGCAGGTCCTCCAGGAAGTCGGCGGCCAGCTCGCCCCGGTACACGGGAACGGCCCAGCCGGTCAGGGTCACGTTCAAGTCCTCCCCCACCTCGACCTCCAGCTCGCCGCCGTCCAGACGGACGGTCACGGGGGTGTCGCCGCCGCGCGCGACGTAGGCCACCGCGGCGCCGGCCGCGCCGGTACCCGAGGACAGCGTCTCCCCCACCCCGCGCTCGAAGATCCGCGCGCGCAGCACGCCGGGCTCCAGCTCGCGCACGAAGGACACGTTCGTGCGGTCGGGGAACAGCTCGTGGTTCTCGATGGGCGGTCCGAGCGTCGCGAGGTCGAGGTCGTCGACGTCGTCGGTGAACAGGACCGTCTGGGGGTTGCCCATCGAGACGTGCTGGTAGCGCCATTCGCGCCCGGCCGCGGACAGCGTTCCCTCGGCGCGCAGCGCGGCGCGGCCCATGTCGACCCGGCACGTCGCCGGGCCCGTGATCGTCGGGCGGATCTCGCCGGCGATCGTCTGGATGGAGAACGTGTCGGCGTCCGTCCACCCGTTGCGGCGCAGATACAGGATCGCCTCGCGCGCGCCGTTGCCCGACAGCTCGGCCTCCGAGCCGTCCGGGTTGAAGATGCGCAGGCGCGCCACGTAGCCCGGCTCGTCGGGCGCCGAGAGCAGCAGGACGCCGTCCGCGCCCACACCGAGGTGCGCGTCGCACAGGCGCCGGACGCGCGCGGGCGTCAGCTCCCAGGGGAGCTGCTCGGCCTCCACGATGAGGTAGTCGTTGCCCAACGCCTGCCACTTCTCGAACTTCACGGGCGCGGGAGTGTAGAGGCCAGCCGGTGCACCTCCGCGGCGACGTCGGCGGGCGCGCGGTCGGTGGTGTCGAGCAGCTCAACGCCCGCCAGCTTGCGCATCCAGGTGTGCTGGCGCTTGACCAGGTTGCGCGTGCGGCGCTTCATGGCGTCCACGTCGCCCGCCAGCAGCTCGTCGAAGCCGACCGCCTGGCGGGCCGTCTCCGACGCGCCGGCCGCGTGCGCGGCCCGGACCTCCTCGCGGACGCCCGCGGCCACCATCTGGTCGACGCGGTCCTCCACCCGGCGGTAGAGCGCGTCGCGCTGCATGGTGAGGCCCACGAGCAGGGTCGGGTGACGCGTTTCGCGCGTCCACAGCTGGGACTCCTTTGCCGGCGGCTCCAGCGCCCCCGCGTCGAGCAGCTCGAGCGCGCGGACGATGCGCCGGCGGTCGTTGGGCTCGATTTCGGCGGCGGCCCACGGCGCGCGCTCGGCCAGCAGCGCGTGCAGCGCGGGCGCGCCGTGCAGCGCCAGCTCGGCCTCCCAGCGCTCGCGCGCGCCCGGCGGAGGCGGCGGCTTGAGGTCGAGGTCGGCCAGCGCGGCGCGCAGGTAGAGGCCGGTGCCGCCGACCACGATCGGGCGCCGCCCGGCGGCCAGCAGACCGTCGATCTCCGCGTGCACCAGCTCGGCGTACTCCCCCACGCTGAACCGCGCGTCCACTGGCAGGAACGACACGGCGCGGTGCTCCAGCGCCGCGCGCTCCGCGCGCGTCGGGGCGGCCGTGAGGAGCTCCAGGCCGCGATAGACCTGCAGCGCGTCGGCCGAGACCGCGACGGGATCCTCGCCCTCCGCGCGCAGGCGCTGCGCGAGCGCGACCGCGACGGCCGTCTTCCCCACGCCCGTGGGGCCGAACAGCGCGATGAGATCCAAACGCTCCGCCACCGGGGCAGTATCGCCGTGAGGGTCGCGCGCCGCCCGGAGGGTATGTTGAGCCTGATGCGAGTTCGCGCCGGCGCCGGAGTCTCGACGCAGCCCGACGCCCGGGTCGGGGCGATCGAGGCGGCGGCGGCCGCGCGGGACGGCCTGGAGGGCGCGCCGGCCGACCTCGCGGTGGTGTTCGCGGCGGGCGCCTACCTGGCCGCGCCGCAGGCCACGCTCGAAGGCGTCCACGAGGCGCTGCTCCCGACGCAGCTGGTGGGCTGCGGCGCGGGCGGCGTGCTCGGCGAGGGTCGGGAGCTGGAGGCGGGCAACGGCGTCGCCGTGTGGGCGGCCGCCTTCGCCGACGGCGGCGCCGAGGCCTTCCACGCCCGCGCGCGCGAAAGCGAGGACACGACGGCCATCGAGGGGCTCCCCGAGCTGAGTGCGGGGGACGCGCTCGTGCTGCTGCCCGACCCGTACTCGTTTCCCACCGACGGCCTGCTGGCCGGGCTGGCCGACGCCGTGCCGGGCATGCCGGTCGTGGGCGGGCTGTCCAGCGCGCGCACGCACGACGACGCCGCGGTGCTGTTCTTCGGCGAGGAGGTCGTGGGCGAGGGCGCCGTGGGCGCGCGGTTCGACGGCCTCGACGTGCTGCCCTGCGTCTCGCAGGGCGCCGCGCCGGTCGGGCCCGAGCTGACGATCACCGCCGCCGCCGGCCAGGTGGTCCAGGAGCTGGCGGGAGCGCCCGCCCTGCAGAAGATCGAGGAGGTCCTGGGAGGGCTGAGCCTTCGCGAGCGCACGCTGATCCAGGGCGGTCTGCTGATCGGCATCGTCGTGGACGGCGGCAAGCCGGAGTACGGGCAGGGCGACTTCCTGGTCCGCGGCGTGCTCGGCGCCGACCCGGAGACCGGCGCGATCGCCGTCAGCGCCATGGTGGAGCCGGGGCAGGTCGTCCGCCTGCACGCGCGCGACGCCGACTCGGCCGATCGCGACCTGCGCCACTCGCTGGACCTGGCGATGACGGCCCTGGGCGGCCAGGCGCCGGCGGGCGCGCTGTGCTTCTCGTGCAACGGGCGGGGCCGCAACATGTTCGGGACCCCCCACCACGACGCCTCCGCCCTGGACGCGGTTCTGCAGGGCGCGCCGGCCGCCGGGTTCTTCGCGGCGGGCGAGATCGGGCCGGTCGGCGGCGAGAGCTTCCTGCACGGCTTCACCGCGACGGTCGCGCTGTTCGCGCCCTGAGTCGCGCGGATACGCGTGCTGTGGCACGCTGCCGCGCGTGAACCTCGACGGAAGGACCGCGCTGGTGACGGGCGCGAGCGGCGGGCTCGGCCAGGCGATCGCGCGGGCGCTGCGCGCGCGCGGCGCGTCGCTGGTCGTCTCGGGCCGCCGCGCGGACGTGCTGGAGGCGCTGGCGGCGCAGGTCGGCGGCCGGGCCGTCGTGGCCGACCTGTGCGATCGCGCCGCCGTCGACCGCCTGGCCGGGGAGTGCGGCGACGTGGACGTGCTGGTGGCCAACGCCGGGATCCCGGCCGACGGGCCCGTCCTCGAGTACAGCCCCGAGCAGATCGAGCGCGCGCTGGACCTCAACCTGCGCGCGCCGCTGCTGCTGGCGCGCGTGCTGGCCGAGCCGATGGTGGCGCGCGGCGCCGGCCATGTCGTGTTCGTCTCCTCGCTGTCGGGCAAGGTCGCCACGGCCAACTCGGCGCTGTACTCCGCGACGAAGTTCGGGCTGCGCGGCTTCGCGTCCGGGCTGCGGCAGGACCTGGCGGGGACCGGCGTGGGCGTCTCGTGCCTGTTCCCCGGCCTGATCTCCGAGGCCGGGATGTTCCACGACACCGGCCTCGACCTCCCCGGGATAGCCGGCGGAACCCGCACGCCCGCCGACGTCGCCGCCGCGACGGTCCGCGCGATCGAGCGCGACGTCGGCGAGATCGACGTCGCGACCGTGCCCGCGCGGGTGTGGGCCACGCTCGGCCAGGTGGCGCCGCGCCTGATCGCGGCCATGAACGCCCGCTTCGGCGGCACGGAGATCGCCGCGGCGATCGCCTCGAGCGAGGCACATCGCTCCAAGCGCTAGCCACCCGCGCCGTGTGGACTTTGCCGCGACATAGGCGGCTAAGTCACCACGCGATGGAGCTAGCGGCCGTCCTCGTCCGCGTCGGCGCCGTCGCGGGACATCACGGCGACCGCGGAGAGGATCTCGTCGGCCAGCCGGGGGCCCTCGCTGGCGCGGGTCGGCGTCGCGGCGACGCGGACGACGACCTCGTCGCCGTCGAACTCCTCGAGGAAGATGCGCGGATCGTTGCGGACGTCCACGGTGACGCTGCGCTCGAGCACCTCCTGCAGGTGGCTCGGCCGCACGTCGGCGCGCAGGCGGGCGCGCAGGTCGACGGCGTCGGGCTCGCGCAGCGGGGTCACCGCCGAGCTGAGGACGACGCTGTTGGGGACCATGATCAGGTCCTCGCCGCTGGCCAACGTCGTGTACAGCAGGCCCAGCGAGGACACGACGCCCTCCACCGTGCCGGCGACGCCGCCGCCCTGCAGGCGGACCCTGTCCCCTACGCGGAAGGGACGGGCGCTCAGCAGCACCGTCCCGGCGATCAGGTTCCCCAGCGTCTGCTGGGCCGCGAGACCGAAGATGACCGCGGTGAAGGCACCGCCGACCGCGATCGTCCGCGGCGGCAGGCCCGCGATGTTCAATGCGACCAGCAGCGTTATGCCGACGGTCAGCAGCCGGATGAGGAACCCCACCGTGCCGGCGGTGCCGGGATCCAGCCGGCGGAACAGCACCGGGCCCATCGCGCGACCGGCGTCTCGCGCGATCGTCCAGCCCAGGCCGACGAGCACGATCACCGTGACCAGGCGGACCGGCATGTCCACGCCGAACAGCTGCTGGCGGTACTCGTAGGCGAGCAGGACGGCGGCCACCATGGGGACCAGCAGCGCGGCCTGGCGCCGCGCCTTGCGCGCCGCCCGGGCGCTGATCTGCCGTGCGAGCCCGGCCTCGTGCCACGAGTGGCTCTTGGTCTCGAGCATCCGGCGCATGGCCGCGCTCTCTCGCGTGCGTCTCAGCATGGCTTCATCACAGCGTCGCCGCCTTGCCGGTACCTAAAACAGACTTTCCTGCTTGGGTGAGGATTCCCCAGCCTCGCCCGCGCCGGGCAAGGGCGCCGGGTCGCGTCCCAGCGTCCGGTACTGGCGCCCATCGCTGCGCGGCGGCGCGCCGGTGCGCGCGCGGGCGTCCCGCAGCAGCTCGGCGTGCTCGCGCCGCTGCGCCGTGGGCGCGTAGGCACCGCGCGCGTAGAGGCGCTCGTAGTGCTCGACTAGGTCCGGGCGCTGCGCGCGCAGCCAGCCCATGAAGACGTCGCGCACCTCGCCGCGCAGGTGCAGCGTGATGCCCGAGATCGAGCCTGCGCCGGCCTCCGTCGCCAGCTGCAGGATGCGCTCGACCTGCTCGGGCGAGTCGTTGATGCCCGGCATCAGCGGCGCGATCAGCACGCCGGTCGGGATCCCCGCTCGCGACAGCTCGGCGATCGCCTCCAGCCGCTTGCGCGGGTGCGGCGTGTGCGGCTCGGTGGCGCGCCAGGCCTTCTCGTCGAGCGTCGGCACCGACACGTTCGCGGTGAACCCGACCCGCTCGGCCAGCTGCGTCATCAGGTCGACGTCGCGCAGCATCAGCGGCGACTTGGTGAGCAGCGAGCACGGCGTACCGGAGTCCAGCAGTGCCCGCCAGATCTCCGGCATCAGCTTGTAACGGCCCTCCACCCACTGGTACGGGTCGGTGTTGGTGCCCAGCGCCACGTGCTCGCGCGCCCACGACGGCCGCGCCACCTCAGCGCGCAGAACCTCCGGCAGGTTCACCTTCACCACGATCTCGCGCTCGAAGTCCCGCCCCGCGTCGAAGTCCAGGAACTTGTGCGTGGGGCGGGCGAAGCAGTTGTGGCTCACCACGCCGTTGGCGATGAAGTCGCCGGTCCCGGTCGTGATGTCGTACATCTCCGTGCTCTCGCCGAGCGGCTCGATGGACACGACACCGAGGCGGGCGTCGCTCTTGAGCGCCAGCCCTTCGATGTCGCGCTTGCGGGTGATCGCCGGATCGACGGTGTGGAAGAACCGCAGCTTCTCCCGCAGGCCACCGCGCAGGCGCACGACACGCAGGCCGTTGGCGCGCTCGGGATCCTCGACGACCACGTCGCAGCCGAAGCGCCGCAGCGCCCGTACGGTCTGGTCGACGATCGCCGGGTCTGTGTTGGATATCCGCAGAGCCTCCCTTCCGCAGCTGCCCTCCGCGTCGAAGATCCCCGCGAGGAAGCCCTTCGACCAGTCGGCGCTCGGCGACCACGGCCACCGGATCAACTCGCGGACTCGATCTACATTCGCCTTCGCGCTGGAGCGAATGGCCGCTACCGCCCTGCGATTCCCGGCGGCCGCCTGGAAGGCGAACTCGTCTGTGGCGACGCCCAGCCCGGCCAGGTACTCGCGCGCCCGGCGAAGGGCCTCGAGGTCGATCAGCGCCAGGCGGAAGCGATTCACCGTGGCGGGACGGCCTCCGCGATCGTAGGTGTAGGAGCCGAGGTGGCCGTCTCCGCGCACCAGCCCGCACAGGTAGCCGCGGCGGTAGTCCTCCGTCGCGAGCGGCGGTGTCGCGAACGCTCCGGTCCCCAGCAGCTCGTCGTTGAACGTCAGATGCGGCCGGCGGTCGCGGCCGCTTCCCGCGCCGGTGACGTATTTCCAGCCGCGCCCGCTGAGGAACCGGTGGTCGCCGCTCGTCACGAGCTCGGTGCCGTCTTCGAGGATGACCCGGTACGCCGCCTTGTGCGTGCGCCAGTGCGCCTGCACCTCCGTGACGGCGTAGCGCCGGTAGGCGCCCTGCCGCACCGTTCCGTAGATCCGGTCGCCGACCTCCAGTTCGCCGATCGGCTTCACGCGCCCATCCGCCATCAGGACGGGCGTGTCCGGCAGCGCGCAGTACGTACAAGCATGACTGCAACCCCTGTAGGGGTTGATGGTGTGGCGGAAGGGCATCCGCGACTGCTTGGGGACCTTGTTGATCGCGGACTTGCAGTGGACCTCGTAGAAGCGGGTATCGAGGGCCTCGGGCGCGTCGAAGCGGCGGATCACCGCGGGGTCGCGGTAGCCCGGCAGCGTGCGGGCGTCTTCGGCCTCGGCCAGCAGGTTGTCCCAGCGCACGAACAGATGTTCGCATACCGCGTGGACGGGCTAGTCGAGGCCGGCGACCCGGCGGGCCTCGGCGCGGTCGGTGAAGGCCTGAAAGCGGACCGCCATGCCGTCGCGGACCGTCCACAGGTGGGCGAAGCGGTGCTCGATGGGCAGGCCGCTGCTGCGGCCCCGCGCCGTCTCGTGGACGTCGACCAGCACGCGCCCGTCGCCGGCGTCGAGGACGCGCTCGACAACCGCCTGGAAATCGTCG
Source organism: Solirubrobacteraceae bacterium (assembly GCA_031177685.1). Lineage (GTDB taxonomy): Bacteria > Actinomycetota > Thermoleophilia > Solirubrobacterales > Solirubrobacteraceae > AC-38. The sequence goes on along the minus strand of JAPSGI010000011.1, from coordinate 74,657 downwards.
AGCGCGTCGAAAGTCGCGCGCAGCCACGTCCGGACCGCGTCGCGTCCGTGCTGCGTCTCCACGGTCGTCTGGAACACGACGTCGGGTGCCATCCCACTCAGCGCGGCCTCCACGTCGCCGCGGCCAAGTGCGTCGTAGAGCTCGCGCACCACGTCGACGTCGGCGCGCCCCATTAGGCTGGAATCCGGGCTCTGGACATACGTTCGATTGCCACTTTGCGCCGCGGGGGCGCACACTGCTTCTACGCCAAGGAGGGTAGAAAGGCGGTCGCCGAGAGGTGGCCGCCTTTCATTTGTCCGCCGGCCAACGTCTGACTCGTCGCGGAGTCGATCCGCACCTCGACGAGGTCCCCCGGCCGCGCGTCGCCCGCGAAGTTCACGACCTTGTTGTGGCGGGTGCGCCCGCGCAGGCGCGCCGGGTCGGTGCGCGACGGTCCCTCGACCAGCACCTCCAGCGTCCGGCCGACGAAGCGCTGCGCGCGCTCGTGCGCGCGGCGCTGGACGACCTCCACCAGGCGCTCCATGCGCTCCACCGCGACCGCGTGCTCGATGCGCCCGTCCAGCTGCGCCGCCTCGGTCCCCCGGCGCGGCGAGTAGATGAACGTGAAGGCGCCGTCGTAGCCGACGTCCTCGACCACCTCCAGCGTCTCGCGGAAGTCCGCCTCGGTCTCGCCCGGGAAGCCGACGATGACGTCGGTGGTCAGCGCCACGTCGGGGACGTGCTCGCGAATCAGCCGGACGCGGTCCAGGTAGCGCTCGCGCCCGTAGGTGCGGCGCATCGCCTTGAGGATCCGCGACGAGCCGGACTGCAGCGGCAGGTGCACGTGCTCGCACACCGCTGGCAGCTCGGCGTGCGCGCGGGCGACGTCCTCGCGCATGTCCTTGGGGTGCGGGCTCGTGTAGCGGATGCGGGCGATGCCCTCGACGGCGTCGATCGCGCTCAGCAGCACGGCGAACGAGGCGCGCGGTCGCAGGTCGCGCCCGTAGGAGTTGACGTTCTGCCCGAGCAGCGTGACCTCGCGCACGCCCTCGGACGCCATGCGCCGCACCTCGGCGACCAGCTCGGCGGCGGGGCGCGACACCTCGCGCCCGCGCGTCGAGGGCACGATGCAGTAGGCGCAGCGACAGTTGCAGCCGACGGAGATCTGCAGCCAGCCCTGGAACTCGCGCGCGCGCTTCTCCGGCAGGTGCCCCGTGAAGCCCTCGAACTCGAAGAACCCCTGCGCGGTCAGCGAGTCGGACGTCAGGAACTCCGCCAGCTTGTGGACCTGGCCGGGGCCGAAGGCGACGTCCACGAAGGGAAAGCGCCGGAAGACCTCGTCCTTGACCGACTGCGCCCAGCACCCACCCACCCCCACCACCGTCTCGGGCCGCCGGCGCTTGATCGCCCGCGCCTCCTGCAGGTGCGCGACGAAGCGCTCGTCGGCCTTCTCGCGGATCGAGCACGTGTTGAACAGGATCAGGTCCGCGTCCGCGCGCGCCGGGCGCTCCTCGTAGCCCAGCGACTCCAGCATGCCCTTCATGCGCTCGGAGTCGTGCTCGTTCATCTGGCACCCGAAGGTGGTGACGTGGTAGCCGGGCATGCTCGTCCGCAGCGTAGCGTCAGCGCGCGTAGTCGACGGCCCGCGACTCGCGCACCACGGTCACCTTGATCTGGCCCGGGTAGTCGAGCTCCTGCTCGATCTCGCGGGCGATCTCGTGGGAGAGCAGGACCGCGCCATCGTCGTCCAGCGCGCCCGGCTGCACCATCACGCGCACCTCGCGCCCGGCCTGCATGGCATAGACCTTCTCCACGCCGTCGTGGCGCTCGGCGATCGCTTCCAGGTCGCGCAGGCGCTTGACGTAGTGCTCCAGCGACTCGCCGCGGGCGCCGGGGCGCGCGCCCGACAGCGCGTCGGCGGCCTGGACGATCACCGCCTCCACCGTCTGGGGCTCCACCTCGTTGTGGTGGGCCTCCATCGCGTGGGCGACCGCCTCGGACTCGCCGTGCTTGCGCGCCAGATCGCCGCCCACCAGCGCGTGCGGGCCCTCGATCTCGTGCGAGACGGCCTTGCCCACGTCGTGCAGGAGCGCGGCGCGGCGCGCCGTGCGCACCGACGCGCCCAGCTCGGAGGCCATCATCGCGGCCAGCTGCGCGCACTCGACGACGTGCGCGAGGACGTTCTGCCCGTAGGAGGTGCGGAAGCGCAGCCGGCCCAGCAGGCGCACGAGCTCCGGGTCCAGCCCGTCCACGTGCGCCTCGAGGATCGCCTCCTCGCCCATCTGCGCCATGTGGTCGTCCAGCTCGGACTTGGCCTGGAAGTAGGTCTCCTCGATGCGCGCCGGGTGGATGCGCCCGTCGGCGAGCAGCTTCTCCAGGGTCATGCGCGCCACCTCGCGGCGCACGCCGTCGAAGGCGGACAGGACGACCGCGTGCGGCGTGTCGTCGATGATGAAGTCCACCCCGGTGAGGCTCTCCAGGGCCCGGATGTTGCGGCCCTCGCGGCCGATGATCCGGCCCTTCATGTCGTCAGAGGGAAGTTGCACCACGGACACGGTGGTCTCGGCGGCGTGGCCGGCGGCCAGGCGACCCATGCAGACCGAGAGGATGTTGCGCACGCGGCGGTCGGCCTCGCGCTTGGTCTCCTCGTCGACCTGCCGCAGCACGCGCGCGGAGTCGTGTCGCGCCATGTCCTCGACCTCCTTGAGCAGGATCTGCTTGGCCTGCGCGGCGGACAGCCCGGCCAGGCGCTCGAGCTCGCGGACGTGCTCGCGCTTGCGCTCCTCCAGGAGCTCGCGCTGGTGGTCCAGCTCGCGGGAGCGGTCCTCCAGCGTGCGCTCGCGCTTGCCCAGCTCGGCCAGCTTGACGTCGACCGCCTCCTCCTTGGCGGTCGCCCGCTCCTCGATGCGCGCGATCTCCGCGCGGCGCTCGATCAACTCGCGCTCCACCTCGTCCGCCTGGAACGGCGCCGGGCGCGCATCCGCCCCCGGCGCCGCGGTATGCGAGCCGGGTGGCCGGGACCTGAACAGGAGGGCGGCGACGATCAGGCCCGCCGCCAGGAGCGCCGCCGCGATCACGATTGCCATTGCAGTTCCTCTCCGCGCACGGAGCTGGAAACCGCGAGCGGCCGCCGGGGCCGCTGCCCAGGTTGTCGGCTAGTGGATGTCCGTTGGCTTCGAGAGAGGTGCCGTCAACACTGGAGGTTCAAGCTCAGAAATGCGTCGTTTGCTGGTCTTTTCGAGCCGGCGAGGGCTCGCTTCAGGATGCCGGCATCCTAGTACCGCCCGGGCGGACGATCAAACGAACGAAGGTTCGCTAGCCGCCGCGGGCCAGCGCCCTGATCGCGTCGTGGGCCAGTTCGAGCTCGTAGCCGCGGCGGACGAGCAGGCCGAGGGCGCGGTTGCGGGCGCGGTCGTCGGCCGGGGGCTCGGGCAGGCGGCGGCGCAGGAGGGCGACCGCGGCTTCCAGTTCGTCCTCGCTGGGGTGAGTCGCGACGGCCTCGGCGACCACCTCGGGCGCGATGCCGACCGCCAGCAGGCGCTGCTCGATGCGCTCGGAGCCCCACGCGTCGAGCGTGCGGCGGTCCTCGGCGAAGCGCCGCGCGTAGCGGGCGTCGTCGAGGTAGCCCTGCCGCTCGAGCTCGGCCACCGCCTGCTCGATCGTGGGCTCCTCCACGCCGCGTCCTCGCAGGTGCCGACGGACCTCCATCTCGGTGCGGTCGCGCTTGGCGAGATGGCGGTAGGCGAGGTCGAGCGCCTGCTCGAGGCGGTTCACGGCGGGGTCTCGCCCTCCCAGTAGTCGACCGCGTCGCCGCGGCGAAACAGAAGCCGCAGATCGGCGCCCGGGCCGAGGCCGTAGGCGCCGAGCTTGTCCGAGTCGGGGTAGATCACGATCTCGACCGCCTGGTTGGAGAAGGACAGAAACCGAACGTCCTCCTCGGTGCGGTTGACCACCTGGTGCGCGCCCCCCTCCCCCACCAGGCACGAGACGACGTCGCCGGGCTCCAGGTCGTCCCAGCCGTCGGGTGTGCGCAGGCTCGGGCGTCCGTCGAGCACGATCAGGATCTCCTCCTCGGCCAGGTGCCAGTGGTACGGGTAGGCGGCCTCGCCCGGCGGGACCTCCCAGACGCTCACCCCGAGGCGCTCCGCCCCCGCCTGGGTCCCGAGCCGTGCGCGCCGGCAGCGGAACCCCGGGTGCCCCCGCACGTCGTCGAACTGCGGCCGGTGGAGGTTCGGGCGAGCCACTGCTACGCGGCCTTCTCGACCTCCTCGGCGGCCGGGTCCTCGACCGGCGCGAGCGGCGGCGGGGCGTCGCGCTCGAGGCCCAGCGCGGCGTAGATCTTGTCCTCGACCTCGCGCGCGACCTCCGGGTTGTCCGAGAGGTAGCCCTTGGCGTTGTTGCGGCCCTGGCCGATGCGCTCGTTGCCGTAGGAGAAGAAGGAGCCCGACTTGGAGATCAGGTTGTGCTCCAGCCCCAGGTCCAGGATGCACCCGGCCGAGGAGATGCCCTTGCCGAACTCGATGTCGAACTCGGCGATGCGGAAGGGCGCGGCCACCTTGTTCTTGACCACCTTGACCTTGACCCGGTTGCCTACGGCCTCGGTCCCGTCCTTGAGCGTCTCGATGCGCCGGATGTCCAGACGCTGGGAGGCGTAGAACTTCAGCGCCCGCCCGCCGGGCTGCGTCTCCGGCGAGCCGAACATCACGCCGACCTTCTCGCGGATCTGGTTGGTGAAGATGCACAGCGTCTGCGTGCGGTTGAGGTTGCCCGCCAGCTTGCGCATCGCCTGCGACATCATCCGCGCCTGCAGGCCGACCGTCTGGTCGCCCATCTGCCCCTCCAGCTCGGCGCGGGGCGTCAGCGCGGCCACCGAGTCGACGGCCACCACGTCCAGCGCGCCCGAGCGCACGAGCATGTCGGCGATCTCCAGCGCCTGCTCGCCGTGGTCGGGCTGGGACACCAGCAGCTCGTCGATGTCCACGCCGATCTCCCTGGCGTACAGCGGGTCCATCGCGTGCTCGGCGTCGATGAACGCGCACACCCCGCCGGCCTTCTGGGCCTCGGCGATGATGTGGTAGATCAGCGTCGTCTTGCCCGAGGACTCCGGGCCGAAGACCTCGACGATCCGCCCGCGCGGGACGCCGCCGATCCCCAGCGCGAGGTCCAGCGACAGCGCGCCCGTGGCGATGGCGCCGACCTGGACGCGCGCCCCCTCGTCGCCCATGCGCATGACGGTGCCCTGGCCGAACTCCTTGTCGATCTGCTGCAGCGCGCCCTGGAGGGCGGTGTCGCGCGCCTGGCTTCCGGAAGTCTTGTTGTCTTGCAGTGGCATGGGGCTCCTGTTCCTGCGTCGTCTTCGAGACGGCCACGCTACGGATCCGATCAGACGGAACAAACACCTGTTCGTAACGAATCGCCCCTGGTGACGGGCGGTTCGAGGTGGACCGAGCGGGTCGAGTCCTCTACGATCCGGCGCGCGGTCGTTCGCAGGGCGGCCGCTGGAACGAGAGGAAGCGGGAGGCATGACGCCACGCGTGCTCATCGAGCCGGCCCGGCTGGCCGGATCCTCGGTGCTCAGCTGCCAGACGGACGACCGCCTGGTGGACCTCGTGCGCGCGGGGAACGACCGCGCCTTCGAGGCGATCGTCGACCGCTACCGCCGGCCCCTGGTGCGCTACTGCGCGCGCCTCCTCCCGCCCTCGCGCGCCGAGGACGCGGTGCAGCAGGCGTTCCTCAACGCCTTCGCGGGACTCCGGCGCGGCGAGCAGCGGATCGAGCTGCGGCCGTGGCTGTACCGCATCGCCCACAACGCGGCGCTCAACCAGCTGCGCGAGAACGGCTGGGCGCACGAGCGGATCGAGACCGCCGCGCACCGCGCCGTCGGCGAGACCGCTCACGACGCGGCCGAGCGCCGCGCCAGCCTGCGCACCGTGCTCGCGGCCGTCCAGGACCTCCCCGAGCGCCAGCGCGACGCGGTGATCCTGCGGGCGCTGGAGGGGCGCACCTACGACCAGATCGCCGTCGAGCTGGACGCCACCGGAGGCGCGGTCCGTCAGCTGCTCAACCGCGCGCGGCACACGCTGCGCACGGCGGCCACCGCGCTGACGCCGACGTGGCTGCTCGTCCGCCTGCCCTGGGGCTCGAGCGCCCCGGTCGTCCAGCGCGTCGCCGAGGCGGTGAGCCACGACGGCCTGCGCGGCGGTGCCGCCCGCACAGCGGGCGTGCTGGCCGCCAGCGTGGCGCTGGCCGCCGGGCTCTCGACGGGGACGCACGACGCTTCGAAGTCCGTCCCGGACGGGTCGTTGCACGCCCAGGAGCGGCCGGCGAGCGTCCCATCGCCTCAGATCGTCGCGGCGGCGCTGCCCGGCGGCGCACCGCGCCTGGTCCGCCGGCCGCCCGCCGAGCTCGTGCGCGAGCCGCGCCGCGCGGCCTCGCGCCCGCGCCGGGCCGTCGCGCGCGCGCGGGCGCACGGGCGAAACGTCCCCGCGCGACCGCGAAGCGCGGCGCACACGCGAGTCGCGACGGCGGTCGAGGCTCCCGCGCGGTCCTCCTGGTCGCGGACGCGCGCGGACACCGGCCGGCCGGCCCGCGTCGCCCGCAGCGCGCGCAAGGGCGGACACGGTGCGCGCAAGCGTTCGGACGGCGCGCGGGCGCGCGGGCACGCCCGGCGCGACGGCGGCCGGGCGCGGCGCGCCGGGAAGCCGGGACGCGCAGACGCCGGCAAGGCCCGCAAGCGAGGCGGCGGCGGCGGGGCCGCCGTCAGATCGCCGTCCGGGCGACCGCCTCGTAACGGGCGCCGGAGCGGCGCAGATGGGAGCGGTAAAGGGTCACCGCGGCCCCCGCGAACTCAAGGGCCGCCGGCGGGTCGAGGGCCGGCGGGCGACGCGGGCCCTCCCGGACGCGGGCGACCGTGACGTGCGGACGGTACGCGCGCCGCTCGGGCTCGTAGCCCGCCTCGGCCTCCAAAACCCCCGCCAGCTGCGCCTGCAGCGCTCCCAGCGCCCCTGAGCCGTCGGACACGTCGGCGGCCAGCACGCGCGGGCGTCGCGGTGGCAGCCACGCCGCGCCGGCCAGCGCCAGGTGCGGCACCGGCCGCGCGCAGCCCGCGACCAGCGCGCCGATCCGCTCGGCGTCCGCCGCGTCCCGCCAGCCCAGGAAGCACAGCGTGACGTGCAGCGACTCCGGCGCCAGCAGCCGCACGCCCTCGACGTCGCGAGCGCGCCGCGCCCACGCGGCCAGCTCCGCGCGCACGGGCTCGGGGAGGTCCAGCGCCGCGAACAGCCGGACCTTCGCCGGCGTCTCGCTCACGCTCGCGCGTGCGCGCCGGGGGTCACGGGCGCGTCGTACTCGCCGCGCAGCAGCCGGCGCAGCAGGTGCATCGTCACGGTGGTGGAGCGGTCGCGCACATCGGCGCGCCCGCCCGGCAGCTGCAGCGCCCGGGCGATCGAGGCGCCCCCGCGCTCGGCCACGTGGAAGCACACCCAGCCCACCGGCTTCTCCTGGCTCCCGCCGCCCGGCCCGGCGATGCCCGTGATCGCGACGCCGACGTCCGCGCCGAAGCGGGCGATCGCGCCCTGCGCCAGCGCCGCCGCCACCTCCGGGGACACCGCGCCGTGGCGCTCGATCAGCTCCCAGGGGACACCGGCCAGGTCGCGCTTGGCCGCGTCGGAGTACGCGGTCACGCCGCCCAGCACGTAGGCCGACGACCCGGGGCGCTCGGTCAGCCGGGCGGTCATCAGGCCGCCGGTGCAGGACTCGGCGACCGCCACCGTGCGCGCGGGGGGCCCGGCGAGCAGACCTGCCACCTGCTCGTCGATCGTGGCGCCGTCGTCGGAGAACAGCGTGTCGGCGTGGCGCTCGCGGATACGCGCCTCGAAGTCGCGGTAGACGTCCTCGTCCGGAGGCTCCCAGCGCGTCGCCAGCTCGATCTCGCCCCGGCGCAGGCACGTGGTGATCTCCAGGCGCTCGATCGGAACGCCGTCCTCCTCGATGGCACGCAGCGAGGCGGCGATCTCGGACTCCGGGATGCCGAACATCCGCAGGATCGCGCCGCGGTACTCCGTCGCGCCCGAGATCGCCGTGCGCAGCGCGTCCGTGCGCAGGGCGTCCTCCCACATGGGCTGCAGCTCGCGCGGGGGCCCCGGCAGGACGACCACCGTGGGGCCCTCGTCCGACGCCGGCGGCACGACCAGGCCGGGGGCCGTCCCGACGGGCTCGAGGACCGTCGCGCCGACCGGGACGATCGCCTGCTTGCGGTTGGACTCCCGCAGAGCGGCGGGGTCGAGCCCCGGCCAGCGTGCGAGCAGCGGCTCCAGGATGGCCCAGATCCGCTTCTCCAGCTCGGGGTCCAGCACCATCTCGCGGCCGCTGAAGCGCGCCACGACCTCGGCCGTCATGTCGTCCGCCGTGGGTCCCAGGCCGCCGCTCGTCACGATCAGGTCGAGCCCCTCCTCGGCCATGAAGCGCAGCGCCGCCAGCATGTCCTCCGGCCGATCCCCGACGATGACGATGTGAGCCGGGTCCACACCGACCTCGCGCAGGCGCTCGGAGAGCCACGGGCCGTTGCGGTCGCGGATGATCCCCGTGAGGACCTCCGTGCCCGTCACGACGATGCCTGCGCGCGCCGCCATCAGCAGGCGTTGCGGTCCGGGGGAAGCTGGCGCCGCCCGCGCGGCGTGATCTCGAAGGTGGTGGCGTCCGGGCTGGGCTGCACGTTCACGACGCGCCCGTTGAGGCGCAGGCGGATGTTCGAGTTGCCCACGGTCAGTCGGAAGCGCCGCCCGCGGAAGGACTGCGAGCCGTTGTCGGGGGTCATCGTGGTGCTCACGAGCAGCTGGCCGCCGGCGTCGCGCAGGCAGACGTACACCTCGCCGGTGGGGATCAGCGTGAGCCGCGCGATCGTCGGGACGGGCCGGGGGCGCGGGCGCGGCGCGGTGGTGGTCCGGGGGCGCGTCTCCTGCGTGGCGACGGGCGCCTCGCCGTCGTCGTTGCCGATCGAGCCGAGCACGACGAGCAGCGCCAGGAGCGCCACGATCGACGCGCCGACGACGACGCCGCGGGGCAGGCGCGGCGGCCGTGGCGTGCGCATCTGGCGACCGTGCTCGGACAGCGGCGGGCCGAGCGACTGCAGCTCGGCCTCGGAGGGCACGGGCTCGTGACGCAGCTTGTACTCCTCGACCAGCAGCTTGCCGTCCACGCCGAGGTAGTCCGCGTACGTGCGCAAGAAGCTCTTGACGAAGGTGGGGCCCGGAAGCATCTCCCACTCCTCGTTCTCGATCGCGCGCAGGTACTTGGCACGGATCTTCGTCGCCGACTCGACCTCGGAGATGTCGATCCGCGCACGCATCCGCGCCTCCTGCAGCGTCGCGCCGATGTCGGGCATAACCGAGGGGAAGGCTACTCATTAGTCTGCGGCGCCCGATGAGCGCAACGTCGCGCCCAGCCGCGGTCGACGTGGCGACGCAGAGCCTGGCCCGTCCGGCCGCGGTAATGGCGGCCGGCACGGCGCTCTCGCGCCTCACCGGCTTGGGGCGCTTCATGGCGCTCGCCTTCGCCCTCGGCGTCGCCGAATCGCGCCTGGCCGACGCCTACAACATCGCCAGCACGCTGCCCATCGTGCTCTACGAGCTGGTGCTCGGCGGCATCCTCACGTCGATCTTCGTGCCGGTGGTCGTGCAGGAGCTGCGCACCAAGGACCCCAACGAGGCGTGGCGCTCGGTCTCGGCGCTGGTGTCGGTGGCCCTGGCCGCGCTGGTGGCCATGACGCTGCTGATCGTGCTCCTCGCGCCGCTGATCATCGACGTGTTCTCCAGCCGCGTCGAGGGACCGGCGGGCGCCGAGCAGGAACGCCTGGCGACCTTCTTCCTGCGCGTGTTCGCCCCGCAGGTCTTCCTGTTCGGCGCCGCCGCGCTGGCCGCCGCGCTGGTCAACGCGCACGGGCGCTTCGGGCCGCCGATGTTCTCGCCGATCCTCAACAACCTCATCCTGATCGGGACGTTCCTGCTGTTCGCCGCCGTCGCCGCGGGCACGCCGACGGCGGGCAGCGTGGCCGACGACACCGGGCAGAAGCTGCTGCTGGGCCTGGGCGCCACGGGTGGGGTCGCCGCGATGGCCGCGGTGAACTGGTGGTTCGTGCGGCGCCTGGGCGGACGGCTGCGCCTCCTGCTGGACTGGCGCCACCCCGCGGTGCGCCGCGTGGCCGTGCTGTCGCTGTGGACGCTGCTGTTCGTCGGCGTCAACGCGCTGGGGACCGCCGTGTCGTTCTGGCTGGCCAACGGCCGGCAGGGCGGCCCGACCGCCTACGTGCTGGCGTTCGCGTTCTTCCAGCTGCCGATCGGGATCGCCGCGGTGTCGATCATGACCGCGCTGGTCCCCAAGCTCTCCGCCCACTACGTGGACGGCGACGACGGCCTCTTCCGCGCGCGGCTCGCCGGCGGGCTGCGCGCCACCGCCATCCTCATGCTGCCGGCCACGGCGGCCTACCTCGTCCTCGCTGACCCGCTGGTCTCGCTGCTGCTCGAGCACGGCGTGGCCAAGGAGGCCAGCGCGCGCCTGGTGGCGGACGTCCTGCGTCTGTTCGCTGTCGGCCTGGTCCCGTTCGCCTCCTTCCTGTTGCTGTCACGAGCGTTCTACGCCCGCCAGGACAACAGAACAACCGCGCTTTGGAACATCTTGGCCGTGGGAGTGACGGTGGCGCTGGACTTCGCCCTGTACCCCCTGTGGGACGTGCGCGGCCTGGCGCTGGCGCACTCGCTCGGGTTCGTCGTCGGGTCGGCCGTGCTGGCGTGGGTGCTGACGCGCCGCGTGGGCGACCTGCAGGCCCGCCGCTCGCTGGTCGAGCTGGTCAAGGTCGTCGCGGCCTCGATCCTGGCCGCCGACGCGATGCTGGCGGTCGTGGCGCTCAGCGAGTGGGGGCTGGACGAGGGCGACCTGCGCTCGCTGGTCCAGCTCATCGTGGGAGGCGCCGCCGGCCTCGCCACCTTCGTCTACGTCGCCGGGCGCCTGCGCGTGGAGGACCTCGCGCTGTTCCGCCGCCTGGTTCCCGCGCGGCTGCTGGCGCGATGAGCGCCGACACCCTGATCGGCGTCTACCCCCCGCTGGAGACGGCGGCGCTGCGCGGCCGCACGCGCCCCGGCGCCTTTCCCTGGTCGCAGCCCGGCGTACGGCTCACGCACCTGGGGCGCGGGGCCGCCTGGCTGGCGCTGGAGGCGCTCGGCCTCGGCCGGGGCTCGCGCGTCGCCATGCCGGCCTACCACTGCGGCTCTGAGGTCGAGGCGGCGCACCTGCGCGGGTGCGACGTCGTCTTCTACCGCGTGGACGCGGACCTGCGCGTGGACGAGGACGACATGCGCCGCGCCGCCGCGCAGGCCGACGCGCTCTACCTGATCTCGAACTTCGGCTTCCCCATGCCCGAGGCACCCGCGAGGATCGTGACCATCGAGGACGCCGCCCACGCCCTGTTCTCCCTGGACCCGGACGGACGCCCGCTCGGTGCGCGCGGCGACGCCGCGGTGTTCTGCCCGCGCAAGTCCCTCGGCCTGCCCGACGGCGGCGCGGTGCTGGTCCGCGCGGGCGAGCCGCGGGCCGTGGACCGGCGCCCCCGCGCGAAGGCGATGCTGCGCTCCACCGCCTCGCTGGCCATGTTCCGCGCCGCCATCTCCCGCGCCGCCCCGCTGCGGCGCGCCGCGACCCGCGCCATCGGCCACGCCTCCGTAGGCGACGCCGCCGCCCGCTCGGGCGACCTGACGGAGGTCGTGATCGGCGAGTGGGGCCTGGAGCCGCACGACATGGAGAACGCCGCCGGCCGTCCATCTCGCCTGACCGCGGCGCTCGTGCGCCGTGCCGACCCCGAGCGCATCCGCGCCCGGCGCCGCGCCAATTACGCGCGACTCCTGGCCGAGCTGGGCGACCTGGCGCCCGCCGCGCACCGCGCGCTGCCCGACGGGTGCGCGCCGCTCTACTTCCCCGCCCTGGCCCCCGACCGCCCCGCGGCGATCCGCGGCCTGCTCGAGCACGGCGTGCGCCCCCTCGAGGTCTGGCCCGTCCCCCACCCCCTGCTGGACCGCGCGCGCTTTGCCGAGCTCGAGCCGCTGCGCGCCGGCCTCCTCGCCCTGCCCGTCCACCAGGCGCTGGGCGAGCGCGAGATCACGAGCGTGCTGGAAGCTGCCCGACGCGTTCTGCGCTGAGCGGGCGCAGGAGCACGACGGGCGTCTGCTCGTCCTCGTTGCCGGCCGGGTTGTCCATCAGGGCGGCCTTGACCCACGTCTCGTCGACGCCGGGCGAGGCCCCGACGACCCAGGCGCCGGTCAGGTGGTTGGCGTCCACGATCGCTACGCCGCAGCCCAGCTCGCGGGAGAGGTCGGTCGCCAGTTCGCGGGGGGCGCGGGGGCCGAACACGATGTGGTGGTCGTGTGGCGGCATGGCGGCGGCGACGTCGTCGATCATCGCCGCGCCCGGCCCCGCCACCCGGTAGAACCAGCCGCGCCGGCGCGCCAGCTTCCCCGCGACCGCCGCCGCCGTGCCGGCGAGTACGCGCGCGCGGCCGGACTCCATGATCGCCCCCTGCATTCCCTCCGGGCTGTGCAGCGGCCCGATCTCGCCGACGAAGCGCGACAGCAGCCGCGCCAGCGGGCCGGTGCTGATCAGCTCCAGCGGAACGAGCCGCGCCTGGCCCGCCGCCGCGGGGCTCTCGCCGATCGCCACCACGTCGCCGGGGCGCCGCTGCTCGCGCGTGGCCTCGTCGACCACCGCGAGCAGGCCGGTGCGCGCGGTGATCATCGGGGTGCGGATCGGGATGCGCCGTGCGCGCACCGCATCCTCGGAGACCGGCGCGAGGGCGGGGCGCGCCAGCGCCTCCTCCTCGCCGAAGCGCTCGCGGCGCAGGCGGCGCAGCGCCTCGTTGCGCGGATACGTGGCCGCGCCCCGGCGCAGCGTCTCGCGCGCGCCGTCCTCCTCACCCGCTTCCAGCTGCAGCTCGGCCAGCGACGCGTAGTCGGACGCGTAGACGAGGTAGTTGGGCGCCAGCGCCACCAGCTCGCCGAACCAGCGGCGCGCCGCCGCGCGGTCTCCGCCGTCCAGGGCCAGCCGCGACAGGCGCTTGAGCGCGTGGCGGCGCAGCGGCTCGCGCGTCACCACGGCCTCCAAACGCGCCCGGGCCTCGTCGGCTCGGCCCGCGTCCGCCAGCGCGTCGGCGATCGTCAGCTCGTACCACGGGATCTCCGGGTGACGGGCCGCCTCGGCCTCCAGAACCGCCACCGCCTCGTCCACCTCGCCGCGTCGCAGCAGGACCTCGCCCAGCGCGTTGCTGGCCAGGCGCGTGTCCCCGCCGCGCGCCAGCGCCGCCCGCGCCGCCTGCTCGGCCCCCGCCTCGTCGCGCTCGTACGTCAGGGCGAGCCAGGCGCGCACCGACAGCGCCTCCGCGTCCCCGTCCGCACGTTCGAGCAGCCCGACCGCCCGCGCGGGATCGCGCAGCCAAACGCGCTTGGCCCGCCAGCGGGCGTAGGGACCGGGCCCGGTCACGGCGCGAAGGCTACTCGTAGCCTTGGGCCATGCTGCGCGGCGAACTCGTGGTCCTGGAGCCCCTCGCGCCGGCGGACGCCGCCGTCCTGCGCGACATGCATGCCAAGCCCGAGGTCGCCGCGTGGTGGGGGCAGCCGGAGGACGGGTTTCCGCTCACGGACGAGCCCGAGGCGACCCGCTTCACGATCCGCCGCGAGGGCGAGACGATCGGGATGATCCAGTTCGGCGAGGAGTCCGAGCCCGAGTACCGGCACGCCTGGATCGACCTCTTCGTGGACCCGGCCTGGGCCGGCCGGGGACTGGGGACCGACGCCGTCGCGACGCTCGTCCGCCACCTTCAGCGCGACCGCGGCCACCACCGCATCACGATCGACCCGGCGCTCGACAACGCCGCAGCGATCCGCAGCTACGAGAAGGTCGGGTTCCGGCGCGTCGGCGTCACGCGCCGCTCCTGGCGCGACCCCGGCGGCGTGTGGCGCGACTCGCTGCCGATGGAGCTGGTGACGGACTAGCCGTCGGCTTCGTCGGGCTCGGCCGGCGCGCCCACCGGCGCCGTGCCGGCGCGCTCGTGCAGCGCCGCGATCACCCGCGGCACGTCGGCCTCGCCGATCAGCACCTGGCGCGGCTTGGAGCCCTCGTAGCCGGAGATCACGCCGCGGCGCTCGAGCATGTCGATCAGGCGCCCGGCGCGGGTGTAGCCGAGCCGCAGGCGGCGCTGGAGCATCGACGTGGACGCCGTCCCCATCTGCGCCACCAGGCCGATCGCCTCCTCCAGCAGCGGGTCCTCGTCGGGGCTGAACTCCTCGGTCGCGCCGCCGGAGTCGGCCTCGTCCTCGACCTCCTCCAGCAGCTCCTCGTGGAACTCCGGCTCGCCCTGCTTGCGCCAGTGCTCGGTCAGCTTGTGGATCTCGGACTCGTCGATGTACGCGCCCTGGATGCGCTGCAGGCGCGACGAGCCCACGGGCGAGAAGAGCATGTCCCCCTCCCCCAGCAGCGTCTCGGCGCCGTTCTGGTCGAGGATCACACGGGAGTCGGTCTGCGAGGAGACCGCGAAGGCGATCCGCGAGGGCACGTTGGCCTTGATCATCCCGGTGATGACGTCCACGCGCGGGCTCTGCGTCGCCAGCACGAGGTGGATGCCGACGGCGCGCGCCTTCTGCGCCAGGCGGATCACGGAGTCCTCCACGTCGGCGGGCGCGACCATCATCAGGTCGGCGAGCTCGTCGATCACGCACAGGATGTAGGGCAGCGCGGGCTCGTTGCGCTTGGCCCGGGCGCGGTTGAGCTCGATCAGCGAACGGGTGCGCGCCAGCGACATCATCCCGTAGCGCGACTCCATCTCCCGGACCAGGTTCTGCAGCGCGGTGGCGGCCATGCGCGGGCTGGTGATCACCGGGGTGAGCAGGTGCGGGATCGAGTCGTAGTGGTTGAGCTCCACCTGCTTGGGATCGACCAGCACGACGCGCACGTCGTGCGGCGTGGCGCGCAGCAGGACCGAGGACAGCATCGCGTTGATCGCGCCCGACTTCCCCGCTCCCGTCGTGCCCGCCACGAGCAGGTGCGGCATCTTGGTCAGGTCGGCGCCGATCGCGCGGCCGGCCACGTCCTTGCCCAGCCACACGGTGAGCGGCGACCAGTCGGCGGGCGGGTCCTGGAAGACGTCGCCGAGGTGGACGATGCGCCGCCGCTGGTTGGGAACCTCGACGCCGACCGCCTGCTTGCCGGGGATCGGGGCGAGGATGCGGATCTCGCTCGCGGCCAGCGCGTAGGCGATGTCGTCGCGCAGCTGGGCGACCTTGGAGACCTTCGTGCCGGGCGCCAGGCGCAGCTCGTAGCGGGAGATGTGGGGGCCGGTGACCGTGCCGATGACCTTGGCCTGGATGCCGAAATGGCCCAGCGTCTCCACCAGCTGGGTCGCCACCTGCTCCTGCCCGGTCGTGTCCGGCCGGGCTGCCTCGCCGGTGGAGCGCTTGAGCGCCCGCACGTCGGGCAGCGTCCACTCGAAGTCCGGGTCGTCGGTGATGGCGGCGCGGTAGCGGCCCTGCGGTGTGAGGTCGTGCTCGTCCGTGGGCGTCGCCTTGGTCACCCCGGGCTCGTCGGGCTCCTCGACCGGCTCGGACAGCTCCTCGACTGGCATCTGCACGGCCGCGGCGGTCTCGGGCGGCGGCGCCGCGCCGAAGAGCTCGTCGCCGTCGATGGGCGGCGCCTCGACGTGCGTGGCCTTGACGACCAGCTCGCTCGCGTGCGGCTCGGGGGGGTGGACCGGCTGCGGGGTGGGCGCCAGCGCGGGCTTTGGGTTTCGCCCGCCCGTCGTCTGGCGCAGGGCCTGGCCGGTTCGCTCCAGGGACCGGCGCGTGGCGTTGATCACGCCGGCGACCGTGGCGCCCGTGAGGAGGAGAACGGCGGCGACCAGAAGGAAGAGGGTCAGGATGTGGGTGCCGGGCTGCGAGACCGCGCTTTCCACGGCGGTGTAGAGGGCCTGGCCCGTGACGCCGCCGCGGTCCTCGACGAAGCTGTGCTCCCACACGTCGGTTCTGGCGCCGGCGGGGCCGAGGCCGAGCGTGCCCGCCGCGAAGGCGAGCGTGGCTGCGGCCATCAGGCACGCGGCGCCGGTGCCGAAGGGCCGGCCCGTCGGCAGCATCGGACGCATGACGACGATCGCCCCGGCCGCCACGAGCCCGACCGGGACGGCGTAGCCGACGGTCCCGACGAGGTAGCGCACGCCGTCGGTGAGGGCGCCGCCCACCTCCCCCCCGGCCCACCCGAGGTACATCACGCACGCGAGGAAAACTCCAACCGCGACGAGCGCCAGGCCGATCAGGTCCAGCTCGCGCTGGTCCAGGACCGGCAGCCGCAGCCAGACGCCCGCGCCGAAGCGCCGCCGGGGCGGCGCCTTGCGCTTGCGCACAGCCGTCGTCTTGCGGGTCTTCGTGGCCACGAAAGACGCTTCGACACGCACGCCTCCGCCCCTCCCGCGACTTGCGTGCCGTTCAGCCGCTATAGGCGGCCCAATGGCGCCCAAGTTTTGGCTGCAGCCCGGCGCTCCCCTGAACTTGCGTGCCCTTGACCACGTATACGGTGGTTAACGGCACGCAAGTTGGGCGGGCGTGGTAGGAAGGGGCTGCGATGGACGTGGCGATCCCGATCTTCGACCGGTTCACGGCCCTGGACGCCGTGGGGCCCTACGAGGTGCTGTGCCGGATTCCCGGCGCCACGGTGCACTTCCTCGCGGCCGAGCCCGGGCCGGTCCGGACCGAGACGGGCGCCCTGGCCATCACCGCCGACCGCGCCCTGTCCGACCTCCCCCGGCCCGACGTCGTCGTCTTTCCGGGCGGCTGGGGCACCCGGGCGGTCATGGAGGACGAGCCGACGCTGGACTGGCTGCGCACCGCGCACGAGACGTCGCGCTACACGACGTCCGTGTGCACCGGGGCGCTGGTGCTCGCCGCGGCGGGAATCCTCGACGGCCTGCAGGCCACGACGTACTGGACCGAGCGCGAGACCCTGCGCCAGTTCGGCGCCACGCCCAGCACCGCCCGCGTGGTGGAGCAGGGCAAGGTCATCACCGCCGCCGGCGTGTCCTCGGGCATCGACATGGCGCTGACGCTGACCGCGCGGCTGACCAGCGACGAGGTCGCCCAGGCGATCCAGCTGGGCATCGAGTACGACCCCCAACCGCCCTTCGACACCGGCTCCCCCGAGAAGGCCCCGCCGGAGCTCGTGGAGGGCCTGCGCGCCCTGATCGCCGCCGAGTCGGCCGCGTAGACCGTTCGTTTGCGGGGAAGACCCTCCCCCAGGAGGTGATTCCCACATGGCCAAGGACCACGGTCCCAGCGTCAAGAAGGACAAGCAGTACGAAGGGCTGCGCAAGAAGGGCATGAGCAAGGAGCGCGCCGCGAAGATCTCCAACGCCAACGCCGGCTCGGGCAACGCCGCCTCCAAGAAGGGCGGCAAGAAGGGCGGCAAGAAGTCCAGCTGAGGGCTGCGCGCGGCGTCTAAGCCGGGCGTAAAAATCGCGGGAGCGCGGGCGCTTCCCGCGTACCCTTCGGCGCATGGACGACTACGGACGCTCTCCGCGCGTGCTCGTCGTGGAGGACGACGAGGCGATCGCCGAAGTGCTGCAGCGCTCGCTGCGCATGGAGGGCTACGAGGTCAGGACGACGGGCGACGGCAACGCGGCGCTGGAGGTCGCGCACTCCTATCTGC
The DNA here is from genome assembly GCA_031177685.1 of Solirubrobacteraceae bacterium. GTDB lineage: Bacteria > Actinomycetota > Thermoleophilia > Solirubrobacterales > Solirubrobacteraceae > AC-38. The sequence continues at coordinate 56,954 of JAPSGI010000011.1, read as the reverse complement.
CCGACCTCGTCGTGCTGGACCTGGGGCTCCCGGGACTGGACGGCATCGACGTCGCCCGCGAGCTGCGCCGGCGCGACGACACGCCGATCCTCATGCTCACCGCGCGCGACGCGGTCGAGGCGCGCGTGGAGGGCCTGGACTCCGGCGCCGACGACTACCTGGTCAAGCCGTTCGAGCGCCAGGAGCTGCTGGCGCGCCTGCGCGCGCTGCTGCGCCGCCGGCCCCCGCGCGGCAGCGCGCCGCTCGTGGTGGGCGACCTGATGCTCAACCCCGACACGCACGAGGTCCGCCGCAGCGAGCGCGACGTCGAGCTCACGCAGCGCGAATTCGAGCTGCTGGAGTACCTCATGCGCAACGAGCGCATCGTGATCTCGCGGCAGCGACTCCTGGACGAGGTGTGGGGCTACGACCCCTTCTCGGTCACCAACACGATCGAGGTCTTCGTCTCCAACCTGCGGCGCAAGCTGGAAGCCGATGGCGAACCCCGCCTCCTACATACGATCCGCGGCGCGGGCTACGTCCTCCGCGCCTAGGCGGCTCGTCCGGGCCTACCGGCGGATCCCCATCCGCTGGCGGCTGGCCGGCGGCTCGGCGGTCCTGACGGCGGTCATCCTGTGCGGCTTCGCGGTGATCGTGGGCGTGCTGACGACGCGCCAGATCCGCGACGACTTCGACGAGCAGGTGCGCGCCGCGGCGACCGACCTGCGCGAGCGCCTCGAGGTCCGGCCCGGGGCCCGTCCCACTTGCCGCGGCCCCGACCTCGACGTCTACGGCAGCGCCGACAGCGCCGAGATCCGCGTCACCACCCTGGACGGCGTGCTGCTGTGCCGCACCAGCGGAGCCCCCGACTTCGGGATCCCCCGCGCGGACACCGCCGAGATCGCGGGCTACCGCGTCGAGTCGCGCGTGATCCCGGTGCCGCCGCTGGGACAGGCCGTGCTGCAGTACGCGCGCCCGCTGTCCGACGTCAAGGAGACCACGCGCAAGGTGCGCTTCTTCCTCGCGCTCGGGGTTCTGGGCGGGACGCTCCTCGCGCTGCTGGCCGGCCTGGCCACCGCGCGGCGCGCCATGCGGCCGATCGCCGCGCTCACCAGAGCCGCGCGCGAGATCGCCCAGACCCGCGACCCGTCGCTGCGCGTTCCCCATCCCGAGGCCAAGGACGAGGTCGCCGAGCTGGCGCGCACGCTCGAGGAGATGCTGCTCGCGCTCGGCGAGGCGCGCGACGAGACCGAGGCCATGCTGGAGCGCCAGCGGACTTTCGTGGCCGACGCCTCCCACGAGCTGCGCACGCCGCTGACCAGCGTCCTGGCCAACCTGGAGCTGCTGTCCGAGCAGCTGGAATCCGGCGAGCTCGCCGACGCCGCGGGCTCGGCGCTGCGCAGCTCGCGGCGCATGCGCCGCCTGGTGGCCGACCTGCTGCTGCTGGCCCGGACCGACGCGGGACGCGAGGCGCCGCGCGCGCCGCTCGACCTGGGCGCCGTGCTGACCGACGCGGCCGCCGAGCTCGGCCCGCTCGCGCGCGAGCACCGGCTGACCGTGGATGCGGACCGCGCGATCGTCAGCGGGACGCGCGACGACCTGCACCGCCTCGCGGGCAACCTGATCGAGAACGCGCTGCGCCACACGCCGCCGGGCACGGCGGTCGACGCGGCGGTGCGCCGCGACGGGAGCGAGGTCGTCCTCACGGTGGCCGACGACGGCCCCGGGATCGCGCCGCAGCTGGCGCCCCACGTCTTCGACCGCTTCGTGCGCGGCGCGGGGGACCGCGCCGGCTCGTCCGGGCTGGGCCTGGCGATAGTCCAGGCGGTCGCGGAGTCCCACGGCGGCTCGGTGACGCTGGACGCGCCGCCCGGCGGCGGCACGCGCTTCGAGGTGCGCCTGCCGGCCGGCGCGGCGACCGCCCGGGAGCCGGTGCCGGCGTGAGCCCGCGTGCCCCGCTCGCCGGCCTGCTCCTCGGCGTCCTCGTGGGGGTCGCCGCGCGCTACGCGCACACCCTCCCCGGCGAGGCGTACTGGCTGGCCAGCCTCGGCGGCCCCTGGCTGGCCGCTGCGTTCGCGGCAGGAGCGCTGGCCCGCACCCGCGGCGAGGCGATCGCCGCGGGCGCCGTCGCGATCGTGGCCGGCACCCTCGCCTACTACTCGGTGTTCGCCCTGCACCACGCGGTGTCCGAGCTCTCCCTTCCCACCCAGGGCATGCGCTACGGCGCGGCGATGGCCGTCGCGTGGTCGGCGGCCGGGCTGGCGATCGGCGGGGGGTTCGGCGCGGCCGGCTTCGTGTGGCGCCGCGGCGGTCGCTCCGTGGCTGCCGCGGCCGGCGCCGCCGCCCTGGCCGGCGCGCTGATCGGCGAGGCGCTGCTGCTGCAGGCAATCTGGGACGCGTCGTGGGCGCAGCCGGTCCTCGCCGCCGAGCTGATCGCGGGCGTCGCCGCCGTCCTCCTGCTCGCCCGCGGGCGCCGCGCCACCGCGCTGGCGCTCACCCCCGGCTTCGCCATCGCCTGCCTGGCCTTCGAGGCCGCGGTGCGCGAGACGCTGCGCGCCGCCGGCTGGGCCGGCGCCTAGACCTCGACGACCACCGGCAGGACCATGGGCCGCCGCCGGAGGCGCTCGTACACGAACGCGGCGAGATCGTCGTGGAGCAGCTGCTGGAGGAGGTCGATCTCGCGGATCTCGTCCCTGGCCGCGCGGTCCAGCGACGCCTCCACGACGTCGCAGATCTCGTCCACCAGCGCGTCGTCGGGCTCGTCCTGCGCGGGCACGCCGCGGAAGATCACCTCGGGCGGCGCCACCGACTCCCCGTCCTGCTCGGACACCGTCGCCACCACCACGAAGATGCCGTCGGCGGAGAGCATGCGCCGGTCGCGCAGCGCGACGTCGGCGGGGTCGCCGAGGTCCACGCCGTCCACGAAGATCATCCCCGACTGCTCGTGCGCCGCGAACCGCGCGCCGCGTTCGTCGACCTCGAGCGGCAGCCCGTTCTCGCCCTTGAAGATCGCGTCGGACTCGATGCCCACCGCCTCGGCGAGCTGGCCGTGCAGGTGGATGCGCTTGTGGTCGCCGTGGAAGGGGAAGACGTAGCGCGGCCGCACCAGGTTGAGCATCAGCTTGACCTCCTCGGCGTAGCCGTGCCCGGACGCGTGCACGGGCGCGTCGCGCGCCGTGATCACGTCGCAGCCGATGTGGTAGAGCCGGTCGACGGTCTCGTTGACCGCGCGCTCGTTGCCGGGGATCGGCGTGGCGGAGAACACCACCGTGTCGCCGTTGTGCAGCTCGACCTGGGGATGGTCGCGGTGCGCCATCCGGCGCAGCGCGGACAGCGGTTCGCCCTGGGACCCGGTGGAGATCACCACGACCTTGTGGTCGGGGAAGTCGTCGATCTCGCGCGGCGGCAAGAGCAGGCCCTCCGGGACCTCGATGTGCCCGAGCTGACGGCCGATGTTCACGTTCTTGCGCATCGAGCGCCCGACCAGCGCGACCTTGCGCCCCAGGGCGGCGGCGGCGTCGATCACCTGCTGGACGCGGTGGATGTTGGAGGCGAAGCTCGTCACCACGATCCGCCCCTCGCAGCGCGAGAAGACGTCCTCCAGGTGCGGCCCCACGCCGGACTCCGAGGGCGAGAACCCCGGGCGGTCCACGTTGGTGGAGTCCCCGCACAGCACCAGCACGCCGTCGCGTCCCAGCTCGGCCAGCCGCGACACGTCGGCCGGCACGCCATCCACCGGCGTCTGGTCGAACTTGTAGTCGCCGGTGACCAGCACGGTGCCCAGCTCGGTGGTCAGCGCCACGGCCATCGAGTCGGGGATGGAGTGCGTCATGTGGATGAGCTCCATCGAGAACGGCCCGAGGTCGATCTGCTCGCCGGGCTTGACGTCCTCCAGCGGCGTCTCGCGCAGCTTGTGCTCGTCGAGCTTGGAGCGCGCCATGGCCATGGTCAGGCGCCCGCCGTAGACGGCCGGGATGCTGGTCTCGCCCAGCTCGCGCAGCAGCCAGGGCAGGCAGCCCAGGTGGTCCTCGTGGCCGTGCGTGACCACGATCCCCTCGATGTCGTCCACGCGGTCGCGCAGGTACGCGAAGTCCGGGAGCACCAGGTCGATGCCCATCATGTCCGCGGTGGGGAACCGCAGGCCGACATCGACCAGGACGATCCGGCCGTCGTACTCGACGACGGTCATGTTCTTCCCGATCTCGCCGAGGCCCCCGAGGGGGAGGATCCGCAGCGCGCTCACGTGGCGGCGGTCTCGAGCAAGCCGTGGCGCGCCAGCATGGCGCGCACGGCCGCCGTCTCCTCTTCGTCGGCCTCCACGAGCGGGAGGCGCAGGCCGCCCACCCGGATCCCGAGCAGGTTCAGCGCGGCCTTCGTGCAGATCGGGTTCGCCGTCATGAACAGCGTGTCGTAGACGTCGCGCAGCGAGGCGTCGATCTCGGCGCGGTTCTCGGGCTCGTCCACCATCCGGCGCATCTCGTCGCCCACGACGTGGCTGGAGACGAGGATCCCCCCGGGGCCGCCGAGGTCGAGCGTGCGTGCGAGCGTGCCGTCGTTGCCGGCGTAGAGCGCCAGCCCGTCGATCGGCCCGAGCTCGTCGTCGTTGGCCTGCTTGACGCCCTCGATGCCCTCGATCTGGGCCAGCTCGGCCAGCAGGTCGGAAGGCATGTTGGTGCCGGTGCGGCTGGGGATGTTGTAGAGCAGGATCGGCTTGTCGGTGGCCCGCGCGACCTCCTCGTAGTGACGCACGATCCCCCGGCGGTTGGGCCGGTTGTAGTACGGCGTCACCGACAGGGTGGCGTCCACCCCCAGCTCGGTCGCGCGCTCGGTCAGGTGGACGGCGTGGCGCGTGTCGTTGGAGCCCGTGCCGGCCACGATCGTCAGGCGGTCGCCCATCTCGCGCACGGCCAGCGCGACCAGTCCGAGGTGCTCGTCGTCGCTCAGCGTCGCCGCCTCCCCGGTGGTGCCGCACACCACCACCCCGTCCGACCCGTGGTCGGACAGGTGCTGCATGAGCTCGACGGCCGCCTCCTCGTCCACGCGCCCCTGCGCATCGAACGGGGTGACCATCGCCGTGAGGATGGCGCCCAGTTCCGGCATCGACCCTCGATGCTACCCGCTGGGAATCTCGAACAGGCTCTGGACCCGCGCGGCGAACATGAGGTCGCCGTCGATCTTCAGCCTTCCGGTGAGGAAGAGCTGCGGTCCCGACGCGTTGCCGGTCACCAGCCGCAGGAAGTCGACCGGCTTGACCTTGAACGTCACGCGCGGCTCGCCCTCCTGCGGGTCCTTCTCCACCCGGCAGGTGCCGCTGGCGATGCGCACGCGGTAGTGGTCGTAGCCGCCCTCGGGCCGGTCGTGCACCTTCCAGTCGATCGTCGCCTCCACGTCGCCGCCGCGGGTTGCGTCGAAGCGGCGCTCCATCTGGGCGAAGATCTCGTCGAGGATCGCCCCGCGGTTCTCGCTCGCCATCCCCTCCGCCAGCGCCTCGTCGGGCGTCTGCGCGACGGTGCGGGCGAAGGCGGCGGGATCGACGTCGAAGCTCAACCTGCGAGCGGGTCGCCGCTGGACATCTTCGGCGGCTCGTAGTCGTCGCGTTCGGCGCCGGGCGCCTCGGCCCCGTCCGACGGCGGGGACGCCGGCGGCGCGGGCGCCTCGGTGGTTGGCGCGTCGGCGGCCGGCGGCTGCGCGGCGGCCGGCGGAGCGGTCTGCGCGGGCGGCGGGGTTTCCGCGCCCGGAGCGGCCTCGGCCGCGGACGGCGGGGCGGCCGGCTCGGCCTCGGGGGCCGGCGGAGCGCCGGTGGGCGGCGGCGTCGAGCCGGCCTGCTGACGCTGGTTGAACTCGCGCTGCTTCTCGTCGAGCTTCTCCTGCGCCTGCTTGGCGGCGTCCTTGGCCTTGTCGAGGATCCCGCCTTCCTTCTGGGCGTTCTGGGCCGCCTGCTTGGCCTTGTCGAGGAATCCCATGGCTGCTCCTTGTGTCGTACGGGCGGGCGCTTGAGTCTACGTGCCGTCGCGCGGCGTCCCGCCCCACGTCAGGACGCTCAGCGGCGACAGGATGCCGCGCTTCTCGTGCTCGGGCGGCGCGGTGAGCGCCGGCTCGCGCCGGTCGGAGGCCAGCACGTGCGTCACCGGCACGTCGGTCAGCCGCGCGATCCGGTGCGGGAGGTCCACGCGCAGCCAGCGCGACGCCGCGCCGGGCAGCGTCGAGACGATCACCTCGTCGAAGCGCTGGGGGTCCCACACGTCGCAGACCGCGTCGAAGGGGTCGTGGTGGCCGACGCGCCCCTCCACCTCCAGGCCGGCCTCGCGCAGGGCGGCCAGCGCCCGCTCCAGCGCCTCCTGGCCCGCGGTGCGTCCCTCGGGCCCGGCCGCGGGCGCGGGGACGAGCAGGGTGAACCGCGTGGGGCGGCGCTCGGCGTGGGCCCCGAGCGCGGCGCGCAGCTCGTCGGAGTCGGCGGTCCGGCTGGCGACTACGAGGATCGAGTACGTGAACGTCACGCTCACGACCGAGCGTAGCGCCGCGGCGGGGGTCCTACAACAGGTGCTCGAGGCCGACGACCGGCGACTCGGTCAGCGCGCCCACCTTGCGCACGGCCAGCAGCACGCCCGGCATGAACGACTCGCGGTCGATGGAGTCGTGGCGGATGGTCAGCGTCTGCCCCACGTCGCCCAGGATGACCTCCTGGTGGGCGACCAGCCCGGGCAGGCGCACCGAGTGGATCGGGACGTCGCCCTCCATCAGGTCGGCCGTGCGCGCGGCCGTGCCGGAGGGGGCGTCGAGCTTGCGGTCGTGGTGCAGCTCGACGATCTGCGCCCTGGCCATGTGTCGCGAGGCCTCCGCGGCGAAGCGCATCATCAGGACCGCCCCGATGGCGAAGTTGGGCGCCACGAAGACGTTGGCGCCCTCCAGGCCCCGCAGCTCGTCGAGGTCGAATCCCGTCGTCCCCACGACCACGTGCACTCCCGCGGCCACCGCCGCGCGCGCGTTCTCCACGATCGTGTCGGGCTGGGTGAAGTCGACCAGCACCTCGGCATCGCCCAGCACGTCGGCCAGCGCCACGCCCAGCTGCGGGTCGGCCCGGCCGGTCAGCTCCATGTCGCCCGCCCCCTCCACGGCGCGGCACACCGTCTCTCCCATCCGGCCCGCCGCGCCGGCCACCGCCACGCGGATCATGCCGGCGCGACCGCCGTGGTCGCGACGGTCCCCAGCGCGGAGCGAAACAGCGCCTCGTCCGGGCCGATGCCGGCCGCCGACAGGCGCGCCGGGTCCAGCAGGTCGTCCGCCAGCGCGCCCACGTCGTCGAGCGTGACCGCGTCGATGCGGGCGATCAGCTCGTCCACCGAGAGCAGCGGGACGCCGGTGAGCACCGAGGAGCCGAGGCGGTTCATGCGCGACGTCGTCGACTCCAACGAGAGCACCAGGCGGCCCTTCACGTTCTCCTTGGAGCGCTCCAGCTCGGCCGCGGTGGCCGACTCGCGGCGCAGCCGCGTGAGCTCGGCGCCGACGATCTCCAGGGCCGGGGCGAGGTTGTCCTCGCGCGTGCCCAGGTAGATCCCGAACTGCCCGGTGCGCGCGTACTGCGAGGAGAAGGAGTAGACGCTGTAGGCGAGCCCCCGGCGCTCGCGCACCTCCTGGAACAGGCGCGAGGACGAGGTCCCGCCGATCACGTTGTCCAGCACGCGCAGCGCGAAGCGCCGGTCGTCGTCGCGCGCGATGCCCGGCCCGCCCAGGCACACGTGGTACTGCTCGGTGTCCTTGCGCTCGAAGCGCACGCGCGCCTCGTACTCCGGGGCCGACGTGTCGACCAGCGTGCCGGAGACGGGTCTGGCCGGGGTCCAGCGCGTGACCGCCTCGACGAGCGCGTCGTGGTCGACCGAGCCCGCCGCGGCCACCACCACGTTGGCCGGGACGTAGCGCGCGCCGTGGAAGGCGCGGATGTCCGGGAGCGGCGTGTTGGCCACCACGTCCGCGCGGCCGATGATCGCGCGGCCCAGCGGATGCTCGCCGAAGACCGCCTCGCCCAGCACGTCGAACACCTTGTCCTGGGGATCGTCCTCGTACATCGCGATCTCCTCGAGCACCACCTCGCGCTCGGTGTCCGCCTGCTCGAACGCCGGCCGCCACACCATGTCGCTCATGACCTCCAGCGCGCGCGGGAGGTGGCGGTCCAGGACGCGCGAGTAGACCGAGGTGGTCTCCTTGCCCGTGCCCGCGTTGAGCTCGGCGCCCATCCCGTCGAAGATCTGGTCGATCTCCGTCGAGCCGAAGCGCTCGGAGCCGCGAAACAGCAGGTGCTCGAGGAGGTGCGACAGGCCGGCCTGCGCGTCGGACTCCGCGCACGAGCCCGTCCCGACCCAGAACCCGAGGGCGGCGGATCGCACGGAGGGAACCTCCTCCGTGACGACCCGCACGCCCGAGTCCAGCTCGGTCAGCCGGTGCGCTTCCACGCGCCGGACGCGCCTAGGTGCGATCGCGGTCGCGGTCGCGCCCGCCGCCCCGGCGGGGCCGGCCGCTGCCGCGGTCGCCGCGCTCGCCGCCGCCGCCGCTGCGCTCGCGGTCGCGGTCGCGCCCGCCGCCGCCACGGCCCTCGCGGCGTCCGCCGCCGCCGTTCTCGGCGGCCGCGGCCAGCAGCTCCTCCTTGGTCTTGCCGGCGACCGACGGATCGTCGGCCAGGCGCAGCCCGATGCGGCCGCGCTCGCGGTCCACCTCGAACACGCGCACCTTCAGCTCGTCGCCCTTGCTGAGGACGTCCTCCACGTTGTCCACGCGCTCGCCGGGCGAGACGTTGGAGATGTGCAGCAGGCCGTCGGTGCCCTTGCTGAGCTCGACGAACGCGCCGAAGGTGGTCGTCTTGACGACCTTGCCGTCGAACTCGTCGCCGACCTCGACCTCCTTGGTCATCGAGCGGATCCGCTCCACCAGCGCGTCGCCCAGCTCGCCGTTGGCCGAGTAGACCAGAACCTGGCCCTCGTCGTTGACGTCGATCTGGGACTCGAACTCCTCCTGCAGGGCGCGGATCGTCTCCCCGCCCTTGCCGATGAGCAGCCCGATCTGCGACGGGTCGATCTCGATCGAGCCGATGCGCGGCGCGTACTGCGACAGCTCGCTGCGCGGGGCCTCGATCGTCTCGCCCATCTTGCCGAGGATGAACTTCCGCGCCTCGTGCGCCTGCTGCAGCGCGTCGCGCAGGATGTCGAACGTCACCCCGGTGATCTTGATGTCCATCTGCAGCGCGGTGATGCCCTGCTCGGTCCCGGCGACCTTGAAGTCCATGTCGCCCAGGTGGTCCTCCACGCCCGCGATGTCGGTGAGCACGACGTAGTCGTCGCCCTCCTTGATCAGGCCCATCGCGATGCCCGCCACCGGCCGCTTTAGCGGCACGCCGGCGTCCATGAGGCTGAGGCTGGAGCCGCACACGCTCGCCATCGAGGACGAGCCGTTGGACTCCAGGATGTCGGAGACCACGCGGATCGTGTACGGGAACTCGTCCGTGCTGGGGATCATCGGCACCAGCGCCCGCTCGGCGAGCGCGCCGTGGCCGATGTCGCGGCGCTTGGGGCCGCGCATGAACCCGGCCTCCCCGACCGAGAAGGGCGGGAAGTTGTAGTGGTGCCAGTAGAACTTCGCGGTCTGCAGGCCGAGGGTGTCGAGGCGCATCTCCTCGCGCATCGTCCCCAGGGACACCACGCTCAGCGCCTGCGTCTGCCCGCGCGTGAACAGCGCGGAGCCGTGCGTGCGCGGCGCGACGCCGACCTCGATGTCGATCGCGCGGATCTCGTCGGTCCCGCGGCCGTCGGGCCGCTTCTTCTGGATCGCGATGCGCTCGCGGATGATCGACTTCTCGAGCTTGTCGAACGCCATCTGCGCGGCCGCCCGGCGGGCGGCGTTGTCGGCGTCGGTCAGGCTCGGGTCCTCGGCGGCGTAGCGCTCCAGGACCTGCTCCTCGACCAGCCGGCACGCGTCCTGGCGCTCGAGCTTCTCCTCCACCTGCGTGGCCTGGTCGAGCGCCTCGCCGTGCGAGTCGCGGATCTGCGCCAGCAGGCCCTCGTCGACCTGCGGGACCTCGACCTCGATCTTCTCCTTGCCGGCCTTCTCGGCCAGCTCACGCTGTGCGGCGCACAGCTTGCGGATGTTCTCGTGCGCGATGTCCAGCGCGTCGAGGATCTCGGCCTCGGACACCTCGTTGGCGCCCGCCTCGACCATGAGGATGGCGTCCTCGGTGCCCGCCACGACGAGGTCGAGCTCGGAGTTCTCGAGCAGGTCCTCCTCGTTGGGGTTGACGACGAAGTTGCCCTCCACCTTGCCGATGCGCACGGCGCCGACCGGGATGGGGAACGGGATGTGCGACACCATCAGCGCGGCGCTGGCGCCGTTCATCGCGAGGATGTCGTACGGGTGGACGTGGTCCACCGAGAGGGGGATCGAGACCAGCTGGGTCTCGTAGCGCCAGCCCTTGGGGAAGAGCGGCCGCAGCGGGCGGTCGATCATCCGGGCGGTGAGGGTCCCCTTCTCCCCCGCGCGCCCCTCGCGCTTGAAGAACGAGCCGGGGATCTTCCCGGCCGCGTACATCCGCTCCTCGACGTCCACCGTCAGCGGGAGGAAGTCGACGTCGCGGAGGTTTCCTGCCGTTGCCGTCCCGAGGACCATCGTGTCCCCCGCCTGGACGACGACCGAGCCAGAGGCCTGCTTGGCCATCCTGCCGGTCTCGAACGAGATCTCCGTACCAGCGATCTCCACGGAGACCCGTGTCACTTCAGCCATATGTTCCTTTCGTGCCCGCGTCTTCGAATGGTGCGCGGACGCTTACCTTGATCCGTTTTATCGATTCCCATCGTAGAGGATCGGTACGCGTCCGCACGGTCGGGTGCGGGCGGCGCTCTACCGGAGCACGACGGTCTTGCTGATCTTCTGCCGGCGCTGCGTGACATCGAGGATCGTCCCGGTCACCTTCAGTCGCAGCCGCCGCGCCTTGCGCAGCTTGCGCTTCGCGGCGCTCGTGAGCCGCAGGTAGCCGGTCTTCTGCCCGGCCTGCGTGAGCGCCACGACGCCCCGCCCCACGACGACGGGCTTGCGCCCCTTCGTGAGGCCGTAGCGCTTCGCCGTCTTGGCGTCGAGCAGCGCCTTCAGGCTCGCCCGCGCGGGAACGTTGCCGGCCAGCCGCACAGCGACGCCCTTCTTCAGCGCGGTGCGCAGCTTCTGCGCGACGGTGCGCAGCGACACGGCGCTGGCCACGGGCCCGCCATCGCCCGAGGGGCCACTTCGGGTACCGCTCCCACCACCGCCGCTGGTGCCGCCGCCGCCACCGCCGGTGCTCGAAGGCGCGGGCGGCGGGCTCGAGCTGACGAGAGTGTCCTGACCGTCGAACGCCGCGGAGAAGTCCAGCGCTCGGAAGCCGTCGCCTCCACAGGTCGCGAGAGCCTTGTCCGGCGCGGCGTCGGGATCGTTGCGGAACGTCGCCTGCCCGCTGCCGCTGCCCGACTTCTCACCCTTGACGCTCAACAGGACCTCGCTTGCGGTGCCAACGATGTCGAGCGTGAACTTCAGGGTTTGCCCCGTCCCAACGAACGTGAGCGTCCCCGGCGCGCCTGAAGCCTCCGATGCGGCGCAGCTGAGAGTGCCAGAGCCATCGACCTGAGCGACCACCGGCGCGTTCTCCACCCGCACGCCGTTGAGCACTCCCGAGCACGCGGTCTTCGCGTTTCCAGGGCCGGTCGGGCTGGAGAGGAAGTGGTATGTGTTGTCGTTCGGCGTTCCGGTGAGCGGCTCGTCGAAGGTCGCCGTCCCATACACGTCACAGTGCGGGTTTCCGCCGAACGTGACATCGGCGCTCGCACCTGCTGCGGTCGCGAGCACGGCGGTCGTGACGAGTCCGGCGGCCAGAAGCTTCTTCATCGCAGTCTGTCTCCCGTTCCGGGACGGCTCCTGGCCGTCGCTCCAGAAAGGAACAACACGCAGAGCCGGCGCTTTGTGACGGTCCCCGGACAGCCCCGCGTACGATGAGGTTCTTCTCTGCCCCGGGACGCCGCTGCCTTCCAGATTTCGAGGCGCTACCGAGCCCGACGAGTACGCCGTTCGCGCGTACGAGGACGACCGGCTTCAGGACGTCGCGCTGATGGGTCCGGATCCCGGGGGCGTCTTCGAGGCCGAGTTCGAGCGACGGACGCCGGCTGGCGACCCTCCTGCCCGCGGAGCTGACGAGCTAGCGGCGCAGGCCGAGCTCGGCGACGATCGCGCGGTAGCGCTCGACCTCGGAGCGCTGCAGGTAGCGCAGCAGGCGCCGGCGGCGGCCGACCAGCATGAGCAGGCCGCGGCGCGAGTGGTGGTCGCGGCCGTGGGCGCGCAGGTGCTCGGTGAGGTGGTTGATGCGCTCGGTGAGCAGCGCGATCTGGACCTCGGGGGTCCCGGTGTCGCCCTCGCCCTTGCCGAAGCGGGCGACGAGCTCCTGCTTGCGTTCTGCGGTCAGCGTCATGCGGCGGCGAACGGTAGCAAGCTAGCCCGCGACCGCGCGGGCTTCCTCCACGTCGCGGGCGATCTGCTCGACGAGGGCGTCGACGGAGGAGAACAGGCGCTCGCCGCGCAGGCGCTTGAGGAAGTCCAGGCGCAGCTCGTGCCCGTAGAGGTCGCCCTCGAAGTCGATCACGTGGGCTTCGATGAGCACGCCCCGTCCCGTCTCGAACTGGGGGCGCACGCCGATGTTGACCGCGGCGGGGCGGCCGTCCGCCCGCGCCGCGTACACGCCCTGGTCCGGGCGCACGAGGCGCTCGTCGGGCACGAGGTTGGCGGTGGGCCAGCCCAGCTCGCGGCCGCGGCCGTCGCCGCGCACGACCTCGCCGCGCACCTGGAAGGGCCGGCCCAGGAACGCCTCTGCATGCTCGACCTCGCCCGCCGCGACCAGCCCGCGGATGTGGCTGGAGGACACCGTCTCGCCCTCCACCTCGACGAGCTCGACGACGCGCGCCTCGAAGCGCGCGTCGGCCTCCAGCAGGGCGGTGTCGCCGGCCGCCTTGTGGCCGAAGCGGAAGTTGCGCCCCACCGAGACGTGCGTGGCGCCGAGGCGCTCGACGAGGACGCGGTCGACGAACTCGGGGGCCTCCAAGCGCGCGAACTGCGCGTCGAAGCCGATCACCACCATCTCCTCCACGCCCAGCTCGGCCACCAGGTCCGCCTTGACGTCCAGCCGCGTGAGCGGCTTGGGGGCCGCCTCCGGCGCGATCACCGCCAGCGGGTGCGGCTCGAAGGTCAGGACGGTGTCCGCCCCGGCGATCACCGCGCGGTGCCCGACGTGCACGCCGTCGAAGACCCCCACGGCGACGCGGCGCGGGCGCGGGCGCGCCTCGGGCAGGGGAGTGACCTTCATGCGGCCCGGAAGCCTACGACGGGCTTCAGCGTGCCGTCCTCGCGGGGCTCGGCGATCGCGATCAGCCCGGCGCCGTCGAGCAGGCGCACCGGTCCGTCCGCGGCGCCCGGCACCGCCATCCCGTGCGTCGCGCGCCGCGCGTCCTCGCCCGCCAGGTCGACCGCCGGCAGGAAGGCGAGGGCGTCGTCGAGGGGCACGATCGTCTCGCCGTCGGCATCCTCCACGCGAAACGATCCGATCGCCGTGCGCCGCAGCGCCTCGCAGTACGCGTCGCCCAGGTCGGCGATCAGGCTGCGCACGTAGGTCCCCGACGAGCACTCGATCTCGAACCGCGCGCGCTCGCCCTCCCGCGCCAGCAGGTCGAAGCGGTGGACGGTCACCACGCGCTCGGGCACCTTGACGTCCTCGCCGCGCCGCGCGCGGCGGTACGCGCGCTCGCCGTCCACCTTCACCGCCGAGTACGCGGGCGGGCGCTGGCGCACTTCGCCGACCGGCGGGTCGATCGAATCGGGCAGGACGCCCGTCTCCACGATCTCGCCCTCGGGGTCGCCGGTCGTGGAGACCGCGCCGAAGCGGGCGCTGGCCATGTACGTCTTGGGCAGCGCCATGAGGAACCGCTGCGCGCGCGTGGCGCGCCCGACCAGGACGAGCAGCAGGCCGGTCGCGAACGGGTCGAGCGTCCCCGCATGACCCACCCGCCGCCCGCGCAGTTCCCGCCGCACCGCGGCCACCACGTCGTGCGAGGTCTTGCCCGGCGGCTTGTCCACCAGGATGACGCCGTCCGGCGCCATCTAGAGCTGAGCCGCGATCTCCGCCCGCAGGAACTCGATGAGCTCCGGCCAGTCCATCTCGGTCGAGAAGCCGGCCGCCTGGCGGTGTCCCCCGCCGCCCTGCGCACGGGCGATGGCCGACACGTCCACTCGCCCGTCGGTCGCGCGCAGCGAAACCTTGCGCTGGCCGTCCTGCCCGGGACCCAGCAGGTCGCGCACGACGCCGGCCACGGCCGTCCCGCTGACCGCGCGCAGGTGGTCGACGACGCCCTCGGAGTAGCTCTCCTCGGCGCCGGTCTGCGCGTAGTCGCGCGCCGTCAGGTGGGTGATCGTCAGCAGGCCGCCGTCGTAGCGCTGCACGTTGGCCAGCGCCCGCGCGAGCAGCTCCAGCTTCCCGTAGGGGACGCCCTCGTACAGCCGCCGGTACATCTCGTGCACGTCGACCCCCGCCTCGATCAGCTCGGCCGCCATGACGTGGGCGCGCGGGCCGGTGTTCTCGTACATGAAGCGGCCCGTGTCGGTGACCAGGCCGACGTACAGCGCCTCGGCGATCGGCGTCGAGGGCTCCACCCCCAGCGCGTGCATCAGGTCCCACACGATCTCGGCGGTGCACGACGCGTCCGGCACCACGTGATTGACCGTGCCGAAGCGGGTGTTGTCGTGGTGGTGGTCGATGTTGAGGATGTGCGCGTCCTCGCGCTTGAGCAGGTCGGCGGAGTTGCGGTCGATGTTGCCGCAGTCCAGGAAGACGACCGTGCGCTCCTCCACGTCGTCGGGCAGGACGGTCATCAGCCGGTCCAGCAGGAAGAAGCGGTACTCGTGCGGCAGCGGGAACTCCTCGGCCGCCATGAACATGACCGAGTCCTTCCCCAGCGCGGTGAGGATCTCGTGCATCGCGACCAGCGATCCGAGCGCGTCGCCGTCGGGATTCTCGTGCGTGACGAGGACCAGCTTCCCGGCGTCGCGCAGCTCGACCAGGACGCGCTCGCGCGACTCCGTCGACACGGTCGCGCTCACCCGCCCGTCTCCCGGTCGATCAGCTCGCTCAGGCGCATCCCGCGCTCCACGCTGTCGTCGTAGACGAAGTCCAGCGTGGGCGTGTGCTTCATCGTCAGCTCGGAGGCGACGCGGCGCTGGAGGAAGCCGTGCGCGGAGCGCAGCCCGGCCAGCGAGGCTTCGCGCTCGTCCTCGCCGCCCAGGACGCTGACGTAGACGCGGGCATGGCGAAGGTCTGGGCTGGTCTTGACGGCGGTCACGGTCACGAAGCCCACGCGCGGGTCCTTCAGGTCGGTCGCGACGGCGTCGCTGAGGACCTGGCGTACGGCTTCGTCTACCCGTCGCAGGCGATCGCTGGGCATCCTACTCTCCGGTCACTCGATGAGGTCCCGCAAGGAATGGACAGACTTGTGCACGTTCACTCCGCTGGGGAACCTGGCGTCCAACCACGCCTCCAGCCGGTCGCACACCTCGTCCAGCCGCGCGGGCGTTCCCGCCACGAACGACGCGACCACGGTGGCCAGCTGCCAGCGGTCGTGCGGCCCCGCCTCCGCGACCGCGCCACCCAGGCGCTGGACGTAGGCCTTCACCGGCGCCAGCTCGCGCCGGCGCGCCTTCAGGCTCCCCGCCTCGGGGAAGTGCAGCTCGATCTTCAGGACCGCTACGTACGCCCGGGAGCCCGAAGGCACTAAGCGAGCTCGCGCTCCACCTGGCGCGTCGCATAGACCTCGAGGATGTCGCCGACCTTGACGTCCTGGAAGTCGCGCAGCACGACACCGCACTCCTGGCCCGCGGTCACTTCCTTGACGTCGTCCTGGAAGCGCCGCAGCGAGGCGATTTCGCCGTCGTAGACCACGGTGCCGTCGCGCACGAGCCGCGTGCGCGCGCCGGGGGTGACCCGTCCCTCGAGGACCTCGGAGCCGGCGATCGTGCCGACGCGCGAGGCCTTGAACAGCTGCTTGACCTCCACGCGGCCCAGCTCGTCCTCGACCTCCTCGGGCGCCAGCATGCCCTCCATGGCGGCCCGCAGGTCGTCCATCGCCTTGTAGATGACGTTGTAGGCCCGGATCTCCACGCCCTCGCGCTCGGCGGCGGCGCGCGCGTCGCCCACCGGGCGGACGTTGAAGCCCAGCACGACGCCCTCGGAGGCGGCGGCCAGCATCACGTCGGACTCGTTGATCCCGCCCACGCCGCGGTGGACGATGGTCACCGAGACCTCGCTCTGCGGCAGCTTGGCGATCTCGTCCTCCAGCGCCTCCAGCGAGCCGGCCACGTCGGCCTTGAGCACGAGCGGGATCTCCTGCATCTCGCCCTGCTGGGCGCGCGAGAAGACGTCCTCGAGCGTCATCTTGCGGCCCGAGCGCCGCGCGATGGCCTCGGTCTTCAGCCGCTGCGCGCGCTCCCCGGCGAGCTGGCGCGCGCGGCGGTCGTTCTCGACCACGCGGACGTGCTCCCCCGCCTCGGGCACGCCGTCGAAGCCCAGGATCTCCACCGGCTGGCCGGGCCCGGCCGCCTTGACGCGCTCGCCCAGGTGGTCCTGCATGGCGCGGACCTTGCCCCAGTGCGCGCCCGCCACCAGCGGGTCGCCGACGTGCAGCGTGCCGCGCTGGACGAGGATCGTGACCACGGGGCCGCGCCCCGGATCGAGCTTGGACTCGATGACGGTGCCGGAGGCGTCGGTGTCGGGGTTGGCCTTGAGGTCCTCCAGCTCGGCCACGACCGTGATCGTCTCCAGCAGCTCCTCGAGGTTCTGCCGCGTCTTGGCCGAGACCTCGACGAACTCGGTGTCGCCGCCCCAGTCGGCGGGGTTCAGGCCGCGCTGCGCCATGTCGGCGCGCACGCGGTCGGGCTGCGCGCCCTCCTTGTCGATCTTGTTGACCGCCACGACGATCGGGACGTCGGCCGCCTTGGCGTGGTCGATCGCCTCGTCGGTCTGCGGCTTGACGCCGTCGTCGGCCGCGACCACGATCACCGCGATGTCGGTGACGCCGGCGCCGCGCGCGCGCATGGCGGTGAACGCCTCGTGGCCGGGCGTGTCCAGGAAGGTGATGAGCTTCTCGCCGTGGTGGACCTGGTAGGCGCCGATGTGCTGCGTGATGCCGCCGGCCTCGCCGGCCGCCACCTCGGTCTCGCGGATCGCGTCCAGCAGCGACGTCTTGCCGTGGTCGACGTGGCCCATGATCGTCACGACCGGCGGGCGGTCCTCCAGCTCGTCCTCGGCGTCCTCGACCTCGGGCTCGACCTCGACGTCGTCGGCGGCGTGGACGATCTCGATCTCCTTGCTGAACTCCTCGGCCAGCACGCCGATGGCTTCGTCGGACAGGGTCTGCGTGAGCGTGGCCATCTCGCCCAGCGACATCAGCTTCTTGATGATCTCGGGGACGGCCACGCCGAGCGACTCGGCGGTCTCCTTGACGGTGGAGCCGGAGTTGATGCGGATCGCGTCCAGCGCGCGCGCGGGCGTGGCGGCGCGGTTTCCGGTGACCTCGGCCTCGACCTCCTTGCGGCGGCGACCGCGGCGGCGCCCGCCGCGGGGCTTCTGGGAGGGCGGCGGGCCGCCCCGGCCGTCGGTGCGCCGCGAGGCCTGGGAGTCGATCACCACGCGGCGGCGCCCGCCGCCGCTGCCGGGGGCGCGCTCGCCGGCCAGCGAGTCGCGGGTGGGCCGCTGCTTGGGTGCGTCGGCCGTCTGCGCGCCGTCGCCGGCCGGCGCGGCCGGCGGGGCGGCGGTCGCGGTCGGCGCAACCTCGGTGGTGGCGGCCGGTGCGGGCGCGGGCGCTGACTTGGGCCGCGTGCGGGTGGTGCCGCCGTTGGCGCCCAGCGCCTTGAGCGCCGCCGCCTCGTCGACGGTCGACGCCGCGGCCGAGACGTCCAGCCCGGCGGCCTTGAGCTTGGCGATCAGCTGCTTGGAGCTGATGCCCTGCTCCTTGGCGATCTCGTGTACGCGCTTCTTGCTCATGCGTAGGACAAGTCTAGTTGCGGCTATGCCGCCTGCCCGTCGCCCGTGCCCGCGGGCTCGCCCTGGGCCTCCTCGGCGGGCTCGGGCTCGCCCTCGCCGGCCTCCGGGGCGCCGCCGGTGACCAGCGCGACCTCGTCGCCCTCGACGTCGGCGAGCGCCTGGTGGGCGTCCAGCCCGCAGTAGCGCGAGTTGGGCAGCGCGGCGTTCGGGCAGCGCCGGCCGGAGGTCAGGATCGCGGCGCAGCGCCCGCCGAGCTCCTCCTCCTCGTAGCCGCCCTCGGTCTCCTCGGAGGAGAACTCGGTTTCGGACTTGATGTCCACGCGCCAGCCGGTCAGGCGGGCGGCGAGCCGGGCGTTCTGGCCCTCGCGGCCGATGGCCAGCGACAGCTGGTCGTCGGGGACCACGACGGTCGCCTGGCGGTTGTCGTCGTCGACGTAGACCTCGCGCACGCGCGCCGGCGACAGCGCCTTGGCGACGAAGCGGGCGGGCTCGTCGTTGTAGGGGATGATGTCGATCTTCTCGCCGCGCAGCTCGGACACGACCATGCGCACACGCGAGCCACGCGGGCCCACGCACGCGCCCACCGGGTCCACGCCGTCGGCGTGGGAGACGACCGCGATCTTGGAGCGGTAGCCCGGCTCGCGCGCGACGTTCGTGATCTCCACCAGGCCGTCGGCGATCTCGGGGACCTCGAGCTCGAAGAGCTTCTTGATCAGCTCGGAGTCGCGGCGCGAGACGATGATCGACGGGCCCTTGGTGGAGGCCGAGACCTCCTTGATGACCGCCTTGATGCGCGAGGAGTGCTCGTAGCGCTCGCCGTCCACCTGCTCGGACTTGGGCAGCAGCGCCTCGACGCGCTCGCGCAGCTGGACCAGCGTGTAGCGGGAGTCCGACTGCTGGACGAGGCCGGTCACCAGCTCGCCGACGCGGTCGCGGTACTCCTCGAACATCATGTCGCGCTCGGCCTCGCGGATGCGCTGGAGGATCACCTGCTTGGCCGTCTGCGCGGCGATGCGCCCGAAATCGTCCGGCGTGACGTCGCGCTCGTCGATCTGGTCGCGGTACTCCTCGAACTTGACCGGGTCGATCTCCGGGTCCTCGGGCTCGCGCATCTCGCCCGTCTCGGGGTCGACGGTGGTGCCCTCGTCGATCGTCTCCACGATCAGCTGGGCCTCGAGACGCTCGGGGATGATCAGCTCGAAGACGTTGAAGTCGCCGGTGTCGCGGTCCATCTCCACGCGGGCGTACTTGGCCGAGCCGGGCTGCTTCTTGTAGGCCGACAGCAGCGCGTCCTCGAGCGCGACCATGAGCTTCTCGTGCGAGATGCCCTTCTCGGCGGCGAGGGCGCGGGTGGCCTCCAGGATCTCCTTCGACATTCTCTATTCACCTACCAGGTTGGAACGCCTGATCTCGGCGTACGGGATCGACACGATGCCGTCCGGCGCGGCGAGCGTCACGTCGGCGTCGTCGGCGGCGATCAGCTCGCCCGTGACGCTCTTGCGCGCGCCGACGGCGGGCACTGAGCCGCGCGTGCGGATGCGCGCGCGGCGACCGAGGAACCGGCGGAAGTGCTCGGGACGGCTGAGCGGCCGCTCCGGGCCCGGCGAGGAGACCTCGAGGGCGTAGTCGCGGCGCAGGTCCGCGAGATGCGCGGTTACCCGCTCGCAGAGGGCGAGCGACACGCCCGAGGGATGGTCGATGAACACGCGCAGCGTGTCGCGCCCGACCTCCTCGGCCAGCAGGACTTCGACCTCGGGCTCGGCCTCGGCCAGCCGTGCCTCGACGTCGGCCTGGATCGTGCTGCTCATGGACTCCCTCCTGAAACGAAAAAAAGTGGGCCGGTGCCCACTTCCGAAACGGCTCCGGCCGCGTGGCCGGCTATCGAAAGCTTCAATGCGAGGATAGCACCGCCATGCGTGACAGTCAGGCCTCCGCCCGCGACGTCGTGGACCGCTATCTGGGCGCTCTGGACGGCGACACGCGCCGCGTCGCGGAGGGCGAATGGGGCCTCTCGGTGGAGGCGGCCGGATGGGCGCTGCACGTCGGCATCGCGCTGCGCGACGGGCTGCTGCGCGCACAGGCGCAGGTCGTCGGCGCGGGCGCGGTCGACCCGCACGTGCTGCTGCACTGGAACCGCGGCCTGCCCCTGGCGCGCTTCACCGAGACGGGCGCGGGCGACGTGTGGGTGGAGGCCGACCTGCCCGTGGAGGCGGTCACCGAGGAGCGTCTCGACGGGTTCCTCGGACTCGTCGTCCGCGTCGCTACGCAAGCGCGCGAGGCAGCGCAGCGACCCCGCTAAGCCGCCTCGGATCGCCGGCGATAGACCCGGTAGTCCGCTCGCTCCGGGCGCAGGTGGGCGGCCAGGGCCAGCGGGCGGCGCGCCTCGGCATGGCGGCCGAGCTGCTGCAGCGAGCGCCCCAGGCAGAACAGCGCGTAGTCGTCGGTCGGGGCGCGCTCCACGACGGCCTCGAACTCGCGGCGCGCCTGCTCGTAGCGGGCGGCCCGGAAGAAGGCGCGACCGAGCGCCTCGCGGATCGAGTTCTTGTCGGGCTCCAGGTCGCGGGCCTGCGCGAGCGGGACGGTCGCGGCGTGGTAGTCCCCGGCCTCCAGGAGCGCGGTCCCGCGCTGGAACAGGTCGTACGCGGACGGCATGAACTCAGTGTAGATAGCCGGTCTACGTGCTCCGGCGCGGCGGCAGGGCCCACAGCGCGCGCAGCGCCCCGGCTGGCCCGCGGCCGCGGGCCAGCGCCCGGCGCAGCTCGCGCCGCTGGGCCGCGGTGGGCGGCCGCGCGCCGAAGCCGTAGCGGCGGTCGCGCAGCGCCCGCAGGTACCCCGCCCCCGGGCCGTCCAGGCCCAGGAGCCGCTCCAGCGCCGCCAGCGTGGCGCCCGCCGGGACGGGCTCGCCCAGGCGGCGCAGCGCGCGCTCGAGCTCGGCGAGATGGGCGTCGGCCGGGCGCTTCGGGCCGGAACGGCGGCGCCAGAAGGCGGTTCCAAGCGCGACCAGGCCGGCCGTCAGCAGCGCGGCCAGCGCGACGAGGCCGAACGCCGGCCCGCCTCCCCCGGGCTGCGCGTTCGACGCACCGGGCGCGCGCGGCCCGGGCTCCGGCACGTCGCCGCGCTGCGCCTGGTCTCCGGTTCCCGGTGGCGCGTCCAGGCTGGGCAGGCCGACGTTGATCACCTGCGAGCGGGCGGGCGCCGCGGCGGGCGTGGGGTCGAACGTCACCCATCCGTAGCCGGGGAACCACGCCTCCACCCAGGAGTGCGCGTCCAGGTCGCGCACGACGTAGTCGCGGCGCTTGCGGCTGTAGGAGCCCGGCGAGAAGCCGCCGGCCACGCGCGCCGGGACTCCACCCATGCGCAGGAGCAGCGCCATGGCGCCGGAGAAGTGCTGGCAGTACCCGATGCGGTCGCCGAACAGGAACGCCTCCAGGGGCACCGGGTGCTGGGCGGGGGTCTCGGAGTAGGCGAAGCCGGTCGCGAGGTAGGAGAGGATGCGGCGGGCGTACTCGTAGGGTGAGCGCGACTGGGCGGCGAGCCGTCGCGCGAGCCGGTAGCTGCGCACGTACTGCGAGCGGCTCAGGAGCTCGCTCGCGTCCCCCAGCGAGTAGGCGCCGGCGCCCTCCTGGACGATCTGCGGCGCGCCGCCGCTCCCGAACGGCGGGAAGCGCACGTCGGCCTCGAACGCAAGCCCCTCGACCTGGGCGCGCTGCGTCGTGCGGATCGCGAGCGTCCAGTAGGTCGGCGACAGCCCCGGGTAGCCGGTGCCGGCGGCGGCGAGCTGGCGCGGCGCCGGACGTGGCACGTAGACGTCGGCGGCGTAGGAGTCGCCGCGCTCCAGCTCGTCCTCGAAGACGAACGTGCCCGGGCTGGCGGTGGCGACGGCAGCGCTGGGCGGGCGCATCAGTCGCAGGATCGTGCCGGCGGCGACCGCCTCGTGCGCCTGCAGCCCGCGGACCGTCACCTCGAGGCGCTCGCGCCACCGGCGCAGCCCGGCCCGGTCGTCCGGCAGCTCGTCGGAAAGCGGCGTGCGCGCGCCGGCGAGCGCGTGGGCCGCGCGCCAGCGGCGACCGTCGAACTCGTCGATGTTCTCCGCCTTCCAGTAGGTGGCGCGCCGGGCCCGGATGCGCAGCAGCTCGCGACCGTCGCGCGGCCAGTCGATCGGCCCGTACCGGTGCGAGAAGTCGAAGCGCACGGCGGCGGTCGGGGCCAGCGACTCGGCGATGCGCTCGTAGTCGACCCACGGCTCCGGCCGGTCGAGCGCCGGCGCCGCCGCCACTCCGGCGGCCACCGCGGCCGCCAGGGCGACTCCCGCGGCGGGCACGCCCGCGCGGGGCACGCGCTCGAGCCACAGGTAGGCGGCGACCAGCGCGGCCAGGGCGGCCCCGCGCGCGAACTGCGCGCTGAGCGTGAGGTCCACGACGGGGACCGTGAAGAGCACGACGAGCGCCACGAGCCCGATCCCGTGGCCGGCTGCGCCGCCGCGCCGGGCGGGCCAGAAGGCCGCGGCGGCGGCGCAGACGACGAGGGCCGCGCCGCCCGCCAGGATCGTCAGCCGCGGCCAATCGTCGACCCCGGCGTATGGGATGCGCACGTCGGAGAGCGCCTCGACCCCCTGGGTCACGCCGGCGCCGAGCTCGCCCCACCCGCCCGGCGCGAGCAGCCGCAGCGGAATCCCGACCGCGACCAGCGCCCCGCCGAGCACCGCGAGCACGACCCCCGCGGCCGCAACGTGGCGCACGGCGCCGGGAAGGCGGGCGCATGCGCGCAGGGCGAGGCCTGCCGCCGCGCCGACGGCGACGCTCGCGAGCATCGCCCCGGACCCATGGGGAGACACCAGCAGCGCCCAGTGAAGCGCCCCGAACGCCGCGAGCGCCGTGAAGGCGGCCAGCCTCACGCCGCGACCCTCCCCCCGCGCGCGCCTCGCCGGACGAGTGCGTAGCCGGTGCAGCCGGCGACTGTGAGGACGCGCGTGCCGGGCGCCTCGCCCGGCACGACGAGGATGCGGTCGCCGGGCGCGTGTCGCAGGGCGCGCGGGACCCGGGGCGGCGGCGCGGCGGCGACGTAGAAGACGGGGCCGATGCGCGTGGCCAGCCCGGCCAGCGGCGGCGGTGCGGCGCCCGCCTGCACCAGCGCCAGGCGCGCCCAGGCGGAGGGCCACGCGGCCAGGTCGCGCTCGATGCGCGCGGCCCGCCGCTCCCCGGGCAGCAGCAGCCCGCATCCCGCCGCCGCCGCCAGTGCGCGAGTCAGCGACGCGGCCGCGCGCACCGCCGCGTCGAGGTCGCCGGCCTCGCCACCGCGCGAGTCGAGGACCACGAGCGGGCGGCCGTCGCCGTCGGGGCGCAGCCGGCGCTCGAGCAGCCCGGCGCCGCGGGCCAGCGCGGGCCAGTGGATGCGCGAGGCCGGCGTGCCGGGCCGGTAGGCGCGCAGGCCGTCGACCTCCACCTCGGCGATCCCGGCCAGCGCGCCCAGCGCCCGGCCGCTCGCGGAGGGCTCGGCGCCGGCCGGCACGGCGACCGGCTCGACGCGCGGCAGGACCAGGAGCTCGTCGGGCGCGCCGGCCGCGCGTATCTCGCGCGAGGCCAGGCGCAGCGGGTCGTGCACCACGATCGCGGGCGGCTCGAGCCGGCGCCGGCCGCGCCGGTCGAAGCGCACCTCGACGCGCACGCGCGTGCGCCGGCGGCCGGCCCGCAGGGGGGCGGGGGCGGGCAGGAGCGGCTCGACCAGCTCCCCTCCCGGCAGCGGCACGGGCGCGTCTGCGCGCACGCGGACCGCGACGGGCTCGCCCTCCACGACGCGGCGCGCGCCCAACTGGCGTTCCACCCGCGCGCCGCGCGCCGCGAGGCCGACCCACGCCCACGCCAGCGCGCCCAGCAGCGCGAAGGCGATGCCGCCCACGAACAGCGGCTCGGCGTCGAACAGCCCGCCGCCGAGGCCGAGCGTCAGCCCGAGCGCCGCGGCTGCGAACGCGCCGCGCATGGCGTCACAGGGCGGGGGTCGCGGCGAGGGCGTCGGCGATCACGTGCCGGCGGACGTCGTCGGCGGGCGTGCCGACGGTCTCGGGGGCCAGCAGCAGGCGGTGGGCCAGCACCGGCTGGGCGAGCGCCTGGACGTCGTCGGGCAGCGCGTGGTCGCGTCCGTGCAGCGCCGCGCGCGCCTTGGCGGCGCGCAGCAGCATCAGCCCGGCCCGCGGGCTCCCGCCCAGCTCCACGCGCGGGTCGGCCCGCGTCTGCCCCAGCAGCGCGACCACGTAGGCGCGCAGGGCGCCGGTGGCGCGCACGCGGCTGACCGTGTCCTGCAGCGCGACGACCTCGGTCGGCGTCGCGACCGGGTCGAGCTCCAGGACGCGGTCGCCGCTCTCGTGGTCGGCCAGCATCGCCGCCTCGGCTCCCGCGTCGGGATACCCGAGCGACACGCGGACCATGAAGCGATCCACCTGCGCCTCGGGCAGCGGATAGGTGCCTTCGTACTCGATCGGGTTCTGCGTGGCCAGGACGAGGAACGGGCGCGCCAGCTCGTGCGTGTGCACGTCGACCGTGACGTGGCGCTCCTGCATGCACTCCAGCAGCCCGGACTGCGTCTTGGGCGAGGCGCGGTTGATCTCGTCGACCAGGACGATGTTGGCGAAGATCGGACCGGGGCGAAACTCGAAGCGCTGCTCGCGCTGGTTGTAGACGTTGGCGCCGACGATGTCGGCCGGCAGCAGGTCGGCGGTGCACTGCACGCGCGCGAACTGACCTTCGATCGAGCGGGCCAGCGCCCGCGCCAGTGCGGTCTTGCCGACCCCCGGATAGTCCTCGACCAGCACGTGTCCCCCGGCGGCCAGCGCGATCAGCAGGTGCTCGAGCACCTCCTCGCGGACCTGCACCGCGCGCGCGACGTTGCGCGCGACGCGACCGAGAGTCGCCCGCGCGCTCTCTAGCTCAGCCGGCGCTGCGCGGTCCAGCGGCTCCAGGGGCTCCATCGCCCGACTTGTACTCCTCCCGGATAAGTGCCTCCTGAACTGTGTCGAGGATCGCCGCCGCCACCTCGCCCTTGCTCGCCCGCGGGACCCGGCGCTCGCCGGCCGCGGTGAGGATCGTCACCTCGTTCTCGGGCGAGTCGAAGCCGATCTCGGCGCGCGAGACGTCGTTGAGCACGATGGCGTCCAGGCCCTTGCGGGCGAGCTTGTCGCGTGCCGCCTCGCGGCCGTCCCCGTGCTCGGCCGCGAAACCGACGATCGTCTGTCCGGGCCGGCGCGCCGCGGCGAGGCCGGCCAGCACGTCGTCGGTGCGCTCCAGCGCCAGCTCCAGCGCGGCGGCGTGCTTCTTGAGCTTGTCGTCGACCGGGCGCGCGGGACGGTAGTCCGCCACGGCCGCGGCCATCAGCAGCAGGTCGCAGTCGCCGAAGCGCTCCGCGCAGGCCTCGCCGAGCTGCGCGGCCGTCTCCACGTCCACGTACTCCACGGCGGGATTGCGCTCCAGCGCCACGTTCGCCGCCACGCACGTCACCGTGGCGCCGCGGCGCGCGGCCTCGTCGGCCAGCGCGAACCCCATGCGCCCGGAGGAGCGGTTGCCCACGTAGCGCACGGAATCGATCGGCTCGCGCGTGCCGCCGGCGGTGACCAAGACGCGCAGCCCGTCCAACGGCCGCGGCGCTCCGGTCGGCACGACGGCCTCGACCGCGGCGAGCAGCTCGGCCGGCTCGCGCAGGCGCCCCGTCCCCCACTCGCCCTTGGACCCCAGCGCGCCGGTGGCGGGCTCCAGCACGGCGACCCCGCGCTCGCGCAGGAGCTCCAGGTTGACGCGCGTGGCCGGATTGGCCCACATCGCGTCGTTCATGGCGGGCGCGACGAGGATCGGGCACGTCGCGGCCAGCGCCGCGCTCGTGAGCAGGTTGTCGGCCAGGCCGTGCGCGAGCTTGGCGAGCGTGTTGGCCGACGCCGGCGCGATCAGGAACGCGTCCGCGTTGCGGACGAGTTCCAGGTGCGACAGGGGATCGTGCGCGGGCGCCGGCTGGTCGGGAAACGCGCCCCGCGCGGGATCGCGCTCGAACTCCGAGAGCAGGACGGGCGCCCCGGTCAGCGCCGCGAACGACGCGCGACCGACGAACCGCTCGCTCGCGGGCGTCTGCACCACCCGCACGGCATGACCCGCCTTGGTCGCCAGCCGCACGACCTCCAGCGCCTTGTAGGCGGCAATCCCCCCGGTGACACCGAGCAGGATCCGGGCCATGAGGCGCCTAGCGGTAGTGGTACTTCAGCTTGCCGGCGGCTACCTCTTCGAGGGCGATCGTGAGGTAGTTCTTCGAGCGAGTCTCCACCATCGGCGGCGGGAACTCGTCGAACGTCCCCTCCCCGAGGTTGTGGTAGTAGGAGTTGATCTGCCGGGCGCGCTTGGCCGCGACGATCACGCTGGCGTAGTTGGAGTCGACCTCTTCGAGAAGCTGGTCGATGCGGGGAGAGATCATGTCCCGCAGTGTAGCGGTGGTCAGAGGGCGGACCGCACGATGGTCACCAGCTCGGCCACCGCGCGCTCGAGGCGGTCGTTGACCACGACGTGCGCGAACTCGTCGCGGGCGGCCATCTCCTCGCGCGCGGTGCGCAGGCGCGCGTCCATGTCGCGCGGCGAGTTCGTCCCCCGCCCGACCAGCCGCGCCCGCAGCGCCTCCAGCGACGGGGGGGCGATGAACACCTGCACCGCCTCGGGCATGCTCTCGCGCACCTGCCGCGCCCCCTGGATCTCGATCTCCAGCACCACCGGCGCCCCGGCCTGCACCCGCGACTCCAGCTCGGAGCGCAGCGTCCCGTAGCGGTGGCCCGAATAGGTGGCGTGCTCGACGAAGTCCCCGTCGGCCAGCCGCGCGTCGAACTCCGCCGGCGAGAGGAAGTGGTAGTCCACGCCGTCGGCCTCCCCCGGCCGCGGCGGCCGCGTGGTCGCCGACACCGACACCTCCAGCTCAGGCACCTGCTGGACCAGCGACCGGATCAACGTCCCCTTGCCGACCCCGGAGGGGCCCGTGATCACGAAGACCCTGGCCACCGCGCGCCGCCCGTCAGCGGGTCCGCTGGACGCGGGGGCGCCGAGGCCGGTGACGGGCGCCGGATGGCACGCAGGGGGTGGGACAGTGCTCAGCACGGCCCACCCCCGAGGACGCAGATCCAGCGAAGGTATTCGGCGTCATCCGCGTTCAGCGGCGGCGGAGCATCTGGACCAGTTCCGCGCGCTGGCGCTCGGACAGCCCTCCGATGGTCTTGCTCGGGGAGATGCGGCACTGGGTGAGGATCTTGTTGGCCTTCACCCGGCCGTACTTGGGGACCGCGAGGAGCATGTCGAGGACCTTGGCGGTCTCGATCCAGGCGGGCGGCTCCAGGAGCAGCTTGTGGATCGACATGCGCCCCGACTTGAGGTCGCGCTTGAGCTGCGCGCGGCGGGTGCGGATCTCGTTGGCCTTGTTGAGCGCCTCCATCCGCTGCACGAGCGACCTCTCCGGAGCCGCCGTTTTTGTGAGCGAATTCGTGACCGGCGCCATCGAGCGGCGAGTCTACATACCGACGAGGGCGCCGCAAGAGAAAAGGGCGGAATTCACTTTCACCTCAAGCTGAGGTCAAGTGTTGTGACGCTACAAGCTCCGCCGAAATGCGTGCTTTGCAGGGCTTTTCCTAGGCGGCGGCGTTCAGAGGCGCGCGGAAACCCGCCGATCGCGGCCGATGTCGGCCAATTCCGCCGCGATCCGGGCGCCCGCACGAGGGTCGCGGAAGGTCTCCGTGCCGACCGCCACGGCCGCCGCGCCGGCCCGCAGCAGCGCGTGCGCGTGCGCGCCGGTCTCCACGCCGCCCATCCCGACGACCGGGACCGAGACGCGCTCGGCGACCTGCGCGACCTGGGCGAGCGCGATCGCGCGAATCGCCGGCCCGGACACCCCGCCCGTGCGCGCGCCGAGCCACGGCGCGCCGGTGCGCGGGTGCAGCGCCATGCCGCGCAGCGTGTTGACGAGCGAGACGCCGTCGGCGCCGGCCTCCTGGGCGGCGTGCGCGACCGCCGCGGGGTCGGTCGCGTTCGGGGTCAGCTTGACGATCAGCGGCTTGGCCGTCAGCGGGCGGACCCGGTGCACGAGCGCCGCGGTCTCGCGCGGGTCGGCGCCCATGATCAGCCCGCTCTCCACGTTGGGGCAGGAGACGTTGAGCTCCAGGCCCGCGACCTCGTCGCGCTCGGCCACCGCCGCGACCAGCGTGGCGACCTCCTCGCGCGTGAAGCCCATGACGTTCACGATCAGCGGGACCGGCAGGCGCGCCAGCACCGGCAGGTCGTGCTCGAGGTAGCCGGCGAGGCCCTTGTTGGGCAGGCCGATCGAGTTGATCAGGCCGCCGGCCGTTTCCCACAGCCGCGGCGGCGGGTTGCCCTGGCGCGGCTTCAGGGTGATCGTCTTGGAGACGAACGCCGCGAAGGGGAAGCGCTCGAGCACCTCGTCGCCAAACGTGCGCAGCGCCGCGATCGCGTCGAAGGTCCCCGAGGCGTTGACGATCGGGTGCTCGAGCTCCAGTCCGCACAGCTCGGTGCTCAATGCGCCGGCACCGCCTCGAGGTCGGAGGCCTCCAGGACCGGCCCGTCGACGCACACGCGCACGTAGCCGTCGCGCGTCGGGACCACGCACCCGAAGCACGCGCCGAACCCGCACGCCATCCCGGACTCCAGCGCCAGCTGCGCGGGCACGCCGCGCTGCGTGGTCATCAGCCGCACCGCTTCCAGCATGGCGGGCGGCCCGCACGCGTAGACCTCGACGGGCTCGTCGAGGCGCGCGGCGAGCAGCTCGGTCACCAGGCCGTGGTGACCGGCCGAGCCGTCGTCGGTGCACAGCGTGACGTCCGCCATGAGTTCGCCGGCGGCCGCGTGGGCGGCGTCGCGGAAGCCCAGCAGAGCGGGCCCGGGCATGTCGGCCTGCAGCGGGGCAAGGGGCACGATCCCGATCCCCCCGCCCACCAGCAGCGGCGCGCGGCCCTCGCGCGGCGCCGCGAAGCCGGCGCCCAGCGGTCCCAGCAGCCAGATGCCCTCGCCGGGGCGCGCCGCGCCGAGCCGGTGGGTGCCCGGGCCCACGTCCTCCAGCAAGAACTCCAGCCGCCCCGGCTCGTGGCGCAGGTAGGAGAAGGCGCGCGGGAGGTAGGGGCGCTCGTCGGCCCCTCCGCCCCACTCCGCCGCCAGCGCCAGCATGTAGAACTGTCCCGGCCGGGGCGCCGGCCCGCCCGGATCGCTGCAGAGCAGCCGCAGGTACGCCCCCACCCGGTCGACCTGCTCGACCTCGCCGCGGCGGCGGTCGAACGGCGCGAGCGTCCGGTTCATGCCGGGGCGCCCACGCCGTCCACGCGGGCGTGGATCTCCTGCAGCGAGAGCACCTCGGGATCGCCGTGACGCGCCGCGGCGATCGCGCGCGCGGCCGCGATCCCGCCCGACAGCGTGGTGATGCAGGGGATGCCGCGGGCCACCGCGGCGCTGCGGATCTCGTAGCCATCCACCCGCGCGCCCGTGCCCACGGGCGTGTTGATGACCATGTCCACGTCGCCGTTCTCGATCCAGTCCACGACGTGCGGCGAGCCCTCGCCCAGCTTGTTCAGCGTGGTCACCGGCACGCCCATGCGGGAGATGGCCTGCGCCGTCCCGCTCGTCGCCACCACGCGGAAGCCGAGGTCGTGGAACTGCGCGGCCACCGTGCTGGCGGCCGGCTTGTCGGTGTCGGTGACCGTGATGAAGACCGTGCCCGTCGCGGGGAGCTGCGCGCCGGCCGCCGCCTGCGCCTTGGCGAAGGCCGCGGGGAAGTCGGGCGCCACGCCCATCACCTCGCCGGTGGAGCGCATCTCGGGCCCCATCAGCGGGTCGGTGCCGGCGAAGCGGTCGAAGGGCAGGACCGCCTCCTTGACCGAGACGTGTCCCAGCGGGCGGCTCTCCGGCGGCAGGTCGAGCTCGTCGATCTTCGCCCCGAGCATGATCCGGCAGGCCAGCTTGGCCAGCGGCACGCCGGTGGCCTTGGACACGAACGGCACCGTGCGCGAGGCGCGCGGGTTGGCCTCGATCACGTACAGGCGGTCGCCGTGGACGGCGTACTGCACGTTGAGCAGGCCGACCACGCCCAGGCCCAGGGCGATCGCGCGCGTCTGCTCGTGCAGCGCCGCCAGCATCTCCTCGCCCAGCGAGTGCGGCGGCAGCACGCAGGCCGAGTCGCCGGAGTGGATGCCCGCCTCCTCGACGTGCTGCATCACGCCGCCCACGTAGGCGCGCTCGCCGTCGCACAGCGCGTCCACGTCGACCTCGATCGCGTTCTCCAGGAAGCGGTCGAGGAAGATCGCCTTGCCGTCCCCGTTGGCCGCGGCGTGGCGGAACAGGTAGTCGGCCAGGCCGTCGAGGTCGTAGACGATCTCCATCGCCCGGCCGCCCAGCACGTAGGACGGGCGCACCAGCAGCGGGAAGCCGACCTCGGGGGCGCGCGCGAGCGCCTCGTCGATGCCGTGCGCGGTCGCGTAGGGCGGCGCCTGCAGGCCGAGCTGCGCCAGCAGCCCGCTGAAGCGCCCGCGGTCCTCGGCCAGGTCGATGGACTCCACGCTGGTGCCCAGCAGGGGCGCGCCGGCCTCGGCCAGCGCCGCGGCGAGCTTGAGCGGCGTCTGTCCGCCGAAGGTCACGATCACGCCCTCCGGACGCTCGACCTCCAGCACGCCCAGCACGTCCTCCAGCGTGAGGGGCTCGAAGTACAGGCGGTCCGAGGTGTCGTAGTCGGTGGAGACGGTCTCCGGGTTGCAGTTGACCATCACCGCCTCGCGGCCCGACGCGCGCACCTCCATCGCGGCGTGCACGCAGCAGTAGTCGAACTCGATGCCCTGGCCGATGCGGTTGGGGCCGGCGCCCAGGATGACCACGCTCGGGTTCTCGCCGCGGCGGACCTCCGAGGCGCCCGAGCGCTCCCAGGACGAGTAGAAGTACGGGGTCTGCGCCTCGAACTCCGCGGCGCACGTGTCCACCGCCTTGTACGTGCGCGTGCCGGCGAACGGCGCCTCGGGGTCCGCCGCCAGCTCGGCCAGCTCGCGCAGGAACCACGGGTCGATCGACGTGCGGGCGTGCAGGTCCTCGCGGTCCGCGCCGCGGCGCAGCGCCTCCAGGACGATGTCGAAGCGGTCGGGGCCCGCGGTCGAGGCGCGGTCGAGGAGCTCGTCGAGCCCCAGCCCCTCCAGCCGCGCGGGGGCGTCGAGCTCGCGCGAGCGCAGCGCCTTGGCGAACGCCTGCTGGAAGGTGCGCCCGATCGCCATCGCCTCCCCCACCGACTTCATGTGCGTGGTCAGCTCGGGATCGATCCCCGGGAACTTCTCGAAGGCGAAGCGCGGCCACTTGACCACCGTGTAGTCGATCGCCGGCTCGAAGGAGGCGGGCGTGCGGCGCGTGATGTCGTTGTCGATCTCCTCCAGCGCGTAGCCGACGGCCAGGCGCGCGGCGATCTTGGCGATGGGGAAGCCGGTGGCCTTGGAGGCCAGCGCGCTGGAGCGCGACACGCGCGGGTTCATCTCGATCACCACGATCTCGTCGGTGGCCGGGTTGACCGCGAACTGGACGTTGGAGCCGCCGGTCTCCACGCCCACCGCGCGGATGGCCGCGATGGCCTGGTCGCGCAGCCGCTGGTACTGGCGGTCGCTGAGCGTCTGCTGGGGCGCCACGCACACCGAGTCGCCGGTGTGCACGCCCATCGGGTCGAGGTTCTCGATCGAGCACACGATCACCACGTTGTCGTTGCGGTCGCGCATGACCTCCAGCTCGAACTCGCCCCAGCCCAGCACCGACTCGTCGAGCAGCACCTGGCCGATGGGCGAGGCGGCCAGCCCCCGCGAGACGACCTCGCGGAACTGCGCCGGCGTGGTCGCGACGCCACCGCCCCAGCCGCCCAGCGTGAAGGCGGGACGGACGATCACCGGCAGGCCGATGTCGTCGCGCGCCGCCTCGGCCTCGGCCAGCGTGGTGGCGATGGCGCTGCGCGGGACGCGCAGGCCGGCGCCGTGCATCGTCTCGCGGAACAGGTCGCGGTCCTCGGCGCGGGCGATGGCGTCGTAGTCGGCGCCGATCAGCTCGACGCCGTGGCGCTCCAGCGTGCCGTCCTCGTGCAGGATGCGCGCGAGGTTGAGCGCCGTCCCGCCGCCGAGGGTGGGCAGCAGCGCGTCGGGGCGCTCTTTCTCGATGACCTGGGCGACGGGGCCGGGAAGCAGCGGCTCGACGTACGTCGCGTCGGCGAACTCCGGGTCGGTCATGATCGTCGCCGGGTTGGAGTTGACCAGGACGATCTCGTAGCCCTCTTCGCGCAGGACCTTGCAGGCCTGGGTGCCCGAGTAGTCGAACTCCGCGGCCTGGCCGATCACGATCGGGCCCGAGCCGAGCAGCATGATCCGCTGGATGTCGTCTCTACGCGGCAGCGCGAATCGCCTCCAGGAAGCGGTCGAACAGGTACAGCGCGTCGTGGGGGCCCGGGCCGGCCTCGGGGTGGTACTGGACCGTGGAGCCCGGCACGTCGAGCAGCGTGAGCCCCTCCACCGTGCGGTCGTAGAGGTTGAGGTGCGTGAGCTCGGCGGCGCCGAAGTCGGTGTCCCAGCGCACGGGGTCGTCGGTGTCCATGGTGCGCGCACCGTCGGGGCCCAGGACCGCGAAGCCGTGGTTCTGGCTGGTGATCTCGATGCGCCCGGTGGTCAGGTCCTTGACGGGGTGGTTGGAGCCGCGGTGGCCGAAGGGCAGCTTGAACGTCTCCAGGCCGACCGCGCGGCACAGCAGCTGGTGGCCCAGGCAGATCCCGAACACGGGGCGCTTGCCCACCAGCTCGCGGACGGTGCCCACGATGTGGTCGAGCGCGGCCGGGTCGCCGGGGCCGTTGGCGAGGAAGTAGGCGTCGGCGTCGCGGGCGAGCAGCTCCTCGGCGGTCGCCGAGCAGGGGTGCAGCTCCACCACCGCGCCCCGCTTGCGCAGATTTGTGACGATCGACGTCTTGATGCCGGTGTCGATGGCGACGATCCTGGGGCCCACCCCAGGGGCGGGCCCCGCTCCGAGCGGCTCGAGCACGATCGCCTCGCCGGGCGTCACCTCGCGCGCCAGGTCGCGGCCCGCCATCGGCGGTTCGGCGTCGATCAGCGCGCGCGCCTCCGCCTCCGGGACGCTGTCGGGGAACACGCCGCCGCGCATCGCTCCGCGATCGCGGATGTGGCGCACGAGGGCGCGCGTGTCCACGCCGGTGATCGCGGGAACGTCGCAGTCCTCCAGCCAGTCCAGCCAGCCGCGCTCGGCGCACGGGGCGTCCTCCTGGTTGACCGCCGCCCGCATGATCGCCGCGCGCGCGTGAACGCGGTCGGACTCCATCGCCTCGGCGCTCACGCCGTAGTTGCCGACGTGGGGCGCGGTGAAGATCAGGATCTGGCCGGCGTAGGAGGGATCGGTGACCGCCTCCTGGTAGCCGGACATCGCGGTGTTGAACACCACCTCGCCGGTCACCGGCCGGCGTGCCGCGCACACGTCGCCGTCCAAGCGCGTCCCGTCCTCGAGCAGGACGTAGCCGCTCACGCGGCGACCTCCATGCGCCGGTAGGCGATCGTGCCGTCCGCCACGGTCAGCAGCACCCGCCCGCGCAGCGTTCGCCCGGCGAAGCAGCAGTTCTCGGACTTGCTCTCCCAGCCCGACTCCCCGGCCTCCCACTCGGCGCTCAGGTCCGCCAGGACGAGGTTGGCCGGCTCGTCGGGGGCGATCCGCGGCGTCGGCAACCCGAACAGCGCCGCCCCCGCGGTCATGCGCTCGACGATCAGCGCCAGCGGCAGGACGCCCGGCTCGACCAGCCCGGTGTGCAGCGCGGCGAACGCCGTCTCCAGGCCGGTCGTCCCCATCGGCGCCTCCTCGAAGGGGACCTCCTTCTCGTGGTTCGCGTGCGGGGCGTGGTCGGTAGCCACGCAGTCGATCGTCCCGTCGCGCAGACCGGCGATCAGCGCCTGGCGGTCGTGCCCGGCACGCAGCGGCGGGTTCATCTTGAAGCGCGTGTGCAGCTGGTCGGAGCGCAGGACCTCGTCGGTCAACAGCAGATGGTGGGGCGAGGCCTCGGCGCTGATGCGCACGCCGGCCGCCTTGGCCGCAGCCACCGCCTGCACCGACTCCACCGCGCTGAGGTGCTGGACGTGGATGCGCGC
The DNA here is from genome assembly GCA_031177685.1 of Solirubrobacteraceae bacterium. GTDB lineage: Bacteria > Actinomycetota > Thermoleophilia > Solirubrobacterales > Solirubrobacteraceae > AC-38. The sequence goes on along the minus strand of JAPSGI010000011.1, from coordinate 22,737 downwards.
CTCCTCGTAGCCGGCGACCTGCGCGTCGCGGGCGATCATCGTGGACTCGCTGATCGAGGGAATCCCCGCCATGCCCAGCAGCGCGGAGACCTCGCCCTCGTGCATCACGCCGCTCGCCGACAGCGCGGGATCCTCCTCGTGCAGCGCGACGACTCCCCCGCACAGGCGCTGGTACTGCAGCGCCCGGCGCAGCACGCCGGCGGAGACCACCGGCAGGCCGTCGTCGGTGAAGCCCACCGCGCCGGCGGCGCGCAGCTCGGCCATCTCGGTCAGGTCGCGTCCCGCCAGCCCGCGCGTGACCGCGGCCAGGAACTCCACCCGCACGCGCCCCTCGCGCTCGGCGATCTCGCGCACGGAGCCCAGGACGGGCGCCGCGTCGATCGGCGGATCGGTGTTGGGCATGGCGATCACCGCGCAGTAGCCCCCGGCGGCCGCCGCGGCCGTGCCCGTCGCGATGTCCTCCTTATGCTCCTGGCCCGGCACGCGGAAATGCACGTGCGGGTCCACGAAGGCGGGGAACAGGTGGCGGCCCTCGCCCGCGACCGTCTCTGCGCCCTCGGGCGCCTCCAGCGTCCCGGGCGCTCCCACCGCGGCCACGCGGCCGTCGCGCACCAGCACGTCGCCCGGACCGTCGAGATCGGCGCGCGGGTCCAGCAGGCGCGCGCCGGAGATCAGCAGGTCGGGGCTCACGCCGCCGCCTCGGCCGGCTGGGGCGCGGGCGCGGCGGCGACCTCGGGCGCGTGCCCTCCCGCCAGCAGCTCGAACAGGACCGCCATGCGCACGACGACGCCCGCCTCGACCTGCGCGACGATCGTGGCCTGCGGGGAGTCGATGACGTCGGCGGCGAGCTCCACGCCCCGGTTGACCGGCCCCGGGTGCATGAGCAGCTGGCCGGGGCGCAGGCGCCCGCGGTCGATCTGGTAGACGGCGGCGTACTCGCGCAGCGAGGGGACGAAGGCCTCCTGCATGCGCTCGTGCTGCATGCGCAGGGCGTAGACCACGTCGGCCGCGGGCAGGCCGTCCAGCGTGTAGGCGACCTCGCACCCCAGCGACTCGAACCCGCGCGGGATCAGCGTGGGCGGCCCGCACACCGTCACGCGCGCGCCCATGCGCTGGAAGGCCAGGACGTTGGAGCGCGCGACGCGCGAGTGCAGGACGTCGCCGACGATCCAGATCGACTTGCCGTCCAGCGAGCCCAGGCGCTGGCGCAGCGTGTAGACGTCGAGCAGCGCCTGCGTGGGGTGCTCGTGCTTGCCGTCGCCCGCGTTGACCACGCTCGCGGTGGTCCAGCGCGCCACGAGCTCGGCGGCGCCGACGTGGGGCGAGCGGATCACGATCGCGGCGGGGTCGTAGGCGCTCAGCGTCTGGACGGTGTCCTTGAGCGACTCCCCCTTGTCCACGCTGGAGCCGACCGAGCGCACGCTGACCACGTCGGCCGAGAGCCGCTTGGCCGCCAGCTCGAAGCTGGAGGACGTGCGGGTGCTGGCCTCGTAGAAGAGGTTCACCACGGTGCGCCCGCGCAGCGTCGGCACCTTCTTGATCTCGCGGCCGGAGACCTCGGCGAAGGAGGCCGCGCGGTCGAGGATGCGCTCGATGTCCGCGCGCTCCAGGTCGTCGATGGAGAGCAGGTGCCTCATGGGGTGGCGAACGCCTCCTCGGTCGCGGTGATGGTGACCTCGTCCACGTCGTCGAGCTCCTCGACGCGGACGTTCACCCGCTCGTGGCGGGCCGTCGGCAGGTTCTTGCCCACGTAGTCGGGGCGGATCGGCAGCTCGCGGTGACCGCGGTCGGCCAGCACGGCCAGCTGGACGCGCGCCGGGCGCCCGTAGTCGAACAGCGCCTCGATCGCGGCCCGGACGGTGCGCCCGGTGTAGAGCACGTCGTCCACGATCACGACGGTCAGCCCGTCGATGGGGAAGTCGAGGTGCGTGGCGTGGACGACGGGCGCCGCCGGTCTCGTCGTGACGTCGTCGCGGTAGAAGGCGATGTCCAAATCGCCGAGGGCCACGTCCTGGCCGAGGAGCTCCGACACCGCCGCGTGCAGCCGGCGCGCGAGGTGGGCCCCGCGGCGGTGGATGCCGACGACGGCCAGGCGCTCGTCTGGATTATGTTCGACGATCTCGTGTGCGATGCGCTGCAGCGAGCGGCGCACGTCGTCGCGGTCGAGAACGACCTTCTCTGTGTCCATCTGGGTTTCCGAGCCCCTTCCTGGCCTCGCCGGACCGGGTTAAAGGAACCGCCGCGCCGGAGACTAGCACCGGCCCCGGGCGCCACTCCCCAGACGTGCCGTAAGTTACGACGATAGGTTGGACGGAACTTACGGCACGTCGGGTTTAGGACTCCCAGCGGATCAGCGTGGGCTCGCCGCGCTCGGGGAACGGCAGCTCGATCGTGTCGAAGTCGCGCGGAACCACCGTGTTCTCGAATACCGCGCGCGCCTCGTCGCGCACCTCGCCGCCGCCGTAGCGGGTCGACAGGTGCGTGAGCGCGAGCATCCGCACCTGCGCGTCGCGGGCGATCGTGGCTGCCTGGGTCGCCGTGGCGTGCGCCGTCTGGGCGGCGCGGTCGGTCTCCTCCTCGGCGAACGTCGCCTCGTGGACGAGCAGATCCGCTTCGTGGGCGGCCACCCGGAGCGCGTCGCAGGGAGCGGTGTCGCCGGAGACCACGACCTTGCGCCCCCCGCGCGGCGGGCCGACCACCCGCTCGGGCGTCACGTCGCCGACGGCCTCGCCGCGCTGCAGGCGGCCGAAGTCGGGGCCGGGCTGCACGCCCAGCTTCTCCGCCAGCTCGGCATCGAAGCGCCCGGGGCGCTCGTCCTCGAACAGCGCGTAGCCGAAGGCGCTGACGCGGTGCTCGACCGGGAAGGCGGCGACCGTGTAGCCGTCGCGGCGGACCTCGTCGCCCGGCTGCAGCTCGTTTATCTCCAGCGGGTACTTCGTGCGCCCGTACACCGGGCGCAGCAGCTGCATCACCTGGTCGAGCCCCGGCGGGCCGTGGATGGCCAGCGGCTTGTCGCGGTCGCGCAGGTCGAACGTCTTGAGCATCCCGGGCAGCCCGAGCCAGTGGTCGACGTGGAAGTGCGTCAGGAAGACGTCGTCGAGGTCGGGCAGGCCGACCGAGCGCACCAGCTGGCGCTGCGTCCCCTCCCCGCAGTCGAACAGGATGCGGTCGCCGCCCCGGCGCACGAGCAACGCGGGCAGACCGCGGCGCGCGGTGGGCACGGAGCCGGCGGTGCCGGCGAAGAAGACGTCGAGGTCCATGGCGCGCGCGAGCTTAGGGCAGCCCGTCAGTCCAGGGCGACCAGCTCGAACTCCACGCGCCCGTCCCGCACGCGCGCCACCCCCATCGTGTGCTGCGGCTGCAGGCGCCGGTCGGTGGGGCTGCCGGGGTTGAAGATCTGAAAGCGCCCGCGCCGCCCGCCGGCGGCTTTCTGATGGAGCGGGACGTGGGAGTGGCCGAACACGACGGCGTCCGCGCCGGGAAAGCGCCGGCGCATGCGCTCCAGCCGCCCGGCCGCCGGACCGGCGTCGTGCACCATCGCGATCCGCGCCCCGTCCACCTCCACGATGCGCCGCTCGGGCAGCCGCCGGCGCACCTCGTGGTCGTCCACGTTGCCGTGCACGCCGGCCACAGGACCGAGCGACTCCAGCGCCTGCAGCACGGTCACCGCGCTGAAGTCCCCCGCGTGCAGGATGAGGTCCGCGGCCTCCAGGCGCTCGACGCACGCCGCCGGGATCTGCCTCGGCCCGCGCGGCAGATGCGTGTCGGAGATGATCGCGAGCAGCACCTTCGGCCGCGGACGCTACCGCTAAGCTGGCCGCAGGCGCCCGTAGCTCAGTGGATAGAGCGCTCGCCTCCGGAGCGAGAGGCCGCAGGTTCAAATCCTGCCGGGCGCGTTTCTCAGTCGGGAAGCTCGAAGTCCACTAGCTGCGTGTCCGAGTCCGTGTGACCCGCGGAGTCCGTGACCGTCAGAGTGGCCTTGACGTCGCAGTCGGCGGCGCAACCCCCGGGTAGCGCCTTGGACACGGCCTCCGGTGGGCTGGTGGTCCAGCTCCCGCTGTGGGACGTGCCGTCGTCGAACTCGAGCGTCCAGCTCACGATGTCGTCCTCGGGATCGAAGCTGCTCGTCCCGCGGAAGGTGACGGAGGTGTCCGGGCAGCCGGCGGGTGGGCAGCTGAACCTGACCAGCCCGAAGTCCAGGGACGCCACGAACGACGTCCACCATTCCGTGCGGTCTGCGTTGGCGGCGTTGCAGAGCACCGTCCCGTCCGGGAACGTCCCGCAGTCCGGCGGACCCCTGACCTCGAGAACCGCTGTCGGCGGGTTGCTGTCGCGTGCGCACGTGAAGCTCCGCGTCGTCGTGCCGGACTTGACGATCACGAAGTCGATCTCGTCGCCCGGGCCGCCGTCGATCGCGTGCTCGGGGCTCGAGATCGCTTCGTCCTTGCTCACGCGGCCGTCGGCAAGATGCAGCTCGACGTGGGAGACGTCCTTGCTCGAGCCCACGGCGAGGTCGCGGCATGAGTCCGAGAACTCGCCCTCGATCGTGGCTGCGCTGTTGCCGCTTCCGGGCGTCGCCGGCGCCGGAGGGGCAGCCAGCAGCCAGACGAGGGTGGCAAGCACCACGGCGACGGCCAAGCTTCGACCGGCTTCAGATCCCGCCCTCTCCAGCATCTGCGCCTCCCGGGCAAACGCGAACACGATGACCCTAACCGGCGGGGCAGGGCCGGGCAAATCGCATTTGCGCTGGGGGCGCTCGGGGCGTACCGTCAGGCGTGGCTGACGGCTCGCAGGCCATGGATGGCGGTGAGTATCCTCGTGCTCGTGTGCGTGGTCGGGTTCTCGCTGGCCGCGTGCGCCGACGAGCGCGACGGGATCGCGACGATCTCAGGCAGCCCGCCGCCGGAGGACCGGGGCGACTTCAAGTTGACGATCGAGGCGCCGGAGGACGAGGCGGACGCCGATGCGGCGGCCTTCGTCAAGGAGGCGGGCACGGTCCAAGCGGTCGTGAAGCCATGAACGAGACGATCTCGCTGCCGCGCGACGTGCGGGTGGTCGTCGCCTCGGCCCGTTCGTCACGTACGTCGCGGAGGTGTTCGCCGAGGCCGACCCGGACATCTGCGAAAGGATCTGCTGACGAAGACCGACGATTCCGATCACGGCCAAGAAGGAGGAGGACTCGGTCGACAACCTGGCCGCGGTCGTCGCGACCGAGTTCATCGGGGAGTTCATCCCCGAGGAGCGCGCCGCGCGCTGCCCCGACGAGTGGAAGCAGGCGGAGTCATCCTGGCTGCGCCTGCTCGAGCCCTACGCCAAGGAGTGACGAAAGCCATGAGGTTCGCTCCCTTGCCCTCAGCCGCCGCAGCGCGGCCTCGAGCTCGTCCGGGAGGTAGACCGTGGTGCGCTTCACCGGACCCCCCGCCCCACCGCCGCCATCGCCTCCTGCGGCGTGGTCAGGACGAGCCGGACGATCTTGCCGTCGCGGAAGGTGAAGACCGCGGCGGCGAGGTTCTCGACGGGGACGTTGCTGTGCTTGCCGCGACCGCGAATGCGGTTGAGGACGGCGATCGTGTCGCCCGCCTCGACCAGCTCCTCGATCGAGCCGGTGGTGAACTCCTGCCAGGCGCCCAGGTAATCGCGCCACGCCGCGGCCATCCCGTCCAGGCCGCGGGAGGTGACCCGGTCGGGAATCCACGCCATCTCGAACTCCACCCCGGGGTCGAAGGCGTCCATGTCGACCGCGAAGTCGCCGCGCGCCCAGCCGTCGTAGAGGCGGCGTACGGTGTCGGCGTTGGGCGAGGACATGGCCGACGAGTATCCGGGACGCTGCGGCGAAACCCCAGCCGGCCCGGGCATGGGCGTCCGCAGACCGGGTAGCTGATGAGCCGTGACCACGTCCGGCATCTGCGAGTTGACGCTGGAGGCGCGTGATCTGGCGCGCCTCGAGCGCTTCTACACCGACGCGTTCGGGATGAAGACGATCTCGCGGCAGGACGACCGGGTGTGGCTGGCGTGCGGGAAGCGGGCCCGGCTGGGGCTGTGGCTGCCGGGTGAGAAGGAGTTCGGCGACGAGGGCGGGCGGCACGTGCACTTCGCACTGTCGGTCGCGCGCGGCACGATGGAGCGCCTCGTCGAGCACCTGCGCGCGGCCGGGCACGAGTTCCGCGGGCCGGTCGAGCACGAGGGGGGCGATCGCTCCCTCTACATGGAGGACCCCGAGGGCAACGTCGTCGAGGTCTGGGACTACTTCGAGCACGGCGAGGGCGCGCGCGAAGGCGTCGACGCGCTCGCGTCACAGGGGGGAGAACGATGAAGGCGGTCACCTGGCAGGGCAAGCGCGACGTCCGCGTCGAGCAGGTCGACGACCCGCGCATCGAGCAGCCGACGGACGCGATCGTGCGCATCACCTCGACGGCGATCTGCGGGTCGGACCTGCACCTCTACGAGGTGCTGGGCCCCTTCATGTCCCCCGGCGACGTGCTGGGCCACGAGCCGATGGGCGTGGTCGAGGAGGTCGGCGCGCAGGTCACGCACGTCAAGCCGGGCGACCGGGTCGTCGTCCCCTTCAACATCTCCTGCGGGCACTGCTGGATGTGCGACCGCCAGCTCTTCGCCCAGTGCGAGACCACGCAGAACCGCGACCAGGACAAGGGCGCGTCGCTGTTCGGCTACACGCGCCTGTACGGCCAGGTCCCCGGCGGCCAGGCCGAGTTCCTGCGCGTCCCCCAGGCGCACTTCGGGCCGATCAAGGTGCCGGAGGGCCCGCCGGACGAGCGTTTCCTGTTCCTCTCCGACGTGCTGCCGACCTCCTGGCAGGCCGTGGAGTACGCCGCCATCCCCGACGGCGGCTCGGTGACCGTCTTCGGGCTCGGGCCGATCGGGCAGATGACCGCCCGCATCGCCGCCCACCACGGCGCGCGCGTGATCGGCGTCGACCGCGTCCCCGAGCGCCTCGCGCTGGCCGAGCGCCACGGCATCGAGATCCTCGACCGCCGCGAGGTCGACGACGTCTCGGAGTGGATCCGCGAGACCACCGACGGCCGCGGCACGGACTCCGCGATCGACGCCGTCGGGATGGAGGCGCACGGCGCGCCCTTCGGCGAGCTGGCGCAGAAGGCCGCGGGCCTGCTGCCCGACGCCGTGGCGGCGCCGCTGATCGAGAAGGCCGGGATCGACCGCATGGGCGTGCTGTACGACTGCTTCGACAGCGTCCGCCGCGGCGGCACCGTGTCGATCAGCGGCGTGTACGGCGGGATGATGGACCCGATCCCGATGATGCAGCTCTTCGACAAGGGGCTGCAGGTGCGCATGGGCCAGGCGCACGTGCGCCGCTGGGTCGACGACATCGTGCCGCTGCTGCTCGACGACTCCGACCCGCTGGGCGTCGAGGACCTGACCACGCATCGCCTCCCCCTGGACGAGGCCCCGGCCGCCTACGAGATGTTCCAGCGCAAGGACGACGGCGCGATCAAGGTGATCCTCGAGCCCGGCCGATGAGCGCGCCCCCGCGCGTGCTGGTCACCGGCGCCAGCAGCGGCATCGGCCTGGCCACGGCGCTGCGACTGGCGCAGCCGGGCGGCGCGGTCGCGGTGCTGGCGCGCGGCGCCGCCGGCCTCGCGGTCGCCGCCAAGGGTGTTCGCGCGCGCGGCGCCCGCGCGCTGGAGCTGCGCGCCGACGTGACCGACCGCGCCGCGCTGACCGCGGCCGTCGACGAGTGCGTCGCCGACTTCGGCGGCCTGGACGTGGCGGTCGTCAACGTCGGCGCGGCCGCCTACGCGCCCTTCACCGACACGCCCCCGGAGGACTTCGACCGGGTGATCGACGTGACGTTTCGCGGCAACGTCGACACGATCCGCCTGGTCCTCCCCCACCTCGCCGCCACCGAGGGCAGCCTGGTGGTCGTCGGCTCGTCGTCCGCGGACCTGCCGCTGCCGCTCATGTCGAGCTACACCGCCGCCAAGCACGCGATGCGCGGCTTCGTGGACGCGTTGCGCATCGAGCTGCGCAGCGAGGGACTGCCGGTCTCGCTGACGCTGATCGAGCCCGGTCCCGTCGACACCCCGTTCTGGGGTCACGTGGCCAGCCACGTCGGCCGCGTCCCCCCGGTCCTGCCGCTCAGCTACCACCCCGACGAGGTCGCGGTGGCGATCCAGCGCGGGATCGCCAGCCGCGCGCCGCGCCTCACCGTGGGCGGCGCGATGGTCGTGCTGCGCACGGTGCACCGGTTCGCGCGGCCGCTGACCGAGCGCGTGATGGCGCGCGCCGCGACCCTGGCCGCCGACGTCGGCGAGGAGGGCAGCGGCGCGGGGGCGATCTGGAGCCCCAGCGGGACCGGCGACGTCACCGCCGCCGGGCGCACGCGGCCCAGCGCCCTGGTGCGCAGCCGGCAGCTCGTGTCCGCCGCCTGGTCGTTTCCGGCCCGCCTGCGTGGGTAGCCGTCTGGCGCACCCGAACGAGGAGGAGTCGATGGGCGACGTGGTGGAGACGATCGACGTGGAGGCGCCGATCGCGACGGTCTACAACCAGTGGACGCAGTTCGAGGAGTTCCCCAAGTTCATGGAGGGCGTCGAGGAGGTGCGCCAGCTCGACGACCGCCACCTGCACTGGGTCGCCGAGTTCGGCGGCAGCCGCCACGAGTGGGACGCGGAGATCGTCGAGCAGCACCCCGAGGAGCGCGTCGCCTGGCGCAACGTCGACGGCAAGGAGAACGCCGGCGTCGTGACCTTCCACAAGATCGACGACGCCACCACGCGCGTGGCCGTGCAGCTGGACTTCGTCCCCGAGGGCCTGCGCGAGAAGGTGGGCGACGCGCTCGGTGTTCCCGAGCGCCGCGTGCAGGGCGACCTGCGCCGCTTCAAGGAGTTCATCGAGTCGCGCGGCCAGGAGACCGGCGCGTGGCGCGGCGAGGTGCCGCGGGACGCTTCCTAGCCCAGCGCCCGCGGGACGTTGGAGCGCAGGCGCCCCGCCTCGAAGGCGCCGCGCGCCAGCACGTCGAGCAGCGCCAGGCGCGCGGCCTCGCGATCGCCCGCGCGGGCCGCGCGCGCCGCGCGGACCAGGAAGAAGCGCGCCTGGCCCACCAGCTCGCGCGGCGAGGGCGCCGGCGACGAGCCCGGATGGACGCGGTTCAGCCAGCGCGCGCCCGCGCCGTGGCCGACCTGCTGGGCCACCAGCGCGCGCAGCGTGTCGCGGTTGCGGTGCGCGACGCGGGCGCCCGGGCGCTCCTCGAGCGTCCAGCCGAGCTGGCGCAGCCGCCAGCACAGGTCCGCGTCCTCGGCCCAGCGGGCGGCCTCGTCGAACCCCCGCACCGCCTCGAACGCGTCGCGGCGCACCGCGCAGTTCGCCGTCTGCGCGTAGGGCGCGTGCGGGTGCACGAGGGTCGAACGGTGGTCCATCATCGCCCGCGACGTCACGTAGCGCGCGGCCAGCGTTTCCGCGTCCGCCACGTCGTCGATCCCGCCGGCCAGGACGCCCACGCGCTCGCCGGGCGGCGGGTCGAAGTACGCGTCGAGCAGGTCCGGGGACGGCTCCGTGTCGGCGTCCACGAACACCAGCCACTCGCCGCTGGCGGCGCGCGCGCCCGCGTTGCGCGCCGCCCCGGGCGCCGCCACCCCGCCCGCGCGCAGCCAGCGCACCGGCCCGAGGTCGTCCGGCGCGGCCGGCGCGGCGCGGTTGTCGGCCACGATCAGCTCGTCCCAGTCGCCGTGGCGCAGCCCGCGCAGCCGCGCGACCGCCGCGCGCAGCTCGTCCGGGGAGCCGGCGAAGGGGACGATCACCGAGACCGCGGGCCGCGCCACGGGCGCGACGCTAGCGCCTGCGCGAGTAGTTCGACCCCTCGACGTGCGGGAAGGCCCGCGCCGCGCCCTTGTACGAGTACGGGCCCTGGATGCGGCACGCCGGCGTGGCGCCCGGGCCGCCGGTGTCCGCGGCCTTCTGCCCCTCGTTGGCCGCGACGCCCGTGTTCTTGCAGTCCCACGACGGCAGGATCTGCGTGCGCGCGATCTCCGCACCCGTCACGGCCAGCGGGTTGAAGTACGCGTTGCCGCGGTTGGAGCTCAGGCGCCGCTGGTGCACGGCGATCGTCTCCACGCCGGTCGCCCCGAACTGGCGCAGGTAGTGGCCGGTCGCGCGCGGGTCGCCGGAGGCCGTCTTGGCGCCCGTGGCCACGCCGAGGTTGGCGAACATGTCGGTCAGCGTGGCCTGGTGCTGGCCGACCCACTCCAGGATCGGGTTGACCTCCTGCAGCCACGGGCCCAGCGCGGCCAGGGTCGGCTCCAGCCCGGCGAGGACCTCGCGCAGCGCGGGCAGCGAGCGCTTGGACACGTCGATCAGCGGGTCGAGGTTGACGAACAGCCGCTGCAGGTCGGGCGCCAGGTCGCCCAGCGCGCGCAGCGTCGGCCCGAGGTCCTGCACGGCCGGCGTCAGGTCGCGGATCAGCGGCCGCGTGTCCTGCGAGAACGTGCGCAGGCGGTCGTAGGTCAGGCGCGACTCGTCCAGGAACGTCGGGAACACCTGCCAGACCTCGGCGAAGGACTCGCGCTCCTGCGCGATCGTGGAGAACACGTCGTCGACGTTGACGACGAGGTTGCGCAGCTGCTCCTCGCGCTCGGTCAGCGCCCCGAACACCACGCCGGTGTTGCGCACGAGCAGGCCGAGCGCCTCCTTCTCGCGGTCCAGGATCTCCGTCAGGTCGCCGCCCTCCTGCACGAAGGCGGGCAGGTTGCCCAGCGCGTCGTTGAGGTCCTGCCCGCGGCCGCGCACGCCCTGGGCCAGGCTCTGCTGCCACGTGCGGAAGGCCTGGCGCGTGTAGGGGTCCAGCGCGTCGAGGATCTCGTCCAGCTCGACCGACGGCTTGACGTTGCGGGACGGCAGCATCCCGCCCTCGGGCACGGGGTCCGCCGCCGGCGAACCGGTGGTCAGGTCGACGTAGGTCTCCCCCAGCAGCGTCTTGGTGCGCAGCGTGGCGCGCGCGTCGGAGGCGATCGGCGCGTAGCGGCGCTCGAGCTCGATCGTGGCGATCGTCCGGTTGCCGCGCGGGTCGACGCGCTTGGCGCGCACCTTGCCGACCGGCACGCCCGCGACCCGCACGTCGGCCTCGACCGCCAGCTGCGTTGCCTCGGGGAAGGCCACGTCGAAGCGGTAGCCCACCGGCTTGAGCGGCGACGCGCCGCCGAAGGCCAGCCACAGGAACAGCAGCAGCCCGAAGCACGACAGCGCGAACAGCGCCATCGTGAGGATGCGGACGAAGGAGGGGGCCTGCTTCTGCATGGCTTAGGGCTGGCCCCCTCCGCAGATCGTGGGATCGGTCAGGACGCCGCCGAAGCCGGTCAGCAGCGCCGCCTCGGGCTCGTTCTCCAGCAGCGCGCGGAAGGTGGCGCAGGTGCCGCCGGTGGTGATCGGGCGGCCCGGGCCGTGCGCGTCGCCGGACGGGAACAGGTTGGCCACCTGGTGCTGCAGCCACCCGAGGTGGAACAGGTAGCCCTCCTCGCGCGTCGCCTTGTCCGGGGGCTCGCGGCCCTCCGGGTTGTAGGCGAGCAGGTTGAACAGGTGGTTGAGGACCACGAACGACCGCGTCAGGAAGGGCTCGGCCTCCACCAGGTCGTGCGCCGTGGGGCGCAGGTCGCGCATGAGCGGGCGCAGCTCGCGCACGAAGGGTCGGATGTCCTTGCGCAGCAGCGGCGCGGCCTCGCGCGCGTACGGCGTCGTCGCGACGTTCGCGCGCACGATCGCGCCGGCGACCGGCACGAGCTTCTCCGAGGTCGGGCCCAGCAGGCGCGCCATGCGGTCGACCTTGTCCAGCGTGGTCGTGGCCTGGCGCAGCGTCGAGGGGAACTCGCGGATCGTGGCCGACACGTTGGCCGACTCCGAGGCGAACGCGCGGAACACGCGCGAGGACGTGGTGATCAGCTCGGCCAGGTCGTCGTCCTTGCTCGCCACCTCGGCGTTGAGGCGGTTGAGCGAGTGGATGAGCCGCCGCAGCTCGCCACGGCGCTTGCGCACCTCCCCGGTCACGGCGGCGATGTCGCGGAACGTCGGCTCGAAGCGCGCGAGCGCGTCCTGCAGGTCGGTGCCCCGGCCCTTCAGACCGCGGCCCGCCCCATTCAGGAGCAGCTGGAGGTAGTCGCGCGTGTCGCGGTCCAGCGAGGCCAGGAACTCGTCGGGGTTGACGTCGGGCAGCGTGTTGTGCAGCGGCATCCTCCAGCCGTACTCGGCCTCGGGCGCGGCGTGGGTGCCCGGGTCCAGCTCGATGAACATGTCCTTCAGGCCGGTCTTGGGCCGCAGCAGCGCGGTGGCGTCGGTGCGCACGAGGCCCTCGTACTTGCGGTCGATCTCCATCGTGATCACCGCCCGGCCGGTGCGATCGAGGTCGACCTTGCCGATGTCGCCGATCCGCACGCCCGAGACGCGCACCGTCTGGCCCTGTCCGGGGGTCACCGCCTGGGCCGTCGAGTACTCGGCCTTGAGGATGAACGGCGACTCCTCGACGAAGGGGATGCGCAGGCGCTGGTTCTGCAGGATGTAGTAGGCGACCCCGGTCGCGATCGCCACCAGCGCGACGATCGCGAGGAAGTCCGTGCGGTGCTTGACGATCGCGCGCCTCATCGCAGCGCCCTCGGCTTGATCGTCACGGTCTTGCCGACGCCCGTCATGCGCATGGGCGTGCCCGTGCGGTCCACGTGCTCGCGGATGATCCGCACCAGGCCCGCCCGCGCGCGCGCCTCGAGCTTGCTGCCCGGCACGCGGCTGTGGTCGACCTTCTCCTGCGAGGGCGGCTGCTGCACGTTCGTGCGCAGGTCCGGAGGCTCCTGCGTCTCGCACGGCACGTTGGGCATCAGCGGCGGGCGCCCCTTGAGCGCCTTGGGCGGCTGGACGCCCTGGATCGGGTCGGTGGTGAAGAAGCGCCGGCCGTCCCCGGTGGCGAAGGAGTAGTTGGCGGTGGCGGCGAGCGAGCGCACGTACTGGCCGTTGGCGTCGAAGGAGCGGCTCTCGCCCGACAGCCCGGTCAGCGTCTTGGGCGCCTCCTGGTAGACGGGCCCCGTGGCCTTGAACTTCTGGTCGGGGATCGTGTCGTTCGTCCACGGCAGCACCACGTTGTTCTGGCAGGAGGACAGCGCGCGGATCTGGCGGTGCAGCGGCACGCCGCCGCGGTTGAGCTCGACCAGGTCGGGGGTGACCGCGCGCAGCTCGGACGACAGGCCGCGCAGCTCGGGCCGCGACACCAGCCCGCGCAGCTGGCGCACGAAGGGCAGCGCGGCGTCCAGCGCCGGGCGCGAGGAGCGCACGGCGGGCCGCATGGCGGCGATGAAGCGCCGGAAGGACGGGAACGCGGCGTTCAGCGACCCCAGCGCGCGGCGCCCCGCCCGCAGCGTCCGCGGCAGCTCGGCGATGGTCGCGCTGAGGTTCGTGGACTCGGAGGCCAGCGCGTTCGCGGTGGTCGAGAAGTCGGTGATCAGGTCCTTGAGCGCCTGCGGGTCGCGGTCCAGGGCCTCGGCCACCGCCCCGGCGCCCTTGATGTAGCCCGACAGGTCGTGCTCGAGGATCCCCAGGGTCGCCTGGTTGACGATCGCCCCGTCGCGGTAGGCGCCCTCCCAGTAGCGGATCGAGCGGTTGTAGCCCTCGCCGCCGCGCCCGGACACGCCGCGCCCGTACTCGTCGAGCAGGATCTGCAGGTCGCGCCGCGTGTCGCTCTGCAGCGCGGTGAGCAGCTCGCCGAACTGCACCGGCGCCGCCGTCTGCTGGACCGGGATCGTGGCGCCCTCCTTCAGCGGCTTGGCGTCCGGCGACCCGGGCTTGACGTCGATGAAGTAATTGCCCTCCAGGAAGATGCGCGGGCGGATCTTCATCTGCGCGTCCTCGCGCAGGGGAATCGAGCGGTCGTCGAGGCGGATCGTGACCAGGCCGCCCTTGCCGCCGGCGACGTGCTCGATCTTGGCGACCTTGCCCACGTTCACGCCCGCGACCCGGACCGGCGAGTCCGGCTTGAGGTCGTTGACCGTCTTGAAGGCGGCCTTGATCTCGTAGTGGCCGCGGAAGGGCACGGACTTCGTGAACCCGAGGTACGTGCCGATCGCGACCAGGATCAGCAGGGCCGCGCCCCAGCGGACCGCCGACCGCTTGTCGCCCTCGGTGCGCTTGCGCCTCATGGTCACGGGTCCAGCTCCTTGGGCATCTGCGGGCCCTGCGTCGGCGCGCGGCTGAACGTCTGGCCCGGCAGGACCTTCGGGCGGCCGGTGTAGGTCGGGCCCTGGTTGCCCGGGATGTGCGGGTCGATGACGATGTCCTCGGTCCCGTAGACGTTGGCCCGCCTGATGTAGCCGCGCTGGCCGGACTCGCAGTCGGCGTTGCCCATGCGATCGACGGCGGCGGTGTACACGTTGAGGTGCAGGAACGCCGGCGTGCCGCTCTGGACGCCCTTCCCGGTGGCCGGCTGCGTGGAGCCGATCGAGCCGGGCGAGTTGTCCTGGCGCGGCGCCTGGTTGAGCAGCGTGCGCTGCGCGAAGCCCGTCGGGTCGGGCTCGGTGAGGTGCTCGGCCACGTTGGTCCAGGCGTAGTTGAAGTAGTTGCAGACCGTGATGTAGGGGCCGATGAACCGCAGGCTCGGGTTCAGCGTGGCCGCGGTGGCGATCAGCCCGCGGAAGGCGATCCCGGTTCCCGGCGCCGCGAACAGCTGGCGCGCCTGGGCGAGGGCGCGGCGCAGCTCGTCGTTGATCTCGGGCGTGCGCCGCAGGACCGGCGTCCCCACGCGCAGCGCCGAGGTGAGCCGCGGCAGGGCGCGTGGCATCTCCTCGCCGGCGTCCGCCAGGGCGTGCGAGAAGCGCGCGAAGTCGCGCAGGAAGGGCCGCTGGACCGGGAACGAGCGGATGCCCGCCTCCAGCGAGGGGACCGAGCGGCGGATCGTCTCCTGCAGCGCCACCGGGTCGCGCGACCACGCCTCGAAGGTGTCGGCCCCCGCGGTGAAGCCGTGGGCGTACGCGTCGGCCACCGGCGCGACGATGCGCGCGGCGTCGCCCAGCTCCTTCCAGAAGCGCGCGAACTCCGTTTCCCGGTCGGCCAGCACGGTCATCACCGGCTGCAGGTGCCTCAAAAACCGCGGCGCGGCGGCGATCGTGTCGTTGATCGAGTCGCCGCGCAGGGCGAGCGTGTCCCCAAAGCCGCGCAGATTCTGTTGCGAGGCCACGCGCGTGGGCGCGTCGAAGATGTCGTAGAGCCGGTCGAGGTCGACGGGCAGGTGCGTCTGGTCCAGCGGCAGCGTGTCGCCGTTGCGGAAGTCGCGCTCCGAGCGTCCACGCGTGAGCTCGACGTACTTGAGCCCCAGCACGGAGCGCGGGCGGATCTGGACGCGGCTGTCCACCGGCACCCCGCCGGCCTTGGCGTCGAGCTTGAGGATCGCCTCGGCGCCCACCGACCCGTCGCCCAGGCGCACCGGCTTCATGTCCTCGACCACGCCGATGCGGTAGCCGCCCTCGCGCACGTCGTTGCCGGGCAGCAGCGCCGCGCCGTTGGAGACCTGCACCTTGAGCTGGCTCGTGGGCACGAAGGGCAGGCCGTTGTTCGCGTTGTAGGCCAGGAACACCGCCACGACCGTGACCAGCGTGGTGACCGCCCCGACGAGCACGGGGTTGGCCACGATGGATCCCTGCCCGCGCCTTCTCATGCGCCCAGGAGGTAGTCGAGGAGGGTCGGGTTGGCGGAGGAGCCGCCGAGCGGGTCGCGCGGGAGCGCCTGCGGCAGCTCGGGCAGCTTGACGTCCGGCAGCCGGCCGTCGAGGAGACCGCCCAGCGCCTCGCCCAGCCCGCCGGGGGTCGGGCGCGGCGCGGAGGTCGGCGTGGACGGGCGGCCCGCCGCCGCCGTGGGGTCGTCGGCGGCGCGGCGCGCGGCCTCGAGGATGTCGGTCGTCTCGCGCGCGCGCCGCGCCCGGGCCTGCTCGCCCGGCCGCAGGCTCGGGTCGGGCTCGTTGATGCCGGGCCGGCGCGGTCCGAAGCCCGCATCGCAGCGGTCGCGCTCGCGCTCCTCGCGCGCCTGCTTGGCATCCGTGTACGGGGCGCACAGCTGGTCGTAGAAGACGCTCGCCTTGAGGATGTAGGAGTCGTTGTCGAAGACGTTGATCGCCTGCGACTGGTTGAAGACGTACTGCAGGATCGCCTCCAGGCCGGTGTAGCCGCGGCCCTCCGGCGCGCGCGGGTCCTTCTCGGTCGCCTTTTCGCGCGAGTCCACGTCCTCCAGCACGTAGGCGAGGTTG
The DNA here is from genome assembly GCA_031177685.1 of Solirubrobacteraceae bacterium. Taxonomy (GTDB): domain Bacteria; phylum Actinomycetota; class Thermoleophilia; order Solirubrobacterales; family Solirubrobacteraceae; genus AC-38. The sequence continues at coordinate 6,500 of JAPSGI010000011.1, read as the reverse complement.
CGCGTCAGCTCGGGCGCGGCACGGGCGAAGTCGCGCAGCTCCGCGATGCGCGGGCGCGCCGCGCGCACGGCGGGACGCCCCGCGCGGGCCGCGCCGGCCAGCGTGCGGGTGGAGGGACGCGAGGCGTCGGAGAAGGGCCCGAGCGCGTCGAAGAAGCTGCGCAGGCGCCCGGCGTTGGCGTTCAGCGCGCCCAGCGCGTCGATCTGGCCGTCGGCCGCCTCGCCCAGCGCGTTGAGCGTCGGGCGCAGCTCGCGCAGGAAGGGCGGCAGGCGGTTGAACTGGCGCGCGATGTCGTCGGCCTCGGCGGCGGAGGCCTTGGAGGTGTCGCGCGCCTCGGAGATGAAGCGGGTGACGTCCTCGCGGTTGTCGGACAGCCGCGCCAGGACCGTGTCCGCGTCGCCGGTCAGGTCGCGGATGATCCGGCGCTGCTGGGCCAGGATGGCCAGCACCTTGTCGGTCTCGCGCAGCGCCGGGCTCAGGCGGCGGATCGTCTCGTTGAGGTCCTCCCCGCGCGCGCCCAGGCCCGCGCCGAGCTCGCCGATCAGGATCGAGAAGCGCTCCCGGTAGGGCCGGCGCATGATGTTGTTGACCAGGTCCACCGGCACGGTGGACGCGGTGCGCTGCACGGGGATGGTGCTGCCCGGCGGCAGCACCTCCCGCGCCTTGCCGGGCAGGCAGTCCAGGTAGTACTCGCCGATCAGCGACTGGGGGCGCGACTCGCAGAAGACGTCGCGGCGCAGGGAGCCGAACCCGCCCTCGGTGATCTCGACCTCGACGATCGCGCGGTGCGTGCGCGGATGCACCTCCATCGACTTGATCTGCCCCGCGCGCACGCCGGCGACCTTGACGTCGGCGCCCTCGATCAGGCCGAACGCGTTGTCCATCTCCACCGAGTAGCGCTGCTTGGAGTCCTCGCCGAACGCGCCCGCCGTCAGGAAGGCGGCGCCCGCGGCGAGGACCAGCCCGATGACCGCCAGGCGCCTCACGGGCCGAGCGGGACGTGTTGGGGGTTGCAGTTGTAGTCCGGCGAGGGCCGCCACGGCGCGGAGCCGTCGCGGTTCTGCCCGCGCTCCACCGCGCCCGGACAGCGGTTGTTCTGGCCGGTCATCGCGATCGAGCGGAACAGCGCGGCGCGGTCGTCGTAGTCGACGAAGTCGAGGGTCGGAATCGTCCCCTCGACGATCCGGAAGGCCGGGACGCTGGTGGCCACGCGCGACGCGCTGCCGTAGGCGTCGTAGATGCCGGAGTGGCTGAAGTCGTCGAACCAGCCGGTGAGGTCGACGGCGTACGGCCGCTGGAAGGCCCAGTGGCCGGTCTGCTCGGCCAGCGACTCGCGCGACTCGGGCAGCGAGCCGCGCCGCTGCTTGCCGTTGGCCTGCACGGGGCCGATCGCGACGTCGCGGAACTGGATCGTGGCGCCCCCGAGCTCGATCAGGTCGTTGTCGCGCCCACGTCGGCGCACCACGTCCGCGAGGTTGCGCACCGTCGGGCGCGCGTCGACGGCGAAGCCGCGCAGCTGGCGCAGCACGGGACGCAGGCGGCGTGCGACGGGCTTGGACTCCTCGACCAGCGGGTCGACGTCGTCCAGCGTGGCGCGCAGGTTCACGAACGTCGAGTTGGCGCGCCGCATGAACGGCGGCAGCTGCACGATGGCCGACGCCAGCGCCTGGCGCTCGCGCGCGATCGCGCCCGTGGTGGTGGCGAGGCCGTCGATCAGCGAGGCCAGGTCGTCGCGGCGCTCGGCCACGTCGGTGACCAGCTTGGAGGAGGCGACCACGAAGCGCTGCAGCAGCTCGTCGTCGCGGTGCAGCTCGGCGAACAGGCGCGCCGACGCGACCAGCGACGGGTTGAGGTAGTGCCAGCCCGCGTTGGTTTCCTCGCCCATCCCGCGGTACTGGGCCGCGTTGCCGCGGATGAAGTTGGTCAGGCCGCGGCGCGTGCGCTTGTCGAACAGCGCGAACAGCTGGTCGATGTCGACCGCGGTGGTCGTGTCGCGCTCGGAGATCTCGCCGCCGTCCGGGATCTCCGGCGCGCCGGCCGGCCCGAGGTTGAGGTCGACGTAGCGTCCCGCCACGCTGGACAGCGAGGACTGGCGGATGGTCGCCTCGGTCCCCTGGCGCAGCGGGACGACGGTGTCCTCGAGCTCCATCGTGACCTCGGCCCGGCCGTCGTCGGTCAGCTCGACCGCCTTGATCACGCCGACCCGCTTGCCCGACGCCTGCACGAGATTGCCCTCGTACAGCTGGCCCGCGGTCTGGAAGCGCGCCTTGACCTTGTAGGCGTCGCCGGCGCTCAGCAGCAGGATGGCCACCGCGAGCGCACCGAGCGCCACGGCTCCCAGCGCGGCCCACCGGGCCAGCACCCCACCTTCTTCCGTGCGCTTTGCGTCGACCGGTTCCGCCAAAGTTCCCCTGCCTGCCCGCTGGCAGACTACGCGACGGGGGAAGCGGGCGAGCCGGTTACCCGCCGGCGACCGCGGGCAGGATCTTCACCTCGTCGCCGTCGGCGACCTCTGTGTCCAGCCCGGACAGGAAGCGGATGTCCTCTCCGCCGACGTAGACGTTGACGAAGCGGCGCAGGCCGCCGTCCTCGCAGATGCGGTCGCGCAGGTCGTCGTAGCGGTCGAACAGCTCGTCGAGCACCTCGCCCACGGTGCCGCCGGAGACCTGCGCCTCGGCGTCGCCGCCGGTCACCCCGCGCAGCTGCGTGGGTATCGACACCGTGACCCCCATCAAGCGGTCACCGCCGAGGGGAGGGTCGCCGCGAACGAGTCCACGGAGGCGTCGACCTGGTGGACGGCGAACGTGCCGCGCACCGCGTCGAGGGTCTTCAGGCCCTCGCCGGTGATGTAGACGACCACGCGCTCGTCGCGGCCGATGTCGCCGCGGCCCGCCAACTTGGCCAGCGTCGCGGTCGTCACGCCGCCGGCCGTCTCGGTGAAGATCCCCGTCGTCTCGGCCAGCAGCCGGATGCCGGCGCGGACCTCGTCGTCGGTGACGGCGTCGATGGAGCCGCCGGTGCGCCGCGCCAGCTCCAGGGCGTAGGGCCCGTCGGCCGGGTTGCCGATGGCCAGCGACTTGGCGATGGTGTCGGGCTTGACCGGCCGGCAGACCTCGTGGCCGCTCGCGTAGGCGTTGGCCACCGGCGCGCACCCCGAAGCCTGGGCGCCGTGGAACTTCGGTACGTCGCCCTCGATCAGCCCCAGTTCCAGCCACTCCTCGAACCCGCGCGCGAGCTTCGTGAACAGCGAGCCCGAGGCGATGGGCGCCACGACGCGGTCGGGCGTCTCCCACCCGAGCTGCTCGGCCGTCTCGTAGGCCAGCGTCTTGGACCCCTCGGCGTAGTAGGGCCGCAGGTTGACGTTCACGAACGCCCACGGGTGCTCGGCCGACAGCTCGGTGCACAGGCGGTTGACGTCGTCGTAGGTGCCGTTCACGGCGACGACGTTGGTGCCGTAGACACCCGTCGCCAGTACCTTCTGCTCCTCCAGGTCGGCCGGGATGAAGACGTAGGACCGCAGCCCCGCGGCCGCGGCGTGCGCGGCGACGGAGTTGGCCAGGTTGCCGGTTGAGGCGCAGGCCAGCGTGTCGAAGCCCAGCTCGCGCGCGCGGGCCAGCGCCACGGAGACGACGCGGTCCTTGAACGAGTGCGTCGGGTTGGCGGCGTCGTTCTTGACCCACACCTGGCCAAGCCCCAAGCGCTCGGCCAGGCGGTCGGCGCGCACGAGCGGCGTGCAGCCGGCGGGCAGGCCGGCGCGCGAGGCCGCGCGCCGCGAGGGCCCCGGCTGCACCTCCAGCGGGAGGAAGTCGGCGTAGCGCCAGATGTTCTGGGGCCCGCCCTGTATGCGGCGGCGCACCGCCGCGACGTCGCCGACCGGAGCGTGCCGGTAGGTCACCTCGAGCGGACCGAAGCACCGCTCGCAGACGTAGTGCGCGCCGAGGTCGTACTCGGCCCGACATTCCTTGCAATGGAGCGCATCTATGGCCATGAAAAAAACCTCTGCCCGGGATGTGCAGAGGTTCCAGAAGACCGCTCACACATCTCCCAGGCTTTACTTGGAGCCTGCAGGAATTGGCACCGTTCCCGCCGCCGAGACGGCGGAATGGTTGCCGGGGTTTCTAAGGGCCAGTCCCTCCACCCCTCTGGATGCTGGCGGCAGCATAACAAGTGACTCGGCGCAGGTACACTGGCTCGCGGCCCGAACGATGACTCCCGACGACCCCCTCAGTCCCCGCTATGCCGAGCCTTCCCAAGCCCCGCTTCGGTCGCTCCACGCGCGGACGTGGTCGGGTCGTCGCGCCCGCACCCGAGCCTGAAGTCCCCTCCGTCGAGGTCGTGGAGTCCCACGGCCTGCGCTGGATCAACATCGAGCGCCCGCGCGCCGTCGATCGCGCCTGGCTGGAGGAGCACTTCGCCTTTCACACGCTGGACTACGAGGACGTCCTCTCGCGCAACCAGCGCCCCAAGATCGACGAGTACGAGGACTACCTGTTCATCGTGCTGCACTTCCCGCGCTTCGACAAGAACGTCGGGCGGCTCAACGCGGCCGAGCTGGACCTGTTCGTCGGCCCGGACTACCTGATCACGCTGCCCAACGAGCCGATCGACCCGGTGGAGTACCTGTTCGAGCGCTGCCGCACGCGCGAGGAGCTGCGCGAGCAGTACTTCTCCAAGGGGCCGGGCTACCTGCTCTACAAGATCGTCGACGACGCCGTCGACGCCTCCTTCCCCATGCTGCGCAAGATGGGCAACAAGCTCGAGCGCATCGAGGACGACGTCTTCGAGGGCAGCTCGCAGGACGTCGTGCGCGACATCTCCAACGTCAAGCAGGAGATCATCAACTTCCGCAAGATCGTCCGCCCCCAGCGCGCGGTGCTCGAGGACCTGGAGCGCAACAAGCAGCGCTACATGGCGCCGGACATGGACATCTACTTCGACGACATCGTCGACGCCTCGGAGCGGATCTGGCAGATGCTCGAGGGCTTCAAGGAGACCGTCGAGGCGCTGGAGGCCACGAACGAGTCGGTGATCTCGCACCGGGTCAACGACGTGCTGCGCGTGCTGACCGCCTTCAGCGTGGCGATCCTCCCGCTGACGCTGATCGCGAGCGTGTTCGGGATGAACGTGCGCGTGCCGGGGGAGGGCGCGCTGTCGGCGTTCTGGATCGTCGTCGTGGCGATGGTCGTGATGATGGCCGCGATGCTGACTTTCTTCCGCAGGCGAGGCTGGCTCTAGAGGAGCAGCGTCCGCGCGCGGGCGCTGCCCGCGGCGAGCGCGGCGGCGCCGACGGCGTCGGCGGCCACATCGGCCGCGGCGACGTGCGCGCGCGGATGCCCGCCGGCGCGGGCGGCGTGCCGGCGGACCTCGCGCGCGTAGGGCAGCGCGGCGAGCAGGGGCAGCGGGGAGCGGCGGGCCGCCGCGACGAGCGCGCCGGCGGCCGCCAGGTCGAACAGCGCGCTGCGGCGGTCCAGGAAGAAGCGCCGGTAGAGGAACTCCTCGCGCAGCTCGGGGATGCGCGCGGCCATGGCCGGGAAGAAGCGCAGCCGCGCGCGCTCGGCCGCGTAGGCGCGCGCGCCGCGCGGGAAGACCTCGTGCCAGGCCAGCGCCTGCGCGCAGAAGGCCGTCCGGGCGCCCGCCCGCCGGGCGCGCCACCCCAGCCACACGTCCTCGCCCAGCTCGATGCCCCGCCGCGGACGCAGCCAGCTCTCGAAGCCGCCCAGGCGCTCGAACAGCTCTCGCTCGCAGAACAGGTTCGCGCTCTCGAAGAGCCCCCACGCGCGCGTGACCCACAGGGTGCGATCGAAGGGGCCGGGGCGGGCGTCCTCACGCGGGCGCACCTGGCCCTGGACGAGCTGCGCGCCGTCCAGCGCCGCCGCGCCCGCCGCGAGCCAGCCCGGCGCGGGTTCGCAGTCCGCGTCCAGGAAGGCGAGGCGCTCGGCGCGCGCGCGGGCCGCCCCGGCGTTGCGCGCGTGCGCCGGTCCCTCTCCCCCGCCCGCCACGACCTCGGACACGACGGGCGACGCGGCGGCGATCCGTGCCGTGCCGTCGATCGATCCGTCGTCCACGACGATCGTTTCGAAGTCCGGCGCGCGCTGCTGGGCCTCGAGTCCGCGCAGCGTCCGCACCAGGGTGGCCGCGGCGTCGCGCGCCGGCACGATCACGCTGACGGCGGGCATGGGCCGCAGCGTATAGTGGGGCCTCCCCGTGGCCGCCACCCTGGAGACGCTCGAGCGACTCGCCGTCGAGCACGCGGAAGGCGCTCGACCGAGCAAGCGGATGCTCGTGATCGTGAACCCGTACGCGTCCACGGTCTCCGACCGCCTGCGCAACCTGGTCGTCTACGCGCTGCGCGGCCGCTACGAGATCGACGCGGTGGACACCGAGGGCCGCGGCCACGCGACCGAGCTGTGCCGCGAGGCCGCGCTGGATGGCTACGACGCGGTCGTGGCCTTCGGCGGCGACGGCACCGTCAACGAGGCCGCCAACGGGCTGGCCGGGTC
>JAPSGI010000010.1 GCA_031177685.1 Solirubrobacteraceae bacterium | reverse complement strand
CTTCGCGGAGCTGGAGCGCGAGATGTCGGACGCTGCCGTGATCGCGGATCGCGACCGCTACGCGGAGGTCGGGCGCGCCTACCGCGAGCTGGAGCCCGCCGCGCGGCTGGCCGCGGAGTGGCGGCGCGCCGCCGACGACGCCGCCGGCGCGCGCGAGTTGCTGGAGGACGGCGACGACCCCGAGCTGCGCGAGCTGCTGGACACCGCCACGGCCCGGCTGGAGGAGCTCGAGGACGAGATCCGCCTCGCCATGGTCGAGCGCGACCCCAACGACGACAAGAACGTGATCGTGGAGGTCCGCGGGGGAACCGGCGGGGAGGAGGCCGGCCTGTTCGCGGGCGACCTGTACCGGATGCTCGTCAAGTACGCGGAGCGCCGGAAGTTCGCCACCGAGCCGATCGAGGTGACCGACGGCGCCTACACGTTCGCCATCAAGGGCGACGGCGCCTACTCCGTGTTCAAGCACGAGGGCGGCACGCACCGCGTGCAGCGCGTGCCGGCGACCGAGTCGCAGGGGCGCATCCACACCTCGACGGCCACTGTCGCGGTCCTGCCGGAGGCCGAGGACGTCGACGTGAAGGTCGACCCCAACGACCTGCAGGTCGACGTCTACCGCTCCAGCGGCCCGGGCGGGCAGTCGGTGAACACGACGGACTCCGCCGTGCGCATCACCCACCAGCCGACGGGCATCGTCGTCGCGATGCAGGACGAGAAGTCACAGCTGCAGAACCGCGAGAAGGCGATGCGCGTCCTGCGCGCGCGGCTCTACGAGCGCGCGCTGGCCGAGCAGCAGGCCGAGCTGGCCGCCGACCGCCGCGCGCAGGTGGGGACGGGCGAGCGCGCCGAGAAGATCCGCACCTACAACTTCCCGCAGGACCGCATCACCGACCACCGGATCGGCCTGACCGTCCACGGCGTCGAACGCGTGCTGGGCGGCGACCTGGAGGAGATGACCGCGGCGCTGGACGCCGACGAGCGCCGCCGCGCGCTCGAGGCGCAGGCGGCAAGGACGTCATGACCGGAGCGACGGCCGCACAGACCGTGAGCGGCGCGCTGGCCGCAGCGGCGGCCCGGCTGCGAGCCGCCGGCTGCGACTCGCCCCGCCTGGATGCGGAGTTGCTGCTCGCCGAGGTCATGGGCACCGACCGCGCGCGCCTGGTGGTCGACGCGCGCAGCGAGCTCGCCCCGACGCAGGCCGCCGCCTTCGAAGCGCTCGTCGCGCGCCGCGAGGGCCGCGAGCCCGTCGCCTACATCCTCGGCCGCAAGGGCTTTCGCCACCTCGAGTTGGCGGTCGACCCGCGCGTGTTGATCCCGCGGCCGGACACCGAAGTGCTCGTGGAGGTGGGCCTCGCCCTCCCGCGCGGGACGCGCGTCGTGGAGATCGGCACCGGCAGCGGCGCGGTCGCGCTGTCGCTCAAGCACGAGCGCCCGGACCTGCACGTCACGGCCACCGAGGTGGACGCCGGCGCGCTCGAGGTGGCGCGCGCCAACGCGGCGCGCCTGGGGCTCGACGTCGAGTTCCGCCAGGCCGACCTGCTCGACGGCGCGGGCGGTCCCTTCGAGGCCCTGCTGGCCAACATCCCCTACGTCGCGCCGGGCGACTACGCTCGGCTGGCGCCCGAGATCGCCGACCACGAGCCGCGCCTCGCGGTCGTGGCCGAAGAGGAGGGCCTGGCGCTGCTGCGGCGGCTGGCGTCGCAGCTGGACGGCACGCCCTTCGTCGCGCTGGAGGTCGGGCTGGCCCAGGAGGACGTGGTGGCCGAGCTGCTCGCCGCCGCCGGCTACGCCACCGAGACGCGGCGCGACCTCGCCGGCATCGAGCGCGTGGTGATCGGCCGGCGGTGACGCACGAGGAGGTCGAGGTCTTCGAGCGCTGCGTGGCCGCCGGCGGCGTGGCGATCTTCCCCGCCGACACCGTCTACGGCCTGGCCTGCGACCCCGACGACGAGGCGGCGATCGCCAGGATGTACGCGCTCAAGGGTCGGCGCCCGGACAAGCCCTCGGCCGTCATGTACTTCGACCGCGACCGGGCGCTGAGCGCCCTCCCCGACCTGCCGCCCAAGACGCGCGAGGCACTGACCCGCCTGCTCCCCGGCGCGGTCACCGTGGTGCTGCCAAACCTAGGGCTGCGCGTCCCCCTCCTGACCGGCCGTCTTAGGCCGCTCGCGAGTGTGAAGCGGCCGGTCCTGCAAACCAGCGCCAACCACTCCGGCGGCCCGGATCCCCGGCGAGCGCAGGACGTCCCCACGCAGATCAGAGAAGGCGCCGACCTCGTCCTGGACGCCGGCGAGCTGCCGGGCACGCCCAGCACGGTGGTCGACCTGCGCGCCTACGCGGAAAGTGGGCGCTGGACGGTCCTGCGCGAGGGCGCCGTACCCGCCGGCGCGCTGGAGGAGGCGCTATCGTCGGGCACCCGATGACCGACCTGCCGCCCGACTTCTTCAACCGCCCGCTGACCGAGGTCGACCCCGAGATCGCCGAGGTCCTGGGCAACGAGCTCGAGCGCCAGCAGCGCACGCTGGAGATGATCGCCTCGGAGAACTTCGTCCCCCAGGCGGTCCTGGAGTGCCAGGGCTCCGTGCTGACCAACAAGTACGCCGAGGGGCTGCCGGGCAAGCGCTACTACGGGGGCTGCGAGCACGTCGACGTGGCCGAGACGCTGGCCATCGAGCGCGCCAAGGCGCTGTTCGGGGCGGGCTTCGCCAACGTCCAGCCGCACGCCGGCGCCCAGGCCAACGCGATCGCCTACGCCGCCCTGCTGGAGCCCGGCGACAGGATCCTGGGACTGGATCTCAGCCACGGCGGCCACCTCACCCACGGCATGGCCAAGAACTTCTCCGGGCGCCTGTACGACGTCGTGGCCTACCACGTCACGCGCGAGGAGTCGCGCGTGGACATGGACGAGGTGGCGAGCCTGGCCCACGAGCACCGGCCCAAGCTCATCCTGGCCGGCTGGTCGGCCTACCCCCGCCACCTGGACTTCGCGCGCTTCCGCGCGATCGCCGACGAGGTGGACGCCTACCTGCTCACCGACATGGCGCACTTCGCGGGACTGGTCGCGGCCGGGCTGCACCCCAACCCGGTCCCGCACTCCCACGTCACCACGACCACCATCCACAAGACGCTGGGCGGCGCGCGTGGCGGGATGATCCTCAGCAACGACGAGGCGCTCGCGAAGAAGCTGAACTCGTCCACCTTCCCCGGCCAGCAGGGCGGGCCGCTGGAGCACGTGATCGCGGGCAAGGCGGTGGCGCTGCGCATCGCCGGCTCCGACGCCTTCAAGGAGCGCCAGCAGCGCACGATCGAGGGCGCGCAGGCGGTGGCCGAGCAGCTCCTGGACGCCGGCAACGGCGTGAGCGTGCTGACCGGCGGCACCGACGTGCACCTCGTGCTGGTCGACCTGCGCGAGTCGCAGCTGGACGGCCAGCAGGCGGAGGACCGCCTGGACGAGATCGGGATCACCGTGAACCGCAACGCCGTTCCCTTCGACCCCCGCCCGCCGATGGTCTCCAGCGGCCTGCGCGTGGGCGCGTCCGCGCTGGCCACGCGCGGCCTGCGGCGCGACGACTTCCGCGAGCTGGGCGCGGTCATCGCCGCCGCCCTGCAGCCGGGCTTCGAGGACCGCCGCGCCGAGCTCGCCGATCGGGCCGCCGCGGTGGCCGAGCGCTACCCGCTCTACGCCCACCTCGGCACGCCGGCCGCCGTGTAGGGCGGCTTGGCCCCCGCGGTCGCACCGTCCGATCCCGAGGGGCCTCTCAGCGCCCGCTACGCGGCCCTGGCGCGCGAGTTCGGCCAGCCGCGTCCGGTGGACCTGGCGCTGCGCGCGCTGGACGTGGCGATCGCCGCGGTGGCGCTCGCGATCCTGGCCGTGCCGATGGCCGCCGTCGCGGTCGCCATCCGCCTCACCTCGGGGCGACCGATCCTCTACCGCGGGCGCCGCGTCGGCCGGGCGGGGGAGATCTTCACGATGTACAAGTTCCGCACGCTCACGCCCGACGCGGAGGTGCGCCTGGGCCCCTACCTGGGCCCGACGCTGACCTCGCTGACCGCGATGGAGAGCACCCGCCTGGGCCGCGTGCTGCGCGCCACGCACCTGGACGAGGCGCCGCAGCTGTGGAACGTGCTGGCGGGCTCGATGAGCATCGTCGGCCCGCGCCCCATCCGGCCGACGTTCTTCGAGGAGCTGTGCCTCGAGATACCGCAGTACTGGCAGCGCCTGGTGGTGCGCCCCGGGATCACCGGCTTCGCCCAGCTGCGCATCACGCGCGAGATGACGTGGGCCGAGAAGCTGGCGCACGACCTCGAGTACATCGCCGACCGCTCGGTGCGCCTGTACCTGCGCATCGTCGCGGCCACGCTGGTGCGGCTCGCCACCCCCTCGGGCCGGCCGGTCCTGGCGCGTCCCGACTAGCATCGCCCGATGTGCGGCATCTGCGGCCTGGCGTCGCTCGACGGCGCGGCCCCGGTCGACCCGGCGCTGCTGGAGGCGATGAACGCGACGCTGGTCCACCGCGGGCCCGACAGCGCCGGCTCGCTGCTCGACGGGCCCGTGGGACTGGCGATGCGCCGGCTGTCGATCATCGACCTCGAGCACGGCGACCAGCCGATCGCCTCGGAGGACGGCACGGTGCACGTCGTCTGCAACGGGGAGATCTACAACTACCGCGAGCTGCGCGAGGACCTGCGGGCGCGCGGCCACGCCTTCGCCACGGGCAGCGACACCGAGGTCCTCGTGCACCTCTACGAGGAGCGCGGGCCGGACTTCGTGACCGAGCTGCGCGGCATGTTCGCGCTCGCCCTGTGGGACGCCCGCACGCGCCGGCTGCTGCTGGCGCGCGACCCCTTCGGGATCAAGCCGCTGTACTGGCGCGCCGCGCGCGGGACGCTCGCCTTCGCCTCCGAGCTCAAGGCCCTGCTGGCCGACCCCGGGTTCGACCGCGACGTCGATCCCGACGCGCTGGAGGCGTTCCTCGCCTTCAACTCGATCCCGGGCCCGCTCACGATCTACCGCGAGGCGCGCAAGCTGCCCGCGGGACACCGGCTGGTGTGGGAGGGCGGGGGAGAGCCGCGGGTCGAGCGCTTCACCCGCCCGCGGCCCGTGGACGCCGAGCGCGTGCGCCGCGAGCCCGAGGACGCCCTGGCCGACGAGCTGCGCGACCGCCTGCGCGACTCGGTGCGCGCGCACCTGGTGGCCGACGTGCCGGTCGGCGTGCTGCTGTCCGGCGGCGTGGACTCCTCCGCGCTGGCCGCACTCGCGGCCGGCGAGGTCTCCGGGCGCCTGCGCACGTTCTCGATCGGCTTCGAGGAGCGCTCGTTCGACGAGCTGGAGCGCGCGCGCACGGTGGCGCGCCGCTACGACACCGAGCACCGCGAGCTGGTGCTGCGCCCGGACGCCGCCGAGCTGCTGCCGCGCCTGGTCGACGCGTTCGACGAGCCGTTCGCGGACTCCTCGGCGCTGCCCACCTATCTGGTGTCCGAGCTGGCCGCGCGCGACGTCAAGGTGGTGCTCTCCGGCGAAGGGGGAGACGAGCTGTTCGGCGGCTACTACACCTACGTCGCCGACCAGCTCGCGCCCTGGCTGCGCGCGCCCGCCCGCCTCGCCCGGCCGCTGGTCGAGCGCCTGCCCGCCTCCTCGCGCAAGGTGTCGCTGGAGTACCGGGCCAAGCGCTTCGTGCGCGGCGCCGCGCTGCCGCCGCTGGAGCGCCACCACGCCTGGAAGGAGATCTTCGCCGAGCCCCAGCGCGCCGCGCTGCTGGCCGGCCGCCCCCGCGGCCGCGACCCGCTGGACGCCCTGCGCGCGCGCTACGCGGAGACCCAGGGCGCCGAGCCGCTCGCCCGCCTGGCCGACGTGGACACCACCGTCTACCTGGTGGACGACCTGCTGGTGAAGACCGACCGGGCGAGCATGGCCCACTCGCTGGAGGCCCGCGTCCCCTTCCTGGACCCGGTGGTGGCCGAGCTGGCGCTGGCGCTGCCGGCGCGCATGAAGGTCCGCGGGCTGTCCAAGAAGCGGCTGCTGCGCCGGGCCGTGGCCCCCCTGGTGCCGCGGGAGATCGTCCACGGCCGCAAGCAGGGGTTCTCGATCCCCGCGGGCGCGTGGCTGCGCGGCGAGCTGGCGCCGCTGGCCCGCGAGGTGCTGGCGCCCGACGTGGTCCGGGCGCAGGGCTGCCTGCGCCCGGAGGCGGTGACCGCCGTCCTGGACCGCCACCTCGCGGGCACGGAGGACCTCTCGCGCCAGCTGTGGGGCCTGCTCACGTTCACCTTGTGGAACCAGCGCCGCGCGGCCCGTCCGGCCGCCGAGGTCGCCTAGCCGTGCGCATCTGGATCGACATGACCGCGCCCGCCCACCCAGTGGTCTTCCGGCCCATCGTCGCGCTCCTGCGCGCGCAGGGGCACGAGGTCGAGGTGACCGCGCGCGACTACGCCGACACACTCGGCCTGCTGCGGATGCACGGCATCGAGCACGTCGCGTTCGGGCAGCACGGCGGCGCGCGGCGCTCGCGCAAGGTGGCGGCGCTCGTCTCGCGCACCCGTGAGCTGCGCCGCTTCGGGCGCGGGCGCGGCTTCGACCTCGCGCTGGGCCACGGCTCCAACGACCTGGCCCTGGCCGCCGCGTCGCTGCGCATCCCTGCCGTCAACACCTTCGACTACGAGTTCGCCAGCTTCCAGCACCACATCGGCTGCCGCCTGGCGCGGCGCGTGCTGGTCCCCGACCGCATCCCGCCCGAGCGCCTGCGCCCGTACGGGGTGCGCGCGCACAAGCTCGTGCGCTACCCGGGGCTCAAGGAGGAGTACTACCTCGCCGACTTCGCCCCCGACGAAGGCGTGCTGGACACGCTGGGCCTCGATCGCGCGAACGTGCTCGTGGTCCTGCGCCCGCCGCCCGCCGTCTCGCTCTACCACCGGCGCTCGAACCCGCTCTACCACCAGGTCCTGGCGCACGTCGGGGACCGCGACGGCGTGCAGGCGGTCGTGCTGCCGCGCACGGCCGAGCAGCGCGCCGAGGTGCGCGCGCTGGGACTGCCGTCGCTCGTCATCCCCGACGGGCCGGTGGACGCCCAGAGCCTGATCGCGCTGGCCGACCTGGTGGTGTCGGCCGGCGGGACCATGAACCGCGAGGCGGTGGCGCTCGGGACCCCCGTCTACACGACGTACGCGGCGCGGCTCGGCGGTGTGGACGAGGCGCTGATGCACGAGGGGCGGCTCAAGCCCCTGTCGGACCCGCGCGCGCTGGAGCTGCGCAAGCGCCCGGCGGGCACGCGGGCGGGCGAGCGGCGCGACCCCGCGCTGCTGGCCCGGCTGATGCTCGAAGCCGCCGGCTGACCCGGCCCGCGCCGGGGGCGCTGTCATGCTACGGCCCATGACGGTGGCGGACGCGGCGCTCGCCTTCCTCACGGCGCTCGCGGTCTCGGCCCTCGCGACGCCGCTCGTGGCCCGCCTCGCGCGCCGCTACGGAGTGGTCGACGAGCCGCGCGAGCGCGGCCTGGCGCGAGCGGCGACGCCGCGGCTCGGCGGGCTGGCGATCCTCGCCGGCGCGGTGGTCTCGGCGCTGGTGTGGCTGCCCCTGGACGGCGAGCTGCGCGGCATCCTGGCCGGCGCGGGCGTGATCGCGATCGTGGGCGGCCTGGACGACGCCTTCGACCTCCCGGCGCCGGTCAAGCTCGCCGGACAGGTCGGCGCGGGGCTCATCCCCGTGCTCTCGGGCGTCGTGGTGGAGAACTTCACGCTGCCGTTCGTGCACCGCGTCGAGCTGGGCGGGCTGGCCGAGCCGCTCACGCTGCTGGGCCTGGTGGGCCTGATGAACGTCGTGAACTTCTCCGACGGCATCGACGGCCTGGCCGCGGGGGTCTGCACGATCAGCGCGGCCACCTTCGCGATCATCGCCTTCGACCTGGAACGCAACGCCGCCGGCGTGCTGGCGGCCCTGACCGCCGGCGCCGCGCTGGGCTTTCTGTTCCACAACTTCCACCCCGCGTCGGTCTTCATGGGGGACAGCGGCTCCAACCTCCTCGGGCTGCTGCTCGGATGCGTCGCCATCCAGGGCTCGCTGAAGACCAACGCCCTGATCGCGCTCGTGGGGCCGCTCGTGGTGCTCGCCGTGCCGTTCCTCGACACGGGCTTCGTGGTGGCCAAGCGGCTGAAGTACCGGCGCAAGCCGTGGGAGGCGGACACCGAGCACTTCCACCACCGGCTCTCGCGCATCGGCTTCTCGCAGCGCCGGACCGTCCTCTACCTCTACGGCTGGACGGTCGCGCTGGCCGGCCTGGCCCTGGCCTTGCGCTTCGTGCCCTACTCCGACGACGCGGGCAACTTCGACACCGCGTGGACGCTCGTGATGGCCGGGCTCGGGCTGGCCGCGCTGGCCGCCAGCGTCTATCTGGTCTACGTCCTGGAGATCTTCAAGTTCCGCCGGCTGCGCGAGCGCCAGCTGCGCGCGCTGGACCCCGACACCTCCGAGCACGAGATCGAGGCGCGCGTGGAGCGCGAGGTGGAGACGGGCGAGTTCGAGGCGATCCGCGGGCCGGGGCCCTAGGCGGCGTCCGGGTACAGCGTGCGCAGCCAGACCGCGGTCAGGCCCTCCAGCAGCCGCGGGTCGCGCAGGTCGCCGCCGCGGACCAGCCACTCGTAGCACGCGCGCTCGCTCATCCAGCACAGCGCGAACGCCGTGGCCTCCGCCGGGACGTCGACCCCGTCGGCCTCGATCCGCTGCCGGGTGCCGTCGACGAACCCGTCCATCACCGCCCGCCAGAACTGGGCGATCACGTCGTCGTAGGCGGAGGCCTCGACCGTCGCGCGCATCAGCACGCCGTGCTCGGCCCAGACGCCGACGGCGCGCTCGAGCGCGGTCGTCAGCGCCTCCGGGCCCTCGCCCTCGTCGGTCCACCACGCCTCGCCCTCGGCGTACATCCGGTCGCTGACACGCTCGGTGAGGCGCATCAGCAGCTCGCGCTTGCCGCGGAAGTAGAAGTAGAAGGCCGTGCGCGACAGGCCGGCGCGCGTGGCGATCTCCTCCACCCGCAGGTCGGAGAACGCGCGGCCCTCGGTCAGCAGCCGCTCGGTGGCGTCGAGCACCGCCGCCTCGACGGCGGCGCGCTTCTCGGAGTGCGCCGCGCGGGGGACCAGGGACGCCATGGCGCGGCAGGCTAGACCCTCCCTTGACACGGTGTCAAACGTCCGGTTGACTCGCCGACATGCCCACACTTCTCGACCTCACCCAGCAGGGGGACGTAGGCACGATCAGCGACGAGTCGCAGCTCTCGTCGGTCACGCTGATGGACCCGCAGCAGCTCTACGAGCTGTGGGAGCGCCAGAACTGGCAGGCACACACGATCGACTTGAGCCGCGACGCGGAGGACTGGAGGTCGCTGGACCGCGACCGTCAGCGCCAGGTCGCCTGGAATCTGTCCTCGTTCTTCATCGGCGAGGAGCGCGTGACCACGCAGTTCACGGGTCTCGTGGCCGCCTACGAGACGCAGTCCGAGGAGGCCTTCCTGACCACGCAGCAGGTCGACGAGGCGCGCCACGCCCAGCACTTCAACCGCTTCTACGATCAGGTGCTGGCCTACGGCACGACGTTCGAGGAGCGCCTCGCCCGCGCGCGGGAGGACCTCAACGACGCCTTCGTCACGCTGTTCGACGGCCACCTCGTCGACGCCTGCCGGCGCCTGCTCGACGACCCGCGCGACCTCGAGGCCAAGGTGGACTTCGTCACGACCTACCACATGGTCATCGAGGGGACGCTCGCCCTCACCGGCCAGCGGTTCATCACCGACTTCTGCGAGCGAGACGGCCTGTTCCCGGGCTTCGTCGAGGGCTTCAAGCTGATCTCGCGCGACGAGCACCGCCACGTCGCCTACGGCACCTGGTTCTTGCAGCAGAAGGTGCGCGACCCGGCGCTGGCCAAGCGCATGCAGGACAAGCTCGTCGAGCTGCTGCCGATCGCGGCGTCCGTGTTCGTGCCGCCGGGCCTACAGCTCGGCGACTCCTACGAGATCCTCGGCTACTCCTCCGACGAGGTCAACGAGTACGCCTTCACGGCGCTGTCGCGCCGGCTGAAGGTGATCGGCGTGGGGCTGCCGGCGGTCGAGGCCGCCTAGCGGCTCACCGTCGAGCGCACGACCGGGACGCCGAAGCGCTCCTCGATGCCCTCGAGATCCTCCTCGCGGTAGGCGCGCTGGGCCTCCGGGTGCGAGAAGACGACGATGCGGTCGGCGGGGAACGTGGCCAGCGCGTCCTGTACCGCCTGCAGCGGCTCGCTCTCGCCGGTGTCCCCGGCGGCGTCGAGACCGTCCTCCTCCAGGCGCTCGACGGTCTCGTCGGCCACCTGCTGGGCCTCCGCGATCGCTTCGTCGGAGTCCGAGACCCAGAAGGCGACGGGTGAGTCGTGCAGCGCGGGGGAGACCACGAGCACCTCGGCGCCCTCGGCCTCCTCGCCCACCGCGGCGCGCACCATCTCCCCGGTCACCGGCTCGGCGGTGAGGACCAGGACCCGCATGCTCACGCGACGCGGCGGCTCGGGTGCCCCTGGCCCGGCCACGGCGCCAGCAGCAGCAGCAGGCGCGCGTCCGACACGGCGCGGACCTCGTGCGGCTCGTTGGGGTCGAACACCGAGAGGAAGCCGGTCCCGCCGCGCACGGTCTCGCCGTCGGAGTCGACCTCGATCTCCCCGTTCACGACGACCAGCCAGGCGCGCTCGTGGACCTGGTGCTCCTGCAGGCGCTCGCCCGCCGGGAGCTGGATCGCGATGCTGCGCCCCTCGCCCTCGGAGTGCAGGACCTCGGGCTGGTGAGGCTCGACGCGGAGCTCGTTGAGGTCCCAGTGCCGCACGACGGCGATCCTACCCGCATTCGCACGTTTTCCCCTGGGGGGATACGGGCAAGCGAATATGCGACGCCGAGGATGGGTTTCACCATCTGCCGAGGTGCGTCCCCGTGCACGTCCGTCACACGCTCCCCCATGGCCCGAACGCACCCTGCGCGGCCCGCGAGGCCATCGAGGCGCTCGCCGCCGGGCGGATGTCCGAGGGGGCGCTGTCGGAGCTGCGCCTGGTCGTCTCCGAGCTGGTCACGAACGCGATCCGCCACGGGCTCGACCGTCGCGGTGCGGTGGACCTGGCGCTGTCGATGCGCGACGGCGTGGTGCGCGTCGAGGTGATCGACGGCGGCGCGGGCTTCGAGGTCCCCGCCGAGCCGCCCGAGCCGGGCGAGCCGGGCGGCTGGGGCCTCGTCGTGGTCGACCGCCTGGCCTCGCGCTGGGGCGTCGAGGGCGGCCGCGCGACGCGGGTGTGGGCGGAGGTTCCGCTCGACGGGTTCGGCGCGAGCGGTGGGGGCACGACCGAGCGCGTCTACGCGCGCAACGTATAGACTCGCGGCCCCCGCCCCGCCCTTGTGTGGCGCGGGATTTCGTGTCTGTATGGCCCACGCGATCGCTTCAGAGACCCCTGCCCCGATGGTCGTCCTGCGCTATCTCGACATCGTCGCGCTGGCGCTGGCGCTGCCGGTGTTCCTGCTGGCGGGATTCCCGCTCGCCGGGTGGCTCGCGGGCAGCGGCGCCTGGGTTGCCCAGCGGCTGCTGC
Organism: Solirubrobacteraceae bacterium; assembly: GCA_031177685.1. GTDB lineage: Bacteria > Actinomycetota > Thermoleophilia > Solirubrobacterales > Solirubrobacteraceae > AC-38. Next base: position 170,977 of record JAPSGI010000010.1, on the reverse strand, counting down.
GCGACGCGCTGGAGCGCCGCGCGCGGGCGTCGGAGGACATCCGCACGGTGGCGGGCCTGACCGCGGGCAGCATGATCGCGCGGGGCTGGCTGGTGGCGCTGACCGTGTTCGTCGTGGGTGTCTCCACGAACAACGAGACCGGCCTGTCCGCCGCCGTCCTGGTGATCGCCCTGTTCACCGTGCATTTCAGCATCAACATGGTGCTGCGCCCGTTCGAGGACGCGCGATGAGGACCATCCACAAGATCCTGCTCGGCGTCGCGGCCTGGGTGGGCGTGGGGATCCTGCTGGGCGTCGCCTTCGGCTCGGACGGCAAGAACGAGGAGTTCAAGCCCCAGAACGAGTTCAAGCTCGACGACTGGGTGCCGCTGCAGATCGGGCCGCTGGACATGTCGATCAACAAGGCGGTCCTCTACCTGTTCCTCGCCTCCGCGGGGACGATCTTCGCGATGACCTGGATCGCCCGCCGCATGCAAGACAAGCCCAACCGGGTCCAGACCGCGGTCGAGGCCGCCTACGTGCTCATGCGCGACAACATCACCAAGGGCAACATGGACAGCCGCATGGCGAGCCGGTGGTTCGCCTTCGTCGGCACGCTGTTCTTGTTCATCTGGTTCTCGAACATGATCGGCTACCTCCCGCTGCCGACCAACACGCACGAGAAGGTCGACGTGCTGGGCTTCGGGATCCCCTCCTTCGCGCTGTACGCGGCCACGGCCAACATCTCGATCCCGCTCGTGCTGACCCTCTTCGTATGGGTCGCCTACCACGTCGAGGGCGTGCGCGCCCAGGGCTTCATTCCCTACTTCAAGTCGTGGATCCCCGCGGGGACGCCCGGCGGGCCCATGAAGGGCGTGATCTTCGTGATCGAGGTGATCTCCCAGTTCGTCCGGATCATCTCGCTCTCCGTGCGACTCTTCGCCAACATCCTGGCCGGCCACCTGCTGATCCTGTTCATGGCCGGTGGGCTGGTCGTCCTGCTCGGCCTGGCGGCCATCGGCGTGTTCACCCTGCCGATGGCCATCGCCTTCTACATCTTCGAGGTCGGCCTGGTGGCCACGCTGCAGGCCTTCATCTTCGCGACCCTGACTTCCATCTACTTCGGCGGCGCCACCTCGGCGCATCACTAAGGAGGAAACTGAATGGACCTTGGAGCATTGACCGTCCTCGCGCAGGCCGCGGCGGCGGAGGAGACGAAGAAGGGCCTGCAGGCCATCGCCCTGGGCGTGGGCGCGGGGCTGGGCACGATCGGCCCGGGGGTGGGCGTGGGCTACATCTTCGGGAAGGTGATCGAGTCGGTGACGCGCCAGCCGGAGATGCGTGACGAGATCACGTCGATCCAGTGGCTGGGCTTCGCGCTGACCGAGGCGATCGTCTTCTACGCGTTCATCTTCGGCCTGATCGCCTTCTTCCTGTCGGGCTGATGCTCGCGGTCCTGACATTCGCGGCCACGGAGGAGGAGTCGGGGAACTTCCTCGTCACCCCCGGGCTCGGGCTCATGATCTGGACGCTGATCGCGTTCGGGATCACCTACCTGATCCTGCGCCGGCTGGCCTTCCCGCGCATCCAGGAGGCGCTGGACCGCCGCGCCAACGCGATCGAGGAGTCGATCGAGCACGCCGCCCGTACCCGCAAGGAGGCCGACGAGCTGCTGGCCGAGTACCGCGAGCGCCTCACCGAGGCCCGCGAGCAGGCCGACCAGATCATCGCCCGGGCGCGCAAGGCGGCGGAGAACGCCGAGCGCGAGGCGGCCGCGGAGTCGCGGCAGAAGCGCGAGGAGCTCATGGAGCAGACGCGGCGCGACATCGAGGCCGAGACGCGCCGGGCCATCCAGGAGCTGCGCCGCGAGGTCGCGGACCTGACGGTCATGGCGACGGAGCGCGTGACGCGCAAGACGCTCACCGCCGAGGACCAGCGCAAGCTGGTCGAGGAGGCGCTGGCGGACCTGGACTTCTCGGCGCTGTCCGGCGGCCCGGCGAACGGGGGCGCTGAGCGCTAGTGGAGGAGATCGCCCAGGTCTACTCGCGCTCCCTCTTCGAGGTGGCGCAGGAGCAGGACAAGCTCGACGCGCTGCGCGAGGAGCTGGGCCAGTTCGCCGACGCGCTGGCAAGCGAGCGCAACCTGCAGGTGTTCTTCTTCTCCCCGTACTTCTCCACCGAGGAGAAGAAGGACGGCCTGCGCAAGACCGTGGAGGGCGCCGACGAGACGCTGGTCAACTTCCTCGAACTGCTGGTGGAGAAGCACCGCATGCCGGCGCTGCTGCGGATCCGGCGCCAGTTCGACGAGCTGTGGGAGGATGAGAACCGTCTGCTGCCGGTGCAGGTCACGAGCGCGATCGAGCTGGAGGACGAGACCGTCCGCCAGATCGGCGACGCGATCGGCCAGCAGACCGGCCGGCGCATCGAGCTGAAGAGCGAGGTCGACCCTGACATCCTCGGGGGCATCGTCCTGCGCGTCGGGAACTCCATCCTCGACGCCTCGATCCGAAACCGACTAGAGCAACTGAGAAAGCAGGTGGCGAGAGCCTGATGCACATCAACCCCGACGAAATCACTTCGATCCTCAAGAGCCGCATCGAGGGGCTGGAGACGGGCGGCGGCGACCTCGCCGAGGTCGGGACCATCCTCTCCGTGGCCGACGGGATCGCGCGCATCCACGGCCTCGACAACTGCCAGGCCTTCGAGATGCTCGAGCTGCCCCACGACGTGACGGGCCTGGCCCTGAACCTGGAGTCCGACAACGTGGGCGCCGTGCTGTTCGGTCCCTGGGACAAGGTCGTGGAGGGCGACACCGCCAAGCGCACCGGCCGCCTCCTGCAGATCCCGGTGGGCGACGCCCTGCTCGGTCGCATCGTCGACCCGCTGGGCAACCCGCTGGACGGCAAGGGCGACGTGGAGACCACCGAGTTTCGCCCCGCCGAGTTCAAGGCCCCCGGCGTGGTCCAGCGCCAGCCGGTGACCGAGCCGATGCAGACCGGCCTGAAGGCGATCGACTCGATGATCCCGATCGGCCGCGGCCAGCGCGAGCTGATCATCGGCGACCGCCAGACCGGCAAGTCGGCGATCGCCATCGACACGATCATCAACAACAAGGACAAGGACCTGATCTGCGTCTACGTGGCGATCGGCCAGCGCATGGCCACGGTCGTCCAGCTGGCGGAGACGCTGGCGGAGAACGGCGCCCTGGAGAACACGATCATCGTGGCCGCCTCGGCCGACGAGGCGGCGCCGATCAAGTTCATGGCGCCCTACGCGGGCTGCGCGATGGGCGAGCACTTCCTCTACAACGGCAAGGCCGCGCTGTGCATCTACGACGACCTCACCAAGCACGCGTACGCCTACCGCCAGATGTCGCTGCTGCTGCGCCGCCCGCCCGGCCGCGAGGCCTACCCGGGCGACGTCTTCTACCTGCACTCGCGGCTGCTGGAGCGCGCGGTGAAGCTCAACGACGACCTGGGCGGCGGTTCGCTGACCGCGCTGCCGATCATCGAGACGCAGGCCGGCGACGTGTCCGCCTACATCCCGACGAACGTCATCTCGATCACCGACGGTCAGATCTTCCTCGAGCCGCGCCTGTTCTACGCGGGCGTGCGCCCGGCGATCAACGTCGGGATCTCGGTCTCGCGGGTGGGCGGCAACGCGCAGATCTCGCCGATGAAGAAGGTGGCGGGCCGCCTGCGGCTGGATCTCTCCCAGTACCGCGAGCTGGAGGCCTTCGCCCAGTTCGGCTCCGAGCTCGACGTGGACACCCAGCGCACGCTGGCCCGCGGCGAGCGCCTGGTGGCCACGCTGAACCAGAAGGAGCGCAACCCGATGACGGTGGAGGACCAGGTCGTGCAGGTCTACGCCGCCACCAACGGCTACCTGGACCGCATCAAGGTCGACCGCGTCACGGAGTTCCTCGACCAGCTCACCAAGCGCACGCGCTCCGACCACGGCGAGCTGCTGGGCCGCGTCGCCGATGGCGAGTGGTCCGACGACGTCGTGGAGGGCATCGACAAGGCGGTGGCGGAGTTCGCCGACGACTTCGGCTACGACCTCGACGAGGAGGGCCAGCCGGTGGAGGCCGGCGAGTCCGACCGCGTGTCGCGCCGCGAGCGCGCCGAGGAGGAGCAGCCCGAGACCGAAGAGGAGCCCGAGGCGGTCCCCGCCTAGCCCATGCAGACGCAGCGCGACGTCAAGGACCGCATCGCGTCGGTCAAGAACGTCCAGAAGATCACCCGGGCGATGGAGATGGTGGCCGCGGCGCGCCTGCGCCGCGCCGAGCAGCGCATCGAGTCCCTGCGCCCGTACGCGGGGGCGATCCGGCGCATGACGCGCCAGGCCGCGCAGGCCGCGGAGAACATCCCCAACCTGCCGATCCTCGAGGAGCACGAGCACGTCCGCACCGTCGCCCTGCACCTGGTGACGGGCGACCGCGGGCTGGCCGGCGCGTTCAACTCGCAGATCCTGCGCGCCGGGCTGCGGGCGGCGGCCGACCACGAGGCGGAGGGCCGCCAGGTCGTCTTCTACGCCTCCGGCCGGCGCGGCGTGTCGTCGCTGGCCTTCCGCGGCAAGGAGCTGGCCGGCCGCTACGTCGGCTTCACCGACCGCCCCGGCTACGCGGACGCCCGCGAGATCGCCGAGGCGCTCATGTCCGCCTACGTCGACGAGAAGGTCGACGAGGTCGAGATCTTCTACAACGGCTACATCTCGCCGCTGCGCCAGGAGGTCCGGCGCGAGACGCTCCTTCCCCTCCAGCAGGCCACGATCCTCGAGGCCGGCGACGAGGAGGAGGACGACGGGGAGCGCCCGGAGCACCAGGCGCTCGTGGAGTACGAGCCGGGCCCGGAGGAGATCCTGCGGCGCCTGGTGCCCGACTACGTGGAGATCTCGGTCTTCCGTGCCCTGCTGGAGTCCACGGCGTCCGAGCACGGGGCGCGCATGACGGCCATGCGCAGCGCCTCGGACAACGCCGGGGAGCTGATCGAAGACTTGACCTTGGAGATGAACCGCGCCCGCCAGGCGGAGATCACCCAGGAGATCATGGAAGTGGTCGCCGGGGCAGAGGCGCAGGCTTAGGAGACTGAAAAATGGAAGCAGCGACGCAGACCAAGCAGAACACGGGCCGGATCGAGGAGATCCAGGGCGTGGTGATCGAGGCCGTCTTCCCGGACGAGCTGCCCGAGATCAACCACGCGATCGTGGTGCACCGCGAGGAGAACCCCGAGGAGGCCGAGGGCATCAGCGCCGGCACCGGCGAGGTGCTCGTGTGCGAGGTGCAGCAGCACCTGGGCGACGACCGCGTCCGCGCGGTGGCCATGGACACCACCGACGGCATCTCCCGCGGCACCGAGGTGATCGACACCGGCGGGCCGATCACGGTGCCCGTGGGCCGCGGCACGCTGGGGCGGATCTTCAACCTGCTGGGCGAGACGATCGACCTGGGCGACGAGCTGGAGGAGGGCGAGCGCTGGCCGATCCACCGCCCGGCCCCCAACGTCGAGTCGCTGACCCCGACGACCGAGATGTTCGAGACGGGCATCAAGGTCGTCGACCTGCTGGCGCCCTACGCCAAGGGCGGCAAGGTCGGCCTGTTCGGCGGCGCCGGCGTGGGCAAGACCGTGCTGATCCAGGAGCTGATCCACAACCTGGCCCAGGAGCACGGGGGCCTGTCCGCGTTCTGCGGCGTGGGCGAGCGCTCGCGCGAGGGCAACGACCTGTGGCTGGAGATGAAGGAGTCGGGCGTCATCGACAAGACGATGCTCGTGTTCGGCCAGATGAACGAGCCGCCCGGCGCGCGCATGCGCGTGGCGCTCTCGGGCCTGACGATGGCGGAGTACTTCCGCGACGAGGAGGGCCAGGACGTGCTCCTCTTCATCGACAACATCTTCCGCTTCGTGCAGGCGGGCTCGGAGGTCTCGGCGCTGCTGGGGCGCATGCCCTCGCAGGTGGGCTACCAGCCCACGCTGGAGACGGAGATGGGGCAGCTGCAGGAGCGCATCACCTCGACGCGCAAGGGCTCGGTCACCTCGGTCCAGGCGATCTACGTGCCGGCCGACGACCTGACGGACCCGGCGCCGGCCTCGGTGTTCGCGCACCTCAACGCCACGACGGTGCTGTCGCGGTCGATCTCCGAGAAGGGGATCTACCCGGCGGTGGACCCGCTCGACTCCACGTCGACGATCCTCAAGCCCGACCTGCTGGGCGAGGAGCACTTCAACGTGGCCAACCAGGTCAAGGAGACGCTGCAGCGCTACAAGGAGCTGCAGGACATCATCGCGATCCTGGGGATCGACGAGCTGTCCGACGAGGACAAGGTCGCGGTCAACCGCGCCCGGCGCATCGAGCGCTTCCTCTCGCAGCCCTTCCACGTGGCCGAGCAGTTCACCGGCACGCCCGGGGCGTACGTGCCGATCGAGGAGTCGATCCGCGGCTTCAAGGAGATCCTCGAGGGCAAGCACGACGACATCCCCGAGCGCGCCTTCCTGCTCAAGGGCACGATCGACGACGTAGTCGCCGCCGGCGGGTCCGAATGACCGCCCGGCTGTGTCCTCGGGGGTGGGCCGTGCGGAGCACTGTCCCACCCCCTGCGTCCTTGCCTGGCGGCCCTCGGACCTCGCCGGAACGGGCTAGGCAGTCGTAATGGCGCGCACCAAGTTCCCCGTGGAGATCCTCTCGCCCGAGGGCGAGGTGTGGTCCGGCGAGGTGGAGATGGTCTCCACGCGCACGACCGTGGGGTCGATCGGGCTGCTGGCCAACCACGAGCCGGTGCTGGCCATGCTGGACCCGGTCGAGCTGAGGTTGTACGAGACGGAATCGGACGTGCGGCGCTTCGCGCAGGGCGAGGGCTACCTCCAGGTGGCGGGCAATCGCGCGCTGCTGCTGGTCGAGGAGGCCCACGCGCCCGAGGACCTGGACGCGGGCGATCTGCGCGAGCGCCTGCGGCGCGCCGAGCAGGAACTGGAATCGGCGGAGGAGGGCTCGGAGGCCGCCCGCACGGCGGCGCGCGACAAGCGCCGCTGGGAGACGTTCATCGCGATCGCCGAGGGCGGCGCGAGCTAGCTCGCCGCCGGCGCCCACGCCCTACGCTATGGGCGATGGATCGCCGTGAGTTCCTGCGGAGGGGCGCGGCTGGCGCGCTGATCCTGGGGGGAGTGCCGGTCGACGCGTGGGCGCGTCGCGGTCGCCGTCCGCCCGCGATCCCCTTCGCCCGCGAGGGCGCCTTCGCCGAGGGCATCGCGGCGGGCGCGCCCAAGCCGCGCGGGATCATCCTGTGGACGCGCCTCGACGGCGCCGGCGCCGGGGACCGCCGCCTGCGACTGGAGGTGGCGCGCGACCGCGAGTTCCGCCGCACCGTGCTGCGTCGCGACGTGGTGGCGCGCGCGGCGGCGGACGGGACCGTGAAGGTGCGCGTGGAGGGCCGCCGGCTGCTGGCGCCGGGCGAGGAGTACTTCTACCGCTTCGAGACCCGCAGCTCCCACAGCCCGGTGGGTCGCTTCAAGACGCTGCTGCCGCCCGACTCGCGCCAGCCGGTGCGCATCGCCTTCTTCTCCTGCCAGGACTGGCAGGCGGGCTGGTACGGGGCGCACCGTGTGCTGGCCGGTGAGGACGTCGACCTCGTCGTCTGCCTGGGCGACTACGTCTACGAGCGCAACTTCTACGAGTCGACCCCGGTGCGCCGCGACACGCTGGGCGCCAACCGCGACGGGGAGGTCCAGACGCTCGACGAGTGGCGCGCCAAGTACCGGCTGTACAAGTCCGACGCCGACCTGCGCGCGCTGCACGAGGCGCACCCGTTCGTCGCCATCTGGGACGACCACGAGGTCGAGGACAACTACGCGGGCGCCGTGCAGGGGCTCAAGACCCAGCAGCGTCGCATCCCGTTCCTGCAGCGCCGGGCCAACGGCTGGCGCGCGTGGGACGAGTACATGCCGTTCGAGTTCGTGGGCCGGGGCACGCGCATCTACCGCAACTTCCGGATCGGGCGCAACGCCGAGCTGTTCCTGCTCGACCAGCGCCAGTACCGCGACGACCAGTGCACCGACACCACGGGCTCACCCTGCCCCGACGCCGAGACGAAGCCGCGCAAGTACCTGGGCGACGCGCAGAAGGCCTGGTTCAAGCGCTCGCTGCAAGGCTCGGGCGCGCGCTGGAAGATGGTGGGCAACCAGCTCATGATCATGTCGCTGGACGCCCCCAACGGGAACACGCTGAACGCCGACTCGTGGGACGGCTACGGGGTCGAGCGCCGCGAGGTGCTCGAGCACTTCGTGGACAAGGGCATCCGCGACGTCGCGTTCATGGCCGGCGACATCCACCTGTTCGGCGCGGGCGACGTGGGGATCGACGGGCGCGGGCCCGAGAGCGTGGCCACCGAGTTCGTGTGCGGCTCGACCACCTCGCTCAGCCCCGCGGAGGGCGCCCGCGACGAGTACGACGCGCCGATCCCGCCCGAGCTGGCGCAGCCCGCCCTCGACCAGGTGCGCCACTTCAACCCGCACGTGCGCCACGCCGACCAGGGGGCGCACGGCTACGCGATCGCCGAGGCGCGGGAGCGCGAGCTGCTGGTGCGCTTCGTGGCGGTGCCGACGGCGCCGGCGCGCTCGACCGAGGCGCGCACGCTGGCGCGCTTCCGCGTGGCGGCGGGCACGCCGCGCGTCGAGGTCCTCTAGGCGCGCTTCAGGCCGGCCTCGGCGCAGCCGGCCTGCAGCTCGTCCAGGCCGAACGCCTCGACGGGGCCCAGCGCGCCGGTGCCCCGCAGGCCTTCGCGGGCGGCGCGGGCGGCGCCCCACGCGAGGAACTCGCCGGTCAGCGTGTAGCCGTTGGGGCCCTCCAAGACCACGCGCGCGAGCTCCTCGCCGGCCGCGTCGTAGGCGATGGCCTGGGCGTGGGAGCCCGTCCGCGCGCGCTGCTGCGCGTCGGGCCCGCCCGTCGAGCCCTTGACCAGGCGGCCGGTCGCGGCCGCGACCGCCGTGCCGACTCCGGGCAGCGACGTGACCAGCGACATGGCCTGCATCGGCCGTGAGGCCGGGCCGAACCAGCCCAGGTAGGCGTTGACCTCGCGCAGCTGCGGCGCCAGGCGCGGCAGCGCGAAGTGCTCCGAGGAGCCGACGGAGATCGCCGGGCGGTCCTTGCCGCGCACGGGGAAGGAGCGCACGCGCTTGGCGCCGCGCTCGGTGACCAGCCGCCCGCCGCGCCAGCCGAAGGAGGGCGCGGTGACCGCACCGGCGGCCGAGGCGCGCGTCCCGCCGCTCATGTCGCCCGCCCCGGCGCGCCCCGTCATGAAGTAGCCCACGTCCACGCGGGTCGCCGCCTCGCCCGCCTCGCGCAGGGCCAGCGCGCAGGCCAGGTTCCCGGGCACCCAGTCGTAGCCGAAGGCGGTCACCAGGCCACAGCCCGCCGCCTCGGCGCCCGGCCCGTAGCGCTCGAAGACCGCCCGGATGAAGGCCGGCTCGCCGGTGGAGTCCAGGTAGTTCGCGCCGGCGGCGATGGCCGCCTCGACCGCGGGGCCGCCCCAGCGAGCGAACGGCCCCACGGTGGAGACCAGCACGTCGCCGCGCGAGACCAGCTCGCGCACGGAGTCGGGCCGCGCTACGTCGGCGGTCGCGGTGTCCAGCCCGCCGCCCAGCTCGCCGGCCAGCTCCTCGAGCTTGCTGCCGTCGCGCCCGGCGAGCACCGGCCGCTCGCCGCGGGCGACCAGCGCCTGCGCGACCAGCCTCCCGGTGTACCCGGTCGCGCCGAACAGGACGATGCGGGCGGCCACGGGAGGAGCCTATCCATCCCCTTCACTACGCTGTAGGACTCCATGGATGAGCGGCTCCTAGCCGAGCGGCTGATCACCTACGACACGTCCACGGTCGACGGGCTCCGCGCCGCCGCGGGTTTCGTCAAGGGCTGGCTGGGCTCGCGCGACGTCGACGTCGTGGACAGCGAGCACGAGGGACTGCCGGTGATCACGGCCGACGTCGGCGCCGGCGAGGCGTCCGACGCCCCGACCGTGATCCTCCACGGGCACCTCGACGTCGTCCCGGGCCACGACGAGCAGTTCGAGCCGCGCGTCGAGGGCGACCGCCTGATCGGCCGCGGCGCCTACGACATGAAGGGCGCGCTGGCCGCGATGATGTGCGCCGTGCGCGACGCCGCCGAGCAGGACGCGGTCCGCGTGCGCCTGGTGTGCGTCCCCGACGAGGAGACCGACGAGTCGGACTCCACGCAGGCGCTGGTCGAGGCCGGCCTGCGCGCGAACTTCGCGATCACCGGCGAGCCCACCGACCTGCACATCGGGGTCCAGGCCAAGGGTGTCCTGGCCTTCCGCCTGCGCGTGGAGGGCACGGCGGCGCACGGGTCCACGCCCTGGCTGGGCGACAACGCGATCCTCAAGGCGCTCGACGCCTTCCGGGCGATCGAGTCGCTGCCCTTCAGCCGCGAGTCCAGCGACCTGTTCGACCGCCCGTCGATCAACCTCGCGCGCATCCTGGGGGGCGACGCGCTCAACAAGGTCCCCGACGCCTGCTTCGTGGACATCGACGTGCGCTACCTGCCGGGACAGGACGCCGGGGCGATCCTGGCCGAGATCCGCGCGCTGGACGACGTCGAGGTGGTCCGGACGTTCATCCGCGCCCCGGCCATCGTGTCGCGCACCGACCCCTACGTCGGGTCGCTGCGCGATGCGGTCGGCGCGGCGGTCCAGGGCGAGGTCCTCAGCGTGGGACGCGATGGCGCCTCGGACGCCGTCTCGTTCCTGCAGGCGGGCATCCCCGCCGTCGAGTTCGGCCCCGTGGGCGGGGGACACCACGGCCCCCACGAGTGGGTCTCGATCGCCTCGCTGGTCCGCTACCGCGAGGCGCTGGGCGCCTTCTTCGGCCGGCTGCCGGCCTCGCTGGCCGGCCAGGCGCCGCTGCGCGCCGTCGACGGAGGGCCGGCGTGAGCCCCGAGTCCCCGCCCCGCCTGGCCTGGGCGATGTGGAAGCGCTTCTCGCTGGCCGCCGTGCTGATCGTCTCGATGGCCGCCGCCACCACCGCGACGGCGGGGCTGCTGGAGGTCAAGGACCTCGACGAGGCGCTCTCGCAGGGCGGCCGCAAGCCGGCGCTGGAGGTGCCCGAGCTGACGCCTGCGGAGAGCGGTCCGCAGACGCTGCTGCTGATGGGCTCCGACGTGCGCAAGGTGGACCGCGAGCGGGGCCTGAAGGGCAACTCCGACACGATGATCCTGGTCCGCCTGGACCCGCGGCGCAAGGCGACCGCCCTGCTGGCCATCCCGCGCGACCTGAAGATCGACATGCCCGGGATCAGCCCGCCGAAGATCAACGCCGCGTTCCCGGTCGGCGGCGTGCGGCTGACGGTCAAGGCGATCCAGCGGGCGCTGCCCGGCATCGAGATCAACCACGTCATCAACACGAATTTCAAGGGCTTCAAGGCGATGGTCAACCGCGTCGGGTGCTTCTACGTGGACATCGACCGGCGCTACTTCAACGACAACTCGCGCGCCTACGCCACGATCGACGTCAAGCCGGGCTACCAGAAGATGTGCGGCGAGCGGGCGCTGGACTACGTGCGCTTTCGCCACGAGGACACCGACCTGGTGCGCGGCGCGCGCCAGCAGGACTTCATCCGCCAGGCCCGCGACCAGGTTGGCGTCAAGAAGCTGCTGGGCGACCGCAAGGAGTTCCTGCGCCTGTTCGGCCGCTACACGGACACCGACATCCGCGGGACGCAGGACATCCTGCGCCTCCTGAAGGTCGTCGCGTTCTCCGCGGGCAACCCGATCAAGGAGGTTCGCTTCCGCGCCGACGTGGGGCCGTCCTACGTCACCGCCTCGCAGGCGCAGGTCCAGCGCACCGTCGACGAGTTCCTCAACGTCGACGCCTCCGCGGGCCCGCGCGGGCGCAACCGCTCGGCGCCGCCCCTGCCGACGCAGCGGCGCAAGCGCTCGCGCAAGCCCAACCTGGCCGCGCTCGGGCTGGAGGACGCCAAGCGGGCGGGGGAGGACCAGGCGATCAGCGCCGCGCCAAACGTCCCGTTCCCCGTGCTGTTCCCCCGCGTGCGCAAGGCCGGCTCCGTGTACGTGGACGTCCCGCGCACCTACGTGATCGACGGCCCCGAGGGCAAGCGCTACCCCTCCTACCGGATCGTGGCGCGCACCGGCGAGCTGGGCGCCTACTACGGCATCCAGGGCACGACGTGGAAGGACCCGCCGATCCTGGAGAACCCGTCGGAGACCCAGAAGCTGGCCGGCGGGCGCACGCTGCTGCTCTACGGGGACGGCAACCGGCTGCGGCTGGTCGCCCTGCAGACGCCGCGCGCGTCCTACTGGGTGTCCAACACGCTGCTGCTGTCGCTGACCAACCGCCAGATGGTCGCGATCGCGCGATCGTTGCAGCGCATCGGCGCCAGATAGGTTTCCCGCTCGATGTCGCAGCGTGAGCCGATAGCGGTCATCGGCACCGGCTACGTCGGCCTCGTCACCGCCGCGGGGTTCGCCGAGCTGGGGTCCGAGGTGTGGTGCGTGGACGTGGACACCGCGAAGATCGCGAGCCTGGAGGCCGGCGGCATCCCGATCTGGGAGCCGGGCCTGGAGGAGCTGGTCGCCTCGGTGCGCGACCGGCTGCACTTCTCCACCGAGCTCGCGCCCGCGGTCGAGAACGCGCGCCTGCTGTTCGTCGCCGTGGGCACGCCGTCCACCTACTCCGGCGACGCCGACCTGTCGGCGGTGCGCGCGGTGATCGACGGGCTCCCACCCGACCGCGAGCGCGCGATCGTGATGAAGTCCACCGTGCCGTGCGGGACGGGCGCTTCGATCCAGCGCACCCTGGCCGAGCAGGGCAAGCACGGCTACGCCTACGTCTCGTGCCCGGAGTTCCTGCGCGAGGGCTCGGCGGTGGAGGACTTCCGCCACCCCGACCGCGTCGTCGTGGGCGACGACGGCGGCTGGGCGGGCGACGCGGTGATCGAGCTCTACCGCCCGACCGGCGCACCGGTCGTGCGCACCGACGTCCCCTCGGCCGAGATGGTCAAGCTCGCGTCCAACGCTTTCCTCGCGACGAAGATCTCCTTCATCAACGAGATCGCCAACGTGTGCGAGGAGACCGGCGCCGACGTCACCGAGGTCGCCCGCGGCATGGGCCTCGACGCCCGCATCAGCCCCAGCTTCCTGCACGCGGGGCTCGGATATGGCGGCTCGTGTTTTCCCAAGGACGTATCGGCTCTAAAGCAGTTGGCCGGCAACACCGGCTACCACTTCCAGCTGCTGGGCGCGGTGATCGAGGTCAACGAGCTGCAGAAGCGCCGGCTGGTCGGCAAGCTGCAGAAGCATCTCGGGGACCTGGTGGGGAAGGAGATCGCCCTGCTGGGACTCGCGTTCAAGCCGCAGACCGACGACATGCGCGAGGCGTCCTCGCTGGTGCTCGCCGCGCGGCTGCAGGCGGAGGGCGCTCACGTGCGGGCGTACGACCCGGTGGCCGAGGCGCAGGCGCGCGAGCGCATGCCCGGCGTGCAGTTCGCGGACTCCGCGCTGTCCGCCGTGCGCGATGCGGACGCCCTCGTGCTGGTGACCGAGTGGCCGGAGTTCCGCGAGCTCGACTGGCACGCCGTGCGCGAGGCGATGCGCGGCGACCTGGTCGTGGACGGCCGCAACGCGCTGGAGCCGCCCTCGGTCCGGGCCGCGGGCCTCACCTACGAGGGCGTGGGGAGGAGGTAGGTGCAGGCCGTCATCCTCGTCGGCGGCGAGGGGACCCGGCTGCGGCCGCTGACCTCCACCGTCCCCAAGCCGGTCGTGCCCCTGGTCGACCGCCCGTTCATCGCCTACATGCTCGAGTGGCTGCGCCGCCACGGCGTCGACGACGTGGTCATGTCGTGCGGCTTCCTCGCCGCCGGCGTGCGCAACGTGCTGGGCGACGGCGCCGCGTACGGGATCCAGCTGCGCTACGTCGAGGAGCCGCGCCCCCTGGGGACCGGCGGGGCCGTGAAGTTCGCCGAGTCGCTGCTGGACGAGCGCTTCCTGATGCTCAACGGCGACGTGCTCACCGACCTCGACCTCTCGGCGCAGGTCGCGCAGCACGAGGCAAGCGGCGCGCGGGGGACGCTCGCGCTGATCGGGGTGGAGGACCCCAGCGCCTACGGCCTCGTCCGCCTGCGCGACGACAGCTCGGTGCGCGAGTTCCTCGAGAAGCCCAGCCCCGACCAGATCGACACCAACCTGATCAGCGCGGGCGCCTACGTGCTGGAGCGCGACGTGCTGGACCTGATCCCCTCCGGCCAGGCCTGCTCGATCGAGCGCGAGGTGTTCCCGCGCCTGGTGGGGGATGGGCTCTACGGCTTCGTCGGCGACGGCTACTGGCTGGACATCGGGACGCCCGACCGCTACCTGCAGGCGACGTTCGACATCCTCGAGCGCAACGTGCAGACCGCCGCCGGCGAGCGCCTGGGCGCGGGGTTCCTCGCGGTCGACGCCGGCGCCGAGTCGCAGGGGCGCACCATCCCGCCCGCGCTGGTGGGGCCGGGCTGCCGGATCGGCGCGGGCGCGCGGATCGGCGCGCTGGCGGTGCTGGCGCCGGACGTCTCCGTCGGCCCGCGTACCGAGATCGAGCAGTCGGTCGTGCTGCGCGGCGCCGACGTGGGCGCCGACTGCCGCCTGTCCTACTGCATCGTCGGCGCGGGCGCGCGCATCGGCGACCGCACGCACGTGGAGGGCGGCGCCGTGCTCGGGGAGGGCGTCTCGATCGGGGCGGACAACGTCATCGCGGCGGGGGCGCGTATCTTCCCCGGCGTGACGCTTCCCGACGGCGCTATCTCGTTCTGATGGAGCGCACCGCCACGGGTCTGGACGGGCCCGCGCTCGCGGCCGGCGACCCCTCCGCGCAGCTGGCGGACGTCACCGGGCTGCCCGAGCAGCTGCGCGACGCCGCGTGGAAGGTGGAGTCGGCGTCGATCCCGCCCTTCGACGCCCCCGGCGGCCTGATCGTGGCCGGCATGGGCGGCTCGGCGATCGGCGGGCTGCTGGCCCGCGCCGCGCTGGGCGACCGCGCCTCGCGGCCCATCATGGTCGCGCGCGGCTACGAGCTGCCGCCCTGGGCGACCCCCGACACGGCGGTGCTGTGCTGCTCGTACTCCGGGGAGACCGAGGAGACACTCGCGTGCTACGAGGCCGCCGGCGCCCTGGGTGCGCCCCGGATCGTCGCCACGACGGGCGGACGCCTGGCCGACCTGGCCCGCGCCGAGGGCGTGCCGATCATCCCCGTGGCCGGCGGCTACCAGCCGCGCGCGGCGGTCGCCTACATGATCGTGGCGGCGCTGGAGGTGGCGGCGCTGACCGGCGCCGCGCCCAGCGTGCGCTCCGAGGTGGACGTCGCCGCGGCGCACGCCGAGGAGCTGGTGTCCGAGTGGGGCCCCGGCGGCGCCGAGGACTGCCTGGCCAAGTCGCTGGCCCGCGACCTCGACGGCACCGTGCCGCTGATCGCCGGCTCCGGCATCACCAGCGCGGTGGCCTACCGCTGGAAGACCCAGTTCAACGAGAACGCCAAGATGCACGCGTTCGCGCACGAGCTCCCCGAGCTCGACCACAACGAGATCGTCGGATGGACGGGCGCCCAGGACGCCGCCAGCTTCTCCACCGTCTTCCTCGACGACCAGGACCTGCACCCGCGCGCGCGCCAGCGCATCGCGCTCACGCGCGAGCTGGTCGAGCCGAGCGCGGCGGTCACGCGGGTGGTTCAGACGCGTGGCGAGAGCCCCACCGAGCGGGTGATCTCCCTCGTGCTCCTGGGCGACCTCGTCTCGGTCTACCTCGCGGTGCTGCGGGGGGTCGACCCGCAGCCGGTCGAGGTCATCGAGCGCCTCAAGGCGCGCCTCGGCGAGACCCGCTAGGGCCGTGCCCGACCTGCTGTCGGTCGACCGCGAGGGCGCCGTCGCGCTCGTCACGCTGCGCCGGCCCGAGAAGCGCAACGCGCTGTCGATCGAGCTGCGCGAGGAGCTGGCCGGCGCGTTGCGCGAGCTGGCCGGCGACGACTCCGTCGCATGCGCGGTGCTCACCGGCGCGGGCAGCGCCTTCTGCGCCGGCATGGACGTGACGCAGTTCGGTGGCGACCGCGCGCACAAGCAGCGGCTGGTGGACAGCAGCGTGGCGGCCTTCGGCGCGGTGGCTCGCTTTCCCAAGCCGCTCGTGGCGGCGGTCAACGGCCCCGCGATCGCGGGCGGCTTCGTGCTCGCGCTGCACGCGGACGTGCGCGTCGCCGCGCGGACCGCTCGCTTCGGCTTCTCCGAGCTCCCGCGCGGCATCCCACCGTCCTACGCGGCCGCGCTGAGCGCGCTGCCGGAACCGGTGGCGCGCGAGCTGTGCCTGACCGGACGACTGCTGGATGCCGAGGAGGCGCTGCGGCACGGGCTGGTGCGCGAGGTGGTCGACGACGCCGCCGTGGCCGCCTGCGCGCTGGCCGGCGCGATCGCCGCCCAGCCCCTGCCCGCGCTGCTCGAGGTCAAGCGCCGGATCCTGCTGGCCGCCGAGCACGCGCGCGGCGCGCTGTTCGCTGACGAGGAGCGCGTCCTGCGCGAGGCGCTGCTGGGCTAGCCCGTCACGTACTGCGTGACCCGGCGGGTGGACCCGGGGATCGAGAAGGTGACGCTCACCTGGATGAACTTCGGCAGCGATCCGCGCGGGATCAGCCGCATGGTGCTCGTCGAGTTCGGCCTTTGGTTGATGGTCATCGCCGCCGTCGCGTAGGTGGTGCGCCCGGTCGAGCTGGTGGCGCGGCCGTACGCGCGCACCGACCGCGAATACCCGGCGACGCGGATGCCGCAGGAGACGATCCGCTTGCCCTTGTAGGTGAGGTCGTGGCAGGAGGCGATCCCCGCCGGCGACTGCAGCAGCACCGACACGTCGCCCGAGCCGGCGTTGGCCACGACGAGGTCCGGCGCGCCGTCGCGGTTCATGTCCTCGATGGCCACGTCGCTGGGCCGCGTGTGCGCGCGGAAGGTGCGCGCCGCCTGGAACGTGCCGTTGCCGTTGCCCTGCAGCAGCGACACGGTGTTCGAGAGCGAGTTCGCGGCCACGATGTCCGTACGGCGGTCGCCGTTGACGTCGCCCAGCGCGACGGCGGTCGGCCCGTTGCCGACGCGGTAGGCGAACGGCGGGCCGTAGCCGCCGGTGGACACGCCGAGCAGGACCGTCACGGTCGCCGCGTCCTCGTTGGGCACGACGAGGTCGGGCGGGCCGGATCCGTCGAGCTGGCCGAGCGCGACGTCGGACGGCGACGACCCGGCCGGGTACTGCACGGGGGCCGCGAAGACCGGCGGCGTCGGGGTGCCCGAGCTGCTGGCGGAGTTGGGCTGCGCGGCCAGCACCGAGATCGTGTTCGCGTTGCGGTTGGAGACGATCACGTCGTCCAGGCCGTCGTTCGTCCCGTCGGTCGTCACCACGCCGCTGGGCCCGTCGCCGGCGGGGAAGCGGCCGAAGCCGTAGCCGCCCGTACCGTCGCCCGCGGCGTACGTGATGTCGTCGGACCCCTCGTTGGCCACGATCACGTCGAGGTAGTTCGTCGTGATCGCCGAGGGCTGGAAGCCGGTCGCGCCCACGAAGAACTCGCTGCCGATCACGTCCTGGAGGTCGGGGACGATCCCGAAGCTGTTCGACCCGCGGTTGGCGATCGCCAGGTTGAGGTCGTTGTCGGCGTCGGCGGGTCCCTCCGCGACCGCGACCGGGCCCGCCTGCGCGCGCCGGTTGGTCGTCGAGCCGAGCGATCCGAAGGGACTCCCGCTCATGAACGAGATGTCGTTGGAGAGCTGGTTGACCACCACGACGTCGGGCCAGTTGATGCCGTCGGCGAAGTAGTTGCCGGTCACCAGGCTCGTCGGCCCCGTGTGGGCGCGGAAGTTCTCGGCGGTCAGGAACGTTGCGTTCGCGGCGTGCGCCGGGGCGGCCACCAGCAGGGTGGCCGCGAGCGCGCCAAGGAGGGCTCGCATGGGGCGACGCTATCCGCGCCGCCCCTCGCAAGTCAACCGCGTCAGGCCAGCGGCACCGAGAGCGAGAACGGCCGCAGGGCCTCCGCGCCCGCTCCGTCGAACGTCTTGACCTGTACGTACTGCGGCGTCGTGAACGCCCCGGCGCAGGCCACGCCGTTGGGGTTCGACGAGCTCGCGCCGCCGCACGGCGCGGCCGTGATCTGGCCCGGCGCCGCGCCGCTGACCGTGGCGAGGATCGGGCGGCCCGCCACGCTCGCGCCCATGTTGACCACGACGGTGTTGCCGACCACCGAGGCGACGCTCACGCCGGAGCTGCCGGTGGCGAGGTTGCCCGAGCCGTCCACCAGCGCGAAGCGCGTGATGCCCAGTGAGGCCTCGTCGATCTGCGCGCCGGTGACGGTGTTGGACGCCAGGTCCTGGCCCAGCAGCGAGGCGTCGCGGATCTTCACCGTGGTCATCTGGTTGTTGGCCATCTTCGAGAAGGTGACCGCGCCGCGGCCCATCTTGCTGTTGGAGACGGCGCCGGGGTGCAGCTTGGAGTTCAGGACGCGTCCCGCCTTCAGCTGGGCGCTGCCCACGCTGTTGACGGGAAGCGTGAGCGCGTAGCTGGTCCCGCCGGCGGCGAGGAACAGTGCGATGGTGGCCACGACGAGGGCCGGCGATGGCCGCCGGCGAGTGATGCGTCGCATGAGGGTGTCCTCCTGAGTCGGTTGCCTCACCCAACCGGCCGCGGCCGCGGAGTTGTGTCCCGGTGTCCGGATTCTGACCGTCGCGGAACCTTGACACGACCGTGTTAGGGTTACCTGCGTGGACGCGCTCACAGTCAACGAGGCGGCCGCCACGACGGGGTGGTCGCCGCGGATGCTGCGCTACGTCGAGCGCGCGGGGCTCGTGGTCCCGCCGCGCTCGGACGCCGGCTACCGCCTGTACGGCCCCGGGCAGCTGCAGCGGCTGCGCACCCTGCGCGAGCTGCTCGAGCGCCACGACGTCGGGCTGGCGGAGGTGAGCTTCGCGCGGCGCATGCGCGAGGACGCCGGCCTGCGCGAGGCCGTCGACGAGTGGTTGTCGGCCCGGCCCCGGCGTCCCGACGAGGTTTCCCCCGGAGAGTGGCTGCGCTTCGAGCAGGACAAGCACGAGCGACTCCTCGCCGCCCAATCCCAACTGGAGGTTCGATGACCACCGCCGCCCTGACCGAGACCGACTTCAAGGTCGCCGACCTCTCGCTGGCCGGGTTCGGCCGCAACGAGATCCGCCTGGCCGAGCACGAGATGCCCGGCCTGATGGCCACGCGCGCCGAGTTCGCCGCCGAGCAGCCGCTGGCCGGCGCGCGGATCTCCGGCTCGCTGCACATGACGGTCCAGACCGCGGTGCTCATCGAGACGCTCGTGGCGCTGGGCGCCGAGGTCCGCTGGGCCAGCTGCAACATCTTCTCCACGCAGGACCATGCGGCCGCGGCGGTCGTCGTGGGCCCCGAGGGCACGCCGGAGGAGCCGCGCGGCGTCCCGGTGTTTGCCTGGAAGGGCGAGACGCTGGAGGAGTACTGGTGGTGCGCCGAGCAGTGCATGACCTGGCCCGATGGGGGGCCGAACATGCTGCTGGACGATGGCGGGGACATCACGCTGCTCGTGCACAAGGGCGTGGAGTTCGAGCGCGCCGGCGCGGTGCCCGACCCCGAGGGCGCGGACTCCGAGGAGTTCCAGGTGATCCTGCGCACGCTGCAGCGCTCGCTGGAGGCCGACCCGCGCAAGTGGACGCGCATCGCGGCGGACATCCAGGGCGTCACCGAGGAGACGACCACCGGCGTGCACCGGCTCTACGAGATGACGGAGGCCGGGACGCTGCTGTTCCCCGCCATCAACGTCAACGACTCCGTCACCAAGTCGAAGTTCGACAACAAGTACGGCTGCCGCCACTCGCTGGTCGACGGCATCAACCGCGCCACCGATGTGCTGATCGGCGGCAAGGTCGCGGTGATCTGCGGCTACGGCGACGTGGGCAAGGGCTGCGCGGAGTCGCTGCGCGGCCAGGGCGCCCGTGTCGTGGTCACGGAGATCGATCCGATCTGCGCGCTGCAGGCCGCGATGGACGGCTACCAGGTCGCCACGCTGGAGGACGTGCTGGACACGGCGGACATCTTCGTCACCGCCACCGGCAACAAGGACATCATCACCGCCGACCACATGTCGCGCATGAAGGACAAGGCGATCGTGGGCAACATCGGCCACTTCGACAACGAGATCGACATGGCCGGCCTGGCGCGGACCCCGGGCATCGAGCGGATCCGGATCAAGCCGCAGGTGGACGAGTGGCGCTTCCCCGACGGGCACTCGATCATCGTGCTCTCCGAGGGCCGGCTGCTGAACCTGGGCAACGCCACGGGCCACCCGAGCTTCGTGATGAGCAACTCGTTCACCAACCAGGTGATCGCGCAGATCGAGCTGTTCGGCAAGACCTCGGAGTATGAGAAGCGCGTCTACGTCTTGCCCAAGCACCTCGACGAGAAGGTGGCGCGGCTGCACCTGGACGCCCTGGGGGTCAAGCTCACCTCGCTGACGCCCGAGCAGGCCGCGTACATCGGCGTCCCGCTCGAGGGCCCCTACAAGCCGGACCACTACCGGTACTAGGCCGTGGCGCGCGGCGCCGGGACGGCCCGCATCGAATGGGCGGCGGGCCAGATGCCGGTGCTGCGCTCGATCGCGGCGCGCTTCTCGGAGGCGCGCCCGCTCGAGGGTGTGCGGGTCGGGGCGTGCCTGCATGTCACCGCGGAGACGGCGTGCCTTGCGCGGGCTCTCTCCGCCGGCGGCGCTTCCGTGAACCTGGCCGCCGCGAACCCCATGACCACGCAGGACGAGGTCGCTGAGGCTCTTTCGGAGAACGACGGCATCGAGGTGCTCGGGCGGCGGGGGGAGGGCTTCGAGGAGTTCTCGGCCCACGTGGCGACGCTGGCCTCCTCGTCGCCGCAGGTCACGCTGGACGACGGGGCGGACCTGGTGGTCTCGCTGCACGCTCGTCCCTCCGGCCCCGGCGACCTGCTCGGCGCCCTGGAGGAGACGACTACGGGGCTGGTTCGGGTGCGCCGGCTCGCCGCCGAGGGGTCGCTGCGCTGTCCGGTGCTGGCGGTCAACGAGGCGCGCTGCGAGCGCGCGTTCAACGACCGCCACGGGACCGGGCAGTCGGCGCTGGACGGGATCCTGCGCGCGACGAACGTCCTGCTGGCCGGCCAGACGCTGGTCGTGCTGGGCTACGGCCAGACCGGCCGGGGGATCGCGGCGCGCGCGCGCGGCGCCGGCGCCGCCGTGGTGGTGTGCGAGGTCGACCCGCTCTCGGCGCTGGAGGCGCGCATGGACGGCTACGAGGTCATGCCCGCGCGGCGCGCGGCGGAGCGCGGCGACGTCTTCGTGACCGTGACCGGCTCGCGCGGCGTCCTGCGCCGCGAGCATTTCGAGCGCATGAAGGACGGGGCCGTGCTGGCCAACGCCGGGCACTTCGACGTGGAGATCGACCTCGACGACCTGGCCGCGCTGGCCGAGTCCGTCCACGAGGTCCGGCCGCTCGTGGAGGCCTACGACGTCGGTGGCCGGCGGCTGCACCTGCTGGCCCGCGGGCGCGTGGTCAACCTCGCGGCCGCCGAGGGCCATCCCGCCGCCGTGATGGACGTCTCGTTCGCCCTGCAGGCCCTGTGCGTCGAGGACCTCGTCCGCCACGCGGGCGAGCGCGAGCCCGGCGTCCATCCGGTCCCCGCCGAGATCGACCACGAGGTGGCCCGCCTCAAGCTCACCGCCCTCGGCGTCGAGATCGACGCCCTCACCCCCGCCCAGCGCGACTACCTCGACACCTGGGCCTGACCCCGTGCGACATTGACCCCGCTATATGTGGTCAATGTCGCAAGCGCCTCGCCGACCGCCGCCTCGCTACCCTCCGCGGCTGATGCGTTCCCGCGCCGCCGGACTCGCCGCCCTCGCCGTCGCCCTCGTTGGCCCCGCCGCCCCGGCCGGGGCCCAGGACCCCGAGCCCGACCCCGGCGCCGCGCCGGCGCCGCCGGGGCCGCCGCCGCCGCCGGACCTCGTCATCTCGGGGCGCAACGTGCGCATGACGCGCGGGAACGTCGTGGGCATCCGCATGGGCTGCCGCGGCACGGCGAGCCAGGCCGGCGAGGCGTGCCTGGGCTCGGTGACGCTGCGCCTCGCGAGCGCGCTCACCGTCCCGTTCGACCCGCCGGGACGGCGGCCGCCCACCACGCGCCGGATCAACCCCTTCAACTTCGCGGTGCGCGACTTCGCGCTGAGCGTCGGGGAGTCGGCCACGTGGCGGATGCGCCTCTCGCGCCGTGCGGCGAAGCTCGTCCGCGACCAGGAGCGCGTGCGCGTGGACGTGATCGCGCGCTACAACAGCCGCGCCGGGGCGGAGGGCAACGCGCGGCGCAACGTGCGCTTCTACTTCCCCAAGCGCCCGGGCGTCTGACCGCTACCCGGCGTAGCGCTCCTTGCGCTGCGTCTCGCGCTCGGACTCGGTGAGCTGGCGGACCAGCAGCACGACCATCGCCACGCCCATGACCAGCGACTGCTGGAGCGCCATCACGGCACCGCCGACGTTCTGGTCGGTGACCGCGCTCATGCCCCAGTAGCGCGGGCGCTGCTCGTAGAAGGCGTAGAAGGCGTCGGGCGAGAAGGTGAGGAAGATCCCCAGCAGCCCGACCAGCACCTTGGCGGCGAACATGTAGGCGACGGGTCCGAGTCCGCCGAGGCGGTGGCGGCTGCGGATGGGGGAGAGCAGGTGCCACCAGTACAGCCCGCCGATCGCGCCGAACGTGACGTGCTCGAGCGCGTGGACGGCGGGGTGCTCGAGCGCGGCGTCGTACATGGCGGGGATGTGCCAGAAGGCCATGCCCGCGACGTACGCCGCGACCGCGAAGGCGGGCGCCGCCAGCGGTCCGGCCGCCCGCTCGAGCGCCTGCACGCGCCGCGTGACCGGGCGCAGCAGGACGCGCGTCAGGCCGAGGATCAGCAGGATCGACGCCATGTCGAGGACCAGCAGGTGCTGGACCATGTGCATGACGAACAGCTGCTCGCCCAGGCGGTCGATCGGCGAGACCAGCGCCGCCACGATCAGCGCCAGCCCGCCCAGGAAGGACGCCAGGCGCCAGCGCGACGCCGCGAGCGGCCCGTCCGCCCGCCGCACGACGATCCAGCGCCGAACGTAGATCCCTCCCAAGAGCACCACGGCCGCCAGCACGCCCGGCGAGAACGTCCAGGAGGCATCGGGGGCGGCGGCGAAGGGGGGCATGCGCGGCTGCGCGGGATTGTCGCAATGCGCGCGTGTCGCGAGGCGAGCGCCGCGGCAGGGTGGGGGAGTGCGATCCCGCGTCGTCGCCGAGCTCGTCGCCCTGTTCGCGCCGCCCGCCTGCGCGGCGTGCCGCACGCCGCTGGACGATCCCCGCGAGCCGGTGTGTCCGACCTGCCGCCGCGACCTCCCGTGGCTGCGCGGGGCGTTGTGCCCGCGCTGCGGCCTCCCCGCGCCGTGCGCCCCCTGCCCGGCCGCCCGCGCCGCCTTCGACCGCGCCTGGGCGCCCATGGCGTACGCGGGACCGGCCCGCGCGCTCGTGACCGCGCTGAAGTTCGGCGGAGCCCTCGCCCTCGCCAACCTCATGTCCGCGCAGATGGCGGCCGCCGCACCGGCCGACCTCTTGGGGGACAGGCCGGCCGGGACGGCCGCACTCGTGCCCGTCCCGGCCCACCCCGCCCACACCCGCCACCGAGGCTTCGACCAGGCCGAGCAACTCGCAAGAGCCCTGGCCAACCGAACCGGGCTCCCCCTGAATGCCTGCCTTTCCAGAGGCGGCCACGACGAGCGCCAACTGGGAAAGACGCGCAGCGCGCGCCTGAGGCACGGCGCGCGCGCCATCCAAGCCACCGGCCCCGTCCCGCCACACCCCATCCTGGTCGACGACGTCCACACCACCGGCGCCACCCTGGACGCCGCCGCGCAAGCGCTGAGGAGGGCCGGGGCCAGCCGAGTCGCCGCGGTCACGTACGCGCGCACCCCGAGGCACTAGGCAACCGCCCCTCGCGGGTCTACGATCCGGGCAAGGCAAAGCTCGTCCGACGACAAGGAGCGTGTTCCGTGCGGATCTCCATCAAGGGCCGCAACACCCCCGTCACCGAGGACCTCCGCGAGCACGTCGAGAAGCGCTTCGCGAAGATCGCCAAGCAGGTCTCGCCGCTCGCCGAGCTGGAGCTGGAGGTCATGGAGGAGCGCAACCCGGCGATCGCCGACTCCCAGGTCGCCGAGGTGACGCTTCACCTCAAGGGCGTGACCCTCCGGGCGCGCGACGCCAGCCGCGACATGACCCACGCGATCAACCTGTGCGCCGACGAGCTCGCACGGCAGGTCAAGCGCCACCGCGACAAGCGCCGCAAGCGCCGCGAGTCCCGGGCCGCCGCGGAGCATTTCGGCGGCGGCGTCTCGTCACCCGCCTGAGGGCGCCGGGAGACCCGCCGGGAGGCGGGCGCACCGTTGGTACGCTAGCCGCATGACGATCCTGGATCGGGCGCTGCGCGTCGGCGAGGCGAAGAAGTACAAGGGGTACGAGCGGCGCGTCGCGCGCATCAACGACTTCGAGCCCGAGCTGGAGCTCGAGTCCGACGAAGAGCTGCGCGAGCGCGCGGATCGCCTGCGCGAGCGAGCACGCAACGGCGAGTCCCTCGACGACCTGCTCTACGAGACCTTCGCGCTCGTACGCGAGGTGGGCAAGCGCACCATGGGCATGCGCCACTTCGACGTGCAGATGATCGGCGGCATGGCCCTGCACTACGGCGCCATCGCGGAGATGCGCACCGGCGAGGGCAAGACGCTCACCGCCACGCTCGCGGTCGTACTGAACTCGCTCGGCGGGCGGGGCGTGCACCTGGTGACGGTCAACGACTACCTGGCCCGCCGCGACGCGGAGTGGATGGGCCCGATCTACGAGGCGCTGGGCGTCAGCGTCGGCGTCCTGCAGAACATGCAGCCCTACGAGGAGAAGCGCGCCGCTTACGCCGCCGACGTCACCTACGGCACCAACTCGGAGTTCGGCTTCGACTACCTGCGCGACAACATGGCGATGTCGCTGGAGGAGAAGGTCCAGCACGGCGGCCGCGAGAAGCCCGAGGGCTGGGAGAACTGGGACGCGGACGGCAAGCGCCAGTCCTGGATCCACACCTTCGCGATCGTCGACGAGGTCGACAACATCCTCATCGACGAGGCCCGCACGCCGCTGATCATCTCCGGCGCGCCCGAGCAGGCGGCGGACCTCTACAAGCAGTTCGCGCGGCTGGCGCCGCTCATGAAGGCCGGCAAGAAGCCGGAGGGGATGGATCCCAAGACCAAGAAGGAGTTCGTCGCCGACTACGACTACGAGTTCGACGAGAAGCACAAGACGGTGTCGATCACCGAGCAGGGCGTGGCCAAGGCCGAGCGCTTCCTGAGCATCGACCACCTCTACCGCGCGGAGAACGGGCACCTCGTCAACCACCTCATCCAGTCGCTGAAGGCCGAGTCGCTCTACCGCCGCGACGTCGACTACGCCGTGATCGACGACGAGGTCAAGATCATCGACGAGTTCACCGGCCGCATCATGGAGGGCCGGCGCTGGTCGGAGGGCCTGCACCAGGCGCTGGAGGCGAAGGAGAACGTGCGCGTGCAGGAGGAGAACCAGACGCTCGCCACGGTCACCCTGCAGAACTACTTCCGGATGTACCAGAAGCTCGCCGGCATGACCGGTACCGCCCTCACCGAGGCCAGCGAGTTCAAGAAGATCTACAAGCTCGACGTCGTCGAGGTGCCGACCAACAAGCCGATGGTCCGCGCCGACCGCAACGACGAGATCTACAAGACCAAGGAAGGCAAGTGGAGCGCCGTCGCGCGCGAGATCAAGGCCCGCCACGACAAGGGCCAGCCGGTCCTGGTCGGCACGATCTCCGTCGAGGTCTCCGAGCTGCTCTCCGCGCGCCTGGACAAGATGGGCATCCGGCACACGGTGCTCAACGCGAAGCCCGAGCACGCCGAGCGCGAGGGCGAGGTGATCGCCGAGGCCGGCGCGCCGGGCGCGGTCACGATCGCCACCAACATGGCGGGCCGCGGGGTGGACATCAAGCTGGGCGGCAATCCCGAGCACCTCACGCGGCTGGAGCTCGCCAAGCTCGGCCTGCAGCCGGGCGACCCCGACTACGACGAGCGCTTCGCCGACGTGCTGCCGTCCATCGAGGCGCGCGTGGAGGACCAGCGCCAGCAGGTCGTGGAGGCGGGCGGCCTGTTCATCTGCGGCACCGAGCGCCACGAGGCCCGGCGCATCGACAACCAGCTGCGCGGCCGCTCCGGGCGCCAGGGCGACCCCGGCGAGTCGCGCTTCTTCCTGTCCGCCGAGGACGACCTCGTGCGGCTGTTCGCGGGCGACCGGATCTACCGCATCCTCGACCGCCTCGGCACCACGGACGACGAGGGCAACGAGGAGCCCATCGCCGCCGGAGTCCTCACGAAGCAGATCGAGAAGGCCCAGCGCAAGGTCGAGGAGCAGAACTTCCTCATCCGCAAGCGCGTGCTCGAGTACGACGACGTGATGAACCAGCAGCGCGAGGTCATCTACGAGTACCGCGACCGCATCCTCGAGGGCCGCGACATGGGCGACGAGGCCCACGAGCAGATCGAGGCCGTCGTGAACCGGATCGTCGACGAGTACACGGCGGGCGAGTTCGTCGAGGAGTGGGACGTCGACGGGCTGTTCACGCAGCTCAACCAGATCTGGGACGTCGACGTGGACCCCGAGGCGCTCCGGCCCGAGCAGATGGGCCGGGAGGAGATCGCAGCGCTGTTCGTGGAGGACGCGCGCCAGCTCTACGCGGAGCGCGAGGAGGAGCTGGGCGGCGAGCTGATGCGCGCGCTGGAGCGCTACCTGCTGCTGGAGACCATCGACCAGCGCTGGCGCGAGCACCTGTACGACATGGACTACCTGCGCGAGGGCATCCATCTGCGCGGGTTCGCGCAGATCGACCCGCTGGTCGCGTACAAGAACGAGGCCTTCACGCTGTTCCAGGACCTCATGCACGCGATCTGGTCGGACTTCGCCCGCATGATCTACAACGTCCAGGTCGAGGTGGAGGGCGTCAACGGCGACGGAGCGGCCGAGGCGATTCCCGCGCGTCCCGCCGGCGGCTCGTCCACCGCGGCCGGCCGGGTGTCGTACTCGGGCGGCGGTCCCATCGGGAGCGCCGAGGCCATCGCGATGGCGGGCGCGGGCATCGCCCAGGGCGAGGAGGCCTACGAGGACGCGGCGGCGCGCGCGTACGCCGACGGCCGGATCGACGCGGAGGAGATGGGGCTCGCCCCCGCGGTGGAGCAGCGCCGCGTCACCGACGTCGAGCAGCTGGGCCGCAACGATCCCTGTTGGTGCGGCTCGGGCAAGAAGTACAAGAAGTGCCACGGCGCGTAGGCTCTGCCGCCTGATGGCCACGGACGCCTCCGCGGAGGTCACCCCCCAGCGCCTCGCGGCGATCCGCGACCAGCTCAAGCTGCTCGCGGACTATCTTTGACCCGCAGGCCCTGGAGCGGCGCGCCGCGGAGCTCGAGGCGCAGATGGGGGAGGCCGGCTTCTGGGACGACCAGGAGCGCGCGACCCGCGTCGGCGCCGAGCACGCGCGCGCCACGCGCAAGCTGAGCACCTTCCGCGAGCTTTCCGCCGACGTGGAGGACCTCGAGGGGCTGGCCGAGCTGGCCGCCGAGGATGAGGAGATGGCCGCCGAGCTGGCCGGCCAGGTGGCGTCCGTCGAGGCGCGGCTGGCGGCGCTGGAGGAGGAACGGCTGTTCTCCGGGCGCTACGACGGCGGCGACGCGCTCGTGACGGTCAACGCCGGCGCGGGCGGCACGGACGCCCAGGACTGGGCGGAGATGGTCCTGCGCATGGAGATGCGCTGGGCCGAGAAGCGCGGGTTCAAGGTGGAGCTGCTGGAGGTGAGTCCCGGCGAGGAGGCGGGCATCAAGTCGGCCACCTTCCGCGTCAGCGGTGAGAACGCCTACGGGCTGTACTCCGCGGAGAAGGGCGTGCACCGCCTGGTCCGGCTCTCGCCCTTCGACGCGGCCAACCGGCGCCAGACGTCGTTCGCGGGCGTCGAGGTGGCGCCCGCGGTGGACGACACCGCCGACGTCCAGATCGACGACGAGGACCTCCAGGTCGACACCTACCGGGCCAGCGGCGCGGGCGGCCAGCACGTCAACAAGACCGACTCGGCGGTGCGCATCACCCACCGCCCGTCGGGCATCGTCGTCCAGTGCCAGAACGAGCGCTCGCAGTCGGCCAACAAGCAGACGGCGCTGGCGATGCTGCGCTCCAAGCTGGTCGAGCTGGAGGAGCGCCGCCGCGCCGAGGAGATCGCCCGCGAGAAGGGCGAGGCGCAGGACGTCAACTTCGGCTCGCAGATCCGCAACTACGTGCTGCACCCCTACAAGCAGGTCAAGGACCTGCGCACGAACCTGGAGGTGGGCGACGTGCAGCGCGTCCTCGACGGCGACCTCGACGACCTCGTCCGCGCCTACCTGCTGCAGGAGGCGCGGCGGTAGTGGCGGACCCCGCCGAGCACCAGACCGCGCCCTACCTCGACGCGCTCGCCTCCTACGCCTTCCGCGGCCCGACGCGCTTCCACGTCCCCGGGCACAAGGGCGGACCGGGCGTCGACCCGGCGCTGCGGCGCGCGCTCGGAGACTCCACGCTGGAGCTCGACGTCGCGCAGGGCGTGTACGGGATCGACCTCGGGCCGGACCCCACGCCCTACGACCGCGCGGAGGCGCTGGCGGCGGCGGCGTACGGCGCGCGGCGGTCGTGGTTCCTCACCAACGGCGCGACGCAGGGCAACCACGCGCTGTGCCTGGCGCTGGCGCCGCTGGGTACGGCGGTCGTGGCGCAGCGCAACTCCCACGCCTCGCTGGTCGACGGGCTCGTGCTCTCCGGCGGAATGCCCCACTGGGCGGCGCCCGAATACGACCCCGAGCTGGAGATGGCCTACGGCGTGACGGCGCAGACGCTGGCCGCCGCGCTCGCGGCGACGCCGGAGGCCGCTGCGGCGTTCGTCGTCTCGCCGACCTACTACGGGATGGCGGCCGACGTCGCGGGCTGCGCCGAGGTCGCGCACGACGCGGGCGTACCGCTGGTCGTCGACCAGGCCTGGGGCCCGCACTTCGGCTTCCACCGCGACCTGCCGCCCTCGGCGCTGAGCCAGGGCGCCGACGCCGTCCTGACCTCGACGCACAAGATCGTCGGCTCGCTGACGCAGTCCGCGATGCTCCACGTGGCCCGCGACTCGCGCGTGGACGCCGACCGGCTGGCGCGCGCGCTGCGGCTCGTGCGCTCGACCAGCCAGAGCTCGCTGCTGCTCGCGTCGCTGGACGCGGCCCGCCGCCAGCTGGCGATCCACGGCCAGGACCTGCTGGGCCGCACGCTGGCCGCGGCCGCCCGCGCGCGGGAGTCGCTCGCCGCGATCGAGGGCTGCAGGGTGGTGGGCGAGGACCTGGTCGGGCGCCCCGGCGTGGCGGCGTGGGACCCGCTGCGGATCGTGATCGACGTGCGCGAGACCGGCTGCACGGGCTACGAGGTCGCACAGGCGCTGGAGCGCGGCTCCGACGTGTACGTCGAGCTGGCCACCCACGCGACGATCGTGCTGGTCCTGGGCATCGGCCAGCCGGTGGACGCGCTGGAGCGCTTCGCGCACGACCTGGCGGCCGAGCTGGCGGACATCCGGCGGCCGGGCGCCCAGCTCGCAATCGCCCATCCCGCCGCCTCGATCGCCGGGCAGAGCGCGGTGGCGCCGCGCGAGGCCTTCCTCGGGCCGGCGGAGGTGGTCGACGTCGACGCTGCCGTCGGGCGCATCTCCTGCGAGGCGATCGCCGGCTATCCGCCCGGCATCCCCGCCCTGCTGCCCGGCGAGCGCATCACGGCCGAGCTGGTGGACTACCTGCGCCGGCTCAGCGGCGCGGGCGCCCGGCTGCACGGTGCCAGCGACCCGCAGTTCCGCACGATCGCCGTGCTCGCCGGATGACGTCGCCCGACCTGGCCGAGCTGGTGCGCCGGGCGCTGGCCGAGGACTTGGGCTCCGGCGACGTGACGACGCGCGCCGTGGTGCCCGACGACGCCCGCGCCCGCGCGGTGGTGGTGCAGAAGCAGCCCGGCGCGATCTTCGGCCTGGAGGCGGCCGAGGAGGTCTTCCGCCAGCTCGACGAGCGCCTGCACGTCACCCGGGCGGCGCCCGAGGGCGTGTGGCGGGAGGGCGGCGAGGTGCTGCGCGTGGAGGGCGCGGCGGCGCCCATCCTCGCCGGCGAGCGCGTGGCGCTGAACCTCCTCGGGCGCCTCTCGGGCATCGCGACCGCGACGGCCCTCGCGGTCCGCGCGCTGGACGGCACGGGGGCGCGCGTGCTGGACACCCGCAAGACCACGCCGGGGCTGCGCGCGCTCGAGAAGGCCGCGGTGCGCGCGGCGGGCGGCGCCAACCACCGGTCCGGCCTGTACGACGAGGTGCTGATCAAGGAGAACCACGCGGCGCTGGCGGGCGGCGTGGGCGAGGCGGTGCGCCGTGCGCGCAACGCGGCTCCGGGCGTCCCCCTGGAGGTGGAGTGCCGCGACGAGGCGGACATCGACGAGGCGCTGGCGGCCGGGGCGCCGCGGATCCTGCTCGACAACATGACGCCCGCGCAGCTGCGCGCGGCCGTCGGCCGCGTCGCCGGACGGGCGACGCTGGAGGCCAGCGGGGGCGTCACGCTGGACTCGCTCCGGGAGATCGCCTCCACGGGCGTACAATTCGTGTCCATGGGCGCTCTCACGCACAGCGCGGGCGCGCTCGACCTGTCTCTCCGCATGGAGCCGCTCGCATGAACCTCCTCAGCCTCGAGAACGTCCCCGCCCTGCAGGACGAGGTCCGCGCGCTCGCCGAGCAGCGCGACGCGGTCATCCTGGCGCACAACTACCAGGTGCCCGAGGTCCAGGACGTGGCCCACTTCGTCGGGGACTCGCTCGGGCTCTCGCGCGCCGCCGCCCGGGCGGACCAGGGGACGATCGTCTTCTGCGGCGTGCACTTCATGGCCGAGACGGCGTCCGTGCTGGCGCCCGAGAAGACCGTCCTGATCCCCGACCTGGACGCCGGCTGCTCGCTGGCCGACTCGATCACGGCCGACGAGCTGCGCGCCTGGAAGGCGCAGCACCCCGGCGCGATCGTCGTGATGTACGTCAACACGAGCGCGGAGGTCAAGGCGGAGACCGACTACTGCTGCACGTCCTCCAACGCCGTCGCGGTCGTCGAGCACATCCTCCGCGAGCACGGACCCGACACGGAGATCCTGTTCGGGCCGGACATGTGGCTCGGCGCCTACGTCGAGCAGCGCATCGGCCGGCGCATGCGCGTCTGGTCCGGCGAATGCCACGTGCACGCGGGGATCCGCCCGGCCGACATCGAGGCCACGCGCGCCGCGCATCCCGGCGCGGACTTCCTCATCCACCCGGAGTGCGGCTGCTCGACCAGCGTCATGGAGTACGTCGCGCACGGCGACGTGGACTCCACGGGCGTCCACATGCTCTCCACGGGCGGGATGCTCGACTACGCCAAAAGCGCCGAGCCCGGCAAGACGGCGATCGTGGCGACGGAGACGGGGATGCTGCACCCGCTGCGGATGGCGGCGCCGGACACCGAGTTCATCGCCGCCAACGAGGCGGCGTCGTGCCGGTACATGAAGATGATCACGCTGCCCAAGCTGCGCGACGCGCTGCTCGAGCGCCGGCACGAGGTCCGCGTGCCGGCGGCGATCGCCGCGCGCGCGCGCGTGCCGATCGAGCGCATGGTCGCGATCGGCTAGGCGCTACTGGATCAGCTCGACCCTGCGGAAGGTCGCGACGCCGCGCGCGAGCCCGAGCGCCGACTCGTGCACCAGCGCGCCCGGGATCAGGGCGGCTGAGCAGTCGACCGTCATCTCGACGTTCCCGCCCGGAGCGTCGTCCGCGGGAGCCTCGCCGTCGTCGTCGCCGGCGTCCCTGCCGGGCGCTTCGTCGTCGCCGGTCTCCTCGTCCGGGTCGTCCTCCTCGAGGAAGTCCTCCTCGGGCATGTCGTCGCCCGGCAGGTAGTCCGTGGGGACCTCGTAGCCGGGAGCCTCGTCGCCCGACGTGCCGTCTTGCGCGGCCGCGAGACGCCGCCGGCCGCTCCCGCGGGCGGAGCGACACCGGACCACGGTGCTCTTCGTCACCGCGCCCGAGATCGTGCCGCCCGCCGCGAGCGCGATGGTCAGGACGCCATTGCGCACGCGCGCGACGCGGCCCGCGTTCTCCTGGCGGTCGCCGACCCCGTCGTCGTCGCTGTCGCGGTCGCGGGGGCTCAGCCCGTACGGCAGCTCCGCCCCGTCGCGCAGGCCGTCGTCGTCGGAGTCGCGGTCGCGCGGGTTGGTCTTCGCGCGGTACTCGGCCAGGTTGGCCAGCCCGTCGCGGTCCTGGTCGCGCATCGTCTGCTTGACGCGCAGGCTGAGGCGATGCCGGCGCTCCCAGGAGTCGGGAATGCGGTCGTGGTTGCGATCGGCGGTGGCGGCGGAGCGGGCCGGGGTGCCGTGCGCCGGCGCCTGCGCCGGCAGGACGGCGAGCAGCGCAATTGCGGGCACGAGGACGACGAGCACGCGCTCCATGGCCGTCAGATCGTCGCGCGCCGCGAGTCGCTTGAGCAACCGCCGGGCCAGATGGACGCCGCGTGGCATGGCTCAGGCGCCCGCGACCGGCACGTCGGTCCCGTGCTCGGCCGCCTCGCGCACGGCCGGCAGCTGAGCGAGCTTGCGCTCCAGCTCCACGGGCGTGTAACAGTGCACTTCGGCGCTCGCGCCCATCTCGGCCCCGTCCCACAGCGACGTCGCCTGGCGCACCCGCTCCAGCCACGGCACGCCGTCGAACCCGGCCGAGACCAGCACGATCAGGTACGCGTCGCCGGAGCGATGCGCCAGCACGCGCTCCAGCGGCCAGCGCTCGCCGACGCGGCGGGCGTAGCGCCGCAGCTCCTCGCGCCGCGCGTCAACCACCGAACTCGTCCGCCCGGTGCGGGCCCACGCAGGCGACGGCCCGCTCCACGGAGATGCCGCGCGCCACCTCCGCGACCTCGTCGTAGCTCACCCCGTCGATCGCCGCGATCGCGCCGTCGGGGTCGATCGGCTCGCCGCGCACGATCACCTGGTTGGCCGCGTAGCGGGCCACCGCGCCGGTGTTCTCGAAGGCCAGCACGATGCGTCCCGCGGCGTACGCGCGCGCGCGCTCGACCTCCTCGCGCGTCGGTCCCTCGGTGCGCAGCTCCTCGACGATCTCCGCCATCCGCGCGAAGGCCTCGACGCACTTGGCCGACTCCAGGCCGGCGGAGAGCTGCAGGATGCCCGCGTCGGAGAACGTGTGATCGAAGGCGTAGACCTGGTAGGCGAGGCCGCGCTGCTCGCGGATCTCGTCGAACAGGCGCGAGCCCATCGAGCCGCCCAGCAGCGTCGCGTACACGCTCAGCGCGGCCCGGTCGCGGCGCGAGCGCGGGTCGACCGCCGGGCGGTAGGAGATGCGCAGGTGCGACTGGTTGGAGTCGCGCTCCTCCACCAGGACGCGCGGCATTAGCGGCGGCGCGGGCTCGTAGGGGGCCGGCTCGGGCAGCGCGGCGAAACGGGAGAACAGCTCGTCCAGCGCCCCGTTGGCCGATTCGAGGTTGCCGACGACGAAGACACCGCCGCGCGCCCCCGCCCAGCGTCGCTCGCGGAAGGCCACGATCCCCTCGCGGGTGAACGTGCGCAGGTGCTCCTCCGGCCCCAGGACCGGCCGGCCTAGCGGGTGGTCGCCGAAGGCGGCGCGGTCGATCAGGTGCTCGGCGACCGTGGCGGGCTGGTCGTTGGCGCGGGCGATCTCCTGGATCACCACGCCCCGCTCGCGATCGAGCTCCTCGGCGTCCAGGTGCGCGCGCCCCACGAAGTCCGAGAGCAGGTCGGCCGCCTCCATCGCCGCCTCGGCCCGGGCCGTGATGTGGAAGGCCACCAGGTCGTGCGACGTGTAGGCGTTGAGCTGCGCGCCCATGCGCTCGGCCGTCTCGTTGACGTCGCGGTAGGTGGGGAACTTCTCCCCGCCCTTGAACACCAGGTGCTCGAGGAAGTGCGCCATCCCGTTCTCGTCGGGGCGCTCGGCGCGCGCGCCGGCGTCGAAGGCCACGAGCAGCGTCACGGCGCGCGTGCCCTCCAGCCCCACGCGATGGACGGTGAGCCCGTTGGGCAGCGAGGCGGCGGAGATCTCGGGCACGGAGGCAGGTTAGCGGCGCGCTGCAGGATGGATTGCAACCTCCGGGATCTTCATGTTCCTTCGCTAGGGTCAGCCGCCGCATGGCAGAGCGATCCTTCCGCCGCGAGCAGCCGAACCGACCCGCCACCGCGCCCAAGCGGCCGCAGGCGCGCGGGTCGGGCAACCACGTCATCGAGTTCCGGGGCGTGTCGAAGGTCTACGAGGGCGGCGACGTCGGCCTCGACCAGGCCACCTTCGCCATCGAGCGGGGCGAATTCGTCTTCCTGGTCGGGCACACGGGGTCGGGCAAGAGCACGATCATGCGACTGCTGATCAAGGAGGCCGACGCCTCTGCGGGCAGCGTGCGCGTGGCCGGGCGCGACCTGTCCGAGATCCCGCGCAAGCGCGTGCCCTACTACCGCCGCAACATCGGCGTGGTGTGGCAGGACTTCAAGCTGCTGCCCAACCGCACCGTGTACGACAACGTCGCCTACGCGCTGCAGGTCACCGGCCGCAGCCGCCGCGAGATCCGCCAGAAGGTGCCGGACATCCTGCGCCTCACGGGCCTGGCCACCAAGCTGCACAACTACCCCGACCAGCTGTCGGGCGGCGAGCAGCAGCGCGTCTCGATCGCGCGCGCGTTCGTCAACCATCCGCCGCTGCTGCTCTGCGACGAGCCGACCGGCAACCTCGATCCCGAGACGTCGATCGGCATCATGCAGCTGCTGTACCGCATCAACCGCACCGGCACCACCGTGCTGGTGGCCACGCACGACCACGCGATGGTGGACAAGATGCGCCGCCGCGTGATCGAGCTGGCCGAGGGCCGCGTCGTGCGCGACGAGGCCGCCGGCCTGTACACCCGCGACGAGACGACCCGCGAGTTCGCCGCCCGCATGCGCGGCGCCGTGGCCGACCCGGCTCTGGACCCGGCGGCGCGCGGCACGCGCCACGTGCGCGAGCGCGGTCGCACCGGCTCGAACTGATGCGCCTCGGATTCTTCCTGCGCGAGGCCATGCGGTCGCTGCGCCGCAACGCCATGCCCAGCTTCGCCGCGATGGCCACGGTGCTGGTGACGATGCTCGTGCTGGGCGTCTTCATCCCGATCGTGCAGGCCACGACCGGTGCGGCCAACGAGGTGCGCAGCCGCCTGCTGCTGGACGTCTACATGAAGACCGACGCCTCGGCGGCCGACGTCTCGCGCGTGCGCGCCCGCCTGGCCAACGAGACGCCGCACGTCAAGAAGGTGGAGTTCGTCTCCAAGAAGGAGGCCTACGCGCAGGAGCGCAAGCGCAACCCCGAGGCCTACCAGCTGCTGGGCACCAACCCGCTGCCCGACACCTTCCGCGTCACGCCCGACAAGGCCTCGAACATCAACCAGCTCAAGAGCTCGCTGGACCCGGGGGGGCGGCCCGTGGACCCGGCGATCGACACGGTGCGCAACCGGCGTGACGAGACCAACAAGATCCTCTCGGCCACGCGCGTGGTGAAGCTCACGACGGCCATGCTGGCCGCGCTGCTCATCACCGCCTCGATCCTGCTGATCTCCAACACGATCCGGCTGTCGCTGTACGCGCGGCGCCGGGAGGTCGAGGTCATGAAGCTGGTCGGCGCCACCGACTGGTTCATCCGCTGGCCGTTCGTGATCGAGGGCGTCGTCGTGGGGGCGCTGGGCGGCCTGCTGGCCATCCTCCTGCTGGCCGTGGGGAAGATCGCCCTGATCGACCCGCTGGCCGCGGACTTCGCGCTGATCGCGGCGCCCGACACGGTCAACTTCGGCGTGCTCATCGCGGTGCTGATGGGGCTTGCCGTCACCCTGTCCGCGGCCGGCTCGGGCATCTCGCTGCGCCGCTTCCTGCGCGTTTGATCAAGTACCTCGGCTCGAAGCGGGCCCTCGTGCCGCTGATCGAGCGCGTGGTGGAGGAGCTGCCGGTCCGCAGCGTCTGCGACCTGTTCGCCGGCACGACCCGCGTGGGCCAGGCGCTGCGCGCGTCCGGCCTGCGCGTCGTCTCCAACGACCTCGCCTCCTACTCGGAGGCCTTCGGGCACGCGTACATCGCCGCCGACGAGCGCGTGGACCGCGTGCGCATCCGCCGGCTGCTGGCGCAGCTCGACGCTCTGCCGGGCCGCCCCGGCTACTTCACGCGCGCGTTCTGCGAGCAGGCGCGCTACCTGCGGCCGGACAATGGAGCGCGCGTGGACGCGATCCGCGCCGAGATCGACGCGCTCGCGACCTCCCCCGTCGAGCGGGGGATCCTGCTCACCGCGCTCGTGGAGGCGGCGGACCGCGTCGACAGCACCGTGGGCCTGCAGATGGCCTACCTCAAGCGCTGGGCGCCCCGCGCGCGCAACCGCCTGGAGCTGCGCGAGCCCACGCCGGTGCCCGGCCCGGCGGGCACGGTGCTGCGCGAGGACGCCAACGCGCTCGCCCCGGCGCTCGACGTCGACCTCGCCTACGTCGACCCGCCCTACAACCAGCACTCCTACTTCTCCAACTACCACGTATGGGAGACCCTGGTGCGCGGCGACGAGCCGGAGACCTACGGCATCGCCAACAAGCGCGTGGACTGCCGCGAGCGCAAGAGCCCCTGGAACTCGCGCCGGCTCGCCGCCGCCGCGCTGGACGACCTGCTCGAGCGCATCGCGACGCCGTGGCTGGTGGTGTCGTGCAACGCCGAGGGCTTCCACGCCCCGGACGCGGTGCAGGAGCGCCTGTCGCGCCGCGGCCACGTCGCGCGCCTGCCGGTCGACGTCCGCCGCTACGTGGGCGCGCAGATCGGGATCCACGCGCCCAGCGGAGAGAAGGTCGGCCGCGTGTCGCACCTGCGCACGACCGAGTACCTGTTCGTCGCGGGCCCCGACCGCCGCGCCGTCGAGCGCGCGGCGGGCCTGCGCGCCGCGGCTTAGGGCCGGCAAAGGCCTCCCGCTACGCTGGCCGGCCATGTCACGCCGCTTCCTGCAGCGCCTGGTCCTCGGGCTGGCCGCGCTCCTGCCCGTCCTGCTCGCGCTCGGCATCTGGCTGGGCGGGCATCCCAGCAGCCTGCCCGCTCCCATCCGCGACGCGCTCGTCGACGACGACACCGCGGCCCTGGACGAGGCGCTGGACATCATCGAGGCCGATTACTACCGCAAGGTCGACCGCTCCCGGCTGGTGGACGACTCGCTGGCCGGCGCGGTGGCGCGGCTGAAGGACCGCTTCTCCGCCTACCTGACCCCCGGCGAGTACGCGCGCTTCAAGGCGTCCTCGCACGGGCGCTTCTCCGGCGTGGGGATGGAGGTCACGCAGGTGCCGCAGGGCCTGCGCGTCACCCGGGTCTTCGACGATTCGCCCGCGCAGCGCGCCAGGATCCGCCGCGGCGATCGCATCGTCGCGGTGAACGGGCGCTCGCTGGCCGGGCGCTCGAGCCGCAGCTCCACGGCCCTGATCCGCGGCCGGCCCGGGACGTTCGTCACCCTCACGATCGCGCGCGACGGCCGGCGCTTGCGCGAGCGGCTGAAGCGCGCGCGCGTCGAGGCGCCCTCGGTCTCCTCCAGCCTGCGCACGGTGGACGGGCGCCGGCTCGGCGTGGTCGAGCTGTCCGGCTTCACCTCGGGCGCGCACGGGGAGGTGCGCGAGGCGGTGGACCGGCTGCTGGAGCGGGGCGCCAAGGGCATCGTGCTCGACCTGCGCGGCAACGGCGGCGGGCTGCTGGACGAGGCGGTGCTCACCGCCAGCGTCTTCATCCCCGAGGGGACGATCGTCACCACGGACGGACGGTCGCGGGGACGCCGGGTCTACCGCGCCACCGGCGGCGCGATCCGCCGCTCGATCCCCGTGGTCGTGCTCGTGGACGACGGCAGCGCGTCGGCGTCGGAGATCGTCGCGGCGGCGATTCGCGACCGCGGCCGCGGCAAGGTCGTGGGCACGCGGACGTTCGGCAAGGGCGTCTTCCAGGAGGTGCGCGAGCTGCCCAACGGCGGCGCGCTGGACATCACGGTCGGCGAGTACTTCACGCCCAGCGGCGAGAACCTGGGCGGCGGCGGGCCCAAGCGCGGCGGCGGCATCCGCCCCGGCGTGCCGGCGCGCGACGATCCGGACACGCGCCGCGACGAGGCCCTCGAGCGCGCGCTGCGCGAGTTCGCCTCGTGAAGGGCGGGCGCGGCGAGCCGGCCCGCCGGGGCGGTTCGACCGTCGCCGTCCTGGACAAGCGCGGGCGCTTCGTGGTGGCCACGCCCTTCTTCGAGCCGGGCGGCCGGATCGTGGTGGACCGCGACCGGCGCGCGGCCCCCGGCGATCTCGTCCTGCTGCACGAGCGCGGCCAGGGCCGCGGCCACGCCAAGGTGGCGCGCCGCATCGGCCGTCCGGACGTGGCGCGCGACGTGCTGGAGGGGCTGCTGCTGCACCGCGGTCTGCGACGCGGGTTCGCGGCGGGCGTGGAGCGCGCGGCCGCCGAGGCCGCGCCGAGCGACGCGGGCCGCCGCGACCTGCGCCACCTGACGACGTTCACCATCGATCCGGTCAGCGCGCGCGACTTCGACGACGCGATCTCGGCCGAAGAGCTGGACGACGACCGCTGGCGCATCTGGGTGCACATCGCCGACGTGTCGGCCCACGTGCGTCCGGGCTCGCCCGTCGACCGCGAGGCCTACCGCCGGGCGACCAGCGTGTACGTGCCCGGGACGGTCGAGCCGATGCTGCCCCACGCGCTGTCCAGCGACGCCTGCTCGCTGCGCCCGCGCGTCGACCGCGCCGCGGTGACCGTGGAGATGGAGCTGCACGGCGCACGGGTGGACAAGACGGCCTTCCATCGCTCGCTGATCCGCTCCGACGAGCGTCTGGACTACGACCGCGTCGACCGCATCTTCGCCGGGCACGAGCCCGCGCTGGAGCCGTGGGCGGCGCCCCTGGCGGCGGCACGGGCCGCCGCGCAGGCGCTGGACCGCGCACGCGCCGCGCGCGGCGCCATCGTCGTGGAGTCCCATGAGCACGAGTTCCTGTTCGACGGCGAGGGCGCGGTCACCGAGGCGCGCTCGGTCGTCCAGACCGAGGCCCACCGTGTCATCGAGCACCTCATGATCGCGGCCAACGAGCAGGTGGCCGCGCTGCTGGAGGCGCGCGGCATCCCGGCCCTGTACCGCGTCCACGAGCGTCCCGAACCCGAGGCGGTGAAGCGCCTGGCCGACCAGCTGGCGTCGCTGGACGTCCCCACGCCGCCGCTGCCCGAGCACATCACGCCGCAGCAGGCCGGCGATCTGATCGCCGAGATGTCGCGGATGGTCGACGCGCACGTCAACCGGACCGGCCGCGGACGCCGCGCCCTCACCAGCCTCGTGCTGCGCTCGCTCAAGCAGGCGCACTACGCGCCGCGCAACGTGGGGCACGCCGGGCTGCGCTCCGCGCGCTACTGCCACTTCACCTCGCCGATCCGCCGCTACCCCGACCTGGTCGTGCACCGGGCGCTGCTGTCGGCGATCGGCGGTGGCGAGGACGCGCCGGCCGCCTCCGGGCTGGAGGAGGCAGGGACGTGGACGTCGCAGCGCGAGCGCGACGCGATGTCGATCGAGCGCGACGCCGACGACGTGGCGCGCTGCTTTCTGCTGCAGCGCGAGGCGCGCGAGCTGGGCCCCGACGCGGTGTGGGAGGGCGAGGTCGTCGGCCTGGCGCCGGTCGGCGCCTTCGTGGCCTTCGGGGACGGCTACGAAGGGCTGCTGCCCGTGCGGCGCATGCGCGGCGACTGGTGGGAGCTCGACGAGCTCGGAACCGTTCTGCACGGCACGCGCACGGGCGCCACGATCCGCCTCGGCGATCCCGTCAGCGTGCAGGTGGGGCGCATCGACGTGGCGCGCGGGCGCGTGGACCTGCACCCCGTTGGTGTGTAATCGGCGGCCATGGCCAAGAAGGGCAAGCGCAAGGCGGCGGCCGGAGACGTCGCCACCAACCGGCAGGCGTCCTATCGCTTCGAGCTGCTCGAGCGCCTGGAGTGCGGGGTCGTGCTGACCGGCACCGAGGTCAAGGCGCTGCGCCAGGGCACGGCCCAGATCAAGGACGGCTACGCCGCGGTACGCGACGGCGAGCTGTGGCTGCACAACGTGCACATCCCGCCCTACGGTCCTGCCGCGCGGGAGAACCACGACCCCGATCGCGACCGCAAGCTGCTCGTGCACCGGCGCGAGCTCGAGCGGCTGGTCGGCAAGACGCAGGAGCGCGGGCTCACGCTCGTGCCCACGCGCCTGTACTTCAAGGGCCCGCACGCCAAGGTGGAGATCGCGCTGGCGCGCGGCAAGGACGTGCGCGACAAGCGAGACAGCATCCGGGACCGCGAGACAAAGCGCGAGATGGAGCGTGCGCTGCGCGAGGCAAACCGCTGACGCCTGGACGGTTATTCGATCAAAGCGGTTTGAGGAAGCGCCGATAAAAGCCTCGGTTAGGCCCAGCTCGGTCGCATGATGCGGCCCGGGAGTTCGAGCAAGGAGAGACGCTCAATGGGTGTTATGCGAAAGGCGCTTTGCGCCGCGGTCCTTGGCGCGCTCGCGCTCCCGGGGGCCGCATCCGCCGCGGAGGCGACGTCCGACGTGACCGGGGCCATCGGCTCCGAGCTGTCGATCTCGGTCGCCACTCCCGCGGCCATGGTGATGACTCGAGGTGGTGCGGGCGTTACCTCTTCCCTGGTAACCGTGACGAGCACGCAGGTGTCGTGGACGCTGTCGATTCGCGATGACAGCGCCACCACGCCGGGGCACATGGACCGGCTCACCGGCACCGGCCCCGCCAGCCTCGAGAAGCCGCTGCAGTGGAGCCTCAACGGCTCCGGCCAGTCCTTCGACCTGTCGGCGACGCCGGCGACCGTGAAGACGGGGTCCCTCGTCGACACGGCGCTGGTGGACTTCAAGCAGGAGCTTGGGGCCAGCGAGGACGTCAAGGCCACCGACACGTACAAGCTGACGGCGACGTACACCGTCACTTGAGGCCCTGGGGAGAGACCAGAGGACACCACCACGGGGGCGGGGCGCTTCGGCGCCCCGCCGCACGTGCCGCTACCTTGAAAGACGCGATGAACCGGTCATGGACGACCGTCTCGGCACTTGCCCTCGCGGCCACGCTCGGCGTGCCCGCCGCCGCCTCGGCGCAGGAGGCCCCGCACAGCATCCGGCTCACCCCCGCGCGCGCCGAGGGCGTGATCGACCGCGGCCAGACGATCGGGCCGTTCACCATCTCCAACGCCACCGACCAGGGCTACCGCGTGCAGGTCTTCCCGGTGCTGCTGGGACAGGACCGCGCGGGCGGCCTGCGCATACGCGAGGACGCCGCCTCGCTGCGCCGCGCGCGCCGGCGCCTGGCCGTGCAGACGCGGGCCTTCCCCTTCCCGCCGGGCGGCGCACGCTCGGTGTTCGGGCAGATGCGGCGGGCGCCCCGCGGGGCGGGCTTCTACGGCGGGATCCTCTTCCGCGCCACGCCCGTCGGCCCCGCGCGGCAACAGATCCGCAACGTCCTGCAGATCAACGGGCGCGTGATGCTCGACCCGCCCGCCGCCCAGCGGCGCGTCGCCTGGGAGG
This sequence comes from Solirubrobacteraceae bacterium, assembly GCA_031177685.1. GTDB lineage: Bacteria > Actinomycetota > Thermoleophilia > Solirubrobacterales > Solirubrobacteraceae > AC-38. The sequence continues at coordinate 129,234 of JAPSGI010000010.1, read as the reverse complement.
GCGGCGAGGTGCGCGCCCAGCAGGACGGCACGCGCCGGCTGCGCCTCGTCGTGCCGGTCACCAACCGGGGCAACACCTTCGCGGCCGTCGACGGCGTGCTGAACGTGCGCGACGCGAGCGGCCGCGCGGTCACCACGCGGCGCCTCCCGGGACTGCGCGTGTTGCCGGGCGCGACCGTCGAGCTCCCGGTCCGCATGAGCCGGCCGCAGCTGCCGCCGGGCGCCTACCGGCTGCAGGCCCTGCTGCGCGGCGCCGGCGCGCGTGCCCGCGCGACCGGCGCCATGCGGCTGTTCGGCGTCAACGAGGTCCGCACGGAGCTCGCCCGGCTGGTCGCCTTCTCCGCGCCGCGCGCCTACATCGGCGAGGAGACCGAGGTCAGGGCGACGTTCCGCAACACCGGCAACGTCGAGTGGGCGCCGACCGCGCGGCTCGAGGTCCGCGCGCTGCGCGGCGGGCAGACCGGCGCGGTGCTGGAGCGCGTCGCCCTGGACGCCGAGACCGTGAGGCCCGGGCAGCGCGGCGAGGTGTCCGGGAAGGTGCGCCTGCCCGAGGGCACGCGCTCCTTCGACCTGCGCGTGCGGTTGCTGGCCGATGGGCGCGAGCTCGACGCCCGGACGAACAGCGTCACGCCGGTCAAGCGCCCGCCGCTGACCACGCGGATCGGGGACTTCGTGACCGAGAACGCGCTGGCGATCGTCTTCCTGCTGCTCGGCGCCGGTGCCCTCGCGGCCGTGGCCGCCATGCGCTACATCCGCCGGCTGCAGGACGCGGCGCGCCGCTGACGCACCGGATTTCCGCTACGTGCGGATCTTTCGCGGTTCGCCGGGTTGCTCGGCGCCAGCGCGCGGCGTACGTTGGTCGAGGTGAAACCCTCCTTCGTGCGGCGAGTGCGCGCGGAGATGCGCGCGGAGCGGCTGCGCACGGCCCGGCGGCCCCCTAGGCCGGGCGCGCGAAGCGACCGATCGACAGCGCCGCCGCCCCCAGCAGCAGCAGGGCGCCCGCCGCCGCGAACGCCGCGGTGATCTCGCGCCGCTCGGTGCGCGTGCCCAGGCTCGTGCCGAGGCGTTCGTAGACGTCGTTGAGGCGGTCGGCGTCGTCGACGGAGAAGAAGCGCCCGCCCGAGATCGCGGCGATCCTGCGCATCGACTCGGGATCCGGTGGGACGGGGATGACGACCCCGGTGCCCGGCACGACGATCGACGTCCCGCGCTCGCCCAGGGCGATCGTGTAGACCGGAACGCCGAGCCGGCGCGCGCGGTGGGCGGCGCCGACGGGGTCGCGGCCGACGGTGCGCTTGCCGTCGGAGAGCAGGACGATCGCGGCGGCGCCGCGGCCCCGGCCTCCCGGTCGTACGACGCCCAGCGCCGCGTCCAGGGCGTCGCCCGTCGCGGTCGCGCCGTCGGCCTCCAGCTCTCCGAGCTGGTCGCGCACCACGTCGAGGTCCTCCGTGGGCGCCACGACCGTGTGCGGCGAGCCGGAGAACGCCACCAGCCCCACGCGCGTCCCCTCCGGCACCCGGTCCAGGAAGCGCCGCGCCGCCCGCCGCGCCGCGTCCAGCCGCGAGGGGTCCACGTCGTCGGCCAGCATCGAGCGCGACACGTCCGTGACGAGGACGACCGACGACTGGCGCGCCGGCACCGCCACGCTGCGCTGCGGGCGCGCCAGCGCGACCAGCAGGCCGGCCAGCGCGAGCGCGAACAGCGCCGCGGGAAGGTGGCGCCGCCACGCCGCGCGCGCGGGCATGACGGCGGCCAGCGTGGCGACCCCGGGAAAGCGCACCGCGTCGCGCGGCGGGCGCGCCTGGCGGCGCCAGTACAAGGCGACCGCCAGCGGCAGCGCGAGCAGGCCGAGCAGCAGTCCGGGGGTCGCGAACGTCATCGCGTCACCTCACGGCGCGGGCCAGCTCGCGCAGCCACGGCCCGCCGGTTCCCAGGACGACGTGCCGCGCGTGCGCCGCGCGCAGGTCGCGGGCCACGCCTTCGCGGCGGGCGCGTTCCGCCGCCGCGTAGCGCCGGCGCACGTTGGCGCGCGACGTGTCGACGGCGACGTGGCGCCCGGTCTCCGGGTCGACCAGCGTCAGGTGGCCCGCCGCCGGGAGCTCCGCCTCGCGGGGGTCGTGGACCTCGACGGCGAGCACGTCGTGGCGCTGGCCCACCCGTCGCAGCGGGCGCGCCCAGCCGTCCTGGTCGCGGAAGTCCGAAACGACGACGACCAGGCCCGGCAGGCGCGCGACGCGGCCGACCCGGGACAGCGCGGCGGCCAGCCCGCCGCGGTCGCCCGGGCCGTCCGGCGCCACGCCGGCCTCCAGGACGCGGCGCAACGCGAGCAGGGCGAGCCGGCCGCCGTGGGGCGGCAGCATCACCGGCCGCGGCGCGCCGAACGTCAGCAGCGCGAGGCGGCCGGCCCGGCGCACGGCCACCCGCCCGAAGGTCAGCGCGACGCCCTCGGCGACGTCGGACTTCAGCCGCTCCGCGGTGCCGAAGGCCATCGAGGCGGAGACGTCGACCACGAGCCACGTCGTCACCGCCCGCTCGGGCACGTGGAGGCGCACGTGCGGTACGCCGGTGCGCGCGGACGCCGCCGCGTCCAGCTGGCGCACGTCGTCGCCGATCTCGTAGGGGCGCAGCTGGGCGAGCTCGGTGCCCGGCCCCACACCGGCCGCCCGCTGGTCGCCGGGCAGCGGCCCGACGACGCGGCGGCGCAGCTGCACGTCGAGCGCGTCCACCAGCCCGGCCGGCATCGGGCCGGGCCCCTGGCGCGCCGGTGCGGGCCGTACGCCGGCGAGGCGCGCCGTCACGCCGCCTCGGCGTCGTCGGGGCGACCCTCCGCCGCGGGCACGGCGACCGCGCCCAGGACCCGCTGCAGGACGTCGTCGGCCGTGACTCCGTCGCCCAGGGCGTCGTAGGAGAGGATCAGCCGGTGGCGCAGCACGTCGAGCGCGAGGTCGTGCACGTCGCCCGGGACCACGTGCGAGCGCCCGCGCAGCAGCGCCAGCGCGCGCGCCGCCTGAACCAGCCCGATGGGGCCGCGCGGGCTGGCGCCGTACTCGACGTAGGGCTCGAGCTCCGCCAGGCCGTAGCGCTCGGGGTTGCGCGTGGCGTCGGCCAGCATGACCGCGTAGCCGATCACCGCGCGGTCCACGTACACGCCGGCGGTGGCCGCCATGTGGCGCTGGAGCTCCTGCAGCCCCATGCGCTCGCGGACGACCGCGTCGGGGTCGAGCGAGCGCCCGACGACCGCCGCCTCCTCGCCCACCGACGGGTAGTCGACGACGAGCTTCATGAGGAAGCGGTCGACCTGGGCCTCCGGCAGCGCGTAGGTGCCCTCGGACTCGATCGGGTTCTGCGTGGCCAGGACCAGGAACGGCTCGGGCACGGGGAAGGTCTCGCCGCCGATGGTCACCTGGTGCTCCTGCATCACCTCCAGCAACGCCGACTGCACCTTGGCCGGGGCGCGGTTGATCTCGTCGGCGAGCAGGAAGTTCCCGAACACGGGCCCCAGCTCGACGTCGAAGCGGCCCGAGTCCGGCCGGTAGATGCGCGTGCCGACGAGGTCGGCCGGAACCAGGTCAGGCGTGAACTGCACGCGCCGGAAGCTGCCGCCCAGCACCGCCGCCATGGTCTTGACGGTCAGGGTCTTGGCCAGGCCGGGGACACCCTCCAGCAGCACGTGGCCGCCGGTGAGCAGCGCCACGAGCAGCCGCTCGAGCATCTCGTCCTGGCCGACGATCACGCGCTTGATCTCGTACAGCGCTTCGGCCAGCGCGGTGCGGGGCTCTGCGTTCATCGCATCTCCTGTGCAGGTCGAAGGAAGGTCCCGAGGCTAGAGGCCGGGATGTCAGCGGGGGATAAGCCCGCTTATCCGGAGTTGACGTGGATATGCGTAGCTTCGACCGGCATGACGCCCCCGCGCCGCAAGCCACTGTGGAGCGATCCTCAGGACTCGCCCGGCCACGAGTGGCTGGGACCGCGGCTGCCCGAGGGCCCGCCGGCGCCGCCCCCGGAGGATCCGCCGCCCCCGCCGCCCCCGCCGCCGCGCTGGGTCGGATGGCGCGTCCCGGCGGCCACGGGCCTGGTGGCCGCCGCGGCCGTCGCCGCGCTGCTGGTGGTGCTCGGCGTGGTCGGCGGGGCCGAGGGCGACGATCCGCCGGCGCTGCCCGCGGCGCCGCCGCTCGCCGCCGGCGCGGGAGGGGGCAAGGACGCGCGCGTGAGCGCGGTCTACCGCGCGGCCAGCCGCGCCGTCGTGTCGGTGCGCGTGCCGCACGGCGGGCGCACCGCGTCGGGCACGGGCTTCGTCATCGACGCGGACGGCACGATCGTCACCAACGCGCACGTCATCGCGGACGCCGACCGCGTCGAGGTGCGCTTCGGCGAGCGCGGGCGCCGCGTGGAGGGCGAGGTCGTGGGGACCGACGCGTCCTCCGACCTGGCGGTCGTGCGGGTCGATCCCCGCAAGACCGGGCGCCTGCACGCCCTGCCTCTGGCCGACTCCGACCGCGTGCGCGTGGGCGAGCTCGCGGTGGCGATCGGCAGCCCGTTCGGGCTCGACCGCACGGCCACGGCGGGGATCGTCTCCAGCACGGGTCGTGAGATCCAGGCGCCCAACGGCTTCTCGATCGACGAGGTGATCCAGACCGACGCTCCGATCAACCCGGGCAACTCGGGCGGGCCGCTGCTCAACGCCGGCGCCCAGGTGATCGGCGTCAACTCGCAGATCGCCACGGCGGGGGCGCAGGGCAACGTCGGCGTCGGCTTCGCCGTGCCGTCGAACACGGTCCGCGAGGTGGTCCCGAAGCTGCGCCGCGACGGGCGCGTGCGCCGCGCCTACCTCGGCGTGAGCACGACCGAGAACCCCACGGGCGACGGCGCGCTGGTCGCCGACGTGCCCGCGGGCGGGCCCGCCGACGACGCCGGCGTGCAGCCCGGCGACGTGGTCGTCTCGGTCGGCGGCGAGCGCGTCCGCACGCCCGCGGACGTCGCCGGCGCGATCGCCGACCGCAAGCCGGGCTCGCGGGTACGCGTGCAGGTGCTGCGCGACGGTCGCCGCGTGACGCTCGAGGTGACGCTCGGCTCGCGTCCCGAGCGGGCCGCCTCGCCATGAGCTTCGCCGCCCCGTGGTTCCTGCTCGGCCTGCTTGCCGTGCCGCTGGTCGCCGCCGTGTACGCCCGCGCGCACGCGCGGCGGCTGCGCGCCGCCGAGGCGTTCGCGGCCCCGGCGCTGCGATCGGCGGTGGCGCCAGCGCAGCCGGGCTGGCGGCGGCATTTGCCGATGGTGCTGTTCGGGCTCGCACTGGTCGTGCTGCTGGTCGCGCTGGCGCGTCCCGAGGTGACCGTCGCCGTGCCGATCGAGCGGGCCAACGTGATGCTCGTGACCGACGAGTCCTCGTCCATGCGCGCGACCGACGTGGAGCCCACGCGGCTGGAGGCGGCGCGCCACGCGGGGGAGGAGTTCCTGGACGGCGTGCCCGACCGGATCCGCGTGGGGGTGGTGGCCTTCAGCACGCACTCGCGGCTGGCCAGCCCGCCCACCGAGGATCGCGAGGCCGTCCGCCGCGCCCTGGACCTCCTGCGCGCGAAGGGCTCGACGGCCACGGGCGACGCGCTCGACCTGGCGCTGCGCACGCTGCGCCGCCCGCCGCGCCCGGGTGTCCGCCGCACGCCGGGCGCGATCGTGCTGCTCTCCGACGGGCGCCCGACGCGCGGGCGCGATCCTGTGGGCGTGGCGCGGCAGGCGCGCAGGCTCGGGATCCCGGTCTACACGGTGGCCCTGGGCACCGAGCGCGGCGTCATCCAGCTGGGTGAGCGCCTGGTCCCGGTCCCACCCGACCGCGCGGGGCTCGAACGGATCGCGGAGGTCTCGGGCGGGCGTGCCTTCTCGGCGGACGACGCCGGCCAGCTCGACGCGGTCTACCGCGACCTGGCCGAGCGCGTGGCGACGCGCCACGAGTCGCGCGAGATGACCGCCGCGGCGGTCGCCGGCGCGCTGGTGCTCATGCTGGCCGGCGCCGCCGGCTCGCTGCGCTGGTTCGCGCGACCGGTGTGAGCGTCCGCACCGCCGCGGGCACATCGAGGCCCGCGCGGGCCACCAGCCCGCCGCCCGGTCGCGCCTGCAGGCGCAGCTCGCCCTCGTGCGCCCGCGCGACCGAGCTGGCGATCGAGAGACCGAGCCCCGCGCCCCCGTCGGCGTGGCGGCCGAGGCGCTCGAACGGCTCGGCGAGCCGCCCGACGTCGGTCTCCGCGAGCGGGGGACCGGTGTTCTCCACCTGCAGCACGGAGCGGCCGTCCTCGACCTCCGTGCGCACCCACACGGTCCCGCCGGGCCGGTTGTAGCGCACGGCGTTCTCCAGGAGGTTGGCGGCCAGGCGCTCGAGCAGCCGGCGGTCGCCGGTCACCGGCGCGGGGGCGCAGGCCACGCGCAGCTCCACCGACCGCGCGCCCGCCTCACGCGAGACCTGCGAGACGGCGGGGCGTACGCAGTCCGCGAGGTCCAGCGACTCCCGGTGCAGCAGCCCGCGCTGGCTGCGCGCGAGCGTCATGAGGCCGTCGAGCAGGGCCTCGGTGCGATCGACCCCGTCGATCACGGCGTGTCCCATCTCGCGCAGGCGTCCCGCGTCGGCCGCGCCGTCGGCCAGCGCCACGTCGGCCTCGGTGCGGATCACGGTGAGCGGCGTGCGCAGCTCGTGGCTGGCATTGGCCACGAAGCGCCGCTGCGCCTCGAAGGCCTCCTCCAGGCGGTCCAGCATGTCGTCCACCGTCTCGGCGAGGCGGCGCACCTCGTCGGCGGGGCCCTGCAGCGCCATGCGCTCGCCGAGCCGGTCCCCGGAGACGCGCCGCGCGGTCTCGGTCATGCGCAGCAGCGGCGCGAGGGCGCGCCCCGCCAGCAGCCACCCGGCCAGCGCGGCGAGCACCATGGTCCCGGCGAAGGCGAGCGCGAACTGCAGCGCGACGTCGGACGCGGCGGCGTCGGCCTGCGGTCCCGGCAGCGTGCGGTGCAGGTGGCGGTCCATCAGCCAGTAGGAGACCGCCAGCAGCAGGGCGGCGGAGGTGCCGAACAGCGCGACGTACAGCGCGGTCAGCCGCAGCCTCATATGCGGTACCCGGCGCCGCGCACCGTCTCCACGACGGGCGGGTCGCCGAGCTTGCGGCGCAGCGTCACGACCGTCATGCGCACGCTGTTGGTGAAGGGGTCGGCGTGCTCGTCCCACACGCGCTCGAGCAGCTGCTCGGCGCTGACCACGGCGCGCTCGGCGGCCAGCAGCGCCTCGAGCACGCCGAACTCCTTGGGCGAGAGCGCGACCGGGCGCCCGGCGCGCGTGACGGTGCGCTCGCCGGGGTCGAGTACGAGGTCGGCGCGGCGCAGCACCGCCGGGCGCGCGTCGCCGGAGCGGCGGCCGAGCGCCTGGATGCGCGCGACCAGCTCGGCGAACACGAACGGCTTGCCCATGTAGTCGTCGGCGCCGATGCCCAGGCCGTCGACCATCTCGTCCAGCGACGCGGCGGCGGTGAGCATGAGGACCTTGGTGCGCGGCTGCTCGGCGTTGAGCGCGCGGCAGACCTCGTCGCCGTGCACGCGCGGCATGTCGCGGTCCAACACCACCACGTCGTAGGGGTACACGCGCGCCTTGCCGAGCGCCTCGTCGCCGTCGTGCGCCACGTCGACGGCGAGGCCCTGGGTGCGCAGCCCGCGCGCCAGCGTGTCGGCCAGCCGTCGCTCGTCCTCGGCGACCAGGACCCTCATCGACTCAGCTCTCGCGCCATCCCGCCGGGGCTTCGCGTTCATGGGGGCAGCGCTGCGAGACGAAGCGGACGCGCTCGATCGGGTCGCGCTCGCGCGCTGCGCGCTCGAGGTCCCCGTCCAGGGCCGCGACCTGCGCCAGCGAGCCGGACACCAGCCCGGCGCCCAGGATCGTCAGGAGGGTCGCGAGTAGGCGGGAAGCTCGCATCGGACGCACCGAGGGAGTCTCCCGCGCAACGTGAAGGCCGCCTAAGCCCGCGCCGGGCGCCCGGGCGGGGCGGCGCTAGACTGGACGTCGACATACACCCCCGGGGACGACAGGCTTCGACGTGGTCTGTCCGTGGGGGTGGTCGCGAGCCGAGGTCCCGGGAGGCCTCGTAAAACACCCGGGGAAAACATAAGTGCGGACTCTCACGAGTACGCCCTCGCCGCTTAGTCACTAGCTAAGCCCGAGGTCTCGGCCCACCTTCGCCTGCGGGGTGGATCGCCGGGATCAGACAGCAGGCTCACCCGGCGCGGCCCGCCTCCGCCAAACCGGGGACACCTTCAGGAGACTGGTCCCCCGGAACCCCGCCGGCGCGGCAACCGAGGGACGAGACCAGAGCGCCGGCTACGCTCGTAGAAGCCACCTTTCACGCGACCGCGGACGTGGGTTCGATTCCCACCGTCTCCATGGCAATGATTGCTCGCCGCTCGGCGAGCGCCAACTGGCCCGCGGATCGTCAAGTGGTCCGAAGCCCGAGCCGGCGGCCCACGATTGCCAGCGCGGGCACCAGTGCGTTCACAACCCGCCGCGGCGCTCGTGAGTGCAGTGGGAACTCGCGCACGAGGACGGCGATGTAGAGAAGCGCGCGGAAACCGCTCAGGTCGCCCAGGTCGCGCTGGTTCGCAGCGCTGCACAGCCTCCTGACGTAGGGCTCGAAGTCGAGCGCCGGGCTGTGCACGTTACGAACGCGTACGGGATTGCTTCCCACTCGGAACGTATGAACGGTCCCCGGCGGCACGGATGCGGCGTCGCCTGCACTCAGAGTGCGCCACTCGCCGCCGACGAGGACGTCCAATGAGCCCTCGAGCACCTGGTAGTCCTCGGTCAGTCGGGGGTGCACGTGGGGCTGGGGAGCCCAGCCGTGGGCGGGAAGTTCCCACTCCATCTCAAGCAGCTCTCCGCCGGTGTCCGCGCTCGAATGCGTGATCCTGTAGATCGAGCCGTCGGGCCACACGAGCGGGTCGGCGTCGGCGGACACCGTCCCAGTATGTCGTGGTCGTCTACGGGCGCCGCGACGCATCGCCCTGACCGCCTGGTGTGCCCAGGTCGCCGGTCGCCGGTCGCCATGGGCGACCGGCCGCGGATGGAGCTGGTGCTCACACCGGCCGACGATGGCGTGCCAACCGAGTGCGTGGTCAACTTCGACAACCTCCACACCCTTCCGCGCCCGATGTTCCGCCGCCGTGTCACCGCGCTCTCCGCTCCCCGGATGGCCCGGGTCTGCCGAACGCTCCGGGACGCCATGGGCTGCTGAGGGACGGCCCCGTGGGCTCCGCTCCTTCCGTGGAACGGTCGGCGCCGAAGGGTCAGCGGAGGCGCGCCGCGACCGGCAGCGACCGGCGCGCCACGACGCGGCCGCCGCTCAGATAGGCGATCCGGGCGACCAGCCGGACGGGCAGGCGGCGGTTCAGCGCGCGGCGAACCGCCGCCGTCGGGAGCAGGAGGATCCTGACCCGGCCGGGACCCGTGGCGGTCGCACGGCCGCGCGCCACCTGCCGGCCGCGCACGGCGAGCGTGGCGACGACCCGGCCGGGGTCGCGGACGGACAGCAGGATCGCGACGCGGCCACCGCGGACCGCGCGGACGGAGAGGACGGAGAAGGCCGCCGTCTCGAGTCGCGTGGTGCGCTTCGGTGAACCGCTGCCGGCGCCAGCGCTGCCGGTTCGCTCCGGCGCGTCGGCGGAGCGGGGGCCGCCAGCGCCGCCCTTGCCGCCGCCCGTCTCAGCGCCGCTACCCGTCTCGCCACCACCGGTCTCATCACCACCGCTGGTCTCGCCACCGCCGCCGGCTTCCCCGCCGCCGCCGCCGGCTTCCCCGCCGCCGCCGCCGGTTTCCCCGCCGCCGCCGCCGGTTTCCCCGTCGCCGCCGCCGGTTTCCCCGCCGCCGGTCTCGCCGCCGGTTTCTCCGCCGCCGCCGGTCTCACCGCCGCCGGTCTCGCCACCGGTCTCGCCACCACCGCCGGTTTCCCCGCCGCCGGTCTCACCGCCGCCCGTCTCTCCACCGCCGCCGGTTTCCCCGCCTCCGCCGCCGGAGCTGGCCGCGCTCACGACCACGTCGTCGTGCACGGTCGCGGTCGCGCCGTCGTCGTCGGTCACCTGCAGACGGACGCGGTAGGTGCCCGCGCTCGCGAACGCGTGCTGGGCCTGCCCGCCCGTCGCGTCGTCGAATGCCCCGTCGTCGTCGAGATCCCACGCCTCGGCGACGATCCGCCCGTCGGCGTCCTCCGAGCGCGAGGTGAACGTCACGGCCTGGCCCGCCTGCGGCTGCGCCGGCGCGTAGTCGAAGGCGGCGGTCGGGCCACGGTTGCCGCCGTCCAGAACGTCCGGCGGGGGCGGGGGCGGCGGCGGCTCGGGCAGCGGATCGCCGATCCCCGCGGACATCTCGTCCAGCGTCCCGCCCACGAACAGGTTGGCGCGCGTCGTGTTGTTCTCCGGCGGGTTGCGCAGGTTCATGAACACGCCGGAGCGCCGCGACAGCGTGTTGCCCTCGATGGCGAACCGCTCGACCGTCGGCCCTGCGGAGTCGCTGGGCGAGATGTAGATCCCGGCGGACGTGGTGTTGGAGATCGTGTTCCAGCGCCACGAGCTGCTCCCGGCGACCGGGTCGTTCTGGAACCACGCGATGGCGATCGGCCCGTCCTCGATGACGTTGCCCTCGATCACGCTGTCGTGCATCCGCGCCGAGACGCCGTTGGCCGCGAACCCGGAGATCCGGTTGCCCACGACCCGGGTGTCGGCCGACTTCAGGTAGATACCGTGCTTGCCGTAGGGGATCGCCGCATCCAGCCCGGTGTCCTCGATCTGGTTGGCGCGCACCACGTGGCCGGTGCCCTGCATGATCAGCCCCGAGTCGCCGGTCTCGACCACCCGGTTGCCCTCGATGACCCAGCTCGATCCCTTGACGTTGATGCCGATGCTCCTCCCGGCGATGTCGCAGTCGAGCACCGAGATGCCATGGCCGGTCGCGTTGATCCCCTGCGACGACGCGCCCCGCAGCGCGAGCGAGCGGAAGGTCACGTAGTGCGTCCCGTCGAACCAGACGCCGCCGGTCAGCACCGCGCGGCCCGCCCCGTAGGAGCCGAAGACGATCGGCTGCGACGCGGTGCCGGACTCGTCCGGCATCAGCGTGGCGTCGGCGAACGTGGCGCTGCCCTGGAAGAGCACGGTGTCGCCGGCTTGCAGGACCGCGCGGTTGACCTTGCCGACGTTGCGCCAGGCGCGGGTGGGCAGCGTCCCGTCGTTGGCGTCCGACCCGCTCGGACTCACGTAGTACGTCGCCGCATGGCCGGGCGCAGCGCCGAACGCGAGCACCACGACGGTGCAGACCGCGACCCCCAGCGTCGCCAGCCTGCCGGCCCGACCCGATGTCCTCCCGCCGGCCATTAATTCCCGCCGAGAAGAGCATGCCAGGTGCGGGGCGGAAGGTCGAGCCGCGACCCACTGCGGCCGGGGGTCCAGCTACACCAGCAAATTCGAGAAGAAGTATGCGGGGAGCAGGAGCCCCAGGGTCACCGCAACAGAGACCAGCGCCACCTGCAGTCGGATCGGGAGATAGCGCAACAAGAGCGCGAGCGCGACCAGTGCCGCCTCCGCCCGCCAGATGCTCTGGTTGCGCTGGGTCAGCGGGACGATCCACATGGGCAGGACGATCAGGACCGCGAGCGTGTCGACGGGCGACAGCCATCCCCGGCGCAGGACGAAGGCGACGACGCACGCAACGACCACCAGTCCCACGAACACGGTCTGGACCGCGATCACCGCGCCCATCTGACGCGGATGATGGAACAGGGACTCCAGGTTGTTCCAGTACTTCGTGAACGGTGACGCGATGCTGGAGTCGTAGCGCTCCTGAACTATCCAGAAACCGTCGAGGTATCCGGTCTGCGCCCATTGCGCCACGACCACGCAGACCGGCCCCAGCGCGGCAAGACCTGCGGTTTGGAACGTCCGGCGCAGCTTCTCGCGTACCGAGAGCGCGCGGTAAACGAGCCAGACCCAGACGGCGAGGGCGGGCACCACCAGGGTTCCGATCGGATACGACGCAGCGGCGGCGGCCCCCGCTACGCCCGCCCATGCCAGGCGTTCTCGCTTGCAGAGGTACAGGCACAGCAGGATGAAGAACCCGAGAACCGACATCGGGAACGGCGCGTGGTGGTAGATCGCGCCCGGGATGAATGCCACGAAGACGAGCGCGGAGATCGCCGCGGGTGTCGCGCGCCGGTCGAACAGGAGCCAGACCAAGATCAGCTCTCCGACTACGAACAGGTTCGAGATCACAATCGCGGTGGACCCCAGTGGAAGGCCGAGGTGGTACAGCGCACCCACGAGCCACGGGTACAGCGGGAACCACGCGGTGTTTCCGCACAGCCCGGGCTTCGGGTCCTCGGGAGGGCACGTGTCCAACTCGTAACCGTCGACCGCGATCTTCAGATAGTGGCCGGCGTCCCAGTGGATCCACGTCACGTCGTCGAGAAACGCGTGTCCGCGCTCCGCGGCCACCAGCCACAGTGCAACCATCGTGAGACCGAACACGAACAGCGGGATCTCGACGGTGCCCCGGAGGCGCGCGAGAGCCGGCCCGAGCCGGGCGGTCTGCAACCCGCGTCCCCGCGTTGGGTGGGTTTCTCGATCCTCGGAAGACACAGGTCTCGCGCCCGGTGGCCGCCGCGTGGGCGCCAGTATCGCCTACCCGCCCCCATGGCGTTTGCGCGGTCGATCGGCTGGTTCGAAACTAGAACTAGGCAGCCCGGGCCGATGGTGGAACGCTGCGTTCATCGCGCACTGCCGGGAGGAGGGACAGTCATGAGCTATCGACTTGCGGGCCGCAGCACCGACTTCTGCAGCTGCAACACGCCATGCCCGTGCGCCTTCGGCCAGGAGCCGACCGGCGGGACGTGCAAGTCCGTGATCTGCTTCGACATCCAGGAGGGCGAGCTGGACGGCCTCGACCTCTCGGGCACGCGGGCGGTGTTGATTGCGACCTTCGATGGCGTGTGGACCGGCGGGAACTTCACGGCTGCGCTGGTCCTGGACGAGAAGGCGAGCGAGGAGCAGCGGGCCGCTCTGACCAAGATCTACGGTGGGGAGCTCGGAGGCGATGCCGCCAACGTGGCCGCGCTGATCGGCGACATGAAGGGTGTGTTCACGGCGCCGATCGAGTACAGCGCCACCGGCGGAGAGATCTCCTTCACGGCCGGAGACACGGCGGAGGGCGCGGGCAGCACGCTCAAGAACGTCGACGGCACGGCGGAGATCCAGGTGACCAACGCGCACTACACGCTCCCGGCCGTCACCGCGGGGCGGTCGACCAAGGTCAAGGCGAACGTGCCGGGCGTGCAGTACGACCTCGATGGCTCCGGGTTCTGGACGGGCCCCTTCGAGCTCAAGGGCTGAGGAGGACGCGATGGCACAGGTTGACTGGTACATCGAAGGAGTCGAGGTCAGCAATTGCAACTGCGACTACGGCTGTCCGTGCCAGTTCGAGGCACGGCAGCCCACACTCGGCCACTGCCGCGGGTTCGCGGCCGTTCGCATCGACAAGGGCCACTTCGGCGACGTAACGCTCGACGGCCTCGGCGCCGCCCTGCTCTACGCCTGGCCGGGACCGATCTACGAGGGCAACGGTGAGTGTCAGGCCGTCATCGACGAGCGGGCGGACGGTGCGCAACGAGACGCTCTTGCGACCGTCCTCTACGGTGGCGAGACCGACGAGGGCGCGACCCACTGGTGGGTCTACACGACGATGTCGAGCACCGTTCACCCACCGCTCTTCGAGCGCATCGAGTTCGACGCGGACATCGAGCGCAGAAGCGCGCGCATCGTGATGCCCGGCGTGCTCGAGTCCACGGCCCGTCCGATCCGCAGCCCGGCGACGGGGGCCGAGCACCGCGTCCGCATCAACCTCCCGAATGGGATGGAGTTCGACGTGGCGGAGATCGGCAGCGGTACCACGAAGACGATGGCCTCGATCGCCCTCGACCTCGAGGACACCTACTGCCACTTCACCGCTCTGCGCCAGTCGGGGAAGGGCGTGGTCCGCTGAGGGCGTCAGGCTTGCCGCGAGCGCTCAGTTCAGGACGTCGGCCGTCCAGCGCGCGCCGTCCCAGTAGCGAAGCCGCCACCGCAGCCAGGGGTCCGGGTACCAGCCCGGGTTCTGCGGCTCGGCTCCGACCGGGGGGATCACGGTCGTGATTCCCGGCGGCGGCGGCGGGGTGGGGGCGGGGTCCGACGGCGGTCCGCTCGGCAGCGGCACGCCGTCGGCGGCGATCAGGACCTCCTGCCGCGCATGCGCGTCCGGCCCGAACTGATCGGACTGCGCATCGACCTCCCAGAAGAGCCGCCCCCACGGCGCCATGTGGGGCGGCGGCGCATCGGGCGGGATCGCCAGCCGGAACGGCAACCGCGTGCCGGCGACGAGCTCGCCCTCATGGAGCGGTGCGCTTGCGATCACGACCGACGGCTCGCGGTAGTCGCTCGTCTGGTTGACGAACGCGAGGGATACGCGGAGGCTGCGCGACTTGCCGCCCTCGGTGACGATCACCCTGCCCGACAAGGCCTCGCCCGGATGCCAGCGCGGCCCGCCGTCGAGCTCCAGGGCGAGCTCGGTCATGGCGAAACCCAGATCGGCTCCGACAGGAACGGATCGCTGCGTCCCGACCGCCTCTCCTGCGCCCGCACGGACCACGCGAAGGACAGGCAGGTGCCCTCGTGGGAGAACGGGCCGTCGGGCGGGATCTCGAACGTATGGCTCTGCAGGCGCTCCGATGCGCTCGCCTCGTGCCAGTGCTCGTAGGCCGTCGCCTCCTTGGTGACACGGTGGCTCGTATTGCTGTCCCCACCACTCGTCTCGAGGACGTCGTGCCGGCAGGTGCAGACGAGGCCGATCCGGAGCGCTCCCTTCACCTCCTCGGGCGAGAGCAGCTCGAGTCGGGCCGTGACGTTCTCGCCGCGCGCCGCCTCGATACCCCCGGTCGCGAGCGCGAAGTGCTTCGCCCTCCCGGCCGTCCGCCGGCGCCGCCTCCGGACGGGAACGACGACGAGCACGACCAGCAGCACGAGAGCGAAGGGCAGGAAGATCGGCATGCCGGCCGCGAGGCCGGCTGCGGTCAGCAGGACTGCCGAGAGCACTCCGGCCAGCGGGGCCACCCACAGCGATCTGCGCAGCTCGCGCGCCGTGCGCACGCTCTGCGCGCCGGGCTCGCGTCCGGGCGGTAGGTGGGGGTGAGCACGCGTGTCTGACACCAGGCTCAGGCTTCGCAGGACACGGCAACCCGGAGGGCTCCGCAGATCTGGCGCATCCGCTCGTCGCTGAGGCGGCCGAGGCGCTCGACGAGCCTTCCGAGCGACACGCTCTCGACGGAGTCCAGGTTGACGACCGCGGTCAGCGGAATCGGGTCCTCGCCCGGCTCGAGCAGCACCTCGCTCGGGAGGTGGCGGATCGTCGTCGTACACGGGCCGACCAGGGTTCGTCGAAGGCGGGGGATGGCTGCGTCTCTGGACAGCACGACCACCGGCCGCCGTCCGGCGTCGGCGACCTCGCACCACCAGACCTCTCCGCGCGCCGGAAGTGCGGTCACGACGAGCCGGCCGCCGTACGAAATGACGCGAGGTCTCCCCACTCGTCATCCGTCTCGAGTGGGGCGCGGTCGTATGCCGCGTACGCCGCCTCGATCTCGACGGCGCGACTGCGGGCGAGCAGGGCCGCGAGCGCCTCGTCGATGAGCGCGGAGTCGGCCAGCTCCGAACGCCTGCGGCGCGCCTCTTCGAGCAGCTGCTCGTCAACCGTCGTGCTGACCCTCACACGCGCCATGCCACTTTTATACCATATCTATGCCACTGCTCCCGGCAAGAGCGCGAACGCCTCCGCGTGCCGTGGTCGCACGACTCCGAAGTGGCGCCGGTCGGTGGTGGCGATCTCCGTGACGCCGAGGCGCTCGGAGGCCGCGACGATCGACGCGTCCACCGTGCCGAGCGGGAGGTCGCGGTAGGCCGAAACGAGCTCCGCGATGCGCAGCCAGTCTCCCGCCGGGGCGCAATCGACGGAGAACGCGCCGGCGGCGAGGTCGCCGAGGAAGCGCACCTCCGGCTCCGCGCCCAGCCGCGTCGCCAGGAGGTACGTGACCTCCGTGACGACGAGCAGCGGGACGATCAGCGGTCCCGGGTGTCGTTCGAGCAGCTCGAGGGACGCGTGGTGATGCGCATCGTCGGCGTCGACGTAGGCGTAGAGTGGGCCTGCGTCCACCAGGAGGCCGGCTATCGCCCGACCTCGGCGGCGAGGATGTCCTCGATGCGCTGCGACACGTCGGTCCTGCCGCTGCGGCCGGCCCTGGCGGCGGCAAGGCGGCGCCGTCCGGATGTCGCCCCGAGGTAGAGCTCGAGCGCCTCGCGCGTGACCTGGGAGATCGTCATCCCCCGGCGCTGTGCCTCGTGGCGCAGGCGGGCGTCGAGGGCATCCGGGATCTTCACGGTCGTCCGCTGCATGTATGCCAGCATACCGTCTACGGCGGCGCGCTGGAAGAGCTTCGCCGGCGAGCCGGCTCCGCGCGCACCGCCTCCAGGGCTTGCTCGATGCGCGTGTACTCGCGCAACTCGATTGCGCGCAGGCCCTCGTCGAACCGGATGAGGTGGAAGATCGCGACGTCGAGCTGCACGCCGCTGGCCTGGCCGCCGATGTGCAGCGAGAGTTCGTTCAGGACGAGCTCCCCCTCGCGGGCCCACCATGCGCGGTCCAGCTCGAAGGTCGCGCCAGGTACCGCCTCGAGCCGCGCGTTGAGGTGATCGGCGACGGCGGCCGCCCCGTGCTTCGTGGTCGCGTCGGGGAAGTCCGGCGGGTCGTGGTAGGTGATGTCCCGGTGCCAGACCTCCCGGATCATCGCGTCCGTCCCGCCCTCGTTCCAGAGCCGGTACCTGCTCCGCATGAAGGCGAGCTCGTCGCCCTGAACGGGCGTCAGGCCCGGAGCCGGGACCGCGTTGTCTCGCGACATGCCTGGGCAGTATCCGGCGCGGCGGCGCGGAGGTCCACCCGGTTGTAACCGCGCCTCGGCGGCCCGGCGGGTTGACCCCTCCGGTCGCCGGGCGGATACTCGGCGCACGATGTCGCGGGAGAACGTCGAACTCGTGCGGCGAAACTACGCGCGGCTGAAGGAGACCTACCGGGTAGGCGAGCTCGATCCGCGCGACCTCGAGGAGATGTGGCACCCCGACTGCGTCCTCAAACCGGCCGGCGTGCTGCCCGAGACGCGCGAGATGCGAGGCCGCAACGGCGTGGCGCAGATCGTCATGGCGCCGCTGGAGGCGTTCGAGCAGATGAAGGTCGAGCCGGCGGAGTTCATCGACGCCGGCGACCGCGTCGTCGTTCCCTTCCGCTTCGGCGGGCGCGGGCGGCACACCGGCATCGAAGTCGACTTCGACGTGGTCCACGTCTGGACGGTGAAGGACGGCAAGGTGGCCCGCCTGGACATGTACGCGACGAAAGACGAGGCCTTCGAGGCCGCCGGTCTGCGGTCACTTGACATGTGACCACTTGGTCACCTATCGTCGGGCGGATGGACGAGGTCTTCAGGGCCCTTGCCGATCCGACCCGCCGGAGCCTGCTCGACGAGCTGTTTCGCGAAGACGGCCAGACGCTCAGCGCGCTGGAGGCACGGCTGCCGATGACGCGCTTCGGCGTGATGAAGCACCTGCGGGTGCTCGAGGAGGCCAACCTCGTGGTGACCAGGCGGCGCGGCCGCGCGAAGCACCACTTCCTGAACCCCGTCCCGATCCGGCTCGTCCACGACCGGTGGGTGAGCAAGTACGCCGAGCCCTGGGCCGCGACGCTCAGCGGCCTCAAGCGCCGACTGGAGGACAGGACGATGGAGAAGGTGTTCGAGATCTACATCAAGACGACCCCGGAGCGCCTGTGGGAGGCGATCACCGACAGCGAGCTGCGCCGCAAGTACAACTTCGGCGTGGGCGTGGTCTCGGACTGGTCGCCGGGCTCGCGCTACGAGGCGGTCCATCCGGCCGCCGGCGGGCCGATCTCGGAGGGCGAGAACCTCGAGGTGGACCCGCCCCGCCGGCTCGTCCAGAGCTTCCATGCGCTCTGGAGCGAGGAGGTCGACCGGGCGGGGACCTCGCGAGTCACCTGGGAGATCGAGCCGGTCGGCGACTCGTGCCGGCTGACCGTGACGCACGACGAGCTTCCCGAGGACGCGAACGCCGAGCTCTACGGCGGGTGGCCGATGATCCTCTCCGGCCTCAAGACGCTGCTGGAGACGGGGGAGACGCTCACGACGCCCGGCTCGCTGCGCTACGCGCAGGCCTGACGCTCAGCGCCCGCGGGTTCGCTCGAGCTCGCGGGCGCTGCGCCGCACGTCGGCGAGGCGCTCGCGCACCTCGGTGATTCCGGCCCGCAGCTCCACGTCCCCGACCTCCGCCGGCAGCAGCGAGTCCTGCAGCGCGGCGAGCGCGGCGTCCGCGGCGGCGGCCGCGGTGACCGCACTCTCGATGAATCCCCTCGCGCCGGTCGAGGGGACGCCGGGGGAGGGGGACTCGAAGCTGCGGCCCGGCAGCCCGTGGCGCTCGGCGAACTGCGCGTGCGTGCGCTTCGCGCGGCCGTAGGCCAGCTGGACCGGTCCGAACAGCTCGGCCTCGAGCCGGTCCGCGTTGCGCTCGTCGAGCGCCTCGTATGCGGCGCCCAGCGCGGCGAGCGCGCGCCCGGCGTGCTCGATCGCCCCGGCGAGGGCGTCGAGCAGCTCCTGCTGCGCTTCGGCGGTCGTGTAGGCCATGGGCGGTGAGAGTAGTGAGATACTCGCGCGGCGATGTCGCGGGAGAACGTCGAGGTCGTGCGGAAGGGGTTCGACGCGTTCGAGCAGGGCGACATGGGGCGCTTCGGCGAAGTCATGGACCCGCAGGTCGTGACGTACGCTCCAGAGGGCTGGCCCGAAGGCGGCCCGTTCGTGGGCCGCGACGAGAGCCTCCGCGAGTTCGAGCGACTGCAGGAGGACTGGACCGACCATCGCATAGTGATGGAGGAGATCCTCGACGGGGGCGACTGGGTGGTGGCGCGCTTCCGGTGGGAGGTCACGGGCCGAGCCAGCGGCGTGGAGGCCGTCATGGACCAGTCCGCGGCCTTTCGCGTGCAGGCCGGAAAGCTCGCCGAGGCCCGCTTCTTCTGGAAGCACGACCACGCCCTCGCGGCGGCGGGCCTTGGCAGACTGCCGCCATGACCACCGATCTCATCACCGGCGTGGACTTCGTCTCCGTGCCCACCAAGGACCTCGACGCATCAGTCGCGTTCTACGGCGAGACCCTCGGCCTCCCGCGCTCCGTCTACATGCCCGAGCGCAACTACGCCGAGTTCGAGACGGGCAACCTGACGCTGAGCCTCTACGACTCCGAGCGCATGGGCCTGGGCTACGAGGTCAACCGCAACCCCGTCGCGCTGCACGTCGACGACGTCGCGGCCGCCCGCGCGGACCTCGAGGCGCGCGGCCTGACCTTCTCAGGCGACACCTTCGACACCGGCGTCTGCCACATGGCCTTCTTCACCGACCCTGACGGCAACGCCCTCATGCTCCACCATCGCTACGCGCCCCGGCACGGCGAGTCCTGAGGCAACGGAAGTTTCACGCACGCGTGCTGTCACGCAACACGGCTGAGCGTAACATCCTTGACGTACGGTTGGCAGCCGAGTCCGTGGTCGCTCCCCGGCCGCAGCCCACGGCCCGCTTCAGGCGGGCCGTTGCGGTTCCGGAGGCCCGCCGAGAACCGCATGTGATTTCGTGCACATTTCCGTTGCCTAAGGTGCGTTCGAGGGTACATTTGCCCGGGTGCGCGAAAACTCTGGGATGAGCTCGACGGAGGAACGGTCCGCTGCTCCCTGCGCGCATGCGGAGGGCTTCGCGCACGACGCGCTGCTGTACGCGGGCGACGTCGGGTTCGTGGAGGAGGTCGCCCCGTTCGTCCGCGAGGGCGTCGAGGCCGGCGAGGCGGTGCTCGTGGCCGTCCCGGCGCGCCGGTCGGCGAAGCTGCAGCGCGCGCTGAACGGGGACGCCGCGCGGGTGCTGTTCGCGAACATGGAGGAGCTGGGGCGCAACCCGGGCCGCATCATCCCGGCCTGGCGGGACTTCGTGGACGAGCACACCGCGCAGGGACGCCCGGTCCGCGGCGTGGGCGAGCCCGTCTGGGCGGCGCGAACGGCCGACGAGATGGTGGAGTGCCGGCGCCACGAGGCGCTGCTGAACCTCGCGTTCGACGCCAACCCGCCCTGGACGCTGCTGTGCCCCTACGACGTGACGACGCTGGGCGAGGACGCGATCGCCGAGGCCTGGCGGACCCATCCCTTCATG
This sequence comes from Solirubrobacteraceae bacterium, assembly GCA_031177685.1. Taxonomy (GTDB): domain Bacteria; phylum Actinomycetota; class Thermoleophilia; order Solirubrobacterales; family Solirubrobacteraceae; genus AC-38. Next base: position 108,905 of record JAPSGI010000010.1, on the reverse strand, counting down.
TGGGAGGGCGGGCGGCGGGTTCCCAGCGACACCTACGTCGATCCGCTCGCGGCGCTCGATCTCTACGACGAGGACCTGCCCGACCCGCCGGTGGAGCCCGAGCGGATGAGCTTCGGCCGCGACGACATCGCCGCGGTCCGCGCGCTGGTCGCGCACCACGCGGCGATCGTCGGGCTGCCCCCCGAGCGCGAGGCGGACCTCGTGCTGGCGGCCAGCGAGGCCGCGACCAACAGCGTCCTGCACGGCGGGGGGCGCGGCGACTTCGCGGTGTGGCGCGACGGCGGCGCCGTCGTCGGCGAGGTGCGCGACCGCGGCCGCATCCACGATCCGCTGGCCGGACGCCGGCGCCCCACGCTGGACGCCCTGGACGGTCGCGGCCTGTGGATCGTGCACCAGCTGTGCGACCTCGTGGAGGTCCGCCCGCGGGCCGGCGGTACGGTCGTGCGCTTTCGCATCGCCCGCTAGCCTTTGGGCCATGGCGACCGTCGCCGCTCCAGCGAGCGACTCCCAGCGGCGCGACGAGGCATGGGCGCGGATGGGCGACCTCAACCAGCGCGCGCGCCACGACCGCGCCGGCGCGCTGGCCGACCTGCGCGAGCTCTTCGCGTCCGGCCGGCCCTCCGCGGGGATCGACGGCGCCGCCGAGGGTCGCTTCGTCGCCTTCGCGGTGCACCCCGCCCTCGACCGCGCCGCCGCTGCGCTCGCCGCGCGCTGGCTGCCCTGGTCGGGCAAGCGCTTCGACGCGGGCGCCGGCCGGGGCGAGAACCTGCTGCTCGGCGGCCGGATCTCAGCGTTCGGCTTCCACACGCGCGTGGAGCCCAGCGTGCTGGCCCCCGGGCACGACGTGCTCGTGATCGACTACGCCGCCGTCCCGAGCAACCGCTGGACGGGCATGTCGCTGATCCGCGACGAGCTGGTCGAGGTCGCCCCGGGCGCGCATCTCGGGCTGGCGCTGCTGCGCCGCTCGGGCGGCCGTCACGCGCTCGTCGCGTGGTGGGCGCTGCGCCAGCGCTGATGCGCTTCTACTACGACCTCTCCTCGCCCTACGCCTACCTGGCCGCCCACCGCGTGGACGAGCTGGTCCCCGGCGTGGAGTGGACGCCGATCGCCTTCGGCTGGGTGCTGCGCGCGACCGAGCGGGTGCCGTGGTCCCTGCGTCCCGGCCGCGAGCCGCGGATGGAGGAGGTCGAGCGCTTGGCCGCCGACCGCGGGCTGCCGCCGGTGCGCTGGCCGGAGGGCTGGCCGGCGCAGACCTACTCGCTCAACCCGCCGCGCGCCGCGCTGGTGGCCCAGGAGCACGGACGCCTGAAGGACTTCACCCTCGCGATGTACGACGCGCACTTCGCGCAGGCGCGCCCGCTGCGCGACCCCGAGGAGCTGGCGGACGTGGCGGCCTCGGCCGGCCTGGACCCGGAGGCGGTGCGCACCGGGATCGAGCGCCCCGACGTCAAGGAGCGCCTGCGCGCCAACACCGAGGAGGCGCTGGCGCGCGACGTCACGGGCATCCCAACGGTGGCGGTCGGCGAGGAGCTGTTCTGGGGCGACGACCGGCTGCAGGACGCCGGCGCGGCGCTCAGCGCGTCCCGCGCCAGGTGAGCCAGGCGAACAGGCCCTGCACCGGCAGGCGGGCCCACAGGGCGGCGCGGGGGATGCGCGGGTAGCGCTCCGGGTGCAGCGCCATCTGGACGTTCGCGGGATAGACGGCCAGCAGCGTGGCCAGCAGCCACCAGCGCGCCCCGCGGCGCGTGCCCTCCGGCAGCACGGCGATCCCGCCCGCCAGTTCCGCGACGCCGCTGGCGACGACCACCTCGGACTTCCAGCGCTCCAGCGACGGCGGAACGATTGCCTCGTACTGGCGCGGGATCACGAAATGCATCGTGCCGGCGACGATCCAGAAGGCCGCCGCGCCGAACCGGGCCCCTCCCGTGCGCTCCATGCGCCGGACTCTAGTGCCTTGTGGAAGGCGCGATCCTCACCTAACCTCCTGCGAACGCAGGATCTGGGCAGGGGTGCCCCGAAACGATGAACGTGGGGATGCACGTGCACGAAGGCACAGGGACGGTGCGGCGGGTGGTCGTAGCCCTCATGGCGGCGGCCGCGCTCACGGGCACGGCGGCAGAGGCGACCGCGCACAGCGGCGATCCGGCGGCCGCGCCGACCGGCGCGACCATCACGGCGCGCGTCGGCGAGCAGGTCGGGGTGGCGCTGAGCGCCGACGGCGCGGTGACCGACGCCTCCACCGTTCCCGCGCGGGTCATCCGCGAGCGCCGCGACGGCGTGCTCGTCGTCACGATCGTCTGAGCAGCGGCGCCACCAGGCGCCGCTCGGCGGCGTGGAAGCGGGCCAGCGCGCCACGCGACACCGCGCCGTGGATCCAGGGGACCCGCCCCGGCGCGAGCACCAGCGAGCGCACCGGCGCGCGCGAACGCTGCCGCAGCACGGCGCGGCGCAGCTCGGCGGCCTGCGCGAGCGGGATCACGTCGTCGCGCCGGCCCGTCGCCAGCAGCAGCCGCGCGCGCAGCCGCGCGGCGTGTGCCACGGGGCTCATCTCGCCCAGCCGCTGCGCCCCGAACGCCGCGGCGCCCATCTGCGCCACGGCGCGCGACCCGTCGCGGCTGCCCGAGGCCGCTGCCCGGCGGGCGATCGTCCGCAGGTCGGTGGGCGCGCCGCGCGCCACGACGCAGTCCAGCGCCGGCCGGTGCGCCGCCAGCATCAGCGCGAGATGCCCGCCGGCCGACGCGCCGCTGGCGCACAGCGGGACCCGCTTTCCGTAGCGCCGGCGCACGCGGTCATGGAACCACAGGACGCCGGCGAAGCTGTCCGCGCACGGCGCGTAGTCGAGGTTGACGGTGAGCCAGCCGCGCCGGCGCCAGCGGCGCGCCTCGCCGCGCTCGGTGGAGAGCGTGCCGGGGCCGACGATGTACCAGCCGCCGCCGTGGACCAGCAGCATCACGCCGAGGGGCGTTCGGCCGCGGAAGCGGCCGGCCGGGCGGCCCACCTCGTACGCCGCGGGCGCGCGGCCCAGCGCCGTCGTCGAGACGCCCGGGCCGGGCCGCCCGCTCGACTCGATCCACGCGCCGCGGCAGCCTTCGCGGGCGGGCGCCGGCGGGGGCGGCGAGGGCGCCGGCGATCCCGGGGACGGCTCGGCGCCCGGCGGCAGCAGGGGGACGGGGAGGGGCAGGACGGGCGCCTGCGCGGCCGCCGCGGCCGGCCACGCCAGGCCCGCCGCGACGGCGATCGCCCAAGCCCCTGCTCGCACGCAGGATGCGCTACCCGCCCGCAGCGCGCGGGCAAACCCGCGGGCGGCGCTACGGCGCGACCGACTGGGGATCGACGTCGAGCTCGGGATCGACGGTCCGGGCGGCCGCGAGCGCGCCTGCCAGCGCGGTCATGAGCATGTCGCGGACGCCTTCGCGCGCGATGTCGCGCCGCACCAGCCAGTCCAGCGACACGCCCTCGACGAAGCTCAGCCAGCCCTCCAGCGCGGCGCGCAGGGCAGGGCGGGGTGGAAGCGCCACGCCGAGCCCTTCGAGGATCAGCGAGCCGACGAAGTCGCGCTCGGCGTCGCGGATCGCCAGGACCTCCGGGTCGCTGCCGATGCCGCCGCCCAGCAGCGTGCGGTAACCCGCGGAGTGCTCCTCGACGTAGACCAAGTAGGCGTCCAGCGACCGGCGCAGCCGCTCGGCGGGCACCGCGGAGGGGTCGGGGTCCAGGCGCCCGCGCAGCTCGCGCGCCGCCTCCTGCACGATCGCGACGTAGTAGCCGCGCTTGCTGCCGAAGTAGTAGTAGATGAGGCCCTTCGCCACGCCGGCCTCGCCGGCGATGTCGTCGAGCAGCAGCTCGTCGTAGGGCTTGTCGGAGAACAGGCGCAGCCCCACCGCGAGCAGCTCTTCGCGCCGCTCGCCGGAGACCTCGGGCGCGGGGGGCCGCGCCATCAGCGGCGCACCACGGCGAGCCGGCCGTCGCCGTCCACGGACAGCGACACGCGGCCGGCGAGGAGATCCAGCAGCTCCGCGCCGACGAGCTCGCGCCGCCAGCCCGTGAGCACGCGCGCACCGCCCTCCCCGCTGGGGGAAACGCGCTCGCGGCGGACGTCGTCGACCAGGCGGGTCAGTTCGGGCTGGGTGGCGATGAGCTGCGCCGCGACCCCGGTCTCGAAGGAGCGGTGGCGAACCAGCGCCGAGGCCAGCGCGACCGCCGGAGCGCTGCGCGGGTCCGGCGGCGGTCCCGATTCGCCGGCCGGCGGCGGCTCGCGCTCGCCGCCGCGCTCGATCGCCGCCAGCAGCTCGCGCGAGCGGCGGTGCAGCGTCGCCTCTGGCAGCCCGCGGATCTCCGCCAGCTCCCCCCGCGACGCCGGCCGTCGCCGCGCCAGCTCGACCAGCACGTGGTCGGGGACGATCGAGCTGACGCTGCGGTCCTCCCGGCGCGCCGTCGCGTCGCGCCAGTCCACCAGCTCGCGGGCCACCGCGCGCGCCCTCGCGCGCAGCCGGTCGACCTTCGGCAGCTTGCGGTAGGCGGTGTCGAGGTCGCGCTCGTCGCTGGCGCTCTCCAGCGTGCGCGACTCCTCGCGCGCCCACGCGGCGCGCCCGGCCTGGTCCAGCCGCGCCGCCAGCTCGCCGCCCAGCTCCAGGAGGTGGGCGGCGTCGGCCCGCGCGTACTCGATCTGCTGGTCGGTCAGCGGCCGGCGGTCCCAGTTCGTGTACGCCTCGCCACCCGGCAGCTCCACCTTCAGCACGCGGCGCACGAGCGCCTTGTAGCTCTCCTGCGTCCCCAGGCCGACGAAGCCCGCGGCCACCTGCGTGTCGAAGACGTTCGTGACCTCGGTACTCCAGGTGCGCCGCAGGATCGCCACGTCCTGGCGGCCGGCGTGGACGATGACCTCGACCGCCGGGTCGGCCAGCACGGCGGCCAGCGGCGCCGGGTCGGGGGGATCGTCCTCCAGTGGATCGAGGACCTCCGTGCGCACGCCGTCCGGGGCGGACGCGTCGGGCACCGCGATCTGGGCAAGGCAGAGCATCGCCTGATAGCGGCGCTCGGACATGAACTCGGTGTCGATCGCGAGGCGACCCGCCTCGCGCGCCCGGCTGGCGATCTCGTCCACCACGGACGGCGACGATACCCGGCTAGGAGACGGCGGCCCGCGCCGGGGCCTCGCCGAGCACGGAGAGCAGAGCGTCGACGACGTCGGGATCGAACTGCGTCCCCGCGTGCCGGCGCAGCTCGTCCAGCGCGGTCTCGCGTGCGAGCGCGCGCCGGTACGGGCGGTCGGTCGTCATCGCGTGCCACGCGTCGCAGGCGCAGATGATGCGCGCGCCGAGCGGGATCGACTCGCCCGCCAGCGCGTCGGGGTACCCGCCGCCGTCCCAGTGCTCGTGCGCCGAGCGCACGAGGGGGTGGACCTCGGCGAAGAAGGGGATGCGCTCGAGCATCTGCGCCCCGATCACGGTGTGCAGCTTGATCTCCTCGAACTCCGCGCCGTTCAGGACGGCGGGCTTGCGCAGGACCTCGGTGGAGATGGCGATCTTGCCCACGTCGTGCAGCAGCGCGCCGTAGCGCAGCGTGCGCAGCGCGTCGGTGCCCATGCTCAGCGAGGTCCCGACGGCCTCCGCGAGGTCGGCGACGTCGCGGGCGTGTGCGGCCGTGTAGGCGTCCTTGGCCTCCAGCGCATCGGAGAGGACGGCCAGCGTGCGCATGAACGTCGCCTCCAGCTCCGCGAACAGGCGGCTGCGGTGCAGCGCCGCCCCGATGGCCGCGGCGATGGTGTCGCCGAACAGCAGGTCGTCGGGCCCGAACGCGTGCGGCTCGCTCGCCTCGATGTTCAGGACGCCCCACACCTCGCCCGCCACGCGGATGGGCAGGGAGAGCTCGGAGCGCGACGGCACCGGCGCGTCCGTGCCCAGGAAGTCGGGATCGCGCAGCGTGTCGCCCACCAGCGTCGGCTCGCCCGTGCGCGCCGTGCGCCCGTTGACGCCGCGCGCCAGCGGCTGCTCCCACGCCCAAAAGTCGCCCGACATCCGGTCGAGCTGCTCGCCGGCTCCCGCGACCGGGCGCAGCATGCCGTCCGCGTCGACGCGCAGGATCGCCACGACGATCCAGTGGGAGCTCGCGTGCAGCTCCTCGACCGCCGTGCGCGCGATGTCGACGGGGTCGCTGACCGGCGCCAGGCGCGCCGAGATCCGGCTGGCCAGGGCGAGCCGGGCGCGCTGGGTGGAGGGGCGCGACGGCCGCGACGCCGGGCGCGTCTCGCGGATCAGCTGGCCGGGGCCGGCCCGCTTGGCCGCGTAGAGGTTGTCGTCGGCGCGCGCGAGCAGGGCGTCTTTGGTGGGGCCGGCGTCCGGCCACGAGGCGACGCCCCACGAGACGCGCACGCGCCGGTCGATGCCGTGCGCCTCGACCTCCACGCGGGCCGCCGCGGCGGCGGCCGCGCCCGCCTCGGCCTCGGGCAGCACGAGCGCGAACTCGTCGCCGCCCACGCGGAAGGCCAGGTCCGACGCGCGCGCCGCGCGCTTGAGCGCCCCGGCGAAGTCGCACAAGACCCGGTCGCCGGCCGCGTGCCCGCCGGTGTCGTTGACCAGCTTGAAGTCGTCGAGGTCGAACAGCGCCACCGCAACGCGGCCGCCGTAGCGCCGGCAGCGCTCGAGCTCGCGCGCGATCGTCTCGTGGAACTCGCGGTGGTTGAGCAGCCCGGTGAGCGAGTCGCGGCTGGCGCGCGCCTCCTGGGCCGCGTACAGGCGCGCGTTGGTCAGGGCGATCGCCGCCTGGGCGGCGTAGGACTGCAGCAGCTCCACGTCGCGCGGCAGGAACCCGCCCTCCCCGCCGGCGAGCGCGACCAGCGCGCCCAGGCGGCGGTCGCGGAAGGTCAGCGGCGCCGCGCACGCCGAGCGCAGCGGCAGGTCGCGGCTGTCGGACAGCGGGGCCAGCTCCGGGACCTCGGCCACGTCCTCCAGCACCATCGGCGCCTGCAGCACGCCGGCCGTGCGGTCGGCCCAGCGCTCCAGCGCGGCCACGGCGTCGATCGGCAGGCCGGACGACGAGCGGCAGCGCATCGAGCCGCCCTCGTGCACGAGCACCGCGAACTCGGTCCCGCCCACCGCGGCCTGTGCGTTGTGCGTGATCTTCGCGAGCACCTCGTCGAGGTCCAGGCCTGCGACGAGGTCCTGCAGCGAGGCGTTCAGGCGCTCGGCGGCCTCGGCCTCCTGGTCGGCCTGCGCGCGCAGCGCCCGCCAGCGGCGGCGGCGCGCGCGTACGAGCTTGGTCGCGCAGGCCGCGGCGACCGCGCCGGCCGCCGCGGCGACCGCGGGCAGCAGCGCCGGAGCCGCCACGCCCGCCGCGGCGATCGCTCCGAGCCCGGCGAGCGACGAGGCCGCGACGGTGCGCCCCCCGTCGCCGCGCGTCCACTCGACCTCGTAGACGCACTCGTCCGCGCCCTGCCCGATGCACACGGGGTGGCGGACACGGGCGGGCGCGGCGCCAAACAGCCCGGGGGCCGCGGAGAGCAGGCCGAGGTTGTAGTCGCAGTCCACGGGGCTCCACGGGTTCGAGTGCAGCGGGACGTTGCGGATCCGCGCGCGGTTGGCCTCCAGCGACAGGAGGTCCATGCGGTGGACGACGTTGAACTTCGCGTTGATCCGCGGGACGTTCGAGTAGATCGTCCGCGGCGAGCCCAGCGCGCGCAGCGCGAGCTTGAGCGGGCCGCCGACCTGCAGGTCCAGCGCGGCCTCGCCGATGTGGCGCGCCACGGCCCGGTCGCCGAGCACGCCGGCCGCCGCCTCGAACAGGCGCACCCGGGTGGAGTCGGCGAACCAGCAGTTCTCGTCGCGCAGCTGCGCCTCGCGTCCCGTCATGCCGGCGCGCGCGACCACGGCGTCGACGGCGTCCCGGCCGCCCTCGCGCTCCACGTAGGCCAGGACGAGCGCATCGTGATCCCGCTCGCCTCGCGAGGCTCGGATGGCAAGTCGCGGGCGGGGACGACGGCGTCGGCCACGGCCATGTCTACGGTTTCGGCACAAAGCTGCGCAACCTTGACCCCCAATGCGGGTAGAGCTGTGCCGTGGCCAGGCGTGCGGTGCTCACCGGCGGCAACTCGGGGATCGGCAAGGCGGCCGTGGTGGCGCTCGCACGCGCGGGATGGGACGTCGGGTTCACCTGGCACGAGAGCGAGGAGGGAGTGCGGGAGGCCACCGCGGAGGTGGAGGCGCTGGGCCGGCGCGCGGCATCGCGGCCGCTGGACCTGCAGGTGCCGCAGGACGGACCTCCGGTCGTCGAGGCGCTCGCCGAGGAGCTGGGCGGGCTGGAGCTGTTCGTCAACAACGCGGGCGCCGGTCACAGCACGCCGTTCCTGGAGCTCGACCTCGAGACCTGGCAGCGCACGCTGAACATCGACCTCACCGGCGCCTTCCTGTGCGCGCAGGCGGCCGCCCGACTCATGGTGCGCCAGGGCGGCGGCGGCAGCATCGTGAACGTTACGTCGGTCCACGAGCACGTCCCGCTGGCCACTTCGTCGGCCTACTGCGCGGCCAAGGGCGGCCTCGGGCTGCTCACCAAGGTCATGGCGCTGGAGCTGGCCGAGCACGGCATCCGCGTGAACTCCGTGGCGCCCGGCGAGATCGCCACGAAGATGACCGGCAACGAGAACGTCGACCCGCACGAGCTCGAGCGCCCGGGCATCCCGGCCGGGCGCCCGGGGCACGCCGCGGAGATCGGCGAGGTGATCGCCTTCCTCGCCTCGGACGGCGCGGGCTACATGACCGGCGAGTCGGTCGTGGTGGACGGCGGCCTGCTGCTCATGGCCGCGCAGGCCAACCAGGCGCTGGGCGGAGGCTAGTATCGGTCGCCGAGCGGGTAAGCGAGCTGGGTGACACGAGACGACGAAATAGCGGCCCTGCTCGAGCGGGGCGAGGAGCGCGGATGCGTGGAGGTGTCCGAGCTCGACGAGGTCGCGCGCCGGCTGGAGCTCTCCACCGACGAGGTGGAGGAGGTCGAGGAGCGCCTGGACGCGCAGGGCGTCGAGGTGCGCGACGACTGCGCGCGCGCGGACGCGCCGCCCGCCGCCACGTACACCAACGCGGAGCTCGCCTCGCAGACCACCGACGCGCTGTCGCTGTTCCTCAACGAGGCGGGCCGCCACGAGCTGCTGACGCCCGAGGAGGAGATCGAGCTCGCCCAGCGCATCGAGCGCGGCGACCTGGAGGCCAAGGACCGCCTGGTCAACTCGAACCTGCGCCTCGTCGTCTCGCTCGCACGCCGCTACCAGGGCGTGGGGGAGCTGTGCCTGCTCGACCTCATCCAGGAGGGCGTGCTCGGGCTCATCCGCGCGGCGGAGAAGTTCGACTGGCGCAAGGGCTTTCGCTTCTCCACCTACGCGACGCTGTGGATCCGCCAGGCCATCCAGCGCGGCCTGGCCGACCGCGGGCGGACCATCCGCCTGCCGGTCAACGTGGCCCAGCGCGAGCGGCGCATCGCCACGGCCGAGCGCAAGCTGGCGGCGGAGCTCGGGCGCGACCCGACCGACGAGGAGGTGGCGCAGGCCGCCGACGTGCCGCTGGCCCAGGTCGCCGAGATGCGCGACGTGGCGCGCACCGTGACCAGCCTCGACCGCCCGGTCGGCGAGACGCAGGAGACGGCGCTGGGCGACCTGCTGCCCGCGGACACGCCGGGCGTGGAGGAGGAGGTCGAGGTCACGCTGCGCGAGGACCTGGTCCGCCGCACGGTCGAGGAGCTGCCCGACCGCGAGCGTGAGGTGATCAAGCTGCGCTTCGGCCTCAACGGCGACGCCGAGCCGCTGCCGCTCTCGCAGACCGGCGCCCGCCTGGGCATCGCGCCGGAGACGGTCCGCGAGGTCGAGCGCCGCGCGCTGGAGCACCTCGCGCGGCGCCGCGAGCTTGCCGCGCTGGCCGACGCGGCGTAGCTTGCCGCGCGTGAAGCGCCTGCGTCAGCGGCTGCAGCCGGTCCGCAACGTGGACATCGGCGAGCTGCAGGACACGTTCCTGGTCAGCGCGGTGGGGATGATCCTGATCATCCGCCTGCAGCTGTGGGCGACGAACTACCCGCAGCTGGGCGGCGGGAAGCTGCACATCGCCCACCTGCTGTGGGGCGGGCTGTTCATGCTCGTCGCCCTGCTCGTGCTGATCTCGTTTTTGGGGCGCTCGCTGCGCATCCCCGCCGCCATCGTCGGCGGCGTGGGCTTCGGCTTCTTCATCGACGAGCTGGGGAAGTTCATCACCTCGGACAACGACTACTTCTACAAGCCGGCCGCCGCGCTCATCTACATCGTCTTCATCGCGCTGTTCCTGATCACGCGCGCGATGCAGCGCCGGCGCGGCTTCACCGCGCACGAGTATCTGGTCAACGCCGTCGACATCACGATGGACGCGGCGCGCCACGACCTCGACGTGCGCGAGAAGCGCCGCGCGCTGGAGCTGCTGGAGCGCGCGGACCAGTCCCATCCGATGGTAGAGCCCATGCGGCGCATGCTGCGCGAGCTCGAGGCGGTGCCCGAGCCGGAGCCCATGTGGCTGCAGCGGCGCGCGACCGCCCTGCGCGACTGGTACTTCGGGCTGATCCGTCGCCCGCGCTTCGCGCGCTTCGTCGGCTGGGTGTTCACGGGATGGGCGCTGCTCTCGCTGGGGCAGATCGTCGCGTTCATCGCCCGCCCCGGGGAGGACTTCACGTTCGTGCACGTGGCCGGCCTGTCCTCGTCCGGCGTGGCCGCGGCGCTCGTGCTGGCCGGGGTGTGGAAGCTGGGGCGCCGCGACCGCCCGGCGGCCTACCGGCGCTTCGACCGCGCCCTGCTCGTCTCGATCTTCGTCACGCAGGTGTTCGCGTTCGCCGAGTCGCAGTTCACCGCGGTGTTCGGCCTGGGCGTGGACGTGCTGCTGCTGATCACGATCCGCGCGATGTCGCGGGGCGAGCGCGCGCTGGAGCGGGTCAGTCCTTCCGCTTCGGCGCGTCTCGGGGCTCCATCGCCAGCGTCTCGCGCTCCGGCACCCCAGCCGCCAGTTGCCGGCCCCGCTCCACCTCCGCGTTGAGCTCGGCCCCCAGCAGGATCGCCAGGTTGGTGATCCACAGCCAGATCAGGAACACGACGACGCCGGCCAGCGAGCCGTAGGTCTTGTTGTAGGAGCCGAAGTTCGCGACGTACAGCGCGAAGCCCGCGGATGCCGCGACCCACAGGACGAGCGCGAGCAGGCCGCCCGGGGTGATCCAGCGGAAGCCGGGCTGCTTCACGTTGGGCGCCGCCCAGTAGAGGATCGCGAACATCGTTACGACCACGAGGGCGATGACCGGCCACTTGGCGACGTCCCAGGCGGTGACGGCCGCGTCGCCGGCGCCGATCACGTCGCCCACCTCGCGGGCCAGCGGACCGGTCAGCACGACGGCGATCGCGCACAGCGCCAGCAGCAGGATCATCACGAGCGTGATCGCGATCTGGATCGGGCGCAGCTTCCAGAACGGGCGGCCCTCCTCCACCTCGTAGATGCGGTTGGAGGCGCGGAAGAACGCGCCGACGTAGTTGGACGCCGTCCACAGCGCGACCGCCAGGCCGAGGACGAACACGAAGCCCGCGGCGCCCTGGTTGGCCGCGATCTGGCGCACCGCGCCGGAGACGATGTCGTTGGCCGGCCCGGGCGCCAGCTCCGAGAGGTTGTCCAGCAGCGGCTGGGTCGCGCTCTGGCCGACCAGGCCGAGGATCGAGACGAGGAAGATCAGCGCCGGGAACAGCGACAGCACGCCGTAGTAGGTGAGCGCGGCCGCGAGGTCGGTGAGGTCGTCGTCGCGAAACTCGCGCACGGTGCGCTTGAGGACACCCCACCAGTTCATCTCGGCTCCTACGTACCCAGGTCGGGGCGAGACATGATCGGAAGTGGCGCCCGACGGGAAAGAGGGAGGCATGACCGAGACCGCCGCCGTGCTGGTCCCCGAGGCGCCGACGCTGCCCAAGCTGCGCGAGGCGGCGGCGGTGTGCAAGGCATGTCCGCTGTGGGAGGGCACGACGCAGACCGTGTTCGGCGAGGGACCCGCGAAGGCGCGCGTGATCATCGTCGGGGAGCAGCCGGGCGACCGCGAGGACCGCGAGGGCCATCCGTTCGTGGGGCCGGCCGGGCGCGAGCTGGCCCGCGGGATGGAGGCGGCGGGGCTCGCGCGCGACGAGGTCTACATCACCAACACCGTCAAGCACTTCAAGTACAAGGCGCGCGGGAAGCGGCGCATCCACCAGAAGCCCGACGCCGCCGAGATCCGCGCCTGCCTGCCCTGGCTGCAGGCCGAGCTGGAGGTCGTGCGGCCGCAGGCGCTGGTCTGCCTGGGCGCGACCGCGGCGCAGGCGCTGCTGGGGCGATCGTTCCGGGTGACGCGCGAGCGCGGGACGCTCGTGGAGTCCGAACTGGCGCCGATCGTCTCGGCGACCATCCATCCCTCGGCGATCCTGCGCGCGCCGGACGAGCGCGAACGCCAAGCGGAGCGCGAGGCGTTCGCGCAGGACCTGCGCGTGGTGGTAGAGGCGATGGGCTAGCGGTCCGGCGGCGCCGCCGAGATCTCGGCCAGCGCCGAGCGCTCGTCGCGCTCCATGGCCAGGTCCCCCAGCGACACGATCCCGGCCGGACGGCCGTCCTGCACGACGGGGATGCGTCGCACGTTGTGCTCGCGCATCAGGCGGATCGCGTCGTCCACGCTCTGGTCGGGCGTCAGGGTCCGCAGGTCCGTCGTACACACCTCGGACACCGGGGTGCTCTGCGGGTCGCGACCCTCCGCCACGGCGCGGATCGCGATGTCGCGGTCCGTCACGATGCCGCTGAGGCGGCCCTGGTCGACCACCAGCACGTCGCCCGCGTCGGCTTCGCGCATGGCGCGCGCGGCCTCGGCGATCGTGTCCTCGGGAGCGACGGTGCGCGGGTCGCCGGTCATGACCTCGTTCACGGTCTGTGCCATGTCTGCCTCCTGCTCGCTCAACAGATCGGCTACCCGCGGTCAGCGGCCGGCGAACGTCGCCTTGCCCGGCCCGTCCGCCAGGAACGAGCGCACACCGCCCTTGAAGTCCTCGGTCTCCACGACCTCGGCGGCCACGTCGTTCATGGCGGCATCCGCGCCGGGCACGCCGCCCTCCAGGAACGCTCGCACCATGCGCTTGGTCGCGGCGTGCGCGCGCGTGGGCCCGGCGGCCAGCCGCGCGGCGAAGCGCATCGCCTTCTCCTCCAGCTCGCCGTCCGGCACGACGCGGTTGATCACGCCCCACTCCGCCATCCGCGCGGCGGGGTACAGGCCGCCGGTCATCACCAGCTCGCGCGCGCGGGCGGGGCCGGCGCGCTCGGCCACCCGCTGCGTGCCGCCCATGAACGGCGTCACGCCCACGACCGCCTCGACCAGGCCGAACTGCGCCGACTCGGCCGCCCAGATCAGGTCGCAGCCCAGTGCGAGCTCGAAGCCCGCGGTGAGGCAGAGGGCGTGGACGACCGCCAGCGTGGGGATCGGCATCGCCTCCAGCTTGTGCGGGATCGCGATCAGGTTGAGCTCCTCGCGCACCTGCGCGCCGGTCAGGCCCTCGAACATCTTCACGTCGGCCCCACCCGTGAACACGTTGCCCTCGGCGCGCACCACGAGCGCGCGGGCGGCCGAGGCGGCCGCCTCGTCCAGGGCCGCGTGCATGTCGGCCAGCAAGTCGCGGCCGAACAGGTTCAGGGGCGGATCGGCGAGCGTGACGACGGCGACGTCGCCCTCGCGCTCGCAACGGACCTTGGGCATGGGGGCCTCCCGCAATCGTTTTGAAAGGCAACTGGCCGCGGTACCGTAGACCCATGAGGCACAGCGCGTTGCACGACCAGCCGTGCTCGATCGCGCGCACGGTGGCGGTTCTCGGCGAGCGCTGGACGTTCGTCATCCTGCGCGAGGCCTTCCAGGGCCAGCGCCGCTTCGAGGACATGCAGCGTGGGCTGGGCATCGCGCGCAACATCCTGGCCGACCGCCTCAACCGGCTCGTGGAGGAGGGGATCCTCGACCGCCGGCCCTACCGCCAGCGTCCGCCGCGCTACGAGTACCGGCTGACCGACAAGGGGCGCGACCTGTATCCGGTGCTCGTCGCGCTGATGCAGTGGGGTGACCGCCACCGCTGCGGGGACGCCGGCCCGCCGACCGTGCTGGTGCACGAGGCCTGCGGCCACGAGACCCGGCCCCATTACGTGTGCTCGCACTGCGGCGAGGAGATCGAGGCGCAAACCATGCGCTCCGAGCCGGGCCCCGGGCGGCTCGCTCCCACCGCCTGACCTAGTGCACCGCGGCGGTCGCGGCGCTCGCCCCGGCCAGCTCGAAGACCGCGAAGTCGCGCCCCATCACGGGGATCGACACGTTGAACACCGGCACGTCCCCGATCGAGCCCTCGAAGGCCCCGGCGTGGGCGTGCCCGTGCAAGACGAGATGCGGCTCGTGCTCGGCGATCGGCGCGGCCAGCCGGTCGGTTCCCAAGAAGGCCCAGATCTCGGGCCGCTCGCTGGCGATCGTGTCGAGGATCGGCGCGTAGTGGAGCAGGACGATCCGCACCGGGCACGTCGCGACCTCGCACAGCCCGCGCTCCAGCGCCTCGACCTCGCGCCCCGCGGCGGCGTACACCTCGCGCAGCAGCGGCTCGCCGAAGTCGGGCAGGTGCGAGCCCGGGAAGCCGCCGACGAACCCCTTGGCGCCGACGACGCCCACCTCGCGGGCGGCGATCTCCAGGACCACCGCGCCGGGGTCGAGCACCACGATCCCGGCGTCGCGCAACACCTCCACGAGCTCGTCGCGGCGGCCGACGTGCCAGTCGTGGTTGCCCAGGACGGTGACCACCGGCACGTCGAGGTCGCGGCAGGCGTCGGCGAGGATCGCCGCCTGGTCGGGCTCCCCGTGCGTCGTCAGGTCGCCGGCGAGCAGGATCGCGTCCACGTCGGGCGCGATGGCGGCGAAGGCGGCCCTGACCGCCTCGCGCTGCGCGGGGCGGCAGTGCAGGTCGCCTGCGGCGGCGACGCGCACGGGCCGGTCTTCGGGGCTGTACGCCACGGAGTTCTGCTGCCCCGGCGCCGAGCATCGGAAACCGCCGGGCCGGGTAGGCAATCGCCATGCCGAGCGATGCGAACCGCTTCGGTCCCATCGAGGAGACCCTGCGCCGGGCGGCGGCCACCCTGCGTGACGCGGGCATCCCGTTCCTGCTGGGCGGCAGCCTGGCCTTCTGGGCGCGCGGCGGCAAGGAGACCGTCCACGACCTCGACCTGATCGTGCGCCGCCAGGACGCCGATGCGGCGCTGGACGCGCTCGCGGGCGCGGGCATGCGTCCGGAGCGCCCACCGGAGGGGTGGCTGTACAAGGCGTGGGACGGCGACGTGCTGGTCGACCTCATCTTCGAACCCTCGGGGCTGGAGATCGACGACGAGGTGCTCGCGCGCGGCGAGAAGCTCGAGGTCGCCGCCGTGGAGATGCGCGTGATGTCGCTCGAGGACGCGCTGGTGACCAAGCTGTGCGCGCTGGGCGAGCACGCGCTGGACTACGAGCCGCTGCTGCAGACCGCGCGCTCGCTGCGCGAGCAGGTGGACTGGGACGAGCTGCGCCGGCGCACGGCCGGAAACCCGTACGCGCGCGCCTTCTTCGTGCTCGTGGAGGGCCTCGGCGTGGTGGAGCCCGCGGGCGCGCCGCGCCCCGCCGTGTCCGTGCGCGCGCCCGGCGAGCGTCCCGACGGGCACCGCACGCTGGGCCCGCAGCCGCACGACGTGCGCTGATTGGCGCCCGGGGGGCGGGGGTAGATGCCGCGTGAGCGAACCGAAGGGAGCGGCCATGGCGCAGTGCTCGGTGTGCGGCAACGAATACGACAAGACGATGGAGATCACCGTGGGAGGCGAGACGCACGTGTTCGACTCCTTCGAGTGCGCGATCCACGCGCTCGCGCCCACCTGCGAGCACTGCGGCTGCCGGATCGTCGGGCACGGGATGGAGTCCGACGGCCGCATGTTCTGCTGCGCGCACTGCGCGGAGACCGCCGGCGTGACCGGCGTGGCGGATCGCGCCTGAGCGCGGCGTCGCGTCCGCCGCGCCCGATACTCATTGCGTTCGATGCGGCTCGCAGCGATCGCGCTAACGGGTCTCGTCGCGCTGTCGGGATGCGGCGTCTCCGACGACCGCGAGGACGCGCGCGAGGCGGCGCTCGGCTTCTACGCGGGCGTGCGGGACCGCGACGGGGGCGCGGCCTGCGAGCGGCTCGCGCCGCCCACCGTGGACGCGCTGGAGCGAACGGAGAAGCTGCCCTGCGAGCGCGCGGTCGTCCAGCTGGACCTCGCCGGCGGTCAGGTGGCCGGGGTCGAGGTCTTCGAGACCAACGCCGCGGTGTCGTTTCGGGGCGGCGAGACCGCCTACGTCGATCGCCGGTCCGGCGGGTGGAAGGTGTCGGCGGCGGGTTGCCGCCCGATGCCGTCCGGCCCGGCGGAGTGCGAACTGGAGGACTGATGCGCGCGATGTTCGTGGCCTACCTGCTCGCGATCGTGACCGGCATCGCGTACTTCGTCGCGATCGGGCTGCTGAGCCAGTGAGGAAGTTCCTCAAGGACAACGGCCTCTCGCTGGGCTTCGGGACGCTCTTCCTCGGCACGCTGGTCGGGCAGGCCTTCGTCGGGCACGCCGACTTCAACGTCCGCGCGGTCGAGCACCAGGAGGGAACGGTGTCGCTGTGGCGCTACGTCACGTCCTCGGACTTCGGCGTGGACGTGATGGAGAACTGGCAGTCCGAGTACCTCCAGTTCACGCTGTTCATCCTTGGGACGATCTGGCTGCTGCAGCGCGGCTCGCCCGAGTCCAAGGAGATGCACAAGGCGGGTCGCGAGAGCGACCGCGCGCAGCGGGTCCACGGCCACGCCGACGACCGCTCGCCGCGCTGGGCCGCCGCCGGCGGCCTGCGCACCTGGCTGTACTCGTGGTCGCTGCTGCTGGTCATGTGCGGGATCTGGCTGGCCAGCTGGGGCGCGCAGGCCATCACGGGGCGCGTGGCCTACAACGCCGACAAGCTGGTCCACCACGAGGGCACCGTCTCGTTCCTCGAGTACCTGGGAACCTCGGACTTCTGGAACCGCACGCTGCAGAACTGGCAGTCGGAGTTCCTCGCCGTCGGCTCGATGGCGATCCTCGCCGTGTACCTGCGCGCCCGTGGGTCGCCCGAGTCCAAGCCGGTCGGCGCAACGCACGAGGAGACGGGCGTCGAGGGCTGATCGGCGCGCGCCGCGGAGGACCGCTATCGTCCGCGACGGCGATGGCGCTGCTGGAACTGGACACGGAGCAGACCGACGGCCAGACGCGCGTGGCTCTGCGCGGTGAACTGGACATCTCCAGCGCCCCCGTCCTCGAGGAGGCGCTGGGCCGCGTCGAGGAGGCGTCTCCGCCGGTCCTCCTGATCGACCTGCGCGAGCTGGAGTTCATGGACTCCACGGGCCTGCGCACGGTGGTCAGCGCCGACCAGCGCGCGCGCGAGGCGGGGCGGCGGCTGTGCATCGTGCGCGGCCCCGAGGCGGTGGACCGGATCTTCAGCGTGACGCGGCTGGACGAGCGCCTGGAGCTGATCGACCACCCCGGCGCGGTGGCCTAGCCACCGAGCACGCGCAGCACCAGGATCGCCACGTCGTCGCGCGGCTCGACCGGAGCCCGCGGATCCCCGTTGGAAGCGGTGGCGGCCCGCTCCAGGCGCTCGGCGATCGCCGCCGCGTCGAGTCCCTTGCATCCGCGCAGCACGTCGGCGAGGTCGGCCTGCGTGAGCACGCGCGCCGGGGCGCGCGCGTCGGTGACGCCGTCGGTGTAGAGGACGACGGCGTCCCCGGGGTCCAGATCGACCGACGCGTCGGCCAGCGCGGGGTCCGCCGTCACGCCGAGCAGCGTGCCGGGAGCGCCCGCGCTCTGCACGCGACCGTCCGCGCGGATCACGAAGGGGAGCGGGTGCCCGCCGCTGGCCACGGTCAGCCGCGCGCCGGCACCGTTGCGGTCCAGGCGGCCGAAGGCCACGGTGCAGAACTCCTCGTCGCGGCGCTGGCGCACCATCGCGTCGTTGAGGACGTGCAGCACGGCGCTGGGCCGCAACCCCCGCATCGCGGCCGCGCGCAGCGTGTAGCGGGCGAGTGCGGTGATCGCCGCGGCCGGCGCGCCCTTGCCGCACACGTCCCCGATCACGACGGCCCACCGGTCGGGGTGCCCGGTGTCGAACAGGTCGTAGAAGTCGCCGCCGACCTCGTTGCCCTGCCCGGCGGCGCGAAAGCGCGCCGCCACGTCGACGCCCGGCATCTCGGGAAGCGCGGGGGGCAGGAGGCTCTCCTGCAGCGCGCGCGCGATGTAGGCGCGCTCGCCGAACAGGCGCGCGTTGTCGACCGCGATCGCCGCGCGCCGCGCGAGCTCCTCGGCCAGCAGGAGGTCCTCGGAGTCGTAGCGCCGCGGACCGGAGGCGACGAACGACAGCACCCCGACCGGGCGGCCGCGGGCCACCATCGGGACCGCCATCGTCGCGCCGGGCCCGAGCGACGACCTGCCGCTGCGCAGCACGCCGTAGGCGTCGTCCGACGGCCTGCGCCACTCGGGCGGCGCGGCGTCGCCGGGCGCATCGGCGCCCGCCACCGCGACGCGGTCGAGCTGCCCGTTCTCGTCCACCACGTCGACGCCGCACCAATCGGCCATCTCGCGCACGGCCAGCTCGGCCACGCGGCGCAGCGTGGTCCCGTAGTCCAGCGAGGTGGACAGCAGCTTGCTGCTCTCGGACAGAAAGCGCTCCGCGCGCTGGGCGCGGATGCGGTCGGTGAGGTCCTGCATGACCGAGATCGCCATGTCCACCTCGCCGGCCTCGTCGCGCAGCGGAGTCGCCTTGACGAGCGACCAGCGCTCCTCGCCGGTGTCGTGCTCGCGGAAGCGCACGACGGTCGGCTCGGGCTCCTCGCCGGACAGCGCGCGGCGGGCGGGGAGCTCGTCGGGATCCAGCGGCCGTCCGTCCTCGTCGCGGACCTCGAAGCGGCCGGCGACCGCGTCGCTCACGGCGCGAACGGCCGCCTGGTTGGCGAACACGAGCCCTCCCGAGCGGTCCTGCGCGACCACGCCGTCGGCCACGTTCTCCAGGATCGCTCTGAGCTGGTCGCGCGAGCTGCGCAGGCGGTCTCCGAGATAGGCCGCCCACACCGCGACGCCGCAGAGCGCGCCGAGGATCGCCACGCGTATGACGTGGTCGCCGGAGGCGAAGTCGTCCTCGGGCAGCCCGAGCCCCGCGCCGAGCAGCACCGCGTACGCCGCGAGCGCCGCCGTGCGCCCCGGGCCGAGGCGGGTCGAGCCGAGCAGCGGGCCGGCGCTGAGCAGCGCGATCAGCGCGAGCGCGCCGCCGACGAGCGCGTCCACCACCGCCACCGCGGTCGCGACCGCGGCGCAGAGGACCATCCACCCGTTCCGGCGTCCCGGCCCCATGCGACAGATCCTAGAGCGGTGCGGTTGCCGGTCCTCCCGCACGGGTAGATCGCCGGCATGAGCCCAATGCACACGCCGCTCCTGGAGGTCCCGGAGCCCGCCTCGCCCGACCAGCCGATGCCGGACCCGCCGACGGGGCCGTCCGTGCCCGAGGGGCCGCCATCGGAGGACCCGTCGGTCCCGCAGGGTCCCGAGATGCCCGAGCCGCAGCCCGCGGACGAGCCCGGCCCCGTGGGGCCCGACGTCCCGGCCACCGACCCCAAGGGCCCGGAGATCCCGGGCGAGGAGGGCTGACGTGCACGTCGCCGTCGGCGTCTTCCTCGCGATCGCGGGCTTGGCGCTCCTGGTGGGCCTGATGGGCGCGACGCCGTTCATCGGCATCCCGGTCGCGGTCGTGCTGCTCGTCGCGCCGTTCGCCTGGGCCGGCCTGACCGGGCGTCGCACGGTGGAGGGCCGGCGCCTGGAGAAGCGCGGCGTGCCGACGACCGAGGACGCCTCCTACACGCCCTCGGTCGACCCGGCGGAACGCCCCTAGGGCGCTTCCGCCGTCACTTCGACTTGCCGGCGGTCCGTCGGCGCGACGCGCTCGAGCGCGAGCCGCCGGGGCGAGAGGCGCCGGAGCGTGCCGCGGTGCGCGCCCGCGTGCGCGAGCGCGAGTTGCGCCGGCGCGCGCCGCCGTTGCGCTCGGCCGCCGGGATCTCCTCCGTGACGACCGCCTTCGTCAGCACCGGGATCTGGCGCTCGAGGAACTTCGCCATGCGCTCCTCCTCGCGGCGGATCGACCTCGCCATCTGCGCCGTCTCGCGGTCGCCCACCGCCTCGGCCAGCGTCTCGATGATCGTGTAGTGCGCGATCTCCTCGGCCTCGGACTGCAGGTCCGTGCGGGCGTTCTTGAGCTGGATCTCCGCCGCGCCGGTGCCGCGCACCGCGTGCAGCGGTCCCTGCGCCGCGGCCATCGCCTTGCCGGCGAGCGAGCTCGCGCGCTTGGTCGCCTCGGTGGCGATCTCGTTGAGCGTGCTCGCCTGGCCGCCCAGCTTCTTGATGCGCTTTTCGACCTCGCGCGCGTGACGCTTGGTCTCGCGCAGGTGCTCCTGCTGGCGCTTCTTCAGCGGCGCGCGGGACGTCATCCCGATGTGCGCCTGCAGCGCCGTCTCGAGCTGCTTCTCGGTGGTGTACGCCTCGGTGAGGTACTGCACCAGCTTGGCGTCGCGCGCCGTCTGCTCTTCTGCCATTTCTCTCGTGCCCCTCTTTCGTTGTCGGTGGCGCGCATACCCGCGTACAGCGCGGGCTACTCGCCTTCGAGGAGGTCCAGGACGGCCGCCTCCAGGCGCTGGCGCGTGCGCGGGTCGCCGAGGTCGGGGTCGCCCACCGCGTCGAGCGTCTCCGCGATCGTCCAGCCGGAGCGCAGGCGGTCGAACACGCGCGGGTCGATGTAGGACGCGCGCGCCACCGCCGGCGTGTTGCCGAGGTAGGCCGCGACGGTCTTGACCGCGGCGGCGACGATGCGCTTGTGCGCCGTCTTGGAGGTCGGCTCGCGCGGGTCCGACGCGACCGCGACGGCGGCGAGCACCGTGGCGTTCCAGGTGCGGAAGTCCTTCGCGCTGAAGTCGTGCGCGGTGACGTCCTTGACGTACTCGTTGACGTCGTCGGAGCGCACGTCCACCCAGCGACGGCCGCCGTCGCGGTAGGCCAGCAGCTCGGGCCCGCCGCCGCGCCGGCGCTTGAGCGCCGCGACGATCGCGCGCACGTCGTCGTCGGCGATCGCCTGGATTCGCCGCTGCCCCGACTTGGCCGGATAGTCGAAGACGACCTCGCCGCCGTTGACCGTGACGTGGCGCTTGAGCAGCGTCGCCAGGCCGTAGGAGTCGTTGCTCGCCGCGTAGTCCTCGGAGCCGATGCGGAAGAACCCGAGGTCCAGCAGCCGCGTCGCGCAGGCCAGCACGCGGCGGCGGGTCAGCTCGTCGTCGGCGCGCAGGTCGCGGCGCACCCGGCGGCGCAGCGCCGGCAGCGCGCGGCCGAAGTCGATCATCGACTCGAACTTCTCGCGGTCGCGCCGCGTGCGCCAGGCGTCGTGGTAGCGGTACTGCTTGCGCCCGGCGGCGTCGATCCCGGTCGCCTGGAGGTGGCCGAGCGGGTCGAGGCAGATCCACACGTCCTTCCACGCGGGCGGGATCGCCAGCTCGCGGATGCGCTCCAGCGTGTCGGGGTCGTCCACGCGCGCGCCGTCGGGATCGAGGAACTCGAACCCGCGCCCGCGCCGGCGCCGCCGGATCCCCGGCGCCGCGCAGTCCGATCGCCTCAGCCTCGGCACGGCCGTCCGTCTTCCCCGCCGGGGGTCCGCTTAGACGTGGGCGGCGTCGGGTAGGCCCCGGTCATGAGCATCATCGACAAGATCACAGGCAAGGCCAAGCAGGCGGCGGGCGACGTCGCCGACGATCCCTCCCTGCGCCGCGAAGGCGTCAAGGAGGAGCGCAAGGGCGAGGCGAAGGACGACCTCGCGAAGGCGGAGGCCCGCGCCGACGACAAGGCCGACGAGGTCGCGAACCTCGAGCGCCGGACCTAGGTTGCCGGAATCCGAGGACTTCGAGCGTCGGCCCGCCCCCAACGAGGGAGGCGGGTCGGACGCTCGGGACTCCGCACGCGAGAGTGCGGGCGAGGACGCGGAGCGCGAGGGAGAGCCGCGCGAGGGCGAGGAGCGCCGCGCCACGGGCAACCCGGGCGCGGCCGGGGACGAGAGCTAGCCGGCCTCCTCGCGCAGCTTGTTCAGCGAGCGGCGCAGGAGACGGGAGATCTGCATCTGGGAGACGCCGATGCGCTCGGCGATCTCCGACTGCGTCATGTCCTGCATGAAGCGCATGTGCAGGATGCGCCGCTCGCGCAGCGGCAGCGTGCGCATCGCCTGGGCCACCGCGCCGCGGTCGTCCACCAGCTCGTAGGCGCCGTCCTCGCCGCCGATGGTCTCCGCATACGAGCGGCCGTCCTGGTCGTCGGCGGGCGCCGGCGCGTCCAGCGAGCGCGTCTCGTAGGCCGAGGAGGCCTCCAGCGCCTCCAGGGTCTCCTCCACGTCGAGCTCCGTGGCTGCGGCCAGCTCGGGCACGGTGGGCGCGCGGCCGAGTCGCGACGAGAGGGACTTGCTCGCCTGCTCGACCTTCAGCACGCGCTCCTGGAGGCTGCGCGGAACGTGGATCGCCCAGCCGGTGTCGCGAAAGTGGCGCTTGATCTCGCCGACCATGGTGGGCACCGCGTACGTCGAGAACGCCACGCCGCGCTCGGGGTCGAAGCGCTCCACCGCCTTGCAGAGGCCCAGCCGCGCCACCTGCAGCAGGTCGTCGAACGGCTCGCCGCTGCGGTGGTAGCGCCGCGCCACCTGGTGGGCGAGCGGCAGTGCGCGCTCGATCAGCCCGTCGCGGACCGTGGTGTCGCCGGTCTCGCGGTAGCGGCGGAACTCCATCGCTTCGTCGAGCGGACGACGAGGAGCCGCGACGGTGGGGGCCAACGGGGCGGGCGAAAGGGCGGACATCTTGTCTCCGAAAGTAGGTTTTCCTGGGACCCGATGGTCCGCGCGGACACCGGTGCTTCCGGCGAGCGCGTGCCCACGTTCGTTGGCCGAGGCATCCGGTTGCAACCGGAATCTCTGAATACGAACTTACCTCCGATGAGCCGCTTCCAAACTGCCGGCTTTCGATCGTTTGCCCGCAGCGTGCGGGGGTAGCAGCCCTCCATGCGCGTGGTGGTGATCGGGGCGACCGGAAACGCGGGCACCAGCCTGCTTCGGGCGCTGGGCAAGGATTCCGGCGTCGAGGAGATCGTGGGCGTCGCGCGCCGCGTCCCCGACCGCGCATGGCCGAAGGTGACCTGGGCCTCCGCCGACGTCACGTCGTCGGACCTCGTCCCGATCCTGCGCGGCGCGGACGCCGTAGTGCATCTGGGGTGGGTCATCCAGCCCTCGCGCGATCGAGCCGCGACCTACGGCATCAACGTCGGCGGGAGCGCGCGCGTGTTTCGCGCCGTCGCCGACGCCGGCGTGCCCGCGCTGGTCTACGCGTCCTCGGTCGGCGCCTACTCGCCCGGGCCCAAGGACCGCGCCGTCGACGAGTCGTGGCCCACGGACGGCGTGCGGACCTCGTTCTACGCGCGCGACAAGGCCGAGGTGGAGCGCACGCTCGACCGCTTCGAGGTCGAGCACCCCGAGGTGCGCGTGGTGCGCCTGCGGCCCGGTTTGAAGTTCAAGCGCGAGGCCGGCGCCGAGGTGCGCCGCTACTTCGCCGGGCCCTTCCTGCCCTCCCCGCTGGTGCGGCGCGGCCTCATCCCGGTGATCCCGGACGTGCCGCGGCTGCGCTTCCAGGCCGTGCACACCGACGACGTCGCGCAGGCCTACCGCCTGGCGGTCGTCGGGGACGCGCGCGGCGCCTTCAACGTGGCGGCCGACCCGGTCCTCGACCCGGCCGAGCTCGCACGCGTGCTCGGCGCGCGAACCGTTCCGTGCCCCGCCGGCGTCCTGCGCGCCGCCGCGGACGTGACATGGCGCCTGCGCCTGCAGCCCACGCCGCCGGGCTGGCTCGACCTCGCACTCGGCGTCCCGGTGATGGACACGAGCCGCGCCCGGCGCGAGCTGGGCTGGAAGCCGCGACGCGACTCCGGAGAGGCGCTCCTGGACCTGATGGCCGGCCTGCGCGAGGGCGCCGGCCTGCCCACGCCGCCGCTGGAGAGCGGCGCCGGCGGACCGCTGCGCTCGCGCGAGGTCCTGACCGGCGTCGGCGCGCGCGGCGGCGTCTAGCCCGGCAGCTCCTGGCGCAGCGACAGGGACTCCGCGAGCAGGTCCCCGCGCTCGCGCACGCGCTCGATCACGGCCGGCGCCTCGAAGCGCAGCGCGCTCTCGTCGCCCGCGTCGAGCGCCGCCTCGACCTCCTCCCAGGTGACCGGGGTGGAGACGGTCGGCCGCTCGCGGGCGCGCAGCGAGTAGGCGCACACGGTCGTCTTGTGCTCGTCGTTCTGGCTCCAGTCCACGAGGATGCGCCCCTCGCGCAGCCGCTTGGTCATCCGCGAGACCACCCGCTGGCCCGCGTGCTTCTCCAGCAGCTCGGCGACGGTGCGCGCGAAGGGCTTGGTGCGCTCGTAGGTCGCGTCCGAGTTGAGCGGCACCTGGACGTGCAGCCCCTTGCTGCCGGACGTCTTGGCGAAGGTGCGCAGGTTCAGGGAGGCGAAGGCGTCGCGCACCCACAGCCCGACCTCCGCGCAGTTCAGGATCCCCATGCCCGGCCCCGGGTCGAGGTCGAACACGAGCATGGTGGGCGACCCGATCGCCTCGGCGCGCGAGAGCGAGGTGTGCAGCTCCAGCGCCGCCAGGTTGGCGAGCCACAGCAGCGTGGCGTCGTCGTCCACCACGCAGAAGTCGATCGTCTTGCCGCTGCCCTGGATCGACGCGATGCGGACCCAGTCGGGCCGGTGCGAGGGGCACTGCTTCTCGTAGAAGAACTTGTCCTCCACGCCGTTGGGGTAGCGCTTGAGCGTCACCGGGCGCCCCGCGAGGTGGGGGACCATGAAGGGCGCGATCGCCGCGTAGTAGTCGATCACCTCGCCCTTGGTGAAGCCGGCCTGCGGGTAGAGGACCTTCTCGCGGTTGGACTGCTTGACCGTGCGGTCGTCGCGCAGGCCCTTGAAGGACGGGGCGCGCAGCGTGCGCGTCCGGGTGCGCTCGCGGAACTCCACGTCGGCGCGCAGGACCGGGTCGGCGAACACGGCCTCCTTCGGGGGCTTGGGCCCGGACTCGAACGGGCTGCCCCGCCGCTCCAGCGGCGCGAGGCGCTGGGAGAGGTCCGCGAGCGTCTTCTCCGTGAACCCCGTGCCGACCCTGCCGACGTAGCGCAGCCGCCCGTCGTCGTCGCGCTCGCCCACCAGCAGCGCGCCGACGCGGTCGCGCCGGCGCCCCTCGCCGGGAACCCAGCCCCCGATCGTGAACGTCTCGCGCTGGACGTTCTTGACCTTGACCCAGCCCGTGCTGCGGCGCCCCGGCTCGTACGGGCAGTCCAGCCGCTTGGCCACGATCCCCTCGAGCCCCTGCTCGAGCGTCGCGTCCAGCAGCGCCTGCCCGTGATCGCGCGCGTACGCCGGCACCTGCCACGCCGGGCCGGCCAGCTCCAGCGCCTCCAACCGCGCGCGCCGCTCCGCGTAGGGCAGCGCCATCAGCGAGCGGCCCTCCAGGTACAGCAGGTCGAAGATCACGTAGACGACCGGAATCGAGGAGGCGAGCCGCTTGACCCGCGAGTCCGACGTGACGTGCATGCGCTGCTGCAGGCGCCCGAAGTCGGGCCGCCCGTCGGGACCGAAGGCGACGACTTCGCCGTCCAGGATCGCGGTGCGCGCGCCGAGCTGCTCGGTGAGGCCGCGCAGTTCCGGGTAGCGCGCGGTGATGTCGTTGAGGTTGCGGCTCTGCAGCCGCAGCCGGCCCGGCTCGGCGAAGGCGATCGCGCGCACGCCGTCCCACTTGACCTCGAAGCCCCAGCCCGCCTCGCGCGCGGGCAGCTCGCCGAGGCGCGCCAGCATCGGGGCGACCCGCTCGGGCATCGGCTCGCGCCCCGGATCGGGCGGGTCCATCCGGTGGATCATCCAGTCCTTGGGGTCGCGGCCCGCGCGGAACAGCACGTAGCGGCCGCGCACGCGCTCGCCGTGGAAGACGACCATCACCTCGTCGTCGCGGAACTTCTCGCACTCGTAGGTGCCGCGATCCCAGACCGACATCGTCCCGGCGCCGTACTGCCCGGCCGGGATCTCGCCTTCGAACTCCAGGTACTCCAGTGGATGGTCCTCGGTGCGCACCGCCTTGCGGTTCTCCGCCGGGTCCTCGGGGATGCCGTTGGGGATCGCCCACGAGGCCAGGACGCCGTCGCGCTCCAGCCGCAGGTCCCAGTGCAGCCGGCGCGCGTGGTGCTCCTGGATCGCGAAGCGGGGACGCTCGGACGGTGCGGCCGCCTCGCCGGCGCCGGGCTCCGGCGTGGCGGCGAGGTCCCGCTTGCGCTCGTAATCGCTCAGCCGGCCCTTGGCCATGAGCTTGAGTATCGCGGGCCGGTCAGGCCTGGCGGCGGTCGAACCAGGAGCGCGGGTCGTAATCCCACACGCGCTGCAGACGCGATGGGCCGCGACGCTCCTCGCCGCTGCGACGGTCCGCGAGCGTCTCCAGCGCCTGGCGCTCGCCGTGGCAGTCCGGGCAGGGAGCGCCCGCGATCAAAGCGGTCGCGTAGGACTCCGCGCCGCACCGGCTGCAGCGCAGCCGTACGACCGTGACGCCTCCCTCGACCGTCATTCCCTCACTGTACTGATCGACCATATTTCCGAAAATCTGCGTCAGATCTTGTACATAGTCACAAGGTCCTGATTTGACCCCTCTATCCCTGCCCGAGGCGCGCGAAACGGCGGGGGAGCGTTGGAGCCGGGCCGCGGAAGGGTAGGGACCTTCCATGCGCATCGACGACCTCGACAGCGCCGCGCTGCGCCGCCTCTCGGGGCTGCGCCCGGAGCGCGGCAAGGTTCTCTCGCTCTACCTCAACCTCGACCCCTCCGACTTCGCCACACCGCCCGCGCGGGCCAGCGCGATCACGTCGCTGCTCGACGACGCCGCGCGCCAGGCGCGCGAGAACGGCTCCGAGCACGACGAGCAGGTCGCGCTGCGCGAGGACGTCGAGCGCGCGCGGCAGTTCTTCGAGCGCGACTTCTCCGCGCGCCAGGCCGGTTCGCTCGCGCTGTTCGCGTGCGGTCCGGCCGGGCTGTTCGAGGCGCTGCGCCTCCCACGGCCCGTGGCCTCCGAGGCGGTGATCGACGACACGCCCTGGGTCGAGCCGCTCGCCCGGCTCGGCACCCGCGAGCGGGTGTGCGTCGTCCTGGTCAATCGCCGCCACGGCCGCATCCTGCGCGGCGGGCGCGAGTCGCTGCAGGAGGTCGCGGCGCTCGACGACGACGTCCATGGCCAGCACGACCAGGGCGGCTGGTCGCAGGCGCGCTACCAGCGCGGCATCGAGAAGGAGGTCGAGGACCACCTGCGCAACGTGGCGCACGCCCTCTTCCGCGCCTGGAAGCGCGCGCCGTTCGACCGCCTCGTCGTGGGGGCGGCGGCCGAGCTGTTCCCGGCGTTCGAGCACCACCTGCACCCGTACCTGCGCGGGACGCTGTGCGGCCGCGTCGACCTGGACGTCGAGCACGCCGGCCACGACGACGTCGTGCGCGCGGTCAAGCCGCTGCTGGACGAGCACGACCGCGGGCGCGAGGGCGCGGCGCTCGCGCGCCTGAACGGCGGGCTCGGCGGGGGCCGGGCGGCCGCGGGGCTCGACGCGGTCCTGACCGCGCTCAACGAGCGCCGCGTCGAGGTGCTGCTGTTCCGCGACGGCGACACGGCGCCGGGCGTGTCGTGCCCGCGCTGCGGCTGGCTGGGCACGAAAGCCGCCGAGTGTCCGGTCGACGGCACGCCGGTGGACCGGCGCGCGAACGTCCTCGAGGACGCCATCGAGGCCGCCGTCCTGCAGTCCGCCGAGCCGCTGGCCGTGCGCGATCACGGCGACGAGATCGCGGCCCACGGCGGCGTCGCGGCCGTGCTGCGCTTCTGACGATGGAGGCGGAGGACAAGCAGCAGGTCGAGTACGGCGTGGTGATCGCGACTTTCGCCACGCTGTTCTCCGTCGGAACCGCTGCGGCGAGGCGCCAGGGCCGCCTGCCGTCGCGGGTGCGGGCGGGCGACGTGGTCCTGGGCGGCCTCGCCACCCAGAAGCTCGCGCGCCTGGTGGCCAAGGAGAAGGTGACCAGCGCGGTGCGCGCGCCGTTCACCGAGGTGGAGCGGACCGGGCCGGACGAGGAACAGGAGCGCCCGGCCCGCGGCGGCATGTTCAGGCGCGCGGTCGGCGAGCTCGTCCTGTGCCCGTTCTGCCTCGCGCAGTGGATCGCCGCGGGCTTCACGCTCGGGCTGCTCTACGCGCCCCGCGTCACGCGCCTGGTCATGGCCATGAACGCCATGGCCGGGGTCTCGGACTTCCTCCAGATCGCCTACAAGGCCGCCGAGAACCGCCGCGATCCCGCCTAGCCCGCACGAAAGCTTCCTGAGGGGACGCTTTCGTTACCCACCCCTGCCAGCCGCGCGATCCGCTCCGCGATCAGCTCCGGCCGCTCTTCGGGCAAGAAGTGGCCCGCGCCGGGGATGCGCTCCACGGTCATGTGTTCCGCGTGGGCCTCGTATCCGCGCAGGTCTGCGGCGCGCATCACGGGATCGCGCTCGCCGACCACCAGGCGCGTGGGCACGGTCAAGCGCGCGTCGGCGTAGCGCCCGGTGGCCAGGCCGGGCAGCTCGCGCAGCAGGAACGTGCGGTACATCGCCTCGGTGACGTGGCCGGGGACCGCGCCCATGCGCGCGTGGGGCGGCACGAGGGCACCGCGCACCGCGCCCGTCTCGGTGAGGGCCCGGCCGAGCAGCGGCGTGGCCAGCGGCAGCTGGTAGGCCAGCGCCGCGAGGCGCAGCGGGTTGAGCCGGTCGCGGCGCGACGGCCACGGATGGCCCACCGACAGCGCGAGCAGCCCGGTCAGCCGGTGCGGCGTGCGGATGCCGAGCAGGAAGCCGATCCAGCCGCCCCAGTCGTGGCCGGCGTACAGGACCCGGTCCAGGCCGCGATCGTCGAGCAGCTCGAGCACGTCGTCGGCCAGGCGCTCCTTCTCGTAGCCCTCGCGCGGGGCGGGCGAGCGGCCGTGCCCGCGCAGGTCGGGCACCAGGCAGCGGAAGCGGCCGTCCAGGCGCGCGACCACGTCGCGCCAGGCGGAGCCGTCCTGCGGCCAGCCGTGGACCAGCAGCAGCGGCGGGCCGTCCGGCGGGCCGCTCTCCTGGACGTGCAGGCGCATCAGCCCGGCAGCGTCTCGCCGCCGATGGGCGCCAGGACCTCGCCGGAGTAGTAGCTCGACAGCTGCGCGGAGGCGAAGAAGACGTAGGACGGCGCGATCTCGTCGGGCTGGGCCGCGCGCCCCATCGGCGTGTTGGCCCCGAACTGCTCGACCTTGTCCGCGGGGAACGTCGAGGGGATGAGCGGCGTCCACACGGGTCCCGGCGCGACGGCGTTGACGCGGATGCGCCGCGGGGCCAGCGCCTGCGCGAGCGCGTAGGTGAAGGCGTTGATCGCGCCCTTGGTGGCGGAGTAGTCGATCAGCGACTTGTGGCCGCGCAGGCCGTTGATCGAGCTGGTGTTGACGATCGCCGCGCCGTCGGGGAGGTGCTCCAGCGCGGCCTTCGTCGTCCAGAAGAACGAGTGGACGTTCGTCGCGAACGTGCGCTCCCACTGCTCGGAGGAGATCTCCATGAAGTCGTCCGTGGGGGCCTGGTAGGCGATGTTGTTGGCCAGCACGTCGAGCTTGCCGAACGCCTCGACGGTCTCCGCGACGGCGCGGCGGCAGTTCTCCTCGCGGGACAAATCGGCGGCCACGGTGTGCGCGCGGCGCCCGGCGGCCTCGATCAGGCTCGCGGTGTGGCGCGCGTCGTCGTCCTCGGACAGGTAGGCGATCGACACGTCGGCCCCCTCCTTGGCGAAGGCGATCGCCACCGCGCGGCCGATCCCCGAGTCGCCGCCGGTGACCAGGGCCGCGCGTCCGGCCAGCTTGCCGCTGCCCTCGTAGCCGCGCATCTCGTCGTGGGGCTCGGGCGTCATCTCGGCCGTCGCGCCCGGCCGTTCCTGCTGCTGCGGGGGGAACGCGCGCTCTTCGTCGCTCATGGGCGGCGTTTTACCCACGCCTCCGCGGGGCAACCACGGCCCATGACCGCCGTGGGCTTTCACACCGTCGAGCTGGCCGACGCCTGGATCGAGGGCGACGACGGCGCGCGCTGGCGCTCGGGCTCGGGGCTCGGGCCCTCCGACGGCACGCGCGAGTCGGGCTGCTCGCTGCTGGAGGTCGATCCCGGCGCGCGGCTGCCCCGCCACACGGACTCGGCCGAGGAGCTCGTGGTGGTGGTCGAGGGCGAGGCCGAGGTGGTGGTGGACGAGCAGCCCGCGCTGGTTGCGGCGGGCGGCCTGGCGCTGGTGCCGCGCGAGGTTCCCCACGAGGTGCGCAACGCCGGCGACGGCGTCCTGCGCTTCGCCGCGGTGTACGCGGGCACCGACGTGGTCACCCGCTACGAGGCGCCCGTCCAGCCGAGCGGCGAGCGCGAGCGAAAGCCGGTCGAGTAGCCGTGGCCCGTACGGAGATCGCGACCAGCGCCTCGCCCCAGGACGTCTGGGACGTCCTCATGGACCCCGACGCCTACGGGCACTGGGTGGTCGGCTCCAGCCACATCCGCGCCGTGGACCCCGAGTGGCCGTCGCCGGGCAGCCGCTTCCACCACAGCGTCGGCGTGCGGCCGTTCACGCTGTCCGACCACACGCGCGTCGAGGAGCTCGACCCGCCGCGCCGGCTGGTGCTCAAGGCCAAGGCGCGGCCGCTGGGCACCGCGCGGGTGGAGCTCGTCCTGCGCCCCGAGGGCACCGGCACGCACATCACGATGATCGAGGGCCCCGGCGACCCGGTCAGCAAGCCGCTGATGGCCAATCCGCTCTCCCAGCGCCTGCTGCGCGCCCGCAACGACGAGTCGCTGCGCCGCCTGCGCCGGCTCAGCGAGGAGCGGGCGTTCCGCCGCGAGAACGCGGCCAGCGCGGTCTGAGCCGGTCGTGCAGCAGCGCGGCGCGCGCCGCGTTCCAGCCCGGGCCGCCGTGCACGCCGCCGCCCGGGTGCGCGGAGGCCGAGCCCAGGTAGAGGCCGGCGACCGCCGTCTCGGGCCGGCCCAGGCTCGGAAGGGGGCGCAGCAGCAGCTGCTGGTGCAGCTGCGCCGTGCCGCCGTTGAGCGCTCCGCCGACGAGGTTGGGGTTGCGCGCCTCCATGAGTGGGGGCGTCAGCACGTGGCGGGCGCGTACGAGCTCGCGGAAGCCCGGCGCGCGGCGCTCGACCTCCTCCTCCAGGCGGTCGGCGAACGCCTCTCCCTCCGCGCCGTCCCACGGGTGGCCCTCGGGTACGTGGGCGTAGGCCCACGCGGTCTCGCACCCCGCCGGCGCCCGCGTCGCGTCGAAGCTGGCGTATTGGCCCATGACCAGGAAGGGGCGGTCGGGCAGCTCGCCCGTGGCGATCTGGGCCAGGCTGTGGGTGAGCGTGTCCATGCTCTGCGCGAGGTGGATCGTGCACGCGCGCCGCGCCTCCTCGGCGCGCCAGGGGATCGGCGCGTCCAGCGCCCAGTCGACCTTGACGACGCCCGCGTCGTAGTCGAAGCGCCGCACGTCGGACAGCACGGCGTCCGGGACGGCGCCGCGCGGCAGCAGCTCGGTGTAGAGCGCCGGCAGCCCGGTGTCCGCAATCACCGCACGCGCCGCCGGTACGTGCTCGCCGCCCGCGGTGCGCACGCCGACCGCGCGGCCGCCGCGCACCTCCACGCGCACCACCCGCGCGTCGCAGCGGACCT
Source organism: Solirubrobacteraceae bacterium (assembly GCA_031177685.1). GTDB lineage: Bacteria > Actinomycetota > Thermoleophilia > Solirubrobacterales > Solirubrobacteraceae > AC-38. The sequence continues at coordinate 77,036 of JAPSGI010000010.1, read as the reverse complement.
CACCGCCACCTCTGGCCAGGCGTGCCACGAGCGCGCCGGTCAGGCGCCCGGCGCCCCCCTCGGGCGCGGGGAAGCCCACCTGCTGGGCCAGTCCGCACAGCAGCCAGCCGTACAGCGCGCCGCCGGCCGACTCGGGCGCCAGGTCGGAGTGCAGGGCGTTGCCGGCGAGCAGCAGTGCGCCGCCGTCGCCGGCGAACTCCTCCTCGGCCAGGCGCCGCGCGGACAGAATGCCGAAGCGCGCGAAGCGCGGCAGGTTCGCGGGGCCCAGGAGCCGCGCCAGCCGCAGGACCGGCAGGACCGGCGGGAACGGGCGCATCAGCGCGTCCACGAGATGGCCGCCCAGCCGCTCCCAGCGCGCGTACAGGCGCCGCCAGGCGTCGCCGTCGCCGGGAGCGAAGGCGTCCAGCGACGCGGCCGTCGCGTCGAGGTCCATGCCGATCGACGCGCAGCGCCCGTCCTCCAGCGGGTTGGCCACCACGACCTCGGAGCGCAGCCAGCGCAGTCCGTGGTCCTCGAGGTGCAGGTCGCGGATGCGCGGCGACCCCGCGCCGAGCGGATAGAAGGCGCTGAACACGTCGTGGCGGAAGCCCGGCTCGGTGAGCTCCTCCGTGCGCACCGCGCCGCCGGGCGACGAGGCCGCCTCCAGCACGACGACGTCCCAGCCGGCGTCGGCCAGCGCGTTGGCGGCCACGAGGCCGTTGGGGCCGCTTCCGATCACGACGGCGTCGGCCACGGCCGGGACCGTACCCGGCCAGCCGCCGGCGCAAGCGCGCGCGACGGTTTCCGGCGCCGCGCCGCGGGTACGGTCGGTCCGTGCCCGACCTGCCCGGCGAGCCGGTCTCGCTCTGGACCGCGACCGCGCCCGCGCCGTCCCGCGACCCGCTGCGCGGGCGTCACGCCGCCGAGGTGGCGGTCGTCGGCGCCGGCATCACCGGCATGCTCGCGGCGCTGTTCCTCAGCGACGCCGGGGTTGACGTGGCCGTGGTCGACGCGGGGCGCGTCGGCGGCGGCGTGACGGGTCACAGCACGGCCAAGGTCACCTCGCTGCACTCGCTCCAGTACGCGCAGCTGGCGCGCAGCCACGGCGAGGAGGTCGCGCGCCTGCACGGCGAGGCCAACGAGGCCGGCCTGGCGACGATCGTCGACCTCGCGGAGCGCTACGGCATCGAGTGCGACCTGCGCCGGCGCGACAACTACACCTACGCGCCGGCGGGCGAGGACACGTCGAGCGCGCGCGAGGAGGCGCAGGTGGCGGCGCGGCTGGGGCTGCCCGCCGACTTCACGACGGACGTGCCGCTGCCCTACGCGGTGGCCGGCGCGGTGCGCTTCCGCGACCAGGCCGAGTTCCACCCGCGGCGCTTCGTCCTCGGGATCGCGGCGCTGCTGGAGCGCCGCGGCGTCCGGATCTGGGAACGCTCGCCGGTCATGTCGGTGGACGACGGACGGCCGGTCCGCGTGCGCGCACAGGGCGGGGAGCTGGAGGCCGCGCAGGTCGTCGTGGCCACGCACATCCCCCTGCTGGACCGCGGCCTGTGGTGGGTGCGCATGCACCCCGAGCGCTCGTACGTGGTGGCGATGGAGCCCGGCGCCTACACGGCCGAGGCGATGTTCATCTCGACGGAGAGCCCAAGCCACTCCATCCGCGGCCAGCGCGGCGCGGACGGGCGCGAGCTGCTGCTGGTGGGGGGCCAGAGCCACAAGGTGGGCCAGGGCGGCGACACGGTGGCGCGCTACCGCGAGCTGGTCGCCTTCGGCCGCGACGAGCTGGGGGCGGGCGAGGCGCGCTACCGCTGGTCGACCCAGGACAACATGCCCGCCGACGGGCTGCCGTCGGTGGGGCGGCTGTGGCCGTTCAGCGAGCGGCTGCTGACCGCCACCGGCTACCGCAAGTGGGGCTTCGCGCAGGCGGCGGCGGCCGCCGAGATGCTGCGCGACGCGGTGGGCGGGCGCGAGCACCGGTGGTCGCGCGCCTACGACCCCCAGCGCCTGCGGCAGGCCACCACCGGGATGTCGGAGCTGCTCAAGCACAACGCCGACGCCGGCCTGCACTTCTTCGCCGACCGCGTGCGCCGGCGCGGCTCGGCCTCCGCGCCATTGGGCCCCGGCGAGGGCCGCGTCGTCTCTTCCGGGGGGCGGCAGATCGCGCTGTCGCGCGGCGAGGACGGCGCCGTCCACGCGGTGTCGGCGCGCTGCACGCACGTGGGCTGCATCGTGGAGTGGAACCCGGCGGAGGCGTCGTGGGACTGCCCCTGCCACGGATCGCGCTTCGCGCCTGACGGCACCGTGCTCCAGGGCCCGGCGACGCGGCCGCTGGAGCGCCGCGAGCCGCCGTCCGGCTAGGCCACGTCGCGCCGCGTGACGGGCAGCTGCAGCGAGGCCGGGCTCGGCGCGGGCGGCTCCGCCTCGCCGAGGTGATAGGCCAGCCAGCGCAGCGGATACAGGACCGCGAGGAGAGCCCCCTGCATGATGGGCGCTTCCTACCCCGCCCGGCGCGCGGAAAACGCCGCCGCTCAGCTGCGGCGCGGGCGCGGGACCGTGCGGAAGACGTGATCCCAGAACGGCGCGGAGATGCCGAACCCGCGCGTGTCGTCCTGGAAGTGGTGGCGCATGTGCAGCTCGCGCAGCCAGCGCCCGAGCCGCGAGCGGGGCACGTGGTGGTGCAGGTGGAAGTGCAGCATGTCGTACACCAGGTAACCCGAGAGGAAGCCGGCCCCGATGCCGTATGCGGTGGGCGTGCCGGCCACCAGCACGAAGGCGGCCAGGAACAGCGCCGCCAGCGGCACGCTGACCGACGGCGGCATGACCAGGCGCATCGGGTCGTTGGGATGGTCGTGGTGGACGCCGTGGATGATCCAGTGCAGCCGCGCGCCCAGCCCCACCTCCGGCTCGAAGTGGAAGACCAGGCGGTGCATCCAGTACTCGGTCAGCGTCCACAGCAGCCAGCCGGCGGCGAACCACGTGGCGACCCAGGGCAGGTCCATGCGGCGGAACGCGACGACCAGCAGGACCGTGATCGCCGGCAGGAAGATGAACAGCGGGACCGTGTGGTGGACGCGCGAGAGCTTGTCCAGCCACGCCCGTTCGAACATCGGTGGCGAGGCCCGCAGCACGTCGGCGCGCGACATCCCGTCGAACGTCTGAGCCGGCTTGTGCTCCATCGCGCGCGTAGCCTAGCGCGCGTCACGACGCATCCGGAAGGGCCTCGTCAGCGTGAGTGCGCGAGGCCGGGGGCGCCGCGCGAGGTGGGCAGGTCGATGGGCGCCTCGCCGTGCAGCAGCCATGCACCGTCCGGCCGGCGCGTGACGCGCTCGGCGTCCGCCAGACCGCCCAGCGCGGTGGTCACCGACGGGCGCTGGGCGCCCACCAGCGACGCCAGCGTCTGGTGGGTGAGGCGCAGCGGTACCACCACGCCGTCGGGCGAGACGCGGCCCCAACGGTCGGCCAGATGCCAGAACAGCGCCAGCAGCCGCACGTCGACCCGCGTCAGATGGGAGAGCGCCATGTGGAAGGCCAGCGTGCGCGAGCGGCGCACGCTGCGCCCCATCAACACGTCCATGAGCTCGGGCCAGCGGCAGGCGGTGACGGCGAAGCGCCGGTCCAGCACCGCCAGCCACGACGGCTCCAGGACCTCCCATTCGGCGGTGACCTCGGACCCGTCCCAGCCCGCGTCCTCCTGCCAGGGTCGCAGGACGTCGCCCTGTCCCAGCAGCTCGGCGCACGAGCTGTTCGCCACGTCGATGCGGCGCTTGAGCAGCCCGCTCAGAACCAGCAGGCCGAGGTCGCCCGGCCCGCCGGCGGACGCGTCGGCGGGATTCCAGGGGCCGGCCTCCAGGCGCGTCGCCTCGGCAACCGCGTAGCGCTCCGCTACGGCGAGGGTCTCGTCGTCGAGCTTGGCGCCGAGGTCCGGGTCTGCGCTGAGGACCCGGACGAGCTTTCGGTCGATCGTCACTCACCGGCGGCATACCCGCCGGGCGCCGCCGCGAAGCGCCGCGCTCAGCGCGCGTCGGCGATCACGAGGCGCAGCTCCTCGTAGCTCTCGCGCTCCTCGGTCGCCACGTCGTCGGTCAGGCGCTCGATCACCGGGCCCAGCCCGCCCACGGCCGAGGAGGCGACGAGCGTCTGGCTGCCGCCCTCCACGAGGGGGCCGACGCGCAGCTCCAGGCGGTGCTCGGCAGAGTCGATGCCCGCGTGCACGCGGGACCCCACGAATGCCCCCGAGGCGTGCGCGGCGATCGCGTCGGTCACCAGCTGGGCGTCCGACAACCGCTCGACCGAGAAGCCGGAGCGGGCCGCGAGGACGGCGATCACGCTGCTCAGCGCGGGCGCCACCAGCGGATCGGAGGCCGACACCACCGTGTCGGCCGTGGGCGGCGTTACGTCGGGGACCTCGCCGTTGCCCGAGCGCGCCGGGACGTCCAGCGGGGACTCCGGGCGAAACGACATGCGCACCTCGGTCCCCTCGCCGAGCCCGCCCACGAACTCGACCGACTGGGTCAGCGCCTGGATCAGCGACAGGCCGACGCCCTGCATCGCCGCGTCGCGCTCCGGGGGCCGTGGCTGGATCCCCGACCCCTGGTCGGAGACCACGACGTGCACCTCGTCCGCGGAAGGGCAGAAGTAGACCTCCAGGGGGCCCGTCCCCGGGTTCTCGTACGCGTGCAGGACGACGTTGTTGCACGCCTCGCTGACCGCGGTCTTCATGTCGGAGAGCAGGCTCTCGTCGATGCCGATGGTGCCCGCGAGCCCGGTGAGCGCCTGCCGTACGAGCGCGACGTTCTCCGGAAGGTTGGGCAGCGTGAGGCGAACGTCTGGGGAGCCGCTCATGCGAGCCGGCCTGCGGGGTCGGTCATCGTCACTAGCCATAGTGCGCCGCGCACCGCATAACGAAACCCGGGTCGGCGCGACAAGGCTATCGCGGCTCTTCCCGGTCCCGGGCGCGAATCAGAACCGCGCCGCGCGGATCCGGCGCGCGACGGTGGCCGTCCAGGTGCCGTCGAAGCGCTCGGCGACGGCCGCCGCCGCCGCCTCGTGGTCGTAGGCGACGCGGCGGTGCTCGACCCGTCCGTCCTCGTGCGCCAGCGCGTAGGCGGCGCGCGGGTCGCTGTCGAACGGCATCCCCACGCTGCCGGGGTTGACCAGCTCGATGCCGCGCGCCTCGCGGCAGAACGGCAGGTGCGTGTGCCCGAACACCAGCCGGCGCTCGCCGACGCCCTCCAGCAGCTCGGCGTCGTCCGCGCCCGGTTGGGGCGCGAACGAGCGCACGTCGGACACGGGCGAGCCGTGCACGTAGCGCGCCGTCGGCGCGGTGTGCTCGAAGGGCAGGTCGGCCAGCTCCGCCACGGTCGCCTCGCCCAGGGCGGCGCGGCAGGCGGCGATCGCGCCCTGGACCACCGCGTCGCCGGGCGCCTCGCCGGGCGCGGCCGTCCAGCGCTCGCCGTTGCCGCGGATCCAGCTCGCCGGGTCCAGCTCGCGCAGGCGGGCGACGGTCTCGGCCGGCCACGGCCCGAACAGCGCGTAGTCGCCGCCCAGGACGAACGTGCCGGCGCCGGCGGAGCGCGCGTCGGCGAGCACCGCCTCCAGCGCCGGCAGGTTCCCGTGGACGTCGTACAGGAGGGCCGCCGGCACGGCGGTAGCATCGCCGATCGTGGAGCTACGCGGGCCGACGCTGACGCTGCGCTACGCCGGCCCGGACGACGCGCCCGCGCTGTTCGAGCTCGCGCGCGATCCGGAGGTGACGCGCTTCTTCGCCTGGAGCTACGAGCGCCCCGAGCAGGCGGCGGAGTGGGTGGCCGGCGCGCCCGCCCGGCGCGCGGCCGGCGAGCTGCTCGAGTTCGTCGTGGTGCACCCCGAGCACGGCCCGATCGGCAACACCGGGCTGTCGGAGCTCGCGGGCCGCGACCGGCGCGCCACGATCGGCACGTGGTTCGGCCGCGCCCACTGGGGGACGGGAGCCAATCGCGAGAGCAAGGCGGCGCTGGCCGCGCTGGCCTTCCGCCGGCTGGGGCTGGAGCGCCTGACCGCGTACACGAGCACGGGCCACCCGCGCTCGCAGGCCGCGCTGGAGCGCCTGGGGTTCGTGCGCGAGGGCGTGCTGCGCCGCTACCACCGCCATCCCGGCGGCATCCACGACGTCGTCGCGTTCGGGCTGCTGCGCGAGGACTGGGAGGCCTCGTCGCTGCACGACGTGCCGATCGAGATCGCCGGCGACCCGCCGCCGGCGTTCGTCGTGCGCTGACGTCAGCGGCGCCGGGACTCCCAGCTGAAGCCGCGCACCGCCAGCACGATCCCCGCGGTTGCCCACAGGCCGATCACGGCCAGCGCCTCCCAGTTGTCGGCGACGCCGCGACCGGTGATCAGCGCGCCCGACAGCCCGTCGATGACGTGCTTGAGCGGGAGCGCCTCGGCGATGTCCTTGATGAAGCCGGGCGCCTCGGCCACGTCGTAGAAGACGCCCGAGATGAGAATCACCGGCAGGAACACCGCGTTGATGTAGGCGCCGGCCGAGTCGAAGTTGGGGATCGCGTGCGACAGCGCGACGCCCAGCGCGGCGAAGCACACCACGCCCGCGGCGGTGAAGACCGCCAGCGCCGCCCAGTCCTGGGGCCAGCCCGTGCCGAAGAAGGCGCGCCCGGCCGCGATCACCAGCGCCAGCTGCAGCACGGCGTTGGTAAGCGCGCTGAGTGCGATGCCCGACAGGTAGACGGCCGGCGGCAACGGCGTGCCGCGCATGCGCTTGAGCACGCCCTGCTCGCGCAGGAAGGTCATGTTCCAGGCCAGCGCGGTGAACGTCGTCGCCATCACGGCCATCCCCGCGATGCCGGGCACGATCACGTCCAGCGCCTCCTGGTCGCCCGCGAACACGGCACCGAACAGCGCGAGCAGGATCAGCGGGAAGAGGAAGTTGAAGAACGCGGCGCTCGGGTTGCGCCAGAACATGCGGCGCTCGAGGCGGTACTGGCGCCAGCTCAGCGCGACGTCATGCACGCGCGTCGCCTCCCGCCGTCAGCTCGAGGTAGACGTCCTCCAGCGTGGGCCGCGTGACCGAGAGCTCCTCCAGCCGCTCGCCGCGGGCCAGGGCGTCGGTCGTCAGCTCGTGCAGCAGGCCGGTCGGGTCGTCGGTGACCCGCTCGTGGGCCTCGCCCTCGGCGTCGCGCCAGGCCACGCGGTAGCGCGTGGAGCCGGCGCCCAGGTCGCCGGGCGCGCCCTGGGCCAGGATGCGGCCGTCCTGCACGATCGCCACGCGGTCGGCGAGCGCCTGCGCCTCGTCGAGGTAATGCGTGGTGAGCAGGACGGTCTTGCCGAGGTCGCGCAGGGAGCGGACGGTGTCCCACGCCTGGCGGCGCGCCGCCGGGTCGAACCCCGTGGTCGGCTCGTCGAGGAAGATCAGCTCGGGATCGCCGACGAGCGCCAGCGCGAAGTCAAGCCGCCGCAGCTGCCCCCCGGACAGCCGTCCGGTGCGCACGCCGGCCTGCTCACTCAGCCCGGCCAGGTCCAGCACCTCGTCCACGTCACGCGGGTGGGGGTAGAAGCCGGCCCAGTGCGCCACGGCCTCGCGCACGGTCACGTGGCGATACATCCCGCAGCTTTGCAGGACGATCCCGACGCGCTCGCGCAGCGCGCGCTCGCGCCGCTGCGGGTCGTGCCCCAGCACCGACACCTCGCCCGCCGTCCGCTCGCGGTGGCCCTCGAGGATCTCGACGGTCGTCGTCTTGCCCGCGCCGTTGGGCCCGAGCAGCCCGAACACCTCGCCGCGGGCCACGACGAAGTCGATGCCCCGCACCGCCTCGACGTCCCCGTAGCGCTTGGCCAGCCCGCGAACCTCTATCGCCACGCTCATGCGGTGCCCATCATGCCAAGCTGCCCGTCCACCTCCCGTGCCCCTCTACGCGTGCATCGACATCGGGTCGAACACGACCCGCCTGCTCGTGGCCGAGCCCGGCGACGGGGTGCTGCGGGAGGTGACGGCGCGCCGGGTGTTCACGCGGCTCGGTCGTGGACTGCGCCGCGACGGGCGGATCGGCGCGGTCAGCGTCGAGGAGGTGGCGGAGGTCGTCGCCGAGCAGGCACGGCTGGCGCGTGAGCTGGGGGCGCAGCACCTGCGCACGGTGGCGACCGCCGCGATCCGCCGCGCCGTCAACGGTCCCGAGCTGTGTGCGGCGGTGGCGCGGCGCGCCGGCGTGGAGGTCGACGTGCTGGACGGGGAGGAGGAGGCGCGGCTGGCCTTCCTCGGCGCGACCCGGACGCTCGGGCATCCGGTGGAGGGGGAAGTGGCCGTGGCGGACGTGGGCGGCGGCTCCTCGGAGATCGCGCTGGGCACCGTGCGCGACGGCGTGCACTGGTCGGCCTCGTTTCGCGTCGGTTCGGGCCTGCTGGCCGACGCGTACCTGAGCTCCGACCCGCCCGCCGCCGCCGAGCTGCACGCGGTGCGCGAGCAGGCGGCGGCCGCCTTCGCCGGACTGGAGGTCGCTCCGCCCGCGCTGGCCGTCGCGGTCGGCGGGTCCGCGACGTCGCTGCGGCGCCTGGTCGGCGGGCGGCTGGAGCGCGAGACGCTGGAGCGCGGCGTCCGCGTCCTCGCGGCGACGCCGGTCGCCGAGGTGGCCAGCCGCTTCGACCTCGACCCCGAGCGCGTGCGGCTCCTGCCCGCGGGCCTGCTCGTCCTCGACGCGATCTGCGAGCGCCTCGGCTGCCCGCTGCAGGTGGGCTGCGGCGGCCTGCGCGAGGGCGTGATCCTGGAGCTGGCGGCGGCCGATGCCGCGGATACGATGCCCGCCGACGCATGAGCGCGCGCGACGCAGCCGAAGGCCTCCGCGAGGCGCTGGCCGAGGTCCGCGTGGACGCGCCGACTCGCGGCAACCGGCGGCTGGAGAAGCTGCTGGCGGCGGCCAACGCGGACGACCAGCTCAAGGCGTGGTGGCACATGCAGGGCCTCAACGCCGAGCGCCTGCACATGTCCGACCACTCCTGGGTTCACGTGCGCATCGTGGTGAACATCGCGCTGCGGCTGGCGCGCCTGCTGTTCCGGCGCGGGGTTACGCCGGTGATGGTGGCCGACCACGGGATGGCGGACCGCGACGCCGAGGTGGTGATCGCCGCCGCGGCGATGCTGCACGACGTGGGGATGCAGGCGCACCGCACGGACCACGAGGCGTTCTCGCTGTTCCTGGCCGCCGACAAGCTCCCGCAGCTGCTGTCAAGCGTCTACGAGGAGCCCGAGCGCTCGGTCGCCGTGGCCGAGGCGCTGCACGCGATCATCGGGCACCGCCGCCGCGGCGACCCCTTCACGGTCGAGGCGTCGATCGTGCGCGTCGCCGACGCGCTGGACATGGCCAGCGGACGCTCGCGCGTGCCCTTCGAGGCCGGCCACCAGAACATCCACTCGCTGTCGGCCTACGCGATCGAGGAGGTCAAGATCTCCGCCGGCCGCGAGAAGGCGGTCCGGGTGGAGATCCTCATGTCGAACTCCGCGGGGATCTTCCAGGTCGACGAGCTCCTGGCCACGAAGCTGCGCGGCAGCGGGCTGGAGGACCAGATCGAGGTCATCGCGCGCATCGACGCCGAGCACGAGAAGCGCCTGATCGAGGTCTTCGAAATCTGATCGCGGGACTGGTAAAATCGTGAGCTAAATGAGTGCGACGGCTGAGATTACGGAACTCACGCTCGCGCCTGACGAGCTCGACGAGCTCCGCGAGGCTCTCAAAGGCCTGAGTGACGAGGAAGCAAGGAGGCTCAGCGCCAGGCTGCTGCGAGTCCTCGAGCAACTGCAGGCGGCGGTGTCGAACCTGACACAGGAGCGGCTCGAGACGGTCATCGACGACCTGATGCCGAGCCTCGCGTTCCCCTCCGATGCAGCCGTGCGTCAGGCTCGCCGGAACGCTCAGGCGCGGACCGAGCTCCTGCAGGAGTTTGGCGCCCTGACCGGCGAGCAGGTCGCCGAGGAGCGCTCGAAGGCGAAGAACCGACATGCCCTGGCGGCTCGCTGGCGGAAGGAGGCCCGTCTCTTCGGGGTCGACTACCGAGGTCAGATTCTGTATCCCGAATTCCAGTTCGACGACGTGGGAGAAACGAGGCCCGTCGTCAAGCGCGTGCTCGCCGAGCTTCCACGGGACAGGATGAGCGATTGGGAGGTGGCGCTGTGGTGGACGGCCGAGAACGGCTGGCTGGATGGGCGCCGTCCGGTCGACTTGCTCGACGAAGCGCCCGAGGAGATAGTCGAAGCCGCTCGTCAGCTGAGCGCTCCGTCGCCCCTGTAGATGAGCGGGCCAGCGGTTCCGCCGGCGGGCGACCTCAGTCCTTTGATGGAGGCTTGGGAGCCGGGCCGTGAGATCGTGCGCGTCTACGACTCCCGGGGGGGACCCCTCGACTTCAATCCGACGGACAGCCCCGGCCGGTTCAGGCCCATCTACGTCGCTGGACGAGTCGTACCGACGCTCTATGGGGCGGCGGACGCGGAGACCGCTCTCGCTGAGGGCTTGTTGCGAGGCGTCAGTGCCTTGCGATCTGGTCGTCGCAGGCGCCTGTACCGCGCGCAGGTCGAAGGCCACCGCATCGTGACGCTTCGGTGCGAGGACGAGCTGCGGCTGGCACGGCTCCACGGCGCGGGGCTGCAGCGGCTCGGTCTCACGCGGCAGAACGTGATCGACACCGAGGAGTCCGAGTTTCCCTATACGGCTACCTGGGCTCGCGCCTTGTGGGGGTCCAAGCCAAGGCCCCACGGGATCGTCTGGACGTCGCGCCAAAACGACTCCGCACGCGCGATGATCCTGTGGGAGAACCGTGTGCGAGCTGCGTCCCTAGCGGTGCTGGACCACCCCGTCGCGCTTGACGTCGACCCGGGGCTCGACCTGGTTCGTCAGGCCTGCCTGGACGCTGACGTCGATCTGGAGATCTGATGGTCCTGCGCGAGCTCGGGGGCGAGGCCGTGCTGTGCATCGGGCAGCCCGCGCACGCGTGGCTGTCGGGGCAGCTGGCGCGGGCGTGGGGGAACGGGCTGTTCCCGGCGCCGTGGCCGCGGGACGCGGTGGTCCTGGCGGCGGCGCAGCACGACGTGGGGATGGCGCGGTGGGACGCGGATCCCGGCCTCAATCCCGACACCGGGTGGCCGCGCTCGTTCATGGAGATGCCGCTGGAAGTCCACCTGGACCAGTGGTCCTGGGCGCCGTGGCTGGCGCTGGCGCAGTCGCGCTGGGCCGGCCTGCTCGTGTCGATGCACGGCGCGATGCTGTTCGAGCGGCGCGCCGGCCAGCCGGGTGTGGCGGAATACCTCGAGACGCAGCGGGAACTGCAGCGCACCCTGATCGCCTCGCTGGACGTCACGGAGGCCCAGGCCGAGCGCAACCAGCGGCTCATCGCCGCCTGGGACTGGTTCTCGCTCGCCCTGTGCATGGACAAGCTGCCCGCGACGATCGAGGTCGAGCGCGGGCTCGCGATCACGCCTACCGGCGACCACGTCTCGGTCGAGCCGTGGCCGTTCGCCGAGGACGTCGTCGAGGTGACGGTCGAGGGCCGGCGCCTGGACCGCCGCTGCGAGGACCAGAGCGAGCTGCGCGCCGCCCTGGCCACGGCGCCCTGGGAGACGCTGCGCTGGACGCTGCGCCCCGGCTAGCGCGCCAGGTCGAACGCCCGCGCCACGTCGGGCGGGCGCTCCAGGATCCCGAAGCGCACGTCCCAGCGCGCCCACGCGCGCAGGATCGCCGGGTCCAGCCGCCCGACCGGGCGCAGGGCCGGCCGCAGCGCGGCGAGCTCGGCGCGCATCAGGTCGGCGTCCAGGCCGGGGACAGCCGCGTGCAGCCGATCGAGCGCGCGGGCGGGCCGGCGGGCGGCGTCGTCGTAGCCGCGGCGCAGCGTGTCGCGCAGCGCGTCCACCAGCTCGGGGCGCTCGCGCACCGTCCGGCGGGTGGCGCAGACGACCAGTTCGGGGTAGCGCGGCGCGCCGTAGTCGTCCACCCGGAACGCGCGGAACCCCGGACGGCGCCGGCGCAGCGCCACGCCCTCGGCGTTCCAGAACGCGGTCGCGGCGTCCACGCGCCCCGTCAGCAGCGCGGACACGGCGTTGAAGCCGATCGTCACGGTGCGCACGCGGTCGGGGTCGCCGCCCGCGCCGCGCACGACCGAGCGCAGGACCGCCACGTCGCTGGGCAGTCCGGTCACGCCGACGTGCCGGCCCTCCAGGTCGCGCGGCGAGCGGATGCCCGGGCGCGCGATCACCGCGGCCAGCGGGCGCTGCACCAGCGGGAAGACGCCGACCAGGTCCGCGCCCTTCTCGCGCGCCAGCCCGAGGTCGTGGATGTCCAGCACGGCGAAGTCCGTCCGGCCGGCGGACAGCAGCTTCACCGAGTCGGTGGAGGAGCCGGGCGCCCGTATCTGCAGCCGGAGCTCCGGGTCCCCGGCCTGCGAGGCGTAGATGCCCGCGTGCACGGCATTGGGCGTGAAGTCGAGCAGCAGGCTCGCGCGGTCCGGCCCCTCGTCCCCACCGCCGCACGCCGCCAGCAGGAGGACGAGGAGAAGCGCTACCAATGCACGCCGCGCATGAGGTGCGCGAGCGCCACCTGCTCCGTGGACGCCTTCTCGTCGGGATCCTTCTTCCCCTTGGCGGCCGCGGAGTCCGGGAAGACCTTGTAGGCCATGTGCAGGATCTGGTCGACCGCCTTGGGCGCCAGCGCGTAGGCCACCTCGCCGAACGTCCCCAGGCGCGTGTTGATCGTCTTGGGCTTGGCCCGGATCGCCTCGCAGATCAGGTCGGCCGCCTCGTCGGGCGTGATCGTGGGGAAGGAGTCGTAGATCTTGGTCGGCGCGATCATCGGCGTCTTGACCAGCGGCATGTGGATCGTGGTGAACGTGATGCCGTCGCCCACCATCTCCGAGGCCACCACGCGCGTCCACGCGTCCAGCGCCGACTTCGACGCGACGTAGGCCGAGAAGCGCGGCGGGTTGGTCTGCGCGCCGATCGACGAGACGTTCACGATGTGGCCGAAGCGCCGCTCGCGCATGTGCGGGAACAGCGCCATCACCATCTTGATCGCGCCGAAGTAGTTCAGCTGCATGGTGCGCTCGAAGTCGTGGAAGCGATCCAGCGACAGCGCGACGGAGCGCCGGATGGAGCGCCCGGCGTTGTTGACCAGCATGTCGATCGCGGGATGCTCGGCGAGCATCTCCTCCACCACGCGGTCGATCGCCTCCATGTCCGAGAGGTCGGCCGAGTACGCGTACGCGGTCCCGCCGCGGTCCTCGATCTCCTTCTTGGTCTCCTGCAGCTTGTCCATCGAGCGCGCGACGAGCAGCGGGATCCCGCCGGCCGCGGCGATCCGGTGCGCCGCCGCCTTTCCGATGCCCGACGACGCCCCGGTGATCACGACCGTCTTGCCGTTCACCGCGCCCTCGAAGGAGCGGTCCTTGAACAGGTCGGGGTCGAGGTTGCGCTCCCAGTAGTCCCACAGGCGATCGGCGTAGTCCTCCAGCGGCGGGACCTCGATGCCCGAGCCCGCCAGTGCGCGCTCGGTGTCGCGCGTGTCGAACTCGGCGGTCAGCGCGAGGTTGTCCAGCACGTCGTCCGGGATGCCGTAGTCGGCCAGCACCGCGCGGCGCACGTTCTTGAACGCGGGGAGCTTCATCGCCATGCCGATCGCGCCGGTGGGCAGCGCCTGGATGATGCGCGAGTCGATGCGCATCGCCAGCTGCGGCGCGTGGGCCGCCTTGGCGAAGGCGTTGATGCTCTCGCCGACGCGCTGGCGGCGCGGGTTCGTCAGGTGGAAGGCCTGGCCGTCGAGGCCGTCCTGGTGGGCGATGTGGTCCATCGCCTGGGCGACGTAGTCGACGGGGACGATGTTCGTGTAGCCCAGCTCCGGCCCGATCAGCGGCATCCACTCGGGGACGAAGTGGCGCAGGCGCTGGATGACCTTGAAGAAGTAGTACGGGCCGTCGATCTTGTCCATCTCGCCGGTCTGCGAGTGGCCCACGACGATGGCGGGGCGGTACACGCGCCACGGCGACTTCACCAGCTCGCGCACGAGCTTCTCGGACTCGAACTTCGTCTTGAAGTACGGGTGGTCGAGCTTCTGGCCCTCGTCGAACATGTCCTCGCGGAACAGGCCCTTGTGCTTGCCGGCGGCGGCGACCGAGGAGACGTGGTGGAAGGTTCCCGGCTCGATGGCGTTGGCGAGGTCGACCGCGTTGCGCGTGCCGCCGACGTTCAGGGTCATGTTGGCCTCGGCGTCCGCGGCCATGTCGTACACCGCGGCGAGGTGGAAGAAGTGGCCGACGTTGCCCTTCAGGTCGGCGACCTTCTCGTCGGAGACGCCCAGGCGCGGCTGCGTGAGATCGCCGAGAACCGGGACGATCCGGCCCGGCTCTCCCCAGCGGTCGATCAGCTCCTGCAGGCGCTCCATCGACCCCTCGCGCACGAGGACGTGGATCTGGCCCTCGCGGTTGGCCAGCAGCGTCTCCACCAGGTTGCGGCCGATGAAGCCGGTCGCGCCGGTCACGAAATAGGTCATGTGCTCTCCCTCGCTGCCGATTGGCGCAAGCCTATATCCCCGCGCCCGAGCCCCCGCGCCCTTCGCCGGCGGCGAAGCGGGCCGCGCCCGCCTGCGCGACCTGGAGCGTGGCCAGGCCGGCCTGGGCCTCGACAGCGAGCCCGGCCGCCAGCGGGAGGCCGAACCCCTCGATGGCCGCGCGGCGGTCGGCCAGCATGGTCTCCTGGGGCACCGCGGCCAACCCCTCGGCCATCTCCAGCGCGCGCTCCAGGTGCTGCCCGTCCGGCACGATCTCGGTGACCAGACCGATCTGCAGCGCCTCGTCCGCCTCCACGACGCGCCCGGAGAGGATCAGGTCCAGGCCGCGGCCGAGCCCGACGATGCGCGGCAGGCGCTGCGTGCCCCCGTCGATCAGCGGGACGCCCCAGCGGCGCTCGGGGAAGCCGAGCCGGGCCGTCTGCGTGACCACGCGCAGGTCGCACCACAGGGCCAGCTCGAGGCCGCCGGCCAGGCAGTAGCCGGAGATCGCCGCGATGGTCGGCTTGGACGCCGTCAGGCGCGTGAAGCCGAGCGGCCCGGCCGGGTCGGCCAGCCGCGGCGCCAGCGTGTCGATCGCCTTGAGGTCGGCCCCGGCGCAGAAGGCCGCGTCGCCCGCGCCGGTGAGCACGAGCACGCGAGCCTCGTCGTCGGCCTCGAAGCGCTCGTAGCCGGCCTTCAGCTGCTCGGCGGTCGCGCCGTCCACCGCGTTGCGGCGCTCCGGGCGGTCGATCGTGAGGACGGCCGCCGCGCTCGTGCGCTCGTAGCGGACCTCGCCGGCCATCGGGCGCGAGGCCGGGCTACCAGCCGCCGCGGGCGGCGGCCTTGCGGGCCTTCTTGCGCGCTTCCTTGCGCTTGTCCAGGCGCCACTGCAGCAGGCTGAGCAGCAGCGCGAGGAGCGGGAAGGCGGCGATGAGGATGAAGCCGGCGTTGGTGACGACCATGTCGCTCGTCTCGCCGTAGGCGCCCTCGCCGCCGTCGATCCGGTCGAGTCCGAAGGCGGCCGGCGCGAGCGCCAGCAGGGCGATCAGGGCGAGGGAGAGCGCGAGTACGAGACGCGGCATCGGCTCGGAAGCCTATCGCGCGGGCCGATCCATCAGCATGGATGCGATGGCCGTTGCGATCGCCTCCGACCTCGCCAAAGACGTGGCCGGCGCGCCTCTGCTGCGGGGCGTGTCGTTCAAGCTCGAGCGCCGCGAGCGCATGACGATCGCCGGCCCGAACGGGTCCGGGAAGACCACGCTGCTGCGGATGCTGGCGGGCGAGGCGTCGGTGGACGGGGGAGAGCTGGCCTTCGCCAAGGGCGTGCGGGTGGCGCTGCACGATCAGCGCCCGCCGCGCGAGCGCGGGCTGAGCCTGCGCGACTACGTGCTGTCGGGCTGCGGGGAGCTGCTCTCCCTGGAAGCCGACCTCGCCGCCCTGGAGCAGGCGATGGCGCAGGGCGACACGCGCCCGGCCACCCTCGACCGCTACGCCGGCGCGCAGGCGCGCCTCGAGCACGCCGGCGGGTACCGCTGGCGTGACGAGGTGCTCGCGGTGCTGCGCGGCCTGGGGTTCGGCGACGAGGACCTCGACCGCCCGCTGCGGACGTTCTCCGGTGGCGAGCTGACGCGTGGCTCGCTGGCGCGGGCGCTGGCGGGCGCGCCCGACCTGCTGCTGCTCGACGAGCCCACCAACCACCTCGACATCGACGCGCTGGAGTGGCTGGAGCAGCACCTGTCCGGCCTGGACGCCGCGGTGGCCCTGGTGGCGCACGACCGCTGGTTCCTGGAGGCGGTCGGCACGTCGGTGCTCGAGCTCGACGCCGGGCGCGGGCGGTTCTTTCCGGGGCCGTGGCACGTCTGGCGCCGCGAGCGCGCGGCGCGCGAGCTGGCGGCCGGCCGCGCCGCGGCGCGCCAGCAGGCGGAGATCGCGCGCCTGGAGCGCTTCGTCGAGCGCTTCCGCGCGGGCACGCGGGCGCGCCAGGCGCAGTCGCGCGCGAAGCGCCTGGAGCGGGTCGAGCCGGTGGTCGCCGCGGGCGGTGCGGCCGCCCGGACGCTGGACTTCGACTTCGCCGCGCCGCAGCGCAGCGGGCGGGTGGTGTTCGAACTCGAGGACGCAATCGTGGCCGTCGGCGGGGAGCATGTCCTGCTGCGCGACGCGAACCTCTGGCTGGAGCGGGGCGAGCACGTTTCGCTCGTCGGTGCGAACGGCTCGGGCAAGACGACGCTGCTGGACGTGCTCACCGGCCGCCTGGAGCCGGCGGCGGGGAAGGTGCGGCGCGGGCACAACGTGACGGTGGGGCTGCTCTCGCAGCACGCGGACGAGCTGGGCGAGGCGGGGACGGTGGTGGAGGCCGCGCAGCGCGCGACCAAGCTCACGCCGAACAAGGCGCGTGCGCTGCTGGGGCGGTTCCTGTTCTCGGGCGAGGAGGCGGACAAGCCGCTGGCGGCGCTGTCCGGCGGCGAACGCCGGCGGCTGGCGCTGGCCGTGCTCGTGCACTCGGGAGCCAACGTCCTGGTCCTCGACGAGCCGACGAACCACCTCGACCTCGACAGCCGCGAGGCGCTGGAGGACGCCCTGCGCGCGTTCTCGGGCAGCGTGCTGCTGGTCTCGCACGACCGCGCGCTGCTCGACGCGGTCGGCACTCGCACGATCGCGGTGGAGGACGGGACGCTGCGGTCGTATTCGGGTGGCTGGGCGGAGTATCTGCGGGTGCGGGCGGAGCGGTTGGCGTCCAACGGCGGCCGGTCAGGAGTGGGTTCGGGCGGGGCTGTTTCCGGCCGCGGTCGGTCGCGGCCCGCCGGGCCCTCGAAGAACCAGCTTCGCCGCCGCGAGGAGCTCGAACGGCGCATCGAGGAGGCGGAGGCGGCGCTCGCCGCGGTAGAGGACGAGCTCGGCGATCCCTCGGCCTGGGCGGACCCGGCGCGTGCGGCCTCGTCCTCCGAGCGCCATGAGGCGGCTCGGCGCGCCGTCGACTCGCTCTACGCCGAGTGGGAGCGCATCGCCTAGTCCGCGAGCAGCCTCGCGAGGTCGCGCGCGACGCCGCGGGGGTCGTCGCGCAGCTGGCGCCAGGTGATCCGGATCACCCGGTAGCCGTTGGCCTCCAGGCGGCGGTCGCGCTCGCGGTCGCGCTCGAAGGCCTCGCGGCTGGAGTGGTAGGCGTGGCCGTCGAGCTCCACCACCAGCTTCTGCTTTCGCCAGAGGCAGTCGACTTCGATCCAGGTGCCTTGTAGTTGGATGGCAGCGTTGGTCTCGGGCTTCGGGAGACCGCTTGTCTCAATCAGGGTCATGAACTTCTGCTCCAGCTCGCTGCGGGTGATCCGTGGCTGGATTCCCTCGTTGCTCAGCGCCCTGAGGGTTTTGACGCCGTGGCCGCCTGCGTGCCGCTGAACGACGGCATTCAGGGGGAGGGGATCGGCGAGGCGGTTGACCTCGGCCTGTTCGGCGGCGCGTCTGAGCTCTCCTGGTCTGAGGACTTTTGCCAGGTCGACGAGGGTTCTCGGGACGGTCGTGACCGGGATGCCGTGGCGGGTGGTCCGTTCGTCCGGCGGCACGTCCTTGCGGTGGATCTCGATCCCGGGGCGGGGTCTCAGCGCACGCGGGACGGTGACCTCGATCCGCTCGCGGCTCGTCCGGCGGATACCCCACAGCTCGGCGGCGGACCTATGGCTCAGCACGGCGCCGGGGCCCACGGCCAGGACCGCCGCCATCAGCCGCCCGTCCCGCGACACGGCGCGGTGCCCGACGGCGTAGACGCCGCGGTGGAGCAACAGCAGCCGTCCCGTCTGGACCCGGTGCCGAATCGCATGCCGGCTGAACCCGAGCTCTACCAGCTGCGCCCGGGAGACAACCCCATGCTGCCGCGTCGCCAGCCCCGCCAGCTCCCGCTCCAAACTTGCGTGCAATTCGGCCGGTATAGGCGGCTCAACGACACGGAAGTTGGGCATGGGCGCATGCTCGGGCGCCGGCCGTTGCGGCGCAACGGCGGTTTGTTCAGAGATCGCGCAGGAGGGCGCCCACGCGGCTGGCTATGTCGTTGCGAATGGCGCGCACTTCTTCGGTGGGGCGACCCTTGGGGTCGGGGAGGTCCCAGTCGAGGTAGCGGCGGCCCGGGACGTACGGGCACTCGTCGCCGCAGCCCATCGTGACGACGACGTCGGCCCATTCCGCCAGCTCGGGCGTGAGGCGGCGCGGGACGCGGTCGGAGAGGTCGACGTCGAGCTCGCGCATGACGTCGACGACCTCGGGATGGACGCGCTCCGCCGGAGTCGTGCCCGCGGAGCGGGCCTCGTGCCGGCCGTCCGCGGCGCGCTCGAAGAGCGCCTCGCTCATCTGCGAGCGACCGGCGTTGTGGAGGCAGACGAAGAGGACGCGGGCCATCGGGAAGCAAACACGCTACTCCATTGACATCTATCGATTCAATAGGTATATGTATATCCATGCCCGCCGATCTCGCCCTCGCGCCGAAGCAGAAGCGCCCCGCCGGGGTGCGGTGCTGCGAGCCCGTCGTCTATCCCGACGTCGACCGCGAGCACGCGCGGCGCATGGCCGCCCTGGCCAAGGCTCTCGGCGATCCGATCCGCCTCCAGCTCGTGGACGTCCTGCGCAAGCACGCGGGGAAGGTCTGCGTGTGCGAGCTGGTCCCGCTGTTCGACGTCAGCCAGCCCACGCTCAGCCACCACCTCAAGGTGCTGCGCGAGGCCGGCGTCGTCGACTCCGAGCGGGTCGGGCTGTGGGCCTTCTACTACGTCGTCCCCGATGCCCTGGAGGAACTGAACGCATGGCTGAGCTGACCGAACTGGAACGGACCCGCGAGGTCGTAAGAGACGCCTACGCCGCCGCCGCACGAGCCGGCACGGGCTGCGGGACGAGCTGTGGCGACGACGCCACCTTCGGTGCGGGTCTTTACGACGATGCCACCGCGGCGCAGGCGCCCGAGAGCGCGGTCACCGCCTCCCTGGGCTGCGGCGTCCCCACCGCCGTGGCAGACCTGCACGAGGGCGAGACCGTGCTCGACCTCGGCTCCGGCGCCGGCGCCGACGTGCTGATCTCCGCCCGCCGCGTCGGGCCGACCGGCCGCGCCATCGGCCTCGACATGACCGACGAGATGCTGGAGACGGCCCGCGCCAACGCCCGGGCGGCGGGCGTGGAGAACGCCGAGTTCGTCAAGGGCTACATCGAGGAGCTGCCGCTGCCGGACGCATCCGTCGACGTGGTGATCTCCAACTGCGTGATCAACCTGTCCGCCGACAAGGCGAAGGTACTGGCCGAGGCGGCGCGCGTCCTGCGCCCCGGCGGGCGCCTGGCGGTCAGCGACGTGGTCGCCGACGAGGGCATGGACGAGCAGACGCGCGCGGACATGGCGCAGTGGACCGGCTGCATCTCGGGCGCCCTCACGCCCGCCGAGTACGAGCGCCACCTGCGCGACGCCGGCTTCGTGGACGTCGAGGTCCGCGAGACGCACCGCGTACACCCCCAGGCCGCCTCGGCGATCGTGCGAGCGCGCCGGCCGTGAGCGTCGACACGCTGTTCTCCCCGCAGGAGCTGTTCCTCGCGTGGGAGCGCGAGCCCTGGTCCTCGCAGGAGATCGACCTGACCGCCGACGCGCAAGCCTGGCCGGGTCTGGAGCCGCAGGAGCGCGACGCCGTCCTGTGGGCGCTGTCCTCGCTGATCGTGGCCGAGGAGCGCATCACCACCCAGTTCACCGGGCTGGTGCTCGCGGCCGACGACGAGGAGGAGACGAGCTACCTCGCCAGCCAGCAGGTCGACGAAGCGCGCCACCTCCAGTTCTACGCGCGCTTCCAGAACCAGGTGGTCGCCGACCCGGCCGCCATCGCGTCCCACGTGGCGCGCGCGAGAGAGCACCTCGGCGATCCCTTCCGCCAGATCTTCGACGAGGCGCTCGTGCAGGCGCACGAGAAGCTGGTACAGAACCCCCGCGACCGCGCCGCCAAGGTGGAGTTCGTGACGATCTACCACCAGGTGATCGAGGGAACCCTCGGCACCACCGCGTTCCACTTCATCACCCGCTACCTCAACGAGCACCAGCTGCTGCCCGGCTTCGTGACCGGCTACCGCAGCATCGCGAGAGACGAGCAGCGACACATCGCCTACGGGACGGGCTTCCTACGAAGCGCGGTCACCGAAGACCCAGCCATGAAGGACGCGATCCGCAAGACCCTCCACCAGCTCCTGCCCCCAGTCGCCCAAGCGCTGGAACCCCCACCTACCAATGAAGGCCCAGCCTTCGACGTGGACCCCTCAGAAGTCAGAGAGTTCGCCCTCGCCGGCCTCAACCGCCGCCTGAAGATCATCGGCGTCGAGCTGTGAGCAACTCCAAGAGGACGGTGCAGCGCTTCATCGACGAGGCCATCAACGCGGGCGACGCACAAGCAACCGAAGAGCTCTGCACAACCGAGCTCGCGAGCAGGCTCCGCGCCTGGATCGAGCCGTTTCGCAACGCCTTCCCCGACGTCCACATGCGCACGATCGAGCTCATCGCGGAAGAAGACCGCGTCGCCGGCCGCTTCAAGTGCTCGGCCACCCACACCGGCGCGTGGCGTGGGCGCCCACCGACCGGCAAGCGCTTCGAGGACGTCGACGAGGTCTACTTCTTCACGCTGCGCGACGGGCGCATCGCCGACGCCTGGGGCCTCGAGGACGACCTCGACCGCCTGCGCCAGCTCGGCCTGCCCGCCGAGCCCTAGTTCACAGGTCTTTCACAAGCCGTTCACCGCCCGGTAACCGGGCGGCCACGGGCCGGCGCGAGCCTGCCCGCATGACAAAGATCGAGAAGACGACGACCGCTCTGATCGTGAGCGGCATCCTCGCCCTGGGCGCGACCGCCTGCGGCGGCGGAGACGAAGGCGACGCGGGCGGCGGAGGCGGGGCCTCCGGCACCATCGCCGTCGACGGATCCAGCACCGTGTTCCCCTTCGCCCAGGCCGCGGCGGAGGGCTTCGGGCAGGAGAACCCCGGCGCCCGGGTGACCGTGGGCGAGTCCGGCACCGGAGGCGGCTTCGAGAAGTTCTGCGCGGGCGAGACCGACGTCTCGAACGCCTCGCGCCCCATCAAGGAGGAGGAGATCGCCGCCTGCCGCAAGGCCGCCACCCGCTACGCCGAGCTGCAGGTGGCCAACGACGGGATCGCCGTGGTGACGAACCCCGGCCTGAAGGTCGACTGCCTGACCACGGCGCAGCTCAAGGAGCTGTGGAACACGGGCTCGGACGTCAAGACGCTGCGCGAGCTCGACCCCAAGCTCCCCGACACCGAGCTCTCCCTGTTCGGCCCCGGGACGGACTCGGGCACGTTCGACTTCTTCACCGAGGAGATCAACGGCGAGGAGGGTGCGACGCGCAAGGACTACCAGCCGTCCGAGGACGACAACGTGCTCGTCCAGGGCGTGGCCGGCGACGGCGGCGGCCTGGGTTACTTCGGCTTCTCCTACTACGAGCAGAACCAGGACAAGCTGAACCTGGTCGGCGTCGACGGCGGCGGCGGCTGCGTGAAGCCGAGCAAGGCGACGATCCAGGACAACTCCTACAAGCCGCTGTCGCGCCCGCTGTTCATGTACGTCAGCGACAAGGCGCTGGTCAAGCCGCAGGTCAAGGCGTTCCTGGACTTCGTGATCGCCAACCAGGCCACGGTGGCGGAGAACGCCCAGATCGTCGCGCTGACGCCGGCGCAGCTGGAGCGGTCCAGGCAGGCGCTGAGCCGGCTGGCGCCCGCCTGATGGAAGCCGCGACGGTCTTCGGGGCCGCGCGGCCGCGGTACGGGGAGCGCCTGATCCGGGCGCTCCTCTTCCTGGCGGCGCTGCTGTCGATCCTGACCACTGTCGGGATCGTGGCCTCGCTGCTGCGCGAGACCGTCGCGTTCTTCGGCGACGTCAGCCTCGTCGACTTCCTCACGGGGAAGGAGTGGGCGCCGCTGTTCGCCGATCCCAAGTTCGGCGTGTGGCCGCTGGTCAACGGCACGCTGCTGGTCACGGGGATCGCGCTGGCGGTCGCGGTGCCGCTGGGGCTCGGCTCGGCCATCTTTTTGTCGGAGTACGCGCGGCCGCGCACGCGGCGGGTCCTCAAGCCGATCCTCGAGATGCTCGCCGGCATCCCCACGGTGGTGTTCGGCTACTTCGCGCTGACCTTCTTCACCCCGGAGATCCTGCGCGGCGCCCTAGGGGTGGACGTGCAGATCTTCAATGCGCTGTCCGCCGGCATCGTCATGGGCTTCATGGTGCTGCCGACGATCGCCTCGGTGGCCGAGGACGCCATGTCCGCCGTGCCGCAATCGCTGCGCGAGGGCGCCTACGGGCTCGGCGCCAACCGGATGCAGGTCTCCACGCGCGTCGTCTTCCCGGCCGCGCTGTCGGGCATCGTCGCCGCGGTGATCCTGGGCATCTCGCGCGCGATCGGCGAGACGATGATCGTGCTGATCGCGGCGGGGCAGATCGCCAACACGGGCGTGAACCCCGCGGAGGCCTACGAGACGATGACCGCCTTCATCGCGGCCACCGGCAAGGGCGACGTGCCCACCGGCTCGATCGGCTACAAGACGATCTTCGCGGTCGGGTTCGCGCTGTTCCTCATGACGCTGGTCATGAACGCGCTCTCCATCCGCTTCGTGCGCCGGTTCCGGCAGGTGTACGAATGAGCGCGCGCCGCGCCAGGGAGGTCGGGTTCCACGGCGTGCTGCTCGGCTGCCTGAGCCTGAGCGTCCTGCTGCTCGGCCTGCTGCTCTACGACGTCGTCTCCGATGGCGCCTCACGCCTGTCGGTGGACCTGCTCAACCGCTTCCCGTCGTTCGATCCCCAGCGCGCCGGCCTGGAGTCGGCGTTCTGGGGGACGGTCTGGCTGATGGGCACGTGCGCCGCGTTCATCGTGCCCGTCGGCGTCGCCACCGCGGTGTACCTCGAGGAGTACGCTGACCGCGAGCGCTGGTGGAACCGCCTGATCGAGGTGAACGTCCAGAACCTCGCGGCCGTCCCGAGCATCGTCTACGGCATCCTCGGGCTGGCCTTCCTGGTGCGGGGCCCGCTGTCGCTGGGGCGCGTGGTGCTCGCCGGCGCGCTGACGCTGGGGCTGCTCGTGCTGCCCGTGGTGATCATCGCCGCGCGCGAGGCGATCCGCGCGGTGCCGTCGTCGATCCGCGAGGGCTCGCTCGCGCTGGGTGCCACGCAGTGGCAGACGATCTGGCGCCAGGTGCTGCCGGCGGCCGTCCCGGGGATCGCCACCGGCGTCATCCTGGCGCTGTCGCGCGCGATCGGGGAGACGGCCCCGCTGATCCTGGTCGGCGCCGCCACGTTCGTGGCCTTCAACCCGAGCGGGCTGGACTCCGGCTTCACCGCCCTGCCGCTGCAGATCTTCAACTGGATCTCCCAGCCGCAGCCGGAGTTCAAGGTCCTGGCCGCGGCCGGGATCATCGTGCTGCTGATGCTTCTCCTGACGATGAACGCCGCCGCCATCTGGCTGCGCAACCGATACGAACGAAAGTGGTGACGATGGTGACGACAGACCGCGCGCCGTCGGAGAGCGGCGTGGCCGCGCCCGCGCCGGCCGAGCAGATCTTCGAGCTGCGCGGCGTGACCGTGTCCTACGCCGGCGTGCCCGCCGTGCGCGACATCTCCCTGGACGTGCGCGCGCGCGAGATCACGGCGCTGATCGGGCCGTCCGGGTGCGGGAAGAGCACGCTGCTGCGCACGCTGAACCGCATGAACGACCTGATCCCGCGCGCGCGCGTGGAAGGATCCGTCCGCTACCACGGCGAGGACCTGTACGCGCCGGGCGTCGACCTGGTGCAGGTGCGCCGGCGGATCGGGATGGTGTTCCAGAAGCCCAACCCGTTCCCCAAGTCGATCCACGACAACGTCGCCTTCGGGCCGCGGGTGCTGGGGATGGACGGCGACCTCGACGAGATCGTGGAGCGCGCCCTGCGCCGCGCGGCGCTGTGGGACGAGGTCAAGGACCGGCTGAAGGCCAACGCCTTCGGCATCTCCGGCGGCCAGCAGCAGCGGCTGTGCATCGCCCGCGCGCTGGCGGTCTCCCCGGACGTGATCCTGATGGACGAGCCGTGCTCGGCCCTGGACCCGATCTCCACCTCGCGCATCGAGGACCTCATGACCGAGCTCAAGGAGGACTACTCCATCGTGATCGTCACGCACAACATGCAGCAGGCCGCCCGCGTGTCGGACCGGACGGGCTTCTTCACCGTGGACCCCGACGACCGCGCCGGGCGGATGGTCGAGTTCGACGTGACCGACCGGATCTTCACGAACCCGGCCGACCCGCGCACGGAGGCCTACGTGACAGGGAAGGTCGGATGACCGACGGCGCGCGCCTCCACTTCCAGGACGAGCTGGCGCGGCTCGAGGAGAGGGCCCTGGACGGGCTCGACATGGTGGTCGCGGCCCTGGACCGGGCGGTCGGCGCGCTCAACAGCCAGGACATCGACCTGGCCCAGCTGGTGATCGCCGACGACGACCGCATCGACGGTCGCTACATGGAGGTGCACCAGGGGCTGCTGAGCCTGCTCGCCACCCAGGCGCCCGTGGCCGGCGACCTGCGGCTGGTGGCGGCGCTGCTGCACGTGATCAAGCACGTCGAGCGGATGGGCGACCAGTGCGTGAACATCGCCAAGATGGTTCCGCTGGACGGCTCGTCCCCTCCGATCGATCCCAAGATCCTCGAGCAGATCGATCGCATGGCGGCGTACGTGCGGACCGAGGTGGAGCAGGCCAAGCGCTGCTTCGCCCTGCGCGACGCGGAGCTGGCCGAGGACCTGGTCCGCCAGGACGACGTCGTCAACGAGCTCAACCGCGACGTCTTCGGACTCGCGCTGGACATCGGCGACGACGCGGACCGCCGCGAATGGGCGATGCACATGATCCTGGTCTCCCGCTGGCTGGAGCGGATCGGCGACCACGCGGTGGACATCGGCGAGCAGACCGCGTTCGTGGTCACCGGGCTGTTCCGCGAGTTCTCGGACGCGTCGCACCCGGAGGGTCGCTAGAACTCGTCCGGTGCAGACGGACGAGTTCCAGGCGCTGGTCGGCTACGACGAGCACCACTGGTGGTACGCCGGGCGCCGGCGCGTGCTCCATGCGGCGCTGGAGCGGCTGCCGCTGCCCGACGGCGCGCAGGTGCTCGACGCGGGCTGCGGCTCGGGACGCACGATGGACGAGCTGCGCCGCTACGGGACGGTGCACGGCTTCGACCTCAACCCGCTCGGCGTGGAGTACGCGCGCGGCCGCGGGCACGCCGACGTGCAGGTCGCGCGGGTGGAGGAGATCCCCTTCCCGGACGCCTGCTTCGACCTCGTCACGTGCCTGGACGTGATCGAGCACACGCCCGACGACGTCGTGTCGCTGCGCGAGCTGCGGCGGGTCGTGCGCCCGGGCGGCTGGCTGGTCGCCACGGTGCCCGCGTACCAGCTGCTGTGGTCCTCCCACGACGTGGCCAACCACCACTACCGGCGCTACCGCCGCTCGCAGCTGCGCCGCGCGGGGACGGACGCCGGGTGGGAGCCGGCCGGCTGGACCTACTTCAACTCGCTGCTGTTCCTGCCCGGGGCGGCCGTGCGGCTGGGGGAGCGCCTGCGCCGCCCGCACAAGCGCCGGGGACGGCCGAACGTGGCGCTGACGCCCCGCGCGCTGGACGGCGTGCTGGAGTGGCCGATGCGGGTCGAGGCGGGGCTGGTCCGCCGCGGTCTGCGGCTGCCCGTGGGGATGTCGCTGCTGATGGCGTTCCGGCGGCCGGTGGACGAGCCGGCGGGTCTGGAGCGCCCCGCCCTCGCGGGCGCGGGTGTGAACGAGCTGTGAAGGCGAGCGAAGTGCGTCGCCGGCGGTGTCTATCCTGACCGTGATGTCGATCAGCTCGCAGCCGCTTCGGGTCGCGGTCGTCGACCGGGACTCCGGCTTCGTCGCGGTCCTGTCGCGCCGGCTGGAGCGCGCGGGCTGGCAGCACCGCGTCCTCGGGAGCGCCGTGCCGCTCGAGGATCTGGTGGCGCTGCGGCTCAACGCCGTCGTGGTGGACCCGGCGCTGCTCGGCGCCGAGGCGCGGGAGTGGCTCGCCCGCGTGAGCGCCGAGCTGCCCGAGCTGGGCGTCGTCGTGTGCACCGGCCCGTCCACCGTCGCGCAGCGCGTGCACGGTCTGCGGCTGGGCGCCGACGACTGGGTGACCAAGCCCTGCCATCCCGAGGAGGTGCTGGCGCGGGTGGAGGCGGTCGTCCGCCGGCGCCGGCGCGCCGGCGCGCGTGCCGAGGCCGGTCCGGTGGTGGCGGGCGAGCTGGAGATCCGTCCCGAGCTGTTCCAGGCCTTCGTCGGCGGCGTGTCGGTGGACCTGACCCGCCGCGAGTACGAGCTGCTGCACCTGCTGTGCGCCGCGCCGGGCCAGGTGCTCGAGCGCGAGGAGATCTACCAGCGGGTCTGGGGCTACGCGATGGCCCACGGCGACCGCTCGGTGGACGTGTTCGTGCGCAAGCTGCGCCGCAAGCTCGAGGCCCGCTCGCCGGACTGGAAGTACATCCACACGCACTTCGGCATCGGGTACCGGTTCGAGCCCGAGCCGGTGCGCGAAGGCGTCCCCACGGACGCACCTGCCTCGGCCGGCGACACCGCTCCCGCCGGCGAGACCGTTCCCGCCGGCTAGGCTGGGCGCGATGCGCACGGTCGTAAACGTCGCGATCATCGTCGCGCTCGCCGCGCTCGTGGCGTTCCTGCCGGGGGGCGGGGTCGCGGCGCGCATGTTCGTGTGGGCGCTGGCGCTGGCCTTCTGGGGCGCGCTCGCGTGGTTCGTCGCCCGCCTGTACCGCCAGTACCGGGACGACATATACGGCCTGGGCGACCGGATGCGGGCGGTCCTGTACTTCTCCATCGGCGTCGCCGTGATCACGGTCGCGGCCACCGAGGGCCTGTGGGAGAGCCCGATCGGGCTGCTCGCCTGGTTCGCGCTGGTCGGGGCCTCGATCTACGGCGTCTTCGCCGCCTGGCGTCAGTACCGCTCGTACTGAGCGCCGCCGCACTTTCGCCGCGATCTCGCGTAGTCGCGTGACACGCCCCACGGCATCGTCTCGGCCGTGGACATCCGGCGAGATCCTCCGTTCCAGGACGAGTCCGGCCAGGCGTCGGTCGAGCTGGTCGCCGTCCTTCCGCTCGTCGCGCTGATCGCGCTGGCGCTGTGGCAGCTCGCCGTGGCGGGGCAGGCGGCATGGCTGTCGGGTGCGGCCGCGCGCGCCGGCGCCCGCGCGCACGCCGTCGCGGGCGACCCGGCCGCCGCGGTCCGCGGCGTGCTGCCGCCCCGGCTCGAGCGCGGCCTGCGCGTGGTCCGCCGCGAGGACGGCTCCGTCGAGGTCCGCCTGGTGGTCCCGTCTGTGATCGGCGGGCGCCGCCTGACCACGCTCCACGCCCGCGCGCGCTTCGAGCCGCAGTCGCCGTGATCCGCCGCCCCGATCCCCATCCCGGTGAGGCGCGGACCGTCCCGATCGCGCGTCGTGCGGGGTCGCAGTCCGGTCAGGCCGCCGTCGAGGTCGTGGGGATGCTTCCGCTGCTCGCCCTCGCCGGGGCCGCGGTGCTGCAGCTGCTGGCCGCCGGCGTGGCGCGCGAGTACGCGGGGCACGCCGCGGAGGCCGGCGCGATCGCGCTGGGCGACGGGCGCGACGCGCGGGACGCGGCGCGCGCGGCGATCCCGGAGTGGTCTCGCCGGCGGCTGGAGGTGGACGTCGACGGCCGCCGCGTGAAGGTGCGGCTGCGGCCGCCCGCCATGCTGGGGTCGGTCGGCGACCTCCTCGCCACGGAGGCGACCGCGGACGCGGGGCCGGCGGCGTGACGCAGACGCGAACCGCCGCATCGCTGGTGCGCGACTTCTTTCTGGTCCCGGCGGGCGCGGCGCGCGCCGAGCGAGTGGCGCCCGTGGCGCCGGTCGTCGTGGTGCTCGGCGGGCCACGCGCCGCTGCGCCGGTGGCCTGCGCCGTCGCGCTCGACGTGGCGCGGCGAAGCGGGTTCGGGCATGCCGCCGTGTGCCTCTGGCCGCCGTCATGCGTCCCGGCCACGCGTGCGCCGGGGTCTGGCGCCGCGCGCCGCGAAGCGTCGCGCGCGGCCGCGCGCGGCTGCGTGGCGGAAGCGACCGGCCGGCTGATGCGCGCCCGGCTGCCCGAGTCGCCGTCCGAGGCGGTCGCGGCGGCGCAGCGCGTGGTGGGTTCGGCGCGGTGCCCGGTCGCGATCGCCATCGCGGGGCCGCGGACCGAGCCGCTCGACACGCTCCTGGCCCTGGCCGACGCGATCGTGGTGGCCCGAGGCCCGCGCGACGACCCCTCGCTCGTGGAAATCGCGGCGGCCCGTCTCTCCGACGGCGCGGTTGCGGTCACCGTGTGCGAGGGCCGCTTCGGCGCGTTCGCGCGGCTGCTCGTGACGAGCGGCCTCGCCGTCACCCGGGCCGGGCGGACCGCCACGGCCCAGCTCGACGAAGCCGAGCCGTCGCACCTCGCCGGAACCGGTGGGCACGCCGGCGGTCGAGTCGTCGCGCCTCGCGCAGCCGGCTCGCTAGCCGGCGACGAAATCAGCGGATAGCGTGCGGCGAATGAGCACGGACGACGGCCGCCGCCTCTGACCGGCGGCGCCGCGGTACTCGACGGCGCACCCCGGGCGCGGCCGCTGGCGCGGCCGGCGTCCTTCGCGCGGCGCCACGCGCTGCTGCTGGCGCTCCTCGCTCTGGGCGCCGGTCTGCGCGTCGTCGTGGCGCTCGCCTACCGGCCAGCGCTGCTGATCGACGACTCCCAGGGCTTCCTCGCCAACGCCGAGGACCTGCGTCCCGACGAGGTGCGGCCGATCGGGTACGCGGCGCTGCTGCGGCTGCTGCCCGACGACCTGGCGGTGGTGGCCGCCGTGCAGCACGCGATGGGGCTCGCGGTCGGCCTGCTGCTGTACGCGCTGCTGCTGCGCCTCGGCGTGCGGCGGTGGCTGGCGGCCCTGGCCGCCGCGCCGGTTCTGCTCGACGCCTACCAGCTCCACCTCGAGCAGTTCGTGCTGACCGAGACGTTGTTCGAGCTTCTCCTCGTCGCCGGCTGCGCCGCGCTGCTGTGGCGCCGCCGGCCGGGCGCCGCGCTCGCGGCGCTCGCCGGGGTGCTGCTCGCCGCGAGCGCACTGACCCGCGCCAACGGCATCGTGGTGATCGCGCCCGCGCTCGCGACGCTCGTGGCGCTCCGCTGGCGCGAGCCGTGGCGCGCGGCGCTGCCCGCCGTGGCGGCGCTGCTCGTCGCCTTCGCGCTCCCCGTCGGCGCGTACGCCGTGTGGTTCCACAGCCTGCACGGGACGTACGCGATCAGCGGCGAGGGCGGGCGGTTCCTGTACGGGCGCGTGGCGCCGTTCGTCGACTGCTCGAAGTTCGACGTTCCCGCCCGCGAGGCGCGGCTGTGTCCGTCGCTGCCCCCGGATCGCCGCCCGACGCTCGCGGGGTCCGTCTCCGAGCACTACATGTGGGGCGGGGACTCGCCCATCTGGGATGTCCACCCCGACGACCGCGCGCGGGTGGCGGGGTCGTTCGCACGCCGCGCGATCCGCCACCAGCCGCTCGACTACGCGCGCGCCGTGTCGCGGGACTTCCTCCGCGGCTTCGCGCCCACTCGCAGGACCCGCCGCGGCGAGCTGTGGATCTCGCGCTGGCAGTTCTCGCTCGAGTACCCCGTCTACCTCGAGAACACCCACGCGCTGCTGCGCCGCCACGGCGGCCACCGCGCGCGCGTCGACCGCGACCTCGCGCGCTCCCTGCGCACCTACCAGCGCTTCGGCTTCACGCCCGGCCCCGTCCTGGCGCTGGGCGTCGTGGCCGGCCTGCTGGCCGCTGCCGGCTGGGGACGCGCGCGTCGCTCCAAGCTGCGCGCGGCCAGCTTCCTGTTCGCCGCCATGGGGATCGCGGTGTTCGGATCGACGGTCCTGGCCAACCAGTTCAGCTGGCGCTACCAGCTGACGCTGATCGTGCTGCTCCCGGCGGCCGCCGCGCTCGCGCTCACGGCTCTGCTGCGCCCGCCGCGCGAATAGACTCGCGCGTCCCGCCGTGAAGACGCCCAGCGCGAAGGTCCTCCGTCCCCACGTCCCGCAGGTCCGCGCCGAGGCGGTCCGGACGTTCGAGGAGCGCTACCCGGACCTCGAGCTCGCCCCGGTCGTCGCGGTCATCGCCGCCCTCGACGAGGAGGGCGGACTGGGAGAGGTGCTGGACGGCATCGCCCCCGAGGCGTGCGGCCTGCGCGTCGACGCGCTCGTCGTCGACGACGGCAGCTCCGACCGCACGAGCGAGGTCGCGCACGAGCACGGCGCCTACGTCGCCCGGCTCGAGCGCAACTGCGGCCACGGGATCGCGCTGCGGTTGGGCTACCAGCTCGCGCGTGAGCACGGCGCCCGCTACGTCGTCACGCTGGACGGCGACGGCCAGTGGGACCCGGCGTACGTCCCGCTCGTGCTCGAGCCGCTGGTCGACGACGAGGCCGACTTCGTGCTGGGCTCGCGGGTGCTGGGCCGCAGCGAGGACGACGACCGCTTCCGCTACGCCGGCGTGCACTTCTTCGCCTGGTTGATCCGCCGGCTCACCGGCGCGCAGGTCACCGACACCTCGACCGGGCTGCGCGCGATGCGCGCCGAGGTCACCGCGACCGTGCGCCAGGAGCAGGTGCAGTACCAGACGTCGGAGCTGCTGATCGGCGCGATCTGCCAGGGCTACCGCGTGGCGGAGCGCCCGATCGTCCACCACAAGCGCACGGCCGGGGAGAGCAAGAAGGGCCGCAACCTCTTCTACGGCTTCCGCTACGCGCGCGTGGTCCTGGGGACGTGGTGGCGCGAGCGCCGCTGAGCGACGAGGCCACCGCGGCCGAGAGCCCGTGGGTCGCCCGGGCCGCGCGGGCGCGAGCCCGTCTGCAGCCGCACCTGCCGGCCCTGCGCGCGCTCGCCTTCGCCGTCGCGCTGGGGATCGTCGTCGTGATGGCGGTGGGGGCGCTCGGAGAGGTCGAGACCGGCGAGCTGACCTGGTGGCCGCTGCCGCTCGCGCTGGCCGCCGCGGCCGCGTGGTGGCTGCTGCTGGCGCACGGCTGGGCCGTGCTGGCCAGTGGGCGCTTCACCCGCGAGGACGTCGCCACCTGGTGCCGGACCCAGGCCCTGCGCTACCTGCCCGGCGGCGTGTGGGCGCCGGCCTCGCGCGCCACGGTGCTGCACGGGCGCATCCTCGACCGCATCTCCACCGTGGCGGCGGAGAACGTCATCGCGCTGTGCGCCGCCCTGGCCGTGGGCGGCGTGTCGTTCGGCTTGAGCGGAGCGCCGCTGTGGCTGCCGCTGGTGCTCGCCGTGGCCGTCCCCGCGATCGCCTCGCGCTTCATCTCGGGCCACACCCGCCTGGCGCCGTCGCGCACCCACCGCGCGCTGCTCAACTACCTGGTCGCCTACGTCTGCTACGCCGGCGCGGCCGTGCTCGTGCAGGGCGCCGTGTCCGGGTTCTCCGACCCCTTCCAGGTGGCCGGGGCGGCGAGCATCGCCTGGGCGGTCGGCCTCGTCGTGATCTTCGCCCCCGGTGGGGTCGGCGTGCGCGAGCTGGCCTACGTCGGCCTGCTGTCCCACGCGTTCCCCGAGGGTGAGCTGGCCGCCGCCGCCGTGACGCTGCGCGGGCTGACCATCGTGGCGGAGCTGGGCGCCCTCGTGGCGGCGGGCCGTCCGCGCGACCTCGGCGACGGCGCGCGCCGGGCCGCGGTCGCGGGCGCGGCGCTCGTCCGCCGCCACGCGGTGTTCGCCGGCGTGCTGGCGGGGGGGATCGCGCTGCGCGTGCTCACCTCGCTCGCCTACGACCCGGCGATCGTCTACTACGACTCCGTCGACTACCTGACGCGGGCCGACAACTTCGAGCCCGGCCGGCTGCGCCCCCTCGGGTACTCGCTGTTCATCCGCGTCCTGCCGGGCGACAGCCTCGCGGTGGTGGCGGGCACGCAGCACCTGCTCGGCCTGGTCACGGGCGGTCTGATCTACGCGGTCCTCGTGCGCCTCGGCGTGCGGCGCTGGCTGGCGGCGCTGGCCGCCGCGCCGGTGCTGCTCGACGCCTACCAGGTGATGCTGGAGGAGTTCGTGCTCACCGAGGCGCTGTTCGCCTTCCTGCTCGTCGCCGGGTGCGCGGCGCTGCTGTGGGACCGGCGCCCGGGGATCGTCGAGGCCGGCCTGGCGGGCGGGCTGTTCGCCGGCGTGGCGGTCACGCGCGCGGTGGGGGCGATCGTGATCGTGCCCGCCTTGCTGACCCTGCTGCTCCTGTACTGGGAGGGCCGGCACGACGTGCGGCGCTGGGTGCGCTCCAGCGCGCTGCCGGCGGCGGCGCTGGCGCTCGCGTTCGCCGTCCCGGTGGTGGGCTACGCCGCCTGGTTTCACCACTTCCACGGCAGCTACTCGATCACCAGCAACGGCGGCGTGTTCCTGTACGGGCGCGTGTCGACGTTCGCGGACTGCAAGCACTTCTCGGTGCCGCCGGAGGAGGAGATCCTGTGCCCGCGCCAGGCGATCGGCCACCGCCCGCAGCTGCACGGCTCGACGGTCAACTGGTACACGTGGGCCAACTACGGCAACAACAAGTCGCCGCGCTTCAAGCTGCCGGAGGTGCCCGGGCGCGGCGCGCTCCCCGGCCGCTTCGCGCGCCGCGCGATCCTGGCCCAGCCGTGGGACTACCTCCAGGCGGTCGGCCACGACTTCCTGCGCGGCTTCGCGCCGATCCGCACGCGGGGCGCGGACGAGCTGCCGATCTCGCGCTGGCAGTTCACGCCGCACTACCCCGTCTTCTCGCGCGAGACGGAGCGGATCCTGCGCGCGCGCGGCGACCACCCGCCCCACGCGCGCCCCGCGCTCGGGCGGGCGCTGCGCGACTACCAGCGCTTCGGGTTCACGTGGGGGCCCGTGCTGATCGTGTCGGCGCTGGCGGCGGCGCTGGCGCTGCTCGGTGTGGGACGCGCGCGCCGCTCCGGGTTGCGCGCCGCGACGTTGCTGTTCGCGTCGCTGCCGCTCGGGGTGTTCGCCGCCACCGTGGCGGCCAACACGTTCACGTGGCGCTACCAGCTCGTCATGGCGGTCGTGCTGCCCGTGGCTGGGGCGCTCGGGCTCAGCGCGCTGCTGGAAAAGCGCGCCGGCCGCTATCCTGCGGCGGGTCAGCCGGAGCCGTCTGAAGGCATCCAGTAACCAGCCGGCGCGCAAGCACTTGGGAGGTTTGCCTTGAAGGTTCTTGTCCTGGGCGGCGACGGATTCTGTGGGTGGCCCACCTCGCTGCACCTCTCGCAGTGCGGCCACGAGGTGCTGATCGTCGACAACTTCGCCCGCCGCGAGGCGGACGTGGAGCTGGGTGCGGAGTCCCTGACGCCGATCGAGACGCTCGACGTGCGCCGCGCCGTGTGGCAGGAGCTCACGGGGCGCGAGATCGGCTTCGAGCGCCTCGACGTGGCCGCGGACTACGAGGCGCTGGCGGAGCTGCTGGCCAGCTACCGGCCCGACACGGTCGTGCACTTCGCCGAGCAGCGCGCTGCGCCGTACTCCATGAAGAGCGCGTGGCACAAGCGCTACACGGTCAACAACAACATCAACGCCACGCACAACCTGCTGGCGGCACTGGTCGACACGGGCGTGGACTCCCACGTCGTGCACCTGGGGACGATGGGCGTCTACGGCTACACCGCGGCCGGGGTGACGATCCCCGAGGGCTACCTGCGGGTGCGCATGGCGAACGACGACGGGGAGGACGTCGAGCAGGAGATCCTCTACCCGACGAACCCGGGCAGCGTCTACCACATGACCAAGAGCCAGGACCAGCTGCTGTTCGCCTTCTACAACCGCAACGACGAGGTCCGCGTGACCGACCTGCACCAGGGCATCGTGTGGGGGACGCAGACCCCGGAGACCGAGCGCGACGAGCGCCTGATCAACCGCTTCGACTACGACGGCGACTACGGGACGGTCCTCAACCGCTTCCTCATGGAGGCGGCGATCGGCCACCCCCTGACCGTGCACGGCACGGGCGGGCAGACCCGCGCGTTCATCCACATCCGCGACAGCGTGCGCTGTATCCAGCTGGCGGTCGAGAACCCGCCGGAGCACGGCCAGCGCGTGCGGATCTTCAACCAGATGACCGAGACGCACCGCCTGATCGACCTGGCGCAGTTGGTCTCGCGGCTCACCGGCGCGGAGATCGACTTCGTGGAGAACCCGCGCGTGGAGGCGGCCGAGAACGACCTGCGCGTCCACAACCGCCAGTTCCTCGAGCTGGGGCTGAATCCCACGACGCTCGAGGAAGGGCTGCTGCGCGAGATCGCGGACATCGCCGCGCGCTACGCCCACCGGTGCGACCGGGACAAGATCCCGTGCCGGTCGCTGTGGCGCCGGGCGGCGGAGCCCGCGACCGCTACGTAGCCTCGGGGCGCTCCACGCCCACGTGCAGCGGGGCCTGGGCGCGGCTCACGTCGCCGTCTGAGTCCTCGAGCTCGAAGCGCGCGAGCCAGCGGATGCCCTGGGTGCGCGTTCCCCACCCGCATTCGATCGACGCGGGCGCGGCCGTCGCCTCGGGGAGCTGGAGCTCGCCGCGCAGCCCGCCGTCCCCCGTGGCGAAGAGCGTCGCCTCCGTGGCGACGATCGGTGGGTCCCAGTCGCTGCGGTTGCCCTCGTAGCGCTCGTACTCGAGCGCCTCCAGGCGCACGCGTCCGCCGGTGAGGGCCTGCTCGCCCTCCACGGTCACCTCGACGGCGCCGGGGCGCGCGTTGCGGAAGCGCGCAACCCCGACCTTGCCGCGCAGCGGGCCGAGGACCCCGGTCGCTCGCACGGGCTCGCTCTCCGTGCGCACGACCAGCACGGCGTCCTGCGCGACCTGGATCGGGTCCAGCAGGAGCCCTACCTTGCTGCCGTCCTCGCCCGCGGTCACCAGGACCGCCGCGACCTCCAGGCCGGTGCCCCGGTAGGACGTCACGAACGGCGGCAGCGGCCGCGTGAAGCGCAGCCGCCCGGTCTCGCCTCGTTCCAGGCGCGCCTTCGTGCCGGGGACCGACCCTTCGGTTTCCCACTTGTGCTCGGGGCGCAGGATCGCCGCAAGCCGGCGCGCGTAGAGGCGGAGCTCGATCGTCGCGGTGTCGGTGGGACCGCCGGGAGCGAAGACCACCTCGATCAGCAGCTCCCGGTCGCCGCGGCGGGGCAACTCGACGGTTACCGCGAACGCCTCGCATTCGCCTCGAAGCGCGGGTCCCGCCATGGCGCGGATCATGCCGCAGGGGGCCGCTGCGCGTGCGCCGTTTCGTTGCACTCACGCGTAGTTGCGCAACATCGGTTTCGCGAGGGTGCGCGTCGTGGCAGAACGGCGGGCACTTGGAGAGCGTGGGCAGGCGGTCCTGCTGCTGGTCGGCGCTCTGGCGGCGGTCCTGGTCGGCGCCTTCGTGCTGGGAGCGATCGCGCGCGGAGTGGGGGTGCAGGGCCGCGACCAGCGGGCGGCCGACCTCGGCGCGCTGGCGGGCGCGCGCGCGATGCGGGCGCTGTACTACCGGCTCTTCGAGCCCCGGCTGATCGCTGGCGTACCCAATCCGCGTCATCTGGGGGTGGGCGAGTACCTGCGCCGCGGTCGATCGGCCGCGATCGAGACGGCCCGCCGCAACGGCGTCCGCGACGTGTCGGTCGAGTTCCCGGACGGCGACGAGATCGCGCCGGTGCGCATGCGGGTCGTCGTCGCCGATCCGGCACGCGTCCCCGCCGGCCAGTCTTCCGGCCGTCACGAGACGGGTTCCGAACCGGCCGCTTCACGCGGCCGGGCAACAGGCCGTCGCGACAGGCCGGGCCGACGCTGGCTCGAGGCGGACGTCAGGGCAGTCGCCGAGGCCGAGCTGGCGCCGCCGGGCGGTGGGCTCGCGCGGTTCGCCACGGGCGGTGGTTACTCGGGACCGCTCGCGCATCGCCAGGGCAAGCCGATGCGGCCCGACGTGGCGCTCGCCTTCGATCGGATGGCCGCCGCCGCGGCACGCGACGGCGTGTCGCTGACGATCACCAGCGCGTTTCGCAGCGACGCCGAGCAGGCGGTCCTCTTCGCGCGCAACCCGGACCCGCGCTGGGTCGCGCCGCCGGGCCGCTCGCTGCACCGCAACGCGACCGAGCTGGACCTCGGCCCGCCCGGTGCTTGGGGCTGGCTGGCCCGCAACGCGCCGCGGTTCGGCTTCGTCAAGCGCTACTCCTGGGAGCCGTGGCATTTCGGGTTCGCGCGCAACCCGGGGAGCGTGTCGGTCGGCTTCAACATCCGGGGTGACGGCCGCCTCGGTCGCGGCGTGCCCTCGTTCGTGCCCGCGCGCTTCGCGCCGGCGATCAACCGGGCGGCCCAGCGCTGGAGCGTCTCGGCCGCCCTGCTGTCCGCGCAGCTCTACGCCGAGTCCGGCTTCAACCCGTTCGCGGTCTCCAGCGCGGGCGCGCAGGGGATCGCCCAGTTCATGCCGGGCACCGCGCGCGCCTACGGCCTGCGCAATCCCTTCGACGCGCCGGCGGCCATCGACGCCCAGGCCCACATGATGCGCGACCTGCTGCGCCGCTTCGGCAGCGTCCCGCTCGCGCTCGCGGCCTACAACGCCGGCCCGGGCGCGGTCGCCCGCTGCGGCTGCATCCCGCCCTACCCCGAGACCCGCGGCTACGTCGCCCGAGTCCTCGGCCTGCTCTCCGGCGCCGGCGACCCGGGGGCGCTGACCGGACTGGCGGTGCGGCTCGTGAAGTGACGTGTGACGGGTTACGACGATAGGTTGGACGGAACTTGACGCACGTCTAGGAACCGGACCCGCGGCCCTTCCTCCGCCGCCGGATGCCCAACACCGTGACGAGCGCCAGCAGGGCCGCGAGTAGGGCCGTCGCGGCGCGAACCAGACCTTCGGCGACCTTGAGCGTCGCGGCGATCCTCGACATCGTCTCCTGCGGTCGCTCCGTCCACGGGACCTCGACGTGGACGGCGGTCTCGTACTCCTGGACGTTCGAGCCGCCGGCGGCCACCACGGAGGTCGGGACGCCGTCGGTTTGCAGCACCTTCATGATCGGGCGGACGTTCAGGACGAGCGTGTGCATGCCGCCGACCTTCGGGGTGACGTACCAGGACCAGCGTGCCGTGTCGCCGGTCAGCAGCGAGCGCTCGATCCAGCGTCGCTCGCTGAGCTCGAACTCGTACGGCGAGGCGACCAGTCGCGCCTGGACGCGGCACGACACGATGACGCCCGGCTCGTCCGCCGCTCCACCGCGGCGCAGGATCTGATCCGGGGGAGTGGACGCATCGAGCGTCACCGCGGCGGCGACGGTCTCCGCGTCGCCGCGCGTCATCTCCCTGCGCGCCTCGTAGAGGATCCGCGCCCGCGCGCCCGCCACGTTCAGACGGGCACACCGGCGCTGGTATTCCTTCAGGTCGCCCCAGCCGGTGATCTGCAGCTCCTCCGGCGCAGGCTTTCGCGGCGGACGCTCGTCCGGCGGCGCCGCGGGAGGTCCTCCCGATGGTCGCTCCGACGGCTCTTCCCCACCGCCCTTCGACGGCCGTCCCGATCGCGCTCTCGGCGGCGGCTGCGCACCGCCCTTCGACGGCCGTCCCGATCGCGCTCTCGGCGGCGGTCCCGCACTCTCCTCCAACGGCGGTCCCGGTCCTCCCGAGGGAGGCTCCGCACCGCCTTCCGACGGCCGTTCCGATGGCCGTTCCGCCCTTCGCGGAGCGCCTTGGGAGGGCGTTGTCGCGCTGCCTTCCGGCGGCTCTTCCGACGGCCCTTCCGATGGCCGTTCCGACGGCCCTTCCGACGGCCGTTCCGACGCCCCTTCGGATGGCCGTCGCGACGTCCGTTCCGCACCGCCTTCCGACGGCGGTTCCGACGGCCGCTCCGCACCGCCCTCTGACGGCCGTTCAGACGGCGGTTCCGCACCGCCTTCCGACGGCCGTTCCCCACCGCCTCGCGGGGGCCGTTCCGACGGCCGTTCGCCGCCGCCTTCCGACGGCCCTCCCGACGGCCGTTCCCCACCGCCTTCCGACGGCCCTCCCGGAACGCCTGCCGATGGCGCCTCCGGATTCCCGCCGGGTCGCTCTCTACGGGCTTCTCCCGGTGGCGTTCCCGGCCGGGCTCGCGATGGCGCCTGCGGACCTGTCTCCGGCGCGGCCGTCGGAGGCCGCTCCGCCGGGCTAGTCGGGTCGTCCCCGCCGCACCCGAAGAGAATCAGGGCCAGGAGGACCGGGGCCGCCGCCGCCCGACAGACGGCCCGCGCGCTCCCGCGGGTCGGTCCGCTGACGGCGGCTCTGTCACCCGGTGAGAGCTCCGGCTCGGACGATGCCGGACCGTCACCGTGGCGAGCTAGGTCTCGCAGCCGGTCCTGTCGCCATCGCGATCGAGGTCGTATGGGTCGCTTCCTCCCTTGACGGTCACCGGACCGGTGTACTTCGGGCCGTCGCCCGACCCCCCCGCGCAGTCGTAGTCGCTCGCAACGCAAGCGACGACGAGAGCAGGCGGCAACGGCGCGCGCATCGCACCAGATCCTAGACTGACCGACCCGAATGGTGTAAGAAATGCTGACCTTTGGCGCCGGCAAAGCGGCGAGCCGCGTCAGGCGGGAACGGGCTCCCGTGTCTCCAACCGCGCCGGCACCTCCGGGTCGTGCGAGGGGACGAGGACCGTCGAGCTCTCGGCCAGGAATTCGTGGATGCGGCGGTTCGTGTCCGCATACGGCTTGCGTGCCGCGAAGCCGATGTTGGTCAGCCGTCCCGCGGCGTGGTCTTCCAGGAGCCATTGCTGGCTCATCGTGTGGTCGGCGGTGAAGAAGAGCCGCGTGTCGCCCGCGCGCACCACCACGCCGACCTGTCCGATCGAATGCCCCGGCAGCGGGACCACGTGGATGTCGTCGCGGACCGCCTTGCTCCTCGGAAAAGCGCCGTACGGCTCGGGATCGAGGTCGTAGAGCGCCGGTCGGAAGGCCGGCCAGTCCTGCGGCCGCTGGCGCAACCTGCCGCCGCGCGTGTGCGCGAACTCGTGCTCGCGGCGGTGGACGAGCACCTCCGCGCCGGGGAAGTGGCCGACTCCGCCGATGTGGTCGGGATCGAGGTGCGTGACGACGACCGTGCGGACGTCCTCCGGGGTCAGCCCCTGCGCCCGCATGGCCGGCCCGATCTCCTCCTTCGCCGCGATCGTGCCCTTCGGCACCACGCGCCAGACCGGTCCGGGCGCGGGCCACGCGCGCGCGTTCATCCCCGTGTCGATCAGGATCAGCCCGTCCGGGTGCTCCAGTGCGAACGCGTAGGCGGGGAACCGGAACTCCTTGGGGCGGCGCAGCACGTCGCCCCAGCCCGTGCCCCGCAGGAACGTCTCGTTCGCCACCAATCGACCGACCTGGATCGCGTGAACGCGCACGCGGCACTTCTATAGGACCGGCGCCGCCCCGTCGAGGAGAGTGTTACCCCGCCAACGGCGCGCGCCGGCAGCGGGTCGAAGACCGAGCTCCCGGCGCCGCTGTCGGATGGGTCGACGGCGTTCGGTCTAGCCGGCTCCGCCGTCTTGGTTGCGGTTGTGCCCGCTGTCGCTCCAGTACGGGTCCTTGCTGCCGGACTTGGCCAGGCCGCGGCTGATCATGTACGCGGAAGCCAGGATCGTGATGTACAGCCAGACCTTGTCGGCGGTGAAGTAGTCGGTTCCGCCTTCCTTGATCTCGATCGAGTTGGCGGCGATCAAGAGCAGCGGGATCAGCAGGACGAGCAGCCAGAACTCGGTGGTCTTGAACGCGGCCTTGGTCTCGGTGGCCAGGCGCTGCGCCAGGCCGGGACGGCCGCCGGTGGTGCCGGCGTCCGGCCGGGCAGTCAGGTCGGGAGTTGCCATACGAAGCCTCCTTGGGTCGGGATGGCGCCCGTATTCCCAAGGAGTGACATCACAAACAGCTAGATCACTCGAATCCGGTCGGCTGGTAGACCGACATGACCTCGCGCAGCATCCGCTCGCGGTCGCCGTCGTAGCGCAGGGGCTCGTAGCAGCCGAGCGGGTTCTCGATCACGTTGACCAGGCAGCGGTTGCAGTACGTGCAGGGCCGCTCGGGCCGGTCGTGCCCCGCGGCGAACGTCTTGACGAGGTCGTTGTTGGCGATCAGCGGGCGCGCGATCGTGACGGCGTCGCAGGATCCCTCCTCGATGACGCGCCGGATGACCGAGGCGGTCTGGAAGCCGCCGGTGCACAGCACGGGAATCGAGACGTTGTCCTTGATCGCGCGCGCGTCCTGGACGTTCGCGGCCTCGACCGCCAGGTTGCGCACCGTCCGGGTCCACAGGAAGCGGAAGATCGGGCGCAGCGGCGCCCAGCGCGCCAGCAGGTAGTTGCGAAACGTGTAGAGGCCGCTCGACAGCATCGTGTCGTACGTCTCGCGCGCCACGTCGACCGGCAGGCCACCCGCGGGGTTGCGGGGGTGGGGGAACATGCTGCCGGTCGAGACGTGCAGCGCGTCGGCGCCGGCCTCCTCGAGCCAGCGGCAGACCCGGATCGAGTCCTCCAGCGTGTTGCCGCGCTTGTCCCAGAAGATGACCGCGTTGTTGTGGTCGACCGCGCTGATCTTCACCTGCAGGTGGAAGTCCTCGCCGACCCGCCGGCGGATCGCGCGCACGATGTCCAGCAAGAAGCGCGCGCGGTTCTCCAGCGAGCCGCCGTACTGGTCCTTGCGGTCGTTGATCCCGGAGGAGAGGAACTGCGTGATCAGGTATCCGTTGGCGGCGTGCAGCTCGACGCCGTCCAGGCCGGCCTCGCGCGCCCGCCGGGCGCCCTCCGCGAAGCAGTCGATCGTCTCGGCGATCTCCTCCAGCGTCATCGCGCGGCACTCGAAGCCGTGAAACGGCTCGGTCTTCGAGGTCGAGCTGAGCGCCTTGAGCCCCAGGTTCTCCACACCGCCCACGTCCTGCTGGCGCCCGGAGTGGCTCAGCTGCAGGATGAACTTGCAGTCGTGGCGGTGCACCGCCTCGCCGACCCGGCGCCAGAACGGGATGCGCTCGTCGCGGTCGATCGTCGCGTAGTTGGGCAGGATGCGCCCGCGGACGTGGACGGGGGAGTAGGAGGAGACGATCGCGCCGACGCCGCCGCGCGCGAACTTCTCCTCCCAGTTGATGCGGGCCTGCGTGCCCGACCCGTCGTAGTTGTCGAAGCGCCCCGAGATGTTCGAGCGCAGGATGCGGTTCTTGACCTCGAGGTTGCGAAACCTCAGCGGCTCGAAGATGACGTCCGCGGACACCTCGCTACCAGGGCTCGAACTCGATCTCCTGACGGTGCCCGAGCAGGAAGTAGCAGTAGAAGATGTTCGCCCACTTGAACCCGAGCTGGAAATAGGCCTTGCACAGGATCAGCTCGTGGTCGCCCGGGTTGGGCAGGATCGAGAAGTCCCGGATCACCCGGAAGGGGAAGCTGATCCCCGTGTTGATCGGGACGTTGTAGTTGAGGTGCCCCGCGTGGGCGTACGGCGCGTAGAGCGGCTGCGGCGGCTCGTCCGCGACGTTGGACACGCGGAAGTAACCGAGCTGGATCGGGCGTCCCTTGCGCATCCGCACGTTCCACTCGCCGCGGTGCCCCTGGCGGTCCTGGCGGACGATCTCGTTGTAGCCGTACGTCTGCCCGTCCGGGCGGCGGCGGAAGCCCTTCTTGAACTTCTCGCCCGACAGCCGGCCCACCCACTCGTGGTTCCAGCCGGCGTAGATGTAGCCCTCCATCTGCTCGAAGTCGGGCGGCGTCCCGGTGAGCAGGATGTCCTCCAGCGTGGACCTGTCGGCCTCGGCGAGCGAGTCGAACGTCCACTTGGTCTGAGTCGGTGTCTCGAGCATCGTTCCTCCCGTGGGGTCAGGTGGGACGGCTCCCGTTCAGGATCCGGGGAGCCGCGTAGTTGGCGAGCGTCATCACCGTCAGCTGCGGGTTGACCGTGATGCTGGTGGGGAAGACGCTCGCGTCGCAGACGTAGAGGTTGGAGTAGCCGTGGACGCGGAAGTCCGGGTCCACGACGGACTGGGCGGGGTCCGTGCCGACCGCGTTGCCGCCCTGGGGATGGCCGGTGCCCAGCGCCACCATCGAGGGGTCGCGCATGATCGACGGCAGCTCGTAGAGCCCGTTGGGGCTGGTGAAGCGGTAGTACTCCCACGCGTTGACCATCAGCGCCTTGGCGCCGCCCGCGAACAGGATCTGGCCCAGCTCGATCAGCCCGTCGGCCAGCTTGCGCATGTCGGTGGGGGTGGGGACGTAGTTGATCGCGGGCCCGCCGGTGACAGCGCGGCCGATCCAGGCGTTGCGGTCGGTCCCCACCAGCGCGCCGACGGCCATCAGCCGGCGGTAGCGGCGCATGTTCTCGTAGTGGTCCTCGAACCAGCCCGGCATGTTCAGGGCCTGGGAGACCGGCGGGTTCCACCACGTCTCGAACACCCAGCCGCGCTCGGGCGGCGGGATCGCGATGTGCGAGATCTGCAGGCCGTCGTAGGCGTCGAGGTTCTCGTCGAACTCCGCGGTGAGCGGCGCGCCCATGTTGAAGCTGACGTGGCGGCCCACGGGCAGCCCCTTGCCGATCCCGCTGCGCAGCAGCAGGTAGCTGGAGGACACGGTGCCCGCCGACACGACCACCTTCTGCGCCCGGACGGTCAACGTGCGCCCGTCGGCCAGCCGGCCCTGGACGGCGGTGGCGCGGCCGTTGTCCGTCACGATCCGGCGCACCTCGCAGTCGGCGAAGATCCGCACCTTGTCGGCTCCGAACTCGCGCTGCGCGTCGGGCAGCACCGTGTCGAGCATCGAGAGCTTCTTGCCGTAGCGGCAGCCGATGTTGCAGTAGCCGGCGCCGATGCAGCCGATGATGTTGGCGCGCACGGTGGAGACGTCCAGGCGGAAGTCCGGATCCTCCCGGCGGCGGCGTTCGATGCCGGCGAGGAACTTGGGGTACGACGGATTGAGCTTCGCGTCGGGGCTCTCCCCGCCCGGGTCCTGCGGACCGATGCGCAGCCAGCGCTCCACCTCCGCGGTGCTGGCGCCCAGCGCGTCGAGGTCCAGCCCCGCGCCGTGGGCGCGGTTCCAGCGGTCCAGTACGAGCTCCGGCGCGCGCACCGAGACGGCGTTGTTGACCACGGTGGAGCCGCCGACGCAGCTGCCCTGCAGCACGGTGAACCGGAAGTCCTCCGTCTGCTGGAAGACGCCGTCCCCGTAGAGCTTGCCGATCATCTCGACCTCGTCCGAGGTGAACTCGCGCGGCTCCACGTACTGCCCGCGCTCCAGGATGACCACGCTCTGGCCCGCCTGCGCGAGCCGGTAGGCCAGGATGGCGCCCGCGGCGCCGCTGCCCACGATGCACACGTCGGCCTCGACGTCGGTGTCCCCGACGTCGGCGGGGCGGCTGACCTGCAGCGGGTGCGCGCCGGGGTCGGGCACCTTGCCGTCGCGCTTGAGCTGGTGGAAGC
Source organism: Solirubrobacteraceae bacterium (assembly GCA_031177685.1). Taxonomy (GTDB): domain Bacteria; phylum Actinomycetota; class Thermoleophilia; order Solirubrobacterales; family Solirubrobacteraceae; genus AC-38. Next base: position 33,142 of record JAPSGI010000010.1, on the reverse strand, counting down.
GCTCGCGCTCGTGGAAGGGGACGTAGCCGACCGTCGGGAAGCTGCGCGGGTCGTTGTAATAGCCGACGTAGGTGAGCTGGTTGGCCACGCGGATCATCGCCTGCACGAAGCGCCGCAGCGGCGGCAGCACCATCCGCAGCTCCTCGGGGCTCTGGAAGCGGCGCTTGAGGTGCTCCAGCCGGCTCTCCTCGTCGAGCTCGGAGAACGGCGCCTTGAGGTAGAGCAGCGGGTGCAGCTGCATGACGATCAGCCCGGCGCGGTGGACCCAGCGCCGGCGCGCGCGGATGCGGCCGAAGTAGCGGTCGACGTTGGCCGCGATGTCGGCGGGCGGGACCGCCTCCTCGGGGCCCTGCACGATCACGTCGGACAGCGCCATCAGCGTGCGGTACTCGGTCGCGCCGAGGAAGTCCGGCTGCAGCCGCCGGTGGAAGGCCCAGCGGCGCAGCCCGGACAGCGCGAGCGCCAGGCCGGCCGACACGCCGATGCCGATCCACAGCAGCGTGCGCGCCGTGGTGTCGACGCCGAGGACCGAGACGTCGCGGCCGAGGTCGGCCAGCGGCAGCGCGAGCGCGAGGCCGGCCAGCGCCGTGACGGCGAGGGAGAAGGCCAGCGCACTCACCAGCGGGATGCGCTCGCGCGCGTCGCCGGCGACGTAGAAGCCCAGCCCCGCGGCGGCGGCCGCGCCCGCCGCCACGTGCGCCGTCAGCAGCGGCTGGTCGAACAGCTCGCGCAGCGAGTCCACGAACGGGCCGATCGCCGCGAGCGCCGCGAAGGCCGTCCCGCCCGTCGCCAGCACGACCAGCAGCAGCCGCAGTCCGGCGTCGGCGTCGGTGGGCCAGTGGGCGGCGCGCCGCGGCGGACCGGCGTCCCCGCGCGCCTGCTGCGCGCCGCGCGCCGCCAGCGCGATCGCCAGCGCCAGCGCGAGCTCGACCGCGGCGAGCGCGATCATCGTGGTGTCCGAGCTCGTGAAGTCGGCGCCCAGCGGGCGCTCGCCTCCCTCTCCGGCCACCAGGTAGGCCACCTGCGCGAGCACCGCCACGCCGAGCGCCAGCTCCACCAGCCACACCAGCCCGAAGCGCCCGCGTGGGTCCCCCGCGGCGAACACGCACAGCGTCACCAGCAGGACGCCGGCGCCGATCGCGCCCCCGACCCAGGGCGGCTCGCGGAAAGCCGCGCCGGCGGAGCCGATCTCGTGCACGATGGCCAGCGCGAGCGTGAGCGCGAGGAGCCCGAAGGCGGCGCCGCGGAGCACGCGCCGGAGGCGGCGCTCGGCGTCGCTGAGACTGCTCACAAGTTCTGGTGGGAGATGAACACGAACCCTGCCCTCGGCCCGACCGGAAACCCCGGGGCGAGTCTCCACCCGCGCGCCGTGCGGTGTCAAGAGCGGCACAGCGCTCTGCACAACCTGACTTGACCGTAGGCGCGCGGGGGTGTTGGGTTGACCCGTGGCGGAGGACGGCCCTCAGAAGCCGCTGGACTGGAAGGTCCCCCTGCAGCTCCTCGGAGCGACGGCGGGGCTGACGGCCTTCATCGCCTTCGTCGGCGCCTCGCTGCTGTGGGTGCGCTTCCACGACCTCGGGCTGCCGGCCGACCGCGCGGTCGCCCTGCTGCCGCGCGAGCTGGTGCTGGTCATCGGCGCGCAGGCGCTCGCCGTGCCCGTGCTGGTCGCGCTCGGCGCCGTCATCCTGATCTACACGGTCGATCCCTTCGACGACGAGGGCAAGCCGGAGAATCGTCTGTGGGTCGCCCTGCCGGTGGGCGCCATCCTGCTGGCCGTCGTCGGATGGCTGGTGCTGGACGTCGACGTGTGGCCGGAGGGCGCCATCGTCGTCGGCGTGCTCCTGGTCGCCCTGGCGGCGATCGTGGGCACGGCCCGGCGCGGCGGCGGCTTCCGGCCGGTCGGGTGGATCGTGTTCGCGGCGATCGTCTTCGTCGGCGGGACGCTGGCCTTCGTGCGCACGTCGTTCGAGCCGAAGATGGAGCCGGTCGCGGCGCTGCTCGACGACCCGCCCGGCTCGATCGTCGGCTTCTACGTCGGCGAGGCCAACGACCGCCTCTACATCGCCCGTCTGCCGGGCGTGCTCCCGGGATCGGCCCGCGTGTCCGCCGAGCCGATCGAGACCGTGGTCGCCATTCCGCGCGACCGCGTGGTGCGGATGGCGCTGCGCGGGCCTGCGGGCCTCAGCGACGCGGACGCCGGGCGCGAGCGAGCCCAGTCGGCGCTCGAGGAGCTGATCGCGCAGGAGCGCCCGCCGCCCACGGACGCCCGCGTCGCGCCCGTGGCGACGGAGGACCCCGTCAAGACGTTCGCCCCGCTCGTGCACCTGCACTCGCGCGAGCGCATCGCGCCGACGAGCGTCGACTACTTCCTCGCCAACTCGCGGCTGGTCTGGGTCCATCGCGGCGGGTGCCGCGACTACCTGCCCGACCTCGATCGCCATCTGGACGACGACGACGCGCGGCGCGTGCGCATCCCGAGGCCGGTCGACGTCGAGCGGCTGGGCAACGGCGGCTACACGCACAGGGCCAACGCCAAGGGCTGCCGCGAGCGGGGCCGGCCGTTCAAGTCGACCGAGTTCACGCGTCCCCACGGCGGCGAGGGCCGGGCGCAGGAGCTGCGCTCGGCGCGGGAGGGCTTCGCGCTCGACCTGGAGAACGCGCGCCGGCGACCCCGGCCGAGCGTCACGCGCTCCAGCGGCGAGGCGCTCCTGAACCCCGTCCCCGTGTACTACGAGCGCCACCCCGCGGCCGACGGAGAGCGCATCACCTACTGGTTCTTCTACCCGCTCAGCCAGCCGCCGGGCTCGCCCCGCGTCACGCGCTTCTTCGTGCACGAGGGCGACTGGGAGCGCATGAGCGTGCTGGTGCGTCCCGAGGCGGACAAGCGGCGCTGGACGCCCGTGTCGGTGCGCTACCACCTGCACGACGAGCACCGCGACGTCGCCTGGACGGACGTGCGCAAGGCGCCCGACGAGGACGGGCGCCAGACCCATCCGGTCGGCTTCGTCGCGTCGGGCAGTCACGCCACCTATCATCGGCCCGGGCGCTTCGAGAACGTGTTCGACGCCGGCGGGCGGCGCCTCTTCAAAGTCTTCGACGACGCGCGCGCGTGTCCCGCGTGCCCGCGCTGGCTCACGTGGCAGTCGCTGGTCCACGCCCAGGGGCAGCCGTGGTACGGCTTCGGTGGGGCATGGGGCCAGGTCGGCGCGGACGGCGGGCTCAGCGGCCCGCTCGGCCCCTCGCCGCACAAGACCGTCGGGCGCTCGCCCTCGCCGGAGGACGTGGTGCAGCAGGAGCGCCGCTAGCCGCTACGCCGGCACGGGAGCGGCGTCGTGCACGGGCGCCAGCTCCACCGGGATGCCGTTGAGCACGGCGTTGCCGGACAGGGGATCGACCTGCGTCTCGTCCGCCAGCAGGTTGGAGTTCGCGCCGGCGTGGCGGGTCGCGACGCGCAGCTCGACGCCGTCGACGTCGTGGCCCCAGCCGTGCGGCAGCGAGACCACGCCCGGCATGATCGCGTCGGTGATCTCGACCGGCGCGTCGACCGTCCCCGCGGCCGACGTCACGCGCGCGCGGCCCCCATCCTGCAGTCCGCAGCGCTCGGCGTCGGTGGGGTGGACGTGCATGGTGCAGCGGTCCGGTCCCTTCACCAGCGGCTCGAGGTTGTGCATCCACGAGTTGTTCGAGCGCAGCTGCCGGCGCCCGACCAGCACCAGCTGACCGTTCGCCGGCCGCGCGAGCGCGGCACGCAGGCGCGGTACGTCTTCCACGATCGGCGCGGGCGCCAGCTCGATGCGCCCGCTGGGCGTGCGCAGCACGCCGGGCAGGCGCGGCTCCAGCGGCCCGAGGTCGATGCCGTGCGGCGCCGCCTCCAGGTCGTCGAGCGTCAGCTCGTAGGGGCCCGTGCGCAGCATCAGGTCCAGCGCGCGCTCCGGCCCGCGGCGCGGCGCGACGGCCTCGAGCAGGGGCGCCGGGTCGGCGCCCGCGCGCCGCGCGATCTCGAACGCCACGAGGTCGTCGAAGGCGTCCACGTCGGCGTCCGGGCCCTGCCCGGCGGCGACCCCCGCAAGCCGCAGCAGCGTACGCCACTCGGGCTGCGCGCCCTCGGACAGGGCCAGCACCGGCGGCGAGTAGTTCGCGACGTTGCGCACGGACAGCTGGAGCAGCGCGAGGTCGTAGTGCGCCTTCTCCAGCGGCGAGACGCCCGGCAGGACCACGTCGGCGTGCCGGGTGGTCTCGTTGACGTAGACGTCGACGCTCACCATGAAGTCCAGCGACTCCAGCGCCCGCTCCAGGCGCGCCGAGTTGGGCGCCGAGCGCGCCGGGTTGCCGGCCAGCGTCAGCAGCGCGCGCACCTGTCCCTCGCCGGGCGTGTCGATCTCCTCGGCCAGGCACGCCACCGGTAGCTCGCCGAAGGCCTCCGGCAGCCCGCGCACACGGCTGTGCCAGCGTCCCATGCGGATGCCGCGGCCGCGGCCGTCGCCGTCGTGCGCGGTGCGCGATCCGGCCGCCGCGCGCGTGAACATCGCCCCGCCGGGACGGTCGAGGTTGCCGGTGAGGACGTTCAGCACGTCGACCAGCCAGGACGCCAGCGTCCCGAACTCCTGCGTGCACGTGCCGATGCGCCCGTACACGGCGGCGCGCGGCGCGGCCGCCAGCTCGCGGGCCACGCGGCGGATCTGCGCGGCGGCGATCTCGCATGCGGGGGCGACCGCCTCGGGCGCGAAGGGCGCCGCGAGCGGCTCGAGCGCGTCCAGCCCCTCGCACAGGTCGGCCAGCGTTCCCGGCGCGGTCAATCCCTCCTCGAAGAGGACGTGCACGAGCGCGAACAGCAGCAGCGCGTCGGTCCCCGGCCGGATGAAGTGGTGCTCGGAGGCCTCCTCGGCGGTCCGCGAGCGGCGCGGGTCGAAGACGACGACCTTGCCGCCGCGCGCGCGAATCGCGCGCAGGCGCCCGCGCATGTCGGGCGCGGTGAGCAGCGAGCCGTTGGAGGCCAGCGGGTTGGCGCCGAGGATCAGCAGATGCTCGCAGCGGTCCACGTCGGGCACCGGCACGGTGAGCCCGCCGCCGAACATCAGCCCGCAGGAGACCTGCTTGGGCATCTGATCGACCGTGGAGGCGGTGTAGACGTTCTTGGAGCCCAGCGCGCGCAGCAGCGCCGGCCCGTAGACCATCGAGTCGAGGTTGTGGGCGTTGGGATTGCCCACGTAGGCGGCCACCGCGTCGCGCCCGCCCGCCGCGATGACCCGCGACAGGCCGGCGTCGACGGCCGCGAACGCCTCGTCCCACGTCGCGGGCGCCAGCCGCCCGGAGGCGTCGCGCACCAGCGGGGTGCGCACGCGGTCGGGGTCCTCGTGCAGGGCCTTGACGCCGGTCGCCTTGGGACACAAAAAGCCGTGCGAGTGCACGTCATCGGCGTCGCCGCGCACGCGCGTCACGCGGTCGCCCTCCACAACGATTTCCAGACCGCACGTCGCCTCGCAGAAGGGGCACGTACGGAACGCCGTCGTCGCCTCCACGACGGCCGAGTCTACGCCGCCAGCGCCTCCCGGACCACCGCCACCGCGCGCTCGCAGCCCGCGCGGTCCACGTCGAGGTGGGTGACCATGCGGATGCGCTGGGGCCCCAGCGGGGTGACCTCCACGCCGGCCTCGTACAGCGCGCCGGTGAGCGCCATGGCGTCGTCGACCTCGAAGATCACGATGTTGCTCTCCACCCGCGACGCATCCAGGCGCACGCCCGGGATCTCGGCCAGGCCGTCGGCCAGCGCGCGGGCGTTCGCGTGGTCCTCGGCCAGGCGCTCCACGTGGTGATCGAGCGCGTACAGCCCGGCCGCCGCCACGATGCCGGCCTGGCGCATGGCGCCGCCCCACATCTGCTTGTAGCGCCACGCCTCCTCGATCAGCTCGCGCGACGCCGCCAGGCAGGCGCCCACGGGCGCACCCAGCCCCTTGGTGAAGTCGATCCACGCCGTGTCGAAGCCGGCCGCCCACTCGGACGCCGGCACGCCCGTCGCCACGACGGCGTTGAGCAGCCGCGCGCCGTCGAGGTGGGCGCGCAGGCCGTGCTCGCGGGCCACCGAGACCACGCCGCGCACCGTCTGCAGCGGCCAGATCCGCCCGCCGCCCATGTTCGTGGTTTGCTCGACCGACACCAGCCGCGTGCGCGGGCCGTAGCGGTCCCCAGCCGGATGGATGGCCGCGCGCAGCTGGTCGGGCGTGAAGATCCCGCCGTCGCCGTCCAGCAGCGTCAGCTGGGCGCCGGAGATCGACCCGGGCCCGCCCGCCTCGGCCACGCGCGGGTGCGCGGTGCGGTCCAGCAGCACCTCGTCCCCGCCGGGGCGGATGTGGAGGCGGAAGGCGATCGCGTTGCACATCGTGCCCGAGGGCAAAAACAGCGCCGCCTCCGTCCCCAGCAGCTGCGCCACGCGCTCCTGCAGCGCGTTCACGGTCGGGTCGGCGAAGCGCTGCTCGTCGCCCACCTCGGCCTCGTACATCGCGCGCCGCATGCCCTCCGGGGGACGGGTCTGGGTGTCCGAGAACAGGTTGACCGTCACGCGCGCCAGCGTAGTGATCGCCCCGCGTCCGCAAGTTCCCCGCGCGCGGCGCGTTCTGGAATCATGCGCACTCGGGAACGGACAGGGAGGGAAGATGAGACTGCGCAGGATGGGAGTTCTGGCAGCGGCGGGGGTCGTTGCGGCAATGCCGGCGCTCGCCGTGGCGGCGCCGAAGAACGGGAACGGCGGACCGCCGCGCGACAAGGCGACGGGCGGCGGACAGGCGTTCTTCGACTCGCGCCAGCCGACGGGGGCCGGGGACACGGTGGCCTTCACGGCGCAGCGCGCCCGCGACGCCACGGGAGACTCCACCGCCGCGACGGGACAGGTGCAGGTGAACCGCCGGGGTACGAACGCCGTGAAGTTCCACGGCGTCGTGGATTGCCTGGTGGTCAACGCCAGCGATCCCGACACGGGCGACCCGGTCGTGAGCAAGGGCCAGGGCGAGGCGTACATCTCCGGGCACGTCCGCGGGGACCAGACCAAGCGCTTCGAGCTCTACGTCAAGGACGGCGGGAAGGGCCAGATGGAGCGCGTGGGCGACATGATCGCGCTGTTCGCGCCGGGTGAGACGGACCAGGGCACCCAGGGCGGGCAGGACGACGCGGAGGGGCCGTGCGGCTTCGCCGAGGCGCCCACCGACGTCGAGGTCACCATGGCCCGCGGCAACGTCCAGGTCACGAACGCGAGCACCGCAGAGGACCAGGAGGCGCCCGCCCCCGCGAACGGCGGTGGCGGCGGCGCGAGCGTTCCGACCTCACTGGGCTCGCTGCTGGGCTAGGCGCAACCACCCGGGAGCCGGCCCCGGGCTTCGTATCCTCGGTGGCATGCCGGCCAAGGCCACCGACAAGCTCGCCGAGCAGCGCCGCGCGCTGCCCGACCAGCCCGGCGTCTACCTGTTCCGCGACGCCAAGGGCCGCGTGATCTACGTGGGCAAGGCGCTCAGCATCCGCAAGCGCGTGGCCTCGCACTTCTCGGGGCGCACGCGCTACGGCCCCGCCGAGCTGCCGCCGCTGATCGACGCGATCGAGTCCACGGTCACCACCACGGAGGCCGAGGCGCTGCTGCTCGAGCAGAACTTCATCAAGCAGTACAAGCCGCGCTTCAACATCCGGCTGCGCGACGACAAGTCCTACCCCTACATCGCGATCAGCCTGGACGAGGAGTTCCCGCGCGTGTACTTCACGCGCGAGCGCCACCGCCGCAACCGCGCCTACTTCGGGCCCTACTCCAACGCCAAGAAGGTGCGCGGCACGCTGGACCTGCTGCAGAAGGTGTTCCTGTTTCGCTCCTGCGAGGGCACCGAGCCCGGCCGGCGCAGCGGCTCGCCGTGCCTGGACTACTACATCAAGCGCTGCGAGGCCCCGTGCGTCGGCTACGTCGACCGCGCGGGCTACCGCCGCAACATCGACGGCGTCGTCGCGTTCCTCTCAGGACGCTACAAGGAGATCGAGCGCGAGCTGGAGGAGCGCATGTCCGCGGCGTCGCAGGCGCACGAGTTCGAGCAGGCGGCGGTCTTCCGCAACCGCCTGAAGGCGGTGCGCTCGCTGCTGGAGCGCCAGCGCGTGGCCAACGAGTCGGTGGGGACGGTGGACGCCGTGGCGGTCGCGGTGGAGGGAGCCGACGCCAACGCGCAGGTCTTCCAGGTCCGCGACGGCGTCCTGTCGGACCGCCAGTCGTTCTACCTGGCCAACGAGGGCCACCGGCCGCTGCCCGAGGTGGTCGAGCAGTTCGCGCTGCAGTACTACGGCGACTCGATGGCGATCCCGCCGCAGATCGTCGTCCAGCGCGAGGCCGGCCCGATGCCGGCGCTGTCCGAGGCGCTGTCCGCGCGCCGGGGCGGGCCGGTGGAGATCCGGCCGGCCGAGCGGGGCGACAAGCGGCGCATCCTCGAGCTGGCCGAGCGCAACGCGGCGTTCGCGCTGGACCAGGAGCGGCTCAAGGACGAGCGCCGCCGCCAGCGCCGCGTGGCCGCGCTGGAGGGGCTGCAGGAGGCGCTGCGGCTCGACGTCCCGCCCGTGCGGATCGAGTGCTTCGACGTGTCGAACCTGATGGGGACGCACAACGTCGCCTCGATGGTGGTCTTCGAGGGCGGCGCCCCGAAGAAGTCGGACTACCGGCGCTTTCGCATCCGCGGGTTCGAGGGCGCCGACGACTTCGCGGCGATGAACGAGGTGCTGGGCCGGCGCCTGGCGCGCTTCGAGGACCAGCGCGACCGCTCGCCGCACGACCCCGAGCGCGACGAGTCGTTCGCGGCGCTGCCCAACGCGATCGTGATCGACGGCGGGCGCGGGCAGCTGTCCGCGGGTCTGGCCGCGCTGCGCGGGTTCCGCGAGCGCGGCGTCGCGATCGTGTCGCTGGCCAAGCGCGTCGAGGAGCTCTTCCTGCCCGGCCGCGCGGCGCCGCTGGTGCTCGATCACGAGACGCCCGAGCTGCAGCTGCTCCAGCGCGTGCGCGACGAGGCCCACCGCTTCGCCGTCGAGCACCATCGCGCGCGCCGTGACAAGGCGATGACCGCCTCGATCCTCGACGACCTGCCGGGGATCGGGCCGGTCCGCAAGCGCGTCCTGCTGCGCCACTTCGGATCGCCCGAGGCGGTCGTCTCGGCCACCCGCGAGGAGCTCGAGGCGACCCCGGGGCTGCCCGGAAAGGTGGCGCGCGACCTCTACGCGCGGCTCAACAAGACGGGTCGGTGACCCGCGGTGTCCGAGCGGCGGTCCAGACTTCGCGACATGGGCACGTCGAGCTTGGGCGACCGTCTGCGTCGCGGTCTGCGTGTCGAGCGCGAGCCGGCGGCACGGGCCGCCGGTCACCTGGCCGACCTCGTGGTGATCACGGGGTTCTCGGGCGCGGGGAAGTCCACCGCGATGGCGGTGTTCGAGGACGCCGGCTACTTCTGCGTGGACAACCTGCCGCCGGAGATGATGGGCTCGCTGGCCGAGCTGTTCATGCACGAGGGCTCGGCGGTGGAGCGTGCCGCGATCGTCTCCGACGTGCGCGGCGGCAGCTACTTCGAGGGGCTGCTGTCCGTGCTGGGCGAGCTGGAGGCGCGCGGCGTCAGCCACCGGCTGATCTTCCTGGAGTGCGACGAGCAGACGCTGCTCACGCGCTACCAGGAGACGCGCCGGCGCCACCCGCTCTCGCCGGCCGGAACCGTGGAGGAGGGCATCGCGGCCGAGCGCCGGCTGCTGGACCCGGTGCGCGAGCGCGCCGACCTGACGATGGACACCAGCGGCCTGACCGCGGCCATGCTGCGGCGCAAGCTGGCCGACGAGCTGCTGCCCGCCGAGGCGCCGGCGCGGCTCGCGGTCACCTTCACGTCGTTCGGCCACAAGCACGGCCCCGCGCGCGACGCCGACCTCTCGTTCGACGTGCGCTTCCTGCCCAACCCGCACTACGAGGCCAGCCTGCGCTTCAAGACCGGGCTGGATCCCGAGGTGGTGGAGTACATGGACCGCGAGGGCGGGCTGAGCGAGCTCTACGACCACCTGATCCCGCTGCTGGACTACCTGCTGCCCCAGTACGTGCGCGAGGGCAAGGCGCACCTGCTGGTGGCGATCGGCTGCACCGGCGGGCGGCACCGCTCCGTGGCCATCGCCGCGCGCCTGGCCGAGCACTACGCCGCCGACCGCCGCTACATCGTGGACGTGGCGCACCGCGACGTCGACAAGCCGCCGCGCGCGTGATCGACCACGTCGTCTACGAGGTGTCGGACCTGCCGCGCGCCGCGCGCTTCTACGACGCGGTCTTCTTCGCGCTCGGGGCGCGGCGGATGCCCGCGGGCAACGGCGGACTGGCCTGGGGCGTGAACGAGCCGGTGTTCGAGATCGCGCCGCGGGACGGCCCCGGCGCCGCCTTCGGCCACGTCGCCCTGCGGGCGGCCGGGAAGGCGGCCGTCGAGGCGGCGCACGAGGCGGGCCTGCGCTCCGGCGGCGCGGACGAGGACCCGCCCGCGCGCCGGCCGGCCGGCGGCCCGCGCGGCTACGGCGCGGTCCTGCGCGACCCCGACGGCCTCCGGGTCGAGCTGCTGAGCCGCTGATAGGGTTCGCCGTCCGCCGCCCGCGGGCTCTCCGCCGGCGGTTTTTTGGCTTCCACCGTCCCGAGGAGGACACGACCAGACATGCCCGTACGCGTGGGGATCAACGGCTTCGGCCGTATCGGCCGCAACGTCTTCCGGGCCGCGCAGGAGCGCGGGGCGGACATCGAGTGGGTCGCGGTCAACGACCTCACGGACGCCAAGACCCTCGGGCATCTCTTGAAGTACGACTCGATCCTCGGCCCCTACGAGGGCACGGTCGAGGCGACCGGCACGGGCCTGGTCGTAGACGGCGACGAGCTCAAGGTCCTGGCCGAGCGCGACCCCGCCGCGCTGCCGTGGGGCGACCTGGGCGCGGACATCGTGATCGAGTCCACCGGGCTGTTCACGGACCGCGAGAACGCGGCCAAGCACCTGCAGGGCGGCGCCAGGAAGGTCGTGATCAGCGCGCCCGCCACGGGGCCCGATGTCACCGTCGCGCTCGGCGTCAACTTCGACGAGGCCTACGACCGCGACGCGCACGACGTCGTGTCCAACGCGTCGTGCACCACCAACTGCCTGGCGCCGGTGGCCAAGGTCCTCCACGACACGGTGGGGATCCGCCACGGGCTGATGACCACGATCCACGCGTACACCGCGGACCAGCGCCTGCAGGACCTGCCGCACAAGGACCTGCGCCGCGCGCGCGCCGCCGCGGTCAACCTGATCCCGACCTCGACCGGCGCGGCCAAGGCGATCGGCGCGGTCGTTCCGGAGCTGGACGGCAAGCTGCACGGCTTCGCGATCCGAGCGCCGATCGCCACCGGCTCGGTCGTCGACCTGACCGTCGAGGCCGAGCGCGAGACCAGCGTCGAGGAGATCAACGCGGCGTTCGCGCAGCGCGCGGACTCCGGGTCGCTGGAGGGCATCCTCGCCTACACGGAGGATCCGATCGTCTCCTCGGACATCGAGCGCTCGCCGTACTCGGCGATCTTCGACGCGCCGCTGACCGCGGTGATCGATGGCACGCTGGTCAAGGTCGTGGCCTGGTACGACAACGAGTGGGGCTACTCCAACCGGGTCGTGGACCTGGTCCAGAAGCTGCTGTGAGGACGGTCGCCGACGTCGACGTGGAGGACCGTCGCGTCCTCGTGCGCGTCGACTTCAACGTCCCGCTGGAGGGCGGCCAGGTGACGGACGACACCCGCATTCGCGCGGCGCTCCCCACGCTGGAGCTGCTGCGCGAGCGCGGCGCGCGCACGGTACTGGTGTCCCACCTGGGCCGGCCCAAGGACCGCGAGCCCGAGCTGTCCATGCGGCCCGCCGCCGACCGCCTGGCCGAGCTGACGGGCGCCGACGTGACGCTGGCTCCCGGCGTGGTCGGTCCCGACGTCGAGGCGTTCGCCGGCAACCTGCAGCCGGGCGACGTGCTGATGCTGGAGAACGTTCGCTTCGAGCCCGGCGAGACGGCCAACGACCCGGACTTCGCCCGCGGGCTGGCCGCGCTGGCCGACGTCTACGTCAACGACGCGTTCGGCGCCGCGCACCGCGCGCACGCCAGCACGGAGGCGGTCGCGCACGAGGTGGACGTCGCGGTGGCCGGCCTGCTGCTGGCGCGCGAGGTGGAGACGCTCACACGGCTGCTGGAGTCGCCGCAGCGGCCGCTGGTCGCGGTGCTGGGCGGCGCCAAGGTGTCGGACAAGATCGGCGTGATCGACCGCTTCCTGCAGACCGCCGACACGATCCTGGTCGGCGGCGCGATGTGCTTCCCGTTCCTGCACGCGCTCGGGCACGACACCGGGAACTCGCTGTGCGCGGACGAGGACCTCGAGCCGGCGCGCACGGCGCTCAACGCGGCGGACCGGTCGGACTGCAGGCTCGAGCTGCCCTCGGACCTGATCCTGGGCGACCGCTTCGCGGCCGACGCCCGCTACCGCGAGCTCGACGGCCTCGACGTGCCCGCCGGGTGGATGGGCCTGGACGTGGGGCGGCGCACGGTGGAGCGCTACCGCGCGGCGATCGCCGGTGCGGGCACGGTCTTCTGGAACGGGCCGATGGGCGCGTTCGAGCTCGACCCGTTCGCCGCCGGCACGCGCGCCATCGCCGAGGCCGTGGCCGAAGCCCCCGGCGCCACGGTGGTGGGCGGGGGCGACTCCGCGGCCGCGCTGCAGCGCTTCGGCCTGGCCGACCGCGTCACCCACCTGTCGACCGGCGGCGGCGCGGCGCTGGAGTTCATCGAGGGGCGCACGCTGCCCGGCGTGGAGGCCCTGCGATGACCCGCACCCCGCTGATCGCCGGCAACTGGAAGATGCACAAGACGATCGCCGAGGCCGAAGCGTTCATCCAGGCCCTGCTGCCGCGCGTGGCGGCCGCGCGCAGCGACGTGGCGATCTGCCCGCCCTTCACCGCGCTCGGCGCGATGGTGGACAGCGCGCGCGGCTCGGGCGTGCACGTCTACGCACAGAACGTCCACGAGGCCGGCTCCGGCGCCTTCACCGGCGAGGTCTCGCCGCCCATGCTCGTCGAGCTCGACGTGCACGGCGCGATCGTGGGCCACTCCGAGCGCCGCCAGCTGTTCGGCGAGACCGACCGCGCGCTGCAGGCGAAGGTCCCGGCCCTGCTGGACGCCGGCCTGGTACCGATCCTGTGCGTGGGGGAGACCGAGGAGGAGCGCGAGGCCGAGCAGACGCAGCGCAAGCTGCGCCAGCAGGTGCGCGAGGCGCTGGCCAAGGTGGACGACGCGCGGCTGGCCGACGTGGTGATCGCCTACGAGCCGATCTGGGCCATCGGCACCGGGAAGGTCGCCACGCCCGAGCAGGCGCAGGACGCGATCGCCTTCGTCCGCGCGTTGGTCAACGACCGCTCGCGCGCGGCCGGCGACGCCGTGCGCGTCCTCTACGGCGGGAGCGTCAAGCCCGACAACGCCGCCGAGCTGCTCGCGCTGCCCGACGTGGACGGTGCGCTGGTGGGCGGGGCCAGCCTCGACGCCGAGTCCTTCGCCGCCATCGTCGCGGCGGCATGAGCCTGACCGGCGCAGCGCTGGTCGTCCTGGACGGCTGGGGGCTGGCGCCGCCGGGGCCGGGCAACGCCATCTCGCTCGCCGCCACGCCGGTCTTCGACGAGCTGTGGTCGACGTACCCCCACACGCGGATGCGGGCCGGCGGGCGCGCGGTCGGCCTGCCCGAGGGGCAGATGGGCAACTCGGAGGTCGGGCACCTCAACCTGGGCGCGGGCGCGGTCGTCCTGCAGGACCTGACGCGGATCGACGACGCGGTCGCGCGCGGCGAGCTGGAGGGCAACGCCGTCCTGCGCGACGCCTACGGCGCCGCCGAGCGCGTGCACCTGATCGGCCTGGTGTCCGACGGCGGCGTGCACTCGGGCCCGAAGCACCTGGAGGCGCTGATCGCGCTGGGCGCGCGGCTCGGCGTGCCCGAGGTCGTGGTCCACGCGTTCACCGACGGCCGCGACACCCTGCCCACCGCGGGCGCGGGCTACCTGGAGACGGTGGAGGGATGGTGCGCCGCGGCGGGCAACGCCCGCGTGGGCAGCGTCGCCGGGCGCTACTGGGCGATGGACCGCGACCGGCGCTGGGACCGCACGCAGCGCGCCTACGACGCGCTCGTCCACGGCGACGCGCCGCACCGCGCGGACAGCGGGGCGCAGGCGGTCCGCGACGCCTACGCGCGCGACGAGACCGACGAGTTCGTCGCGCCCACGCTGGTGGGGGACGAGGCGCGCATACGCCCGGACCGCGACGCGGTCGTGGCCTTCAACTTCCGCCCCGACCGCATGCGCCAGATCACGCGCGCGCTGGCCGAGCCGGAGTTCGCGGACGTCGATCGCCGCGGCGCCGCGCCCGTCGCGCGCTACGCGACGATGACCGAGTACGAGGAAGGGTGGCCGTATCCCGTCGCCTTCCCGCCGGCGCGCCCCGAGGTGACGCTGGCCGAGGTGGTCGCCGGCCGCGGCCTGCGCCAGCTCCACGTCGCCGAGACCGAGAAGTACGCGCACGTCACGTACTTCTTCAACGGCGGGCGCGAGGAGCCGTGGGAGGGCGAGCGCCGCGAGCTGATCCCCTCGCGCCGCGACGTGCCGACGTATGACCACGCGCCCGAGATGCGTGCCGCCGAGGTGGCGGCCGCCTTCGCCGGCGCGTGGCGCGAGGACCGCCCCGCCTTCGGCATCGTCAACTTCGCCAACCCCGACATGGTCGGCCACACCGGCGTCATCCCCGCCGCGGTGCGCGCGGTGCAGGCGGTCGACGCGGGTCTGCGCCAGGTGGTCGAAGCGGTGCACGAGGGCGGCGGCGCCTGCTTCGTCACGGCCGACCACGGCAACGCCGACCACATGCTCGAGCCCGACGGCAGCCCCAACACCGCCCACTCGCTCAACCCCGTCCCGGTCATCCTCACCGCGCCGGGGCGCGAGCTGCGCGACGACGGGATCCTGGCCGACGTCGCGCCGACGATCCTCGACCTGCTGGGGATCGAGCAGCCCACGGAGATGACCGGGAAGACGCTGCTGCGCTGATCGCGCCCGCTCACCGCGGGGCGCGGGCCAGCGTGTCCGCGACGAAGCGGGTCAGGTCGGGGATGGTGCGCGGGTCGATGGTGTGGGGGACCGGCGACTCGCGGTAGAGCACGTCGGCGCCCGCGGCGCTGAGGCGGTCGCGGGCGTCGCGGCCCCATTCGACGCCGATGACCTGGTCGAGCGTGCCGTGGGCGACGGCGACGGGGTAGCCGGTCCGGTCGTAGAGGTCGAGCTCGAAGCCCTCGACGGTCGGCATGAAGCCGCTGAGGGCCAGGATCCCGGCGGGTGCGGGGCGCCCGCGGCCCAGCCCGACCGCGTAGGACATCACCGCGCCCTGGGAGAATCCGCCGAGGATCGTCCGCTCGACCGGCACGCCGAACGCCTCGGGCAGCGCGTCGAACCACCGCGTCAGCCGCTCGTAGGTCGGCAGGAACGTCTCGGGCGGCGGGAAGCCGATGCGGCGGATCGCGTACCAGTGGCGCCCGCCCGGCGGCAGCGCGAGCGGCCCGCCCGGCGTGATCCCGACCAGCCGGCGCTCGGGGTCGAACACGTCGAGCAGCCCGAACAGGTCGTGCTCGCTGGTCCCGCGCCCGTGCAGCAGCACGAGGGCGCCCTCGGCCTCGCCGGACGCAGGCCGCACCCGGTGGTCGAGCAGCTCGAGGCTCACGCGGCGCGCGGGTTGGGCAGCGGGGTCAGCGTCTGCTCCAGGCGCTCGCGCAGGTGCTCGTGCTGGGGCGGCAGCCGCAGCGCCTCGCCGAGGCTCTCGGGCGGCTCGTCCACGTCGAAGCCGGGGCCGCGCGTGGCCAGCTCGAACAGCACGCCGCCGGGCTCGCGGAAGTACACGGAATGGAAGTACTGGCGGTCGATGATCTGCGTGGGGCGCGCGCCCGCCTCGCCGACCCGCGCGCGCCACGCCTCCTGCTCGTCGTCGTCCTTGGAGGACCAGGCGATGTGGTGGACGGTGCCGGCGCCCTGGATGCCGACCTCGGGGGGCGGCGCGTCCAGCGCGAACACCGCGCTGCGCCGCTCGCCCGCGACCCGCCACGCCGCGTCGCCGGCGCGCGCGAAGGCCAGCGCCTCGAACAGCGCGGCGGCGCGCTCGGGGTCCGCGTGGGCGCGTACGCCGGCGAAGCCCCGCAGCGCGTGCTCCTCGGGCACGTCCGCCGCCCGCGCGACGAGGGGAGGCTCGCCGGACTCGTCGACGACGAGCGCGAACGCCAGGCCCTCGGGATCGGCGAAGCGCAGCCGCCCGTCCTCGCGCTGCACGGTCACGCCGGCGTCGCCCAGCCGCGACGCCCAGAAGTCCAGCGCCGCGGGGGTGGCCACGCGCCACTCGATCGTGTGGACCATGCCCGCGCCGGGCCGGCCGGGCGTGGCCCCCGGGAACTCGAAGAAGGTGAGGATCGACCCGGGGTCGCCGCGCTCGTCGCCGTAGTACAGGTGGTAGACGTCGGGCGCGTCGAAGTTCACGGTCTTCTTGACCATCCGCAGGCCGAGCGTGCGTACGTAGAACTCGACGTTGCGCGGCGCGTCGCCGGTGATCGCGGTGATGTGGTGGATACCTTCGAGGCGCATACTGATTGCTTAGGCAACTAGAATAGCGGCATGGCCAAGCCGCTGGACGAGTCGGAGGTGCGGGTCTGGAGCGGGTTCCTGCGCGCCCACGCCCGGCTGGTGCGCCGCCTGGACGAGGAGCTGCGCGCGGCCCACGGGCTGCCGCTGACCTCCTACGACGTACTGACGAACCTCGCGGCCGCGCCGGACCGGCGCCTGCGCATGCGCGAGCTGGCCGACGCAGTCGTGCTCAGCCGCAGCGGGCTGACGCGGCTCGTGGACCGGCTGGCGCGCGAGGGGCTGGTCTGCCGCGAGGAGTGCGAGGAGGACGCGCGCGGCGCCTTCGCGGTCCTCACGGACGCCGGGCTCTCGGCGCTCCTGGACGCGCGGCCCACGCACCAGGAAGGCGTCCGGAGGCTCTTCCTCTCCGTCTTGGAGCCGGACGACGCCGAGCGCCTCGCCGAGGTCTGGGAGCGGATCAAGACTTGACATAGCTACACTTAGATTTCATACTACCGTCAACTGGAGAAAGGAGGAACCGCAATGGCACTCATCCGCTGGGACCCGACGCGTGAGCTCACCTCGCTGCAGTCCGAGATGAACCGGCTGTTCTCGACCTTCTTCGACACGCCCACCCACGGCGCCGGCAACGGCACCGCGCTGCGCCGCTGGATTCCCGCGATGGACCTCGTGGAGACCGACGAGCACTTCGTGCTGCGCGCGGATCTCCCGGGCCTGAGCGAGGACGACGTGTCGATCGAGCTCGAGGACAACGTCCTGACGATCTCCGGGGAGCGCAAGGCCGAGCACGAGGACCGCAAGGAGGGCTACTACCGCGTCGAGCGCGCGTACGGCAACTTCGCGCGGTCGCTGACCCTGCCGGAGGGCGTCGACGCCGACGCGGTGTCCGCGTCCTTCGACCGCGGCGTGCTCGAGGTCCGCATCCCCAAGCCCGAGGAGCGCAAGCCGCGCAAGGTCGCGATCAGCGTGGGCGGCGCCAACGGGCAGCCGGCCATCGAGGGCAGCGAGACCTCGTAGGGGACGCTCACGCCTCTAGGCTCGATCCCGTGGACTTCGAGATCGAGCACCGGGACGCCGGCTCGCGGGCGCGGGCCGGCGTTCTGCGTCTGGCGCACGGCGACGTGCGCACGCCGGCCTTCGTGCCGCTGGCCACCAAGGGCGTCGTCAAGACGCTGACCGCCGACGAGGTGGCGGCCCTGGGCTTCGACATGGTCCTGGGCAACACGTTCCACCTGATGCTCGAGCCGGGGCCCGAGGTGGTGGCCGACCACGGCGGACTGCACGGGTTCATGGGCTGGGAGCGCCCGATCGTCACCGACTCGGGGGGCTTCCAGGTCTTCTCGATGGGGCACGGGGCGGTGGCCGACGAGGTCAAGGGGCGCAAGACGCGCGGTGACGGCGCCGGCGAGCGCGAGGGCGCCATCCTGGCCATCGAGGAGGAGGGCGTGCGCTTCCGCTCCTACGTGGACGGGACCGACCGCTTCCTCTCGCCCGAGGGCTCGATGGCGGTCCAGGCGGCGCTGGGCTCCGACCTCGCGCTGGCCTTCGACGAGTGCACGCCGTTTCACGTCTCGCGCGACTACACCGCGGCCTCGACGCAGCGCACGCACCGCTGGCTGCGCCGCTGCCTGGACTGGCACGCCGAGCGGGGCCCGGCGGGCCAGGTCGTGTACGGGATCGTCCAGGGCGGGGTGCACGAGGACCTGCGGCGGGCCTCGGCGCAGGAGGTCGCGGCCAGCGGCTGCGCCGGCATCGCGATCGGCGGCTCGCTGGGGGAGGACAAGGCGCAGATGTACGAGGTCGTGGAGTGGGCGGTCGACGAGCTGCCGCAGGAGCGCCCGCGCCACCTGCTGGGCATCGGCGACGTGGACGACCTGATCCGCGGCGTGGAGCTGGGCATCGAGACGTTCGACTGCGCGATGCCCACGCGGCTGGCCCGCCACGGGATGGCGCTGACGCCCGATCCCGCGGACCGCTGGCGGGTCAACCTGCTCAACGGCCGCTTCCGCGACGACCGCGCGCCGATCCTGGACGGCTGCCCCTGCCCGACGTGCCGGGACGGGCGCTCGCGGGCCTACCTGCGCCACCTGCTCAAGCAGCGCGAGCCCACGGGGATGCGGCTGCTGACCCTGCACAACCTGACGTTCGTGCAGGCCGTGATGGCGGCCCTGCGCGGGGCGATCGCGGAGGGGCGGCTCGCCGAGGTCGCGTTCGCGCTGCGCGCGGGGGCCTCGCCCTTCGCGGAGGCTACGCGGCCGGGTCGGGCGGAAGCTCGGGCTCCCGCTCCACCTCGGCGATGACCTCCCTCAGCCCGCCGCGGCGCGTGCCGGCGTCCGCCACGTGCTGGAAGGCGCCGGAGGCCAGCAGCGCGGGCAGGATCCACTTCGGCGCGTAGACGCGCCGCGAGCGGCGCTCGATGCCGCGCACGATCGCCTTCCCCGCCACCGCGACCGGCAGGGGACGCGACATGAAGGACGGCGAGCGCTCGGTCAGGCGATCGGTGCCGCGCTGCGCGAAGGCGTCGCGGACCATGTCGGTATCGATGAACCCGAAGTAGCCGGTGCCCACCGCGACGCCCTTGGGCTCGACCTCCAGGCGCAGCGAGTTCATGAACGCCTCGACGCCGGCCTTGGCCATCGCGTAGGGCGCCATCGTGGGCGCGTGCAGCGCGGCGGCCAGGGAGGCGATGCCCAGCGCGTAGCCGCGGCGCTCGACCAGATGGGGGAGGGCGGCGCGGACCGTCCGCCACACGCCGAGCAGGTTGACGTCGATGACGCGCTCGAAGGCGACGGGGTCGACGGTGGCGACGGTCGCGGAGGGAGGGCGGATGCCCGCGTTGGCCACGACGGCGTCCAGGCCGCCGAAGCGCTCCATCGCGCCGGCGACCGCGGTCTCCAGCGCGCCCGCGTCGCGCACGTCGACCTCCCACCACGCCGCGCGATCCCCGAGCTCCGCGGCCAGCGTCTCCAGGCGCTGCGGCTCCAGGCCGGCCAGCGCGACCTGCGCGCCGCCGGCGGCGAGCTGGCGCGCGGTCTCGGCGCCGATGCCGCGCGCCGCGCCGGTGATGAGCACGGTCCGGCCGGTCATCGCGTGTTGTCCTCGATGAAGCGCTTGACCTCCTGGATCGCCTCCTGGGCGTCGCGCTCCACCACGCGGCGCAGCTCCGGGTCCGCCGCCAGCTGGTCGGCGATCGCGATCCCCGCCAGCGCGCCGAGGCCGAGCAGGATCGCCAGGACGAGGGCGACGCGGCCCAACCGACGGCCGCGGCGCTTGGCCGGCTCGGGCGCCGGGCGGCGCTGCGCGGGCGGGCGCACGGCCCGCACGGGCTGCGCGGGCGTGACGGGCTCGCGAGGCGGCAGCATGCGCGTCGCCTCGGTGGGCTCGCGCTGCAGCATCTGCGTGGCCTCCGTCGCGCGGTCGGGCACCGGCGGCGCGGGCGGCTCCACGCCGCGCTCGCCCGCCCGCAGCGCCTCGCCGAACGCGACCGCGCTGTCGTAGCGCGCCGCGGGGTCGAGCGCCAGGCCGCGCGCCACCGCGCGCGCCAGCGTCGGGGGCACGTCCGGCGCGATGGCGTCCAGCGGGACCGGCGCCTCGCGCTGCTGCTTGAGCGTGAGCTCGGACAGCGAGGTCGCCTCGTAGGGCAGCCGTCCGGAGATCAGCTGGTAGGTCACGACGGCCAGCGCGTAGACGTCGGCGGCCGGCCCGGCCTCCTCGCCGCGCGCCTGCTCGGGCGCCAGGTACGCCGCCGTCCCCAGTACCGAGCCGACCTGGGTGATGCTCGACTGCTCGGTGGCGCGGGCGATCCCGAAGTCGGCGAGCTTGACCACGCCGTCCGCGCCGATCAGGAGGTTGCCGGGCTTGACGTCGCGGTGCACGACGCCGTTGCGGTGCGCGTGGCCGAGCCCGCGCGACGACTGTCCGATGACGTCCAGCGCCTCGTTCACGGGGAGCAGGCGCCGGTCGCGCAGGACCTGGGCGCAGGAGGGGCCGTCGACCAGCTCCATCACGATGAAGTGCTGTCCCGTTGGCTCGTCCAGCCCGAAGTCGAACACCTGCACGATGTTGGGATGGACCAGGCGCGCCGCCGCCAGCGCCTCGCGGCGGAAGCGCGACACGAACGTCTCGTCCTCGGCCAGGTGCTCGGCCAGCAGCTTGATCGCCACCTCGCGCTCCAGGCGGTCGTCGAAGGCGCGGTGGACCGTCGACATGCCGCCGATGCCCAGGCGCCCGTCGATGCGATAGCGGTCGGAGATCACGCGCTCGGCCATGGCTCACTCCCGCAGCTGGCCCTGGCCGGGCGGCGTGCCGCCGCTGCCGTTCGGCGCGACGGGCGGCTCGGGCGGCTCCGTGGTCGTGGTGGGCGGCGGCTCGGTGGTCGTGGTGGTCGGCGGCGGCTGCGTGGTGGTGGTCTCGGTCGTCTGGGTCGGCTCGGTGGTCGTGGTCTGCGTGGTCTGCGTCGTCTGGGTCGTCTGGGTGCGCCCGCACTGCTCGCGGATGCGCGCGAGCGCCGCGTCGAGGTTGTCCTGCAGGGTGGCCTGCAGGGCGCCGTCCACGTCGGGCGGGAGCGCCTCGGCCCGCCCGCGCGCGGAGATCACCGCCCGCTGCGCGGCCCGGCACTCCTCCTGGGCGTACAGCGAGGAGGCGCGATCGAGGTCGGACTCCATGGCGGCCGCGTCGCCCTCGGGGATGAGGGAGTTGCGGTCGCCGCAGGCGACCAGGAACGCGCTCGAGACACCGAGCGCGGCGGACAGCAGGGCAACCGCCAGAAAGCGCATCGGCCGCCGCATGCTACTGGCCGTACTCGAGCCGCTCGGCCAGCGACTCGGGCAGCCGCGCGGCGCGGATCGCCGACGCCGCCCCCGCCACGTCGTAGCTCGTCCGCCGCCAGGTCGCGGAGGGGCCGTCGGACTCCAGCATCAGCCACGCCGCGCGCGGGTCGCCGTCGCGCGGCTGGCCCACGCTGCCCGGGTTCAGCAGCCACTCGTGCCTGGAGAGGTCGATGGAGTCGCCTTCCCGGCGCGTCTCGCCGGTGGCCGCCTCGCCCTCCTCGCGGCGGAACGACAGCGCGACGTGGGAGTGGCCGATCAGGCACACGCGATGCGGCTGGGAGTCCAGGCACAGGTCGGCCAGCAGCGTGGAGAGGACGTACTCCCACACCGGGTCGCGCGGGCTGGCGTGGTAGAGCCCGACCTCCTCGCGGTCCAGCAGCTGCGGCTGCAGGCTGCGCAGGAACTCCAGGTTCTCCGGCGCGATCACCTCCTGCGTCCACTCCGCCGCCACGCGCGCGCCGGTGGAGAACTCGTCCAGCGGGATGTCGCCGCGCACCGCGAGGTCGTGGTTGCCGACCAGGCACACGCGGCAGTGGCGGGCGGCCAGCTCGCAGCAGGCGTCGGGGTCGGCGCCGTAGCCGACGAGGTCGCCCAGGCACCAGATCTCGTCCACGCCCTCGGCGTCCACGGCGTCCAGCACGGCCTCGAAGGCGTGCCGGTTGCCGTGGATGTCGGATAGGACGGCGATGCGCATCGGTACCGTGCAGGAGTGGACCGCGGGCGCCTGCGACTGCCGATCGCGCTGGTCGCCGCCGTCGTCGTGGCGGAGGCCGCGGTGCTGCTGCTCCGCCCGCGCGACGGCGTGATCGACCCGGCGCCCGTGAGCGTGCGATCGTACTTCAGCGAGGCCCAGCTGGACCGGGCGCGCGACTTCCGCCGCCCCCAGCTGGCGCTGTTCGGGGCGGCGCTGCTGGTGCAGGGCGGGCTGCTGGTGTGGGTGATCCGGCGCCCGCCGCGGGCGCTGCGGCGCGAGTGGCGCCGGCCGCTGCTGGCCGGCGCGGCGGCGGGCGCGGCGCTGTCCGTCGCGCTGGGCGCGGCGACCCTGCCGGTGGACGCGGTGCGCCGCGCGCGGGCGCTGGACGTGGGGCTGGCCACGCAGTCCTGGCCGGCGTGGGGGGTGGACGTGGCGAAGTCGTTTGGCATCGGCGCGGGTCTCGCCGGCGCCGGTGCGCTGATCCTGCTGGGACTGCAGCGGCGCTTTCCCCGCCACTGGTGGGCGCCGGGCGGCGTGGCCGTGGTCGCGGTCGGGGCGGCCTTCCTGTACGCCGGCCCGGTGGTGCTCGACCCCGTGTTCAACCGCTTCGAGCGTCTGCCCGACGGGCGGACGCGCACGGACGTGCTCGCGCTGGCGCGCGCGGCGGACGTGAAGGTGGGGGAGGTCTACGTGGTGGACGCCAGCCGGCGCACCACGGCGGCCAACGCGTACGTGACCGGGCTGGGCACGACCAAGCGCGTCGTCCTCTACGACACGCTGCTGGAGCACTTCACACGTGACGAGGTCCGCCTCGTCGTCGCGCACGAGCTGGCGCACGTCCACTACCGCGACGTGCCCAACGGCCTGCTCTACGTGGCGCTGGTCGCGCCGTTCGGCATGCTGGGGATCCAGCGGCTCAGCGAGCGCCTGGCGCCCGGCCGGGCCGGGACGGCCGGCGTCCTGCCGGCGGTCGTCCTGTCGCTGGCGCTCGTCTCGGGCGCGATCGGCACGATCTCCAACCAGCTGTCGCGCCGGGTGGAGGCGCGGGCGGACTCCTACGCGCTGCGCCTGACCGAGGCGCCCGAGCCCTTCATCGGCTTCGAGCGCCGGATCGCGCTGCGCAACGTCTCGGACCCCGATCCCCCGCGCTGGCAGGAGGCGCTGCTCTCCACGCACCCGCCGACGATCGAGCGGATCGGCATCGGCGTCGCGTACGAGCGCGGGCGCCGCTAGAACTCCGCGCGTGCTCGAGGCCTTCCTCTCGGCGGCCGGCGCGACGTTCGTCGCGCTGTTCCCGATCGTCAACCCGCTGGGGAACCTGCCGGTGTTCCTGTCGCTCACCGAGGGCGACTCGCGGGCGCTGCGCCGGCGCCAGGCGATCATGACCGCGGTCTACGTCGTGGCGATCCTCGTCACGTTCCTGTTCGTGGGCCGGCTGCTGCTGAACCTGTTCGGGATCACGCTGGGCGCGCTGGAGATCGCGGGCGGGCTCATCGTCGCCCACACGGCGTGGGGGATGCTCACCTCGCAGCCGGGGATCTCGGAGGACGAGCACGCGGCGGGACGGGCCAAGGACGACGTCTCGTTCACGCCGATGGCCATGCCGCTGCTGGCCGGGCCCGGCGCGATCGGCGTGGTGGTCGGCCTGGCCACGCGCAACGACGACTGGACCGCCTATCCCGGTCAGGCGCTGGGGATCGTCGCCATGGCCCTGCTGGCGCTGGCCGTGCTGCTGCTGGGCGAGCCGCTGTCGCGGCGGCTCGGCCCCAACGGCATCGGCGCGCTCACGCGCGTGTTCGGCTTCCTGATCCTCGCGATCGCCGTGGAGCTCGTCTCCCACGGCGTGCAGGAGCTGTCCTAGCTGGTCTCGGTCCCCGGGTCGCCCGGGCCGCCGCCGAACTCCGGCAGGTTCTTGATCCCCTCGCGGGTGCGCCACTTGGAGTAGTTGTCCTGCATGGCGTCGATCAGCTCGCGCATGAAGCGGGGGCTGAGGTTCAGGCGGGATACGACGACGCCGGGGATCTCCTCGTCCTCGACCTCGTGATCCACGCGCGCGAAGGTGATCGTGAACTCGTAGTCGGAGTGCGAGACGTTGGCGAAGTTCGCGTACGCCCCGGCCATCAGCTCCGGCGCGAAGTGGATGTTGATGTGACGCTCGCGGGCGTCGTCGTGCTCGTCCATCGGGCTAGTATCGCACCGGTGCGGATCCTCGTCCTGGCCGTCGGCCGCCTGCGCCCGCCCTTCGCCGACGACGTTCAGCACTACCAGAAGCTGCTGGCGGGTCACACCAAGGTCGAGATCGTCGAGGTCCGCGAGGACGACCGCGTCGCGCGGCGGGTTCCCGACCGCGCGTTCGTGTCGCTGCTGGACTCCCGCGGCGAGGCGATGGACTCCGAGGCGTTCGCCCGGTTCATGGAGGATCGCCGCCAGAGCGGGCGTGACCTGTGCTTCGTGGTGGGGGGCCCCAAGGGGCTGGACCTCGACGAGGTCGACCACCGGCTGTCGTTCGGGTCCTTCACGTTGCCCCACCAGCTGGCGCGCGTGGTGCTGCTGGAGCAGATCTACCGGGCCCACAAGATCCTGGCCGGCGAGCCGTATCACTATTAGTACCGGCATGACCACTCCCGTGGACGAGCTGCGCAGCGCCGTGGAACGGGCGGCGCAGGGCGCGTCGCCGACGCTGGAGCGCCCGAAGAAGGCGCACTTCGGGGACTTCTCCACCAACGCCGCCCTGCTGCTGGCGCCCAAGCTGCGCCAGCCCCCGCGCGAGGTGGCCGAGCGCCTGGGGGAGCAGCTGCGCGACTCGCTGGGCGACCGGATCGCCCGCGTGGAGGTCGCGGGGCCGGGGTTCCTGAACCTGTTCATGTCGGACGCCTGGTACCGCGACGCGGTGGGGCGCATCCTGCGCGACGAGTCCTTCGGCGCCGGGCGCCCGGAGCGGCCGGAGCGGGTGAACGTGGAGTTCGTCTCGGCCAACCCGACGGGGCCGCTGACCGCCGCGGGGGGCCGCCACGCCGCGTACGGCGACTCGCTGGCGCGCATCCTCGCGCTCGCCGGTCACACCGTGGAGCGCGAGTACTACTTCAACGACGCGGGTTCGCAGGTGCGCAAGCTGGGGGAGTCGATCCGGGCGCGGGCGCGCGGCGAGGAGCCGCCCGAGGACGGCTACGAAGGCGACTACGTGGTCGAGCTGGCCGCGCGCATCGCGGGTTCGGCCGACATGGACGTGGACGAGCTGGCGCGCCGCGCCGTGGACGAGCTCGTCGCCGGGATCCAGGGCACCCTGGAGCGCTACCGCGTGCGCTTCGACACGTGGTTCCGCGAGGCGGCGCTGCACGAGGGCGACCCGTCGCCGATCGCGCATGCCGTGGACGAGCTGCGCGCGCACGGGCACGTGTACGAGTCCGAGGGCGCGGTGTGGCTGCGCACCACGTCGTTCGGCGACGACAAGGACCGCGTGCTGGTGCGATCGACCGGCGAGGTCACCTACTTCGGGGCCGACGTCGCCTACCACCTCAACAAGCTCGAGCGCGGGTTCGACCGACTGGTCAACGTGCTGGGCGCCGACCACCACGGCTACGTCGGGCGGATGAAGGCGCTGTTCTCCGCGCTGGGGGCGGACCCGGAGGTGCTGGAGGTCCCGATGATGCAGTTCGTCCACATCGTGGAGGGCGGGCAGCGCGCGTCCATGTCCAAGCGCCGGGGCGAGTTCGTGACGCTCGACGAGCTGCTGGACGAGATCGGCGTCGACGCGACACGGTTCTTCATGCTCCAGCGCTCGCACGACACGACGATCGATCTCGACCTCGACCTGGCGCGGCAGGAGAGCGCGGAGAACCCCGTCTACTACGTGCAGTACGCGCACGCGCGGATCTCCTCGATCCTGGCCAAGGCGGGGGATAGCGCGCCGGACGCCGGTTCCGACGGCGAGCTGCACCCGGCCGAGCGCGTGCTCGTGCTCAAGCTGCTGGGGTTCCCCGGCGAGGTGGCGGAGGCGGCGGAGCGCCGGGCGCCGCACCGGATCGCCAGCTACGCGCTGGAGCTGGCGCAGGACTTCACGGCGTTCTACCGCGACTGCAAGGTGGTGGGCGTCGAGCCGGCGGTGGAGTCCTTCCGGCTCGCGCTGTGCGTGGCCACGCGGCGGACGATCGCGCGCGCGCTGGACCTGCTGGGGGTCGAGGCGCCGGAGACGATGTGAGTCGCGCCACCGTCCTCGCGCTGTCGGCGATGGCCGTCGCGGTCATCGTCATCGCGAACGACTTCACGGCGCTGAGTGTCGCGCTGCCGTCGATCGAGGCGGACCTCGACACCAACCTGTCGACCGTCCAGTGGGTGATCAACGCCTACGCCCTGGTGTTCGGCGTGCTGATCGTCACGGGCGGGCGGCTGGCCGACATGTTCGGGCGCCGGCGGATGTTCGTCGTCGGCTCCGTGATCTTCGCCGGCTTCTCGGCGCTCGGCGGGGCGGCCACCGACGACACGTGGCTGATCGTCTGTCGGGCGCTGATGGGCGTCGGCGGCGCGCTGATGTGGCCGGCGATCCTGGGGATGACGTTCGCGGCGCTGCCGGAGTCGCGCGCCGGCCTGGCGGGCGGGCTGATCCTCGGCGCGGCGGGGTTCGGCAACGCGATCGGGCCGCTGGTGGGCGGCGTGCTCACGGACGAGCTGACCTGGCGCTGGATCTTCTTCCTCAACGTGCCGGTGGCGGCGTTCGGCGTGTTCGTGACCCTGCGCGCGATCCCGCCCGACCCGCCGGGCGGCGAGCGCGAGCGCATCGACTACGCGGGCGTGACGGCCCTGTCCCTGGGCCTCGTCGCGCTGCTGCTGGCGCTCGACCAGTCCTCGGAGTGGGGGTGGGGCGACGCGCGCGTGATCGCGTTCGCGGCGGCGTGCCCGGTGCTGCTCGTGTTGTTCGGTGTCGTCGAGCGGCGCGCGGGCGCGGCGGCACTGGTGCCGCGCGACGTGATCGCCAACCGCAACTTCGCGGCGGCGTGCCTGGCCGTGCTGCTGATGTCCGCGGTCTTCTTCGCGGCGCTGCTGTACCTGCCGCAGTTCATGACCAAGGCGATGGGCTACGCGCCGCTGAAGGCGGGGGCTGGGCTGCTGCCGATGATGGGGACGTTCGCGGTGGTGTCGTTCGTCGCGGGTCCGCTGTACGAGCGGGTCGGCGCCAAGGTCGTCGTGTCGTCGGGCGCGGCGTGCATCGCCGTGGGGATGCTGCTGCTGTCGTTCCTGGAGGCGGGAGACGGCTACACGACGCTGCTGCCCGGGATGTTCGTCCTGGGCGCCGGCGTGGGTCTGTTCTACTCGTCGGTGACGACCGCGGGCGTGACGGCCCTGGATCCCTCGCGCTCCTCGCTGGCCGGCGGGATCGTCTACATGTTCCAGATCGCGGGCGGGTCGGTGGGCCTGGGCATGAACACGGCCATCGTCACGGGGGGCGGCGCGGACCTGACCGGCTTCGCGGACGGGATCTCCGACGCCTTCCGCGTCGACGCGGCGCTGGCGCTCGCGGGGTTCGTCGTCGCCCTGCTGTTCGTCGGCGGACGGGTGTCCGCCGCCGCCCTGCGCGCCCACCGCCCGCATCTGCCGCGGGCGCACGGGTAGCCGCTCGGAACTTGCGTGCCTTTAAGCCGGTATAGCCGGCCCAACGACACGCAAGTTGCGTCAGTCGTAGCGCTTGATGTCCTCGTCGAGGCGGCGGCGGTCGGCGGCGGAGACGCCGCCGGCGGCGGCGACCGGCTCCGGGGCGGGCGGCTTGCGCCGCCACATCAGCAGGGCGATGAGGAGCAGGATCAGCGCGGTCCCCCCGACCGCGAGGGGAACTCCGTACGCGGCGGCGTCGAAGCCCTCGTCGCGCGGCTCGGCGAGGACCTCGTTCCCGTACTGGGCGACCAGCGCGTCCTTGATCTGCTGCTTGGAGCGGCCCTGCGCGATCAGGCGCCGGATGAACTCGCGCTGGCGCTGGGCGAAGGGGGCGTCCTGCGGTGCCAGGTTCAGCGGCGTCCCGCAGACCGTGCACATCACCTCGTCCTCGACGTCGGTGAAGGAGACCGCCGCCTGCGCGGGGCCGGCGGTCGCCAGAGCGGCGACGACGAGGAGCAGCACGAGCCGCACGTCCCCTACGGTACAGCCGGTGTCGCGTCACAGCACCGGGTCGGTGCTGATCGCCGTGTGCGCGCTGACGTGGGGATTCATCGGAATCCTCGTGCGCGAGGTCGACCAGCCCGCCCTCGTCATCGTGTTCTTCCGCGTCCTGTTCTCGGCGTCCTTCGTCGCGCTGCTGCTCGTGGTGGCGCGGCGCCGGGACCTGCTGCGGCGACCCCCGCCGGCGGTGCTCGCGCTCGGCGTGCTGCTGGCGGTGCACTGGGCGCTGTACTTCGGCGCGATCAAGGAGACCAGCGTGGCCAGCGCCGTGCTGATCACGTACGCCGCGCCGATCTTCATGGCGATGCTCGCGCCGGTGCTGATCCGCGAGCACGTGCCGGCGCTGTCCGTCGTCGCGCTCGGCGTGTCGATGGCTGGCATCGCGGCCATCTCGCTGTCCGGGGGGAGCGGGGCGGAGGAGGTGCGCCTGCTCGGCGTGGTGCTCGCCGTGTTCGCGGCGATCACCTACGCGCTGCTGATCGTGCTGATCAAGCGCTGGGCGTCGGAGGTGCACCCGATGACGCTGGTGACGTGGCAGGAGGCGACGAGCGCGGTCGTCCTGGCGCCGTCGCTGGTGTTCACGTCGTTCGAGGGGCTGTCCGGCGGCGAGCTCGGGTATCTGGTCGTGCTGGGCGTCGCGCTGACCGGGCTGAGCGGCGTCGTCTACGTGGCGGCGCTGCGCTGGGTCCCGGCCACCACGGCCGGGATCCTGGCGTACATGGAGCCCGTCTCGGCGGCGATCCTGGCGGCCGTGATCCTCGACCAGGCGCTCACCCCGGCCGTGCTGGCGGGCGGCGCGGCGATCGTCGCGGCCGGCGTCGCGGTGGCGCTGCGGACGCCGGGGACGTCGGTCGAGGAGCCCCTCGCCGCCGCCGGCGGAGCGCGGCCGGGGAGCTAGGGGGTCGCGAAGTCGGCGGTGTAGGTCCCGCCACGCGCCCGGCGGCCCGGCACGCCCGCGGCGACACCCACGCCCAGCGCGCGGAAGCCCGGATGCAGGATGTTCGCGCGGTGTCCCCGGCTGCGCATCCAGCCCGCGACGATGCTCTGCGCGTCGCCGAAGCTGCCGGCGCCCCAGGCGAGGTTCTCGGCGAAGAGCGAGCTACCACGCGCCCGCCACCCGGCCGAGCGCAGCCGCTGCCCGGGCGATGCCCCGGTGCGCGAGGAGTGCGAGAAGTAGTTGCGGCGCACCATGTCCTGCGAATGACGCTGCGCCGCCCGCTGCAGCGCCGGGACCACCCGCAGCGGGCGCAGCCCGCGCGCGACGCGGCGCGCATTGATCAGGCAGACGGTGGCCCGCCGCGCCTTGTCGACCGTCGCGGCCGTGGGGACGTGTCGGGCATACGCACAACCGCCGGCCGTCCGCGCGCCCGCGGCGAGCGAAGCCGCGGGAAGGCAAGCCGCCACAGCAGTTAAGAGGGCC
Organism: Solirubrobacteraceae bacterium; assembly: GCA_031177685.1. Classification (GTDB taxonomy): domain Bacteria; phylum Actinomycetota; class Thermoleophilia; order Solirubrobacterales; family Solirubrobacteraceae; genus AC-38. Next base: position 3,376 of record JAPSGI010000010.1, on the reverse strand, counting down.
AAGGCACAAACACGTCGCACACCCCACTCGTCGGCCCCAAAGCGCCCGACATAAGCGCTGCCGGTCCGGCCTGGACACTCGAACGGCCAAGCACCCCAGCGCTAGAATCGCCCCCGCGCGGACGTAGCTCAGCTGGTAGAGCGTCGGCTTCCCAAGCCGAAGGTCGCGGGTTCGAGACCCGTCGTCCGCTTTAGGCGAATCCCTGCGAGCCGCGGCAAATCCCTGCAAAGCGGCGGTTGCGGCCTTGACGGCGGGTTCGGCGTCTCGGCGCCGAAATGCGAGGAAATGCACGGTCGTGCATTTCGCTCGACCATCCTGGTCTCATTTCGACCCCGTTGAGGACCGCCCGACGCGCTACACAGTGGTGCTGTGCTGCGCCTCGACGATCACGCGGTCAACGTCTTCACCGACGGCTCGTCCCTGCCGCGGCCGCGCCGTGGGGGCTACGCCCTCCTGTTCGTGACGGTCGACGAGGACGGCCGCGAGGTGGTCGAGGAGTTCAGCGGTCCGGGCGTCCCCGGAGCCAACAACCAGGAGATGGAGCTGACGGCGTGCGTCGAGGCCATAAAGCGTCTGAACAGCGGCCGGTCGGCGGTGGACTTGGCGCGGTTCAGCAAGGTCGTCATCCACACCGACTCGACGTTCGTTTCCGAGAACTTCGACACCGCGAAGTTCCAGTGGTCGGCGAATCGCTGGATGCGAAAGGACGGGCCGCCCGTCCTACACGCACACTTGTGGAAGGCGTTTGTCGCGGAGACCAAGCGGATCGGAATGCCGGTCTTCGTGGAGTGGGTCCCCGGCAAGTCCAGCCCGCATACCAAGCGCGTCGACAAGCTGGCCAAGGACTCCGCGCGGGGAGCGTACGGCCGCGCGCCGGGCGGCCGCACCGTCCGACGGAAGCACAGCCCGAAGTCGGTGGAGCCTGGGAGCGTCGGGGTCGAAGGCCAGGAGATCGAGATCCAGATCATCACGGCCGAGCTCCAGCGGGTCCAGCGCTCCTGGCGTTACAAGTACGAGGTGATGTCGGAGGACAGTCCGTACGTCGGCAACGTTGACTTCGTCTTCAGCGACCAGATCCTCCGCAACAGCTACGTGTACCGCGTGCGGCTCAACGAGGATCCGAAGTACCCGCAGATCGCCGAGGTGCTGGAGGCGGTTGGGCCCGCCCAGAGGTCAGCGGCGACGCCGGTTGAGCGGCGGTAAGCCGCTCTGCCGCCGCGACGGCGAGCAGGACAAGACGGCTACGCCAGCGATCGATCGCCCGCGCGCCAGATAGCCCAGGCGAGCAACGCCAATGCGCCGGCCATCACCAGGTTGCGGTGGAGCAGCGGCGGCCTAAGAACCTCGCGACCGCCCTCACCGACCACGACCACCGCTCGGCGCTCCGCGTGATATCGGCGCACGAGCTCCTCGCGGTCGGGTGCATCGGCGGCGACGATCGCCGCCCCAGGAGGGATCTCTCGCGCCGCATCGCTGTCTGCATCGAGCCCGTCGAAGAAAAGCTCCCACGCGCGGTCGTCTGCGGTAGCTGGGTAAGGGTTCTCCGCTGTTGCCATGACTCGATCGTCTCACCCCCCGGTCTGATCTGCTTTATCGCTACCGCTGGCCGAGGATTTCCTCATCGGTGCGCGGGCCGAGGGCAAAGCGCTCGCGCATCCGAGCTACGAACGTGGTGGCGCCTCCCAGCTGCAGTAGGTCTAGGACGCCAGCCACCGATCGGGGCGGCTTGCGCAGCGCATCGGAAAGCTCTTGGAGCGTCCGCTCGACGGCCTCGCCGAACATGTCGTGAAGCGTGCAGAGGAAGTCGTCGGGATCGAGAGCCTGCTTTCCGAGCGGCTCGACGACGGCGTCGGGAAAGTGCTTGCGGTCGAAGGTGACGATTCCCTCGGCGCCCGCCACCACGGCAGCCGCGAGGACGTGGCGGTCGTCCTCGTGGTTGGGCATCGTGGGCTCGATGACGGCGATCGCGTCGAGGTCCTGGGCGGCGTCCGGGAAGGCTCGGCGCATGGCTTCGGCGAGTCGTGAGGCTTGCTCCTCGGTGACGTGATGGTCCTCGATCAGGTTGCGAGCCATCTCGTCGAGGATCCGCTCGCTCCAGACGACGTCGAAGAGCTCCCGCTCGGCCAGTCGCAGCAGCAGGTCGCGCAGCGAGAGCGGATAGAGGACGTTGGCGTCTAGGACGACTGCGTAGGCCATGCCGGGCGACTATCGCGCAAGGCCCGGCGTATATGGACCTAGCGGTAGCCGATGTCCTCGGAGAGCTCCGTGAGCTCCTGCAGCGCCTTGCGACGCTCCTCGGCGCGTTCAGCGCGGTAGCGCAGAACGTCCTCGATCTTCAGCCGTCGGTGCGTTCCGACCTTGTGGAAGTCGATCCTGCCGTCTTCGAGCAGCTTGACCAGCGAGGGGCGGGAGATGTGCAGCAGGTCCGCGGCCTGCTGGGTGGTCAGTTCTTGGCCGTGAGGGACGAGCGTGATCGTGAGTCCCTGCGCCATCGCTCCGGCGACAGCCTTCAGTGCCTCGTACGCGGATGCCGGCAGATCGATGGTCTCGCCGTCGGGACCGAGCAGGCGGGCCTTCGGCGTGCCTTGCGTTTCGAGGTGCTCGATCAGACCGATGAGATCGGCCAACTGAGTCTGCTCTTCGGGTTCGGCGTGGAGGACGCGTTCGGGAGATGTAGCGGTCGCCATGGGGACTCCTGTTCTGCCTCAGCCTAGCACAAACGCAATATCCGCAAGTCATTGCGTTTACTGCGGATACGGTATCGGCCGACAGCGCAGAAAGTTGACGTCGGAAGGCGCACGTACCCTCCAGCGCGGAGCGCTGGAGGGCGCCATGCAGTTCTTACGCGAGGGCCGCGAACCGCCGCGCTGCCGCGCTCGAGAAGACGAACTCGCCACAGCGGTGGATGAGGCCCGCTCCGCGGAGCCGACCCAGCGAGTCGGCAACGGAGATGCGGTCGCCGATCTCGAGGACGAGCTCGTCGTCTGAGAGGGGTGTCTTGTGCTCCGGGTCAAGGAGCAGCTGGAGGACGGCGGCGTCGTCGCGGTCCATCTCCTCGACCGGGGTGAGGTCACTAGGCTGATCATGCATGGGAGGAATCCCCTCCTGTGCCGGGCCCCGGGCGGTTGCAGCCGCGCCGGGGCCGCTTTGCGTTTGACCTTGGATAAGGGCGTACCGATCGGGTATTCGCCCCCCCCGCGAACAGGTTTCCGACGGCAGGGGTCTACGGTCACCTGGTGGTCAGGGTGGTGGTTCCTAGTTGGTGGTCTCTACTGGTGGTCTTAGGAGACCGTCACTCCGCCGCCCCGGCTCCGACCCCAGTCCCGCTGTGCGCCTGGGCTTTCGAGGAAGGGGGTCCGCTGCTTACGCCGCGGAC